>NZ_DAXW01000015.1:0-129 GCF_002506585.1 Methanoculleus sp. UBA430 | reverse complement strand
TGCTCCTCGATGCAGAGCGTCGTGAGTCCCTCTTCTGCGCAGGCCCGCGCCGCGGCGCTTCCTGCGGGGCCTGCACCCACTACAACAACATCCCAGACCAGAGTATCATGCCTCGCAGACGTGAGTTTC
>NZ_DAXW01000009.1:409405-544421 GCF_002506585.1 Methanoculleus sp. UBA430 | reverse complement strand
GAGGCTGATGAGACCAACAACGTCATGAGCAAGGAGATCGTCGTCGGCGCCACCCCGGCTCCCTCCGGGAAGCCGGACCTCGTGGTGACTGACATCTCCTGGAACCCGGCAAGTCCGGCAACCGGGAGTGCGGTGACGTTCTCGGCCACCCTCAAGAATCAGGGGACTGCCCCCGCGCCTGCGGGAGTCATCACCGGTGTTGCTTTCCTCGTGGACGACAGTCTTACTGTCTGGTCGGATAGCCACACCTCTGCGATCCCACCTGGTGAATGGGTGACCGTGACCGCGAACGGCGGTCCGAGTGGTTCTGCCATCTGGGAGGCAACTTCCGGGACGCACACCGTCCAAGCCTGGGTGGATGATATCGATCGGATTGCCGAGGCTGATGAGACCAACAACGTTATGAGCAAGGAGATCGTCGTCGGCGCCACCCCGGCTCCCGTCAGGGGAGACCTCAACGGAGATGGCAGTGTTGACTGGGCCGACGTGACGGTCGCTGCCGAGATGGCGCAGGGGAAGACCACCCCCAACACGGCTGCCGACCTTGACGGAAACGGCACTGTGGACTGGAACGACGTTGCCCTGCTCGCTGACTTCTTCTTCGGCAGGACTTCCTCGCTCTAACGCCTGTACCGGGAGCGGAGATATCTCCCTCTCTCCTGCTTTATTTTGCCCGGTTGCTAGCCGGAAATTTCTCTGCCGCTCTCGTGAACGTTACTGGTGGAGCATATCCCAAACGCTTATGAGGCTGCGCAGATCAGAAACTGAATTGTTGAAAATACTTTCCTCGTCGTAGCTCGGGTCTATGGTGTGATCTAATAGGGGTTGGGGCGTTTTAGGGCTAAATCTATTCTTCAAATTGACATATTTGTCATTTGGGGCCATACTTGTGTTGAAGTAAACTGATGCGAAATTGATCTTCAATGGCAGTCCGTTCCGTCCAAACCTTAGCGTGAGGACATATGAGCGAAAGCCTGTGGATTGGATATTCTCAGGAAGTGTCTCCTTGCTACCGTCATCGATAAGGATGGTCCACAGGGAACACTGGTTCAATCACACTCAAACCGATCTCTTCGCGATCGAGGGATTGGGCCTCCTCCATGGCTGCGAGGTTGTAAACTGTAATCTACTGGCGACTACGGAATGCAGATCTACGACCTGTTAGAGGGTCAGATCTTGGTGTTCGGTGAGTACAACATCAAGGTTAGTCTCTCTCATAAATGGACCAATAACGTCGATGTTGCTTGGATTGCCAGTTGATCCTGCATGATCTCATTCCCGCTTTCCGGGTATCCTGGACAGCGATCCGGGACGTGCGCTCTTTCATTCAGCCTGCCGATTTATACGTGAAACTATATATGCAATGATGATAACTACGTTCTTGCACCGTATGATTGAGTAGTTAACGACCTTACTCGGACGGCGTACCATAACCTGAAGGGAGATGTCCATGAAAGTGGCCCTTCTCTGCCAATATGCCAGAGAGATGGAATCGTATAAAGGTTCAAACATCTACACATCAGAACTGATATCACGCCTTGCCGGGCATGATGATATCGATCTGCATCTCATCACTATGGGTAGCGTAAACGCTACACGGCAGGAAGACGGGCTTACCTATCACATTCTCCGTAAGGGCGATCTGCTCTCCTTCCCGTATTTCCATCCTCTAGTGCTCTACAGGATGGCAAAGACAGTCAGCTCCATCGGGCCTGATATTGTCCATGTGCTCTCTACCCAGTATCCCTATTCCACAGCATGCATGCTCCTGCGGAGCGACTACCCCACCCTCGTGACAGCGTTTGGCGTCTTGGAGAGAGAGATTGCATACTACCGTGAGGATATGCGCCCGCTAGATCGGGCTCTCTCATACATCTTCCACACCTTCTTCATCCTGAACGAACGGTGGGTACTCTCACGTGCCCCCGAAATTGTTGTAGATGCCTCATCAGTCAGTGAACTTCTCCGCACGCCGGAAAACGGTCGAGTCCACGTCGTTGCCGCTGGGCTTGACCTCGAACGGCTCCGGTCGCCACTTCTCTCTCTCCTGCCGGGGGAAGGACCAGATATCGTCTTTATCAACACGCTCATCCGGCTGAAGGGTGCGGATGTTCTGTTGAGGGCTTTGCCGGGCGTAGTGGAGGCATTCCCAGACCTCAGGGTCTGTATCGGGGGAAAAGGGCCCCAGGAACCCGAACTCCGGAGACTTGCCCGGGACCTGGGGCTTGAGAGGAACGTCACCTTTCTCGGTTTCGTGCCGGACGAGGAGAAATACTGCTGCTACCGGCAGTGCAAGATAGTGGTCGTCCCGTCCCGATGGGACTGTCAGCCCTCTCCCCTTTTTGAGGCCGCAGCGTTCGGCAAACCCGTAATCGCGTCAGATATGTCCCACCCCGGTATCGTTGAGGACGGGGTGACTGGGATCATATTCCGTTCTGAAGACGCGGCTGGGCTCGGTGAGAGGATACTCTTGCTCTTGGGAGACGATGCTGCATGCGAGAGAATTGGTCGGGCGGCAGCGGCCAGGGTTGATGATTACGACTGGTCGAGGGTTGCCGAGCGCTATGTTGGGATCTATAAGGATGTAGTTGGGGAGTACGGTGGACGGACTACAGCGCCTATCGGCGCTTATCGGGAGAGGTGATCTGAACTGTACGCAGGGACTATCACGGGAGAGATTGCTGTTGGACCGCTTACCTCTCCGATCGAGCGATCGGATCTGCGCCCCACCGCCAACCCCGTTGGGATTCTGTCAAGTCTTACGGATGAACGAACCCCGCTAGTGGTGGGGAACGTCGGGCGGGTGTTCGAGAATAGCATTGTTGGGCAGGTGATGATCGCGGGGTGGAACCGACACGAGGACTTCTCCCCTGATCCCAACAGCATCAGGCTGCTTGTGCCCCCTTCCTATACAGTCGGGCTTCCGAGCCTCAGTATCGAGGCTGTGGTCTGCAGCACGCCCGCACTCGCCGCACTCGTGGGTACTGTGCCCGACTTCATTAGGGATGGTGAAACTGATTTTACCTTAGCATCAAACACCCTGGAAGACATCGTAATCTCTATCCTAGATGTCCTCGGGCGCTGGAACCCGGTACCGGTTTCTAGGGTCGCTAGGGAGTGCGTGGAACCGGAGATCACCTCCGAACGGGTGGTGGCGCAATCCACTGCCATCATCGACGGGCTCGGGAGTTGATCGCCGCGTGCATCTAGATAAGGCCCTCGCCTACCTCGGCATCGTCGCCTCGGTTATCCTTGTCATCTACCTCGCGCTCACTACTGGACGCCTGGTATACATGCTTGCCGGTGTCCTTGTCCTCCTCTCTTGCCTGCTCTGGCTTGCTATCAGGGAGAATGCACAATCGGCGTTTCCGGGACCGCAGCTCGCCGGAGTGAGTCCCGGTAAGGATCGGCTCTCCGCCGTGCTGTTCATTCTCTTCCTAGCCCTTTATGTGTTGAGCATCGCCGTGCTCTACCTCCGCGCCTCTCAGTATGAGCGGCCGCCTGGTTACTTCATCCTGACTTCGCTCATGGCTGGTGTCATCGCTGTCGAAACTCTCCTTCCATGTCGGAGAAAGGCGTCCGAGATTCTGTTGCAGGTAATTCTCCTTGGAATATCGGTGGTGTGGTCGCAGATCCTGATCATCCCGGGTATGATGCAATCTGACCCCTGGGCGCACAAGATGTTTGTATTACAGATGCTGGATCTCCATACTATTCCCCAAGGCTACATGTACACCTACATACCGCTCTTCCACCTGGAGATTGCCGGAACCTCGCTCCTGGCTGGATTGGACTATAGGCTCGCGACGATGTTTTCAGTGAGCCTGGCGCAGCTTGTAATCTTCCCGCTGGTCATCTACTCCCTTGGAACGGCCCTCTTCAATGATGAGCGGATCGGGCTGCTGGGCGGGCTCATGCTGATCACCGCAAACCAGCAGATCAGCATGGGTGTCGTGTCGATCCCTAATGCCTTCGCCGCGGTATTTATGGCCCTTGTCATCTATCTTCTATTCAAACTAAAATCTACCAGCCCAATTTGGGCTAGAAACCTTGCGCTCATCCTCCTTTTTGCCATCATCCTGACACACACCATCACAGCAGCATGCATGGCGTTGGTGCTCTATTTGACGTGGGGTGCATGTAGATTCTACGACCACATCAGGAGAGACGGCAGCACGGAAGCGTATCCTGTTACATTGGCTCTGGCCTCACTATTTCTGGCTACCATGCTTGGGTGGTGGTACTTTGTCTCAGGGCATTTTGCAGTTCTCTTGGACTTGATCCGGCAGGGTTTTTCCCAAGACTACTTCGTCCAGAATCCAAGAGTTATCGACATTTATCACGAGTTTGTGCCGGTTCTAGAACAGATCTTTAACAACACTGGCATGTTCCTCTTCTTCGCTCTGAGTCTCGTCGGCATCTTTTACCTGGTGGCACGAAGGGAGAGGAATGGTTTTGCCCTAGGGGTGGTGGGGATCACCATTCTTGCCCTCGGTTTCTTTCCGCTCGTGACGGGGCTCTCGTTCATCGAGCACAGGTGGTGGTACTTCGCCCAGATATTCCTCTCTGTCCCGCTCACGGCATCGCTACTACTGGTTATAGGGCGGTCCCGCAAAAGAACGGTTACGCTCCTGTTTGCTGCATGCATCAGCCTCTTTGTCTTTGCCATGATCGCAAGCCCGGCAGCAAACAACGACAATCCGTTTCTCTCACCGAACAGTGCCGTAAGAACCGGATTCACGAAGTCGGAGTTGCGGGCATTTGACACGGTGGATAGCATACGGGCTGGCCCGGTCGGGGCGGACAGGTATGCTCGGGTTGTGAATTACGTCGCCTCAGATCCAGATTTCATCATACCTATCGACGAGATGCTCATCGAGGGGGCCTATCGTTCGCATGGAATAAGCACAGTTCTGGTACGGGACTATATCAGGGATCATACTATTATCTGTTACGATGGGATGTTTCGGTTAACGCATGACCCGGAGAGAACACTCGATAGGGAAGAGTATGACAGGGTGTATGAATCAGGTTCAGCCAGCCTGTTTGTGCTCAATAACTCGTAAACTTGGTGAACCGATGTGGATATTTGTAGCCATGTAATCATGAAGCATGCTGAGGGTGCTGCCAGTGGTGAGGAAAACTATGCGGGTCGGACGATCGGAGGTTGTGCCTGTAGTCGTCTGGATGCTAGGGGTATCGCAGCGTATCTAAACAGAAGATTGGTCAGGCACCCTTCAGATCCTATCTTTTATACTGGATTACAGCTATCTCTTGCTCCCGCAGTCTTGAACAGAACTCTGGTATAAATGCCAGCGATGTATTAGATGTCACCATGGGTCGGATCAGGTAGCATATGAAGGGTTCTTCCAAGTTTGCATTCGATATCAGCTGGGTGTTTGTCAGTCAGATCGTCGCTCTCGGCTCTGGTTTTCTCTTAAACATCATACTGAGCCGGTGGCTTGGTCCAGCGGACTTCGGGCTATACACCCTTACGCTGACTCTATTCACCGTATCTACGCTGGTCGCGGGCATCGGCATCCCGGAGACGATCGTAAAGTACGTGGCTGACTACAAGGACGATCAGGAGCGGCTGAACACCATCGTCACCACAGGAGTTATCAATTCAATCCTGCTCGGTACCGTAGCCAGTCTTGTCTTCTTCCTCTTCTCAGGAGAAATTGCAGAGATCTTTGGGATGCCGGATTTGGCTGGCCTTATCCGGATTATTGCGCCTGCTATATCGCTCTCTGTCGTCAACACTACGCTCCTCAGCCTCCTGAACGGGCTGCGGGAGATGAGATCCTACTCGTTCCGATTCATACTCCGCTCGTTCCTTCTGATAGTGCTGGCGACGCTATTCATACTTTCGGGCTTTGGTGCGGCCGGAGCAGTGTTGGCACTGTTGTTGACCGAGATCGGGACGTTTGCGTTTGTCATCTCGGTCGCCCGCCGGCACTTCAGCCTCCAGGTTGTCGACCACTGGGCGACAACAAAGAAGATACTGACATTTGGGAGTCAGGTTTTCATCGCAGGTGCGATCTTCCTAATCAACACCTATACCGACACTCTCCTCATTGGGTATATGCTGACGGATGCTGATGTCGGCTGGTATGCGGTTGCGTTCGCAATAGCCCGGGTGGCCTTTCTCTCGCTCCCCGGTTCGATCTCCACGGTCAGTTACCCCGCGATATCAGAGTATTACAGCAAAGGTCTTCGAGATGCAGTTGAGGCCGTGATAACTAGGTCAATTAGGTACTGCCTGATCCTTCTTTCGACGGTGGGCCTTGTCCTCATCTGTCTCTCCGAGGCAATTATCACGTTCGTTTTCGGCCCTGCTTACTTGCCGGCCGTGCCAGTCATCATTATCCTCGTGTATGGGATGATTGTATTCGGAGCGGTATCATCCATTGGACCGGCCATCAGCGCCATGAACAGGCCCGGGCTCTCTTCAAAGGCGACCCTCGTGATGGCGGGAGCCAACGTCTGTTTCGACGTGACGCTCATTCCCCTGTTGGGTATAACCGGTGCGGCTATCGGCACGGTCGGATCGTACACGATACTCGCAGTGCTGATACTCTGGGTACTTCATCATGTCTTTGATATACGGATCGAGTCCGCGACTATCATAACAACGTTTGGGGTCATCACAGTACTTATAATTGCTTTTTTCCTGTTGCGGGACATGATTCACCCATATGTACTTGCAGTTCTCTTCACTGGTCTGTATGGTGTCTATATTTACCGGATTTTACTGACACCTGACGATAAAAGAGAGTTCTTCAGTATGGTCTCCCCGATATTCGTGCGCATCGCCGCAGGTCGTCTCAATAGACGCTGATCAGAGGATCGCTCCGCCATAGGAACCGAAATGAATATGGGAGTAGCCCAAAGCGGTGATGATGGACGCACTGGCCACCTGCTCGATATAGGCAAACGGAGATCCACCCCCTGGTGGCGACTCGATAGTTACCGTGTGCATGAGTACGCAGAGGAGGTGAGTGCGGCAGATGGAACGGTGAATTGAGAGAGATCCACATTGTGATCAGGTCTCTCCTCGTCGGTCTCCCCAAAGGTATGATCTCCACTCGAATCAGAGAGATGAGGTCCAGAAACAATTACAGATCGTACTACTTAAGAGCAACAGTGCTGGCTCCTGGGAATCTGGCGCGATCCTCTTGACGCAAAACCACGGATCTCACTGCTTTGTAGAGGTCAGCGGCTTCCGACCTATCTGAGCAAGCAGGGCCAGCCGGGACTCGATACGGTAAGTTTCAAGGTCGACCCGTGTGGCGCCGAAGCTTTCTTTAAATTTTTGAACTCCCTGCAGATTCCCGCTTCCCCCGAGGTTTACAAGTGAGTATCCCTTCTCTTGAGCAGACTGTAGGGCATCGTGAAGGAGCAGATGAATTGGGCGGAAAGAACGGGACGCTTCCGGGGCTGCGTTGCTCCATGTGAACATGGTATCCATGTACTCGAACGTCACGAGACCTCCGATAACTGCACCGTGCATCTCTGCCAGGCGCACCTGGACATACGGGCGGCCGTAGCGGTGCAGGAGATCATAGAAATCTAGGGAATAGGGTGGTATTCGATGTCCCCACTCTCTTGCTCTCCTCTCGTAGAGGGCGTAATACTGTCGAAACTGCATGAGACTATCTTTCTGGACGGTCTCGACATGGTTCCGCTCGGCAACCCTGATATCCCGCCGCACATGCCTGTTATATTTCTCCTCCACCGCACCTCCAGGCCCCCGCAGGCGCACGATGTGTGTATAATTCCATTGGGATAGGGTCTTCCGGATACGGGGGAGGCCGTCAGCCTGCAACGTGGCGCCTGGCGGCAGCGCGATATCAAGGGAAAGATGCCTCCCTCCGGCCATGCTGGCGATTACACTCAGCAGGAGTCTGTCGGAGGCGTCCGAAGATGAGAAAATACCGCCGTATCCGTGGGGGACGGCCTGGTAGAAGGAAAACCCGAACCGTCGCGACTCCATCATCGGGATGAGTATGTCGCCCTCGGGGGTATGGTATAGCCTTGTCGCAACTCGATAGTTGAACGCCTCTTTCATGATCTTCGCCCACTCGGGGGTATGGAAGAAATAGACGTTCTCTCTGCCATCAAGAAACGATCTCCAGGTGCCGGGAGAGACTGAATCAGTGTACTCAAACTGCATAAGTCACTGCCACCACACAACCTGCTATATCTCCCTACCTGGCCTGGTGTTGTCGCTAAACCCCGCAAGGCAGGCAGTCATACCCTCGATATCATCCGGGGTCACGCCGCAGTGGACTGGGATATTGATGATTCGCCCGGTCAGGTAACTGGTTACGGGAAACGCATCTCTCAGTCGTGACGCGACGTGCCGGAACCGGGGAAGCAGGTGTACCGGCCTTGGCCACTGGATGTTCCCCATCTCGTATCCCCGGATTCTTGCGTTCCTGATGATTGCGGAGAGCGGGTGGTTGGTCTGGTTTATCATGTTGCATTTCAGGAATGCGGGAACCTTACCTGGGGAGACCTTCGGGAGTAAGAAGGACGGGTTATCCTGCATGGCGTCGTAAATGAGGTGGGCATTCCTGTTCCGGATCGCGTTTACCGCCTGAAGGTCTTTTAATCCCCAAAACCCCGCGAGAGCCCTTGGAACGCCCATCAGCAAGTTACCTGACCCTATTCTCTTGATGGGCGGGCGGAAGACTCTTGACTTGACCTCTCCTGCGCGCAAGAGCGCTTTCTTCACAACCACGTTCCTCATATGGGGCGGTACATAACCGGTCTTATCGATCTCCCGTTCGATGTATGGGAGAAGAGCATCCTGAATGTCTTCCCATGCTGCGCACCTCTGTACCAGGTTATCTATAAGACCGAAGATCTCTTGATCGGCCCGGCAGCAGTTCTGACCAAAGTATGCGAGAAGGTCTGTTTTGTAGACTGCCCGCTCTGTGGCCATATGTTGGATGAGCATGCCGTAGACGTAGCATTTCTCATTGTAGAGCGGCATACGCATGCAGGATTTTATGACCCGCTCCACATCTTCGAAAAAGGCCGGATTGTTGACGGCCAGCATCCCCCCTTCGCCAGTCGTGAGGTGTTTTTCGTAGTTAAAACTAAAAATAGCAAAATCTCCTAATATCCCGGTGTTCTTCCCCTCAAACTCCGCACCGAGGCACTGGGCACAGTCCTCTATGACAGAGCAGCCGTTATCCTTGGCAATGGCCGGTAAGTCCGCGATATCGCATGGGATTCCAAAGAGGTGCGTTGCAATTATCGCTTTTGTCCGGTTTGTTATCTTCTCTTCAAAATGCCCTGACGGGACGTTGAAGTCGTCAAGTGCCGGTTCGACGAAAACCGGGGTCGCCCCGGACTCCAGGATGACGTCGACGACCCCCTCGTAGGTGAAGTCAGGAACAAGCACCTCGTCGCCCGGAGAGATGTTCAAAGCCCGTAACGCTATTAGCAGGGCTGCACGGGCCTGGTTTGTCGCATAGCACCGTTCTGCCCCGATGTAATCGCGAAAACGGTTCTCGAAGTCGAGGATGTGGTTCTCATCCTCCAAGTCTTCTCCAGACAGTGTATCGACGATCCGCTCGACGTTCAGGTATGCTCGAGACCGCGCTAACATTATTTCTCCCCCAAGACAATGGACAGGGTGCAGTGATCGCAGCACGTATATAATCTTCTCCCCCGGGTGAAGAGCCCCGGCCGGGCCATCCCCCTGCTGGTGTTGGTCGAGGGAGGAGTGGAGCATCATCCTCCAGATTGCCCGGAGGCGCCATCTCGCACTAGCAGATAAACCCGCTGTTGCCACCTTTCCCGGCCCTGGTCAGGCCTTTGAGTTTCTCGATGGTGTAACTCAACCCGTGCACGATGTAGTAGTTTGACTCCTGCCCCCTCACTGTAGTCTCTCCAACCCGGAGCGCCTTCTCGAGGTCTGTGCCTGCGCAGATTGTAACACCCCTCCCGATCTCAGTGTAAACATGTGCATCGCTCCCACCGGTCACCGGTTTTCCGGAGGGCTGCCCAAGCGTCGCAGCGATCGCGTTGATGCGACGCCGTGACCTGCTATTAAATACTTCAATGAGATCCACCTGCTCCATCAGGGATCTGGGTGAAGGATATTGCCGGTAGGGATGGGCAAGGACAGCAAGGCCGCCCTGGGCCCGGATCTCCTTGACTACATCGTCAAACTTCCGTGCTACGATCTCCGCATCGAGAAACAGGCCCAGAATGTCGCCGTACTCTGTTTTTATCTCTGCACCGATGACAACCAGGAAATCTTTGTCCCGATTTGCCTCATGGGCAAGGATGCCTCCGCGAATGGTGTTGTGGTCCGTTACTGCTATGCCGGCGAGGCCCCGCTTCCTGGCAATACTTACAATTTTGGCGGGGTCCATAAGAGAATCCCGGGAACAGCGGGAGTGAATGTGCAGATCGGCGATCATCTCATCATCTGGAAACCTTTTTTTCTGCCAGGATGGCCGGGGTAACCTCGTCGATAGCGGTGCAGATGCAGTCCACCCCCTCCTCGGTCATGCCTGGGTAGAGCGGCAACGTCATTTCATGTTCCCCGATAAACTCTGTCTTCAGGAGCGACCCCCGCGTATCCCCGAAAAGCCTCCGGTAGTAAGTGAAGAGATGGATCGGAGGATAGTGGATGCTCGTCTGGATCCCCCGCTTCTTCATCTCCGCCTGAAGCTCGGCTCTTGGGAGGTCCCTGGAGAGAACTACCGGGAAGATATGGTGCGAGGATTCACCATCGATTCTCCCGCCGAACGGGCACCCTATACCTTCGGTCCCCTCAAGCGCCTTTCGATACCGGTCAGCGATACGCTTCCGTCGCGCGTTGTTCTGCTTCAGGCGCCGGAGCTGGACGATGCCGAGCGCGGAGGCGACCTCACTGATGCGGTAATTATACCCAAGATCGGTGACATCGTAACTATACCCGTGCCCCCGATGCCTGTCCCAGGTCATCGTGGTCATGCCGTGCGAGCGCAGGACCTTGATCTTCTCGGCAAGTTTGTCGTCGTCGGTCACGACCATGCCCCCTTCGCCGGTAGAAAGGTTCTTGTTCGCAAAGAAGCTGAAACACCCAATGTCCCCTATTGTCCCGCACTTCCGCCCCTTATAGGTCGCACCGACTGCATGCGCCGTATCCTCGATGACCCGGAGATCATGATCGCGAGCGACCTCCAGGATCGGCTGCATGTCACAGGGATACCCCCCGTAATGGACGACGGTGATCGCCCGTGTCCGGGGCGAGACCCTCGCCCCGATCTCTTCCCATGAGATGTTCAAATTATCTGTTCCGACAATATCGGCAAAGACTGGTTTCGCTCCACAGTAGAGGACCGAGTTCGCTGTTGCAACAAACGTGAGCGATGGCGTTATGACCTCATCACCGCTCCCGATGCCGAGCACCGCGTGTGCGATGTGCAGTGCCGCCGTCCCGCTCGATACCGCAAACGCATGCTTTACGCCGAGGTAACGGGCAAATGCTGCTTCGAACTCCTCGGTCACCGGCCCCATGGAGAGCCACTTTGACACCAGAACATCCCTGACTGCATCGATCTCATCATCGTCCATCACGATATCGGAGAGAGGGATCTTCCATGCCGTCTCACTCATCCCCAACACCCAGTGTCCCGTGGAGTGCAGCGATCTCGTTATTCGCCTTCTTGTAGTCGTCGAACCTTCCGATGTCCAGCCAGTAGCCGTCGTATTTGTATGCTTTGATGGTCTCACCTGCTGCCAGCAGAACCTTGATCAGGTCCGGGAAATCGATGTATTCGTGTGACGGAATATACTCGAGGACTTTCGGGTCAAATGCGTAGATGCCCATGCTCACAAAATGCTCAAACCCTGGCTTTTCGGTATACCCAACGATGTTCTCGTCCCCGTCGGTATCCACGATCCCAAAATCAACGAAGTAATTCCTCTTGTTGAGAGCCACCGTCGCAACGGCCCCGCTCCTCTGGTGAAAGTCCATAAACTTGGAGAACGGCAGGGTCGTTAGGACGTCACCGTTCATCATCAGAAACGGTTCAGCAAGGTCGTTCTTTATGAGCCCAAGGCATCCTGCGGTCCCAAGCGGCCTCTCCTCCCACGAGTAGGTAATCGAGAGCCCGAACCTGCTCCCGTCACCGAAGAATGCCATGATAAGTTCGGCGAGGTGCCCCACCGCTATCGTCACATCCCTGACGCCATGTCCCTGAAGTTGGCGGAGGATGATCTCAAGGGTCGGCTTATCCCCAATGGGCATAAGTGGTTTGGGGATGATGGTCGTGTAGGGTTCGAGTCTCCGCCCCTTGCCGCCGGCGAGAATAACTGCTCTCATATCAGGTCACGTAGTGATTGGACCGATAAAGGTCCAGATGTTCCCGAAACCACGCAATTGTTCGCACAAGTCCTTCCTCCAGGGGCACAGAAGGAGACCAACCCACGAGGCTCCGTGCCCTGGTGTTGTCGCACCACAACCGCTCTACCTCACTCTTCTTCGGTCGCAGGCGAGCACTCTCGACGACGATCTCGATCTCTTTTCCTATAAGCGATGCAACCTTCTCAGCAATGGCCCCGATCGAGACCTCATAGTTTGATCCGATATTTATTACCTCCCCTACCGTTCTTGGAGATTCGGCGATGAGAACAAACGCACGCACCAGATCGTCGACGTAGGTATAATCCCGCGTCGGATACGTTGCACCAAGTGCTACCTCCTCCTGCACCAGTGCTTGTGCGATAATGGTCGGAATCACAGCCCGTGCAGACTGCCGCGGGCCGTAAGTGTTAAATGGTCGTATCGTGGCGATGGGGACGTCGAAGGCCCGGTAGAAACTCTCGGCCACCTTGTCGGCCCCGATCTTACTTGCAGAGTAGGGGGACTGTCCCTGGAGCGGGTGGTCCTCGTCGATCGGAACATAGCGTGCAGTCCCATAGACCTCACTCGTCGAGGTGTGGACAATCTTCTCGACACCAGAATCCCGGGCTGCCTCAAAGACGTTGAGTGCGCCGAGCAGGTTCGTCTCCACCGTCTCCCGCGGGTGGATGTAGGAGTAGGGAATGGCGATGAGCGACCCCAGATGAAAGACGATATCAACGTCATGGACAGCGGTGCGAAGGGCGTCTGCATCCCGCAGGTCGCCCATGAGGATACGTACCTGGTCTAGCCTCTCTTCAGGGAGCAGCCGCAGGAGGCCCAGGTCGTTCCTTGAGTTGTAGCGGACAAACGCCCGCACATCTGCTCCACGGTCGGCCAGATGTTCTGTCAGGTGGCTACCGATGAAACCCCCGGCCCCGGTCACCAATACTCTTTTTTCAGCCCAATCCATCACAAATGACTCCTTTCCCTCTTGATGCGCGTAAAGCAGTAAGCAAACCCTGGATGCGCAGCGTGGTATATATGCGTATCCATGTATCCAGGATCTCATCGGGGGGTATCCCCGGTTGCGGCTGGTGTCGCAACCACCCTGGTTCCAGGACTGCGATTGCAGAATAACCTGAATCGGATGTTGCAGTACCTCACCGTGACTACCAGTTTCGTGGATTTGCTCTCTTAAGCGAGTCAGATGCCGATGACTGGTGTCATCGGGGAGCTGAATCCGTATCGGGGATTTGGGGAGCAGCGAGAAAGTCAGTTCATCCTTGTCCATATTACCTACGGGCGATGGCAGGCGGCGCCGGGACTCGTGCATCCTGGGACAGCAGTGAGAGTTCATCGAGAAGCGTTCCTATAGGCATGAATGTGAACTTCATCATGAGCACGATGAGTTTACCAAGTGCTGTATGGACACCGTGGTAGGTAATGAAACGGGATACAAATGGCACTTCAAGCGGAGGAGGGCCCGGATAGAGGTCATGGGGATGAAAATAGATGTTTGCCGGTCTCTTCGAGGCTACCCTGCTGACACCCCAGGAGAGGAACTCTTTTGGAAGGGCACGGAGATAAAATCCCCCGGATATCGGGATGTTTATGCCGAGTTTGACTATGGAGAGAGGAAACTCGATGATCGAGCCTTCAGGATCGTGGACGGTGATATCATCCCTGGAAGGCCGGTAAATACCAATAGGTGCGTCTGGCACACCGTAGAGTTGCGTCCTCACCGGGAAGATGCTCGAGTCATACTGGAAGTCGTACTTCTCTAGCGTCTCGAGCGCCCACTTTGTCCTGTTGTTCAGGGAGAACGATGGCGCCCGGAATCCGATTGGGTTGTAGTCGGCGAGCAGTTCAAGGGATTTTTTGAGTTCTCCCTCAAATTCCCTCTGGTCCATCGAGTAGAGCGGTTTATGGGAGTAGGCGTGACACGCAATTTCGTGACCGCTCTGGTAGACCTCGTGGACGACCTCAGGATATTTCTCTGCGACGGCGCCAAGGACAAAGAACGTCGCCTTAACGTTGAATGCGCCGAGTAGTGCAAAGATCGGTCGCAACGATTCCTTGAACATATCCTCTCGATCCGAGGGCAGATACTCTGTCAGGAACTCGTTGCACCACCAGAACTCAAGGTCGATACTGAGTGCGTTGATCCACATGTTATCGTCTCAGGACAAATCTCCACATCTCAGAGTCAAGTGCGTAGCGTGCTGTGGCAAGTACGAAACCCAGTGTAGGCCCAGGATCGTGAAGCGAAAGAATATCATCCGGCGTGTTAAACCTGAGAAATTCTTTGAGGTTCTGCCAAGTCTTTGGGGCGCTAAGGTACCAGAGAATATCCCCAGGAAGGAGCCAGCGACACTCCACTCCCTCCTGATAATCTGGAACCGGTTCGACATCTCCATCCCTGAGCATCTGGTAGAGGAGGTAGGGGAAGTCCACACCACTCAGGATCGAGAGGTGCAGCGAGCCCCAGAAGCGGGGGTTCACCTCCATGAGTTTGAGGCTTCCGTCGCGGGCATCGATCCGGAACTCCACCATTGCAACCCCGGACCATCGCATTGCCTTCAGGAGATGGAGGGCGATCTCCGTAGCTGCCTGGGAGCGTTCGTCCTTAATGGTCTCCCGGAGGGTGCTTGCCCCACCGGAGATCGGGTAGGAACGGATCCGTCTCTGGACGGTCACTGCACGTAGTTCAGATCTCTCATTGAGGAGGGTGTAGACCCCAAGCTCCCCACCATAGGGTATGAATTCCTGGATTACCACCGGGCCAAACTCTGATGCTGAGGCCGCATACGCTTGGATTAGAGTTTCCGGATCTCTGCAGACCCTTACTCCCCGTCTACCTGAACTCACCCGGGGTTTTACGACGACCGGGTAGTCGATCTCCCCGGCGATCCTGGCTGCGTCGTCCGGATTCTCCGGGAAGAATGTTCGCGGACATGGAATGCCGTTGTCGAGGGCGATACGGAGGGTCACTCCTTTATCGTAGCCCTTCATGAAGATGTCACGGGGTGGCAGGGCGATCTGGGTGTACCGGGAGATCTCCTCTTCGTGATCGATAATGGGTTTTAAACAGGCGTCGGCAACCGGAAATATCGCATCGGTCTCCGTTGATCTCAGGGTTTCAAGGAGATACTCTATGAATTGCTCCTCCTTTCTCTTCGGTGAGGGATATACCAGCCTCCGGTTACAGTATCGCGAAAAAGCACCTGTTGCATATCTCGTCTCCTCGCCTGCAGTTACATCCAATCCCTGTTTCCCAAGCGACCTAATTACCGCAAGAGAACTCCGCATCTGTGCGTCGGTTACAAAGACGGTTCCCCGACTCAATCCTCCCCCTCCAACTCCCTACACGCTTTGGAGTGTGGTAGATACCGTTTGACTATTAATACCTGCGCCCCTGAAGTATATCCCCAACTGATAGTGTATGGCGACACCCTTTTGGATCCTGAGTTTCCCTGTCTTTATGACCGGAAATCTGAGACGGATTGTGATCGTCAGACATGTCCTGTCTGTCTTGAAGAAACGATCCACACCCGGGCCGACTGCCCCAAAGTCTTCTCGCGCCTTGTGGTTATCCGGTTGCGGTGTGCCAGCACGAGTGTCACCCCGGCGACGACGGTTGTCGATGTTTCACGACCAAACAGGCAGGAAGCCCACCCCTTTAGGGGTGGGTAGTTGACTGGTAGCAGCTAGCATTCCTGCAACTACTCCGACTGCCCCCTTGGAGCAGGGCAGATACCGTTACGACTGGCATACACCACCTTCTAGGAACCAGTAGACTCTGGCCCAACATGGAAAATCGCTCGATTATTAACGGAAATCTCCAAGCCGGTTGCACAAGCCTTTATTTTCCCGGTTATCCTGCCTGCCGGGGGTTGATGCAATCCCACTGAGACAAGGGCACACTGTCAAATATCTTCTAAATGGTTGCTCCGTGGAACGAAGGTGTTGTATAGTGCAGGGATCTGCCGGTCACCTAAAATCTGCCCGGGATCCGAGGCCGAAAGTGCTTTCGATACTCTGGATTGAATAACTTCCGGGTGAAAACCCATGTTTTCCCTCGTTGATTGTCTCAGTAGTCTCTTGATCTGATTGACAGAAAGTTATTTATATACTGAACAATAGTGTAGTCGCTGGTCAACTGCCAGGAGATTTCCATCCCTCTTCGCTCGTTTCTATCAAGAAATGGGGCCGTCACTTTCTTCAATCCATTGGGCAGTGACAGACCAGAGGAAGAGCAGCGTGTGGAGGAGTTTTTTCTGCAGTTTGAGTGGCAGTTATCCAGCGCGGAGAGTGTGGCCCTGTCGCAACTGGCTGAAGATCGAGTTCAGGCAGCCAGTCATGTGGCAGCGAAATCCCGCTACCATGGGGATCACATCGCCGCGGTCATCCCGGCCTACAACGAGGGCCTGGTGATCGGATCGGTCGTCCTCCAGGCACGGCAGCACGCCGACCACGTCATCGTCGTCGACGACGGCTCGGCTGACCGGACCGCTGATATCGCCCGGCTCGCCGGTGCCGACGTCATCGAGATGCCGGAGAACGGGGGGAAGGCGAAGGCGATGATGGCCGGGTTCGCCTGGGCCCGGGCCCTCAGCTACGAGGCTGTCGTGATGCTCGACGGTGATGGCCAGCACAACCCTGCCCAGATCCCGGCGGTGGCGGCCCCGGTCCTCGCGGGCGAGGCCGACCTGGTCATTGGTTCCCGGTTCCTTGAGATCCAGGCCGAGATCCCGAAGTACCGCATCGCCGGGCAGAAGGTTCTCAACGGGTTCACGAACCTCTCGGTGGACGGCGGGACCTTCGCGACCACCGACTCCCAGTCGGGCTTCCGGGCTCTCTCCCGGAGGGCCCTTGAGAACCTGACCTTCGTGTCGGAGGGCTACAACATCGAGTCAGACATGATCGCCCACTTCGCCCCTCTCGGCCTGAAGATGACCGAGGTCCCGATCTCGGTCACCTACGACGTCCCCCACAAACACAAGAAGAACCCGGTCTCCCACGGCTTTGGGGTGCTCGCCCGGATCGTGGGGCTGATCGGGTACAAGCGGCCCCTCCTCTCCTTCGGGATCTCGGGGCTCTTCGTCACGCTGTTCGGGATCGGGGCGGAGTTCTACACCTTCTCGGAGTACTACCGGATCGGGCAGTTCCACTATATCGTCTTCACCGGGGGGTTTGCGGCGCTGATCCTCGGGCTGCTGCTCGTGACGTCGGGGTTGATTTTGAACTCGTTGGTGATGATTACGAAGAGTTCTGCGGCAGCCGGGAGGGGTTCACCATGATTGCGGCTGTGCCTGAGATCAGGTCGGGACTTACCACGGGATATGGTCTGCAAGTTCCCGGCTATTCCGCCAGTTGCCCGATGGGACATGTCTTGGAACTGTCGGTGACAAAGCAGGGAGCAGGATGGACGCATGAGGATCCTTTCAAAACCAATGATATGACCGGGAAATACGTCTTAAAAAAGTCGGTATCAAGATCTCTGCCCAAAAGAATCATAAATAGAACTAAGAAATGTATTCTGATTTCGCTAAATAAACGGGTTGCTGAGGATTTGTGCGAACCTATGGTTATTAAACTCCATGACCCTGCGGTCATTGGCGAGAGATGTGCACCAGAGATCACTCTTAAAATCCTGCGCGGTACTGGTTCATGCGAACCAGTGGAAAGTTTTAGACCAATGAATCAAGTTCGGTTATTGTTTATGTTTGCGTTAAATGTCTGATATTTTCATGGGAGGAAATCAGAGTGCGAATGTGTGGATCTACCCGGTGAGCGGACTATGAGGATTGGATATTTCATAGACATGTTTCCATATCAAAACCCAATTACAGGGAAGATTCTTAAGCAGTCCTCTCCAGGAGGGGCTGGAATAGTCGCATATAACCTTGCAGTTCAAATGGCGAAACGGGGCCATGAAGTCTATGTGTTTACTACGGCACAAAATGAGGATGGCTCCCTATCTAGATATGGTAATATATCGGTAATACGGTACAAGTCCAATTTTACGGTTGGCCAGGGCTCCATTGCTTTAAAGCATTTAATTAGACCGTTTTTCTCAAGCGTCGATCTCGATATTGTACATTCGCACGCTGGTGGCCTCCCCGCCCCGCTAGGAGGTGCCATATACGCCAAAAGGAAGAACATCCCGTTTGTAATTACGCATCACGCAGAGTGGATTGGAGGCTTTGGTACATTTCGTCGTAGAGCAGGGGTGTTCTTATACAACAATCTAATCTGTGATTGGCTTCTCTCCAAGAGCGACATAAATATCGCACCTTCAAAATCATTTGTAGATGTATCGGAGAATTTGAAAAAGTATCGAGATAAAATAGTAATCATACCCAATGGCTTAAATCTACAGGAATTTCAGATTCCTCAATCTAAAGGTGAATGTAGGGACATCTTGAATTTACCCATGGAAAAGAAGATATTGCTTTATATGGGGTCGCTACACCCGCACAAGGGGCCTAACGTATTAATAACGGCGATGGCTCACGTTGTGAAACAGCATCCGAACACATTGTTGCTCATCGGAGGAAAAGGTATCATCGAAGAAGATTTGAAACGGTTGACGGAAGAGTTAAACCTGCAGAACAATGTAAAATTCCTGGGATTCGTTACCAGCAAATCCAAGGCTCTTTACTATAAGGCTTCAGATCTGTTTGTTCTGCCATCGTTAACAGAAAGTTTTGGGATTGTAAATCTAGAGGCTATGGCTAGCGGTTTACCTGTGGTAGCTTCGAGTGTGGGAGGAGTTCCCGATGTTGTTAAAGATGGTATAAATGGCCTGTTGACAATCCCCAGAGATCCTGATGACCTCGCTGAGAAAATTTCGTGTCTGTGCGACTCAGAATCGCTTCGTGACAGACTTGGCAAGACTGGAGAAATACTCTCGAAAGAGTATTCTTGGGAGACAGTCTCAGATAAAACAGAGAGCGTTTATTTAGATCTCATCTGACGTGATTATTGTGACACAGAGAAGAATTGGAGTAATAACATTTCCAATAGCCCGAGCTGGAGTCGAACCATTGTCGAATCTCATAAATATACTACTAAAACAGTCAGATAATCTGCTATATGTTATAACCGGAAACGACGGATCAAAAATTGCCAACATAGACACCAGAATTCAGTCAGTAAATATATATCATCAATTGAAACAAAGCCTATTCGGTAGGGCCATATCATATGCCATTACGCAAATAAGAATTTCTATGTCCGTGTATCTAATGGCAAAAAATGTCGACAGTTGGTTGTTCTTTATAGGTGGAGAATCGTTAGTATTGCCAATAATATCTGCAAAAATCACACAAAAACCGGCCATATTGTTGTTTGCAGGTTCCGACTTAAAATCGTTGGAATCTGGAAATGGCGGTATAATAGCGATATTCCGCCTATTTTCAGAGATTAACCGCATCCTAGCCGATAAACTTATTGTCTATAGTTCACTGCTAATTTCCGAGTGGAACCTCGAGAAATACCGCCACAAAATCCTCATTGCCCATGAACATTTCCTGGATTTCACGACCTTCACCATCACCACGCCCTTGCCTGACCGCCCTCCCCTCCTCGGTTATATCGGCCGGCTGACTGAGGAGAAAGGCGCCCGGAACTTCGCCCTGGCCCTCCTCCTCCTCCTTGGCAACCGGGAGGATCTTCGCGTGCTTATCGGCGGGGACGGGGAGTTGCGGGAGGCGATTTCGGCCTCCCTGCGGGAAGGGGGGGTCGCCGCCCGCGTCGACCTCCCTGGCTGGGTCTCCCGCGACGATCTCCCCAGGTACCTGAACCAGCTCCGCCTCCTCGTCCTCCCCTCCTACACCGAAGGGCTCCCGAACATCATGCTTGAGGCTATGGCCTGCGGAACTCCGGTGCTTGCGACGGCGGTTGGGGCGGTACCAGACGTTATTGTGGATGGGATAACCGGATTTATCATGGAGAACAACTCCCCGGAGTGTATCGCAGAGAATGTTATTCGGGCGCTGGATTCCCCGGACCTGGACCTGATCGCAAAGAGCGGAAAGCAGTTTGTTGAGGAGAATTTCTCTTTTGAATCAACAGTTGCCCGTTGGGAAGAAGTGCTGAGAGTGATGTAAATTGGGTTGAAAAATTTTCGTAAAACCCCGCTAACGTGCTTGCCGTTGAGGGAGTAATCCTCTTGGTTATGATGTCATCTCAAAAGTATTCAGCAACTGAAAGTCCACATGGTTCGGGGTATCTTTACGAACGTTTGCGGAGAGTTAAGCCATACCCGGCTATCAGATTCGTAGATACGGCTTCCCTCAAGGATATCGCGCCTTGGGGAATCGGGAGGGGTGACCCTCCCCTCCCGGCAGAGAGATTTTGAGATGTCCTCTGCCACTTGTGGTGCCGGGCGAGGGGTATGTTTTAAACTTGGGAAATACACTTGGGAAGTCGGTTAGGCTTCCGGAGGGGCGAATGTTCATTGAGCACATTATTTTTGGAATAGGTATCGCGGTCCTGGCCGGCATGATAACGCGAGAAACAAAGGAAAGAGATCGTTCCTGGATTATCGTAGTTGGCGCGATGGCGCCTGATATCGATATAACGGTCGATTTCCTGCATCGGGTAGTGCCTGAGCTCTTCGCTTCCGGTCTTCTGGTGTTGCCTCTTCCATTCCACGGCTCGTTTCATACAATTGGATGCCTCGTTCTCTTTGCCGTGGGAACAGGGCTTATCCTATCACGAACAGGAGTTAAATTTATCCTTGCAGTCTCTTTTGCAGGAATTGGGTTTGGGTCCCATCTGCTTGAAGATGTATTGGTATACTCCCCGCCGGGTTATCCATATCTCTGGCCATTTTCAAGCGAGAAACTCATGCTTCCTATATTTTCAGGAGACTGGGACTGGTTCGGCGTTGCGAATTCGAATGTGCTCATCGTCGCGGTCTGCCTACTTGTAGCGGTGCTTCTCACTCGAGTTCATCGAGAAGGGCTGTCACGCGCCTGACGGACAGAATTCTTTGCTACGGGTTTTTGGACATGGCCTGAGCATCGTACGCTCCAACTGATACCAGGAGGGCAACGCCGTGAAAACCAGTTGCATTGACGACTTTGAGGTGACCAACTGCCCTATTGGTTCATGATCTCACAGTACCCACATCAGTCCTGCTTGAGAAGTGATGCTCCGGGAGTTCGTCAGGTCAGAGGGGCCCGACGTCGTGGATGGGTATACGTTGGTCCCCTTCTTATGGACCCAGCAGCCCGAGTATCATCCAGAGCGCAGGTCTCATACATCCTCACAACCACAACGACCTGATCGGATACAATCTCCTGATGCAAGTGTTTGGATGGTGCTATCCACCCGTTCCTCGGGTACCGGATGCTCTGCATCGCCAATATGACCACTGCCACATTAAATTACTACACTGCCGAATCTCCGCACTTGGGGGAACCCCTCACAAAGATATGGTATCTGTAGCTGCGGGCAGCAAAGTGGACAACTCAGTCTGATTGTTCGATAATATGCAGTCTGATTATTCGATAATATGCCATGCACCTTCTGGTTAAATTGCTCTATCCTGATGAGAGGGGGTATAATCAGAAAAGAATTAATGCCGTCTCACTTCCGGAGTCCGTTTCGACTCGGTCGTCCGTTGAATGGTCTTTGTTGCTTGCATCCTCCCTTCTCCCCTCGGTCATCTCAGTCAACTACCCCCGACTGAAGTCGGGGGCATGCTGCCGTGGGTGGCATCATGCTCTTTGTAGGCTTGCGATTCCACCTCTCCCCCGGCGTCGGGGGAGCGGACCGCAATAGGCCGGTTGACGGCGGCCCTGGCAGCAAGATCGCTGCACTGTGGTGTCGTTTGCGCCAATCGCATGGAACGGTAATCCACAGGAGAGGGTTCCTGCTTCGTGCCTTCTGCGGCGCAACCAGATCTCTCTTCGTGCTCATCCGACATAATGGGCGTCCCTGCGGGGTGAAAGTGTATCGGGATATGCGGGGGGCCGATTCCTCCCCCGACTCAAGTCGGGGGGCTCCTCGGCCCATGATCCTGAAAGATAAAGACGACAACTTCCTGCACGTTCCCAGCCACGTTACCGCAAAAAGAGTGTGGTGTCCTCGTGAGGTGCAGGTGTGCTATTCAATTTCGGGTGCTGTGGCCTCCGGGAGGTGTGCATGCTCTCTGGATCGAGAGCGTGCAACCATCGACGGTTCTCTGTTTGCAGGTCGCAGAATCCATTAACAAAGAGGTACGCCCAGCACTGTGGCGTGGCAGCTCACTGGACACAACAATTTGGAGCCATTCCATGCGAACGCAGCCTCTCGTCAACTCTCCTGAATTGCAGCCGGGAGTTGATGATTAAATGGTTGTAATTTGATACGCGCATGAGGGTTGGCGCAGATGCTATCAATTACCTGACGAGGGACAGAATCACCGCTACATTCACTATGGGTTCTCACCCGGCCCGCACATTCGCCCCGCAGTTTCTCGCCTTCGTAAGTATCACCGACCCCCCGCCATCCCCGAGCACCTCCGTCGCCGCCCCTGCCGCATCCTGCATGTCCGTATCCCCTACGGCGTAGACCGTCGGTCCGAACGAACTCAGGCCCGCCCCGGCAGCGCCGGCCTGCACCATCGCCTCGAGGAGCGAGGAGACGACCGGGTGCTGCATGGCTACCTCGACTTTCTTGAATCCCAGGGCCTGTGTCCTATTGACCGCCGAGCCAAAGAGGTCGAGATCGTGCTCGACAAGCCCCGGGATCATCCGCATGAGCACCTCGTGGCAGAGTTCCCGCACCTCCTCGAGCGGCACCGGGCAGTGCGTGCGGAAGATATCGACCTCCCTTCCCCCGTGCGCCCCCGCACCGACCTCCGGCGTCACCAGCAGGATGCGCCAGTCTTCCGGGAACCGGTGCCGGGCGAGGACCGGCGGCGGTGCGATACCCCGTGATGCCGCCGAGGGACGGAACTCCTGCTTGCCCCCAATAGAGCCGAACCGGTGCCCGCCGTCCAGGATGAACCCGCCCTGCTCGAACGCCGCCGTGCCGATCCCGGAGGTCCCGCCGCGCCCGACGATCCGCGCAAGGTCGAATGCCGGGACGTTCCGGTCGTAGAGCCGGCAGAGGGCGGCGGCCGCGGCAAGCGCAACCTGTGTCCCGCTCCCGAGCCCGGCGTGCTGCCTGGCGGAGGCGTGCAGCGTGAACTCCGCGCCGCCCGGGAGCGCGAGTCCTTCCCTCACCGCCCGGGCGGCCCCGGCAACCCTGTGGCGGGCCGTCTCATCGCCGCCGCGCACGTCGATATCCGTGCTCTTCCGTGCATCGAGCACGCACCCTGGCTCGTCGAGGGTGACCCCGACCCCGCCATCCACCCTCCCCGAGGCACCGTTCATATCGAGCAGGGTGATGTGGATCCGGGATGGGGCATCGACCAGCACCCGGATCTCGTCCGCAAACGCCGTGCAGGGGAAGATCTCCTCAATCGCTATCAGCGGTTCTTCGCGGTGGATGATCCGGTATTTCCTGGAGAGCATCGATTCGCACCGATGGACATTGAACGTCCGCGCCAGGTCCGTACCGGCCGGGACGACGCGGGCGTCCGTGATCTCCCGGCGCGACTCTATCCGGTGGCGGGAGAGGATCCTGCCGATGGGGATATCCGCCCGCATGAGGTCCTGCCTGAACTCCGGGGCAAGCCGCCGGAGCGGGGTGCAGGAGACCGCGTAGATGAGGGTCTCTCCCGTAACGCTGTCCTTTAACTCCACGACACGGTAGTTGACCTCGTCGCCCGGCTCGATATTAAGTGCCGCCGCGATCTTCGGGTCGGCGCCGATGACCTCCTGAAGACGGGTGGTGATGGTGACGGAGTGACCGGTCGCCATCTCGAGGAGGTTTGTCACTGATCCGTCCGTCCCGATGAGGACTTTCTGCATCGGGGAGAGCCTTCCTATACGTTGTTCGATCTCCCGTATCCTCTCGCCGATTCTGTCTGCCGTCAGGGGTTTCATACCTGAGTACGTGATGTGTACAGGGACTACAAAAAGGTGGTGCCGGAGAATGCCGCCCCGTTCCCGGCCCGATTTACCGTGAAAAGAGCAGGGTGAGGAGGTCCGGCGCCTGCATGAGCCCCAACGATCCCTTCGCCGCCTCGCGCTCGGAGAACGCGACAACACCATCCTTCCCCTTCCCGAGTACCGCAAACGGTATTGGGTCCGCGGTGTGAGTCTTAATCCGTATCGGTGTCGGGTGATCGGGGAGGACCGCAACAATCGTCTCCGGCCGGTCCAGGATAATCCCGACCGCCTCGTCGAGCCGCTCGATCGCCCGCACCTTCTCCTCCACGCTTCCCATGTGTCCGGCTTCGTCAGGGGCCTCGACGTGCATGTAGACGAAGTCGAGGCGGTCAAGGGCATCGACCGCGTACCGGGCCTTCGCCTCGTAGTCGGTGTCGAGGAACCCGGTTGCGCCCGGGACGCGGATCACCTCCATCCCGGCGAGGCGGGCGATGCCGCTCAGGAGATCGACTGCGGAGATCACGGCGCCGGCAAGGCCGTACTTCTCGCGGAAGGGCGCAAGGAACGGCCTTCTCCCGCCGCTCCACGGCCAGACGTCGGTGGCCGGGGCCTTTCCCTCCTGCAGGCGGCGCCGGTTGACCGGGTGGTCGGCAAAGACTTCCCGGGACCGTTCCATGCAGTCGAGGAGGATGCCGGCATCGTCTCCGCGCGGGAGGTAGCCGGTGACCGGTTGACCGACGATATCGTGGGGAGGGGTGGTCAGGGCACCGTCTGCCCCGGCCACGACCATCAGGTTCCGGTAACTGACCCCGGGATAGACCCGGACGTCCCCGAGCGCGGCGTCCAGATCGCGGAGGAGTTCGGCGCCTTCGGCGCTGGAGATGTGCCCGGCGTTGAAGTCCTCCATGACCCCGTCCCGGATCGTGACCAGGTTGCACCGGTAGGCCATCTCGCCGTCGCGGAGGGTGATGCCCATGCTTGCCGCCTCGAGCGGCCCTCTCCCGGTATAGGCGGTGTGGGGGTCGTAGCCCAGGATGGAGAGGTTCGCGATATCACTCCCCGGCTCAAATCCCTCCGGGACGGTCCTGAGCATCCCGCACCGGCCCTCCCGGGCGATCCTGTCCATATTCGGTTTTTCTGCATATTCGAGGGGTGTCCTGCCCCCCAGTTCGGCAAGCGGCTCGTCCGCCATGCCGTCTCCGAGAACAATGATGTATTTCATGTAAACCCTTGTGCAATCCAGATAGTGCCTGAAACCCTGACCCGGTCGCTATTGGAGGGGGTGCCGCGTCCCCGTTATCCGAGCATGGCGCGGACCGCCGTGCGCACGCTCTCTTCCGACGTGGTAGGACACCGCCAGCCGAGACTCTTGAGTCTCTCGACCGAGAGCTGCATTCTGGGCACATCCCCGACCCAGCCGCGTGCGCCGCCGGTGAACCGGTAGCGGACGCCGGAAAGCCCCATCTCTTCCGTGACGATATCGGCGATCCTGACAACGTCGATCCAGTCCTCGGAACCGATGTTGAAGGTGTTCACCGTGTCGTGCGAGTGTTCGATCCCGAACTGCACGGCCCGGACGCACCCTCCGACCTCCAGGTAGGACTTCGTCTGCCTGCCGTCGCCGAGGATCTCGAGTTCCCGCGGGTTCTCGCGGAGCTTCCGGATGAAGTCGGAGATGACGCCGTGGCCGCTCCTCTCGCCGATGATGTTTGCAAATCGGTAGACCCATGCCGTCATGCCAAACGAGTGGCAGTACGACGATATCAGCGCCTCACAGGCGAGTTTCGTCGCACCATAGACGGATATCGGCTCAAGCGGGGTATAGGTCTCCGGCGTCGGGATGACGGCGGCATCGCCGTAGATGGTCGAGGTCGAGGTGAAGACCAGTTCCGGCACGCCGTACGCCCGCATCGCCTCGAGCACTCGGTGCGTGGCCATGATATTGTTTCTGATCTGGGAGTCCGGGGTCACGGCGCTCTGCCGGACATCGGGGTCTGCGGCGATGTGATAGACCCGGTCGGCCCCCGCGAAGTGCTCCTGCCAGCCGTCGTCGAGCAGGTTCTGCCTGACGAACGTGACCTGCCCGCCCGCCGCATGCCGTGCGAGATTCCTCTCGGTGCCCGCGCTGCAGTCATCGATGACCAGCACGTCGTCTCCCGCCGCGACCAGGGCATCGACGACGTGCGAACCGATGAAGCCGGCACCGCCCGTTACGATACAGAACATCATAGTGTAATCTCCCTCCCACGCTATAGGGTTACTGGATGGACGGTCTTGCCCATCGGCGATCGGTCGTACGGTCGGAACGGTGAGGACGAGCCAGGGGTCGGCTGCCGCGAGATGGAGCAGGATGGACGGGCAACCGGGACGGTGAATACGTGCAGGATAAAAAGAACCGGGACTCCCTGGAGTATAGGAAAGATCAATACTCGTGCAGGGGCCATTCTACGACCGGACAGTCCGCGTAGGGGCATGTTTTTTACGAATGCTTTTAACTTGTGGGGTTGAAGGGGCGAAGCGAGAAGTCCCCGGTCTTTAGGCCGGGGATGAAAGCGGAGCCCCTTCGTCATTACGATAAGTATATCTACTTTTTGGGTGTAATAATATTATATACCCAATATGAAGTATAAACTTGATAAATCTGCGCATTCGGTCTTCGCACTCTATTATCACTTGGTGATAGTAGTGAAGTATCGCCGGAAAGCGTTGTATTCCGATGATATTCGAGAACGTCTAAAAGAGATTGTATGGGATTTGTCAACCGAATTGGGTATTGATGTGGTTGCACAAGAACCCGCAGAAGATCATTATCATCTTCTCTTCAAAGCAACTCCAAAAACCAATCTCGTTAATGCGGTCAATGTCATAAAAGGAGTATCTTCACGGAGATTACGACAAGAGTTCCCGGAAACAAAGAATCTACTATGGGGAGATTCATTCTGGTCTTCATCGTATTTCCTTGCAACATCGGGACAAGTTAGTCTTGATGTCTTAAAAGAGTATGTGGAATCCCAAACGGAGAAATAAATGATCGCCTCCTACAAGTATCGGGCATATCCAAATGATGTCGTAGAATTACGACTCAACAACGCTCTTGATACTTGTAGGTGGCTTTACAACAAACTTCTTGAAGAGTGTAATACATCACGGGGAAATGGAATATCTCCAACAATGCAAAATTTACAAGCCCGGATTGTTACATTGAAGAAAGAGAATCCACGTCTGAATGAAGTGTATTCGAAAACACTTCAAATGGTAAATTATACACTTTGGAGTAACATCCGTGCTCTTTCTCAAATGAAGAAACGCGGACGAAAGATCGGTAAACTTCGGTTCAAGAGTACGTTTCGATATCGGACGATTAACTACAACCAATCAGGATTCAAGATCGATAGAGAACACGGTACGGTTACATTCTCGAAGATCGGTACGATTCCATTCGATATGTATCGACCATATTCGGGAACCGTAAAAGGAGTTTTGATCACACGATCTCGTGATAAATGGTACGTAGTTATTCAAACTGAACAAAAGGTTTTGACATCGAAACGCGATGGGCGTTCGGTTGGAATTGATGTTGGATTAACTTCATTCGCTATCGATAGCGATGGTGTTGTAATTGAGAATCCTCGATTCTATGAACATTCGTTGAAGAAAATTCGTAAATTACATCGGAGTGTGTCTCGGAAACAGAAGTTTTCGCAAAACTGGAAGAAAGCGGAATGTAAGTTATCGAAGGTGTATGAGCATGTTACGAATCAAAAGAAAGATTTTCTTCACAAATTGTCTCGATACTACGTTGATACGTATGCGACCGTATGTATTGAAGATTTAGATATCAAACGACTTAAAGAGAAAGGTAATTCCACAGGGTTGCATCGGAGTATTCATGATGCTTCATGGGGTCGATTCTATTCTTATCTTATGTACAAGGCTGAAAGTGCTGGTACGAATATCATTAAAGTCGATCCCCGGAATACTTCTCAAATGTGTTCAAACTGTGGAAGTATCGTGAAAAAGACACTTTCTGATCGAATCCACGAATGTCCATACTGTGGATTTATTGCAGATCGAGATTATAATGCTGCGGTGAACATTCACCGCGTGGGGATGGAACAGCCCTTTGAGCCTGTAGAGGTAATACCGCTACATCACAGAAATGTGATGCAAGTATTATTGATGAAGCAGGAAGCCCCGCCCGAGAGGCGCGGGGTAGTTCACTATACTGAAGTGATAAGGAGCAGTTGAATTGAGAACGGTATGCATCCGTGATGGTGCTGATCGGCCTCCGGCCGCTTTCAGCATACAGGCGTCCATCAACCACAGCGATGAAGAAGCCCGCATGCGAACCCGGAGAGTTGGGTCATGAGTCCGCGTCCGGACCTGCGGGAACACGCCGGGATCTACCTGCGCGGTCTCGCTATGGGGGCCTGCGACATCATTCCCGGCGTCTCGGGGGGGACGATCGCTCTCATCACCGGGATCTACGAGCGGCTGGTCGGAGCCATCGGCAGCGTTGACCCGGCCTCGGTGAAACATCTCCTCAAGGGCGACTTCGGCTCTCTCAGGGCAGACCTTGAAAAAATAGATCTCCCCTTCCTCATCGTCCTCCTTGCCGGGATCGGCACCGCCTTCCTCGTGATGTCCGGGGTGATCCTCTTGCTCCTTACCGACCACGCGGTCGAGACCTACTCCTTCTTCCTCGGTCTGATCATCGCCTCTGCGGTCGTTATCTTCCTTGAGATCCGCTCTCCGAATGCGGCCACCCTCGCCTATCTCGCCGTCGGGATCGGCGGCGGGTACCTCCTCGGGGGTCTCGGGCACTTTAATGTCGGTCACTCCCTGCCGGTCCTCTTCCTCACCGGGATGGCGGCGCTCTGTGCCATGATCCTCCCCGGGATCTCGGGGGCCTACATAACTCTGGTCCTTAACCAGTACGAGTTCATGCTTGCGGCGCTCCGGGCCCTCTCCCTCCCCGAGATCGTCGCCTACATCGCCGGTGGGGTTACAGGACTCCTCCTCTTTACAAAGGCCCTCAAGTATCTTCTCGAGACCTACCACGGGGCAATGCTTGCCCTGCTCACCGGGCTGATGCTCGGCTCATCGCGGATGCTCTGGGAGACGGGGTCCGCGGCCGGGGATATGGTGACCGGCGGCTGGATCTTCTTCATAGCCGGTCTCGTCGTCGTCGGCGCGGTGGAGTATCTCAAGAGACGCTACCAGGGCACCGGTGCCTGATTTTTGCCTCTTTTTTTGGGGCGATCCGAAACCTTACTTCCACCCGGAGGGCAACGAGGTACCTATCATGTTTATCGGCATCGACCACGGCACTACCGCGATGCGCTTCTCCACCGGAAACGAGGAGTTCAAGATATCCCGTGAAGAGGCCAGGCAGTTCTCGGCCGGCGACCTCGGCCGCCTCTCTCCTCTCGACGAGATCGAGGGTATTGCCGTCTGCTACTCGATGGGCGACGGAATCTCGGCCATCACCGATATCAGAAAGGTCCAGAACCGGGGGGTCGTCTCCCGGGAGGGCGCCGGCAAGCACATCGGCGGCGGCACCCGGGTCTACGACGAGATCAGAGCAAGCGGTCTTCCGGCCGTGGTGATCCCCGGGCTGCACCGCGGATCGCCGACCGACTCGCGGTTCAAGGCCTACTCCCACCAGGCGAGCCCCGAGAAGATCGGGATCCTGTATGAGGTCTCGCGCGACCTGGGGGGGGATATCGTGGTCTGCGACGCGAGTTCGAACACCGTCACCCTTCTTTCGACCGGCGGCCGGATCACCGGTGCGTTCGATGCCTGCATCTTTGCGCCGGGCACCCGGCACGGCGCTCTCGACGTGGATGCCATTCGCCGTATCGACCGGGGCGAGTCCTCCGCAAACGACTCCTTCCTTCGTGCGGGCGTGAACCATACGATGCCTCCTGAACTTCGGGTAGAGACGATGGCCATGTTTGCTGCGATGGAATGTGCCGCGATGCTGCTCATCAACCCCGGCGCAAAGGTCGCCCTCGCCGGCTCCATGGCGCCCGCCATCGCGCCGGGGGTCGGGGCTCTCCTCTCCCGGGAGGTCGCCGTCTACGACGAGTGGTGTGCGGCCCGGGGGCTTGCCGGGATTGCCCGCGATGTCTTCTCGGGAGCGACCGGGGTCCTCGGGCTCGCGGTGGAGCGGTAGCCGTCTTTACATTCTCCCGGTGCGGCCGGTTCGTCCCCCGAGAAAATCCGGGCGGAGAGGCCTCCTGTTTCGTATCCTTTTATGTGGTGCCGGGTAGTACAGTGGATTCAACGAGGGAGGATTAGTGACAGGTATGCAACCGGACTGCCCCAACATCGCAGCTCTCATGCTCCTGATGACGTCACGTCTCGAAGAGACGGCACGTTCCATAGATCAGGAGAGTGCAGGTCAGCTTCTCGATGAGATTCTCTACGCCAAACGGATCTACCTTGCCGGAGCCGGGCGTTCCGGCCTCGTCGCGCGGGCGTTCGCCCAGCGCCTCATGCACCTTGGGTTTGAGAGTTACGTCATCGGCGAGACGATCACGCCTGCGTTCGGGCGCGGAGACGTTCTTATAGCCTTCTCAGGCTCGGGTGAGACCCGGTCCGTCGTGGATGCATGCGAGACCGCCCGGGAGATCGGGGGGAAGATCTGTCTCGTCACGTCGACGCCGGACTCGCACATCGGCCGCATGGCCGACTGCATCGTTGAGATCGGGAACGATCTCCTCAAGGATGCGGATATCCCGCACGACTTTGAGATCCGCCAGCTTACCGGGCAGTATCGATCGGTCTCAGGATCCTTCGCCCCGCTGGGGACCCTCTTTGAGACCGCAGCACTGGTCTTTTCGGACGCAATTGTCTCCGCCCTGATGGAGGTGCGGCACTGCACGCTCGATGAACTCAAGAGCCGTCTTGCGAACGTCCAGTAGGCGGGGGCCGGGGCTCCCGGCATCATGGTCTCCTCCGCCGGGAGGACCATCTCTCTTATAAGGGCCTGCTTTCTTTGCCTCCGATGTTCACGAGGTTTCCGGGCGAGCATGACCGCACCGGCGTTTCCACGCGCATGGGGGCAGGTTGCGTCCGGAAACGGGTGCAGAGGCGTATGCGCTCGCGGCGCCGCACGGCCCTGTCCTCCGGCGGTATTCTTCAGCAGGCGCGATCCCCGGCCGCCGCAGAACCGGCATTCGATCGTTCGGATCGACTTCTCCGATGGTTGATCTACTCCGGAGGTAAATGGAAAGTTATTTATTTTGATAAAAAGTAAACTGGAATGATTTACGGGCCGGCGAGCGCCCTCCAGGCGCCCGAAGGGAGCCTGGGATGATTTCATGACACGAACGGCGAATCTGTTCCTGGTAATCCTGATACTGGCGGTCGCGCTGCTGCCGGTATCGGTGACGGCGGAGGCGGGGACCACCGAGCTGCGTATCGTGAGGTACGCGAGCGACAACCGGACCGTCCTCGACGAGACGACCGTCGACTATCTCTGGATGCAGGAGAATCTCCCCGTCTACGGCGACGGGCGGACTCACTACTACCACCAGGGGCCGGTGCTCGAGGAGCACTGGAACAATGCCCATCCTGACGGGGAGTATGACCCCTGGGATTCGGCCGAGGACGTGCTGGGAAGCATCCTTCAGAAAGGGGATCTCGGAGCCGTGATGGGGACTGCGGTCACCGACCTCTGCGGCCTTATCGGGGGAGCGAAGCCCGGGGACATGATTGCGGTTAAGTGCCGGGACGGGTGGAGGAAGACCTTCCCCTACGAGTACTACTACCATCCCGACCCGCGACAGGGCCCTATGGTGATCACCTGGTTCAACGGGGACGAGGCGCCCGGCGACAGGCAGGGGGTCGGGTACCCGGATACCTGTTATACGTCGGGTATGCGCATGATCTTCTTTGCCGACAACTCCACGAACTCCTGGGGCTGGCACGTCTTCGGGAACACCGACATGAAGGAGTGCTGGGCCGAGGAGTACTGGAACTACGGGGCGCAGTACCCGTCGGCGGTCGGGGCTTCGGGGAAGTGGGTCAGCGAGATAGGCATCTACACGAACCAGCCGCCTCCGGCTCCCGTCGCCGGCTTTGAGGCGAACGCGACGGCCGACCGGATACCGCTCGCCGTCAAGTTCAACGATACCTCCACCGCCCACCCGGGCGTCTGGGCCTGGGACTTCGGCGACGGAGTTACCTCGACCGAGAAAAATCCGGAGCACGTCTACACAAAGCCCGGCACCTACACGGTCAGGCTTGCGGTCAAAAATATCGCCGGGTCCGCGAGCGAGACGAAGACCGGTTACATCACCGTCCGAGAAGCGGTGATCCCGGCCGCTGATTTTACCGTAAACGCGACGTCCGGTGAGGCGCCGTTTGCCGCCGGGTTTACCGACGCCTCCTCGGGAAAGCCGACGGCGTGGGTGTGGGAGTTCGGCGACGGGACGGTCTCGACCGAACCGGACCCGGTCCACATCTACGAGGTTCCGGGGACCTACACGGTGAAACTCGCGGTGGAGAACTCGAAGGGGTCGACGACCGCCACCCGCGACGTCACCGCGGAGGTGCCGGTGCCCGCGCCGCCGATCGTGTCGTTTGCGGTCGATGCGATGTCCGGTGAGGCGCCGTTTGCGGTTGCGTTCACCGATACGTCGCTGAAGTCGCCGACGGCGTGGGCCTGGGATTTCGGGGATGGCAACACGTCGAACGAGCAGAACCCGGCCCACGTCTATGCGTCGCCCGGGGTCTATACGGTCGCGCTCACGGCAACGAACGATCTCGGCACCGGCAACGTGACAAAACCCCAGTTCATCGCGGCAACCGAGAACGGGAAGGCGATCATCTTCCGCGGGAATGTGCCCCTCGAAAGGGGGATGTTCTCGGTCACGGCGCCGTCCGGGAAGACCTACACCCCGGATAAGTGCACCCTGATGGGTGTGCTGGACGCCGCGGCGAAGATGCGGGGGTTCACCTACGTGATCGGGGACAAGAAGTACCTGGAGAGCAAGCTTCTCTTCCTCGACGGGGTGAACGAGTTCCTGCTCGAGAAATCGGCCGGGAAGACCTGGGTCTGCTTTCATAACGGCGAGCTGCTCGACGACTACGGCAGGCCTTCGACCGACGCCTTCAACCGGCGGCCGGTCGCGGACGGAGACAGGGTGCTCTTCTGCTACGGGGACTTCTTCACCTTTAGCTCGGGGAGGATGGAGGTCAAAGGAGGGGGTGTGAATCCGGACGATGCGTGGGCGGTTGTCGATATCACGATCGGCACCGCGGGTTCCGCGGCTGCTGCGGCCCCGGCCGGGAACGCGAGCGCCTCTGCCGCGGTGCAGCAGTCGCCCCCGGCTGTCTGGCTCCCGTTCCTTGCGATCGGGCTCCTGCTGGTGCTGAGAAGGATCTGATCTTCTCTTTTTATCCGGAGAGCGTAACCTTGAAGAGTGAACCGGGGCCGGGCGCACTCTCTTCACTATCAATCCCGGCTTGTTTGAGGATGCCAATCTGTCTTCCTGTGCGGTTCTTCCCGCTGCACATCAAGAACGAGTTCTATTGCTTCTTTGGTGTTGGCAAGCGCTTCACCCTGGCCGGTCGCTCCCGGGATCTCAATGCACCGAACGGTGAACCCCCCCTCTTCTTGTGGTTCGAGCACTGCCGCATATTTCATGATTGTATCGTCGATCGCGCAGATTATACACGTTTTTTTGGTGGTTGTTTGAGCAGTTCGACGAGCAGCGATCGGGATGAACAGTGTTCCACCGGCTGTGCCTGCGGCGTATCATTTCATCGGGGCGTTAATGCAGTCGAAACCGGAAACAATATCTAAACAATCATAATTTCAACCAAATATATTTAACTTAATGGAATTGTTTTCAGAAAATATTATACCCCGCCGCACCCCATAGCAAAACACCGGTTGCTATGAAGCTGATTACCGTTGCAGGCCCTCCGTCTTCGGGAAAAACCTCTGTAATTCTCAAAACCATTGCAGCCCTCGGGCTACCCGAAGGGAGCGTGGGGGTCGTGAAGTTCGACTCGCTCACCTCCTTCGATCACCAGCGCTATGACGAACAGCAGATACCCAATCAGACCGCTTTTGCCGGAAAGATCTGTCCGGATCACTTTTTCGTCAGCAATGTCGAAGGGGCGGTAGAATGGGGTATGAAGAAAGGGCTGTCGGTTCTTATTACGGAGAGTGCAGGCCTCTGCAACCGGTGTTCGCCGTACGTGAACGCCATCCTGTCGGTATGTGTCATCGACAATCTCTCCGGCGTCAACACGCCGAGAAAGATCGGCCCGATGCTGAAGTATGCCGATATCGTCGTCGTCACCAAGGGAGATATCGTCTCCCAGGCAGAACGCGAGGTCTTTGCCTTCAATATCCGTGAGGTCAATGCATCGGCGACCGTTCTCTTCGTCAACGGGATCACCGGCCAGGGAGCGTTTCTGCTTGCCCGCTACTGGCAGGATGCCCTTGATATCCGGACGCTTCGCGACCGCAAACTCAGGTTCACCATGCCTGCCGCCATCTGTTCGTACTGCACCGGCGAGACCCTTATCGGAGAGATGTACCAGATGGGGATGGTCAAAAGAATGGAGTTTGACGACGTATGAGCGCCCTTGACTATGTTGCCGAGGTCTCCGCCGTTCCAATCGGTGATATCCTCCGCCGCTACCCCCTTGCGGCCGATTACCTCGCCAACATACGGCTGAGCGGAGTCGATGAAACCAAGACGCTTCCTGAGATCCTGGAGGATGTCGATGAGGATATGCTTGAAGAGTTCGGGCTCGATCGCGAGGAGGTCATATTCCACTTCTGTGCATTTATTGAGGCATTTTCCCGGGTTAAGAGACCCGATGAGGCAATCTCCTCCATCACGATTCTCGGCGGACGGAATAAGACGGGAAGACCCGAGATGGTCGAGCTGACGATAACACCCGGCGAGGTCGTGAGCATCGTCGGTCCTACCGGCTCGGGGAAGAGCAGGCTGCTTGAGGACATCGAGTGCCTCGCCCAGCGCGATACGCCGACCGCACGGCAGATCCTCATCAACGGTTCGGTTCCCGATGCCGACAAGAGATTTGTCGCCGGAGGAAAACTGGTAGCCCAGCTCTCGCAGAACATGAACTTCGTCATGGACCTGACCGTGCAGGAATTTCTGGAGATGCACGCAAAAAGCCGGATGATCGCCGGGTCCGCCGCGGTCGTGGAGAAGTGTTTTGCGGTTGCCAACTCCCTCGCCGGTGAGAAGTTCACGCTCGATACGAAGGTCACCCAGCTCTCCGGCGGGCAGTCGCGGTCGCTGATGATTGCCGATACCGCTCTTCTGGGTTCATCCCCGATCATCCTCATCGACGAGCTGGAGAATGCAGGAATCGACCGGCGGGAAGCGGTCAAGCTCCTCGTCGGCAACGAGAAGATCGTCCTCATGTCGACGCACGACCCGCTCCTCGCCCTCCGTGCCGACAAGCGGATCGTCATCAGAAACGGCGGGATTACAAAAGTGATCGAAACGACCGCAGAAGAAGAAGAGACGCTTCATAAGATCGAGGCGATCGATTCCGTCCTCCTCGATATCCGCAATCAGCTCCGGGGAGGAGGAATTGTTGCAAAAGAGAGTATTCCGGAATTCCAGGAGATATGACGTATGTGGGAGTTATACGACGCATTGATCGAGCAGATCCCGGACGATATCGTCGTCGACGACATCGTCGTCGGGGGGGAGATGACGTATGTCGGGGCAAACGGCAACATCGGTCTTGCAGCATACCGGGGTTATGTCCAGCGTGCCCCGATGATGACCGAGAACAGGATTGGAAAGTCGTTAAAAGAGGTGGCCGGGTGCGTGAAGTCCTGGAACCTGCTGGAGGCATCCATCGGCCACTCGGCGATCGACGCGTGGTACAATCACCCGGATGTTGCGAGGTGTGCAGGGATAGAGATTCCGGAAAAGAAGCGGGTTGAGGAGCGGCTGAAAGACCCGTTCATCAAGTCCCAGAACCTTGTGAAGGGGAAGAAGGTCTGTGTCGTCGGCCATTTTCCGTTCCTCGAGAAACTGATTGCCCCGGTCTGTGACCTGAGTATCATTGAATGGGACCCGGAAGACGGGGATTATCCGTACTCCGCCTGCGAATATCTGCTGCCGGAATGCGATTATGCGTTCCTGACCTGTGCCGCCATCGGCGACAAGAGCATGCCGCGGCTTCTCGAACTCTCGGAGAATGCAGAAGGGGTGACGATCGTCGGTCCGGGAACTCCTCTTTCTTCGGTCTTCTTCGATTACGGCGTGACCGATCTATCCGGTTTCGTCGTGACCGATGTTGCGCTTGCCAGACGGATCGTCGCAGGGGCGGAGAGCCAGAGGATCTTCGGAGCGGGAATGAAGGTGCAGTATCTTCGCCCTGAGGTTTAAGGGAGACTGCGGCGTATCGTTCATGAACGTGCCGTTCTTTCACAATCGCCACGCGAACGGTTTTTGTTGAGATCCCGCTCGCCTCTTTTTGAGAAGACTTGAGCTCCTCTGGGGTTGCAACCCTCCGTGTCCGGCAACCGGCAAGCGCGTATCGAAGGTTGCGGCCCCTATTCAGGACGACTTCCAAAAGGACGTTGCGTTTATGCTGCCGCGGCGCTGAATCAGCATCCGACGATTCCAATCCTGGAACCGCTTGCCCAAACTGTCCTGCTCCAGACTCCGGCCGGCAGGGCTACAGATGAAAGACTGAGAGGAGGAAGTTAACGTAGTACCGTACCTGGAGGTTAGGCCTGCAGAAGCCCGTCACGAGGTCGACCGGAAACTTCCTCCCCGGATGGGCAAGCCGGAGGGTTCGAAAATGAAGAGCGGTTGCCGGAGACCGGTTCTCCCCCGTCTCGACCGCTCAGGACTGTTCACGCGGTATTTCCGCGAATCTCCATACCTTAAGTCTGCGTGTATGAGGTGTCCCGCCGATGCGCGGGTGGTCGTCGAGGCGGCGATCGGCGCCGCCCCCGGCTGTCTGGCTCCCTTTCTTCGCGGTCGGGATCTTCCTGGCGCTGAGAAGGGCCTGTTCTCCTTTTCTATCCGGGACACGGCACCTGTCCGCTCCCGTGCCGCATGCCCGGCGGTCGACTCCCGGCCGGCGGGCGAAACACCGGTCCGGAGCGTCGGTGTTCGTTGATTCCGCTGGACTCTCTCGCGGCAACGCCGCTCTCGCGGGGCGCCCGCGCGCGCCGGGACCTCCGGTGCCCGGCTCCGCCGCTCTTGCGGGCGGCAACGGCTTTTTTCCCTATTTTTGCCGTGGATTCGACCCGCCCGTCGATGTCCCGCGGGGTCTTCCGCCCCCCCGGCGGTGCGGGGCTGTTTTCGGTCTTGAGCGGATCGCGGGATCGCCGGGGAGTTGCGCAACCGCGAAGGCGAAAACGGTGAACCGGAGAGTACGTGTACCATCACGGATCCGGCGCCCCGGTATCTCGTTCCGGGTGCTGTGCAGAACCCTTATCACATCTCACGTGGCATAAACGAAAAATATTTAACAAAAGGCTTAAGTTCAGGTAATGTGATTGATCTCTTGTCAAGCCGGCCTGCTGGTCAGCTGTAAGGATCGGCTTGCGGGAGTAACCATGAAACGAGATGTCTTCCCAAAAGTGAGGGCGATCCCGGCAGCCTGCTGCCTGATCATCGCCTTAGTGTTCCTCGCGGCGCCGGCAACGGCGACGACCACACAGGTGAGCGTAACGAAGTATTGCGACAACAACTACTCGACTGCCGAGGATGCGGAGACCCTGACCCTCGCGCAGCTCCAGGGATTGTCGGCAATCTACAGCAACGGCCTGCTGTATATGCAGGGCGGGATCTTTGATAACACAACCGACGTGTGGACGTATACCAGCGGCAGTATGGCCTGCTTTGGCGAGCAGAACGGCACCTACGTCCGCAACATTACCGACCGGGTCGGCGGGATGAGCGTGGGCGACGAAATCAAGGTTGCGGCATCCGACGGCTATGGGATGTACTTTAATTACACCAACGTCTACGCGCCGAACAGCAGCCAGGGCGAGATGATCCTTTCCTGGCAGAACGAGACGCATACCGTCCCCGATTACGCGGACGGGATAAGGCTCTTCTTTTACACGCCGAGCGACCTGAACTTTACCAATGCGGACATGCGCGATTCGATGGCATCGTGGTATTGGGTCATTGTTAAGGACAAGTATAATCCGAGTGATCTTTATCCCTCGGCAAAGGGCCTCTCGGTGAAGTCCATCAGCGACCTTAAGATCTACCCGCCGCACCGGTATGACTTCAACACCACCGGCGACACGACCAGATACGCCTACGCGGGCGGTGTGACCGGCCTGCCGAGCAGTGCCACCGATCCGAGCACGCCGTTCACCAGCACATCGGCAATCGCTGACGATGACGGCACATCATACTCGACCAATAGTGGGGCTGGTTACTACGCCGCCCATCGCTTCGTCTTCAATGTCTCTGAGAATATAGACAATATAGAGAAGCTTGCTGTAACATGGGCTGGCGCCGGCACTGGTAGTACTAATGGAGTTGATCTCTACATCTGGAATGGCAGCGGATATAGTTCGTTGGACGAAACTACTCTCGGTGTAAAAGATACACTCACAGGAGCCATTACCTCTGGCATAAGCAATTATGTCGTCGATGGTAATGTAACGGTGCTCGTGAAGCAGAAGAGTGTAACGGATGGAGATGATTCAACTCTTGCAACCGACTATGTGAAACTCGTGGTGACGCATCACAACACGAATTCCAAGTATACTCTCTAGTCAACCAACTCTAACCATTTTTCCAATTATAGGTGATATAATGAAAGCATACCTACCTCTTGCCATTGTACTTGGTTTGCTCTGTATTGTGTTCCCAGTATCGGCGACGATCCCGGCGACCCTCTACGTCAGCAACGATGCCAACATAACAGATTATACAACTATTCAGTCGGCAGTCGACGCCGCTTCGTCCGGCGATACAATCTACGTCCTGCCCGGGACATATTCGCGGTTTGAGGTTGGGAAACCACACCTGACCATTCAGGCCCTTCCAGGTGACGAATTGGTTATCCTGGATTGTAATGGGGGCGAAGGTCCCAGGGTGCCGTCTGACAGCAGTCAAGATGCCACAGGGACGATCCTTGACGGGTTCACCTTCGTCAACCCGGGTAGTGTTATTAAGTTAGGAAATTATGGTCCTGCATCGGATTCGATTATCCGGAACTGTATGATAATTGGAATGACGGATCGGATGTCGCCGAAAGGTTCCAATATCACATTTGAGAACAATACGATTATAGATGCGATAGGAAATGAATTTGGAGCCCCTGCTTTTATCCTTCGACTGAGGGATGCGACAGACTGCAACATTATCAATAACACGTTCATCAACGTCACATCTACAGAGGGGATCATCACCCTCAGAGACACAACGACCACCAATAATACCATCGCCGGAAACACCTTCGACAGTACCTGCAACGGAAACGCCTTCTACTTCCGTGACGCTGGTGAGAACAACCGGATCCACCAAAACAACAACGTCTCCGGTGTCGCTCTCCACGCTGGCACCACCGCCCCGGTTAACATCTCCTGGAACACCACCGCCCCCGTCACCTACACCTACGACGGCGTCGAGCACACTGACTTCGTCGGCAACTTCTGGTCGAGCTACGCCGCGTCCGACGCCGACGGCGACGGCATCCTCGACACACCCCACGTCCTCCCGTCCGGTCTCGGCACCGACCACGCACCCTTAGCGGGAGCGTGGGAGGACGGGGTCATCGCCAGTCCGGCTCCCGAACCGAAGACCTGGTACGTCGGTGAGGGCGGGGACTACGCCGCCATCCAGGCGGCGGTCGACGCCGCCGCTGCGGGCGACACCATCGTCGTGAAGGACGGCGCCTACACCGAGAACGTGCTCGTCGACAGGGCCCTGACCCTCATGACCGAGAACGGCCCGGCGAGCGTCACCGTCACCGCCGCCGTGCCCGCGAAGCCGGTCTTCGACCTCAGGGCAGACGGCATCGCCGTCAGGGGCTTTACGACCCGCGGCCCGACCAACGAACACGTCGCCTCGATCGAGAGCGTCGGCTACGACGACTGCCTGATCATCGGCAACGACTGCGGCGGCGGGTGCTACAACGGCATCCACCTCGGCGGCAACGCCACTAACTGCACGATCACCGAGAACTCCTGCCACGGCAACACCAAGCGCGGCATCAGCCTCAGGGACGACGCCTGCGGCAACTTTGTCTACAACAACACCTGCACCGGCAACGCCGACCAGATCTGCGCGAAAGACAACGTCCACGACAACTACATCTGGGCCAACACCTTCGTCGGCAGCGTCCAGTGCCTCGGCGAAGACATCTGTCACTCGCCTGAGGAGGTCGCCTACACCTACAACGGTGTCGGGTACACCGGCTACGTCGGCAACTACTACAGCGGCTACACCGGCATCGACGCCGACGGCAACGGCATCGGCGACACCCCCGTGTTCATAGGCCACGACAAGTACACGAACACCGACCGCTACGACAACTACCCCATCATGGGTCCGTGGACGGGCCCGTGGCGGAACGGAACCATCGTCTTCGTCGAGCCCGCTCCGGCGACTCCATCCGACGTGACGATCACCTCCCCGGCCCCGGGCAGCACCCATGAGATCGGCCTTCCGGTTCAGTTCGCGGCAACCGCCGTCGGCGCCAACCTCACCTACACCTGGGAGACCGGCGACGGCGGCAACGCCACCGGTCAGGACGTCACCTACACCTACGGCAGGGCCGGCACCTACACCGTCAACCTGACGGTGAGCAACGAGCACGGGAGCTCCTCGGCAGAGATCGGTATTGTCATCACGAAACCGGAGCCGATCGTCTTCAACACCTCCGTCACGGTCTACGCCGACGAGCCGATCGTCGTCGACGGCGTCAGTTACGGCGGCAACACGTTCTTCAACATCCTCGCCGCCGCCGGGTACACCTACACCTACGCCGACAACGACGCGGGCTACGGCGACAGAAAGCCGCTCCTGACCCTCACCATCGACGGCGTCACCTACCCGACCCGGAACTTCGGCGACGACTACAAGTGGAAGTTCTACGAGACCCTCGGGACCGGTGATGACAAGAAGTTCAAGAAAGCCTTGAACGGCTACATCACCGGATCCGGCGCCTACTACATCTGGTACGGCGACCTGAGCCAGTTCGGCTGGTGGGACCTCCCGTCGGTCGAGAACTCGACCTACGTCGTCGAACTCAACGTCACCCTCCTGCCGACCCGGCCCAGCGGGGATGGCACCCCGTCCGGCGTGACGATCATCTCCCCGTTATCGAACAGCAGTTATGCCGTCGGCGCCCCGGTGCACCTTGCGGCAACCGCGACCGGCGACAACCTCACCTACACCTGGGACCTCGGCAACGGCGATACCGTCACCGGGAAGACCACCGACTACACCTACACGACGGCCGGCAACTACACCATCACCCTGACCGTGGCAAACGATGTCGGCTCGGCCGAAGCATCGACCGGGATCACCATCGTCGACTCGGACCTTCCCTACATCGTCCTGTACCAGGGCACGGTCGATATCGTTGACGGCAGCACGATCATGGCCGCCATCTCCCCGCGCTCCGGGGGCTACACGCCCGGTGAGGATTACATCGAGATCCCGGCAACCAGCGTCGGCGGCATGCTGAACGCGAGCGGCTTCATCTTCGACCTCTGGAAGAGTTCGAAGCCGATCCCGACCTACTCGCTGACGGACATCACCACCCCCGAGGGGGTCTGCTACCCGAACGTCCAGAACGCGACGGCGGACCTTGCCTGGCGGTCCTTCGACGGCATGACCTCTGCCGCAACGAAGTACGACCCGAACGTCGTCCTCGCAAACGGCACCACCATCTACACGGTCTACGGCGACTACAACGTCGTCAACTCCGACCCGAGCGGCGCCCGGTACGTGATCGTCACCACGCTCAACATCGTTGACTCCGAACCCGCGGACGCACCGGTCGCCGGCTTTGATGCGAGCACCACGTCCGGCGACGCCCCGCTCGCGGTGCAGTTCACCGATCGGTCGACCAACACCCCGACCTCCTGGTCCTGGACCTTCGGCGACGGTGCGTCCTCCGCCGAACAGGACCCGGAGCACGTCTACACCGCTCCCGGCACCTACACCGTGGCCCTCACGGTCGCGAACGCCGCCGGGAACGACAGCGTGGCGAAGACCATCGCCGTGACCGAGGCCGCCGAAGGGGAGACGGACACCATCGTCCTCCAGCGGGGCTGGAACTTCGTCTCGACCCCGAAGCGCCTCGCCGACGGTGCGAACACCTATGCGATCTTCAATGACGTCGACACCGCCGCCCACACGATCCTGCTCTACGACGGGCTCGAGTACGACTGGAAAATGATGGGTCCGGCCGACACCTTCCGGCCGCTCGACGCGGTCTGGATCTACGCGAACGGAACCTACGAGATCCCGCTCGCCTTCGCCTCCGGCGCCCCCGACCTCCCGCCCACGAAGGACCTCGGCAAGGGCTGGAACGCGATCGGGTTCTCCGGCACCGAACCCCTGTCCGCGGCAACCTCCCTGCTGTCGCTCGGCGACCGCTGGGCCACCCTGATCGGCTACGACGCGGTCGACCAGCGGTACGAGGCCGGGATCATCCGGACCTCGGCAAGTGAGACACGGCGGATGCAGCCCACGCAGGGCTACTGGATCTACATGACCCGGCCGGACACCCTCGCCGCCATCAGCGGATAGAGCGTTGAGATTGGGTACGTGCACGGTCCTCTCCGGCCGGGGGAGGCACCCCCTCCCCCCCTGCACGTCCGCCCCGGAAAGAAAGATCGGGTTTTATGTTTTTCGTCGATCTGCTTCGTGACCGGCAACGCCCGCAGTGGCTTTTGTTGAGCGAAACGCCGATCGTGGACGACTGAAACCCGTTATAGCCGCCCGGAGGTCCGCGCGTACCGGGAGCCCCGGCGTCCGGCGTTCTCCGGTGGGTGCGGGACCGTTTTCGGTTTAGAGCGGGTCCGCGGGATCGGAGGGGAGTTGCGCAACCACGAAGGCGAAAACAGCGATCGGGGAACACGTGCACCATCACGGATCCGGCGCCCCGGTTTCCCTGTTCCGGGTGCCGTGCATAACCCTTATCGTATATCATGTGCCGTAAACGAAAAATATTTAACACAATGCTTAAGTTTAGGACATGTAATTGATCTCTAACCAGGCCGGCCTGCCGTAGGGCCCGGCTTCCGGGAGTTATTGCATGAGACGCGACGTATTCCCAAAAGCGAGGGCGATTTCCGGCAGCCTGCTGCCCGGCCATCGTCCTGGTGCTCCTTGCGGCAGCGACGGTCGAGGTAACGGCGACGAGGCGCTATGGCGACCGCGGTGAGCCGTCACCTCGCTGACTCCCGACCTTCTGGTTCTTCATTCAGGTGATATGATGAAAAACAGCTACTTGCATCCGGCCATGCTACCTGGCCTGCTCGCCCGGGACGGACACGCCCGCTGCCATCGGCGGAAAGAGGCGGGGAGGATGGGAATACGACCGGGTATCACAGTGCTCCTCCTCCTCGGCCTCGTCGCCGGTGCGGCGGCGGCCGGGGGCACCCCTGCGATACCCCAGGAGCTCTACGGGGGCGTGATGATTGGCGGCTCCCCCGCACCCGCCGGGACCGTGATCACGGCGACGATCGGGGGTACCGAGTACGGCTCGGTGGAGGTGGTGGAAGCCGGAAGATACGGCGATCCCGATCCGTCCAAAACGAGCCGGCTGCTCGTGAAGACAACTGAAGACCGGGCGGGAGAGACGATCACGTTCTACGTCGACGGGGTCGCCGCCCAGGAGACCGTGGTATTCACGCCCGCGGTAGTGACGGTCCTTGACCTGAGCGTCGCGGGGAGCAGCGGCACCGGCAGCGATACCGACATCGACACTTCAGGCAGTGGCGGCAGCAGCACCGGGACCCGGTACACGCCGACCGCCACCGCGGTGCAGACCCCCGGGCAGGCCTCCCTTGCCACGTCTGCGGCCGGCACCGTGACTGTCAGGACCGCTGACGGGACCGGCGCCGTGACGATCCGGGAGGGCACCGCCGCCCTTGACGCCGACGGCAACCCGCTCGGCGAGGTGACCTGCAGCAAGGTCGCTGCAGCCGAAGTCCCGGCAGCGCCGCCGGGAACGACGGTTGCCGTCGCCCTCGACTGCGGCCCTGCAGGGGCCACGTTCGACCCGCCGGCCGTCCTCACCTACACCCTCTCCGCGGAAGAGTGGGCAGGGATCGGCGACGGCGCGACGCTCTCGGTGATGTGGTACAACCCCGCCTCGAAGGCATGGCAGGAGATTGCCGCAACCGTGGACCCCGCCACGCGGACGATCACCGCAGAGGTCGGGCACTTCAGCATCTATGCCCTGGCCTGGACCGTCCCGGAGACGACGGCGGCACCGGAACCGCAGCAGACCGTTTCGCCCGGGGAACCGTCCTGGCCGCTCGCCGGTATCGGGGCGGTGCTCCTGATCGGCGCCGTCATCGGAGGCCTTGTGTATCTCAGAGGGAAGCAATGATGCCCCTCTTTTTGTATTTTTCCGGGTTGCGCGGTCCCGGTCGCCGCGACCGGACGGATCTACCGGGGCAGGATCTCCGCACGAACGTAGGACCATCGAAAACCCGGAGAAAAATCGAAAACGCGAGTTGAATCCCATGAAACAATCAAGACAGGTAATTATCACGCTCATGGTGTTGCTGCTGGCCGCCGCCGTGCTCTCGGCGCCGGTAGCGGCGGCAAACTACAACACCACCGAACTCCGTATCGCAAAGTATGCAAACGACAAATTGACCGTTCTGAACGAGACGACCGTCGACTACCACTGGCTGGAGGCAAACCTCCCGATCCAGGGAGACGGCGTCACCCGCTACTACCACCAGGGCCCGGTCTTCGAAGGGGAGTGGGAGAAGGTCCACCCCGATGAAGCGTACGACGGCTGGAACCCGGGCGAGGACGTCCGGATGAGCGTCCTCTACAAGGCGGACTTCGGAGCGGTCATGGGGACCGACCTCCGGGACATCTGCAACTACATCGGCGGCGCCGGAGAAGGAGACGCGATCAATATACGCAGCAGCGACGGTTTTTCAAAGAACTACCCGTATTCGATAATCTACGACCCCGACGCGCGCCAGGGCCCGGCCGTCCTCTGCTGGTACAGCGGCAACGGCTCCGGCCCCGACGCGCAGGACCCGCAGGGCCAGGGCTACCCGGACACCGGCTACACCGTCGGCATGCGGATGATCTTCTTCGCCGACACCTCCTCAAACCCCTGGGGCTGGCACGTCTTCGGCAACACCGACATGAAAGAGTGCTGGGATGAAAAATACTGGTGCTACGGCGGCGACTACCCCTCGACTGCCGGAGCCTCCCCCAAGTGGGTCAGCCAGGTCAGGGTTTACAGCCAGGACGATCCCGAACCCCCGGTTGCAAACTTCACCGCGAACGTGACGAGCGGTACGGTGCCCTTTGCCGTCACGTTCAACGACACCTCCATGCCCGTCGCGACCGCGTGGGAATGGGACTTCGGCGACGGCAACACCTCCACCGGGAAGAACCCGACCCACACCTACACCGCCCCCGGCACCTACACCGTCACCCTCACCGCCACGAACGCGGCAGGGAGCGACACAAAAGAGATGAGCGGGATTGAGGCGGCCGGGTCCGGAGGAGACGGCGGCGACGCCGCCGAACTCCGCATCGTGAAGTACGCAAACGACGGAATAACCATCCTGAACCAAAAGACGGTCGACCGCAGCTGGCTGGAGGCAAACCTCCCGGTCCAGGGAGACGGCGTCACCCGCTACTATCACCAGGGCCCGATCACCGAAGCGGCCTGGAAGGAGAGGTATCCGTATAAACAGTACAACCCCTGGAACCCCGAAGAGACCGTCAACTTCATCGACATCGGTGCGGTCAGGGGCACCGATCTCGCCGACATCTGCGATTACGTCGGCGGCGCGAGCGCAGGCGACACCGTCACCGTCAACACCTCCGGCGGCGCCGCGATCGCCTACCCGTATGCAACGATCTACGAGCCCAACCCCAGGCAGGGTCCGGCAGTTCTCCGCTGGTACGACGGCGACGCAGCAGACTACACCTCCAGCCTGCGCCTCGTCTTCTTCGCCGACACCTCCACGAACCCTGATGGCCGGCACGTCTTCGGCAACACCGACATGAAGGTCTGCTGGGGAGAAGCAAACGCCGTCTACAACGACACCCTCCCTTCGAGCGCCGACGCCGCGCCGGACCGGGTCGTCGAGGTGCGGATCGACGGTAGCGATCCCCCCGCGCCCCCGGTCGTATCCTTCAGTGCCAACGTGACCTCGGGCTCGCCCCCGCTCACCGTCCGGTTCACCGACACCTCGTCGGGATCCCCCGACACCTGGGCGTGGGACTTCGGTGACGGCGCGACCTCGACCGAGAAAAACCCGGTCCACACCTACGCTGCTCCCGCGACCTACCCGGCAAGGTATACCGTCACCCTCACCGCCACGAACGCCATCGGCACCAACAGCACGATCGAGGCCGACTGCATCGCGCTGAACGCTAAGGCGGCAGACTTCACCGCAAACACGACCGGCGGGCTGCCGCCGCTTGCCGTCCGGTTCACCGACACCTCCGGCGGCAACCCGACCGGGTGGGCATGGGACTTCGGCGACGGCAACACCTCGACCGAGCAGAACCCGGTCCACATCTACACCCGCGTCGGCACCTACCCGGTCACCCTCACCGTCACCGGCCCCTTCGGGAGCGACACGGTTGTGAAGACCGAGCCGATCGACCAGATCCGGGTGCTCGAGCCCAGGGATATCGGGACCACCACCCTGCGCGTTGCAAAGGTGGCCAGAAACGGCACCGTCTTAAACGAGACGACCGTCGACTACCGCTGGCTGGAGGAGAACCTCCCCGTCCAGGGCGACGGCGTAACGAACTACTACCACCAGTGGTGGATCTTCGATGACACCTACCCGGACCCGGAGGAGAAGAACTGGAACAGCGTCTTCCAGGGCAAAGGAAGGTTCGGCGCCGTGAAGGGCACCGACATCAAGGACATCTGCGACCTCGTCGGGGGCGCTTCCGAAAGGGACTTTATCCGCCTGGACAGCAGGGACGGCTATAAAACAGGGCTCAAGCAGGAATGGGTCTACAACCCCCACCCGCGCCAGGGCCCGGCCGTCCTCTGCTGGTACAACGCGGGCGGCGGTGACGGCCAGGGCGTCGGCTACACCGATACCGGCTACTTCCCGGGCATGCGCCTGATCTTCTTCGCCGACAACTCCACGAACCCCTGGGGCCTGCACATCTTCGGCATCTACGATGCCTACATGGCCTGGGGTACGTGGGAAGACGCAACCACAGGCTGGTCGGCAAAGTGGATCGACAAAGTCGTCATCGAGGTGGACAAATACGCCACCGCCCCGATCGCGAACTTCACCGCCGACGTGACCGCCGGTGAGGCGCCGCTCACCGTCGCGTTCACCGACAACTCGACCGGTGCTGACTCCTGGTCCTGGGCCTTCGGCGACGGCGCGAACGCGACCGACCGGAACACGACCCACACCTACACGGCCCCCGGCACCTACACCGTGAACCTCACGGTCGCGAACGCCGCCGGGAGCAGCAGCGCGACGCGGACCATCGCCGTGACCGGCTCCGGCGATACCGAGCCGGGCGAGACGGACACCCTCACCCTTCATCCGGGCTGGAACTTCGTCTCGACCCCGAAACGTCTCGTTAACGGCGCGAACACCTTTGCGATCTTTAACGGCGTCGATACCGCCGATCACTCGATCCTGCTCTACGACGGCATAAACGGCTGGACGATGGCCAATTCGACGACAACCTTCCGGCCGCTCGACGGGGTCTGGATCTACGCGAACAGGACCTACTCGATCCCGCTCACCTACGCTGCCGACGGTCCGACTCTCCCGCCCGAAAAGAACCTCGAAAAAGGCTGGAACGCGATCGGGTTCTCCGGCACCGAACCCCGGTCCGCGGCAACCTCCCTGCTGTCGCTCGGCGACAACTGGACCACGCTCATCGGCTTCGATACACAGGCCCAGGAGTACGGAGTGTCGATCCTCCGTGGCGCCACCGGCCGCCACGGTGAAGAACGCCCGATGCAGCCCATGCAGGGTTACTGGATCTACATGACCGATGCGGAGACGCTCGCTGCCATCGGAGCCTGAAGGTGAGAAGGTGAAACCACAGCACGGTATTGCACTGGTCCTCCTCATCAGCCTCATCGCCTGTGCGGCGGCGGCGGCCGGGAGTGCACCCCCTGCTCTCCCCCATGAATTCTACGGGAACGTAACGATCGGCGACTCTCCCGCACCCGCCGGGACCGTCATCACCGCGAAGATAGGGGATACCGCGTACGGCTCCGTCGAGGTGGCGGATGCCGGAAGATACGGCGATCCCGACTGGAGCCTGGGGAACCGCCTGCTCGTGACGGCGACCTCCGACCTGAAAGGAGAGACGATAGCGTTCTTCGTCGCCGGGGCGGCAGCGGAGCAGACCGCTCCGTTCACGCCCGGCGCAGTGATCCGCCTCGACCTGTCCGTTAAGGCGCCCGTGACGGCACCGACCGCGAAGTTCACGGCGAACGTCACCTCCGGCCCGGCGCCGCTCACCGTCCGGTTCACCGATACCTCGACAGGGTACGTTACCGCCTGGTCCTGGAACTTCGGCGACGGCGCGAACGCGACCGACCGGAATACGACCCACACCTACACGGCGCCTGGCACCTACACCGCGAACCTCACGGTCGCGAACGCCGCCGGGAGCAGCAGCACGACGGCGGTCATCACCGTCCGGGAGATCGGCGGGGTAGAGATCGTCCGCGGCCCGTACCTCACCGGCACCACCACGACGGCGACCTTCATCAACTGGATGGCGCAGGAGCCCGTCGCCGGCACCGTCGAGTACGCCGACGACGCCTACTACAGCGCAAACGGTGGATACGAGAAATCCGTCGCCGACACGGCAGAAACCGCGTTCCACCGCGTCGCGCTTGAGAACCTCGCCCCCGACACCCTCTATCACTACCGCGTCGCCGCGAGCAACACGACCACGGGCGACCACACCTTCCGGACGTTCCCCGAAGACGGCGGATTCACCTTCATCGTCTACGGCGACACCCAGAGGCCGGCGAACATCAAGCTCGTCGCCGACCGGATCGCCGATGAGGACCCGCTCTTCGTCCTGCACACCGGCGACCAGGTCAACGGCGTCGAGAGCGCGGGCGAGTGGAACGACTTTTTCAGGAACAGCGGGCGGATGCTCGGAAACACCACCATCTACACCGCGATGGGCAACCACGAGAAGAACCATACCGCCTACTACGAGAATTTCGGGTTGCCCCAGCGATACTCCTTCACCTGTTCGGACGCCCAATTCGCCATCCTCGACGACAACAACTGGGTCGATATCAACCGTGAATCCGTCTGGCTCAAAGACGACCTGGATTCAGACGCGGCCTGGAAGTTCGTCGCCCATCACCACCCGCCCTACTCCTCCACCCCCGAACGCACAGGGGGCTGGATCCTCCTGCGCACGTGGGGCGAGACCATGAAGAATGCCGGCGTCTCGGCCGTCTTCAACGGCCACGTCCACGCCTACGAGCGCTACCTCGTCGACGGCATCAACTACGTCGTTGCCGGCACCGGCGCAGGCCCGCTCTACCGGCTCGGCGACGAGAGGCCCGAAGGCTACCAGACCAGCCTCGAGGGCACCCTCGGCTACACGAAGGTCACCCTGCACCCGAACGGAACTGCCGTCGCCGGGTTCGTCAGGGTTGCCCGGCTCTCCGACGACGCCAACGTCCTCGAAGTCTACCCGCCGGGCAGCGTCTTTGAGACCTACACCATGACCCGCCCGCCCCGGGCCGACCTTGCGGCCGTTGGGCTGACCGTCCCCGGCGGCGCAGTCGTCGGGACCGCCTGTAGCGTCAACGGGACCGTCGAGAACATCGGGGATGCCGCCTCCGGCGCCTGCACCGCGACCCTCACCGCAGGCTCCGCCGGGATCGGCACCGCCGCCGTCGGCGCGCTTGCTCCCGGCGAGACCGCGAAGGTCTCCTTCACCTGGACCCCGGCAGCCGCCGGCGAAACGACCCTCGCCCTTGCGGTCGACCCGGCTGCGGAGGTCCCGGACATCAACCGCACGAACAACGCCCGGACCCTCATCGTCACCGTGACCGAATCCGGTGGCGGAGGCGACGCCCCGACCGGCGTGACGATCGTCTCCCCGGCCCCGGGCAGCACCTATGAGATCGGTCTTCCTGTTCAGTTCGCGGCAACCGCCACCGGTGCCGGTCTGACCTACACCTGGGAGACCGGCGACGGCGGCAGCGTCACCGGCCAGGACGTTAACTACACCTACGGCAGGGCCGGCACCTACACCGTCAACCTGACGGTGAGCAACGAGCACGGGAGTTCCTCGGCACAGACCGATATCGTCGTCACCAAACCCGACCCGATCATCTTCAACACCTCCGTCACGGTCTACGCCGACGAGCCGATCCTCGTCGACAACGTCAGCTACGGCGGCAACACGTTCTTCAACATCCTCGCCGCCGCCGGGTACACCTATACCTACGCCGACAGCGACGCGGGCTACAGCGACAGAAAACCGCTCCTGACCCTCACGATGGACGGCGTCACCTACCCGACCCGGAACTTCGGCGACGACTACAAGTGGAAGTTCTACGAGACCATCGGGACCGGTGATGACAAGAAGTTCAAGAAAGCCTTGAACGGCTACATCGCCGGGTCCGGCACCTACTACATCTGGTTCGGCGACACGAGCCAGTTCGGCTCCTGGGACCTCCCGACGGTCGAGAACTCGATCTACGTCGTCGAACTGCACGTCGACCTCCAGCCGACCGGGCCGGTTGCACCGGTCGCGAACTTCACCACTAACGTCACGTCCGGCGACGCACCGCTCGCGGTCGCCTTCACCGACGCCTCGACCGGTGCGGACTCCTGGGCCTGGACCTTCGGCGACGGGGCGACCTCGACCGGGCAGAACCCGGTCCACACCTACACGGCCGCGGGCACCTACACCGTCAACCTCACCGTCACGAATGCCGCCGGGAGCGACAGCGCGACGAAGATCGTCACCGTAACCGAAAAACCCGCCGGCCCCACCCCGGTTGCCGGCTTTGCGGCAAACGTCACGAGCGGCAACGTGCCGCTCGCCGTCCGGTTCACCGACGCCTCAACGGGGAACCCGACTGCCTGGTCCTGGACCTTCGGCGACGGGGCGACCTCCGCCGGGCAGAACCCGGTCCACACCTACACGGCCGCGGGCATCTACACCGTCACCCTGACGGCCGCGAACTCTGCCGGGAGCAGCAGCGCGACCGGCATCGTCACCGTTCAGGAGATCCCGGCGGCACCCCCGCAGGCGGCGGAGAACTTCACCCTCGGCAATGGTGCAGTCAACGTCACTACCGGAGAGGGCGGCGGGCAGCAGGTGACCTTCAACGCCACCGCCGGGACCGGCAACGTCACCGGTAACGACATCCTCCTGCAGAGCGGCGGCCTCAACGTCACCATCCGGACCGACGGGCTCACCATCAACGGCAGCGTATCGACCGGCAACGTCACCGGCGTCCACCTGGAGTCCGCTCCCGTCAACGCCACGGTCGGCAACGCCGGCAACGTCTCGGTATCCTTTGAGGCCGAGATGAACGGCTACAACCCCGCGCTCGGTATCACGGCGTCGATCTACGATCAGCCGGGCGACACGGCGAATACGGCGTTCGTCCTCGCGGCAAAGGACGAGAACCTCGAGATCGTCGGCATCGCCTACGCGGTCTATTTCACCAAGACCAACCTCACCGGGAACGACACCATCTACGATGCCGTCCTGCGGCTGACGGCCTCACCGGCGTGGGTGGACGCCAACGGCGGCGTCGATGCCGTCCGGGTCTTCCGGCTGGGCGACGACGGCACCCGCGAGGTGCTGAATACCACCTACGAAGGGATGGAGAACGGCATGATGGTCTTTAGCGCCGTCTCCCCGAAAGGCTTCTCCGCGTTCGCGATCGGCGCTGTGGCCGGTCCCGCGCCGGCCCCCGCCTCCTCCGGGAGCAGCGGCGGCGGCAGTTCCCAGGCATCGGTCGGTGCGGCAAGCAACCTCAAGATAGGCGATAGCGTCACCTTCCCGATGGACAGGACGGCAATCACGGCGATCGTCCTCACCGCGGACGACGATGTCGAAGAAGTCATGGTGACCGTGGAAAAGGGCTCGCTCCCGCGGGATGCCGAAGCCCCGGCAGGCACGGTCTACCAGTACATCGAGACCAACCTCTACAAAGCGGCAGCCGGGAACTTCAGCGCCCTCCAGCTCCGGTTCGCAGTGCCGACCGCCTGGCTCGCGGGGCAGGGATGCACCGCGAAAGAGGTCGGGCTCTTCCGGCACACCGATGAAGGCTGGAGGCAGATCCCGGTCGAGGTGCTCGGCGAAGAGGGCGGCGACGCAATCTTCTCTGCCGGCGCCGACGCGTTCGGTCTCTTCGCCATCACGGTAACCGGGAAGGCCACCGGCGAACCAACCTCCGGACCCACCGGGACGACGACAACGCCCGTGGCGGGCACGACGACGCTTCCGGCAGAACCGCCGGTCGAAGAGCCGCCCGCCGAAGGATTCCCCGCGACGACGCTGGCCTTCGTCGCCGTTACTATCGTCATCATCGCGGCGGCAGGATACGTCTTCTTCACGAGGAAGTAACCTCACGACGTTGGGTGACGGCGTGCGGGAGTCCCCTCCGGCAGGGGGCTCCCGGTTAACCGGCGTCCAGGACTCCTCCTGCCGGTAACCCCGGCAGGAGGCCGGCCTCCCGAAACAATCGAGTCGTCGCCCTGCCTCCGATCCTCTCCGGGGGTAAAGAGCGGCGTAGACGCAGGTTACGAAAACCCTGATGAGTTATTTAGATTAACAACGTTGAAAAATCGATTAAGTAAACCAAACTAATTTGACTTCCGGGCAACGTATCCCGGCATCGCTTGAAAATCCCATCTACCCGAAGGCGCGAGTTGAATCCCATGAAACGATCGGAACAGGCAATTATCATCCTCGTGGTGCTGATGCTGGCGGCCTTCGTGCTGCCGGCGCCGGTGCTGGCCTCAGGTTACACCACCACCGAGGTGCACGTCGTAAAGTATGCAAACGATGAGGTGACCGTCCTGAACGAGACGACTGTCGACTATCACTGGCTGGAGAAGAACCTCCCGATCCAGGGCGACGGCGTCACCCGCTACTACCACCAGGGCCCGGTCTTTGAAGGAGTCTGGGAAGAGGAGCGTCCCGGCGAACCCTATGATCCCTGGAACCCGGATGAGGGCATCAAAATCAGCATCCTCTACAAGGGAGACTACGGGGCGGTCAAGGGGACCGACATCAAAGACATCTGCGACTACATCGGCGGCGCGAAAGAAGGAGACACGATCAACGTACGCAGCAGCGACGGTTTCAGAAGATCCTACCCTTATTCGCTCATCTACGAACCTGACCCGCGCCAGGGCCCGGCCGTCCTCTGCTGGTACAGCGGCGCAAAAGAGGGGCCCGACGCGGAGAAAGGAAAGGAGCAGGGCCAGGGCTATCCCGATACCGGGTACGTCGCCGGCATGCGCCTGATCTTCTTCGCCGACACCTCCACGAATCCCTGGGGCTGGCACGTCTTCGGCAACACCGACATGAAAGAGTGCTGGAGCGAAGAATACTGGTGTTACGGCGGCGACTACCCTTCGGCCGCCGGCACCTCTCCCAAATGGGTCAACGAGATCCGGATCTACAGCCAGGAGGACCCCCCTGAACCACCGTTTGCCGGCTTCACCGCGAACGTGACCTCGGGCGCTCTCCCCCTCGCCGTCAGGTTCACCGACGCATCAGAAGGCGTCCCGACCACATGGAAATGGGATTTCGGCGACGGGAGCACCTCGACCGAGAAAAACCCGGTCCACACCTACACCGTCCCCGGCACCTATACCGTTACCCTCACCGTCACGAACGCCGCCGGGAGCGACAGCACCGAGAACACGGTGACCGCCGGAGTTGCAGGCTTCACGGCCAGCGTCACGTCGGGCGCCGTTCCCCTGACCGTCGACTTCACCGACGCCTCCGACGGAAAACCGACCGCATGGGAATGGGACTTCGGCGACGGCGAAACCTCCGACGAACAGAACCCGACCCACACCTACGAGACGGCGGGCACCTACGACGTCACCCTGACGGTCGCCTACCCCGCCGGCAGCAACAGCGTAACCAGGGCGAAATACATCACGGCGAGTTCGGGCAGCGTACCGGGTGGCGGCGGCGGGGGTTCCGATTCATCTGAGACCGCCACCCCGGTCCCCGAGAACACCACCGCAACCCCTGATGAATTCGCCGGAGAGATCTTCGAGAACCGGACCTTCCGGCCCGGGGTGCCCGACATCGAAGAGATCGTCATCTCCGCGCCGGAGATCCCGGAAAACCTGACCGTCTCCTGCGAACCAACCGGCCTGCCTGAAGAGGTCCCCGAACCGCCCGGAGAGGTCTACCGGTACTACAACATCACCTCCGGCGGCGCAAACGTCACCGTCAACGAGGCCGTGTTCCGGTTCAGCGTCCCCGACACCTGGATACGGGAGAACAGGATCGATATCGACGACCTCACCCTGTACCGATACAACAGGACCTGGACCCCCCTTAAAACCCGGTGGACCGGCACCGTCAACGGCACCCACACCTACGAGGCCGCTTCCCCCGGCTTCTCCCTCTTTGCAATCTCCGGGAAGAAGGCCGAGCCCACCCCCGCCGCGACGGCGACCCCGGTGAAGACGGCCACCCCCGTAGTCTCGGGTGCGCCGGGAAAAATTGACGGAACCACAGAAAACCCGCTCATGCTCGCCTTCGGGCATATCGCGGCGGCGTCTGCCCCGTTCTCAGGGGTACTCGATGCCGTCATGGCGTTCTTCGCCTTGTTCGGCATCATCCCCGCCGGTTCTCCCCCGGTGCCGGAGCCCGTGCTCGCCCCCGATCCGGTGCCGGCAACACCCGCGCCGGTACCAACCGTCGATATCACCCGGATGCAGTTTACCCTCTCGGTGCTCTCCGACCCGCCGGGCGCGCTCGTCGACCTCGACGGAGAGTATACCGGGAAGACGACGCCGGCAGCCTTTGCGTCGCTCCCGGGCGGCAACCATACCGTCCGGGTGTACACGGACAGCGGCGGACCTGAGGAACGGGCGATCGCGCTCGATCGCGACGACGAGATCCTGATCGAACTTCCGGCGGCCGGAGCGGCCTCCCCGGGTCCGCTCCCTGACTGGAACCAGAACTGCCACGGCGGCGTCTACGTCCAATCGTCCCCGGACGGCGTGGAGATCCGCGTCGACAACTACAAGGCGAACCAGAAAACCCCTGTGGTTATCTACGGGCTGAAGGAGGGGCGGCATACCATCAAGGTGCAGGCAACGAAGATCGCGTTCGAGTCCGATAGAGAGCTGACCTGGGTTGAAAAGAACAGCATAACCCCGGTGACGTTCACGAGCGGCAACCCTGACCTGGTGCGCTCGATCCGTTTCGAGTCGAATGAGTATGCGAGGAAACCCTTCTCGATCAACGGCAGGTACCTGGGCGACCGGCTCCCGAAGAATGTCGATATCAGAGGGGTCGGGGGATCGTACATCACCGTTCGCGACGACAATGGAGGTTACCGGAGTTACAGGATACCTGCCACCGTCGAGTCGAACGATACCGTGAACGCCGCATTCTCCGATGCACCCTGCAGCGTTCTCGTGACATCGGTGCCGTCGGGTGCGGCGATATCGATCGACGGGTTCCGGACAGGCTTTGCCACGCCGTACGTCATCACGAATATATCGGAAGGAAAGCACCTGGCCCTGGTCTCAAAACCCGGGTATATCCCGGCAGAACAGGAGTTCCTCCTGACAGACAACCGTGGGGACGCCTGCGACGCCACGATGAAGGTCATCCTCGAACCCTACACCTGGGGATCGCTTAACGTCTCGAGCACACCGTCGGGTGCCGAGATACACCTCTACGGCCGGGACACCGGGGAGAAGACGCCCCACACCTTCCACTACCTCGGCATCGGCAGTTACACGGTGAAGGTGGTGGGGGAATACGGGTCAAGGACGATCGGGGACGTGACCGTCTTGCCGTATGCGATCGCCGAATGCCATGCAGACCTCCCCAGGGGTGGACTGAAAGATCCGGGGGCTCCGTGAGGAAGCCGCCCCGGAAGTATCCGGCGATCAAAATCCGTATGGTTCGGGCCCCTCTTACGCACGTTTGGGGAGAGTCGAACCATACCCGTCGCCGGATCGCGAACACGGCTCCCCTCCGGGTAACGCACCCGGAAGGGGGACACCCCTCCCGGCAGAGACGCTCCGGGGGTGTGCCGCAGATCGCCGTCGCCGGAAACCGGACGCGGTTTACTTAAAATTAACGTAATTTATATCTTTGCAAAGTAAATGGGAAAATATTTACTCGGGAATAACGCATTCCAGTATATTCATCGAGCGCACCAAAATCCGGAAAGCCTGACAGACGCGAGTTGACCCCCTATGAGACGATTGGAAAAAATTATTATACCCCTTGTGGTGCTGATGCTGGCAGCCTTCGTGCTGCCGGCACCGGTGCTGGCGGCGGAGACGGGGACCACCGAGCTCCGCATCGTAAAGTACGCAAACGACAGAACAACTATCTTAAACGAGACGACCGTCGACTATCACTGGCTGGAGAAGAACCTCCCGGTCCAGGGCGACGGCGTCACCCGCTACTACCACCAGGGCCCCGTCTTCGAAGGGGAGTGGGAGAAGGTTCACCCCGATAAACCCTACGACGGCTGGAACCCGGGCGAGGATGTCAGGATGAGCATCCTCTACAAGGCGGACTTCGGGGCGGTCAAGGGGACCGACCTCAGAGACATCTGCAACTACATCGGCGGAGCCCGGGAGGGCGACGAGATTAAGACCTTCAGCAGGGATGGTTTCACAAAGATATTCCCCTACTCGATCGTCTACGAACCCGACCCGCGCCAGGGCCCGGTCGTCCTCTGCTGGTACAGCGGCGAAGGTTCCGGCCCCGATACGGAGAAAGGAAAGGAGCAGGGCCAGGGCTACCCCGATACGGGGTATGTCGCCGGCATGCGCCTGATCTTCTTTGCCGACACCTCCACGAACCCCTGGGGCTGGCATATCTTCGGCAACACCGACATGAAAGAATGCTGGGACAAGAAATACTGGAGCTACGGCGGCAGTTATCCCTCGACCGCCGGCACCTCCCCCAAATGGGTGAGTGAAGTCAGGATCTACAGCCAGGAGCCCCCGGGGTCCGCCGCCGCAGAGGCGCAGCCCGCCGCCGGAGCCTCGCCGGCACAGGAGACCGCAACGCAGCCGCTCGCCCCCGGAGGTATTATGGGCCCGCTCGCCCTGCTCGGTGTCGTGCTCTGGTCAATCCGATATAAGAAGCAGGGATAAGCATGACGGGACGCTACATACAAAAGATCCTGGTCTGCTGTGCCGTCCTCCTCCTTGCCTGTTGCGTACCGGCGGCGGCGGGCATCCCGGGCGACACGGACGGCGACACCGTCGTCTCGGAGAAAGAACTCGCGACGGCGATCCTTGACCACCTGACCGCCGGTCGTCTCAGCGCGGACGAACTCTCCCTCGCCGCCCACAACAGCCTGCACCTGCCCTACGGACAGCTGGTCGTCGCCGTCGCGGGGGATAGATACCTCATCCCGGCGACAAGTTACATCGACCAGAAAGGGGTACCCGCCGACTCTCTCATCTACGAGGGTCTCGTGACAAAACTCCGCCCGAAGGAGGGCGGACCCAAGGAATACCTCGGCTGGCTCGCAGAGAGGTGGGAGTCTTCGGACGACGCCATGACCTGGACGTTCTACCTCGTCAGGAACGCCGCCTGGCACGACGGCACCCCCTTCACCTCGGCGGACGTGCGGTTCACCTACGAGTACTTCCGGGATCACGGGAACCCCGACGCTCCGGGGGCCGGTGCATACCTGGTGAACTCGGCGATCTTTAAAAATGTCGCATCAGTCGAGTGCCCGGACGACTACACGGTCGTCTTCCACATGAAATCCTGCGCACCGCTCTTCCCGGAGACCCTCGCGACCGGCCCGGGCATCGCGGTCTTCCCCGCACACATCTGGAGGGATATCGATCTCCCTTCCACCTACATCGACACGGCGCATATCGGCACCGGCCCCTTCGCCTACGGATCGACCATCCCCGGCACCCTCTCGAAGGTGACGGCGTATGAAGGCTACCACGGCGAGAAACCCTACGTGCGCGAGGTCGTCACAAAGAACTACGAAGACGAAGACGCGCAGATCCTTGCCCTCAGGCGAGGAGACGTGGATTTCATCAGCGGAGAGTTCGGGCTGTCCCCGAGAAAGGCCGAAGCCCTCAAGGACGCCCCCGGCATCGGCATATGCCGGATCCCCTCGGGCGGACAGGCCTTCGAGGTGGCGTTTACGTCCGACGTCTACCCGGCAACCATACCGGAATTCCGTCGCGCCCTGTCTCACGCCGTGAACCGGGAACGGGTGTGCTGGCTGGTCGGCGAGGGAGCCCGCCCGACGGAGACGGTTTTCCTCCTCCCGGCCCTGGCCGGCGACCAGGTCAACCCCGCGACGAACGGCCTGTTCTCCTACGACATCGCGGAGGCGAAGAGGCAGCTCGCCCGGGCCGGCTTCAACCTGACCGAGGAGAACGGGAGACCGGTTCTCCTCGGCCCCGACGGAAAACCGGTCGAGATCACGATCCCGCTCGCCGGCAAGGCGTCCACGAACGCCGTCGACCAGAAGATCGTGGCCGTGCTCAAAGAGGACTGGGAGGGGAAACTCGGTATACGAATCGTCGAGACCCCACAGGTGGACGACTCGGTCTACCTGGACTGGATTGCAAAGACGGCCGTCCACTTCGACGGCATGCCCGGACGCTGGCATGAAGACATCGACCGCCTGGACAACTTCCAGAGGAGCCCGCTCGGCGAGAACTACTACCACTTCGACAACGAGACCTTCAACGGGCTCATCACCGAGTTGAAGAGCACGGCCGATCCCGATAAAAGGGAGGAGATCGGATTTGAGCTGCAGGAGATCCTTGCCGAAGAGGTGCCCTGCATCCCGGTCTTCTCCCAGGACGCCTTCATGGCCTACCGGTCGGATCGGTTCGTCGGGTGGGACGCCGCCCTGCTCGGCGGCGGCGGGAACATCCGTCTCTTCTCCGAGATCAGACCGGCGAGCGCCGAGGTGGGGCTGAGGGCGTGATCGTTCGCCGGTACAGGCCTCGTCCCCTCCCCTTTCACCAGATCCCCTGGCCATTATCATGAACGGCATATACCTCCTCAAACGGCTGATCACCTCGTTTGCAGCCTTCTGCATCGCCGTGACCATCATGTTTGCCCTCCTCCGTCTCATGCCCGGCGACTACATCACCATGTACCTGGAGGCGATCTACCGGTACGCCCCCCCGGACGTCGTTGAAGCATTCAACCATGTATATGGTCTGGATAGACCAATCCTGGAGCAGTACGTCATCTACCTTCTGGATGCCTTCCGGGGGAACTGGGGATACTCCTTCATCTACAAGGTTCCGGTCCTCACCGTGATCGGCGAGAGACTTGTCTGGACGCTGATCCTCCTCCTCCCGGCAACGATCCTTGCCACCCTTGCCGGCATCGGCATCGGCGCGTACTCGGGCTGGAGACGCGGATCGAAGACCGACATCGCGCTCCTGAACAGTATGATCATCATCCGGGCGATCCCCTCGTACTGGCTCGCCCTCATGATCCTCATCATCTTCGCCTACTACCTCAACCTCTTTCCGCTGGGGGGGTACGTCGATACCGGCGCCCTCACCACCGGGATCGATCCGCTCGACGTGGCAAACCACGCTGTGCTCCCGGTCCTGACGCTCTTCCTCTTCTCGGTGACCGGGACTTATTATCTCATGCGGAGCTCCATGCTCATGACGGCCGGGGAAGACTACATCACCACCGCCAGGGCGAAGGGGCTCGACGAACTGATGATCCTCAGGAAGCACGCCCTGAAGAACGCCATGCTCCCGATGGTGACGCTGATCACGTTCGAGTGCGCGGGCATGATCACCGGGAGCATCTTCGTCGAGACGATCTTCTCCTGGCCCGGCCTCGGGATGCTCACCTACAAGGCCCTCGCCGTCCGTGACCTCCCCCTGCTCCAGGGGATCCTGCTGATCGACACGCTCTTTGTCATCGCGGCGAATATCGCCGCCGACCTGATCTACCCCCTCGTCGATCCGCGTGTGCAGGTGGGTGACGATGCATAAAAAGATCGTCCTTGCCGCAAGCCTCGGCATCGTCTTCGCATACTGTGCGGTCGCTCTCCTGGCCCCGGTGATCGCGCCCTATGACCCTCACGCGATCACGGGCGCACCGCTCTCCCCCCCCGACCGGGACCACCTGCTCGGGACGAACGACCTCGCCCAGGACATCTTCAGCGGGCTCATCTGGGGCACGAGGGCGACGCTACTCCTCGGCTTCGTCGGAGCCGCCATCGCTGTCACCGTCGGCACGGCTGCCGGCATCGTATCGGGGTACTACGGCGGCCTGATCGACGAAGCCGTCATGCGCCTCCTCGACGTGGCGATGACCATCCCGATCTTTCCGCTCCTGCTCATCCTCACGACGTTCTTTCGGCCGGGGATCTACCTGATCGCGGTCCTTATGGGTCTTTTAGGTAGTTTCCAGGGCGTGCGGTTGATCCGGTCGCAGGTCCTCTCCCTGGCGGTCGCCGACTTCGTCGTCGGGACAAGAGCGCTCGGCGCCGGCGACGGCTACATCATGGCACGACATATCCTTCCGGGCGTCCTCCCCCTGGCCGGCGTCAAGTTCGTCACCTCCGCCCAGCACTTCATGCTGATCGGGATCGGCCTCGGATTCCTCGGCATCACGGACCCGAGCGTCGTGGACTGGGGTCAGATGATCAACCGGGCGAGCCAGAACGGGGCGATGATCCTCGGCCTCTGGTGGTGGCTGATCCCGCCGGGCCTTGCGGTGACGCTCATCTCTCTTGCTCTTGCGTGGCTGGGGTATGCCTGCGAAGACGAGATCAATCCGAGACTCCGGGTGATGCGGGTATGACGGCGATGAGCGACGCACTCCTTGAAGTCCGGGGGCTCAAAGTAGGGTTCCCCACTCCGGAAGGGCTGGTCCGGGCTTCCGATACCGTGGATCTCGAGATATACCCGCGGGAGACCCTCGGTCTCATCGGCGAGACCGGGTCGGGGAAGACCGTGCTCGGCATGGCGATCCTTCGTCTCCTCCAGCCCAACACCATCATCGAGGGGGAGATCCGCTACCGCGGCCGCGATCTCCTCTCCCTTCCGGAGGCCGAGATGCAGAGGGTACGGGGGCGGGAGATCGGGATCGTCCTCCAGAACTCGGGGACCTCCCTCAACCCGGTATACACGGTCGGGACCCAGATTGCAGAGGCGGTCATCCTCCACCAGGGGTTGAGCGGGCCCGACGCCCGGCAGCGGGCGGTGGAGCTGCTCGACGCCGTCGGGATACCCGATCCGGTCAGGATGGCCGGGGAGTATCCCCACCGGTTCAGCGGTGGGATGCGGGAGAGGGCGCTCATCGCCACTGCGCTCGCGTGCCGTCCGAACCTCCTCATCGCGGACGAGCCCACGAAAGGGCTGGATGCCGTCACCAAACGGGGGATCGTCGACCTCTTCTCGGAGATCGACCGGGACCACTCCGTCCTCTTCATCACCCACGACATCGAGACCGCAGGAGACCTCGCCACCCGGGTCGCGGTGATGTATGCAGGCGAGATCGTCGAGATAGGCGGGGCGGAAGAGGTCCTCGGGGATCCGGCCCACCCGTACACCCGGGGTCTCCTCGCCTCCCTCCCGGAACGGGGGATGCAGCCGATCCCTGGCTCGGCCCCCTCGCTCATCACCCTGCCGTCCGGCTGCCGGTTCTCGCCCCGGTGCGGTTGCGCGGTCGAGAACTGTAGCAGGGAACACCCCGGACTCGTCGAGGTCGGGTCCGGGCATTATGCACGGTGTATGCTCTATGATTGAGGTTACTGATCTTGAGACCTGTTTCTCGACGGGCTTCATCCGCCGGAGGGTGGTCCGGGCGGTGGACGGGGTGTCGTTCCGGATCGAGGAGGGCGAGACCCTCGGTCTCGTCGGCGAGAGCGGGTGCGGGAAGACGACGCTCGGCCGTTCGATCCTCCGCCTCGTCGAGCCGGACAGGGGCCGGATCGTGGTCGACGGGACCGACGTCACCGCCCTCTCCAGGAGCGAACTCAGGTGTTTCCGGCCGCGAATGCAGATGATCTTCCAGGACGCCTACACCTCTCTCAACCCGCGGATGCGGGTCCGCGAGAGCGTTGCTGAGCCACTGAAGATCCACCGGATGGGGAGCAGGACCGATATCGACCGGAGGGTGCGGGAACTGATCGAAGAGGTGGGGTTGAACGAGGAGCACCTGAACCGCCGGCCCTATGAACTCTCAGGCGGCCAGAACCAGCGGGTGGTCCTTGCCCGCGTTCTCGCTCTCAAACCGAGGTTTCTCGTGGCCGACGAACCCACGTCGGCCCTGGACGTCTCCGTCCAGGCCCAGATCCTCAACCTCATCCGCGACCTCGGGCACGACTACCGCATGACCTGCCTTTACATTTCGCACGACCTCGGCGTCACCCGGGCGATGAGCAGTCGCGTCGCCGTCATGCTGGAAGGAAGGATCGTGGAGATCGGCAGGACCGCCGACGTCCTCGATCGCCCCTCGCACCCCTACACCCGGAGACTCGTTGACGCCTCGCTTACGGGACCCTGTGCATCTCTGGAGAGACTGCCCCTCCCTGCGGCGCCGACGACGGTCGAGGTGCGGTCGGGCCACTGGGTGGAAGAGACGGTGTAACGAACGGCCGGCAGGTCACCGCTTCTTGTGTGCGGCGTACGTGCCGGCAGCAACGGCCGCGGCTGTAAGGGCCGGGATGACCACCCAGGGCGCGCCTCCCGCACTGGTCGGGCCGGGTGCCTGCCCGGCGTCCGCGGGCGCTGCGCCGGTTGCTGCTACCCCGGATCCGACGCTCACCACAGTCGGAGAGATCGCGTCTTCGGTCTTGTCGACGGCATCGATCCACCTCCCGGCAAACGTCCAGGAGCCGGCGGTCTTTGCCTGGACCCGGTAGGTGATCTCGCGCTCATCGATCACCGCAAACGTCAGTGTCTGTCCGGATACGCCGTATTTTTCCATCGGATAGGATGTCTCAAGGAACGCAAAACCCTCCGGTATCGTCTCCACGACACCGCCGACGCTCAGGCTGTCGACCGACAACGTCACCAGAACCTCGTCGCCGACCGGGACCGAAGAGCGGTCAACCTCACGGGAAACGGCGGCATCGTTTGCCCAGACGGGCACGACACAGAATGCGGCAAGGATGAGGATGCAGCAGATCGGCGCCAGGCCCCGGGATACCATCACAGGATTCTCTATCACGGAAATCACCAATTATTAACATTTGTGTTTTGTGAATGGCTTATATTTAATAGAATTGATTCTAATCGGTGCCGAGACTACGGCAGGCTTTGACGCGCAGGATCGCTCCCGGGATTGAGCGGGAGATTCTGCGTTTTTTTTGGGTGCGTTGCATCCGCAGGGCGGTTGCGGACGGAGTGCCGGGGTATTTATATTATTAATCATTAAGATTTAAAGGGGGTTTTTGTTTGAGAGAGTTACGCATTCATGGCAGGGGTGGTCAGGGTTCCGTGACCGCCGCCGAACTCATTGCGTTTGCGGCGTTTGAGGGCGGTGTGTATTCCCAGGCATTCCCGGCATTCGGCGTGGAGCGGCGTGGTGCCCCGGTTCAGGCGTTCGTCCGCTTCAGTGATGAGAAGATCCGGCTGCGCAGCCAGGTCTACGAGCCTGACTACATCATCGTGCAGGATCCGACCCTGATCGGGGATGTGGATGTCTTCAAGGGCATGACTGCAGGCGGTATCGCCATCGTCAACACCGAGAAGCCCGACTTCGATGCCCGGGTCCCGGAGGGCGTGAAGGTCTACGCCGTCGATGCGACCACCATCGCGCTCGAAGAACTGGGCGTGCCCATCACCAATACAACCCTGATGGGCGCGTTCGCTGCAGCCACCGGCGAGATCAAGCTTGAAGCGCTCGAACATGCACTGCGCAGCCGGTTCTCCGGGAGCATGGCTGATAAGAACGTCAGGGCAGCAGAGCGCGCATATAACCTGGTCGGGGGTGCTCTCTGATGGCGCTACGGGTCGGCTGCGCCTCGCCGCCGGGCAGGGCGCTCGAGAACAAGACGGGTGCCTGGAGGGTTTTCAAACCGGTTTTTGAGCCTGAGAAATGCTCTAAGTGCGGCATGTGCGCCATGGTATGTCCGGAAGGGTGCGTCCGCGAGACTGAGGAGGGCACGTTCGAGCCGGACCTCGATTACTGCAAGGGCTGCGGAATCTGCGAGGAAGTCTGCCCGAAGAAATCGATCCGGATGGAGAAGGAGGAGAAATAATGCTGGAATTTATGGAAGGGTCGCATGCGGTGGCCGAGATTGTGAAACGGTGCCGACCACAGGTGATTGCAGCCTATCCGATCACGCCGCAGACGCACATCGTCGAGGACCTTGCCCAGATGGTGGCGAACTGCGAACTCGATGCTGAATACATAACCGTCGAGAGCGAGTTCTCGGCCCTCTCTGCCTGCCTCGGCGCGAGCGCGGCAGGTTCCCGGGTCTACTCGGCAACGACGTCCCAGGGCCTCGCCCTGATGTTCGAGGTCTGTTTCAACGCGGCGGGGATGCGCCAGCCGATCGTGATGACGATCGCGAACCGCTCGCTCGGCGCGCCGCTCTCGATCTGGAACGACCAGCAGGACTCGATATCCCTGCGTGACTCGGGATGGCTGCAATTTTACGCGGAAGACAACCAGGAGGCTGCCGATCTCCACATGATCGCGTATAAAGTCTGCGAAGACCATGACATCCTCCTCCCGGCGTTCGTCTGCTTCGACGGGTTCATCCTCTCGCACACCTACGAGCCGGTTGCCCTCCCCACACAGGAGGAGGTGGATGCCTATCTGCCGGCCTTTAACCCATACCAGCGGCTGGACGCTGAAGCGCCGCTGAGCTTTGGGATGTATGCGACGCCCGAGTACTACACCGAGTTCCGGTATGAGATCGATCAGGCACAGTATCGTGCCAAAGAGGCGTTCGTGAAAGCGGGGCGCGAGTTCGGCGAGCAGTTCGGCAGGGATTACTCTGCTCTCGTGGAGGGGTATCGCCTCGATGACGCCGATACCGCACTTGTTGCCATGGGCTCCATCTGCGGTACTGCAAAGGACGCCGTCGATGAGATGCGCGACGCAGGCAAGAAAGTGGGGCTCTTGAACATCCGGATGTTCCGGCCGTTCCCTGCCCCGGAGATCGCGGATGCGCTCAAAGGTGTCTCGACGGTGGCGGTACTCGACAAGAACATATCGCTCGGCAGCGGGGGGGCGGTCGGCACCGAGGTGAAAGCGGCACTCAGCGGTTCCAATCAGGCTGTATACGACTACATCATCGCCCTCGGCGGGCGCGATGTGAGGAAGCGAGATATCGCTGCGGTCGTCGACCTCGCCGAGAAGGGGAAAGGAGACATGTTTTATGGATTACGCACGGAGGTGCTCTGAATGGCTGAAGTAGAGCAGGGATGCGAGCTTCTCTCGGCCGGGCACCGGGCGTGCGGAGGGTGCGGTCCGGCGCTTGCGGCCCGGCTCCTTCTCAAAGCGACAGGAAAGAATGTCATCATCGCCGCCGCGACCGGATGCATGGAGGTCTTCTCCACACCCTATCCGGAGACCGCGTGGGGGGTCCCCTGGATCCACTCGCTCTTCGAGAACAATGCAGCGGTTGCATCAGGCATCGAGGCCTCGCTAAAGAAGCAGGGGCGCAGTGAGAAGGTCGTCTGCATCGGCGGCGACGGGTCCACGCTCGATATCGGGGTGCTCTGCATCAGCGGCGCTTTCGAACGGGGTCACGACATCACCTACATCTGCTACGACAACGAGGCCTACATGAACACGGGCATCCAGCGGTCGGGTGCGACACCCTACGGCGCGAGCACCACGACGAGTCCTGCAGGGAAGTGCTCGCTCGGCAATCAGCACCAGAAGAAGGATATGCCCAGGATCCTCGCCGCTCACGGCGCGCCATACGTCGCGACCGCCTCGATTGCCTACCCAAACGACTTCGTCCAGAAGGTCGAGCGCGCGATTAACACCCCCGGGCCCTGCTACATCCAGGTACATACCCCCTGCTGCACGGGATGGGGTTTTGAGTCCGGAGAGACGCTCTCGATGGCTAAACTTGCCATCGAGACCGGTCTCTGGGTGAACTACGAGATGGTCGATGGGGAGGTGGTGAAGGCGAAGAAGGTGATGCGCAAACCCGTCGAGGAGTACCTCGCAAAACAGAAGCGCTTCCGGCACCTCTTCAAGCCCACCCGGCAGGACGGCGTGATCGCGAATATCCAGGCGATCGCCGATGCAAATGCCGAGCGGTTCGGCATCGACATCAAGCGGAAAGGATCGTCAGAATAAAGTACAACCCGAAGAGCACCATGGCGAGTCCGCTCGCCTGGACCACTTTTTTGTAATGGGGCCCGAGAACGTTCGCTCCCCGTGAGACTGCAAGAGCGAGGAGCCCGAGCCAGACGATATCCGCACCGATGTGCCCGATGTAGAACGCGGCAAACGACGGGTGGAGCGCGAGAAAACCGACGCCGAACGTGAGCCACCAGACCCACCAGTAGGGGTTGCCGAGCGTGCAGGCCACCCCGAAGGCGACCGGTACCGGGGTTTCGTCTTTCACGACGACGGCTTCTCCCGCCCGGAGGAACTGCCCGATACCGAGCGCGATGAGGACGCCCGAGCCGAGGAGGGCAACGAGGTCAATGTAGGGAACGTCGCGGACACCGAAGGCTATAGCCACGACCATGACCGCTTCGGGGATACCGTGTCCCGCGACCAGCCCTGCAACGAACGGCCCCGGCCGCCGCGACCCGAGGCCGAGGACCGAGGCGGTCATGGGGCCTGGTGAAGCAGCCCCGGAGAACCCGATCAGGAACGATGCGATGACTATCTCGATCATCCATCCTTCCTCCTTCGCGAGAGAAGGAAAGGAAGGATCAGGACGAGCGCGACCACGAGCCATATGGTGCCGAAGGCAGTGAGCAGGATCTCGCGGTCGGGCGTGTAGAAACGGACCTCAGCGACCGCAATCTGGTCCCAGGCGATCTCCGTTGTCTCGTTCGGCCCGGTGGAGACGACCCCTCCGGGGCTGATCATGCCGATGAGCGGGTTTCTGACGTCGAACCCCTCGGGGAGGGTGATGGTTACGGCGTACGGCGTATTGAATGCCGCGACAAAGTGGTTATCCCTCACCGGGGCCTGGTAGGTGACCGTGTAGTTGCCATCCGGGAAGGTGATGACGCCCCGGCCCGCCTCCTGATACTCGACCGGGCCCGAGGGGCCGAGCACCTTGAGTTCCTCGACCTGCAACGGGACCCGTTCCCCCATCATACCCGGGGTCCAGAACGTGTGTTCGGTGCCGGTCACCTGGACCGAGGCCTCGTAGGCGGTGCCGCCGGGGAGCACCCGGAAGGTGGCCTCTTCGGCCGCCGCCGGGATGCAGGTCAGTATCAGCGCAAGGCAGAGAGCAACGAGTGCAGGTCCGCGTCGATCTCGAGGGGGGGCTCGCATTGTCGTACCACCGTTTCAGGATCTTTTAAGAGATGACCGGTCACCACACAGACGATCCGCTCATCCTTATCGATCATGCCGAGTTCGGCAAGTTTCCGGATTCCCGCAACCGAGGCTGCTGAGGCGGGTTCGACCCCGATGCCTTCTTTCCTCGCGAGATCTCGCTGCATGGCAAGGATCTCCTGGTCGGTCACGGCCGCTGCCGTCCCGCCGGTGGCACGGACGGCGACGAGTGCCTTCTCCGCGTTCACCGGGGCGCCGATCCGGATTGCGGTCGCAATGGTCTCGGGCGAGGGTTCAGGGATAAGTTCATCGAGGTCTTCGCTGATCGCCTTCACCAGCGGCTGTGAACCCGCTGCCTGGATGCCGGTCATCATCGGCAGCCGGTCGATGAACCCGAGCGCCTCGAGTTCCCGAAGCCCCTTGTAGACCGCGGAGATGTTGCCCGCGTTCCCGACCGGGAGGACCATCCTGTCGGGCACCTCGCCGCCGAGCTGGTCGATAGCCTCAAACCCGATGGTCTTCTGACCCTCCAGGCGATAGGGGTTGACCGAGTTTAAGAGATAAAGGCCCTGGCTGATGCAGAGCTCGTGTACCATCTCGAGCGCTCGATCAAAGTTGCCGCGGATGGAGATGACCCGCGCACCGTGCATCAGCGCCTGGGCGACCTTGCCGAGGGCCACTTTTCCCGCAGGCAGGAGGACGACGCAGGGGATGCCGGCCTTCGCCGCGTAGGCAGCGAGGCTTGCTGAGGTGTTTCCGGTGCTTGCGCAGGCGACGCTCGTCATCCCGAGTTCGCGGGCCATGCTGACACCCACGGTCATGCCGCGGTCCTTGAACGAGCCCGTTGGGTTCATCCCTTCGTGTTTGGCGTAGAGTTCGGGGAGACCGAGTTCTTCACCTATCTTCTTTAGGTGGTAGAGCGGAGTGCCTCCTTCCTGGAGAGAGACCGGTTCGCCCCGGACCGGGAGGATCTCGCGGTAGCGCCAGACCGAGAGGGGGCGCCGGTTCCATTCTTCCCGGGAGACGTCGATGCCGTCCAGGTCGTATTCGACGGCCAGCAGGTGTCCGCAGCGGTTGCATGTATAGATGATCTGGTCCGGTGTGTAGGTCGCACCGCAGTGAACGCAGACGAGACGGTACATGGAAAAATCGTTGATCGTCTGGATACGTATAGATATGGTATCCGGGACCGGGACAGGAGCGCTTCATCGGCGACATTGCGGTTTTGCGCGGCAGATGAGCATGAAGAGCAGCCAGAGGAGTGGAGTTCCGACGAGCGCAAGAAGCCTGAGAGCCTCCAGTGGTACGGGGGTCACGAACGGTGTGATGAGCAGACCGGCCGCCGCTGACACGAGCACGATGGTGAAAGCCACCGGTCGCACCTCAAAATCTCCCTGTGTCCGGACGCGGCCCGCCATCCGCCGCCGGGAGAAGGGGTAGAGCCAGGCGACGCCGGCCGGGGTGCAGGTGTCCTCCATGAGGTGAAGGACGCACCCTGCAAAGAATGCGCCCCCAAACGCGGGGAGGAGCGCGAGAGGCCACCCAAGCCAGGTGAGGATGAGGGCCAGGTAGCCGGAGAGGATCAGAGAGGTCAACCCGACGCCCGAAAACGAGTGAAGCAGCCCCCGGTGCCGGTGCTGGTAACTCTTCCGGAGGAGCAGCGAGAAGATGAGGGAGAGCGGGTAGTAGATGAGATACCTGATGGTATAGCCGAAGATCGGAAGTACCACTGCAACGCCGTTTAAGGCCTGCCCCCTCTTCCCTTTCATCCCACCGATTCGGCCGTTGAATATCGCCGCATCGGCGGCATCAGCGTCCGGTGCAAGCGATCCGACGAAGACGCCGAAGAGGAGGACGGCGCTCAGGACCGGGTCGAGGACGGTGACCCAGGGAGCGATGAAGAGCCCCGCTGTCGCGAGACTGAGAGATACGTGCTGGTCACCCCGCATGGAATATCTCTACAATTTAGAGAGTAGTCTGTGATAAAGGTCGCTTCTGCGGTCCGAAAGTGAAGGAAGCGCAGATTGTGCCTCATGAACCGCCGCAGGATCGAGTTCCACGATGAGGAGTTCTTCGCCGGCCCCGCACCGGGCGATGACGGCACCGTCCGGATCGGCAGCGAGCGACCCCCCGCAGTAGGCTTCGCCCGGCCCACCGGCCGTGTTAATCCCGGCCACGTAATACCGGTTCTCGAGAGCCCGTGCAGGGAGCAGGGTCTCCCAGTGGGAGAGCCGGCAGCAGGGCCACGCGGCCGGTACCAGCATACACTCGACCCCGGCGAGCGCGTAGATCCGGAAGAGTTCCGGGAACCGGAGGTCGTAGCAGACGGCAAGCCCGAACGTCGTCCCGCCGGCGGCGAAGGTGGCGATGCGGTCGCCTGCAGTGTAGTTGCAGTCTTCCCCGTCAGGAGAGAAGAGGTGAGTCTTTGCGTAATCGGCGAGGGGTTCGCCGCCTGCATCGAGCACGACGACGGTGTTTCTGGGGCGACGCCCGCCCGCCGCTTCGACGATCGATCCTGCAACCGCGATGCCGTTCTCTTGCGCCATCTGCCCGAATGCGGCGCTGAGCGGGCCGTCCAGGGGTTCTCCGGACCCGGGAGGCATCTTCGGGGACCACCCGGTCACAAACTGCTCGGGAAAACAGACGAGCGACGCTCCAGCCGTTGCGGCTTCCTCGACGATCCGACCGGCCGCATCAAGCACCGCGGCCGGACCGCCCCGGCCGCCGGCAACCTGGGCGAGCGCTATCTTCGTCATTGTCGGGATGGACTCTCGTCCCGTTCCAGGCAGGAGAGGACGAGCGCGGCAGCGCCGAGAACGACGAGCGTGGCGAGTGTCACCATGACGTACGGGGCGAACGGGAGATCGACCGCGAATATCTCTGCTCCGATGAGGATCCCGCCTGCAATGAGGCAACTGCCGACCAGGACCACCCCGGTGAGCGCACGATCCGGTGTCATGTGGGACCTCCGGTGAGTATGGGGAACGCAGATCTGATCCCGATGAGGATGAACTGGACCGCAATCGCAATCAGGAGCATACCCATCAGCCGGTTGACGGCACGGAACTCCCGCTGGCCGATGCGCCGGACGATGATCTCGGAGTTCTGCATCATGTAGTAAGTGATCCCGACAGCTGTGACTGCGGCGAGCGGCACGATGGCGATTGCGGCGATGCTCATCACCATCGCCTCGTTCATCAGTACGATCACGGAAGCGATTGCGCCGGGTCCCGTGATCATCGGAACCGCAAGTGGCATGACGGCGATATCGTCCGTGTCCTGTCCTTCGTACTTCTCGGTGGCGGTCATCTTCGTCCGTGAGGTCTTTGCATAGACCATGTCCATACCGATCCCGAAGAGGAGGAGGCCGCCTGCGATACGGAACGCTTCGATGGAGATGCCGAAGAGCTGCAGGATCCAGCCGCCTGCGACGGTGAATATCAACAGGATAATCAGGGCGAACCGGCTCGCGTCACGCGCGACCTTGAGCTTCGCTGCCTGGTCCATCGTGCCGGTGAGGGAGACGAAGATCAGGGTGGCTGCGAGCGGGTTCACTACGATGATGACCGAAGAGAAACTCAGCAGCACAAAACTCAGGAGATCCGCCATTCGCGATCAGGTATGCGACAGGTCCGATATTAGCACTTGTGGTTTGCGGACAGGACGATCGATCCGTTTCTCTGGAAACCCACGTTGGTGAGGGTTTTTTTCGCTGCAGGTCCCGACGGTGCAGAGTGAGCACTGAGGGTACTCCCGTGGCGGCTTGCGGTGCCCTGCTCTCACGCGGAACCGATAAAAAAGTTGTTTTTCCGCCGGCACTCACTCGTAGAGGACGGACTCGTCGATCTTCGGGTAATCGACCAGTTCGCCGGGTGCGAAGTGGATGCCGAGCTCACGGGCGGCGCTCTCGGGAGAGTCGGATGCGTGGATCACGTTCCGGCCGATGTCGAGAGCGAAGTCGCCGCGGATGGAACCCGGTGCAGCCTCGGCGGGGTTTGTGGCGCCGATCATGCTGCGGACGACCGCGACTGCACCCTTGCCCTCCCAGGCCATCAGGAAGCAGGGTCCGCTCATGATGTAGGCTTTCAGGCCCGGGAAGAAAGGCTTCTCCAGGTGTTCCCGGTACTGCTCAATGACCCGTCCCTCGGGGAGGAGCTCAAGTTTCGCTCCTGCGAGCTTGAGTCCCTTGGCCTCGAACCGGGAGACGATCTCCCCGACGAGTCCGCGCTGGACGCCGTCGGGCTTGACCATCACAAAGGAGCGATCCATGCCGGATCACTCTTTGCCGCGGGCTTTGCGTCCGGCCGCGGTCCACTCCACGCGGCGCGGTATCCGGCCGAGCCTGTAGTTGTTCTGGCACTTGGTGCTGCAGAAGTAGTAGATGGTCCCGTCCCTCTTGACGAACATCTTGCCGGTGCCGGGTTCCAGGGTCTCTCCACAGAAACTGCAGACATATTTATCGACCATGGTTACCGCCTCGAGAGTTTCTTGGCCTCACGTTCGGTCTCGAGCAGCGAGAGAATGTCTCCCTCCCTGATAGGACCCACGGTGTTGCGGGTGATGATCCGCCCCTTGTTCGGACCGTCGAGGACCCGGCACTTCACCTGCTGGGCTTCGCCATGCATACCGGTCATGCCGATGATCTCGATAACTTCTGCGGGCGTTCCGTCGTTTGCCATAATTTGTCCCTCACGCTCTCAGTGCAGCAATCTGCTTCGCGATCTCGTCGACGAGATCCTTTGCCTTACCGGACTTAACGATAGCGGCGGCTGCCGAGCCGACTTCAAGACCACTGGCGGAGCCGATATCGTTCTGCTTCGTGATGTAGACGAAAGGAATCTGTTTCTCTTCACAGAGCGGCGGCAGATGCATTACAATCTCTTCAGGCTCAACGTCCGAACCGATAAGAACCAGCTGGGCGATGTTCCGTTCGACTGCTTTTGTCGCCTCGTTGGACCCTTTCTTCACCTTGCCGGTGTCTCTTGCAATCTCAAGGGCTTCAAGGGCCTTATTCTGGATCTCTTCCGGAATCTCGAATTTTACATATGCCTTTGCCATTACTCGCCTCTTTCGGGAACAGATGTCGACTGTTCCGTCATCATTCATCAGTAGCGTAGCTGATCGAATGCGCTCTATTATGTCAATAGGAGGAGGGATAAAGGTTTGTCATTCGACCCTGCAAAGAGGGGTACTATTCTGGTATTCTCGTGCCTGCCCGCATGAGCGCAGTCTCCAGTGGCACTACGCTGGAATCCTGTATATCTGGACCCCTTCTCTATCATAGATGAGTTCGAGCGTTTCCGTCGGGATTGAGATGGTGTAACGATCGCGCTCGCTTGCACCTACGTAAAGGAGCGTGGCGTTGTAGGCCCGCGCAAGGTCGGTGGTCCGCGACGGCTGTTCGTATATGGCCCGCACGTCGGCACTTCGCTGGCCTATTCTCCCCTCGTCGCCCCGCCACATGTACTCGTGGAATGGCATCCCGATGACCGCCGGGATGCCGGAGAACGACGAAACCCGGGAGTAGTAGGTGTAATCGCCGCCCTCCGCCTCGATGATGATGTGGTCCCCGGGAAGGTCCCGGAGGAATGCGATCGCTGCCGCATCCCCCGGGTGCGAGCCTTCGAGGTACGCCGCCCCGTCGAGGGTCCGGCTCCCGTAGCCGAAGTCGATGTTGATAGCGGAGGGTGCGATGAGGAGGAGCGCCACGACCAGGATCGGCAACCCTTTCCTTATCCCGGCAGGTATGCGGTCTTCTATTCCGGCGCCCTGAAGCCACTTTCCGATGATGGAGAGGCTTGCCGTCCCCATCAGGAACCAGGCGGGGAGGTAGAACTTGAAGAGCGTGTTCATTCGGAAGTAGGTCTCTCCCATGTTGTCCACGAGGTAGATGATCTCTGTCACGAGGATGATCGCGAGCCCGAGGATGGCGAGCGTATCGGTAGCCGAGAACCGGCGGCGAACGACGAGGTAGACTAACGGGACGGCGGCGATGGCTGCGGCCGGATAGCCGGCGAGCAGGAGCGGCACCGCGGCAAGGAGGAGGTAGGGGCGCTTCCTGATCTCGGGAGCGCAATAGGCGAGCAGCACCGCAAGGAAGAGTCCGTGGACCAGCAGAAACTCCACCGGGGCGGAGGGCGTCGGGACGATCTCGATCCCCTCGATGCCGGGACTGTTGAGCTGCAGGTAGAACGGGAGGTACGTCAGGATTGCAAGCGGCGGCACCACCGCAAGCACCATCCAGGACTTTGCCCTGTCCCACGTGAGGCTCCCGTAGCGCCGCCAGACCAGGAGGCCGAAGACCAGGGTGACCGGGGCGTAGACCAGCACGTCCCAGGAGTTAAACCCGGGCATGGATCCGAGAGAGAGGGCGGCAAGCCCGCAGAGGAGTACCCGCCCCCGCATTGAGAGGGTCCCCCACCGCAGGTAAGCGAAGACCAGGAGGAAGAGCAGGAACCCCTGGTTGAAGAAACTCATCACGTGCGGGTGCACGTCGCCCCAGAGCATCGAGAAGATGGGATACTCGTTGATGGTGTTTGTGATTGTCCTGGTGCTCCCCCAGAGGACGTCAAACCAGGAATCTCCGATAATGATGTGGTAGATTGCCGATGGGTTCGGGATGAAGAGGGCAAGCACCGGGAGCCACCGGTGACGATCAAGGAGGAGATGCCCGAGGGCGTAGAGCGAGACAACGGCAAGGCCGAGCACGGTCGGGAGGACGAGGTTGAACGTGACCGTCGAGGGCACCCCGGCCGTGAGCCCGAGCACCCCGCTCATCCAGTAGCCGAGGTAGTAGTAGACGTCCAGCGTCCCCCCCGCGTACCAGGGGTCGAGCGGCGGGACGATCGGTTGCCGCATGATCGACGCGAGGATTGCGTGGTCCATGAACTTCTCGGCGTAAGAGATGGTCGGGTTGATCCAGCGCACCTCGAGCATGAAGAGGAAGGGGATCAGGAAGGCGAGGTCCCAGGTGAGTGCCGGTCGCAGGCGCTCCCTCCCATAGAACCCCCGCGCCCCGGCGAGGGCGATAGCGGCGAGGAACGGCAGGAGAGCGAGCCAGACCGGAAGGCCCAACAGGCCGCAGTACCAGGACCCGAGGGTGAAGAGGAGGACCGATGCCGGGTATGCGGCGGCGGCCGCGAGGTTGCCGAGGGTGCGGTCGAGCGCCGGCCAGGTGCCGAGCTGGAGCAGTTTGACGACCGCAAGCCAGAACAGGACCTGGACGGCGAGTTCACCCGCCAAACGTCTCCTCCTTCTCGATCTCCCTGGAAAATGCCTTCTTCAAGAGGTCAATAGACCAGTCGCCGAAGTAGTAGATCGACCCAACGCCCCCGATGAGCGTGACCAGGTTCTTGATCAGGTGGTCGACGACCGCGATCAGCGTCGCCGTGGCTGCCGGTGTTCCCGCGAGCCCGAAGGTCAGCGCGAGCGCGAGTTCGTAGGTCCCCACCCCTCCCGGGGTGACCGGTACCGCCTTGACGAGGTTGCCGATGACGATCGCGAGGATGACGATGCCGAATGGGACCGGCTCCTGGAACATCAGGACGACTGCGAAGCAGACCAGCACGTCGACGAGCCATATGAGGAGCGATGAGCCGCTGAGCGTAACAAGGGCCCGGGGATTGAGGGAGGCCCGCTTCACCTCGTCGAGCATCCTCTGGATGGTAACGACGATCCGGTTCTCGGACTTCATCCTGCCTGACCAGAGGAGGACGGCGAAGAAGATGCCTCCCGCGACGAGGGGGACGATGATGGCCGTGACGAACCAGTCGGGAACGTCGAGAACGGCGAGGACGAACGGGAGCGCGACGGCCCCGAGCACCGCGATCATGAGGACATCAAAGACGCGCTCGACGATGAGTGACGAGAACCCCTGTGAGTAGGTGGCGTCGCCCTCGTGCTTCAAGATGAGCATTCGCACAAGGTCGCCGAGACGTGCGGGAACGATGAGGTTGGCCGTCTGGGAGATGAAGATGCAGGCGGTCGCAAAGCCGAGGCTCTTCCTGATGTCAAGCCCCTGCAGGATGAACTGGTACCGGAACCCCCGGAGGACCCAGGCAATAACGCAGATCCCGATGGCGGCAAAGAGGAAGGGTATCACGGCGTGTTCGAGCGTCAGCAGGAGGTCGTCCCACACGCGGTAGAGCATGTACATAACGATCCCGACCGCGAGCAGGGTGGGGAGGACGACAGCGCTAACCTTCTTCCACATGAAGCCGCCACCAGAGACGCACGATCGCCGATCCCATCTCGACAACATCTTTTCTACGCACTGTCGTTCCCTCTCCCTGCCGCCACTGAACGGGGAACTCCTGTACCCGGTACCCGTTCTTCTGTGCCCGCACCAGCACCTCGGTGTCCCAGAACCAGTGGCCCGCGGTCACTGACGGGAGCAGGTCAAGGAGGTGGTCGCGCCGGAACGCTTTGAACCCGCACTGGTGGTCGTGGAGCGAACTCCCGAGGATCGTCCGGACGAGCATGTTATAGCCGCGGCTCGCGATCTCTCTCCCGCCGCTCCGGTTGATATCGCTCTCAGGGAGGAGGCGGGAGCCGGTTGCGATATCGTAGCCTTCCCGCACGGTGCCAATCAGCTCTGCGAGGTGCCGCATGTCGGTGGCGAGGTCGACGTCGTAGTAGCAGACGATCGATCCCTCTGCTCTGGTAAACGCACGGTTGAGCGCCCGACCCCGCCCGAGCCGCTCGTCCGAATGCAGCAGGCGAACCCGGGGGTCCTTAGCCTCATACTCCCTGACGAATTCGGTGCTTCCGTCGGTGCTCCCGTCCTCGGCGACGATCAGCTCGAACTGCCCTGGCGCGATCGCCTCCAGCGCCTCAAGCGACTGCGGTATGGCGGTCTTGAGCGCGGAGAGGTCGTTGTAGACCGGCAGGACGGCGCTCACCTCGATCTCACGCATCCGGGTACCTCGCGAGAACCCTTCTTGCCACTTCCTGTCCGGCGACGACCGAACCGTTCATACTCCGCTCGGGATAGTTTGGGGGGCTGAACATCCCGGCGAGGAAGAGGCCGTGTTCCTCGTAGGCGGGCAGGCGGCTCCGGAGCCCTGTCGTGTACACCGGCCCTGCGTATGGGTCGACTGCAAGCCGGTGCCAGTGCACCTCCTTCTCGCTGACGGAAAACCGCCGGCAAAAGTCCGTGAGCATCGACTGCTCAAAGCCTTCCGGGAGCCGGCCGGCGAAGTAGGATGCAAGGTAGACGATATGTTCGCCGTACCACGAGAGCGGGGCGAAGTTGGTGTGCGAGACCACCGCACCGTACGGGGCCGCATCCTTCATGTTCAGCCAGTATATGCCGTTGGTCACGTCGCGGTCGAGCGCGAGGGTCATACAGGCGGCGCCCTGGTAGGGCACCGGGGCGATATCAAGGCCGGCGAGGTCCGCGGTCACCTGCGGCGGGAGTGTCGATACGACTGCGTCGTAGGCCTCACCTTTGACAAGCCAACCATCACCCTCCCGCCGGATCTCCTTAACAGGGGAGTCGAGCATGATCGAGGCGCCCTGTCCCGTCGCCTCTTCCTCGAGCCGTGCTATGAAGTGCTGGAACCCTCCTTTCAGATAGCCCAGGCGCTCGCCCCCGGCACCCCGGTCCGACCGGATCGCGATACGGGATATGAGCCAGGCTGCAGAGACTTCGTCACGGCGCTCCCCGAATTTGCTTTTCAAGAGCGGCTCGAAGAACGAGGTATAGATGCCGGGGCCGAGGTTGTCGAGGATGAAATCCTTTGCGGTGATCTCGTCGAGCGCTGCCACGTCAAGCCGCCGGGAGCGCAGGGTCAGCAGGCCGAGACGGGCCTTCTCGAGGAGCGTGAGATGGGGATAACGCAGGATCTCGGTCAGGGTGGTGAGCGGGTGGATGACCCCGTCAACGTAGTAGCCGGTAGATCCGTGAAGCCACTCCAGCCGATCGGTCATCTGCAATTTATCGAAGAGGCCGAGCAGGCTGGTATCACCGGCAAAGCAATGGTGATAGTACTCCTCAATCCAGTAATCGCCGATTCGGTACGAACCGAGACAGCCCCCCGGGATGGGCCTTTGCTCAAAGAGATCCACCTGGTGTGTTCCGGCAAGTTCGAGAGCCGAGACCAGACCGGATAGACCTCCCCCCACAACGCAGATCTTCATTACTTACCACAACGTGTGAAAATTATAAGAACACTTTTGGGTTATAAAGTATACAACGTCTTTATACATAAACGTCGATATTATTGATTAGGCAATATGAGGGTGTGAAGCTGAATGAGGGTCTTCTTCATAGGATTCGGACAGGCTGGGGGCAAAATCGTTGATATGTTCATTGAACAGGATAAACGGATGCAGACCCAGAATTTCAGGGGCATCGCGGTAAACACGGCACGCACCGACCTGATGGGGCTTAAAAATATTGAATTAAAGGACCGGCTCCTGATCGGGCAGACGGTGGTCAAAGGCCACGGTGTCGGGACCGATAACGTAACCGGTGCACGAGTGACTGCCGATGAGATTGACGCGATCATCAACGCCATCGACTCGAGGGGGACGCACGATGTCGATGCATTTGTCATCATCGCCGGTCTTGGCGGCGGGACCGGCTCCGGTGGCTCGCCGGTCCTGGCCCGGCACTTGAAGCGCATCTACCGGGAACCGGTCTACGCGATTGGCATCCTGCCAGCCCCTGAGGAAGGCCGTCTCTATTCGTATAATGCAGCCCGTTCCCTGAGCACCCTGGTGAATGAGGCGGACAACACTTTCATTTTTGACAACAGCGCCTGGAAGAATGAGGGCGAGAGCGTCAAAGATGCCTACAACCGGTTGAACGACGAGATTGTCCGGAGGTTCGGCGTGCTCTTCCGCGCAGGCGAGGTCGGCAAGGCGGGCGTCGGTGAGATGGTCGTGGACTCGAGCGAGGTCATCAACACCCTGCGCGGCGGCGGCATCAGCACCGTTGGATACGCCATCAGCGAGAAGGTCAGCCCTCGCACGAAGCAGTCGCAGGGGTTCCTCTCCGGCCTGATGCGGAAGAAGGAGAAGACCGAGGAGGTGCTGACCGGGGAGGACAAGTCGGCAAAGATCATCGCCCTCGTCAGGCGTGCCATGCTCGGGCGCCTCACCCTGCCGTGCGACTACTCGACGGCGGAGCGGGGGCTTGTTCTCCTTGCGGGCCCCCCGGATGAGATGGACAGGAAGGGCGTAGAAAAGTCGAAGAGCTGGGTGGAGGAGAACATCGCCGGGGTCGAGGTGCGTGGTGGGGATTACCCGGTGCAGAGCGATTATATCGCCGCGGTGGTGGTCCTTGCGACGATAGGGAACGCTCCCCGGATAACCGACCTCCTCGAGATCGCAAAGGCGACGAAGGAAGATGTCCTGAAATCAAAGGAAAAGCGTTCAACCATGTTTGATGACGGCATAGAGCCACTGTTTGAGTGAGGAGACGCAATGAAAGCAAACATCAGATGGATCATGTTCCTGCTGGCACTGGTCTGTGTCGTGCAGGTGGCATCGGCGGCGGCAGGTTTCGATATCAAGACAGAGACTATCAACCCGGCGAGCGGCGCTCTTGAGCCCGGCCAGCAGGTGACCGCGCGTTACGTGTTCACCTATGAGATGGCCACAACCGGTACTGGTACCGGGGGTACCGATGAGACGTTCGAGTTCAGCACCGGCCTATCGAATCCTTCCTGGGACTTCAAGATCTACCGTGACGGCGTTGCCATCTATACCACCAAGAGGGCCGGGTACTATCCGGTCCTGACGGAGTATGAGGTCAACTACGGTGAAGACGATACTCAACTGGACGTCCAGTTGCGCGGCAGCGTGCCCTCGGGGGCGGCCGGAAAGATCGAGGTCATCAAGATCCAGCACATGCAGGGTGACACCGTGAGGGACACGCACTCGGTAACCCGCGATGTAGTGAGCAAGGCGCAGGTTGAGGGTTCGCTCTCTGCTCAGCAGAATAACCTCAAGGCCCTGAAGGCCGACATCGATGACAAAGCCTCAAAGGGTGTGGACGTCTCTGCCGCACAGGCCAAGTACAACGTTGCGAGCCAGGCGCTCACCAGCGCTGCGTCTGCAAGTCCGTCGCAGGCATCAAGTTACATCACCACAGCCACGAAGAATATGGACGAGGCGAAGTCGCTCCTCGATAAGGCATGGGCCGAGAAGGAAGTCGCCACTACCGCCGCGACGATCGAGTCCCTCGATGGGATGATCACCTACTTCGTCGAGAACCGTTCCATGGGCGCCGACCCGCAGGTGGTCGCCATCATGACCAAGCGCGAGAGCGCCGTCCAGTTCTACTCCCAGGCGCAGGACAACCTGAACGCCGCAAACTACCCGCTGGCGCGCTCGAAGGCGGCTGACAGCCAGAATAAGGCGAATGAAGCGCTGACCGATGCAAACAATCTTCGGGAGAAGATCGGTGAAGGGTTTAACCTCGGTGGAAACCTCCTGGTCTACATCGGTGCCGGGATTGTCATCGTCCTGATCGTCGTGGGTGTTGTTCTCTACCGTAAAAAGTCTGGCTGGGACGAACTCGGATAACCCGGTCAACTCTCTTTTCGCACCCGGATTTTTTTGCCCGGATCCTGCTCCCTGTATCTGACCTCTCCGGGATTCCGAGGGCGGTCAATCTCCCGGGTCCCTCTACGCCGGTTTCTTCTTCGTCCTGGCTATATCTATGACTCCAGGGGTTTCCGTGCGGTTCAGCAGGTCGGGATATCTGCAAATTGAAACGCCTCCTTCTGAGAGGGACAGCACCCTGTCTTCGTGGGTAGCGACAGTATGGAATAGCGCCGTCTTCTCACACGAACTGTGACGGGGCCGGAGGGCACGCGCACGTCCGGGATTCGACGCAGGCGGGTGTGAAGCATGGGCGAAGGTGAACGTGGAGTATCAACAGGGTGGGGAACCGAGCCCCGGCGTCGGTATCGGACCGCTACCCGCTCCGGACCGCCGGTACACGTTTTGGTAAAAAACAGTAAATTTTCGGGCCAGCGCCCGGGCGGAGTCTCATGCAGTTGTCGCCGTAGGGACCCTCGAGAAGACCTCGATGTTCCTGCTCCCTACCTTCCCGTCTCGCAGGAAGTAGTACTCGAGCAGCCTGTCTTTGTTCTCGTCGTACGAGAACCAGTAGTTCAGCCGGTAGGTCTCCTTCACGTAGCCGTCGAGGGTCGGGTAGGTGTCGCCGTCATGGGTGATCACGAGATCGAAGTCCCCTCCGTATATCGTCGCCTCGCTCACCTTCTGGCTGTAGTAAGCGAGCTTCGAAGCGTTCTCACCCCGGTAGTACCAGGGCAGTGGCCAGTAGTTGTCAGTTGCGACCGCTACCCTGTCCGAGGCATCGATCTTTGCAAAGACCTCCCGCAGGTCTTCGGAGTTCTGCACCTGTACGATGGGTTCGTTGATGTCTGCGGGGGTGAACGCTACATGGAACATCATGACGACCAGGAAGACGCTTGCCGCGGCGGCGATGACTGCCTTCTTCGTCGTCATCGCATAGACCGCGACGAAGATCATGGGCAGGAGCTGGTGGAGGATCAGCCACGGCACCTTCTCGCCGATATAGGCGTAGGCTGCCATCGTGAGGAGCATCCAGAAGATGGCAAACCGCGCAAACTCTCGCTGCCGATCGATCTGCCGGATCTCTCCCTTGCCCGAGAGGATCTCGCGAAGCCGGTCCTTCCATCCCGGCGCCTGCCGGGCAGGATGGGCTTCAACTGCCGGGGGCTCTTCGTCTCCTTTTTCAGCCCCTTCTATCGCTTCGAGGCTCTCTCTGTGATCTCCCCTCTTCTCTTTCCAGCGGGAGACGGCGCCGGGGATGTCAATGAATTGCAGAACCCCGACGATGGCGAGGATCAGGATCGGCAATTCGTAGAGGATGAAGAGCAGAATGTAGAAATACGGCGGCCCTCCGAGGCGCTGCATCTGGTGCATGGCGGTCCAGTGCTCGATGGCCCGGAGCCACCAGGTCATGATCATCTCCGGGTGGGCGCCGAGCGACGAGTAGAAGGTCGCCATGATCCCGAAGACAATGAGAGCGCCGAGCGCGAGATCCCGTATCCAGTGTCTCGGGAGCTGCACCTTTCTCGTCCAGACCAGGTAGAGGAGGTACACCCCGAAGATCAGGATGACGATCGGCATGTTCTCCATCGTGGATATCCCGAGACCGATCACCGTCCCGGCAAGGAGCGCATACCGCATCTGGTGCCGCTCGAAGTAGTAAAGGAGGGCGACCAGGAGCACCATCGTGAAGAAGATGATGAAGGGATCGTCCCGGAGGAACCGCGAGAAGTAGACCATGTTCGGCGATACGGCAAGGAAGAGCGCCGCTACCAGGGTCTGCTTCTTGTCGAGGTACCCGAGCTTGTAGATCGGATAGAGCAGCGGGACGAGCAAGGTCCCGAGCAGCGCCGGGACGAGCCTTCCTACGAGGTCGGAGTCGCCGAGGAGTGCAAACATCCCGGCCGTGACATAATAGCGCAACGGCCCGTGATACATGGGGTCGTAGAGGTAGGTTCCCTCGGTCAGAATCTTATAGGAGAACCACGCGTGAATAGCCTCGTCGTGGTGAAAGAGTTTTAGGTCCAGGGAGTAAAAACGAAGAATAATTGTGGCCAGAAGTATGAGGAGAAAAAGCCCCTCGAATGAGAGTAGTCGTTCACGGAACTCTGCCGCGAACACGGCGGCCTTCACGCCGCTCTCACCTCAACTCTCCAGCACAATCTCAATGCCGATGTCTTTTGGAACCTGAATACGCATCAACTGGCGCAGTGCACGTTCATCGGCATCGATGTCGATGAGTCTCTTGTGCACCCGCATCTGCCAGCGATCCCAGGTTGCGGTACCTTCGCCGTCAGGGCTCTTCCTGGTGGGCACCACGAGTTTCTTCGTGGGCAGCGGGATCGGACCTGCCAGATTGACGCCGGTACGCTCTGCTATCTCTTTGATCCTATCACAGACCATCTCGATTTTTTCAAAGTCAGTTCCTGAAAGACGTATTCTGGCCTTCTGCATATCTACCACCAAAAAATTATGGGTACCTTCTTATCTCATCTGCTTGGGCGTGATGTTGATGCACACGCCTGCCGCAATGGTGGATCCCATATCACGGACAGCGAACCGTCCGAGCTGCGGGATCTCCTTGACCTTCTCGATGACCATGGCCTGGGTTGGCTTGATCTTGACGATCGCGGCATCGCCGGTCTTGAGGAACGTGGGGTTCTCCTCCTTGACCTGACCGGTGCGGGGGTCGAGTTTCTTCTGGAGTTCCATGAAGGTGCACGCGATCTGGGCGGTGTGGCAGTGGAAGACCGGGGTGTAGCCGACGGTCAAGGCGCTCGGGTGGTGAAGCACGACGACCTGCGCGATGAACTCGTCTGCAACGGTCGGCGGCACGTCGGCGGGACCGCAGACGTCGCCGCGGCGGATGTCGCCCTTGCCGATACCACGGACGTTGAACCCGACGTTGTCGCCAGGAAGCGCCTGCGGGATCTCCTCGTGGTGCATCTCGATGGACTTGACCTCACCCTCTTTGTTCGCGGGCATGAAGCTGACTTTCATTCCCTTCTTCATGATACCGGTCTCGACACGGCCGACGGGCACGGTCCCGATTCCGGAGATGGAGTAGACGTCCTGGATGGGGAGACGCATGGGCAGGGTCGTGGGCTTCTCGGGCTCGGTGAGCGCGTTGAGTGCGGCAAGTACCGTCTGGCCCTTGTACCAGGGGGTGTTCGCGCTGGGCTTGGCGATGTTGTCGCCGACGAACGCGCTCATCGGGATGAAACTGATGGCGTCGGGCTTGTAGCCGACCATCTTGAGCAGCTGGGAGAGTTGTTCCTTGACCTCGTTGTAGCGCTTCTCGTCGTACTTGACGGCATCCATCTTGTTGATGCCGATGATCAGCTGGTTGATGCCGAGCGTACGGGACAGGAAGACGTGCTCCTTGGTCTGCTCCATCACGCCGTCGGGTGCGGCGACGACCAGCAGTGCGGCGTCTGCCTGGGATGCGCCCGTGATCATGTTCTTGACGAAGTCACGGTGTCCGGGGCAGTCCACGACGGTGAAGTAGAACTTGTCGGTGTCGAACCGCTTGTGGGCGATATCGATGGTGATACCACGTTCACGCTCTTCCTTGAGGCTGTCCATGACCCAGGCGAACTCGAACGAGCCCTTACCCTTGGATTCGGCCTCCTTCCTGAACGACTCGATGATGTGGGGCGCTACCGCTCCGGTCTCAAAGAGCAACCGACCGACGGTCGTAGACTTCCCGTGGTCGATGTGTCCGATTACTGCTAAATTCATGTGGGGCTTTTCAACTGCCATAGATTGTATCCTCCACTCAAATAGGTCTGTCAGCTCGAACAGCCTGCTTATGCGAGTAACTTATACGTATGACGTTCTCCATATAAAGTATTTCTATGCGCGTCAATAGCGTGCATTGCGCAAAAACCCCGGGTAATCGACAGAATCTTATTCTCCGGAAATCTACGTTCTTCGTATATGAAGACACTTGAATTTCACCGCGACGATGCAAAGGACCGGGTGACGGTTGCATGCGCAGATCGTGAGGTGTCGATCTACTCTCACTGCAGTTACTGCCGGCACTGCGCGGGTGTCCGGGTGGGCAGACGGACGATCCCGACGCCGCAACGCCAGGCTCTCTCCGGTGTGCGGCAGGGCGGAACCCCGGACGAGAACCTGATGAATGCCGCCCTCATATTCAACACCCTCGTCCGGGACGGTACCGCGATCGAGTGCGAGGATGATAAGGGCGAAGGGTTCTCTTCGATGTACAGGCGCTAAGGTGCCTATTTTTCATGGGAGATGGCCTGCCTGCGGATCTCGGCCGCGCCCTCTCTCAACCGGACCCTCCGGGGTGCTGCCTATTCTATGGATTGCAGAGGGAAAAGAGGGTGCGCGTTCCGTTCAAACTAGGTTGAACGCGCACCCGGTCACTTCATAGGGCTGGATGGTGACATCATCTGCCGTCCGGAACGTGGCGTTCCCGACGACCTTTACCACATACGTCCCGATCGGCATATACCGGAAGGTGTGGGGAGTAACCTCGCCGGTATTCTGGTTGTGGAGGTAGATCTCTCCTCCCGCAGGCTCACTGGTTACGTTCAGGCTGCCGTAGGGGTAGGATCCAAGGCGGAACATAAACTGCTTATCGATCTCGGCGTTGTTATCGTCGGTGAGCAGGATCTCCTCTTCTGCAGGCAGGTACCCGGAGCGAGTGACGGAGATGACGTGCCGTCCGTCTGAGACGTTCCTGATGAGGTAGGGAGTACAGAGACCGGTTCTGAAGCCGTCTATCAGGATCTCGGCTCCCGCCGGGTTCGACTCCACCAGCAGTCCGCAGAAGGCGTAGTCACGGGATGCGATCTTGATCGTTCCTCCATCCTCTGTGACTGTGATCTGGTGGGAGAGGTACCGGTCGCCGTCGCTGATCGTGATAAACGAGTTCGCTCCAGCCACTGCGACGGTCTTGGGCAGCCGGAATACCGGCCCCCTGCCGTTGAGAGTCAACCCTTTGCCCGAGTAATCATCCGAAGAGAGCGAGACCTTCCGAACGATGGCCTGCTCATGTGCGTCAATCTGAACGGGTGTGATGCAGTCCCTCTCCACCCAGATCGTCTTTGTCGGGGTGTTGAACGCCTGGCCTTCCTTGACCACCTTCACCGTATGGCTCCCTTCCCGGATGCCCTGGACAATATGAGGTGTCGTGTATTTCGTCTTCTTGCCGTCGATGGTGATCGCGGCCCCCGAAGGCCGGGACATGACGTATATCCCGCCGTTCCGGTCGTATCCGGGCTCTATCTGCAGTTCATCGAACTTCAGGCGGTTGGCGGCCCGGACGCCGTCATGGTTGAGATCTGCGAATACCGCCGTGTCGTCCGGGATCGTGATACCTGTTTCATATGAAGTAAACTGCTCCAGTTCCAGCCGGAGAGTGTGGTTTCCCGGATCTGCGGGACTGATGGTGGCCGGGGTGACCTTTCCGAGGTACACGCCGTCGAGGATTATCCGCGCGCCGGCGGGGTTTGAACCGATAGTGAGGGTTGCCGGTAGCGGTGTGGCCACCCCGTAGACCCCGAACGTTTCAGGGTATGCCGTCACCGTTCCATTTGTGAGGTCGATCGCAGTGTTGACCTGCCGCCAGATCGATCCAGCGGCATCGTAGCGGTACCATGTCGCATTCCCGGTCGTCTGGAGGCGTGCCGCCATGGAGAATGGGATTGCCGCCGTAGCATCCTCGGGGGTGATGCGGTACACCTGCTCCATTGCCATACCCGGGACCGGGAGGAGATCCTGCACCGCCCGGATCGTAACCGATGTTACTGCGGCACCCGTGGCGTTGGTTACCCGGTTCCCTGCCGGGAATGTTAGCACCAGGTTCCTGTCTCCTGTGGAGTAGTGCAGCTCTTCCTCCAGCGCCCCCGTGGCGGAGTACGGCAGCACAAACGACCCGATCTCCTCTTCCGGAGTCGTCCGGGCGTCGGAGGAGATCTCTATGCCCGACGATGACTCCTCCCCTCCATACTGGATGACCAGGATAGCATTTCGGTTCTGGAGGTGGTCGCCAGCGACGCCGACCGGGTAACTCTGCACCTTCACGACGTTCTCCAATTCCTTGATGAAGGGATGGACGTTCAGGGCCGCGGTCCAGACCCCGGTCGGTCCTTCCTGCAGGGGGTTGAGCCAGTCCCAGGTGTTCAGCACCACCCGGTTTCCTATGCCGCCCTGGTTGGGTTCGGCCGTGCTCACGATGTAGAGCCGGGCTGCCGATGCCCGATCGCGTTCGAAGGTCCCGTCAAACTTGATGCTGGTGGCAGCATCCTCTTCGGTCGTCCCCTCCCAGAGGTCTGCGAGGACGTCATCGCACCCTTCCCCGATCCAGTAGTCGATCCGGGGTTGGGCGGGGTCGCCGACAACAAGCACCAGGAGGGCGGCAGGTACACGGCAGGTGACCTTCGACTCTCCATTTGCATACATCGTCAGTGTGTGTTCGCCGGCGGTGAGCATCTCCGGCGGGACCGCCAGGGTGAACGTCCCGGCCATCGGCGCCGAGCCGGTCCCCTGCCGGTCCCAGGATACGGCCGCGGGCGTGACCGGCTTGCCGTCAAACTTGAACGCCGGCTCGATCTCGGTTCCGGCGCCCGTCTTCATCTCTGTTGCGTTGCACACGTAGACGTACAGGAGGCCGCGGTCGATCCTGGCACCTTCGGGAACGGCGACTGGAATCCGTATGGTCGACGATGAGCCGGTGATCAGGGGTTCTGCCGGCCCGGATGCGGTGAAGGCGTGGAGGGTGCCGTTGATGGATCCGGTGGTTGATGCGTTCAGCGTGCTGCCCGTGATACCGGAGGTACCGGATGATCCGGCGCTTCCGCCGCTGCTACTACCGCCTCCGCTCCCGGACCCGCCCGTATCGCCGCCTTTCTTGGTGCCCTGGACCGAGTAGCCGCTTATACCCGTTTCCGAGAAGCCGGTGAGGTCGTTCGACCACGAGATCCCCCTGCCCTGGTTGGACTGGTTGCACCAGCCGTATGCGTTGAAGGCCGCAAACGTATCCAGGTTCTCGAAGGAGTACTCGATCTTTGCGCACCCGCCGTCGGTCAGCCCGTCAAGGAAACTGTTCGGGCCGATCGCGCCGACGCCGAGGTCGACGAACATGATGTGGAACCGGTCTTCCGGGTTGTTTTTGCTCATGTCCTGGCCGTAATAGATCGGGTAGTTCTCCTTGCATGGTTTCCAGATCTGCGGCGCGTAGATGAAGTCTTCCCTGGTGAAGACTCGGTCGGTGAAGTCTTCGCTGTACGTGATCTCCTCCATGGTCGGAGGCTGGTTCAGTACCGGGGTCGGCGTCCACTGGTAGCCGCTTGCCCTGACATGGACCTTGAAGTCGTCGGGAACCTCTCCCTGCACCGCTACCATGAGGATGAGGTCGTCAAAGAACCCTCGTCCTCCCGTGTCGGAGAAGTAGAATGTGCCCGATTGGGTGCTGGTCTCCGTCACTTGCCCGTAGGGCTCGGACGGATCGGTCGTAATGTGGAGGGCGTTGAGTCCTCCGCCGTCGAACTTGATGTACTTCTCCCCGCCGTTTGCCATCGTGATGTCGATGTGCTTGTAGTCGGGGAGGGTGATCCCTCCAAAGTCGGCTGCCGCGGCAGGTGCGGCGATGAGCGCGACGAGGAGAGCGAAGACGATGATCGTCTCCCGCCACCCTGCCTGGCGCATGTGTGGGTTGTTTTTCATCACAACTGTCTCCTGTGGTCCCGGCCTTCCCGGCCGGGTTCATGTGGTCTGTCTATGCTCGATTCTTGCCGGTGAAGTGCCGGAGAAAAAAGGGTGTTCAGGTTCTCCTCACGAAGAGGAGGAACCCGAAGGCCAGAATCGCCGCCCAGACCGGGAGCGGGGACGCCTGCGGCGTGGGGGCGCTTCCGGCCGTCTGAGCCGCTGCTTCTGCCTGGGCCGGTGATCCCGTTGCGGTGGGCTGCGGGGTCACGTCGCCGGTCGCGCCGGGGGCCTCCCCGGTCGCCGCGATCGCAAAGAGGCCAAACCCGTTGGTGTCGGCGGAGAAGATGGCGTTGCCATTCTCCTCACCGAGCGCCTCGACCGGGACTGCCTGCCACGCGCCGTCGGCGTACCGGAACAAGGTCACCTGCTCTGCCGTGTGGCCCTGCGCTGTGAGCCAGGTGGCCGGGACGGCGAACCGGATCTTAACACCGCTGAAGTCATCAGCCGACGCCCGGTAGAGGGTCGTCTGGACATACTGGTAGACCGTGCCCGCTGGAGGTTCGGCTGCCTGCGGGAGCGAGCCTTTGGCGACGGTCACCATGAGGTCCTTGACCTCGGCGTTCGCGGTGAGGGTGACCGCCGAGATTGCCGTCGCGTCCATCGAGAGGGTGGTGCTCTCGCCGGGCTTGAGGTTGCTTGCCGCACCGACCGCGGTCGCGGTGCCGCTACTGCCTCCGGATGAGGAAGAGGCCTGGGTGGGCTGGGATGCTGCCGTGGCTGCGGCCAGCCCGAAGATCGAGAGGCCGTTCGGCGAGACTGCCTCAAAGACTATGTTCCCGTCGGCATCGGTGCCGACGAGCGTCGTCGCGAGCACTTCCTTGGTGCCGTCCTCGGCGGACCGGATGATCCGGATTGCGTCAACGCCGCCGTGGGCGGTGACCCAGGCGGGGCTGACCGCCATCCGGATGGTGGCGCCGGCGATGTCCTGGCCGTTCTCGAGGTTCGTCCTCACGATGTTCAGCGTGTAGGCGACGTCGCCGAGGTTCAGTCCGTCCGCAGTTGCGGCGAGCTGGAAGGCGCTCTGCGCGTCGGCGGAGACGTTCTGCGAGACGGTCGTCGTGAGGCCGGCTCCCTGCGGGATGCCGGTCAGGTTCGCCGAGACGGAGGCGCTGACCGTGCCGACCGAACCGAGCTCGGTGACGACCGGGTTCGTGTCGAGCCTGATGTTCGCGATCGTCCCGTTCACGGTGCCGCTCTCATTGGTGGGAGCGCCCTCGGTCTCGATGGTGAGGGTAAAGTTGCCCTCAGCGATCCGAATGGTGTTTCCGGCGACGGTTGCGTTGGCCGCGGTGGTGTTGATGCTGACCTGCGGCCTGCCGTCGTTGCCCGTGGTCACGTTGCAGCCGGGGATGTCCAGCGGGGTGTTCTGGGTCTGGTCGCCCTGCGGCGGGGTCACGGTGACGGTGGCGGTGCCCGTCGCGTTGCTGTACGCGGCGGTGACGGTCGTCGTGCCGACCTTGCGGGCGGTGAAGAGGCCGGTCTCGCTCAGGCTACCCACCGACGTGTTCGACGAGCTCCAGGCGAACGAGACGTCCGGGACCTCGGTGCCCTGGGCATCGTAGGCGACCGCGGAGAACTGCTGCGTCTCGCCGTTGGTCAGGTTCGCCGAGGCGGGCTCGACCGCGATCGAGGCGATGCCGGGCGTGATCGCGGAGGCGTTAACTCTCATCTCGATCTGGTCGAGGTAGAATCCGACGCCCTGGTTGGAGTATCCGGCCGGGTTACTGTAAAGTGTCTCTACCGCAAAGGTGTGACTCCTGGCCTCGTAGCCGGAAATGTCGACGGCGTAGGTTATCCACCTGTTCATGTTTGTAGCCACTGCTACCTCTTCACCGTCGATGAACGCTTTGATCCAGCAGCCTGCAGTCTTGACTCCATATAGTTGGAACCGCATCTGCGCAGCACCTTCGGGGAAGGTAAGAACCTTCTCGGCAGATGCATTGGCGGTTATCTTCGGGGTGCCGATACTGTACGACCCCTCGTAGACGACATCGTCCCGGAGCCCTGCGTTTGAGAGGGTCCAGCCGTCGGTCGACTCGCAGGAGTCGATCCAGACCGTCTCGAGAACGGTCCTGTTCACGAATACGTCGGCCGTGTCCCGAAGGGTGTAGCACTGTCCCGTGATCGTTGTGTTTCCGGCGTACACTGCGGTGAACAGGCCGCCGCCCGTGATGGGGCCGACCTTCTCGTCGCTGCTGCTCCACGCGAACCCGGCACCCGTCATGACGCGGCCGTTCTGGTCGTAGACCGTGCCGGTGAACTGCTGCTGGGTCTCACCGATCATGACGACTGAAGACGGACTGACCTCCATCGTCGTCGGGATCGGAATGCTGTCGTAAGGCTCGCCGAAGTAGGCTCCGGCCGGCAGGACGAGGGGGTAGTTGTCCACATTATTAGTGTACAAGGCGATACCCGCATCGCCGATGCCGTTATCGTTCATATCGTCGATGGGGTACGAGGCTCCCCAGTAGTTGCCGATCGGCCCGGTATACGTAACACCGTTGTAGGTGTAAGTCACCGGATCGGGAGAACTCCAGGTGTTCGCCTGCCCGGAGGGGTAATCCAAAGTGTTCGAATTATTTACGACGGTATTTGCGAACAGCGTGTTGGACGGACCGGACTGCATACGGATTCCATAGGTATTGCCCGTGACGATGTTGTGGTCAAAACGGCTGTTCTCGACGCCGTCCAGGAATAACCCATAATTGTTACTCGCGATGACGTTTCCGGTAACGGTAATGTTACTGGGTGCCGAACTCTGGACTGTTGTTTGTATAGCGAGCCCCTGCGCGCTGTCCCTGCAGGTATTGTTGCTGATGACGCTGTCGCATATCGATGCACACATCAAAGCAATAGAGAGCGTTGTACTGCCGTTGATGACGTTGCCGTCAACGAGTATGTTGTTCGCACCTTGGACATAGATACCTGTTTTAGAAACGGCGATGATGTTGTCGGTTAAAGTGCACCCTGAGTAATAACGACAGTTTATGCCGCTTGTGCCACTGATGCCGAATCCGGATACCGTCGAGTTATCGGCCAAAACTGTGACGCCGTATGTCGATGTTGGGGCGATCTTTGTCTTCTCCGGTCCGTTCTCCGACCTGAGAGTCAGGGGCTTCGTGACGGTGACGGACTCGCTGTACATCCCGTCCCCGACGACGATCGTGTCGCCGTCGAACGCGGCGTCCACGGCCGCCTGGATAGAGGTGAAGTTCGCTCCGCCCGAATCATCGACGGACCAGGTCCGGGGCGACTGCGGGAGCACGGTCACGGGCGCCGTGGCATTGGCGGCGCCGATGGCCGCGGTGACGTTCGCGCGGCCGTAGGTGAGCGAGGTGAAGTAGCCGGTCTCGTTCACCGTGCCGACCGAGGTGTCGGAACAGGTCCAGGTGAAGACGAGGCCATCGATGGTGGTGTTGTACTGGTTGACGGCCGTTGCGTTGAACTGGAGCCCCTCGCCCACCGTCAGGGAGGCGGGCGACGGCAGGATCGTGATCGCCGTCAGCATCGCCGGGTTCAGCACCGTGACGGTTGCGTTCCCGCTCACCGTCCCGTTGGCGGCGGTGACGGTCGTCGTGCCCGCAATAAGGGCGCTGAAGTTGCCGGTCTCGTCGACCGTGCCGACGGTTGTGTTCGAACTGGTCCAGGTGCAGAGGACTCCGTCCATCGGTTCGCTGTACTGGTCGAGGGGAGTGGCGGCGAACGTCCAGTTGTCACCGACGAATACGCTTTTTTCGGCCGGAGAGACTGTTATCGCTTTCACGACCGGCACCGGCGGGATGACGGTGATATTCGCCGTCCCGGTCGTGCTGCCGTAGGTGGCGGAGAGGTTCGTCGTACCCGCCTCAAGGGCAGTGAAGAAGCCGGTGGCGTTCACCGTGCCGACGGTCTCGTTCGAACTCGACCAATCGAGGACGAGGTTCGCGAGCACGGTTCCCGAGGTATCCGTGGCCAGGGCGAGGAACTGCTGCACGAGGCCGCGGGAGAGTTCGATATCTGCCGGATCGATCGTAATGGACGAGATCGCCGGAGCATCGGTCGAGCCGATGGCATGCACCTGGGTGCCGCTCGACCCGATGTAGATGGTGCCGTCCGCACCGATGGAGGGCGCGTCGAAGAAGCGCGGGCTGACCGGGTTGAGGAACTTCCACTTCAGGGTGCCGTCGGATCGGATCGCGTAGAGATACCGGTCGTTCCGGTCGCTCGAGGCGATATAGACGGTGCCTGCGGCATCGATTGCCGGGGCCGTCGTGAGGGTGCCGGTGGTGGTATAGAACCACTTTAGGGTGCCGTCGGGATTGACGGCGTTGATCGTTTTACTGGCTGAACCCGCATAGATCGTGCCGTCGGGCCCGATTGCCGGGGTCGTAACGGCGCCGCCGGTGGCGTAGGACCACTTCGGGGTGCCGTCGGGATTGATTGCATAGAGGCTGCCGTCGGCGGAGCCGGTATAGATCGTGCCGTCGGCACCGATCGCCGGGGCCGTGTTGACCGCACCGCCGGTGGTGTAGGACCACTTCAGGCTGCCGTCGGGGTTGATGGCATAGAGGTTCGTGTCGGCCGAACCGACGTAGATCGTGCCGTCGGCGCCGATTGCCGGGGCCGAGCTGACCGCGCCGCCGGTGGCGTACGACCATTTCTCGGTGCCGTCGGGGTTGACGGCGTAGAGTTTCATGTCGCCGGAGCCGGCATAGATTGTGCCGTCGGCACCGATCGCCGGGGCCGAGGAGACGGCACTGCCGGTCGTGAACGTCCACTTCAGGGTGCCGTCCGGATTCACGGCGTAGATCTTCGCGTCCTTGTTGCCGAAGTAGACAGTGCCCTCGTTGTCGATCGCCGCCGCCGTGTAGATCTGGTTAGGCACGGTGTAGGACCACTTCAGCGTGCCGTTCGAATTAATGGCATAGAACACCCTGTTTCTCGAACCGGCGTAGACCGTGCCGTCGGCGCCGAGGACCGGCTGGACGTAGAAGGCACTGCTGGCCTTGTGCGACCAGAGTTGCACCGGGAACTCGGGGCCCGTGTACGGGCTCAGCCCGGTGTGCCGCAGGTCATGCCCGTACATCGGCCATGCCGAGCCGGCAGGAGTGTCGGCATCTGTGCCGATGACCGAGTAGCCGCTCATCGCCTTGTCGGAGGTGAGGGCGTTCCCCCAGGCGATCATGTCGTCGCCATTGTTCGAGTTCTTGCAGTAGGCGTAGACGTTGAAGGCCGCGAACGACTCCAGGTTCTCGAAGGCGTAGGTGATCCTGACCGCACCCCGGTTCTCAAGGGTTTCGTTCGGCCGGAGGACGCCTGCATTGAGATCGATGAACATGATCCGGAAGGTGTTCTCCGTGTTGGTCATGTCCTGGCCTGCGTAGATGGGGTAGTCAGCCTCGTTGCCGGTCGGCTTCCAGATCTGGGGGCCGTAGATGAAGTCTTCCTTCGTAAAGACCTCGTCGAGAGAACTGGCCTGGTAGATCACGTTGTCGAGAGACGGGGGCTGGTTGCTTGCCGGGTTCGGCGTCCAGGTGTACCCGTCCGCCGTGATACGGAGCCTGAAGTCGTCGGGGATCGTCCCGTTGACGGCGACCATCAGGATGATCTCGTCCTCGTAACCCTTCCCGCCGGAGTCGGTGGCATAGAATGTGCCGGTCTGGCTATCGGTCACCGTCACCTGGCCAAAGTTCACGGCCGGGTCAGTGGAGATGTGAAGGGCATTGAGACCGCGGCCGATCCCCTCGAACCTGATGTTGTAGGTGTTGTTGTCGAATGCGTTGTACTTCGCGCCGAGGTCGTTTGCAACCTTCACGAAGATGTTGTTGTACCCGGGCAGAACGGACGGCCCGGCCGGTTCGGTAACGGTGATGTAGCCGGTCTTGACCTCGCTGTCCGATCCGCCTGCATTGGCAACCGTCAGGTTCACCGAGTAGGTGCCGGCCGCGGTGTAGGTGTGGGTCGGGTTCTGTTCGGTAGAATCGACGACGCCGTCGTTCTCAAAGTCCCAGGCCCAGGAGGCGACCGTGCCCGTGGAGACGTCGGTGAAGAGGACGTCGAGTGGGGCTTCCCCGCTGGTGACGTTAGCCGTGAAGTCCGCGGTGGGGGCGTCAGGGAGCGGCTGGCCTATGACGGCGTATCCGGACGACCCGCTGGCGCTCAGGCGGTTGGTCCAGCGGATACCCTGGCCCTGGTTCGAGGAGACCGTGTAGGCGTAGGCATCGAAAGCTGCGAATGTCGGCAGGTTCTCGAAGGAGTACTCGACCTTGATCGCCCCATTGTCGGTGACGGACTGTCCCGCGAAACTCGGCTGGCTGAGTGCGTTCGCACCGAGGATGCCTGCATTCAGGTCGATGAACAGGATTGAGAAGGTGTTAGTGGTATCCGTCATGTCCTGCCCGTCGAAGATCGGGTAGTTCGTTGCGGCGCAGGGCCTCCAGATCTGCGGCTCGTAGAGGAAGTCGTCCTTGGTGAACGTCTCGTTCAGGGCTTCCGGAACGTAGGTGACGTCATCGAACGTCGGGTAGGTGCCCGTGAGCACCGGCGTCCACTGGTAGCCGCTCGCCTTGATGGTGACCCGGAAACTGTCGGGAATCGTGCCGTTGACGGCGAGCATCAGGATGCCGTCGTCGTCCCAGCCGCGGCCGCCGGTGTCGGTGAGGTAGAAGACGCCCGCCTGGTCGCTGCTGAACGTGACCTGGCCCGAAGATTCAGCCGGATCGGTCGTAATGTGAAGAGCGTTCATGCCCTGGGTGCCGCTCTGGCCCGGGCTGAAGAAGTGATAGGTGTTGTTGCCGTAGTCGTTGAACCGGGCGTTCCCGCCATTGGAGATCTGCAGCAGCACATTGCTGTTCGACGGTATCACCGTGCCGGCGCCGAGGTTGGCGATGTCCTCATCGATGTAGACATACTCCGGCAACTGTTCGGTTGGTTCCGGTGTCACCTCTTCCGCGACCGTTTCGGTCGGCGTTGGTTCGGGTGTGCCGTTCTCCTCTGCACCGATGCTCGGCGGTATCTCGTCGGGAACCCCGGCGGTCGGTTCGGTCGTGTTCGACGGCAGGTCGGTGCCCCCCAGCGCCACCGCCGGTACGGCGATGAGCGCGAAGAGCAGCAGCAGGACGGCTATCCGCCCCTGCCATGGGCTGTCTTGAATACGTTTATCCCCTGTCATAATATCTTCCTTTTAAAGCAAGGATTCTCGAAGAAGTTCCTGCGGAACCGGCACCAGAGGTGCCCGCATCGGCATAACCGATCTCTGAGAATGAGTAAAATCTCAACGGTGCAGTATAAGACTGTTGCCAAATCGGGATAATTTAATCAAATTCAGTTAACATTTTTTAGCCATTATTATATCTATCGCATGGGGATTGCTCGAAAAAAGGTTAGGTCTGGTGGATCAATTAGATCTTCACCGTGTAGCCGCTGCTGCCTGTGCCGGAGACCGCGTTGGTCCAGGAGATCCCCTGCTCCTGGTTCGAGTCCAGGCACCACGCATAGGCATCGAAGGCGCCGAACCCGGTGAAGTTGCCGATCTCGTAGTCTACCTGCGCCATGCCGCAACCTTCAAGGGTGCTGTTGAGTCCGAGCACGCCCACGTTCAGGTCGATGAACATGATCTGGAAGGTGTTCTCCGTGTCAGCCATATTCTGGCCGTAGAAGATCGGGTAATTCGAGACGTTGCATGGTTTATAGATCTGCGGGCCGTAGGCGAAGTCATCCTGCCAGAAGGTCTCTTGCAGTGCCCCTGCCTGGTAAGCGTATGAGGTCGGCGCCGAGTCGGTGGCTTCCCACTGATAGCCGCTTGCGTTGATTTCGATCGAGAAGTCGCTGCTCAGGGTGGCGTTGGTCGCGAACATCAGGATGATATCGTCGTCGTAGCCCCGACCGCCCGTGTCGGATACATAGAACGACCCGGTGGCGGAGGTCGAGTCTGTCACCTGTCCGTTGGGGGAGCCTGTGTTCGTCGTGATGTGAAGGGCGTTGAGGCCGCCGCCGTCGAACTTCATGTAGTAGGTGTTGTTCGGACCGCCATACTCAGTGCTGTCGAGGTTATACTTCACCCCGGCGTCGTTTGCCACCGAGGCAAAACTGTGCCAGTTCGGCAATACGGCCAACGCCGATACGGGCATCACGCAGAGCACCATCATCACGACGAGACCTGCAGCGATCAGGCGTGAGGCTCTCCTCGCGGAACGTGTTGTTTCTACTGTTTTCATACTTTCACCTCTAAGTCCTGCCGCAAACTCGGGGTTTGCGACTTTCTAAGATTCGTTGATTACCTCTTGCGGATAATCAACTACGGGCTCTTAATCACATCCTGATAAATAAATATTGTTATTTAATAGTGGGGTTAATCATAGTATATTGACTTATTTTCCTCATATTGTCGGACCGTGTAGCCCGGAACTCCCCGTATTCCTTCCGCAGTCTTTCCGGAACTCGTCGCACCTGATGAAGTCTCACTTTGCCTGCCCTGTTTTGGTTGTAACGTAGGGCCGAAATGAGCTTTGTAGGTATGCTTCACACACCCGAGATGTACCCGGATCGGGTGTCATCGCGCCATCTGGTACTTGCCGATAAATACGCCTGTCACCGTCGGAAAACTTGTGACGTCCTCAAAACTGGTAGACCTCGAAGTGAATATTTTTGGGGTACGGCCGCAGGAGCCCTCCTGTATTCGGAGCGGGTGTCGTTAACCTACCTTAATTAACTCGCCCCCAACTGACAACCGTCAAATAGCCTCCCCGCCCACATTTTTCCAGGAAACAGCATGGCAGGCACGGATACGGAGATTTCAGCGCTCAACAGCCGGGCACGGGAGCACGCAGCCGCTCTCGATGCGGTTCGCTCCGGCATGGAGACAGTGATCATCGGACAGCAGGCGGTTATCGACCAGGTGCTCGCGGCGGTGCTTGCCGGCGGCCACGCCCTCCTCGAAGGGGTCCCGGGGATAGCAAAGACGCTCACGATCAGCACCCTCGCGCACTGCCTCGACTGCACCTTCGCCCGGATTCAGTTCACCCCTGACCTCCTTCCTGCCGATATCACCGGGACCCGGATCTACGACCGGCATACGGCCGCGTTCCGGACGATCCAGGGGCCGATCTTCCACCAGATCATCCTTGCCGATGAGATCAACCGTGCTCCCCCGAAGGTGCAGTCCGCTCTCCTCGAAGCGATGCAGGAGCGGCAGGTCACCATCCAGGGCGAGACCTACCCGTTGCCGCGCCCGTTCTTCGTCCTCGCCACTCAGAACCCACTCGAATCCGAGGGCACCTATCCGCTTCCCGAGGCGCAACTCGACCGGTTCATGCTCAAAATCCAGATGGACTACCCGACCCTCGACGAGGAGGTCGCCATCCTCGACCGGTTCACGGCGGGGGACCAGCCCGGCTCCCCGGTGCCGGTGCTCGACGCCGCCGGTCTCGCCGCCCTCCGGTCGTTCGTGCGGTCGGTCTACGCCGATCCGGGCGTCAAACGCTATGCTGCGCAACTGGTCGACGCTACCCGGCACCCGGCGGAGTACGGCCTCGATCTCGGCCCCATGATCGCTTCGGGGGCATCCCCGCGGGCATCGCTCGCCCTGCTCCTCTGCGGCAAGGCGCACGCGGTGCTCGCCGGGCGGGGCTACGTCGTCCCCGACGACATCCGGGCCCTGGCCCCCGCTGTCCTCAGACACCGGGTCCTCCTTACCTTCGAGGCGGAGGCAGACGATCTCACCTCAGAAGAGATCGTCCGGAAGATTCTGGCGGTTGTGGAGGTGCCCTGACGGTGAGCGACGCCGGGGAGCGGGCGGATCTCATCAGGCAGATCCGGCGGATCGAGTTAAAGACCGCCGCACTGGCCGACGGCTCCTGCCTCGGCTCCAGGCGATCGCCGCTCAAGGGGAGCGGGATGGCGCTTGCAAACCTCCGCGAGTACCTCCCCGGCGACGACGCCCGGGCGATCGACTGGAAGGCCTCAGCGCGGATGGACCGGCTCGTCGTCAGGGAGTTCGAGGAGGAACGGAGCCGGACCTACTACCTCGTCCTGGACCGGTCGGGGTCGGCAACGTTCGGGTCCTCGATCAGCAAGGACCGCCGGATCCTCGAGGTTGCCGCGAGCCTCATCTTTGCCGCCCACCGGCAGAACGGGCGGGTGGGCCTCTGCATCGTCACCGACCGCGTCGAGATGTTCATCCCGGCCCGGCCGGGCAAAAGCCAGGTAATCAGGCTCGTGCAGGCCCTCGTCTCCCACCGGCCGGAGGGAAGAGGCACCGATCTTGCCGCCGCGTTCCGGTATCTCTGCACGAGGGTCCGGCGCAGGTCTTCGGTCATCGTCCTCTCCGACTTCGACGACCCGGAGTTTGCCCGGGACCTCTCGCTCCTGCGGCGGCGGCACGAAGCGACTGCCGTCAGGGTCACCGATCCCGCGGAGGACTCTCTCCCGGACGTCGGACAGGTCTTCCTCGAAGACCCGGAGACCGGCGAGCAGGTGCTCGTGGATACGTCGGACCCTGCCTTCCGCAGCGCCTACGCCGATGCCCTGGCCGCAGCGGACCGGCGGATCGAGGGCGATCTGCTCTCGTGCCGGGTCCCCGGGATCCGCATATCCACCGATGAGCCCTACGACCTGCCCCTGCGCCGCTTCTACGCGCACCCGCGTTACCGGGGTGATTAGATGACCGGGTTTGCAGAGCCGCTCTGGCTCATTGGCCTCGCCGCGATCCCGGTCCTCTGCCTTCTCTACCGGCGTGCGGTCAGGGAACGGTCCTACGCGGCACTCACCTTCTCCCGGGTCGCGGTCGCCGCAAAGATCCGGAGCTCCGGCAGGCTCCCGCGTCCGCACGCCCTCTTCGCCCTTGCCCTCCTCGCCCTCGCCCTCATCCTGGTCGGCCTTGCCGACCCGCACATCCCGCTCGAGGGGACGGACGAGGGCGTCAGCGTGGTGCTGGTGCTCGATACCTCCGGGAGCATGCAGGCAACCGACTACCACCCCACCCGCCTCGAGGCCGCCAAGGCCGCCGCGGAGATCCTCCTCTCCCGGCTCAACCCGGACGATTACGCGGGGATCGTCGTCTTCGAGTCCGGGGCGACGAGCGCCGCCTACCTCTCTCCCGACCGCGACCGGGTGATTGAGAGGCTCCACGGGATCCGGGGACGGGACGGCCAGACGGCTCTCGGCGACGGCCTCGCCCTCGGCGTCGACATGGCCGATTCCATCCCCAACCGGCACCGGGTGGTGATCCTCCTCTCCGACGGCGCCGGCAACGCCGGCACCTTCTCCGCAGTGGAGGCTGCCGCGTATGCCCGCGAGCGGAGCGTGCCGGTCTACACCGTGGGGATCGGCTCGGCAACCCCGCCGGCAAGCACCCAGGAATACGCCGCGCTCGACGAGGAGACGCTCCGGGCAATCGCCCGCACGACGGGAGGGGAGTACTATGCGGCGGCCGATGAAGGGACACTTGTAGCGATCTACGCCGGGCTGACCGACGAGATCCCGCGTGAGCCGAAAGATACGAGCATCTGTTTGGTCTTCTTCGCCGGAGCGATCGGGGTTCTCCTGCTGGAGATGTACCTCCGCTACGGCCGGGGGAGGATCCTGCCGTGAGGAGAGTTCTCCTTCTCGCCCTCCTGGTTACCCTCGGCTGCGTGGCGACCGCCGCGGCTGCCGGTATCACCTTCTCGACCGGGCAGTCCGACTACACCGTGCTGGTCGGAGAAGAGGCTCTCTTTCCCATCGCCGTCGAGAACACGCTCGGCACCGATACCACGGGGGTGCTCGTCCGGGACGTGCGGTTCGTCCCGGAGGGCGGCGAGGGGAGCAGTCCGGCGAGAGAATCCCGGTCCCGGGCGATCACCATCTTCCGGGATACGACGGAGATTTCCGCCAGCGTCGGAACGGCGGCGGTACCCGGCACATTCTTCTTCGATATCGCGTTCGAGTACGGGAACGCCCCGCGCACCCGCATCAGTCTCCCGGAGATCCGGGTCCACGTCGTCAGTTCGACTGCAGAAGAGACGGATCAGCAGAACCCGCAGGTGAGCTCCGTCTCGTCGGTCTCGACAGAGGCAGGATCCGGCGGGCCGGAGGGTGGGTCCTCGCCCTCGTCCACGAAACGGCCCGGAGAGATGATGCAGGATATGGGGTCGCTCCGGGAGCAGGCGGCATGGGAGCAGGACCGCATGCAGGCGCTGCGGTCCGCACTGCTTGCCGGGCTTGAGGACGACCCGGTTGTCCGGGAGATCCACGCCGTCCTCACCTCGCACGGGTATACCCGGGCAGCGACGACGGTCAACCCCACGGGTGAAGGCACGGGAACGTTCTCGTTCGAGTACCGCGGAGGCGCCGGGGATGCGATACGTGCCGGGGGTGCGGTGGAGAACGGCTCCGCAACGTATGCGGCGTATGCCTCAGAGAGATCGCTCGTGGTGCCGGGTGCGGTCGTGGCAAACGAGATCTACCGACAGTATGCCGGTGAGCTCGCCGATGCCGGGTTCTTCCCGGTTACGTCTTCAATGAATGCAACGGTGGGCGCCTCCTCTGTCGGCATAGGGTTTATCGACGGCCAGAACCGGACGGCGAGGATCGTCGCCACCCTCTCCGGCGGAGAGGTGCGGGACGTGATGCTCGAGAAGCCGTCCGACTTCGCCTGGCTTGCGGGTGCCGGCGCGCTCTGTATCGTTCTCCTGATCGGCTACCTCGTCCGGCGAGGAGGACCGGGAGTGCCGGCTCCGGCGGTCTCCCCGGTTCCCCCCGACCCCCGTGGCGACGCCCTCCGTCTCCTTGAGGCGGCACGCGAAGAGTTCGGCCGCGGCGACCGGAAAGAGGCGTACGGAACGGCCGGCAGGGCGTTGCGGTCGTACGTCTCATCCGCATACGGGGCCGGCACGGAACTTGCGGACGGTGATGTCCTGCGCGTACTCAAAGAATGCGGCCATGAGATCACGGTCGCCTCTTCCGTCCTTAACCAGTGCGAAGCCGTCTCCTACGCCGGGTCCCCACCTCGGAATGAAGAGTTTCAGGCAGTCTTCCGGACAATTGAGGCCTTTATCCGGCAGAACTAATTTAGCGGCGCTGCCGATGAAAATTAACCGGAAGTCATTATATCTCATGCGGTTAATTGAACAAAGTTGATTGGTGCCGGGTTTCAGCACCTTTTTCATCTCTATTTTCCCAGTCTATTCAGGATAAAAGGCATACCATGACCCTGCTTCTTGCCCTTGACGATACGGACAACCATCAATCCCGGGGGACGGGCAGCCTGGCCCGTGCGGTCGCCGATGCGATCAAGAGACACTACCCCGTATGGGGTGTCACCCGGCACCAGCTCTATGTCCACCCCTCGATCCCGTACACGTCCCACAACAGCTGCGCCGTCATCCACATCGATGCCGACGGCGGTGAGCCGCTCAAGACCGCTCTCTCCATCGCCGAGGAGACGATGCTCGACGACTTCGTGGAGGGGAGCGACCCCGGACTCGCCGGGGCGACCCTCGACCAGGTGGCTCCTGCCCTGATAGCATTCGGCCGCGATGCCCAGCAGATGGTGCTCACCCAGGAACGTGCCCGGACACTGGCAAGGAACCTCGGCATATGGTTAAAAGGCCTTGGCGGCACGGAAGATGGCGTGATTGGCTCGATGGCTGGTCTCGGGCTTGCAGCGACATACAACGACGGCAGATTCCTCCAGAAGGGCACCATCCGCAGCCACACCGGCCCGACACCGGTGCATGTCCTCCTCGGAGCAGGGATCGACGAGATCATGACGCTTGACGGCAGGAGGGTCACCGAAGGGACCATCATCCTCAAAGAAGGCAAAGCTGCCAAAGCCTGCCCCATCAACGGCAGAGCCGTCCTCTTTGTAGACGAGCGGGATGGGGAACTGGTTGCGATAAAAAGGAACTGAATATGGAGTTCGGGAGAAGAGTCGTACTGGCGGTCGTCGTGCTCGCGGCGGTCGTCGCTGCATCGTTCCTGATCGATACGGCCGTCTCGCAGGCCTATGCCCCGGAGGGTGGTTCAGCTGACTCTCTCCTGCAAACCGCAGCCATCGATCGCTACGATCTCCGGTACGGCCCGCAGTCCTGGCGGCCCTATGCCACACCGATCGCGATCGGTCCGGGTGACCTCCCCTCCGGGAGCTGGTACCTCGCCTTCGTCGACCTGGGTGTGGTGCCCGTCGGCGGGAATCCGGCCCTCGCGCGTACCGGTTCGGTCAGGGTCGATTACCGGTTCACGGATCTCGCCGGAACGGCATCGTTGGGTGCCTACGGTCTCCACGTCGGGGACGGCAGGGCATGGACGAACCGGCAGTCCGGCTACGGCACCTCCGGCTACTACGTCTCCGGGACCGCTGCACCCGGCGACTCGCCCCGGTGGGCAACTCCTCTTCCGGAAGGCGACCGGTATGTCGTCGAGGTGGCAGGATCTCCGCGCCCGGTCGACGAGGATGCGGCACGGAATACCCGCACCCTCTGGTTCGAGCGGATCAACTCGGGCCTGGACGGGCTCCATATCACCACCGATCTCGCGGCCCGGAAAGGGCAGGTGACCGAGACCACCGATCTCGACGGCTCGTTCTACGTCACGTATACCGGCGGCAACAGGGTCGGGGGCCTCTTCCTGATGGTCGCCGTCGACCGGCCGCAGCCGGAAACCTTCGGGCTCGCGCTCGAATCAACGTTCGTGGAGGATAATCGATGAAACGCCCTTCTTACTTCAGCCTGTACGAGATCGCCCTGCTCTCGCTCTTCGGAGCTCTCGTCTTCGTCCTGCGGGCGGCGATCGTGGTCCCGATTCACACCCCCGGTAGTTCGGGAGTCTTCTGGGTTCTGCCGCTCGTCGTCGGCGCCGCCCTCGTGCGGAAACCGGGGGCCGGAACGTATGCCGGACTGGTATCCGGACTTCTCGCCTCGTTCTTCGGCATCGAACCGCTCCATGTCTTCGACATCTTCAAGTACACCGCAATGGGGATCACGATCGACCTCGTCTCCATAGCGTTCGGCTACCGTCTCGACAACCCCCTCGTCGGCTTTATCGCCGGCGCTGCGGGGAACGTGGTGAAGATGGTGGTGAACTACGCCGTGCACCTGCTCCTCGGCGTCCAGGGCGTCTTCATCCTCCTCGGCATCGGGTTCTCGTCGGCCACGCATATCATCTTCGGGGGCATCGGGGGTGTCATCGCCGCTCTGATCGTCGGACGGCTCTACAGGGCGGGCGTTGTGCATCAGGACGATGTGCCGGATGAGGGCTGACCCGGCGATCGAGTTCAGGTCGGTCTCGTTCCGGCACCCGGCCTCCCGGTCGGCCCGACCACGGGAGGTGCTCGCCGGGATCGACTGCGTCATCAGAGAGGGCGAGCGCGTGCTGCTGACCGGTCCGAGCGGTTCGGGGAAGACGACATTTCTCCGGTGCTGCAACGGCCTGATCCCGCACGCCCGACCCGGCGTCTTCAAGGGCGACGTCTTTGTCCGGGGACGGAACACGCGTGACTGCACGATCGGCGACCTTGCCACCACCGTCGGTATGGTCTTCCAGAACCCGGACCACCAGATCTTCTCAAACGACGTGGTGAGCGAGATAGCGTTCGGCCCCGAACAGCTCGGCTGGCCCCCATCGCGGATCGACCGGGCGGTCAACGGGATCCTGGAGCAGTTCCGGCTTGACCGGCTCTGCGACCGGCAGACGACCGAACTCTCCTGGGGAGAGCGCCAGCGCCTGGCGATCGCTTCCGTCGTTGTTCTGCACCCTGCAATCCTCATCCTCGACGAGCCGTTCTCCGGGCTCGATGCCGCGAGTGCGGCCGGGCTCCTCGACCTCCTCGATACGTTAAACAGGGAGTCCGGCATGACGATCATCCTCTCCGAACACCGGACAGAGTTCGTTGCGCGGTGGGCATCCCGCCGGATATCCCTTGTCGGCGGGTCAATCATCGAACCTCCCGCACCGGATGCTCTCCCGCGGGATCGTCGTCCCCGCCGGATGGCAGGACCTCCCCGTGCCGGTATCGTCGCCCTGGAGAACGTTACGTTCCGGCACCCGGGCAGAATGGCCCCGGCAATGGACGGCGTCTCCCTCACCATCTACCCCGGCGAGGCGACGGTGCTCGCCGGTCCGAACGGTTCGGGGAAGAGCACATTGTTGAGACTCTTAAACGGCCTTCTGCGGCCGGAGTCCGGGCGGATCGTCGTGGACGGAAGAGAGATCCGGGAGAGCACCGTCGCCGAGATCGCCCGCACCGTCGGCCTGGTCTGCCAGCATGCCGACTACCAGCTCTTCGGGGAGACCATCGCCGAGGAGCTCGCCTTCGCCCCCGCAAACCTCGGCACTCCTCCGGGCGTGATAACGCAGCGGATCGGGCGGGTGCGCGAGGACCTCGGCATCGGGCACCTGGGGCTTACCGCCTCCCCCCTTGCCCTCTCGGTCGGAGAGAAGCAGCGCGTCAGCATCGCGTCCGTCCTGACGATGGATACGCCCGTCCTGGCGCTCGACGAACCGACGCTCGGACTCGATCCCGTCGCCAAGCAGAAGCTGGCCGGGCTCATCGATACGCTCTGCTCCGGGGAAAAGGCGGTCGTCATCGCGACGCACGATGCGGAGTTCTCCGCCGCAGTCGCGGACAGGGTCGTCAGGCTCGAGCGCGGCCGTATCGTGGACGACTGGGTGGTGCAGGAGGAGCGGACATGACCGGCGGGGACGGACGGCACGGCCGGAGGCATGCTCACCGGGCGGTGGGCTACATCCCGGGCGTGTCGTTCCTTCACAGGATGGACCCGAGGACCAAACTCCTGACCGTGCTTGCGGTAAGCATCGCCGCGTTCGCCACCACGTCACCTGTCCGCACTGCATTCCTCTTTGCCTTCGTTGCCGGCCTTGCGGCTGCTGCAGGACTCGTAAGACCGTTTTCTCGGGCGCTCCTCCTTCTCCTGCCGCTCCTCGTCTTCATCGTCGCGGTCGATATCTTCTTTCCTGAGGAGACCTGGGGGCATGTGTACCTTTCGGCTCAGATCGGCCCGCTCTCATCGGTGATAACCTCCGGCGGGCTGCTCTATGCCGCGGCAAAGGGGATCAGGGTCCTTGCCATCGGCGGGATCTCGTTCCTCTTCGTGATGACCACCTCATACACCGATTTCGTCGCCAGCCTTCGCATCAGCCGGCTGCCTCCCCAGATCGCTTTCTCCCTCGGGTACGCGCTGAAGTCGATGACGGCACTCTACGACGACCTCAGGAATATCATGGACGCCCAGCGTTCCCGGGCGCTTGAGTTCGATCGGGGGACGCTCATCAAAAACAGGAGAAAATTGATGGCGCTCGGTGTACCGATGACGGTATCGGTCCTGAACCGGGCCCGGTACGTGACCGAAGCGATGCAGAGCAGGGGATTCGCCTCAGCATCGAGGCCCACCTGCTATCGCCCTCCCCATCCCGGGAGAAACGACCTCCTTCTGCTCGTCGTGCTTATGCTCTCGTTGTCGGGTATAGCGATGGTGCCGATATAGGTGGCTAACTCTTACCGGCCTGCTTCAGCCGCCTCTTCCTTCGGCCCGAACTCTTTCCTGATCCCCTCCGCGAACGTATCAAACCCGATCTGGTCCATCTGGTCGGCGAGATGCCGGTCGCTCCAGGCGTTGCGGTAGACCCAGTAGACGATGCGGTCGATCACCTCGACGACCTCCTCTTCGGTCTCGACGGTGACGAGTTCCCTTCCTGCGGCGGGGGAGGCGCCGCGCCGGCCGCCGACGGTGATCTGGTAGTGATTATACTCCGTCTTCAGGAGGTGATAGGGGCAGGAGTGGACGCATATGCCGCACTGGACGCACTTACTCTCATCAAGAACCGATACCCCGTTCTTCAGAGTTATGGCGCACTGCTTGCAGTACTCCACGCAGGTGCCGCACCCCGTGCAGAGCCCGGGTGTGCGCAGCGGCCGGATCCTGCCGATGATCCCGATGTCGTTTAAGAGCGGGCTGTTGCACATGTGAGTGCAGCCGGATATGGCGATGCGGAGCCGTATCGGGAGTTCCTTCCCGAAGACCCGCTCATCGACCTTCCGGGCGAGATCGATCGTCTCGCAGTTGGCATACTTGCACCGCTCCGTGCCCGGGCAGGCCATGATGTTCACCACTTCGTTATGCTCCGCCCCGATGGGTGTTCCGTTCTTCTCGAGGACTTTTGCGATCTTCGCGAGGTTCTCGGGGTTCACGTGCGGGATCTCCACCGTCTGGCGCATGGTGAGGTGGAGAGAGCTGTCTCCATACTTCTTACTGATCGATGCCAGTTGCCGGACCTGGTCTACAGAGAGGACCCCCGCCGGGATCCGCAACCGTATCGTCGCATAATCTGCGTTCCGCTCGGTGATGACCCCTCCCCGGGAGTAGAGGGCGTAGTCTTGCATCATTCTACAGTAGTAGTTGCCGCCGGGGTTAAAAAGGTGGTTACAGGAGGGCAAGGATGAGGATGACGCCCGCACGGGTGATCTCGTTTGTGGCACCGACGACATCGCCGTTGACGCCGCCAAAGAGGTGCCGGGAGAGGGAGAGCATCAGTGCAACGATAATGACCGTGACCGAGAGTGCGAGTGCGACACTCACTCCGGGAATCGGCAGCAAGAAGAGGGGCAGCGCGAGCAGGGTGGCCGGGACGAGGAACCAGGGCCGTGCAAACCCGTGGAGGTAGGAGTGGATCCCCTCCCGGAACGGTACGCCGAGCGTGGTGAGATAGGACATAGCGACCTTCGCGCAGACCTCGGCGGTGAGGATTGCCGCCGGGAGATATGCAACCGTCTGGAGCCCGGCAAACGCTATGAGCGTGACGACGATCCCTGTCGCGAGGGCGCCGGCCCCGGTGGTCCGGTCGGTCATGGCCGCGACCCTCTTCTCCCGGCTCCCGTGGGCCATGAGCCCGTCGCCGAAGTCCAGCAAGCCGTCGAAGTGGTTGCACCCGGAGAGGACGAGCACCGCTGCGACGGCGACCGCCGCACCCACTACCGGCGATGCTATAAGGGAGACGATGCCGGCCGCTATCCCGCCGATCACGTACCCGGCAAGCGGGTAGAGGTAGGAGCGGCGGGCGAACTGCTCGAACTCGACCGGTCTCCCGAGGGGGAGCGGGGTGCAGAACTGCAGGAGGGCAATGACGGACTTCACATTGACTCACTATAGAGGCGTGACGTGCATCCCGCGATCAGTCCGGCGACGGCATCGTCGAGGAACGGCCCGAGTCTTCCCAGGATTCCCGGCTTCTTCTGGTCATAGCGGGTGAACTCGAACCGTGCGTAGGTCCCCCCGATCACCTCGGCGATGGCCATCCCGATGATCTCGTCGGAGAGCAGGAAGACCGGGTCGTCGGCGATCTCGGAGTTCTTCCGCTTTACGTAAAGTTCGTCCTCGAGCAGGACGGCGGAAAGAAGGAGCGACGATATGTTGGGGTCCTCCAGCGCCTTCCCGATCTTCTCATTCAGTCGATTCGCAGCCTCGTCCGCACTGATCCCGTGCGGTACATACAGTTCCATTGCGGATGCGACGATATCGCTCCTCGTGATACCCTTCTCTTCCAGCCTGCGCTCTACCTCGAACATTGTTCTAGTATTGAGGCTCGCGGGTATTTTGGCTTTGGTATAGCGATGGGCGCTCGCACCGCAGGTGCGAGCGGCCGGAGCTCGAGAAAACGCGAAGCGTTTTCGAGTTGCGATGGGCGGAACGGCCTGAGTTTGAGTACCTGCGGTCCGGAACGGCCTGAGTTTGAGTACCTGCGATGGGCGGAACGGCCGGAGCTTGAGCACCGCCAGGTGCGAGTGACGACACTCCGCAGGACATCCTGCAATACCGGGGTCAGGGGAGCGAAGGTGATATGTGACGTTCAGGCAGCAAAAGGACGTATGTACCTGGTATGTGTGACTGGTGACCCGTTGTCCGGGGAGCAACGTATAGCAGCATATGGTTTGCTCAAGTCTGCACCTGAGCCGTGCGTGGACTATGGATGCGTTGATGATGACCCGTTGCAGTTCTGCACCGCCTTCGCAGTTACCTACAGGCCCCTTTTGCTCTCTGCCATGCCCCCGGACCGCAACCTCTTCCATCCTGCGGCACCAACCTACAACGTAATGTCTCACCCCTTCCTCTCCGAAGATCCGGGTATCCGGCCCCGTCGTCCGATGCTGGCGCTCGTTCTCGGCAATACCATGCTCTCCACCGTCCCCGGCATCTCCGGCGCCGGGCCGACCCCTGAAAAGACCCTGCTCACGCCGGTTCTGGACGCGGAACTCGTCACGACCGGCGCGATCACGAGCATACCGGCCCGGCCGAACACCCCCACCGGGTGCCCGACGCCGGCGTCCATCACCCGGTCCATGATGGAACTGACGGGCCTCGCGCCCGTCCTCATCAACGCCGGGCTTGCCCATACCCCCACGGTCCCCTGTCTGGACGCCTACGGGAGCCCCGGCGGCGATCCGCGGATGGAGGACGCGGTGCCGCAGGCGGCGCTCCTCTTTGAGCGGGGGGAGATGATCGGCAGACTTCTTTCGCAGTACAGCGACCTCCTGATGCTTGGCGAGTGCGTTCCCGGCGGGACGACGACCGCCCTCTGCGTCCTCCGGGCGCTCGGCTACGACGCCTCGGTCAGCAGTGCCTTCATCAAGAACCCGCTGGGCCTGAAGGACGCTGTCTGCAGAGATGTGCTCGCCAGGATAGATGCCACCGGCGCACGAGAGCCCCTGGATATCCTCCGCGCCGCGGGCGACCCCATGATGCCGGTCGCGGCGGGGATCGCGAGCGCGTATTCCGGCGAGATCCTCTTCGCCGGCGGGACCCAGATGCTTGCTGTCGCGGCTACCTTGAAAGCGCTCGGGAAACGGGTGCCGCATCTCGCGACGACTGTGTATGTCAGGGACGATCCCTCCGCCGGGTTCGTCCGGTCGGTCGCCGACGTCGGCACTGTCGCGTACTTCGTCGACCCGAACTTCGCCGAGATCGGACATGTCGGGCTCGCCCGTTACTGTATCGGTGAGGTCAAGGAGGGGATGGGCGCCGGCGGGGCCCTGACGCTTGCCTATCTGATGGGCCACGAACCGGAAGAGATCACCAGAAAAGTCTTCGATTTTGTCAGGAAGTATGCTTGAGGGAAGGACTATACCTTTTTACATCCATCTATAAGCAATGCTTCCACTTTATGTGGTCAACAATCATGGACAGTTCAACCACCTGATCTTGAGGGCACTCCGGGACATGGACATTGAGGCCACGATGATCTCCAATGAGACCTCGCCGGCCGAGGTCTCCCGGGGCTGCCGGGGCATCATCCTCGGCGGCGGCCCGACCCTGGACCGTGCCGGTGCCGCTCCTGCGTACCTCGATCTCGATCTTCCCGTTCTCGGCATCTGTCTTGGGCTGCACATCATGGCGACAGCCCGGGGGGGTGCAGTCCGCCGGGGGGCAAGCGGCGGATTCGGTGCGGTCGAGGTCGATATCCTCGAACGGGACAGCCTGCTTCAGGGCTACCCGGACCGGATGCAGGTCTGGGCGTCGCACGCAGACGAGGTCTCGGTGGTTCCCGCTGGCTTCGTCCGGCTTGCAGAATCGGTAATCTGCGGCGTAGAGGCGATGGCGTCTCCCGATGAACGCCTCTATGGTGTCCAGTGGCACCCGGAGGTCAGCCATACCGTCAACGGACGGGTCATCTTCGAGAACTTTGACCGGATATGTTCGGAGTAGACGACGTTGCGGGCCGGGTCGGGTCCATCGGGTTTTCCTGCCAGCGGTGCGGGGCCTGCTGCCGACGGATCGCGGAGGATTCGAACCTGGTTATCGTGAGCCCTGCTGAGATCCGGGTAATCATGGCGGCTACCGGGATGGCATGGGATGAGGTTGCCGAGCCCTATCCCGACTTCATCGATGCCGGCAATGGCGGCGAGTATACGCTTGCGTGGTGCATCCGGCGCACTGCCGATGCCTGTATCTTTCTTTGCGACGGACGGTGCTCCATCTACGCCCATCGCCCCTGGATCTGCCGTACATATCCGTTTATGCTCGTCGATGACGGACTGCTGGTCTCCGAGTGCCCCGGCCTCGGGAAACCCATCTCTCTCCGCGACGCGCAGGCTCTCGGCGCCGACCTCTGCAGGCGGCAGGCTGCCGAGGCAGCAGAGGAGGCTGGTCTCCGGATAGTTTACGAGCGTTCGACGGTGTCGCCAGGAACGCGCGCAGTTATCGACAGCGAAGGTATGAAGGTGGTCCATGACTGAGATTCGTCTTGTCGGAACCGCCCACGTCTCGCAGAAGAGCGTTGAGGATGTCCGATCAGCTATTGAGGAGTTCGGGCCCGATATCGTCGGCGTCGAACTCGACAGGGGCCGGTATACAGCGCTCACGGAGGAAGTGGCCGAGCCCTCTGTTGCGGATGTCCTGAAAGGCGGAAACTTCGGTCAGCTCCTTGTTCAGTGGGTGCTCACCTACATCCAGCAGCGGATCGGTGCCGAGACCGGCGTGAAACCCGGTACCGAGATGCTGACCGCAATCGATGAGGCCAAAGCGCACCAGAAACCCGTAGCGTTCATCGACCGGGATATCCGGATCACGCTTGCCCGGTTCTGGGGGAATATGGGGATCTGGGAGAAGTTCAAGTTCATCGGGGCTCTGCTCTACTCGCTGGTGAACGTCGAGGGTGAGGAGATCGATGTGGACACGCTCACGAATCAGGACGTGGTGAGTGCCGCGATGGAGGAGTTCCGAAAGTTCTCTCCTCGGGGTGCCCAGGCTTTGATCGACGAACGGGACGCGTACCTTGCTCACCAGGTCCTGATGCTCGGGGGCCGGTACGAGCGGGTGCTCGCGGTCGTCGGTGCCGGGCATATCCGGGGGGTCCAGCGCTACCTTGATGCGCCGGAGACGCTGCCGCCGCTACCGGCCCTGACCGCCGAGTCAAAGGGCCTGCCGTGGGGGAAGATCCTCGGTGCGGCAGTCACCGGCCTCTTCCTCCTCCTCTTCGCCGCGATAGCCTTCTCCGGCGTGGGCCTGGACATCCTGCTCGCCGCCTTTGTCTACTGGATCCTGATCACCGGCGCGTTAAGCGCCGTGTTCACACTGCTCGCAGGCGGGCACCCCCTCTCGGCCGCAACGGCGTTTGCCGTCTCCTGGATGACGTCGCTCAACCCGCTGCTTGCGGCGGGATGGTTCGCCGCCGCCGTCGAGGCAAAGATACGGAAGCCCACCGCCGGAGAACTTCGTCAGATCATCGCGGCGGAGACCTTCTCGGAGATGCGGAAGATCCCTCTCTTCCGGGTGGTGCTGGTCGCTGCTCTTGCCAATGTCGGGTGCACGATTGGGGTCATTGCCTACTTCCTCTTCATCTTTCCCGTTCTCGGGATCGATCCGACGGTGGTCATCACCGACGGTTTCTCGAATATGCTGCAGATGATACAGGGCCTCTTCTAGGGCCGCTCCCCCGATGAGGCATCCCTATCTCCTTTTCCCCAAGGTATTTAGGCCAGGAGTGCCCACCATCGTTGCATGAGTCCGATTGGTGGAACGGTTAACCTCGGTGTCACTGTCATACGGAGCAGGCACAGCGTGCGGAAGTACAAGGACACTCCCATCGAGGAGAAGATCATCAAGGACGCCCTTGACTGCGCGCGCCTTGCCCCGACGGCGAGAAACGAGCAGCCCTGGCTCTTTGGGACCATCCAGAATCGCGAGACGCTGCGGGCAATCGCGGACCTGGCCGAGAACGGCAGGTTCATCGCCGATGCACCCATCTGCTTCGCTGTCTTTGGAAAGAGGGACGCGAAGTACTACCTTGAGGATTGCTGTGCCGCGACGATGCAGCTCCTCCTCGCGCTCCAGGCCTGGGGGATCGGGTCCTGCTGGGTTGCGGGGGAGAAGAAAGATTACGCCGAGGACGTCCGGAAACTCCTCAACGTCCCTGAAGAGTACACGCTCGTCTCTCTTATCCCCGCGGGATACCCCGAAGAGATCAAGATCACGCAGAAGAAGATCCTCGACGAGGTCACATTCTTCGAGCGATACGAGGAAGAGTAGGTGGATAACACCCGAACTATTTTTGTACCGTCGTTTCCCGGCTGAAAATGCAGGGCCCTTCTCTTGACGACGGGGCTCACGCAATATCCGCGGAGTACGGGGCTGCACGGGCTCTGCTGCTGCGTGATGTCTGCAGTGCAGACGGACTCGAGGTCTGATCTCTCCTATACATCGCTCTGTTTTGCCGGGCAGTAGGGGCAGAGCGCGTTCTCGACGTCGTCGGCCTTCTCACGGACGGGGCAGAGGTATTCCCCGTTCCTGACCTCGACCGTAAACCCGCCGGGAAAGGGCGTGCCCACCGGGTGGGCGGGGCGGTCGAGGACAAACATGTTGAAGGCAGCAAGGAGGAAGTAGAGGACCTCGAGGTGCTGCTCCTCCTCGTCCACGGCAAGGCATGTCTCCTCGACCATCTTGCAGAAGTCCTGGAACTCTCCGGGAAGCGGTTCATCCGGTACATCCGCGCCGCCACGGCGCATGGTGGTGATGAGGGCATGCTGCGTCTCAAAGATCATCTCCATCATGCGCGGGTAGAGGCGCTGTCGGTATCCTGTGGGGACGGCCTGGAGGTCTTTCTCCACCCTCCCTCGCATCGCCTGGAGGTCGAAGAGCGAGTAGCCGGAGACCTCGCGGTAGAGGGCAGCCGCAAGCTCCCGTCGCGTCGTTGCCGACCGCAGGCGGGCGCAGACCTGGCGGGCGCCTTCAGGCCCCCGGATGGTGTTCATAGCATCACTCAGGTAATCTTCGACCGTAGAGGGTATCAGTCCTCGCCCGATATGCGCCACATATGGAAAACTTTATTAATGTAGGAAGGCAACTTCCTTCCGATGAACATCATGAACAACCAGTTGATAATCCGGGGGCCGGGGTATGATTGACACCGGCGCTACGGCGTTTGTTCTCATCTGTACGGCTATGGTCATGCTGATGACCCCGGGAGTGGGGCTCTTCTACGGCGGGCTCGTCCGGCGCAAGAACCTCATCTCCATGATCGCACTCTCGTTCATCGCGTTCGCTCTCGTCAGCATCCAGTGGGTCGTCTGCGGCTACAGCCTCTCGTTCGGGACCGATCTCCAGGGGCTGGTCGGAGGCCTCGAGTACGCCTTCCTGCAAGGCATCGGTGTGGACGGCGACGGCATTCCCGACCTGCTCTTTGTGGTTTTCCAGATGGTCTTTGCAGGCCTCACGCTTGCAATCGTGACGTCCGGGGTTGCGGAACGGATCAAGATCAGTTCGTTCCTCGTCTTCGGCCTGCTCTGGACGACGCTGGTCTACGACCCGCTTGCTCACTGGGCCTGGGGTGGCGGATGGGCGGCGCAACTCGGCGCGCTTGACTTCGCCGGCGGCACGGTTGTCCACATCAGCTCCGGGTTCTCCGCGCTCGCGCTCGCGCTCGTCATCGGGAAGCGTCTCGGCTTCGGCGGCCACGGCATGGAGCCGAACAACATCCCGCTGGCTCTCCTCGGGGGGGCGCTCCTCTGGTTCGGGTGGTTCGGGTTCAACGCCGGCAGCGCTCTTGCCGCAGACGGCCTTGCGGCAAATGCATTTATCGTGACGAACATCTCGGCCGCTGCGGGGGCCCTTGCCTGGCTTTGCGCTGCCTGGGTTCGGGGCAGGCCCGGATCGATCGGGATGATCAGCGGGGCCATCGCCGGGCTTGTCGCCATCACCCCGGCGGCCGGGTTCGTCGATCCCATGGCCGCCATCGTGATCGGTGCCGGCGCAGGCCTCTTCTGCTACGGCGCCCTGGTCTTCCGCGTCCAGAAAGGTCTTGACGAGAGCCTCGATGCCTGGGCGATCCACGGCATGGGTGGCATCTTCGGCGCTCTCGCAACCGGGGTCTTTGCGGTCGCGGCAATCGGCGGCGTGAGCGGCATGATCGATGGTAACCCGGTTCAGTTCCTCATCCAGGTGGTAGATGTGGGCGTGGTCGTGGCCTACTCATTCGGCGTGACCTACGCCATCGCGAGGGTCGTCGACGCGGTGTTGGGGCTGCGGGTCACCGAGGAGGAAGAATATGTCGGACTGGACATCGCCCAGCACGGCGAGTCCGTGCGGGTGTGAGGTGATCCGGATGAAGATGGTCTGCGCAGTCATCAGGCCGGAGATGTTCGACTCCGTGAAAGCAGCGCTCGAGGCGGACGGCATCTACGGCATGACCGTGGGCGAGGTCATGGGACGGGGGGCACAGCGGGGCATCGCCCTCAAGTTCAGGGGGAAGGTGATGCCGGTCGAGCTCATCCCGAAGGTGAAGATCGAAATGGTCGTCAGCGATGCCGATGTCGAGAAGGTCATCGGTATCATCCGGGCGAACGGCCGGACCGGGAAGCCGGGCGACGGCAGGATATTTGTCCTGCCGGTCGAGACCATCTGTCGGGTACGGACGGATCTAGAGGATCCAACCGATCCATAACCCCCTTTTAACCGGTCTCCCTCTCCGCTGGCCGCTACTTCGTGAACTGCGGCAGGATCTCCTTTGCGGCAGACTCCATGAACTCACGCTGCTGCTGCCCGATCTGGTGGATGCAGACGTGATCGAATCCCTTTTTCACGCTCTCCTCGATCTTCCTGACATAGGGCTCCGGATCGGGGCCGCAGACGACGTGCTTTGCGACGTCCTCCGGCGTCGCCATCTTCGCCACCTGTTCGTAGTGAACGGGGGTGGGAAGAAGCCTGTTGAGTTCCCCGGTGTTTGCCGCGATCGGCCACTGCTCGTAGGCGGTCGTCCGCCCCTCTTCCTCGGTCTCTGCCCAGCAGACCGATATCTCGATGTATGCCGGCTTATCGCCGCCCCCGGAGTCCCGGAAGATGATGAGGTTCTCCTCTGCATTGGTGCCCGGGTTGATGAACCCGTCACCGGCCCGCCCGGCCAGAGAAGCGCTGATCGGGCCTTCGGACGCGATGTAGATGGGAGGGAGTTCATCAGGGAGCGAGAATATCTGAGCGTTCTCCAGGGTGTAGAAGGAGCCGTAGTGATCCTGCATACCTCCCTTCCAGAGCAGTCTGATCACCTCGATCGCCTCTTCAAGCATCTCTATCCGGATGGGGGCCGCGGGCCAGGGGTCGCCGAAGACATGCTCGTTGAGGTTCTCGCCCGACCCGAGGCCCAGACTGAACCGTCCGGGCATCATGCTTGCCGCGGTTGCGGCAGCCTGGGCGATGATCCCCGGGTGTGTCCGGATCGTCGGGCAGGTGACTCCGGTCACCAGGTGGAGGTCCGCCGTCACCTGCGAGATGCCGCCAAGTACTCCCCAGACGAACGGGCTCTGCCCCTGTTGGTTTGTCCAGGGGTGGTAGTGATCCGATATCATGGCAAACCTAAAGCCGGCATCTTCTGCCTGGCGGGCGTAGCAGACCAGGTCGAGGGGCCCATGCTCTTCGCTCGCCAGTTTATATCCAATTTCGACCATCCTTCAATCACATCCGTGCCGCCGATACGGCCGCCCCGTCCCCCTCTTCCCGGGGGCAGGGACAACGTGGGCGCCGGCTACCTCGTTCATCTCATGGCATATAGGTTTCCCCGGCCCGGCCCTGATAAATAGAATCCTTGTCATACTATACTGCATGGCAACGCCTACTCTCCAGGTGGCGCTCGATCTCCTCGAGCTCGATCGTGCGGTAGAGATCGCGGATGAGGCGGTTCGTGGTGGTGCGGACTGGATTGAGGCCGGAACGCCCCTGATCAAAAGCGAGGGGATGCAGGCCGTGCGGACGCTCCGCGAGCGCTTCCCCGACCATGAGATCGTCGCGGACATGAAGATCGCCGATACCGGGGCCATCGAGGTAGAGATGGCGGCGAAGTCCGGTGCCGCAATCGTCTGCATCCTCGCCGATGCCGACGATACCGTCATAACCGAGGCGGTCCGCTCCGGGCGCAAATACGGCGTCCGGATCATGGCCGACCTCATCAACGTCAGTGATCCCGTCTCCCGGTCGCGGGAACTTGCGGCGCTCGGCGTCGACTACATCAACGCCCACGTGGGCATCGATCAGCAAATGATCGGGAGGTCGTCGCTCGACCTCCTTCATCGCCTTGCAGGGGAGGTGAACATCCCTATCGCCGTCGCGGGGGGGCTGGACGCAGAGACCGCATCCGAGGCGGTCGTCGCCGGGGCCTCGATCGTCATCGTTGGCGGGAACATCATCAAGGCAGCCGACGTGACCGGGGCGGCGCGGCGGGTCAGGGATGCAATCGACCGGCCCGAGATCCGGCCGCGGGAGGAGGAGAGCCAGGACGCCGTCATTCGCCGCTTGCTCGAAGCGGTCTCGGCGCCGAACGTCACCGACGCCATGCACCGGAAGGGGGCGATGGCGGGCATCGTCTCCATCTGCGGCCGGGTGAAAGCGGTCGGCAGAGCGGTGACGGTTCGGACCGTCGCCGGGGACTGGGCAAAACCCGTCGAGGCGATCGACGTCTCCGGACCGGGCGACGTCCTCGTCATCAGCAACGATGGGAGGAAGGATGTCTCGCCCTGGGGGGAACTTGCCACTCACTCCGCGATGAACCGTGGGGTTAGCGGCGTCGTTATCGACGGAGCAGCCCGGGACGTCGACGACATCCGGGAGCTCGGCCTCCCGGTCTTCGCCACGGCGACCGTTCCGAACGCCGGGGACCCCAAGGGTCTAGGGGAGATCAACACCGAGATCGCCTGTTGCGGGCAGGAGGTGCGGCCGGGCGACTGGATCGTCGCCGACGAGAGCGGTGTCGTGGTGGTCCCCCGGGAGCGGGCCTACGAGATCGCGCGCCGGGCGATGGAGGTCAAAAAGACCGAAGAGCGGATCCGCGAGGAGATCCGGCGCGGGAAGACACTCTCTGAGGTCTCGGAACTCCTGAAATGGGAGAAGCGGCACTGATTGTAGGCGGCCCCGCCTAAAGGCGAGGCCGGCACGAGGGTCCGGGATTGCCCCGGGGCCCCGGTTACTGTGAGAGGGATGTCTTGAGGAGTTCTCCGCCGTGGCCAAGGAGCTGCCGGACGGCGTCCTCGATCTGGTCCACGCGCAGGATCAGGACCGCCGCGTCCTTCCCTGAGTATGCGTAGGCGTACTCGATGTTGATCCCCGCATCCCCGAGGACCGATGCGATATCCGAGAGACCGCCGGGCTCGTCACGCATCTTCACGCCGATGACGTCGGTGAACGAGACCCTGAACCCGAGATCTGTCAGCGTCCGGTGGGCGTCCTCCGGCCGGTCGACGAGTGCGCGAACGACACCGAACCCGTCCGCTTCAGCAATACTGAATGCAAAGATGTTGATCTTCGCATCCCGGAGCGCACCGGCGATCGCCGCGAGGCGCCCGGGGCGGTTCTCCGAAAAGATTGAGATCTGTTTGACGATATACGACTTCTCCATTACAATGACCTCCTGTCAACAACCTTCTTCGACTTGCCTTCAAACCGCGGCAGGGAGCCCGGTTCGACCAGTTCTGCGTCCACGCTCACGTTCAGGGAACCGCGCAGGCGGTGCTCCACCTTCCTCTTGATCACCATCAGTTCGGTGATCTTGTCGGAGAATGCCTCTTCGCTCACCTCCACTCGTACGAGCATGGAATCAAGCGCACCCTTCCGGTCGACGACGATCTGGAAGTGCCTCCCGACCTCCGGGATCTCGAGCAGCGCATGTTCCACCTGCGACGGAAAAACGTTGATACCGCGAACGATCAGCATATCATCCACTCGTCCCCGGATCCGGCCGATGCGCGGATGAGTCCGGCCGCAGGCACAGGCATCTTCTTCGAGAGCCGTCAGGTCTCCTATCCGGTACCGGACCATGGGCAGCGCCTCTTTCTGCAGCATGGTGATGGTCAGCTCGCCCTGTTCCCCGGGTTCGAGCACCTCGCCGGTCGCGGGGTCCACGATCTCGACGAGCGCGAGGTCACCCCATATGTGGATCCCCTGCTGCTCGGCGCACTCGGTGAACATGGGCCCGGAGAGCTCGCTCGTCCCGTAGATGTCGTAGGCACGGATTCCGAGCCACTCCTCGATCCGGGTCCGCATCTGTTCCGACCAGGGTTCGGCGCCGAGGAAGCCGATACGAAGTTCGGTATCATTCTTGATCGAGACGCCCATCTTCTCCGCCACCTCGCCCATGTGAAGGAGGTAGGAGGGGGTGCAGGCGATGGCAGTGACGTGGAGGTCCTGCATCAATTCGACCTGCCGCTCGGTGTTCCCGACACTTGTGGGAAGAACGGTTGCACCGACCCTCTCGGCGCCGTAGTGGGCGCCGAGGCCGCCGGTGAAGAGGCCGTAGCCGTAACTCACCTGCATAACGTCCCCCCGCCCGAGGCCGCAGGAAGAGAACCCCCGTGCCAGTGACTCGCTCCAGTTCTCGATGTCGTGCTCCGTGTAGCCGACGACCGTCGGTTTCCCCGTTGTCCCGGAAGAGACATGATACCGGACGAGTTCGTCCCGCCCGGCGGAGAAGATCTTGTCCGGGTAGCCGTCTCGCAGGTCCCGTTTATACATGAACGGGAGTTTCGCGACATCCTCAAGCGTCCTGATGTCATCGGGATGAACCTGCTGCTCTTTCATCCGGCGCCGGTAGAAGTCGTTGAAACTGTAGAGCCGGTACACCAGGGACTTCACGAGTTTGAACTGGAGCCTTCGTAATTCGTCGGGCGGCATCTCTTCCGCTCGCGGGTTCCAGGGTGCCATCAGATTGCCCCCCGCCGGTCGATGACCCGTTTTGCCTTCCCCTCGAACCGGGGCAGCGACCCCGGCTCCACCAGTTTCACCGCGGTCCTAAGGCCGAGCGTGTTGTGGAGCTCGCCGGCGATCTTCTTCTGCGTGCGGGCGAGGTCCTGGAGTTCACCGGAGAACCCCGCTCTGCTCATCTCTACTTCGATCGTCATCTCATCCAGATGTTTGACGCGATCGATATATACCATGAACTGCTCTCCGACCTCGGGGAGGGACCGGAGCACATGCTCGATCTGTGAAGGGAAGACGTTGATCCCCCGGATAACCAGCATGTCGTCGCTACGGCCCGTGAGTCGTGCAATCTTTACCCCGCGCCCGCAGGCACACTCCTCGTCCATCAGCCGGGTCACGTCGCCGGTGCGGTAGCGGACGAGCGGGAGCCCCTCCTTGACGAGCGGCGTGATGACGAGTTCACCCCGCTCGCCGGGACCGAGCCTCTCCCCCGTCTTCGGGTCGATGATCTCTGTAAGGTAGCAGTCGTGCCAGATATGAAGCCCGTTGTGTTCGGGGCACTCAAACGCCACTCCGGGACCATACATCTCCGAGAGGCCATAACTGTCGAAAGCCTTCACCCCGAGCCGCCGTTCGAGTTCGGTGCGCATGCTCTCCGACCAGGGTTCTGCCCCGAAGATCCCGGTCTTAAGGGTATCCAGCGTCTTTCCCATCGACTCGGCCACTTCGGCGAGATGGAGGGCATAACTCGGGGTGCAGTGGATCGCAGTCACCCCGAAGTCCTCGATCATCTCGATCTGGCGGCGGGTATTCCCGGTTGCGCTCGGGATCACGGTTGCCCCGATCTTCTCGGCGCCGTAGTGAAACCCGAGCCCCCCGGTGAAGAGACCGTAGTTGACCGCGTTCTGGAAGATGTCGTCCTCTCCAAGGCCGATCATCGTCATGTTCCGTGCGATCAGTTCCGACCAGTTATCCAGGTCCTGCCGGGTATAGCCGACGACGGTCGGTTTCCCCGTCGTGCCTGAGGTGGTGTGGATCCGGACTATCTCCTTCATGGGGACCGCAAAGAGGCCGAACGGGTACCCGGCCTGGAGCTCCTTTTTGTAAGTGAAAGGGAGTTTCTCCACGTCGTCGAGCGTCCTGATCTCGTCTGGAGAGACGCCCGCTTCCTTGAACTTTCTCTGGTATAGTCCAACATTTTCTGCCTGATGCAGCGTCCATCTCAGCCGCTTGAGCTGAAGGTCCGCGAGTTCTCCAGGCCGAATAGTCTCCATCGCTCTGTTCCAGAACATAATACTATCCCATCGGTGGTTGCCCGGCGGTACGGGTCCGCAGTCAGCGGATCACCGCCGGGCATACGTTACCACTACATGGGCGGCCGATGGGGAAAAGGTTTGTCAATCCGTGGCATGGTACGCTGTAGCAGCACCAGAACCTGTTCCTAACGGCCGGGGCCAGCTGGCGCCCCCTTCGCGGAACGCATCGAGAGCAAACTCCACAAACATCTGTGCTTCTTTGGGGTGGGGCGCACTCTCGGGCACGGTGACGGCGTAGACGATCGGCTGCCCGACCCGCTCGCTCCCGATAGACCGGAATCTCTGGAACCCGAGGGTCACGTGCACCTTCCGGTAGTCTTTTGCATGCGCTGCGGAACCGAGGTTGATCTCGGGGGGGAGGTCGATCCACCGGAGCCCGTGCTCCTCGGCGACGCTCCTGTACTCGAAGGCGTAGTCAATCCCGCCGGCGTCAAGGAGCGAGAGAAGATAGATGCTCCCGTCCCGGATAGCGACCTTCTCGTCCGCCGGCCTCATCCGTTCCGGCAGGGTGATCGTCGTCACTCCGTCCGCGCGGGTGGGTGCGAGTGCCGGGTCGAAGGAACCGCCGATGATGGCGCTAAAGAGTCCGGGTTCGTTGTAATGCTCTTCGGCAAGCGCCGTCACCATGAGCGCCCGGTAGCCGCAGGCGTCGAGCATGGGGTTTGAGAACCCCGCCCGCACGTCCGGGCGGGCAAGTACCCGGTACCAGTTCTCTGCCGTGATCTCATCGGCCCCCGCGCTCCGGTCGGTGTAGGCGATCACGATCTCGTTTGCCGCAAAGGGAACGTACCAGTCGGTGTAGTTCTCCTTCCCCTCGCCCATCGGGATGTACATCATGTCCGGGATGAGCGAGGCGTCCGCGACCGCGACGACATCGATTGCCCGACCGAGGTCCGTCACCTGCCGAATTGCCTGGATGCTCCCGTGCCCTTCGAGCCGGACATCGATATCCGGGTGCCGGTCTTCAAAGGCGGCTTCCACCTCCTCAAGCGGATAAAGAAGGCTCCCGGCCGGCACCACCGTGAGGACGGTGCGTTCCTGGCCGGAATCGGTGCAGCCTGCGGATGCCGCGAAGACAGCGAGGATGAGGAGAGCGAGGGTCACTGCCGGCCGGGTCATCCTCTCTTGACCTCGACCCGGTCGACCCATTTCACCCAGGAACTACCTTCGGTGATGGTTCCCGGCTCATCGGTGCCGATCACGATCCTGAGCGGCCCACCGTCCTCGTCGGGGATTGCGGCCCCGTTGAACTCATAGGCGAGAACCAGAGTAATGGCGGGCGAGGGTTTCTCCTTGAGGTCCTGGTCGAAGGTCACAAAACCTTTCCCGGCCATCTGCTCGTCGTCAAAGACCCAGTAGTAACCGTCAGGCGCTGAAATTCCGACCCGATCGCCTTCTTCAAACCCGCCGACACGATCGAGCAGCGTTGCAAGGGACACGCCCCTGACCCTGTACGGCCCGTACTTGATCCCGACCGTGGAGACCGCATGGCCATACCCTTCCCATGCGGGAAGCGCCTTGATCTCGGAGAAAGAGAGCACTTCCTCTTGGGTGCCGTCAGAAACGGTGAGGTTCCAGGATATATCTTCCCCTGCGGCTTTGGTGGGACCGGTTGTCCCGGTGCACCCGCAGGCGCTTGCAACGCAGACGAGGATGAAGACGGCCAGAAGCCGGACGAAACGAGCCTTCATCTCCGCATTCTCCATACGTAACTCGCAACACCAAGCCCGGCCAGAAGTCCGAAGAGCGGATCCGGGCTCGGGGGAGCCTGTGCAGATGCCTGGGCCTCTGTCGTTTCAACCGCGGCGGATCCCTGGAGCGACTTGACCGGGACGTCCTTGGCTCCGGTATAGCCACCCTCGTAGACCCGGACCTCGCTGAGCCACTTCACGGTGTAGCCTGAGGTCGAGGGGTAGAGATTGTCGAAGAGGTGGAGGCGTTCGGGCGGGAAGTAATCGCGCATATCCTGGTTCCCGAAGACGTGCTTGCCCTCGGGGTTGGTGGAGTTGTCGGCAAAGATAACCAGGCGCATGGCGGCATGATAGTCGGGCGGGTACCCAACGCCCTGGCGCTCGCCGACATCTGCATCCTCGCCGTTGTACCAGCAGATGCCGATCGGTCCCTGGCGCGGTTCGGGTTCGTAGACGTTCTGGTATCCAAACTCGATGTGGTAGCCGTCGACTGCCCTGACCATCACCTCGTCGCCGGGCTCTATCCCGCCGACCAGGTCACAGAGGTCGGCAAGGTCCGTCCCCTTCACCGCTCCGCGGTCCTTGAAGTTGGTGGTCTCGTTCCGGTCCCACTGAGTCTCTTTGTCATCGGCGAAGACTGGCCCCTGGTGGTAGTAGTGGGTCACGCCGTCCCCGAGGACCGGGAGGTTTGCCTCCATCCAGTGATAATCGACCGTCGTCTCGTTTAAGACTGTCTGCCCGTCGGCTGCGATCTTTACGACGTGCAGTTCAGTCGTCGGTGCTGCCGAGGCGGCAGCGACGAGCATGCTCACGCAGAGGAGCGCGAGCAACATCCGTGTCACTTTTCTTTGCATACTCTTCATCTCCAAATTATGGATAGCATCGCCGCGCCGCGGAGGGCCGCGAGAACCCCGCACCACCCGGGCGGCTGCTTCTCTGGCGGGGGAGTATTTGCGGGAGGCTGACGACGTCGAAGACGGTCCCTCCCGGATAGATCCCTACCTCACCGTCCTCTTCCGCGACCGTCACCATCTCGCGATCGATCGAGTCGGGGCTGACGGCAGCCCGGACGTAGGCGAGGTTCTGCTCACGGCCGGCCTGGTACTCTCTTGCTTCTCTTCCGTGAGCGCGTAAAACGCATCTGCTCACCGGTATTCCTCCTTCAGGGCCACCACGCACCGGGTTGTCTCCCCCGGTTTCACCAGCACGTCCTCGACTGTCCTCGAATCATCGTCTGAGACGGCCCTGACCTCGTAGGTGCCGATGCTCATGCCGTTGAAGGTGTACGGCGTCTTCTCCCCCGTGTACCGGCCATACAGGTAGATCTTCGCGTCCGGAACCATGCTCTCGACGAGGAGATTCCCGTGGGTATACTCCCGGAGCGCGCAGGTGATGGCGCCGCCGGTCTCGGCCCCCTCGGGTATCCTGATGACCTCTTCGGCGGGGAGGTAGCCGGGCATCGAGACCAGAATACGGTGCTGGCCGGAGGAGAGGCCTCCTATCCGGCACGGGGTGCGCTTTGCGGTGGGGAAGCCGTCGACAAAGACCTGGGCCCCGGCGGGGCTGGAACTGATGCTGATCGAGACGGTATCCCCACTCCGGGGCTCGATCCGATACGTTTCGCCGGCTCCGATGCCGGAGGGAACGGCGTAGGATAGGAACATTCCGTTCCGGGAGACGGTGATCCAGGACTTCGCGCCTTCGATCACGGCGTCGGCCGGGATGGTGGCGGCAGGGTAGAACCCGTTCATCGTAAACCGTTCACCCCGGTAGGCCTCCGAGTCGACCCGAATTTTCTTCCTGCCTGGGATGGTCACGCCGTCGAGGAAGACCGGGGCAACTGCGTCCGGGTGGACCCAGGCCTGAACAGTCTCAAACCGATAATCAGACTCCTCTCCGTTACTACTCTGATCGCCCTTCTCGACCATGACGTTGTGAAGTCCCTCGCGGAGACCATAGACAACACGGGGCGTCTGCGACGCGAGCCTCCTGTTGTCGACAATGATCGTCATGCCCGGAGGGTACGATTCGATGTAGAGCCCACCGGAGTGATTCGTCATGATCCGGGTGCCGACCGGCGTCGGTGCGGGGAGCAGAGGGGTGCCGGTCGGCACGGGGGTTATAGCACCTTCGCCGGGGGCAGGGGTGCTCTCCGGCCCCGGTGGGGCTATCGTACTCTCTCCCATTCCGAAGAACAAGAGCAGCCCGTTCATGAAAGTGAGGATGGTTTCGATGAAAGCCTCAATAGGGTTATTCGGCGCCGGGTGCCCGGCTACAGGTTCACCGCGGCCTGTTGTGGTGTTCGCTCTGGTTTCACCGCCTGCCGGGGAAAGGAGCAGATCAAGGGTGGTATGCCCACCCTCCTCGACGGTGACGGTCCTGGTTGCATTCCGGTAGCCCGGCATCATGAGATAGATCGTATGCTCGCCGACCGGGACCGCTTCCAGGGTTGCATTGGTTCGGGATCCTGTCTCTTTTTCGTCAAGGTAGATGCTCGCGTTCGTTGGAACCGAGGATACGGTGATTCTTCCATTTCCGGTGGTGGCTTTGCTGGTAGTACTGTTTTCAAAGACCAGATCGAGGAGGCTGCACTCGTCCCCCTCGACGGTGACGGTCCGGGTGATATTCCAGTACCCCGGCAGCATGAGTTTGATCGTATGCTCGCCAGCCGGGACATCTTCCAGGGTCGCATCTGTCCAGAACCCTGTGGCGTTCCCGTCGAGGTAGATACTCGCGTTCATCGGGACCGAGGTGATGGCGATGCTCCCGTTCCTGGAGCCACCGCCACCACTGCTGCTATCGCCGCCTGATCCGGTCTCCGGAATCAGGTTGAACTCAACCTCGGCAACGGCGTTCGCCACGACATTGACCCATATATCATCGGGCTGGACGAACCCCTCCTTCTCGACCCGGACTGAGTGGCTCCCGGCCTCGATTTCGGAGAGGGTGCAGGGGGTCGTATCGCCGGTCTCTTCGTCATCGATGAGGACGGCAGCCCCGGAGGGTGTCGAATTTACGTGTATGCTCCCGGTGGGCTCTTCCTCGCTATAAATTTTGATGTCTTTGACGTTCTGCACCGAGACGCCGGCTGCCGAAGGATAGATCCCGGAATAGTAGTACCAGTATTCTTCGGCCCAGGACTCATGCATATCCCAGTTGCCCCAGACGTGCATGCCGTCTGCGTTGGTCGTCTCCCCCAGGAAGTAGAGGCGCATCCCTTCGGTGAAATCCTGATTCACGTAACCCGTATCGTTTCCGTGGTACCAGGCAAGGCAGAACAGCCCCTGCCTCGCGTTGGGGTTGTAGATGTACTCCGCAGGCCACTCTTTCGGCAACCCGTCCGATGCGACGAACCTTACCATATCTTCAGGTTCCGCACCGCCGACGAGATCAAGCAGGTTCGCAACGTTGGTGCCCATGAACTCCCCATGGTCCTTGTAAGCCAGGTTGACGTCCTCGGTCGGGTTCCACGGGTCGTATGTCTCACCCGGGTGGGCCTCATTCCAGGCATCCTCAAAGATCGGGCCCTGTGTGTAATACGTTGTCTCTCCATCGCCGATCACCGGGAGATTCTCTTTCATCCACTGCCAGTCCACTGTCGTCTGGTTGAGGACCGTCACACCGTCAGCAGCAAGTTTTGTGACGGTCACCTCCGTCGTGGTCATGCCGGCCGAAACGGGTACGACAAGAAGGATACAGAGCGAGAGGATAATTAGGTGCGGGGCACAGCCCCGCCGGTGCGCTGGTATCATGTTTTGCTCCTCAAGATTCGTAAAAAAAGGGCTACTTCCTCCTCATGAGGAGGAATGCCGCCAGTGCCGCAATCAGCACGACTGCGAGGGCCAGCGCCCAGGTCGGGAACGCAGGTCCAGGTTCCGCGGCTGGAGCCCTTGTTTCTTCTGCTCCTGCGGCCACGGTCTCCGGGACGGTCCATGCCAGGGCGTAGATGCTGAAGTGATCGACCTGTGCTGTGACCGTCCGCGTGGCGGGGTCCACCGTGGCGGCAATCTCCTGCCACTCGCCGGCCTCGGGGCTGTACCACATCACCTTCGGCGTGGCGCCTTCACCGATCCCTGCCCACTCTTCCGAGGAGAGGGTATAGGTGAGGGTGGCCGGCGGGTCGAATGTGGCCCCTGCCGGGCCGCACACGAGTGCGATAGCGATGTTAGTTCCCGGGGGGGCCGGGGGGATTTCGGCTGGGGGAGCCTCCGCGCAGGTCACCTCACCGAGCGGGTTGCCGTCTCCGTCGCGAGCGACGGTCCCCTCCGGTATCGTCACGGCACCGGCCTTGTCTTCTGTCGTGACCGTCACCGGCTCAAGCACCACACCGGCCGCGGAAGTGGTGAGGGGCGCGTTCCCGGTGAAGACCTCCGGGATGAGGGGAGCATCCGGGTCATAGGTTATCTCTGATCCGGGGTCTTTGGGGGAGGGCCCTCCGCTGCTGGGACCGCCATCTCCACCGCCGCCATTGCCGGGCGTGGAGGTCGGCGTGGGCGTGCTCTCCCCGGCGGCTGCGCTCAGGTTAAGGGCTGTCACCGCTCCGGATGTGAAGGTCGCGGTCTCCTGTGCGGCAACCCCGTTGACGTAGAACGTGATCGTCGCTCCCGCCTGGTCTGAGGTTGCCATCACGGCAAGGCGGCCCACGATGTTTCGGTCGGAACCGCCATATCGTCCGGCATCTACCGTCTGAACCGAACCGCACTCGACGCCTCCGATCGTTGCGGTGATCACGGTCCCGGCCGGTGCGGGAGATCCGGTAATCGTCACGCCTCCGTAGAATACGTGAGGGAAAACGGGGAGGGTATCCCCGGCACCCGCCGCACTGGCGACGAGGCCGAGGATGAGGATCAGAACGGCGCAATACCGCATCATCGCCCGTTCACCTTCAGGCGCCGATGGCAGCAAGCGTATCCGCCTCAGTCATGTAGACCCAGTAGCCCCGCATGGGCTCCATCGTGCGCTCGTCGCTGTGAGAATCACGGTCACTGCGGATGATCGAGACATCATACTGCTGAGCCTCCGCATCGAAGCCGATCAGGGTCGTCCAGTGGTTCCCGAGCGAGAGCAGGGTGCTTGCCGCGGACGTGGGTTGGGTGTCCGAGAAGCCGATCGCGTTCCAGCCTCTGCCGAGGTTCTTCGCGGGCGGGAGGTCGGGCCCGCCGGGGGCGAAGGTCAGGGGGACGGTGCAGGCCTCGTCCGCGTAGATCCAGATGCCGTCAAGCGGCCGGAAGGAGTCGGCCGAAACCACTATCTGCCACTTCTGCTCCAGACCGTCGTAGATCAGGATTGATTGGTCGGCGGTATCGACTGTATCGAATACGGCGAAGGTGTTCTTGCCGTCGGCAAGCTGCTTCGGTGTCGAGACAAAGTTCCAGCCCTCTTCAAGGGAGATCGTCGCGTCGCCCGTGGGCACCACGACGATCGGCTCACCGGTCAGTATGATCTCGTCGATGCTGCCGACCATCTGGCCTTTAGTCAGGGCGGAGCCGACGAGTCTGAGCGGCCAGGGTGCTTTGTCGCCGTCTTTTGACAACGGTGCGCCGTCGATCTCGTCTGCGACGACGATGTTGTTGTTCCGCTTGATGAACGAACTGTTGAAGACGGCGGAGAAGTCGTCACCGGTGCCTTTCACACCGTCCGGACCGTAGTCGATGACGGTTACGTTGTAGCCCGCGTCTGCGAGGTCGTCGTTGAAGCAATTTGTTCCATAATCATGACTGTTCATGTCGTCGACATAGCCGCAGAGGAGCCAGAGCGGCATCCTGGACCAAACGTTGCTTTCGTTATCGGTCCACGTCGCATCGTGTCCGGCCATAGCGCAGGCTTTACCGGACTCAAAGTATGACCGGGTGATGGTCTGGGTGATGGCGCCCGTCAGGGTGAGGTTCCAGTCCGCCCGCGGGATTTTGATCATGATGGTCGCGATCTTCTGGTTGGAGACGCCGGCCGCCGAGGGGTACTGGATGCCGCCGGACGAGTAGTAGTGCCAGTAATCCTGGGCGAGGCACGCCCGCATATCGTCGGCGCCAAAGACGCCGTCAGTGGTGTTGAAGAAGAGGCGCATGCCGCCGCTGTAGCCGGGCACGTAGCCATCCCGCTCTGTCCACCAGGCGACGATCGCCTCGCCCTGCCGTTCGAGCGGAGCATACAGGTTGGTATAGTTGAGTTTCGCCTTGTAGCCGTCAGAGGCGGCAAGCTGGACCTCCCATCCCTCGGGAACCCCGCCCACGAGGTCACAGAGATCCTTGATTGCAGTTCCCTTCACGACTTCATCGACTTTGCCCAGATTTTTGTCTTCTGCAGGATTCCAGATGTCGTTCGGATCGAAGGTGGGACCCTGGAACTTGAGCCGGACGCCGTTTTCACCGCCATAAACCGTGAAGTCCTTCTCCATCTGCTGGTAGGTGACCGTCGTCTCGTTCTCGATGGTCTTGCCGTCGGCAGCGTACTTCACAACGCGGATCTCGGTGGTTCCCCCTTTTGAAGGCGGTGGGGTTGACCCTGCCTCTACACCGATCTGAATCGCCACGACACCCTTTGCGCTGAGATCGCTTCCGACGTCCGATCCGACCAGCCGCAACGGCCACCGGTCGTCATTAGAGGCCAGCACGGCACCTTCGCATTTGTTGCCGAGAATGAATCCGTCGCCGTCGATCCCAACCGAGCTGTTGAAGATTGTCTGACTACCGTCAATGCTGGTCAGGGTGATGTCATACCCTGCCTCTGCGAGGTCGCTGTTGAATGCGGAGGAGGACTTTCCGTACTTCTCATCATCAATCGCACCGATGATGTAGTGGAGCGGCATCCCTTCCCAGGTGTTGCTCTTGTGATCGGGGCCGGTTGCCTTGTGGGATGGCATGCCCGTCAGTGTCGCCTCAAAGTCGCTCCTGGTCAGGACGACGCTTCGGGCGCCGATAAGTGCGAGCGTCCAGTCGTCTTCGTCGAGGTCGACGGTTGCATTGATGATGGCGGTTGCGCTGTCAAGGTCTGAGTCTGCTCCATAGCAGAAGGTGACTTTATCGTTGTCATTCAACTGCAGAACGTTTAGACCATCGTCGGATTTGCTGAACCCATCTCTGAGGACATCATTGACGTAACAGGACCACTCTTCGCCGTCATTCAGATAACTGTCGACATCGTCGAGAAGGAAGATGCCCTTGGCGCTGTATTTCTTGTCGGTCACGTTGTAGACCCAGCCTTCTGACTCCGCGACTGCATGCAGCACACCGAGCGGGGTCGGGTTCATGACTGCATAACTCTTCCCGGAGTTGGACGCTTCCTGCGGGAACGCTCCCATTGGAAGTGTCACAGTTCCATCAAAGAGGGATACGGGTCCTCCGGTTGACACTTGAAACTGCATCGGCGATGTAACAGGGGTTTCGGTCGGTTCTTCCGTCGGCATCACCGTTGGCTCTTCTGTTGGTGTAGCGGTCGGCTCCTCCGTCGGCGTCACCGTCGGTGTCTCTGTCTCAGTCACTTCGGGAGTCCCCGCAGTATCCACGGTGCTCTCCCCGGGGCTCACGTTCCCGCCAGGGAGCGTCTCCCCTGCTGCCGGCAGCACCAGCAGCGAGCATACCATCAGCACGAATAGAACGTACTGAATTGTTTTCTTCCTTCCGTTCATTAAATCAGCCCTTTTTAGTTCATACCCTTTCCCAGAGTCCCTCCGGGAAAAGTAACGTTTTAAACTAGGATATGGGCATGTAAATACGTTACAGTTAATTAACTTCATTAAGTTAACTCAATATGATTATCCGCTTCCAGGACCCATCGTCACGTGCCGTAAGGATCTCGCTATATCCCGCGAATCGATGCATTAATCACCAAAAACCGCTCAATATTCATCTCCAGAGTGATTGGATGACGGCGACGGAACCCTGGCTCCCCGTCTTCGGCTACGGAGGGCACATCAAAGCGACGAGACAGGAACTGGTCATCGCACAGGGGAGCACCACCCGGCGCTACCCTCTTGCGGCAGTGAAGCACCTCCTGGTCGTCGGTGGCCATACCCTGCACACCTCGGCGGTGACAAACCTTCTCAAAACCGGCGCTGTCATCACCTTCTTCGATATCGACGGCACGCCCGTCGGGTGCCTCACACCCTACGGTTATCAACCGGACGAGGCGGTGCGCCTCGCCCAGGAACGGGCAGCCCCTCACCGGTTCGCACAGCCGCTCGCAACGGCCGGCCTCCAGTCAAGGCTTCTTCTCCTCGAGGAACTCTACGGCCACGCCGGACAGGATGTCTTCTACGCCGGAGAACTCGACTTCCTTCACCAGGCCAGGGAGGAACTGGGGGTCTCGGTCACCATGGAGGAACTGCGGAGACTCTCCCGCCTGACCGTCGATATGTATTATGAGATCCTCTCCCGCACACTCCCGCCGGAACTCGGGTTTCGGCGCAGGACGATTCGCCCTTACCTCGACCCTGTCAACGCCATGTTCTCACTCGGGTATGCGATGCTCTACGGCAATTGCTGCGTCTCCCTGGTCGGTGCCCACCTCAACCCCGACCTCGGCATGCTCCACGAAGGGGCCGGGAGCCTCGTCTACGACCTTATTGAATCGCAGAAAGCGACGATGGTGGACCGCACCGTCCTCCGGTTTGCCAGGGACGAGGTCTCGGAGGGGGATTATGAATGCGGTGAAAAAAGATGCTACCTTGACGGGAACTTTTCGGCCCGGCTGGTCGCGGCGCTCCGCGACTCCATCGACCAGTCGCGCATTGATGCGCAGGTGCATATCCTGCGGGACGCCCTCCTCACAAACGCCGAATTTCACGTGCTGTACTGGTGAGCGCCCGCTGGATGGTGAACTCCGGGTAGCCGGCAAAGGGGATCTCCTTCTGGGAGAGGTCCCGGATGACGACCCGGGGGCATCCGTAGAGCATGGAGACAAACTTATCAAGGATGACGGGTTCGCCGGTTGCGGTGATGAGCACCCTTCCGTCGGGAAGGTTCATCGCCTCACCGCCGACACCGAGGTTCGTGGCGATCCTTTTGATGCAGGCACGAAACCCGACACCCTGGACCCTTCCCGAGATCCTGATCTCGATCGTCTTCACAGCCAGTGCTCCTGCACAAGCCGCATGGACATATCCAGCTCGTCATAGACCTCGTCCCGGACCGTTGAGTCGCGGATGTTGAGAGCCTCGCTCACAGCCATATCGAGAACCTCCCTCGACCGGTCTTCGTAGCGCTCCGCGTAGATCCGGCATGCCATATCGCCGAGCGCAAAGGCCCGCCGCGAGAGCGGCCGGATGATCCGGGCTTCTTCGAGGGCGCAGAGGAGCATCCGATCCGCAAGTTCATGCTGCCCTGCGTTCCTCGCGAGGAGGTAGAACTCGGTGTAGTAGGTCGCCCTCCTTGCCCGATCCGGTGCCGCCCGTATCGCCCGGTCGAGCGTGACCATGTCCTTTGTGGTGTAATCGCCGCTCCGGATCTTGTCGCGGCAGTCGAGGATCCTGCCGTAGACCGTGTTCTTCCAGGATTGGGGCATCGCCTGTTCGAGCTGGACCATCAGGCCGTACCGGATTCGATCGTCGTCGATCGTGGAGACGGCATCGATAGCCCGCTGCCGGACGGCCGGCTTCCCGCTCTTCCGGTACAATGAGAAGAGCATCTGGGCCATCCGCTGCTGCGTCATAGCGGTGATGAACGGGATCTGGATGTGCTTGGCCGTGCTCTCCATGCCGTCGAGCAGTTCGTCGATCTCCCTGTCGTCGCCGTAGTTCTCGGCAAACTGTGCCACGTCAAAGAGCATCGAGAGCCGGATGTAGGGAGAGGGGATGCTCACCACAGTATGGCACATGGCCGAGAGGATCTCTTTCCTCTGTGCGGGCTCGGTGACCATGTCAAAGACCGCAGCAAGAGCATCCACATACTCGACCGGATCCTCGATCCTGCCAACCTGCCCGATAGCCCAGTCGACATCCTCCTCCTGCCGGTTTACGGTGTTGAGGCTTCTTGCAGCGTAGATCAGGTTCTTTCTGGCAAATGCATCCCGCTCCGGCCCGACGTAATCAAGCATCTCCTGCGCTTCGGCGAGATAACTCCTGGCTGTGCTATGGTCGATCCCGGCCATAAGTCCGGCAAGGTCGGAGAGCATGATCACGCGGATCGACGGCTCGGAGATAGTGCCGATGGTCTCGTGGAGCTGCCTGATAATCTCCTCGGCCCGTTCTTCGTTGCCGAGGACCGAGTAGGCGCTCACGATCCGGTACATCCCGGAGTAGCGTGCATAGACATCGCCGGTATGCTCGAAGAGACGGTACATCAACTCGAGTACCGGCGGTGCCGCCGGCGCTCCCTCGATGCCCTCGAGCAGGTAAGCCATCACCTCATAGGGGTCGGCCGAGTCGAACTCCTTTGTGTAACTGGTGAAGAAGTTGAGGATCCGCTGGATCATGGCGGTTCGTTCGTACTCACCCCCAATCTCCAGGGTGAAGAGACTCATCGGGACAGCAAAGATCGGGCTTGCGTGAACCTGCGAGTACTCGAGCATGATGTCGACATAACTTGCTATCTTGATCGAGACCTCCTCGCGCGGGGTGCTGTTCTGGAGGAGGGTGAGCGCAATCTCGAACGGCTCCATCATGCCATCGAAGATCCTGACCTTTCCCCGGGTGAGCTGGTCCGCCGCCTGCAGGCTCCCGACCCGGACGTAACCCTCGATGAGAGGATCGACCAGCTGCCGCTGCAGGGATGGATCGGTGATCTGGGAGAGGATCTGGGTCGCTTCATCCAGCGCCTGAAGCGAGAGCTGCTCGATCCCGTACATGATCAGGCCGTGGATAACCTTTCCCATCGCGAAGAGACAGTAATCCCGCTCCAGCAGGGATGTGGAAAGAACCCGCATCCCATGAAGGAGGTCAAGATCCCCGTCTTCGACGGCGAGTACGGCTGCCTGGTCCACAATGCCGCCCATCGACTCGGCCCGTGCCTGCTGATCCATGATCTCGCAGGTCAGCGCGGTTGCATGCCGGAGGAGATCCCGATCCTTCCGGACGACGCCTATCCGCGCCATCTCGACGGCGATGGTTGAAATGGCCTGCTCGCGCAGAGCCTGCTCTCCGATCTGGTTCACCAGGTCCACGAGGGCCGACGGGTCGTTCTGGCGGACGAACCCACGCTCAATCAGGATAGTGTTGCACTCAAGGAGCAGGATATCCTGTGTGCGGTGCGATCTAACAATCTCCTTTATGGCTGGTATGTGCCTGACGACCTCGTCAAAGTCGTACTCCTTACAGAAGTCGGTCACCGCCTGGTGTACCAGCGAGTCGGCGATATCGATATCCAGTGCGGTGAGGATATTCCCACGGACGAGACCGATCTCGTCGCGACGGATCCCCTCCTTGATCAGGCGGACACTGGTATCGAAAAATTGGGCATTGATCCTCTGGGTGCTATTGCTGACCTTCTTCATGACCTCAATTGCGTGATAGAAATCGCCCATCCGGGAGAGTGCGTCAGTGATCTGCCGGTAGAGGTGTGCTGCCTTCGCGGCGTCGCAGGACTCATCTATCAACGGCGTGATGTCGAGGAGGATCGTCGGGTTCCCGGTCTTCTCGACGACCGCAATCCCGGAGAGGACGATCTCCTCGATCGGGAGTTGTGTCTCCACAAGGCCCCGGGCATTGAACTCAAACGCCTTCTCGAGGAACCAGCGTTCTCCGCTCCGCTCTGCCTTCTTCAGGAGTTCGAGGACGAGGGTCTGGCCTGCCCACGGCTTCTCGTCGTCGAGCCTGAGCAGTTTGGTGTAGACCTGTTTCTTGTCACGCTGGCGGTCGAGGAGTTGTTCGGTCAGGATTGCGAGGACTTCGATGAGCCGCTCTTCCGGGATGCCCGAGAGTGAGTCTATGATCTCTTCTATGTTGGAGATCTCCTTCTTCAACGACGACTTCCAGGTGGCATCTACGATCTCGGCGATCGAGTTGGTGCGCCGGATCTTCTGGTTGATCTCCGTGGCACTCAATAACCCGCTGATCACGAGATCGATATTGCCGGATTCGATGCCGGAACCGGCGATCGCCCTGGCCACGTCGGCATGGAGTTGTGATTGTCTTGATATGTCGCCGATCTCGGAGAGGATCTGGAGGGCATTTTGCATAATATCAATATTTCGGTGTTTCTGTCCATACTGGATGAAGAGCGGGACTATTTCGGAGAGGATCGCCGAGCGGTATTTGCGGATGCTGATCTTGTCGAAGGCTTCCCCGCCTTTCTCAATATAGTGGATGTCCCCGGTATCCACCCCGATCTCGACAAGATCGCGGGAGATGCCGGCGAGAAGATCGGACTGGTGGCTCTTGCGGTCGAGTTTGTCGACCAGGGTAAATATTGCGCGGAACCATCGTTCGTCCTTGTTCTGGCTGTAGAGTTCCGCGGCACGTCGGGCAAGGGTAAATACTTCTTCTTTTGTCGGAAGGGCAAGCTGGCTTAAGAGTTCCGGCTGGCTCTGTTCGAATGCCGTCTGTATCAGGGCGGCGTTCATCTGCTCATAGAGCGATTTTTTCTCTTTTCTCGTCTGAGTCTCAGATATGTCCAATACGACCTTTTCAACCTCACGCAGATCGCCCGAAGAGATCGCGGAGGTGATCTTCTGTTTTATCTGTGGCTTTCCATCCATTTTGATCAGCGCTCTCCAGTGGGTCCTGCATCATGCATATCCATTATCAGATATATAGATTGCCCCCCACTCACAAGAATCTATTTCAATGGAAATCAGTGGGATCCTCTAAAATATCAGGGATATGGTGGATGTCAAGGGTCTCTTGCAACCCTGAGAACGGATGGGTTATGGGGTTGATTCCATCCGTAAGAGGTCAGGGGCAGGCGAGGTGGTTACGCCTGCCCGACCACCCGCACCTACGGTGCTCCCGCTCC
>NZ_DAXW01000009.1:136345-409071 GCF_002506585.1 Methanoculleus sp. UBA430 | reverse complement strand
CTCCTGCCGTTCCGGCAGTCGCGATCAGCATGATCTCCCGGTACATGGCATCCGCAATCTCCGGGTCCTTTGACTCGATCATGATCCTGATCATCGGTTCCGTGCCCGACGCCCGCACAAGAGCCCAGACATTGTCCCTGACAATCTTGATACCGTCGATCTTCTCGATGATCTCTCCCGAGAACGCCTCTTCGACGGTGCGGACCAGCGAGGCCGGGTCCCGGACGTGGTGCTTCTCCTTGACCAGATGATATGCGGGGAGTCCGTCGAGGATCTCCGAGAGTTCCCTGCCGTTATGATTCGCGAGAACCGCCACCATCATGGCGGCGGTCATGCCTCCATCCCGGCAGAACTGGTGATCGGCGTAGATCAGGCCACCGTTTCCTTCGCCCCCGAAGGAGACCTTCTTCCCCTCGCCCATCAACTCGATCATCCTTCTCGCGACATAGATGCTTCCTACGGGGGTATAGTCGACGGTACACCCGTGCCGCTCTGCGATATCTCGTATCAGCCGGGAGGTGGCAACCGGGGTGACAATGAGCCCACCGCTGTTCCTGCTGCAGACGTAGTCTTCGACGAGACCGAACTCGTAATTCTCTTCTATATAGCGTCCTTTGTTATCAACAAAGACCGCCCGGTCAGCATCGCCGTCATGCGCGACCCCGAACGCAGCGTCCGTGGCGATGACCATCTCCGAGAGGGGCTGCAGCCCTTCGGGGGTCGGCTCGGGCATCCGGCCCGGAAAGGTGCCGTCGAGCCGGGCGTTGATGGTATGGACCCGGCAACCCATCCTCGAGAGGATGGTCGGGGTGGTGAGCGCCGCGGGGCCGGAACCGGGGTCGACGACGACGGTCATGCCCTCGCCGATACCGGGCGGGAAGTGCCCGACGACGGCCTTAATGTACTCCTCGATCCGATCTGGTGCGGCTGTCTCAGCGCCGACCCCGTCCCAGGATGCCGCGTCGAACTCCCCGGCGAAGAACCTGTCTTCTAACCGGATGGTCTCGTCGTCGGACATCTCGGTGCCGTCGGCCTCGATGATCTTCACGCCGTTGTACTCAGGAGGGTTGTGGGACGCGGTGATCATCGCGCCGCCGTCGAACCGGTTGGTCTTTATGATATACTGCAGGGCCGGCGTGGGGAGGATGCCCATGTCCACCACGTCGCACCCGGTCATCAGGAGCCCGGCCTTGAGAGCGTGGGCCAGGGCTTCGCCGGAAGTCCGTGTGTCCCTGCCGACCGCGATGGTGCCCTTCCTCATCGATCCGAGGGCGGCGCCGATCTTGAGGACGAGGGCTGGCGTCATCTCCTCTCCGACCACACCCCTCACGCCGTTCGTTCCAAACATCCGTTTTCCGTTTCGCATCTTCGTCACTTCTCCGTGTCGTGTAGTTCCCGCTTCAGTCTGTCGATTGCACTGCCGGCGGCGGCGAACGCCTCTTGCCTGTGTTCTGCAAGTATAGCAAGATAGGTTATATCTTCTCCGGCGTAAAGCCGCCCTTTCCTGTGGTAGAACCGTGCCCCGATGATCCCCGGGACGGCTTTCACGTCCTCGAGGATGCTCTCCGTCACGGCATTGACGGTCTCATTGAACTCCAGGTACCCTGTTCGTTCGGTGCCGGTCCATTCCCGGACAAGTCCGTTGAACGTGAGGACCGCCCCGGCACGCGAGACGCCGCACTCGCGCTTCAACTCCCGAACCAACCCCTCGACGGTGTAGTAGTCCTCGAACTCCGGAAGCGCGGCGATCACCGCGTCGATGGTGGGGTTCCGGAGGACGACGTTCTCGCTTTCGAGGTCGCCTATCACGACCCGCGGAAACGGCCGGGACTTGAACCCCTCGAGTATGGCGTACTCGATCCCGGCGTTGCAGAGGATCTCCAGGGTGGAGTCGAGGTCGTTCTCGCGCCTGACAAGGACCGACTTCTCTTCGTCGACGCCGCCGGATATAGCAGCATGCGATTCATAGTACAGTGTTGTGTCTTTTCCGGGTTCGAGCAAAAAGCCGTGGTGTCCCAGGTGCTTGACCGCTCCGACGGTCCCGTGTGCGGAGAGCGCCCCGATCAGGCTCTTAATGAATGTGGTCTTCCCGGCGTTCGAACGGCCGACAATCTGAATGATCTTCATCTCTCCTCATCCTCCTTCTCCTTCTCTTCTATCGGGCTCCCCTCTCCTCCTTCCTGACCGGGCCTGGACTTTAAGACGACCGACGCCGCTTCGGCTACGCCCCGCATCACCTCGGTGATCCGGTCCTCGACATCGATCTCATCGTCGAGATTCAGGCTCGTTCCTTCCACCTCGAGCAGGAACCGGGCGACCTCGCTCGCCTCAAAGAGGATCTCGTCGAGTTCTTCTGCGGTAAAAAAACCACACATGGCTCCGTAGAAGAACGTGGCTCCCGCTTTCTTCACCTTCTTCTTGAACGAGCTCCGCGCCTGATTGACCGCCTGCGGAGTGTAGGAGTCAACCATGAACGGGCAGAGTTCAGGGAGGTTCTCGCCGATGAACGTCATCTCAGAGCCGCTGGTGGTCTTGAAGTCTGCGCAGAGGCGGGCGATCGCCCATTCGCGGGCGGTGATGTGGGTGTGTTTGCGCAGGAACTGGTTGACCCGCAGGTAGGTGGCCCCATCTACTTTCTTGAATTTCTGGTACTTGTTTGGGTCTTTCAGGTTAGCAGGATCATCCATTTTGCATACCCTCTTGTCCGTTTTGGTATTTCAATGATATTGGTCGGGCAGCCCGATGATAATCTGGCCGTTCTGGTAATAGAGCAGAATGGGAGCGTGCTCCGAAATCTCCGGGTGGCTGCGTGCCCTGCAGGTCTCGTGGTTGCCCTTCCCCGGTTATGTATAGCATCATATGGTTTATATCTGCCCTTTTGATCGCGAAGCCGGGATGGCGATCAGGCTCTTCCGGCTGGGCCCCCCGAGCCAACCCGGGGCATTTGTGCAGATCCCCGGTCCGAGATATCGTATCGGGGAGCGTAAGCCGGGTTGAGGGCGTCCGGTTCTCCTCGATGGGTCCCTGAGTCGGAGGCTGGCGTTTGAGCGCCGTCGGGAGGGAAAAACGCTTATGGCTGCGGACGTGGCCTTGTTGTTCGGCTGTCGGACCCGGGCTGCTTAACCGGGGTCCTGCGACTCTGTCCTTGCGCGAGGTCGTTTGAGTGGCATGATGCTGATTGTCAGCAACCTTGTGGGCTTCTCCCTCGCATGGGCGGCGTGCAGGGTTCCCCGCCGGGCGGGTGTGAGCCGGATCGCTGTCCCCTCTCTGCAGGGCGGTCGTTTGTCTTTTTTCGACCCTCGTATCGGCCCTGTACCGCCGGATCGCCCCCATCTTGATAGTTGGGGGCGGCTGTGCGTGCGATCGTGCGTCTCCGCCCTTCTGTGAGGGTCGTTTATATGTGGGCGGTGTCTGTCGGCTTCGTGGCGGCGGCGGTGCCTTCAGGGCCGTTCACTTTCGCGTCGCGCGGTAGGGGATTCATATGCTCTGGGAGGAACGTATTCAACAGGGTCTGCTCCCCGACCACCCGGGACTGGCAGCCCCAGTATACCTCCTAACACCAGTACCTCCTGCATCACCGGAATACTTTTTTTTGGGCTCGGGACGAGATCCGCCCCCTGGCTCCTGGGTGTTTCCCCGAGAAATATTGTCTTTTGGGAGCCGGGTCGGGGTTTTTTTCGCCGGGATCTCCGGGTTGCCCGACATTGCTGCACGAACTGCCGGCATGGCTCGGATGGCGGCCATTCTTCTGAGATCCTCATCCTATCGGCCGCACCCCTGCTTTGATCGTTCTTCTTTCGGGTTTTTGGGCCGGGCCTTCGTGCAGCAGGCAGATGGGTGCGGGCCTGTGCGATCACGGCCTGCGACCCGGCGCGGGGTCCGGCAGGGGATCTGGGGCATCCAATTTATTGCGGGGAATAGGCATTTACCGCAATCTTGATATTCTTTGGTATTTAATCCTTAATACGATGGAAAGCGCGTCATTTTTGGAGTGGCTGGATCGCTTCAGCGGCTACCTCCGGATGCGGAATTACTCGCCCCGGACTATCAAAAAATATGATCAGACCGTTCAGCGTTTCGCCCGGTACGCCTGGCTCCGGCAGCACCGTGGCCCGGACGGGGTTTCATTCGATGATGCTGCAGTCAAGAACGCCCCTCTGGACGCGGATGTCAACGTCTCTGCTGCTCTCGTCACCGATTACTTCTCCTCCCTCTCGGAGAGGCGGGACTATAAGCCAAAGACTCTCCACCGGATGATATCGACACTCTCCTCGTTCTACCGCTATCTCTACGCACAGGGCGCCGTGGTCGCGAACCCTATGCTCGGGGTGGAACGGCCCCGGATCAAGAATCAAGAGTTGAAATACCTCAAACACAGTCAGGTGATCCGCCTGATCAATACCCTCGAAAGTGAGCGGGACCGGTTGATCGTTCGCCTCATATACGCAACAGGCGTCCGTGTTTCCGAACTTTGCGCGATAAACGTTGAGGATATCGACTTCGAGGAGCAGACGATCCGGGTGAAGGGGAAAGGCGATAAGATCCGGACCGTTTTCGTCGATGAAGGGACGCTCGATGAGATCAACGGGTTTATCGGGAATACGATCGAAGGGCCGCTCTTTCTGGGCCAGCAGGGCAATCATATCTCCCCCCGAACCGTCCAGCATCTCTTCAAACAATGCGCCCCTGCGGGGATTACGCCGCATAAAATCCGGCATTCTTACGCGAGCGAACTCTATCGGCGATCGAAGAACCTCCGCGTCGTGCAGGAGAATCTGGGGCACTCCTCCATCAAGACGACCGAGATTTACCTGCATACGGATCTTGATGAGCGCAGAAACGTCTACCGGCAGTATTTCCCGCTCTCTAACGGGAAGAGAGGGGGATAAACCCGGCCGGTCGGACGATGTCTATAAACCAGATGATGCTATACGCATGTGTTCCGGTGGGGGGCCCTCGGACACACCCTCCCGAACAGTACCGGACCCTGTTTCCAAACCGGCAATAAGCATTCCGGGCTCCGGGTGTCGTTCTCTGATCTGGGGCGCTTCGCTGTAGTGGCTGCTGTGGCATGAGTGACTGCATTCCGGGTATGCCTTGTTCCTGTCTGCTCCGATCCTCCTCCAGCAACGCTCAAGTCACTTGAATGCCTACGGTATGCTGCATGCGTTACATCGTCACAGGCGGGGCAGGGTTCATCGGGTCCAACCTTGCGGAGCGACTGGCACGCGACAATCACGACGTCGTGATCATCGACGACCTATCGAGCGGGCGGCACGAGAATGTTGAGTATCTCATGACGTTTCCCCGGGTGACGTTCATCGAGGGGAGCGTCACCGATGTTGCCCTGCTCACCGATGCCTGTGCCGGGGCGGACGGCATCTTCCACCAGGCGGCCGTTGCCTCGGTCCCCCGCTCTATAAAAGACCCCCTCGAAACGAACGCCGTGAACGTGGCCGGAACCGTGAACGTCCTCTGGGCCGCGAAGGCATGCGGCGTTCCGGCGGTCGTGGCGGCCTCCACCTCGGCGATCTACGGTGAGGACCCGACATTCCCCAAACTCGAGACGATGGCGCCGAGACCGCTCTCCCCCTACGCGGTCTCAAAACTCGCGGGCGAATACTATGGAAAGGTCTTTTCAGATCTCTACGGCATTCGGACAACATTCTTGCGCTATTTCAACGTCTTCGGCCCCCGGCAGGACCCGAACTCCGAGTATGCAGCGGTGATCCCGAAGTTCATCACCCGGCTGCTTGCCGGGAAGCCGCCGATCATCTACGGCGACGGAGAGCAGACCCGGGACTTCATCTTCGTCGCAGATGTCGTCCGGGCGAACATTCTGGCGATGGAGAGCGACGCTTCCGGCATCTTCAACATCGCCGGGGGCCGCCGGATCAGTCTCAATGAACTCGCCGGAAACCTCTCGAGGATCACCGGTATACACCACCGGCCGCTCCATGAACCCCCGAGACCGGGTGATGTGCGTGACTCGCTTGCGGAGATCTCCCGGGCAGGGGAGGCGTTTGGTTTTTCCTCAACTTACACGCTCGATGAGGGGCTTTTGGAGACAGTGGCATGGTTCCGGGACAGCGGTCAGTAACTACCTCCTGGCTCTGGACCGGCCCAGGACTGCCTGCCGGCTGATCCTGCCCTCCCTGCTCGCCGGGCATGGTAGATGCAGGAACATATATATCGTCACTCTGCAGTAAGGGTGCGAGGTGCAGACGTATGCCCCGATTGGTTACACCGGAGATATCCCGTAAGGGTGAAGACAGAGATGCGACACGGGCGTACAGCGACGTCGTCATTTTGGACCCGCACGAACCGGCGGCCCTGAACAACAGGGGTGTGGCCCTCGAGCGGCAGGGGCGCTACGAAGAGGCGCTCGCTGCATTCAGTGCAGCGATCCTCTGCGACAATGACGACATCTACGCCTGGAACAACCGGGCAGTGATCCTCGCCCGGCTCGACCGCCCCCAGGAGGCGGTGCTTGCCTGCAGACAGGCGCTCGCGATCGACCGGTCGTGCATCTTCGCCTGGGTTACCTACGGCATGGTGCTCGGCCGGCTCGGGAAGTATCAGGAGGCCGAACACGTTCTTGCAGTTGCAGAAGACCTCGACCCGCAGGCGCGGGCTCTCTACCCCGGGAATTCGACGATGACCCGGGCCTGAGCAGAGTCATACCTTTTTTGGCTCTGTTGAGATCCTATTTTGGTCATTCCTACTCCGATGAGGGGGTGCTTGACCGGTTTGTCCCTGGGATCGGCCTTTCCCTCGGCATACTCCTGTAGTGGACTGTGGAGCCTACCCGGGAGAAAGCCGTGCCCGGGATTGCGGCCCTGGAACAAACAGGGGGATTTCAACAAAGCCTATTTCGGACTTCGAGAGCAGGCCAAGAGGTCTCCATTCATCCTTGCGTCTACTGATACACCGCCGGGTGCGATACGAGCGGGTGTTTGAGAGCGCCCGGGAGCGGTCTTTCAGCCCGTCGGGCCGGCCGTACCCCTCGGAGACCTTACGTTTTTATCCCCCTTATCGCAATAGAGTATACAAATCCGAGTGCCCCTCTTTTGGGCACGGAGTCGATCCCATGAAGACGCTCATACTTGCAGGCGGGAGCGGCACCCGTCTCTTCCCGCTCTCACGGGAACACTACCCAAAACAGTTCATCCCGCTGGTCGACGACGAGTCTCTCTTCCAGAAGACCGTGAAGAGGTCGCTCCTCTTCTCCCCCCCGCAGGAGATCGCCATCGTCACGAACACCGACCACAAGTTCCTGGTCCGGGACCAACTCGCCGCTATCGGGTGCGACTGTCGTGTCCTCGTGGAGCCGGTTGGCAGGAACACCCTGCCGGCGATCTATTATGGTGTCCGTGAGGTCACCCGGGAAGACGGCTCCGACACGGTCGCGGTGCTGCCCTCGGACCACCTGATCGCCGCGACCGGGCCATTCCAGGAAGCCTTCCGGCGGGCGGAAGGGCTTGCAAAGGACTACCTGGTGGTCTTCGGTGTGCGGCCGACCTCTCCCCACACCGGCTACGGCTACATCCGTCCGGGCGAACCTCTCCCCGGGGGTTCGCTCGTGGACGCTTTCGTGGAGAAGCCTGACCTTGCGACCGCCGAGAAGTATGTTGCTGACGGCTACCTCTGGAACTCAGGGATGTTCTGTTTTGATGCTGGTCTCTTTCTTTCCGAGTGCGAGACATGCGCACCCGAGGTGGTCCGGGCGTTTGAGCACCCTGTCGAGGAGGCGTACGGGGCGGTCCCTGCTCTCTCGATCGACTACGGGATCATGGAGAAGACCCGGCGGGCGGCGGTCGTGCCGCTTGAATCCGACTGGAGCGACCTCGGGAACTTCGACACTCTTTACGCCACGCTGCCGAAGAACGGGGACGCAAATGCAGTCAGGGGCGAGTATATCGGGATCGACTCCTCCGATAACCTGATCATCGCCGATCGATTGATCGCCACCGTAGGGGTCCACGACCTTGCCATCATCGAGACGAAGGACGCGATCCTGGTCGCCGCTCGTGCCGAGACCCAGCGGGTGGGCGAGATCGCAAAGGCTCTCCGCGAGAAGGGGGACTCCCGTGCGCTCTTCCACACACAGGTTCACCGGCCCTGGGGCTCCTACACGAACCTCGAGGAGGGGCAGTCATATAAGATCAAGCGTGTCACCGTCCCCCCGAAACGGCGGCTCTCACTGCAGATGCATCACCACCGTTCCGAGCACTGGGTGGTCGTCACCGGGTGCGCCGAGGTGACGATCGGTGACGCGACCTCCCTCCTCCGGAACGGTGAGTCCACCTTCGTCCCGGCGGGAACGGTCCACCGGCTCGCGAACCCCGGCCTCCTGCCGCTCGAACTGATCGAGGTGCAGATCGGGGAGTATACCGGCGAGGACGATATCATCCGGTTCGAGGACGACTTCGAGCGAACATGAGCCGGGCGGCGGGCCCCCTCCCTCCCCTCGTCTGTCTGCGACCAAACCGATATAATCCCACGATGCATAGAGTATAAGAGCAGATACCGCAGGTATCGGTGGTTTGGGTTTCTCGTACCCCCGTAGTGTAGTGGTCAATCATGCAGGACTTTGGATCCGGCGACGGCGGTTCGAATCCGCCCGGGGGTACTACGTTCGTCCGGCCTTCACATTGCCGTATCTTGCTTTCTTTCTTCTAACCGGGACCGATTCAACAGATATCAACCCTTCACAGCACCTTTCGGTCCGGCAGGCGATGAATGGATAAAATTTCCGTCGGTCAAGTCGGTGCGGCAGTCATTCTGTTAGAATCAACGTTATTACAATCGGTTGCATACATGTGGGTATGTGTGATGCTCAGCCCCGGACTGCGGAGGGCTGGATGCCTCCTGCGCGTTCTGCAGGGGCACCCGGGTTGATATTCGGGGTTTATCCCGGCGGAACGCTGGGGGGCGATCCCGTCATGGTATCCGGCAGACCCAATAACCCCGAGCGAATCAAAGAAGCGATCGATAAACTACAGGGTGCTATACGATCATTCGCCGTCAGATGCTATCTCCATTACACGGACTCTTCTCCCGACCCGCGATCGGAGAGGAGCCAGCCCGAGAGTTTTCTCCAGTACGGCGGCGACGGCAGGGAACTCGATCTGGTGCTTTCGTACACATCGGAGAGTGGGAACGTCGCCGGGTGGGTTGAATTTGTCAGAGGTGTAGTTCGACATTACGGCGCGAGGATCGCAATGCTCCAGGTGACCGAAGAACCCAACCTCACGCACGTGCCTGTAATCGACGGCAGTTTTCCGAATGTCCGCCAAGCGCTGGTGCAGGGAGTCATTGCGGCTAAAGAAGAAGCCCGGCGGTGTGGGTATAGTGGGTTGCAGGTTGGTTTCAGCGCCGTGCCGCTCTTCGAGACTGACACTCACGACTTCTGGACGTCGATCGGTGCACTTGGCGGAGAGCGGTTCATAAAGGCCCTGGACTATGTTGGCCTCGACATCTATCCGGACGTCTTCTTCCCGCTGGCTCCTTCGGGTCTGCCCGGCGACATCCGCCACTTCGTCGAGTTTGCTATGCGATCGTTTCGAGAGACCTCCCTGCCCGAGGCCGGCATACCCGCCACGGTGCCGATACATGTGGCGGAGAACGGGTGGCCTACCGGCCCGGAACGCTCCTACGAGCGGCAGGCCGAGGCCCTGGAGACGATCATACGCACGGTCAACGACTACCGGGGTAACTATAATGTCACCCACTACGAGTTGTTCGATCTGCGGGATGCGGACAGCTCCAGCCCTGACCTGTTCTCCCAGTTCGGCATCGTACGCGACGACTATTCGTCGAAACCTGCCTTTGATGTCTATCGCAGACTGATCAACGAGCTCGGCCGATGCTAACAAACCGTCGGGAGAAAAACAGGTGCCCGGGCTGCCGGACGGATGATCCCGGCAGGCTGAACACGTATTGCGCCCGGTGCAGGCTCCGACAGTACGAAGACCATACGGGGGAGTACTGCTACGAATGCATCGGATATCCCTGCACGCGGCTGAAATGCCTGGACAAGCGCTACACAAATACCGGACGAGTGTGCTCGACGACCTGCGCGAGATACGGAGCGGGGAGTCGCGGAGTTCGTAGAACAGGAGAAGGTCCGCTGGACATGCCCGCAATGCGGATATATCCTCAGCATGCACAGGGATCGCTGCCTGCACTGCGGTCGGACGTGGTGAGGAGGGAGCATCACCCGCACCACCGCCAGCTCATTTTGTATCTCAATAGAATTTCGCATACCTGCCCTGTGCCTCAATGATCTCTGCCGCCGAACGGAAACGGGCAATCGGGTTCATTGCAAACGGCAACGTGATCTCGGCCCATGCTGCCGCCGTCGTCTGGACGAACGCGCCGCCGTCGATACCTTTTTTGCCCTCGATACCCTCCCGCCCCCCGGTGCCATCGAGTATGATCGAGGTTGATACGAGGATACAATCGATCCATGCCCGCGAGATACTGGACTCGCGGGGAAACCCGACCGTCGAAGCGGATGTCACGCTCGCCGGCGGGGTGTCCGGGCGTGCCGCGACCCCGTCCGGTGCATCGACCGGGAAGCATGAGGCTGTAGAACTCCGGGACGGCGTAAAGGGCCGTTACGGCGGCAAAGGGGTGCAGAGACCCGTCGCCCGGGCCAACGGCGAGATCGCCGCCACCCTGCAGGGCATGGACGCCCGCGATCAAGCGGCGGTGGACGAGGCCCTCTCCCTCCTGGATGGAACACCGAACAAGCGAAACCTGGGTGCCAACGCCACGCTTGCAGTCTCTATGGCCGTCGCCCGGGCTGCCGCCGCCGCAGAGGGTCTCTGGCTCTGGGAGTACCTGGGAGACCCGCTAAAGCCGCTCCTTCCCGTCCCGATGATGAACATCCTCAACGGTGGGGTTCACGCCAACTGGCAGGGGCCGGACTTCCAGGAGTACATGATCGCCCCCTACGGCGCTCCGAGCGTCGCAGAAGCGGTCCGGTGGGGGGGCGAGACCTACCATGCGCTCAAAGATATTCTCAAAGCGCAGGGCTACACGACCGGCGTCGGCGACGAAGGCGGGTTTGCCCCTGCCGTCTCCACGAACACCGAGCCGCTCGACCTGATCGTGGAGGCGATCGAGCGTGCCGGGTATGCGCCCGGTCAGGAGATCGGGATCGCCCTCGATCCGGCATCGAGCGCGTTCTACAACGACGGCGTCTACAACCTCAAGGCCGAAGGGCTGACCCTGACCGCCGCCGAGATGGTGGACCGATACCGCGACCTGGTTACAGCATACCCGGTCATCGTCATCGAGGACGGCCTTGCCGAGGACGACTGGGACGGCTGGCGGCTGTTGACCAGAGCGATCGGCGATCGGGTGGAACTCGTCGGCGACGATCTCTTCGTCACGAATGTCGATCGGATCGAGCTGGGTATCCGAAAAGGAGCCGCCAACGCCGTCCTGATCAAACCCAACCAGATCGGGACGGTGACCGAGACGATCGCCGCGGTCCGCCTGGCACAGCAGCAGAACTGGGGCGCGATGGTCTCTCACCGGAGCGGCGAGACTGTCGATACGTTCATCGCCGATTTCGCCGTCGCCATGCAGACAGGCCACCTCAAGACCGGCGCTCCGGCGCGGGGCGAACGGGTGGAGAAGTATAACCAGCTCATCAGGATCGAGGAGGCGGCCGGGGATACGGCCCGGTATGCCGGGCGAGGAGGCTTTATCCGGTAGGGTCCGCGACGCCTCCCGGCGGTGAGAGGGACCGGCAAGGTAGGCCGGAATGAGGCTTCCATTTTTCCGGTCCCGCCTCGTGCGGCGCCCGTGTCGGTCTTCCCCGGGACCCGGGTCGGCCTGCAACTCTCCGGGGTTTCATACAATTACTTAAGTCCTCCTCCCAAAATCATGGGTAACCATGGAAAGCGCTGCCCTCGCAATTGAGATCCAGATGAGCCTCCTGCTCTTTCTTGCTCTCGCCGGCTATCTTGTGGCATCCCGGATCAACCAGTCGGCGACGATCGGGGCCATTCTCGTAGGGGTTCTCGTCGGACCGAGCGTGCTCGGCCTGATCACCTACACGGACTTTGTCGCGACCCTGGCGCATCTCGGGGCCATCATCCTCCTCTTTGTCATCGGTTTCGAGTTCAACATCAGGGATATCCTCGATCCGCGCTATGGGGTCATCGGCCTTGTCGGCGTGGCCCTCCCGTGGCTGGGCGGCTACGCCACCGCCGTCCTCTTCGGGTTCGACTTTGCAAGCGCAGTCTTCGTCGGCACGGCGCTGACCGCGACGAGTATTGCCATAACCGCAAACGTCCTCAAAGAGATCGGCGTCCTCCAGACCGGGGCGGCAAAAGCAATCATCGGCGCTGCGGTCATCGACGATGTCCTCTCCCTTGTCGTGCTCGCCATCGCCACCGATCTTGCGGTGGGCGGGAGCGTCTTGGTGACATCGGCCGTCCTGATGCTTGCTAAAGCCGTTGGCTTCATCGTCGTTGCCGGGGCCGTCGGATATTTCGGTATCCGGAAGGTCATCGAGCGGATGGACGCGACGCCCCTGGCGCGGAAGTATCCGGAATTCGTCTTCATCTTCGCCATGATGGTGGCGTTCCTGTACGCGATGCTCGCCGACCTGGTGGGCTTATCAGGTATCATCGGTGCGTTCCTTGCCGGGGTTGCCTTCGCCGGCGTCGAACTCCGGCAGAGTAAGGGCGTCCACGAAGGCGCCGAGTACTTCCAGATCGTCTTCGCCTCGATCTTCTTCGTATCGCTCGGAATCCTCGCAGACGTCCGCGCGCTCACAGCCGACATGATCTTCTTCCTGGTGGCGCTGACTCTGGTCGCCATCGTCACCAAGGTCGTCGGGTGCGGCCTGCCCGCCCGGGCGATGGGGATCTGCCGGGAGGACTCCCTCATTATCGGGTTCGGGATGGCGCCGCGTGGCGAGGTAGCGATGATCGTCGCCCTGATCGGGCTGGAGTCGGGGCTCATCGGCCAGAATATCTTTGTGGTGATCGTTCTGATGAGCCTTTTGACCACGCTCATCACCCCGATCGTCTATCGGAAGTGGTTCTTCAAGGGGGCCTACTGCGCCGTCGAATGATGCCAGGGGAGAGCCTGCACCCTTTTCCTAACAATCTCCCCCCTCGTCGTGCGATAAAAAAGAATGGTCAACCGCGAAGCCCCGTCTTCACCATGCCTCCGGGAACGCCATGTTGGTGTAGATGTCCTCGAGGCGCGCCTTGTGGCCCCGCTCCATCGAGGCGAGGCTCTCGAACAACTCTATCTGCTCCGGGTCAACGCTCAGGCCCGCGAGCTGGGTGTACATCTGCATCGCGTCGAGTTCTTTTCTGATCGCGATAACAAGGCCGTCGAGCGGCTTTAGATCGGCCGAGAGCGGCGGGACCTCCAGGGTGTCGGCGACCTTGTAGTCACGTTTCGTGTCGAACCCGAGTTTTCCGGGCTCTTTTAGGAGAAAACCCTCAAGGGTCTTCCTGTGCTGGCTCTCTTCTCCGGCAAGCTCGTTGAAGAGGTTTTTTAAGTTCTCATCTTTGACCTTCTCCCTGACCGTGCGATAGAAGGTGTAGGATTCGATCTCCCTCTCGATGGCGTTTGATATGATAGAACGGTATTCTTTGACGTCCATGGTTTCATGCACCGGGGGAGAGTAGCATTCGGTGTTCTTAAACCTTGCTGGGCCGGACCCGGTATTGCACCGGCCGGATCCTGCACGTCTTCTTGCTCAAGGCAACGGATCGGGAGACGGCAGAGCCGGCGGGAACTTTGTTGGTTTTGAGGGTCCGAAGCCGCCGCGTGTAAAAAAGAGATTAGATGAACCGGGGCTTCTTAGAGAGGAGCCTCGGGGTGTAGAGCGGGCGGAAGGGTTTTCTGGCGGTCTCGATCTTCACTGCCTGAATGAGCTCGTCCTCGCTCATCGTCTCCTTGTACGGCTTCTTCTTCTCCGAAAGTCTCCGGATGGTGACCGTGAGCCGGCCGGTCTCGGCCTCCTGGTCGCCGATCACCGCGACGTAAGGGACCCAGTCCATCCCGGCCTCGCGGACCTTCTTGTTCACGCTCTCGTCCCGGTCGTCGAGATCCACCCGGATCCCGGCTGCCTTCAGGCGAGCACCGATCTCCTCCGCGAAGCAGACGTGCCGCTCTGCCACCGGCACAAGCCTGACCTGGGTCGGGGCGAGCCAGGTCGGGAACGAGGGAACCTCCTGTGCCGCGGTGCCCTCGAGCATCGCGCAGATCACCCGCTCGATCGAGCCCGTCGGCGAGCAATGGAGGATTGGGGGGTGGACCTCCGTCCCCTCCGGGGTGTAGTACTTGATGTCGAACCGGTCCGCGCTCTCGACGTCGATCTGGACCGTCGGGTTCTCGATCGGTCTTCCCTGTGCATCGATCGCCGCGAGGTCGACCTTTGCTATCCAGTAGTGCGTCCGGTCCGAGAGGACCTCGATCAGCATCGGGACGCCTGACTTCGCGACAAGCTGCTTCACCCAGAGTTCGTACTGGTCGAAGAAGTCGCGGGTGCACCGGAAGACCCCTACGAGCGGGGTCTCGAGATCCTCGCCGCTCTTCCAGCCCATGGCAAGCTGCTCCTCGAACGACGCGAGCGCATCGTCAACGTCCCGGCAGAGGGTGTGCATATCGGGCATCGTGAAGGCGCGGAGGCGCTTCAACCCGATCACCTCGCCCTTCTGCTCGTGCCGGAACGAGTAGGTCGAGAGCTCGTAGAGTTTCAGCGGGAGGGTGTTCGGCGAGATGTGCATATCGTGCATGGTGCAGAACATGCCGAAACACGCCGCGAACCGGAGCATCATATCGCGGTTGCCGCTTTTGAACCGGTACTGACGTTCCCCGAACTTGGCAGCGTGCTCCGAGATCGACGCATCGCTGAGGTCGTACATCACCGGGGTCTCCACCGGCATCCCGCCGTAGTCGAGCACCCGGGCAAGAACGTAGTCACCGAGGAGGTCCCGGAGGAGTTTGCCCCGGGGCATCCAGCGGAGGTTCCCGACGTCCGAGCGCGGCTCGTACTCTACAAGTTCCTTCGCGCGCATCAGGTCCACGTGGACCGGCTCGACTCCTTCCTGCCCCGGATACCCGAGTTCTTTCCTGATCAGGGAGGCGAAGGGCGTATTCCCCTTCACGTAATCGGCCACGTCTTTACGCTCCCCTTCGGGAGTGAAGACGAAGAATTCGTGCTGGATCTCCTTCTTCGGCGCGGTCGCTGCTTCTTCGCCGGGCACGATCGTCCTGGAGAGTTCCGAGAGGGGGTGGCCCTTGCAGGAGAGTGAGAAGGCCTTGTACCAGCCGAACGGCGCCCGTTTCACCACAAAGCCGCCTTCCCCGGTGAGGCCCTCCTCGATGCCCTTAAGAGCGCTCACAGCTGCATCAGGCGATGCCAGGTCAGAGGAGAGGTGGGCGTAGGGGTAGATCATGATATTAGTAGTGCCGAGCTGCCGGGCCGTGGTGACGATCTCGTCTGCCGCCTGCCTGACGGCGTCCTCGAGGTTCTCCTCGTCGACAGACTCGACCGCGCAGAAGACGGCGAGCGCCTCATCGAGGGCGTCTTTCTGGACGACGTCCTCTTCGGCGACCTTCGTCTTCTTCCGGGCCTCGTATTCGATATGATCAGAGTGGATTAGAAGAAGTCGCATTGGTATCCCCAGTTGAATCGTTCAATATCTGTTTTTCTGCTATATAGTGCATAATGTTCTTTTTAGAGAAGCGGCGGGGCGTGTGGTTTTGCCCGACTGCCGGCGGTAGAGATCACGCGCGGCGCGCATTCTCATGGTAGCGGGAGAGGGTCGCCTGCCGCTGGTCCATATACTTCGCGTCCTGCTTCATGTTGTACGGGCGCGCGGCTCGATCCGTCCGGTAGAAGACCAACTGCCCGATAGGCATCCCGGCATAGACCCGGACCGGCCGGGAGTTCACGTTGCACATCTCAAGCGTGATCGTCCCCCGGAACCCCGCGTCGATCCAGCCGCCCGTCTGGTGGAGCTCGATCCCCAGGCGTGCGATGCTGCTCTTCCCCTCGATGCTCGCCACGACGTCGTCGGGAAGTGCGATCGACTCCAGGGTCTCGGCGAGGATGAACTGCCCCGGTGCAAGAACGATCGAGTCGGCCACAGTCTCCTCGATCTCCGAGCAGACGCTCTCCCTCTCGTAGGGGTCGATCACGGTATCTCCCGGAACGTACCAGACAAAGTGGGAACCGAGCCTGATATCCAGGGAGTTGGGCTGGATCAGGCCGGGCTCAAAGGGGTCTACTTTGATATACCCGTGCCTGATGCGATCTTCTATCTGCCAGTCGACAAGAATCATTCTCTTAGATCTCTCCCGCAAACTATTCTTTGTTTTCGAGGTGCCACTCTGTCCGGCGCATCAGCCCATGAAGCGTACTCGCCTCGCGGATGGTCAGTTTCGTCCTTCCGAGCACCCGGTGGATGAGGGTCATCGTGTTCTCCCGCTTGAAGTCCGGGTGGTCGATCCGGTCGAGGAAGGCACTGATATGCCGGTAGAGCGACTCCATCTCGACGGACCCCGCAAGGGGATAGGTCCCGCGCGGCAGGTTCGCAAGTTCGTAGCAGAGGATGCCGACCGCGTGGGAGAGGTTCAGGATGGGATAGGCCTCCGAGGTTGGGATGGTGCAAATGAGGTTCGCCCGCTTAAGTTCGGTGTTGGCAAGCCCCCAGTTCTCCCGCCCGAAGAGGACCGCGACCGTTCCGTCGACATCGGCGACGATCTCCCGGACCTCCGCCGGCGCGTAGTAGGGCATCCGCATCGGGGTGCAGACCGACTTGCTCACCTCGCCGGTCGTCGCGACGATAAAGTCGAACTCCCGGTAAACCTCCTCGATCGTCATCCGGCGGGCGCCCTCAAGGACGTCCCGGGCATGGGAGGCGCGCATGCTCGCGTCATCGCCGAGCGCGCAGGGGTTGACCAGCACCAGCCGGGTGAACCCGAAGTTCTTCATCACCCGGGCAGTAAACCCGACGTTCCCCTCGTAAAGGGGTTCGATCAGGACGATTGATACCTCGGGCATACCCTACTGTACCGCCCGGACCGTCGCCCGGAGCACATCGATCCCTTCCTCGTAGACCGCATTGCCCACGACGATCGTGTCGGCGATGCGCCCCATCTCCGCCGCCTGCTCCGTCGAGCGGATCCCGCCGCCGTAGTAGAGGGTGGCGTGCTCGACCGCGTCAGACGCCGCCTGCACGATCGCGGGATCCCCGTAGGTCCCGCTGTACTCGATATAGACGATCGGGAACCGGAAATAACGGTCCGCCACTTCCACAAACGCAGCCACATCCTCGCCTGAAAGAGCGCAGTTCGCCCCTGTCACCCGCCCGACTGCGGAGTTCGGGTTGAGGACGATGTAGGCTTCGGGCACTACCATCTCCCAGTCGACACTGCTCGCGTGCCGGAGCCACGCGTAGTGCTTCCCGACGATCCAGCGGACGTCGTTGGTGTTCATCACGCTCGGTACGAAGAGGTGGTCGACTGCTCCGTCAAATATGGCGCAGTCGGGGCTTGCCGGCTCCACGACCAGCGGCAGCCCGTAGGCGGAGACCAGATCCAGGAGTTCACGGAGGTTCTCCTGTGTCACGTTCAGTGTGCCCGAGAGCATCAGGGCATCGGTCCCGCTCGTCACGATCTCTTCGACGAGTTCCGGTGGGAGGTGTTTGTCGGGGTCCAGTTTCGTCACGTGTGCCCAGGTCTTCCAGTTCGCGTGCATGGTGTCACTTCAGATAGCCGATATAGTCGTGGAGTCTGGCCTTTGGGATGCCGGTGATCGAGGAGACCTTCTCTGGATCCGCTTCGCGAAGCGTCGCCGCGTCGTATATGCCTGCAAGGTAGAGCCTCTCAACGGTCGCCTCCCCGAGGCCGGGGATCTCCAGAAGTTCTTTTCGCCCGCGTTCGAGCGCTGCTTTGGTGACCTTCGCAGGGGTGGGGCGGCCGAGGTGCCTGCAGACCATATCCACATGTTTATGTACGGTCTCCGGATTAATGCCGGTTTTGCTTGAGAGGTAGGGGATAGGAAGATAGCAGAAGTCGTCGGGGGTTGCTACGCCGCCGGTCTGGTACTTCTTCAGGCTGACCGCGGGGACCCCGGCCTCACGGAGGGCGCGCTCGTTGCAGAGCCCACGGGCTGCCGCAAGAAGTTCCGTTGCCACCGCATCGCCGATGCCGGCCTTCTTCAGGGCCGCAGGCTCCGCCTGCGAGAGCGCGCGGATATCCCCGATCCCCTGTTCGAGGAAACTTTTGATGATCTTCGCATGACTCCGGCCCTTCCTCGGGGGGACAACCTTCCTGACGAATTTCCGGAGTTCTGAGCGGCGCCGGAGGACCTCGAGGGCGGCTTCTGCCTCCTTTATCACTTGCTCGGCCTCGTTTGTCCTGACGCCGGTGGCGTTGACGAAGTCTCCGGGCTGCATGCCGGCGATCTCGGAGACGGTGTAGATGTGGTGCGCGTGCAGCCGCTGCATCAGGTCGTCGGTCATCGAGGGCATCATCCGGAGCGCCTCGACGTTCGAGGCGATGTGGCTGCAGAGCGGGCAGCCTATATCCCACGGCCGAGAGCCCTTCCGGATAAGGCGAACATGGGCGAGGTTGTGCTTCTCGCAGGTCTCCTCGATCCGGATCGCCTTGCCCCAGGTGCTGCCGGGCAGGCTGATGTTGAACCGGCATTCGGGGTAGCCGGTGCACCCGATGAACTGGGAGACGCCGAGGTGCCGGATCCGGAGGTCGTGGCCGCAGACGGGGCAGGGGCCGACGGTATGCTCCTCTGCGGTCTGCTCCATGATCTCCTCGCCGATCTCCTTCTCGTGGGCTTCAAGCTTGTCAAAGACCTTATGGAGCATCTCACGAGACTCCGTGACGACGTCGTCTCGGGAACGCTCGCGCTGCTTGATGAGTTGCATATGCTCTTCAAGCGTCCGGGTCATCTCGGGTTCCGTGATCGTCTCCGCGTGGTTATCGAGCGCGTCTATGACGGCTCTTCCGACGAGCGTCGGGCGGAGCGGGTTCCCTTCCACGTAGCGGCGGGAGATGAGTTTCCCGATCACCTCGTGCCGGGTGCTCTTCGTGCCGAGACCGAGTTCTTCCATCACCTGGATGAGCCGGCTCTGGGAGAAGCGCGCCGGCGGCTGCGTCTGCTTCTCTTCGAGGTTCACGTCCTTGATCGGCAGCAGTTCGCCCGGGACGAAGGCCGGGAGGATGTTCTCCTTCGCCTCCGAGTAGGGGTAGATCCGGCGCCATCCTACCGAGAGGAGCCTGCCGCCCGTCGCGGTGTAAGGCTCGCCCGACGCGTCGAAGAGACACTTCGTCGTCGTCCAGGTCGCGTCGGGAGAGAGGGTCGCGAGGAACCGCCGGACAACGAGTTCGTAGACCTTCCACCGGTCCTGGCCGAGGGCCTCGCGGGTCGCTGCTCCCGTCGGGTGGATCGGCGGGTGATCGGTGCTCTCTTTCTTGCCCCGTGTCGGGACCGGACGCCGGTGCTGCCGCACCCAGGCGACGTCCTTATCAAACACCCCTCCCTTGAGCGTATCGAGGATTCCGTTCAGGTTCAGGGACTTCGGGTAGACCGTGTTGTCGGTCCTCGGGTAGGAGATGTACCCGTTCATGTAGAGGTCTTCGGCGATCCGCATCGCGTTCGCTGCCGAGAGGCCCAGGCGGGCCGCCGCGACGATGAAGGTCGTGGTATCGAACGGCGTCGGCGCCCGGTCGGTCTTCTGCCCCTCTTTGACGTCCGTGATGACGAGCGGCTCCTTTGTCCCCTTCTTTGCGGCGAGGGCCGCCTCGTGGTCGGTGAACCGCCCGGCGGTATGCCGCGCCTCAACCGGCATACCGTCTTTCTCGGTCGTAAGCGAGAGCATCCAGTAGGTCTGGGGAACGAAGTTCTCAATCTCGCGCTCCCGCTCGACGATCATGGCGAGCGTCGGGCTCTGGACCCGGCCGACGGAGAGGATGTTCTTGCCGCCCCGGCGAGCCGCGAGGCTGATAAACCGGGTCAGCGCCGCTCCCCACATCAGGTCGACCGTCTGGCGGGCCTCACCGGCAGCCGCGAGCGCGAAGTCGAGGTCGGTCAGGTTCTCGAAGGCCGAACGGATCTCAGCGGGGGTGATCGCCGAGAACCTGGCCCGGTTGATCCTGACGCTGGGGTTCACCGCACGGACGAGTTCGTAGGCCTCCTTCCCGATCAGTTCTCCTTCGGTATCGTAATCCGTGGCGATGGTGACGAGGTCGGCCTTCTTGGAGAGTTTCTGTATGATATTGACGATCTTCTTCTCTGTTGGCTTCTTGACGGTGCCGGCGTCGATGAGGCTTCGCGGGGTGTGGACCTCACTTCGCCAGTTCGTGTAGCCGGGCTCGAAGTCCACCTCCACCACGTGCCCTTTGAGACCTACCACTGTCCTGGTGTCAAAAGAGTAGGTGGATACGTTTCCATCTTTTGTTGCCTTCACCTTCTCGCTGCCGGCGAGGATCTGCGCTATCCGGTTTGCTGATATATTCTTCTCTGCGATGATCAGATGCACTGCGGATTACACCCCGCCTGTCTCGATAATTTCGGATACGATCTTCCCGAGTTCCCGCGGGTCCGCCCTGCCCCGGGTCTCCTTCATCACCTGCCCGACGAGGAAGTTCAGGGCTCCCTTCTTGCCGATCCGGTAATCTTCGACCGCCTGCGGGTTTGCGGCGACTATCTTCTGCACGATCGCGGTGAACTCGCCTCCTGTGGCCTTGCTGAGCCCTGCGCGCTCCACGATATCGGCGGGCCGCTCGCAGGGGCTCCCGGCTGCACAGGCATCGAGCATCTCTCGCAGTACCTGGGTGCCGGCCGCATCAGTGACGGTCTCCGATCGCAGAAGCGCGAGGAGTTCTGCGATACGGTCGGCCGGGACGGCGGCGATGCTCATGTCGCGGTAGTTGAGCTCCCCAAGGAGGGTGTCGGCCACCCAGGTGGCGGCGAGGACCGGGTCGATGTGAGCGACCTCTTCATAGAAGTCGGCAAGTTTCGGGTCGCCGGTCAGGGTCCGGGCATGGTTGAGCGATATGCCATACTGCGCCATGAACCGGTTCTTCCGGGCGACGGGCAGTTCGGGGAGATCGATCTCTGCGACCCATCCCGCAACACGGAGCGGCCGCAGGTCGGGCTCCGGGAAGTAGCGGTAGTCGTGCTCCTCCTCCTTGCTGCGGGCGGAGGTGGTGATCCCCCGCCCTTCCATGAAGTGCCGGGTCTCTCTCGTCACCTTCTGCCCGCGCCGGAGCAGGTTCTTCTGCCGGGTCACCTCGAAGGTGAGGGCCTTCTCGACGCCCTTGTAGGAGGAGATGTTCTTGACCTCGACCCGCTCGGAGCCCTCGAGCGATATGTTCGCGTCAACACGGAGAGACCCCTCCCGGTCACCGTCAAAGACCCCCAGGTACTCGAGGATCGTCCTGAGTTTGTTGAGGAACCGGCGGGCTTCCTGCGGGGACCGCATATCCGGTTCGGTGACGATCTCAAGGAGAGGTATCCCCGACCGATTATAGTCGACGAGCGAGTACTTCGCGCCGCCGGCGACGTGAACAAGTCTTCCGGGGTCCTCCTCGAGGTGAACCCGGGTGATCCGGACGAGCTTCTCGTGCCCCTCGTCGTCCTCGATCTCGACGGTCCCCTCGATCGCGAGCGGTTTGTCGTACTGGGTAACCTGGTAGGCCTTCGGGAGGTCGGGATAGAAGTAGTTCTTCCGGGCGAACTCCGACTCTTCTGGAACCTTCATATCGAGGGCTTTTGCCACCCGGAGGCCGTACTCGACCGCCTTCCTGTTCAGGCGCGGGAGCGCTCCGGGCAGGCCGAGGCAGATGGGACAGCAGTGGGTGTTGGGTTCGTCGTCCCGGTAGTCTGTCGAGCACCCGCAGAAGAGCTTCGTCGCCGTCGCGAGCTGGACGTGGATCTCAAGGCCGACGATCGTCTTCATGCCTTCACCTCCTGCTCGTAGGCATAGGCAACATCGACGACGCGCTCGTCTTCAAACTGCCTACCCATCAACTGGAGCCCCACGGGGAGGCTGTCCACCCTGCCGCATGGGACCGATATCGCCGGGATCCCGGCGAGGTTCGCCGGCACCGTGAGGATGTCGGAGAGATACATCGAGAGCGGGTCGGTCTTCTCGCCGAGGCGGAAGGCGACCGTCGGCATCGTCGGTCCGGCGATGATATCAACCTCGCGGAGGGCCCGTTCGAAGTCCTGGCTGATGTTGCGGCGGGCCACCTGAGCCTTCGCGTAGTACCTGCCGGCGTAGCCCGCCGAGAGAGCGAACGTGCCGAGCATGATCCGGCGCCGGACCTCAGGCCCGAACAACTCCTGCCGGAGGTCCTGGTAGGCCTCGTGCCAGGACTTCCTCGTGTCGACCGCCGGGCCGTAGCGGACACCGTCGAACCGGGCGAGGTTCGAGGAGGCTTCGCTCGTGCAGATGACGTAATAAGCGGCAAGGGCGTAGCGCATGCCGGGGATGCTCACCGGCACCGTGCTGGCCCCGAGCCCCTCGAGGACACCGATGGCGTTCTGGACCGTCTCCGCGACGCGGGGGTCAACACCCTCGCCGAAGTACTCTTCCGGCACCCCGACCCGGAGGCCGGCGATATCGGCCGAGGGGCGGTGATCGTACGGGCGATCGAGCATCGTCGAGTCGCGGGGGTCGTACTTCGCGATCACCGACATCAGCCTCGATACGTCCTCCACCGTCCGTGCCATCGGCCCGATCTGCTCGAGGGAGTTTGCGTAAGCGATGAGGCCGTAGCGGGAGACCCGGCCGTAGGTGGGCTTGAGACCTACGATTCCGCAGAACGCTGCCGGGCACCGGATCGAGCCGCCGGTATCGGTGCCGAGCGCCATCGGGACGAGGCCCGCGGCGATGGCGGCCGCGCTCCCGCCGGACGATCCGCCGGGAACCCTTGACGGGTCCGCCGGGTTCCTGGTGGGGCCGAAGGCGCTCGTCTCGGTGGTGGAGCCCATGCCGAACTCGTCCATATTGGTCTTGCCGACAATGGCGGCCCCCGCCTGCCTGAGGAGTCCTACGACGTGGGCGTCGTAGGGCGGGACGTAGCCCTTGAGGATCCTCGACCCGCAGGTGGTCTGTATCCCTGCCGTCGATATGTTGTCCTTGACCGCGACGGCGACGCCGGCGAGCGTGCCGTCGGAAAACGGCGCTTCTTTACAGGTGGTGATGAACGCGTTGCACCGGTCGTCAGGCGAGAAGTGCAGGGTTCCCGCCACTCACATCACCCTCGGCGCCTTGATGAACCCGTTCTCGATTGACCCCGCGTTTCCGATGGCCGCCTCCTGCGTGAGGCAGGGCCGGGGCTCGTCCTCCCGGAAGACGTTCGTGATCCCGACGACCGGGGCGCTCTCGCCCTCCACAGCGTCGAGAACCTCGAAGTAGTCGAGGATTGCGTTGAACTGGGTGGTGAACTCCGGCACCTCATCTTTTGATATGCCGATATCCGCAAGTTCTGCTATACGTTCAATATCGCTCTCAGTAATCATGTTCCGCCCTACTGATCTCCGTTAAGTACCCTTGTACCGACTTTTTATAACCGTTTGTCCGTGCGAGTCGCTGTATCATCCGCCAGATTCCGCTCCCGTACTGCATCGCTTTCTTCTCGGCCCGGGCAATCTCGGCCGGGATGTGCCGTTCTGCGACCTCCCGCAGCGGGTATTTTCGCACCCCGGCGCGCACCCTCTCCGCAGCCGGGATCGCCTGCGCAGCGCGCACCACCCTGACATCGCGGTAGGGCATTGAGAAGTACGCCGCATGCAGTGCCGCCACGGCCTGGTCCCGTGCTCCCTGGCGGCCGAGGTCCACGATGTCCCGTTCGAGTTCCGCCGCGAGGTCCGGTGAGGAGAGATAGCGGGCGTAGCCGCCGAAGAGTTCGTCCGCCCCCTGCCCGGCGAGGATCCGGGTATGGCCGTGCTCTCCCGCCCATGCGGCGGCGAAGAAGAGGGTCGTTGCGATCGAGACCTCGAGGGGGTTTGTCGGATCGGGGATCACCCGGACCACCCGGCGAAGGGCCTCCGCAACCTCGTCCCCGGTCGGTGAGACGATCTCAAGGTCAAGCCCCATCATCCGGGCGGCCTTCGCCGCCCACGCGATGTCGTGCGACCCTTCGATCCCTACCGTCACACAGGGGAGGCGGGCGAGGGCGGCGATGAGGGCCGAGTCGACGCCGCCGGAAAACGCTACCACCCCCTCGTCGCGTCGGAGATCGACCGCGGTGACGATCGCCTCCTCAAGCGTGCAGGGCGGCGGGTCGGGGGCTACCCGGGCGACCTCGCGCCCGCCGCAGCATACGGTTCCCGGCGGGACCGGGCCGGGCATGATGCCGAGGGCGTCGCGGGCGATGCAGTCGTCCCAGTCGAGCAGGAACTCGCCGCCGCACCCATTGAGCGCGTTGGGTCCCGCTTCGAGCATCTGCTCTACATCGGCGGGGGTGAGGCGCACTCCGTCACGTTCTATCCAGCCCTTCAGGTTCATATCAGGCATCTTCCACAATCCGGCAGGTTATTGCCATGAGGGGCCAGGTACCGTGGCCGCCCCAAAAAACTGATCGAGTTCAGTGTTTGCATTTCTGATGTATAAATATGCGTACACCATCCTACGTGAAATTCGTGGCATTCCGGTAATTTCGGCCGGGCATGCGACCCCGACTTCTCAGAGGCTCCCTCAACGGTGGTGGGACGATGACCCGAACCGGTCACGGGGTCAGGAGAGCGACCCCGGCTGTTTTCGGGGGAAGACATGTTCCTTGGGCACGTTGTGGTGCTCTGTCCGTCGCGCCCGTGATGCGTATCGACAGTCACAGATGGTAATACTTATGATTTATTTTATAATATATCGTATTACCTTTGGTGCATCCGGGAGTATTGGGAATGAATGGCAGGGATAGGGGAAGGCAGGATTTGCCATGCTGGTGATCACCTCTGCGGTGAACGCCGTCCTGCTGGTCACGGTCGGGATCGTCCTTGCGAACATCCTTGCCGAGACCGGGATCTTTGCCCGGCTTTCGTCGTTCACCGGGCCGTTCTGCAGGGTTTCCGGCCTCTCCGATGCGTGTGTCCTTTCTGTCGTCGCGATGGGGGTCAACGCCACGGCGGGAAAGTCGATGCTTGCCGAGTACTACCGCGACGGGAAGGTGACGGAGCGGGAGGTGATCCCGGTGCTCATCATGGGCTCCTTCCCGGTGGTGCTCGGGGAGTCGCTCTTCCGCGTCCAGCTCCCAGCAGCCCTGATCCTCCTCGGCCCCGTTGTCGGGGGGATCTACACCGGGCTGAATCTCTTATCGAGCGGCATGCAGGCACTTTTTGCCCTCCTCTACAGTCGCCGGTTCCTCGCCGCCCCCGGGCGCGCGCCGGCCCCGGTCCCTCCCGCACCCACGGCCGCTCTTGCGCTCACCCGGGAGGTCGTCCTTGCCGGGTGCAGGAGGGCGGTCCCGACGCTCCGGCGGGTCGTGCCCGTCACCCTGGCCGCGCTGCTCGTTTTTTCTCTCCTCACCGCGACGGGCGTTATGGATGGCGTCGCCGCCGCGTTCGACCCCCTCCTCCGGGCCATCGGTCTCCCCGGCGAGAGCGCTGCGGCGCTCGTAGCCCAGTTCGTCCATTTTTCGGCGGGCTACGCGATCGTTGCATCCCTGCTGGATGGGGGTATCCTCACGCTCGAGACGGCGCTCGTCACGCTCGTCCTCGGAAGCATGGTGGTCATCACCATGATCTACGTCAAGTACTCTGTGCCGCTCTACCTCTCGCTCTTCGGCCGGCTCGGCGTCAAAATTGCGCTGGTCACGTACGCGGCAAGCATGGCCGCGAAGGTGGTCACGGTTGCGCTGGTGATGGTTGTGTTATGAGGGGGTGCGGGGTTACCATGCCCGGGGGGTGCCGGGGGAAGCCTCCGGGCCGTTCGGAGGCTTTCCCGGAATCGGTCTCAGTACTTCATTATACGGATTTGTTGAACCCCATCTGTACTGCCGGGTGAAGAACTATATGTTACCCACTGGAACGAGCTCTCCGCTGACAATGCAAGAACAGCGTGCGTCAGACGATCAAATCAAGAAAGAAGTCCCGATACTCATCTCCTGCCCCCGTAGGGCAATCTTCATCATCTCCTCGCTCCCAGGTACGATCAGGAGGGAGCAGAACCCGTATGGAAGCTCAGGTCCGCCGGGAGAAGAAGAGCATCTTCGTTGACAGGCTGGAAGAAGCACTCCCGCTGCTCCGGGAGCGGTTCGGCGTGGCGAAGATCGGCCTCTTCGGATCGACCGCCCGCGGCGAAGACCGGCCCGAGAGCGATGTGGATGTGCTGGTCGAGTTTGCACCCGGACAGACGACGTTCCGGAACTTCATGGAACTCGCGTTCTACCTTGAGGACCTCTTTTGCCGCCGGGTGGACCTCGTCACCGAGCAGGGGCTCAGCCGACATCTCCGATCGTATATCGAGAAGGAGGTCGTCTGGTGTGAGGCGTGACGATCTCTTTCTTCGGCACATCGCGGACGAGATTGCATTTCTCCGTGAAGTCGGCAGGGAACTGACGTATGAGAGGCTGCTTGCGGATCCGGTGCGGCAACGTGCAATCGTCCGCTCCATCGAGATCATCGGGGAAGCGACGAAGAACATCTCCGAACCCCTGAAAGAACAATACCCGGAGATTCCCTGGCGGCTGATTGCCGGTTCACGGGACAAGTTGATTCATGCTTATTTTGAGGTCGACTGGAGGATCGTCTGGAATATTCTCCAGAACGAGGTCACGGCCCTCGAACCACGAGTGCAGGCAATTCTTGCCGAACTCGACACACCGTCAGGGGATACCGAATAAGGGCCGCAGGACCCGGCCCGGACACCGTTGGTGGGGGCGAGCGCCTTGTTGATCTGGCGATACAGCCGCTTCTGCAAACCGATGCTGGAAAACTGCCGCTCAGAAAAAGGCAACCGGCGAGGCGGCGTTGCAGGCTGCATTGTACCGCTCCATCGTGGCGAGCAGCATCCACCGTTCGTTGGGCCGTGAAAGCGTGTGGGAACATGGTGAGGCCGATTCCTCCCTCGGCTTAAGCCGGGGGGCTCCTCGGTCCACGTTCCTGAAAGATTCCCCGGGATCGTTCCCGGGGCGAAGAAGAAGAGGGTGCGGGGTTACCGCTTCCGGAGGAAGTACCATCCCGCCGCCAGACTTCCGGCGGCGACCAGGCCCCCGACCGCGATGAGCACCCACGGAATTTCGCCGTCTTTGGGCTGCTGCGAACCGGGTCCGGACGGGGTTTCACCGCCGGGAGTCGCGGCGGCCGGTGCGGCGGTCGCCTTCGCCGGGGGTGCGTCGGCCCACGTCAGGGCGAAGAGACTGAAGTGCGAGACCCGCGCCGTCACGGTCCGGGTTGCCGGGTCCACGGTTGCGGGGACCTCCTGCCAAGCGCCGGTCCCGGGGTTGTACCACATCACCCGCAGGGTGGCGGGGTCGCCGTTCCTCCCCCACTCTTCCTCAGAGAGTGTGTAGGTGAGGGTGGCCGGCGGGTCGAAGGTGGCGCCGGCCGGTCCGCAGGTGAGGGCAAACCCGATTGTCGTCCCCCCGGGGGCCGGTGGCAGCCCGGCGGCGTCGGCGCGCGCTATGGTCACTTCGCCGAGCGGGTTTCCGTCTTTGTCGCGGGCACGCGTCCCCTCGCCGACAGTCAGCGAGCCGGCACCGTCGCCGGTCCTGACCGTCACCGGTGCGCTGACTTCGCCGGTCTCCGAGAGGGGGAGGGATGCCTGCCCGACGGACGTCACCGGTGCGGACTGGGTCGGGGCGGGGGTCGATGTTGACCCCTGCGACCCTCCACCGCCGCCGCCGTTACCGCCGTTGCCGGGCGTGGGCGTGCTCCCCCCGGCAACGGAGAGGTCCAGGCAGGTAGTGCTGTCCGGTGTGAAGGGTGCCGTCTCCCGCGCCGCCCGCCCGTTGACCAGGAAGGTGATCGTCTCCCCGGCATGGCCGTCGGTCGCACTGACCACCAGGCGACCTCCCTCATGCCGACTGGAACTGCCGTACTCCCCGGCTTTCGTCGTCACGATCGAACCGTATGTCGTCTCCCCGATCGTGGCAGTGATAGTGGTCCCGGCGGGTGCCGGGGCACCGTCGGTCGTCACACTGCCCCAGAAATCGTGAGGGAACGTGGGGGGGGAAGTCTCCGTCGCCGAGACCCCGGTCGCGAGGGCCAGGAGGAGGATCAGGGTCATTCCATGCTGGAATTTCATCGTCACGCCCCGATGGCGGCGAGGGTATCCGCGTCGTTCATGTAGAGCCAGTAGCCCCGGAAGGGGGAGAGCTCCCGCATCTCGCTGTGCCGGCCGGTATCGCCGCGGATGAACGAGACGTCGTAGGCCTGTTCGTTCGTCTTCCAGCCGAAGAGGGTCGCCCAGGCCGGCTCGGCCGTCCGGAGCGCGATGGCCGCGGGTGCGGGGACCGTGTCGGTGAACCCGATCGCGTTCCACCCCTCATCGAGGTATTTTGTGGTCGGCGGGGAGTTCGAAGCGGCGGCGAAGGCCAGAGGGATCTCGTAGGTGCCGTTCGCGTAGATCCAGATCCCGTCAAGCGGCCGGAACGCCTCCTCCCGACTCATCGCCTCCCACTGGTCAGTCCCGTTGTAATACAGCACCGGGCGCCCGTCGGTCTCCACGCCATCGAAGATCGCGATGGTGTCCTGGCCGGCGGCGAGCCGCTTCGGCGTCGAGACGAAGTTCCAGCCGGGCTGGAGGGTGATCGCCGACGCGTCGAGGTCGACGTGAACGGCAGCGATCTCTCCCGAGGCGACGGTCACGGTCTCCTCTGCGTCCAGGTAGCCGTCAAGGCTCACCCGGACGGTGTGGGTGCCGACCGGGACGTTCGTCAGCGTGGCGTTGGTGGTTTCCCCGGTCTCCGCGCCGTCGAGGACGATCCGGGCGCCGTCGGGCGACGAGGTGACGGCGATGATCCCGGCTGGCTCGGTCAGGGTGAAGTGGGCCACGGCGGTTCCGTCATCGACGACCGTCACGATCATTGAGGCGTCGGCGTAACCAGCCTTCTTCACGGTGACGGTGTGCTCGCCGGCCGCGACGTTCTCCAGGATGGCGTTGGTCGTCATGCCGGTGTCGATGCCGTCGAGCCAGATCGCCGCACCCGTGGGCGTCGAGGCGACGGTGATGCTGCCGCGGGCCTCGACGAGGTCCCGGTGGAGGGCTGCGGTCTCGTTATACGCGACGGTGACATCAGCCGTGGTGTCGGCGTAGCCGTCCTTCTTCAGGGTGACGGTGTGGGTGCCGACGGCGATCCCGTCGAGGGTTGCGTTGGTGACTTCGCCGGTATCAGCGCCGTCGATGAGGATCGCAGCGCCCTCGGGCGTCGAGGTCACGGTGAGGCTCCCGGTCAGGGTGGTCAGTTCGAGGTCGACCTCTGCGGTCTCGCCGGTGGCGACCGTGACCGGCATCGAGGCGTCGGCGTAGCCGTCGAGTTTCACGGTGACGACATGGTCGCCGGCCGGGACGTTCGTGAGGGTGCAGTCGGTGACTTCCCCGGTCTCCTCATCGTCGAGCCAGACCGCGGCGCCGGTCGGCGTCGAGGTGACGAGGATGCTGCCGGGTTCGGGGGCATACTCGACTATCAGGAAGGCTGCGGCAGCCTCCATGTAGTCGGCGCTGCTCTGGAACGCCGCGACGTTCTCGCCGGCGAGGAGCGAGGTCACATTGCGCTCGTCGACGCCGATCTGGCTCGTTCCCGTGTAGTTCCAGGCGTTCGTCCAGGTCTCGTCATTAAAGATCAGTTCACCCTCGTTCGGCCCGGCGCCGGGGGCGACGGTGACCAGGCGGGCGCCTGTGGCGTTCGCGGGGTCGAGGGTGAACGGCGCATACGCCGTCGCCTCTTTGGGGGTGGTGCTCTGGCTTGCGCCGCCGTAGAGGAGGTCGAAGCCCTCGTTCATCAGCACCGTATGCGGGGCGGTGACGCCGTCGTCATAGACGACCGCGAGGAGCATCCCGCGGACCGAGACGTTCCCGCCGCCGGGGAAGGTGTTTGCGAGGACGGCGGTGTTGCCCTCAGGGCTGAAGGCGTCGGTGACGTTGTAGACGGTCATGCCGTAGGGATACGAGGTGCCCCATCTCTTCTCGTCTTCGTAGAAAGCGGCCTGCTCGACCGCTGCGCCGTTAAAGGTCAGGGCGACGTTCTCCGGGAAGACCGGGCCCTTGTCGTAGGTGTAGGGGACGTAGAGCCGGGCGCCGGCGATCGTGGCGCCTTCGGGGACTGTGAGATCGCTGGCGGTCCAGTTGACGGTGTAGTCGGCCCAGTTGGTGCCGGCGGAGAGGTAGGCGCCGTCACCGGCCGACCAGAGGAGGTCGCCGCGAACGTCGTAGGTTTTCGCGGTGGCGATGTCTTCGCCGTCGGTCCAGCGCTTGCCGCGGTAGCCGTTGTGGACGACGGTCTTCTCGATGCTGAGCAGGTTGTTCTCTTCGTTCGATTCGCCGATGAGACCGTCGGGATCGGCGACGGCGGTGATCGTCACGGCATCGCCGGCGTTGCGGATGGTCTCGTCGGTCCAGGTGACGGTGGTGTTTGCGCCCGCGGCGAGGCCGTCGACCGCGACCGTGCCGGTTGCGCTACTGGCGTTGAATTCGACCGCGAACGCGCCGGCATCGGCGGTGCCGATGTTCGTGATCTTCGCGGTGTAGATGTTCTCGGCTGCGGAGAAGACTTCACCGTTGTTAGAAGCGAGGGTGCTGACCGCGAGATCGGGGGCGTCCCCGCCGGAGGTCGTGTATTTTACGGCAAGTGTTGCAAGCGTGGTCTTGTACGATCCACCGTTCGGTACGTACGTGAAACTGCTGTCGTTGCCGGCGGTCAGGTCGTTCTTGACGTCCCAGTTGTTCGTTCCAAAGTAACCAGATGGGGTCCCACCCGTATAGGCAGCGCCGTTGAACGTGTACAGGGCGTCTTTGGAAGAGAGCATGACGTTCTGGAGGGTAGCATCCGTCCAGCCGGCGGCAAGTCCGCCGGTGGCAAAGGTTGAGGTAACCCCGCCGGCGCCATTCGCCTGGTAATCGTGTCCGTCATTCACCCAGTAGTGTACCACATCGCTGTCGCCATCATTGTAAGCAACCACGAGGACGACCTCTTTGATGCGGCCATCGAAGTTCGATGCCACCGGGGTTGAGACGACCTCTGCTTTCGGGCTCTGCGAACCGACGAGATCGGTCACGTCGTACCAGAGCAGGTAATCCGAATACTGGCGGTTCACATGATCGTTGACCGGGTAGACATTGGCTGTGTTGTCCCCGGCGGTGGCGAGGGCCTCGGTGCCGAGCGTATCGTATGTGCCGTCGCCGTTGCCGTCGAACCTGACGGTCGCGGTTCCCGTCCGGTTATCCGTACCTGCAGCGTATACGACCGTATACAGCCGCGCCCACTGGACGTCGGTGTAGGCCGGGAGAGTGAACGTCTGGTTGAGCGTGTTCGTCGTATACGAGGTCCCGGAGCTCCATCCTCCGTACGCTCCCACGTAGAGATCGCCGGAGACCGTGCCGTTCTGAACCGTGGCGAGGCGTTTCGCCCCTGCGGAGGACGAGATATACTGGGTCTCTGTTACGGTGTCGCTTCCGTCGGCGTTGGTCGCGGTGAGCCGGATGTCGTAGGCTCCCGCTGCAAAGTCGTATGTTGCGTTCCGGTTGGTGGAGAATTCAGTCCAGTTATCACCTGTTCCGGACGGCCGCGACTCCCATGACCATGCGGTGGGGGTGTTGGTCGAGGCATCGGTGAAGGTGACGGAGAGCGGCGCTACGCCGATGGTCACGTTCGCTGCGAAGTTTGCAACCGGGGTGTCACCGCCGGATCCGCCTCCATACTCCACCACGAGGAAGGTCTGTGCCGCAACCATACACGGTGATTTCCAGGTATTGTCTCCCTGAATCGCCGCTTCGTTCCCGGTCGCGTTCAGGTACGCCGTCACCTCGCGCTCGTCGACGGCCACCTGCGGGTTGTCGGAGGCGCCGACTGCCCGCGGGCCGTAGTTCCATACTCCTGTTCCGATCTGCTCTCCATTGAAGAATAGGTTGCCTTCGGCGTCGTTGCCCCACGGGACGAACGTCGTCAGGTTCGCACGGACGACGCTCCCCGTATCGATGGTCGCGCCGGAGAACGGCACATACGCCGTCGCCTCGGCCATGCTCGTGCCATAGTTACCCTGGTCGGCGCCGAGGAGATCGAACTCTTCGTTGACGAAGATCTGCTTCCTGGTGGCGGAAGAGTCCTCGTAGATCACGGCGAGGGTAAACCCGGCCGGCGAGATCTTGGCGTTGGTGTCCGTCCGTGCGAAGAGAACTGTGTTGTTGACGTCCGTCTGGTAGAGGTCGGTCACGTTGTAGGTGAGCAGGCCGTAGTAATGGTCGGCATACGCCCCGAAGTTCGAGACATCGCTGTACCAGTTCACGTAGGGGACCCGGACACCGTTGAAGTCGATCGAGGTGTTGTCGGGCGCCGAGTAGGTGTTGTCCCAGCAGTAGGGCACGTAGAGCCAGGCGTCGTGAACCGTCGCGCCCGCCGGGAGCGGGAGGTCGCCCGCCGTCCAGGTCACGGTGTAGTTTGTCCAGCCCTCGCTGCCGAAACTGCCGGACATGTACTGGCTGTTGCCGAAGGAGTGGATGATGTCGCCGCGAAGGTCGTAGGTCCGCACCGTCGTGACGTTGCTGCCGCCCTCCCAGTACATCTTGCCCTTGTAGCCGTTGTAGAGGATCTTCTTATCGGCGAAACCGACCTTTACGTTGTTGGTCTCATCGGTCTCGGCGATGAGGTTGTCGGGGTCGACGATGGCGGTGTATCTCACCGTGCCGCCCTGGAGGTTGCGGATTGTCGGGTCGATGATGTTGATTATGGCGATCTGGGCGCCGCCCGCGATCGATTCGATGGTCGTGGTATTGACCGCGACGGTGCCGTTGGCGACGTCGCTTGCGTACAGGGCGATCACGATATCGGTCGCGACATCAGTCCCGGTGTTCTTGACGCTCCTGATCTGAACCTGGTTTGGTTCCCTCGCAAAGACCGCGCTGCCGGGTGTCGGGTTCACGACGCCGGCAATGGTGAGGTCGACCTGGGTGGCTGGGGTCACCGTCACCTCTGCGGTCCCGGTCACGCTCCCCGCAGCGGCGGCGACGGTTGTCGTCCCTGCCGCAAGGGCGGTGAAGTACCCGGTCTGGTTCACCGTGCCGACGGTCTCGTTGCCGCTCGACCAGGTGAAGGCGACGTTGGTCATCGCGTCGCCGTTCTGGTCTTTCGCGGTGGCTGTGAACTGCTGCTTATTACCGACTGCCAGGCTCGCCGTCGCGGGGGAGACCTCGATGGTCGTCAGGACAGGCGCGGCGCCGCCGGTGGAGTAGGTTACGTTCAGGTAGGGGCGTAGTGTGGCGTCGGAAGAGTCACGACTTGCCAGTTGAACCCTCTGTTCCGTGGAGGTAACTGATTCGTCGGGAGAAGCAAGTTTCCATCCATAATTTGGGGTATCTTCCGCATATGCCTGTAAATCCTGTGTGACGTTCCACGCAATCCAGACATTCGCTGCTGAACCAGGGTCAATTACGTCGGTCGGCTGCGTATCGTTGGAGGGTCCATTGCACCAGGTGACATTGGACTCGTTCCATGCTTCGGTCACGCGGTACGCGGCGACCTCCCTATCACCCTTCCTGGCGGTCATATAACCATAGAGTGTCGCCGATTCGATCGTCGCTCCCTCGGGAATCGAAGAGAGGTCGAAGTGAATAAGGCTCCTGTAGAGTGTTCCACCCGAGGTACCCCAGGGATCGCCGGATTGCCGAACAAAAAGACTCGTGGAATCACCATAACTCGTATTTCCTGGGAGAGAGCCCCATCGAATATACGCATCGGCGTCCGCCTGGAACGTCTCGGTGGTCGTTGCCGCCGCTATGGGCGCGGCGAGCGTGGTCATGCACAGCAGTGCAGCGATACAAACAATCAGCAATCTTCGTTGCATTTTCTATCAAGCTCCTTCTTCATCGTTTCATCTCGCCCGGCAGCACTGGCGCCCCTCCCCGGCGATCGGAGAGGGCGCCGATAGTCAAATTGGACGATCGGAAGATAGTATTTAGTAATATATAAATTGAGATCGTTCATACTGGATCATCACTTTAATAAAAAATGTATTAATTTAGGTACGTATTTTTGATATTCGTGCCACGCAAAGGCGAACCGTCCGGCCTATGGTCAGATCCCGCCGGGGGTGTGAGAGCCGGCAGTCCGCCGGTCCTCTGCGCGGCCGAAAAAAAGGGTGTGGCGGTCAGCCTTCCGGGTCGACCGCCGATTTCGCGTCTTTTGCCTCAATCCGGAACAGGTGTTCTGTCACGACATCGTCGTCGCGGAGGTGCGCGCTCACTCCTCCTCCTCCACTGTCAGCAGGGCGAGGGGGATCTTGAAGTAGCCGCTGTACGAGCCGGAGTCGGTGGAGTTCCGGTCAAACGTCATCGTACTGTCTCCGCCGGTGATGTAGTCGGTGACATTCCAACTCTGGTATCCTAAGTACGATCCCTGCTGCGGGTTGCTCCAGGGCAGGGCGTTGCCGTTAAAGGCGTAGTTCCCGTTGTAACTCGCCAGGTAGATGGCCGTGAGGTTCGCATCGACAGCCGTGATCCCCGATGTGCTGAAGTCAGTCTCTCCAATGTAGGAGTATCCTTCATCATCGGCAACGTAGGAGTCGGTGTCGTGGCCCTGGTTCACCCAGTAGTGGATCTGGTCAAAATCTCCGTCGTTATATGCCACTACCAGCGTGATCATCTTCACCCGGCCGTCGAACGGCTGGGTGCCATCCGGCTTGTGAGTCTGCACCCGTGCCGAAACACTCGATGAGTTGATGTCAGCGGTCACGTCATACCACATCAGGCAGTCGCTCGTCACCCGGTTGCAGTGGTCGTTGATCCAGATTGTCCCGTCCTCACCGCTGCCCCGCGGGAAGGTGTAGGTTGTGTTCACGATCTCGGTATCAAGTGTCTCGTATCCCGACCCGCCGTCGAACTCCACGGTCGTGTTCAGGGGGTAATTCGCTTGCATGTTCCCTATGTAGGTATCTACATAGAGCCGTGCCCAGGCGACGTTCCCGGAACTGCACGGGAGGGTGAAGTTTTTCACGATCGGGGCCGTATGTGCGTAGTCGAACCCGGGGTACGCGTCGAACCAGAGGCCGCCGGAGACCGTGCCGCTCGTCCCGTTCCCGGTGACGAGAGGGTCTCCGCCCAGGTACGGATCCGCCGACACCGGTGGTGTAAATGCGCACACCACCGTCAGTACCAGCATGCATGCCAGCATGCGCTGTATGTCTGTCTTCATTGTTCACTTCCAGGTTGTTTGTAGTTCCGGGAGTGTCCTGCCTCCCGGTAAGCAGTGGATGATCTCAGTATAACAAAAATCTTTTCATTTAACACTAAGTGCTAAAATAAATTGTTTCTATAATACCCGTCGGGCTGCTACGCCCGTGCTGCTACAGGCAGGAGCAAGCCATACGTAAGTTTCTCCTCTCTATCTCAGCCGGCATCGGGATCAGTCCTGGTACTGTTCGAAACACGGCAGTCAGGTAAGGGTTGCGTGTTCTGATAGCATCTTCGTGTCTCTCCCGGACGCGCCTCGGTCCCCTCCAGGCACACCCGGGTATACCCACCGGGGGGGCGGCGCTCCTTCATGGCAGGGGAGTTTCAGGACGACCTCGTGCGGAGAAGCCGCGTCCGAACCTCCTGGATGGGGTTATCCGGCAGGGTTCGTGGAGATGATCAGGAGCATTCTGCGGTTGGGACCGGAACTCTCGCTTCCGTGATTCCGTTTCCGGTGCAGCTACACTGAATGCCTGGACCCGCTCAACGGGGCCCCTGCAGGCGAACCTCTGCTGCCGGCGTTTGTATTCCTGCTTTATACAACTGCAGAGAGGCGTGAGCCCGAAATTTTTGGAATCGATGCGCAGCAAGTTCCGCACGAGAACAGTGAGAAAATATCCGGTCTTCTGGAACCAGGGGTTGGCCCTGCATCCAACCTGGAAGTGAACGGAGGAATGGCAGGGCCGAATATCAGGTTGGTAATCAGGGTAAATCATCCTGTCGGAACGGCCTGGCCCCGGAGAACCTGTCGGCGCGCCGGGAAAGACGACGAATATTCGGAGGATTCTCGCGTGCGGCTGAAACGGTCTTAGGATAGGGTTTCGGTGCACGCGGATCTGTAGAATTCCTCCCATCAGAGGTCATATCCCCTGCGTTCTATTCCGGCAAAAAAGTGGATACCGGGGTTTTTCAGTCCCCTGAGAGGTCGGCATGGCATTCGGTGGTCACATGTGGCGAGACTATGACGTCTTCGATCGTCTTCGACCCGCTCTTTCCTACTACCTTCACCGGATAACTGCCGATATCAAGGTAGTGGAAGGTGTGGGGCGTCACTTCGCCGGTATCCCGGCTGTAGAGGTAGATCCTGGCGCCCGCCGGGGTGCTTGAGACCTCAAGCGATCCCCAGGTATAGGGGTCGAGAGTAAACTTCACCGTGGCGTCCTTGCCGTGGTCCGTCAGCAGGACCTCCCGTTCTGCCGGGATATACCCCGGCTTTGAGACCGAGATCAGATGCTTCCCTTCCGATATGTTGGTAACGACATACGGCGTGGCAGACCCGGTCTGGAACCCGTCGACCGATATCGTTGCCCCTGCCGGCACCGACGTCACGAGGAGACTGCAGGGTGCATCCGAGAAGACGGCGCTCACGGTGTCGTTCGACTCGACGGCGGCGGGTATCCGGTAACTCCGGTAACTCTCGCCGTCATAGATGGTGATATACGACCCCCCGATCCCACTGACCTCGACCTTCTTCGGGAACCGGTCGCTTAGGTACCTGCCGTTGATCGAGAAGGGTTTCTGCGCGTAGTCCTCCGACTCAAACGTGAGCGACCGTGTCAGTTCCGCGTTGCCGCTGGTGAACGTCACCCGGGCTATGGCGTTTTTCTCGATCCAGATCCGCTCTTTATCGGAGCTGAACGTGATCCCCTCTTTCTTCACCTTGATGGTGTGCAGCCCCTCCTTGAGCCCGTAGACGATGTCGGGAGTCTTCCGGTTCACCTTGCGGCCGTCGACGAGGATCTCCGCCCCCTCCGGGAACGAGTCGACGTAGACGCCGCCGTAATGGTTCTGCTCCCAGGTCCGGAGCAGGCCGGGGGAAGCGAGACCCGGAATCTCGACAACGACCTCATCGTCGTGGTCGAGCAGGATTGTCCGTTCCGCCGGCTCGGCGCCGTCCATGCGCACCCGGACGGTATGGTTGCCGCCCGAAAGCGATGCAAAGGCGGCCGGTGTCGTCCTGCCGGTGTACTCCCCGTCGAGGTCGATGAGCGCACCCGGGGGGTCGGAGAGCACCGAGAGGCCGAACCACATCGTGGTGATATCGACGGCCGGCGCCGCCGGCGCCGTGGGTGCGGGCTCGGCCCGGGCCAATCCGGGATCAGGCGCGGGCTCCGCCGGCGGCGCCGGCTCCTCAGCGGCGGGGGTGAAGCCGAACAGCGAAAAGATCGCCGAAACAACATCGAACAGCAGGTTGAGCACCCCTCCGATCGGAGCGTCTCCGCCGGCCTCGCCGTACCGGACCGCATAGACGCCCCCCTGCCAGATCTTTGCCGAGACGCTGCCACCCGTTGCATCTGCCGTGGTCTCCAGGGTCTCCCAGGTGCCCGAAGCGCGGTCGTACCTGACGATCGCGCCTCCCGATCTGTTCACGGAGACGACCAGCCCGAGCGGAATGTCGCTCACCATATCCTCGCTGGCGATCTCGTAGGCCGGGTCGGCACCCCCGGCACCGCCGGGCGGAAGCCTCTGTAACGTTATCGTCTGGACGAGGTTCCCGGAGCCTTCGGTGATCACCGCTCCCTCGGGTATATAGAGTTGAACGGCCCCGCCGTCGGCGACGATGCGCGTGGCCTCGATCCGCCCGTTCGTCGAGTTGAAGGTGAACCGCGATCCGGTGCTGCCGGACGATGTCGTCGGCGTCCCGGGAGTGCTCGCCGTGGGCGTAGCGTTCGCCTCGTAGCCCGCCGGCGGGATGCCCTTCCTGACGACGAGGATGACGGCGCGGTTCTCCATATAATCCCCCTTCGTCGTGGTGATGAGGCTCTGGATCCCCGCCTCGTTCCCTGACTGCCGGAGGTACGGTCTCGCGTCCAGGTCGGCCACGCTGATCGCTGAAGAGCCAGCAGTGAGCAGGTTGAACCACTCACCGCTGTTGAAGAAGATCCGGTGCTCGTCGTCGTCCATCCCCGAACCGGCCGTTGCCACCAGGATGAGGCGCGCCTCGCCGGCTCCGGAGAGGTCGACGGACTCGTTGAAGATCGCTGTCGTGATACAGTCTTCAGACGTCGTGCCGAAGTCCGGGTTGGCATAGAGCGTATCCGATCCCTCCGCGATCCAGTAGGTCATCTCCGGTTCGGCAGGATCTTCGGTGACGACCAGGAGGCCGACGCCGTAGGCTGCAAATACATCGTCCTTTCTCCCGTCGTTTTTCACCGTCACGACGTGCTCTCCGGCGATACCGCCCTTGATGCCGGTGACGTTGAACGCGTGGGTCTCGAGAAGATAATTATAGATCCCCTCGTCCTTCCGGTCGTTGTAGACCTTATCGGCCGCGATATTCGCTCCGTCGACTGCGAGACCGATCCTGACCGGGGTGCCCTCTTTCCTCTTCTCGTCGTGCCCCCAGGTGGTATAGATATACAGCCGTGCATACCCTACCGTGCCGTTCTTGGGTGGGGGCACATTGATCGTAAACTCCTTGCCCTCACCGGCGTGGATGAGCCCGGTGTAACTGCTGAACTCGTAGTAGGTCAGGTTCCCGTGGACGGTTCCTGAGACGGCTACGTCCAGGTTCTTCCCGGTGTAGCCGTAGTCGGGGATCCCTCCGCCGTCGGAACCGCCGGACCCACCCCCGGACGTCGTGAGGTCGAAGTTAACGGAGGTGGTCTCGCCGTCGTTGACCGTAACCGTCCGGTAGTCTTCGTAGCCCTCCGCCCTCACCTCGACCGTGTAGTCGCCGATGACCAGGTTCTCCAGCGTCGCCGGGGTTACGACCGACCTGTTCACCCCGTTGAGGTAGACCCAGGCCCCGGGCGGCTCGCTCGTCACCTCGATGCTGCCCGTTATCGGTTCGAGGTTGAAGTGGACCGTGGCGTTCGCGCCTCTGGTCACCGTGACCCACCGGTCGTCGGGCACCCGGTAGCGGTCCAGTTCGACCCTGACTGAGTGGTCGCCGGCAGGGATGCCGGGGATCGTCGTGTTCGTCGTCCACTGGGTCGCCTCGTCGTCCAGGTAGATCGCCGCGCCGGCGGGCACCGAGGTCACCCGGATCGACCCGACCTCCTCTTCGGGGTAGCGGACCGAGAGGAGGGCAAGCGGGATCTTGAAGAATGCACCCAGGAACCCTCCGCCGCTCCCGGTGACGCTGAGGTCCCGGGTGTAGGTGAGGGTACTCGTCGTCCCGGGTTCCAGGAGATCCGAAACGTCCCACGTCTGGTACCCCGAGTAGGCGCCCTGCGGCTCATTGGCATCGAGCGGTTCGGTGTTGAACGAGAATTCGCCGACCTGGCTTGCTATGTAGATGGCCGAGAACTCGGCCGCAAACTCGCGCTCGTCGTCTTCAGGGAGGTCCTCGGTCGAGAAGAGCGTCTCGCCCATGTAGGTCGCGCCGAGGTCCTCCTCGGTGTAGTAGGAGTGGACATCATGCCCCTGGTTCGCCCAGTAGTATACTTCGTCGCCGTCGCCGTCGTCGTAGGCGACGACAAGCGTGACGAGTTTGATTCGCCCGTCAAAGGTCCCCGTATAACCTTCCGGCTGCTCCGTCTTCACCTGGGTGACCGCATTCCTGCCGGTGATACGGTTGGTCACGTCGTACCACATCCAGTAGTCGCTCGTCACCCGGTTGCAGTGGTCATTCACCCAGACCGGCCCGTCCCCGCCATTAGCCGGGAAGGAGTACGACTTCCGGAGTTCCTCCACGCCGAGCGTCTGCATCCCCGACCCGCCATTGAACTTCACGGTCGCCCGGTGCTCGTAGTTGTTCTGCATGTGGCCGCAGTAGACAGCGACGTAGAGGCGCGCCCACTTGATCTTCGAGTAGGAAGGAAGTGAGTAGGTCTTCGTGACCTCATGCTCCTGCCCGACCCCCACGAACGAGTCATGCCACAGCCCGCCGGAGACGACGCCGCTTTCCACTGTCTCAAGCGGGATGCCGCCCACATACTGGTCAGCCGCCGCAGGTGCAGGCACGAGGGCCAGCAACAGGGCAAGAGAGAGGATAATTCCTGAAGTTACTGATCTTCTTCTCATACTTTCACACCCCCGTCCGTATCGCCGTCACCGGGTTGAGATGAGATGCTTTCAACGCCGGATAGAGGCCCGATACCAGGGAAAGGGCGATCGCGATCGCCATCCCGAGCACGAGGAGCCCGGGCGTGATCAGGGTAATCTCGGCGTCTGCGAACGTGGAGAACGTATCGCCGAGCTGGGCGACGATGAACGGCTTGCCGAAGGTGTTGATCGCGCCCGAGAACGCGACGCCCAGGAGATCGCCGATCACACCCCCGATCAACCCGATGTAGAGGCACTCGGCAAGGACGAGGTAGACGACGTCGGCAGGGGAGGCCCCGATGGCCATGGTGATCCCGATCTCCCGCGTCCGCTCGAAGACCGACGTAACCATTGTGTTGACGATCATCAGCGCCCCCACGATCAGGGCGACCCCGGCAAAGAACGCCAGGATGAGGACGACAACGTCCATCAATCGGTTCACCGACTCGATCTGCTGGAACGCGCCCCGTGCGGTGAGGCCGAGCCCCTTGATGCCGTCCACCACACCAAAGACCGCGTCGGGGTGATCGACCCTGATCAGGACGCCGTCGAACGCCGCTTCGCCGCCGCGCAACTCCTGCGCGACCCCGCGGTCGATCAGCATCACCTGGTCGAACGCGTCGTCCCGCTCCTGGAGTACGCCGACAAGGGTGAAACCCACCTCTTCGTCGACCGGCATGCCGTCCTCGTCGTAGCGCCGGATCAGGATCGGGACAGTATCGCCGAGCCGGACACCCTCGTAGCGCTGGAGCGTCTCGGCGACGTCGTGCCCGAGCACCGCCTGCCGGGAGCCGGGAGCGAGGGATTCTCCTTTCAGGTACTTCGGCCTGATCGCGTCCCCGATCCCGCCGGGATCGACGCCCACGACCTCAAGGTAGGTCTGCCGTTTTGTGGCGTAGGCCTCCCTGACCACCGCCGAGGATGCCGCAACATGGGGGATGGCATCGAGTTCGCCGATCTTTGCCGGTGTGATGAGCTGGATCGCGCCGCCGCGGATATCAGCGGTCGCCTCGATGAGCGTGAGGTCGGACTGCTCCTTGATCGCCTCCACCGCCTGGTAGCGGATGCCTTCGCCCAGGGAGACGGTCCCGACGACCGCCGCAACCCCGATAGCGATGCCGAGGGCGGTGAGGAAGACACGCATCCGTTTCCGCGCGACCTGGTGGGCCGCGGCCATCAGATAATCGATCAGCCTTCCGACGATCACGATACCACGCTCCCGTCAAGGAGTTCGATGGTACGGTCCGTCCGCTTCCCGAGTTCGCGCTCATGGGTGACGATCAGAAACGTCGTCTCCCGTTCCCGGTTTACCCGCCGCATCAGGTCAAAGATCTCGTCGCGTGTCCTTGAGTCGAGGTTCCCCGTCGGTTCGTCGGCCAGGACGATGAGGGGGTCTCCGACGAGGGCGCGGGCGATCGCCACCCGCTGCTGCTCGCCGCCGCTCATCTCCCTCGGGTAGTGGTGCGCCCGGTCCGCGAGACCGACGGTCGCAAGGAGATCGGCGGCCCGCTCTCTCCTCGCGGCCTTCTCGTGATAATTGAAGAGGAGGGGGTACTCCACGTTCTCCTGCGCCGTCAGCGCCGGGATGAGGTTGAAACTCTGGAAGATAAACCCGATGGCCTCCCTCCGGAGCGCGATGAGCGCTTTTCGGTCGCCGAAATCGACATTCCTGCCGTCGATCCGGACCTCCCCGGAGGTCGGGGCGTCCAGACCGCCGAGGATGTTCAGGAGCGTGCTCTTCCCGCTGCCGCTCCTCCCGAGGAGGGCGACGAACTCGCCCTTCCCGATGGCGAAGTTCACGTCCAAAAGAGCAGTCACCTGGTCGTTATATGCCTTGTTCAAGTGCATTGCTTCAATGATCGTCTCCATCTTCTTACCTCCGTTCGGCCCAGAGAACGGCGTTCGACAGGACAAGGTAGTCTTTCTCGTCCTGGACCTGCGCAAAATTCTTATCGGACCGCAGATAGGGCAGTACGTCCCGCCGGTCGATCCCGACCTGTTTCGTCTCGTCGGAGTCAAAGACGTTCACCCACTCCTTCCCGTTCGATCCCGGGAATATCGCCGAGAGGATCGCTTCAAAGAACGAGGGCATGCTGCTCGTCCCTTCGCGGTTGAAGAAGAGCCGGTTGATCACGGGGATGTTCTCCCGGGTATAGCCGCCCGAAGGGGCGACGAGGAAGAGCTCGGCGGACGCAAGACCGGACCGGCTGATCGTCCCGGGAAAATCGATCCTGCTTGACGCCATGGCAGGGGTGATCCCGTAACTGCTGTAGATGAGGTCGGCCCCCTCGCTCACCCAGGCGATCGCCTCTGGCGATCCCGGGCTCTCGTAGACGGCGAGCAGCCCGATCCCCTGGACGACAAAGGTTCGGTTGTCGGTGGCGTTGTTCTCGAGGATGACGGTAAAGGAGTTCTTCCCCCGGGCGAGATCCATCGTCGTGAATACGTCCATCCCGGAGAAGAAGTCGTTCTTGCTGACGAACCCCTTGGAATCCGCGTAGCGGGCGGCCTCCGTGAAATGCTCACTCGCATCCGTACGGATGAGCGAGAGCGCCGGATAGATCGCCTTCTGGTCGAGCTTGCTCCAGGCCCAGTAGACGTAGAGGCGCTGGTACCGGATGGTTGCATCCTCTGGGAGGTCGAGGTCGAACGAGACCGCATACCGGTCCCCGGGGTTGAGCGCACCGCTGTAGGTGCTGTTCCCAACCGTATAGACGTACCCCCCCCGGAACTCGTCGTGAAACACGGTCGAGAGCGGTTTATCCCCGGCATAGGTGGCTGCCGCGGGCACTGCCAGAAGAAGTCCGAGGACGATGATCAGCCCGGCAGCAACAGTCCTACGGGAAGACATACTCGCCCTCCGCTATGTTGTTTGCCCGGTTTGAGTCTTTGATCGCGCCCTTCTCGTCCGCGACCACCCTGAGCCGGTGCTTCCCGGGCGTCGTGTAGAGCGGGACGTCGATCGTGACCGTTGCCCCGGCGCCGATCCCGTCGACGTGCTTTACCGCCGCCTTATCGCCGTCAAGGTAGATGGCAAGGTCGAAGGCGCCGACGTCGCTCCCCCCGCCGTTCCTGACCGTGATCGGGATGGTGTAGTCGGAAAACCCTGCGGCGGCCGCCGGCGGCGCCACCAGCGGGCATGCGGCGACGATGACCGCGCCCGCGACCAGGACGACCGTTATCTTCCCGCCGGGCGGGCGCATCGCGGCAAGGAGCGCGGCGAGAGAGAGCCCTGCAACCAGGGCAACGAGCGGTGCGGGGGACTGTTGCGGCGATGCGGCATGCGCCTCAGCCCCGGCCCTGACCGGTGCCCCGATGGCGACGGAGAGGTCGGGGACCGTGCCGACCGTCAACTCCACCGACGCCTCGTTATCCGCCGGATCGACGTCACCGGTGGCATCGACCCGGACCGAGATTGTGTGCCGCCCCTCGGCGAGAGTGACGCCGGTCTCGACCTGCTGGACCCCGGACCTTGCCGGTTCGACCTCCACCGTCCTGACGGCTCTTCCGTCGACCGAGAAGACCACCGCGATCTTCCCGTCGGGCCGTGCGCCGTGGTTCCTCACCGTCGCCTGAATGGTTGCTTCTTCGCCGGCGTAGGCTCCCGTCGCCACAGGCGCGTCGACAGAGAAGTCGGGCGCGGGCGAGGCGCCGGGCCGTCGCACGGTGAGGATGACGGAGCAGGGGTGGATGTAGTCCTCACCCTCGGGCTTTGACCCGGTGGTGCTGATCTCACCGTCGCCGTCGAGGTCTCTTCCCCGCTCGAAGACAACGTGGTTAGTATCCTTCAGGAGGCGGCCGAGATCGAACGTCTCGACATCGACGTAGCGAGCCTCGACCCCGGCACCGCTGGTCGCGTCGCCGATGCATTCGTTCCCGATGTCCCGCGCACCTTCGGGATAGAGCGAGAGGTCGGTCACCGGGACGCCCAGGTCTTCGCCGTTGAAGAGGACGTAATCCGGCTGCCCCTTTGTCGAGGCAAGGAGGACCACGGTCAGGTCGGCGGCGGCGTTCTCTGCCAGAGGTGCCTTCTCAAAGGTTATCTCGCACGTGTCGTGGCGCGTGGGGTTTGTGCCGGCCCACCCCTCGCCGTGGAGGTTCTCGTTTCCTTCGGCGATCCAGTACCGGGTGACCGGTTTCGCGGCGTCCTCGACGACGGCCACAACGAAGATGCCGTAGGAGCGCCCGTCGATCCTGCTCTCGGGCTGGCCCCTGCTGGTCGTCAGTTTGATGGTGTTCTTGCCGCCCCGGAGCTGGTCGGTGCAGTCGTGTGCGACCCAGTAGACGCCGTACCCTGAGACGTAGGTCTCCTCATTCCGGTCGTCTTTCCCGAAGAGATCCCGGCGGGCCGGGACACCGTTGTTGACGCTGATCTCCTCCCACCCGGTGTAGCGCTCGGTGCCGCCCCAGATGCCCGTGTAGACCCGCGCCCAGACTGGTTTTGCCGGGAGTGAGAATGTGCATTCGATAGGGGGGGCGGTGAGCCCGTAGGTCCCGAAGGTGAGCACGTCTCCCTGCACCTCGCCCTGGGCCGCCTCGCGGAGCGGGATGCCTTCGAAGTCGTAGATTGCTGAAACTGGTGCTGTGATGAAGACAAGTGCGATAAGTACACATAACCAAGAGATATTTCGGAATATGTTCATACTATTCATCAGATAGTATCACTCAGTATTAAGACTTTTTATTTTTTTGTGAACAATAAGGGGCGAAAATTCTCTCTTCCCCGGAAATATGGGGCCAGATGGTTTGAAAGCCCCGATCCCCTGGCGCTCTGGCCGGCGTTCGTTAGCGTCCTTGAATTTTGTATGAACCATATCGGAGCCGGAGCCTGGAACGTTCGCGCTCCCGGGCACAGCTTCCCGGCGTCTGTCGTCCTTAGGGGGGTCGGACCTCCACATGATACCCACCACGGCCCGGTGTACCGGGACAGGCCCGGGGGAAAACCGGGTCCGATCCCTGCATCCGGCGCACCGATCTCACCGGTGAAGCCTGAGGTCGCATCCTATGGCCGGTTTGTGTGTTCTGCTTGACATCCGCTCCCGGACTCATGTGCGATTCGAGTTCGGGACCGGGAGGTGCCGCCCGCCATTCTGTTGGATCTCCCCTCCTGGTCCAGGTCTCAGGGCAACCTCGAACACCCGCGGTGGAGACAGGCCTCTGTCAACGCTCCTGGAGAGCCCCGCGGGAATTCACAATTTATATTGGTTTGTTCACACTCCTTTGGTTTAATTTCTCAATACCTTCGAATAAGTAACACAAATAAAAACATATTTACCACCACACGATAAAAATCCCTGCAATGCTACCGAAGAGAGCAGTACTCCTGTGCATCCTGGTCTTTGTGCTCGCGGCCCCCGCAGCGGCCGGGAGCATCGAGAGAATCGTCACGCCCTCAGGGAACGGTCTTGATATAACCCTCACGCTGACGGACATCCCCGTCGGGGGCATCGTCGAGACACTCCCCGACGGCTGCACGTGGACGGAGGCGGACCACCCGGAGAACCGCACCCGGGTCTCCGGGCAGCAGGTCGCCTTCGCCGTCATCGGCGAAGAGACGATCCGTTACCGGGTCCAGGGGCCGCCGGACGCCGCGGAAGCGTTCGCCGGCACATGGGAAGACCTGCTGACCGGTGAGTCGGGTACCGTGGGGGCCGGCGAGCCCCGGAACCCCGGACCTGGCGCTGCGACGGCGCCCGGCACACCCGGTTTCGGGTGTGCAGCCGCGATCGTCGCGCTTGCTGCGGCATACCGGTGGAGGTGCGGCCGGTGACCCGGCGCCTGCTCCTGCTCGCCTGCTCTCTCTGCCTCCTCGCAGGGATGGCGCAGGGGGTCCCGTGCGACCGTGACGGCGACGATACCCTGACGGCGCCGGAACTCGCGACGGCAATCCTTGACTCCCTGGACGTCCGGTTCATGGGCGGAACGGCGGCAGCCCCGTCGCCCGTCGACCTCCGGGACGCAGCGTTCGTCTATGAGCACTGGGACGGCCGGGCGCTCAAGATAACCGATACATCAGGGCGGGCGACGACGCTCACCCGTCCGCTCAGGAGGATCGCGCTCTTCAACAGCGACACCCTCGAGATGATGCGGTCGATCGGCGTGGAGCCCGACCGGGTCGTGGGCGTGAGCAAGTACACCCTCGAGGACCCGACCTACTTCCCCGAGTACCGCGGGACGGCGAACCTCGGATCGGTCTGGTCACCCGACTACGAGCAGGCGGCCGCGGTCCGCCCCGACGCGGTCTTCCTCTACGCCACCATCTCGCAGTCGTCCTGCGACGAGATTGAAGAGACGCTTTTGTCCATCGACCCCACTATCCGCTTCTTCCGGTTCGACAGCTACCGGCCGGCGGTCTACGCCGACGAGGCACGGAAGATGGGGGCTCTCCTCGGGACAGAAGAGGAAACCGAACGGTTCCTCGCGTTCCACGGGAGCGTGATGAATACCGTGGCCGGACGCATAGCCTCGATACCGGCCGACGACCGGGTGCCGGTCTACCTTGAGAGCTGGAACGACTACAAGAGTGCCGGCAAGGGCTCGGGCTACGACGAGAAGATCGAACTTGCCGGCGGCCGGAACATCTTCGCCGACACCACGGTCGAGTACCCGGTGGTCGACCCCGAGGCAGTCATCAGCAGGAACCCCGACGTCATCGTCAAGATCGTGGGCGCCGGCGAACTGGTCTTCGGGGGTTACGGCGGCGACGACCCGGCACCCTTCGAAGAGGTCTGCCGCACGATCGAGAGCCGCCCGGTCTGGGACCGGATAGGCGCGGTCAGGGACGGGCGGGTGCACGTCATCCACTCCGACGTCATCGGAGGGCCCGAGTACTTCATCGGCGTCGCATACATGGCAAAATGGTTCTACCCGGACCTCTTCCCCGATCTCGACCCCCGCGCCATTCACCGGCAGTACCTGGAGGAGTTCCAGCGACTCGACTACGACCTCGATAAACACGGGACGTTTGTGTACCCGGCATGATGACCGACTTCGGCAGACTGGAGTACGAAAAGCTCACGGAGAAGAGGGCGCTCTTCATCGCAGGCCTCATTCTGATCCTTGTAGCGCTTGTCGGGGTCGCCGTGACCCTCGGATCGGCGGACCTCCCGGTCGCCGACTCCTACCTCGCCATCCTCGCCGGGCTCTTCCCCGGAGTGGTCGACCTGCCGGACCGGATGGTCGAGTCCAACGCCGTCGGGATCGTCTGGGGCTGGCGGCTGCATCGCGTGCTCTTCGCGATCGTGGCGGGGTTCGGTCTTGCGATCGCCGGCACGGTGATGCAGGGGGTCCTCAGAAACCCGCTCGCGAGCCCCTTCACGCTCGGGATCGCCTCCGCCGCCTCGTGCGGCGCCTCGATCGCCATCATCCTCGGGGCCGGTTTCCTCTCCGGCTACCTCGTCATCGGCAACGCCTTTCTCTTCGCCATGCTCGCCGCGGGCGCCATCTACGGCATGGCCCGCCTGAAGGGCCTGGGGAGCGAGACGATGATCCTCGCCGGGATCGCACTCATGTACCTCTTCTCGGCTATCACCTCGTTCCTCCAGTACCTGGGGACCTCCGAGAAGGTGCAGGAGGTCGTCTTCTGGATGTTCGGGTCCCTGGACAAGTCGTCCTGGCCGAAACTGGCGATCGTGGCGGTCGTCGTCGCTGCCGTCGTCCCGCCCCTCCTCTGGCGCGCGTGGGACCTCAACGCCCTCGCCGAAGGTGACGAGGTGGCCAAAAGCCTCGGCGTGCCGGTGGAGCGGTCCATGGCCGGGTTCATGCTTGCCGCATCCCTCGTGACGGCGGTGATCATCTGCTTCACCGGCACTATAGGGTTCATCGGGTTGGTCGCGCCCCATATCACCCGGATGGCGATCGGGGCCGACTATCGGACCCTCATCCCCGCATCCGGGCTCGTGGGAGCTGTTCTCCTCCTCGGCGCCGACTGCCTCGCCCGCACGGCAATCGCCGGGGCGATCATCCCGGTCGGGATCATGACGGCGTTCCTCGGCATCCCGTTCTTCCTCTACCTCTTCATGCGCAGGAGGGATGTCTGATGGCGCCCCTGCTCTGCGCGCGCGGACTCTCGTTCTCGTACCGCGATCGGCAGGCGCTTGCGGACGTCTCGTTCTCACTCGATAGGGGGGAAGTCCTCGGGCTCGTCGGGCCGAACGGGTCCGGGAAGACGACGCTGATCCGGTGCCTGGACCGGATCCTCGACCCGGAAGGAGACCTCCGTCTCGACGGGCGCGACCTTTCCTCGATGAGCCGGACGGAGATCGCGCGGACTATTGCTTATGTTCCGCAGAACGGCGGCATCTCCAGTTCTGCGACGGTCTTTGAGACCATCCTGATGGGCAGGCGGCCGCACCTGCGGTGGAGCGTCTCCGAGGAGGATAAATGGAAGGTCTCGGAGGCGCTTGCCCTCCTCGATATCGGCGGCTTTGCGTCCCGCAGGGTCGACCGCCTCTCGGGAGGGGAGCGGCAGCGGGTGCTGATCGCGCGGGCGCTCGCGCAGGACGCCCGGCTCCTCCTCCTCGACGAACCGACGAGCGCGCTTGATATGCGCAACCAGATCGAGGTGATGGCCCTCCTCGCCCGGCTTGCGGAAGAACACCGGCTTGCAGTGGTGGCGGCGATCCATGACCTGAACCTTGCCGCCCGCTACTGTCACCGGATCATGATGCTGAAGGAGGGGCGGGTGCTCGGGCAGGGGGCGCCGTCTTCTCTCCTGACCGGGGGAATGATGCGCGCAGTCTATGGAATCGAGGCGGTCGTGAAGGACGAGATGGGGGTTCCGTACGTGGTCCCCCTCCGGCCGTTGGAGAATGATAATCTGGCGGAGATCCTATGAGAGTAACAATCGTAGCCTGGGGCAGCGAACTGCTGCAGTTTTCCAGTGTAGCGCGGGAGATGGGGATCGACCTTGCCGCGTGGCAGTTCCATGAACTGACGGACGATTCAGAGAAGCGGGAGAGGTGCATCGAGTCGTGCAACGGATCGGACGTCGTTTTAGTCCATCCGTCGCACGACCCCGTCTGGGACGAGATCCTGGGCGGTCTCGCGGAGGGCATTCCGGTGATAGCGTTCGGCTACACCGACGCCTCCTGGTCGGCCTCGACCGTCCCGCTTGCCGTCGTCTCCACGGTGAGCACCTACTTCCTCTATGGCGGACCTCTGAACATCGGGAACCTGATCCGGTACGTCCAGGCGGAGGTGGTTGGGGCGGACGTCGTCTACGACCCGCCGCATAAGACTCGCTGGGAGGGGATCTATCACCCGGACGTCGGTGCGGTCTTCGACGACCCGGACGTGTACCTCGCCTGGTATCCGTCCCGGCACCGCATCCGCGTCGGCATCCTTTTTTCCCGGACGCACTGGGTGAACGGGGATCTGGCCGTCGAGGATGCCCTGATACGGGAACTTGAGAGGAATTACGACGTTCTCCCGGTATTCTGCTTCGGGGTGTCCGATAAGGAGATCGGGGCGCGGTCGGATCGGGAGGTGATAGACACCTTCTTTGCGGGCCGGATCTCTGCGCTCATCGACGCAAGAACGTTCACCCCTCCCCGTGACGCCGATGCCTTCACCGAGGCGCTCGCGAAACTCGGCGTACCTGTTTTTCACCCCCTGATTCTCTATCACCGGACTGAAGCCGAGTGGAGAGCCGATACCGAGGGGATGCGCGGGAGCGACGTCTCCTGGTACGTTGCGATGCCCGAGTTTTTCGGTGTAATCGAGATGGTGCCGCTCGGTGCCGCGGAGAGCCGCGACCAGGCGGGCACGGAGGGCGAGCGGCACGTTCCCATCGCCGAGCGGGTGGAGAAGTTCGTAGGCAGGGTCAAGAAGTGGGTCGATCTTGCGTCCAGACCCGCCGCAGAGAGGCGGGTGGCTTTTATCCTCCACAACAAGCCCTGTGCCTCGGTCGAGGCGTCGGTCGGGGCCGGGGCGCACCTCGACACGCTGGAGAGCGTCGCAAGAATCCTCGAAGCGATGCGCGACCGGGGATATGCGGTCGAATGCCCGGAGAGTGGAAAAGCCCTGATCGAGACTATCATGGATCGGAAAGCCATCAGCGACTTCCGCTGGACGTCGGTTGCGGAGATCGTCTCCCGTGGCGGCGCCCTTGCGCTGGTGGAACCCGGGGAGTATGCCGCCTGGTTCGAGACGCTCCCTCCCGATGTCCGGACCCGTATCTGTGAGGCGTGGGGCCGGCCGCCGGGCGAGGAGATGGACGGTGTCCCGCCGGCGATGGTTCACGAGGGAAGGATCGTCGTCACCGGGGTGCGTTACGGGAACGCGATCGTCTGCGTCCAGCCCAAGCGCGGGTGCGCCGGCCCGCGGTGCGACGGAGAGGTCTGTCGGATCCTCCACGACCCGGGCGTTCCGCCGACCCACCAATACCTTGCGACCTACCGCTACATCGAGGAGACGTTCGGTGCGGACGTGATCGTCCATGTCGGCACGCACGGGAATTTCGAATTCCTGCCCGGCAAATCGGTCGCCCCTTCGGATGCCTGTTTTCCCGATATCGCCATCGGGACCGTGCCCCACCTCTACATCTACAATGCCGACAACCCGCCGGAGGGAACGCTCGCCAAGCGGCGGAGCTATGCGACCCTCGTCGACCACATGCAGACGGTGATGGTCGCGAGCGACCTCTATGCGGGGTTGAAGGAACTCGAAGAGCAGATCGCGGACTATCGCCGGGCAAAAGACGTCGACCGGGCAAGGGCGCACGCGCTCGAACACACCATCGCCGAACTCCTGGAGCAGACCGGCATCGCCGACGAGATCGGGCTTCGCGCCCTGCGCGAACACGGATCTTCGTTCGAGGATGTGGTCGATGCCGCCCATACCGCTGTAACCCGGATCGCCGATACCCGGATCCCCGAGGGGATGCACATCTTCGGGGAGGTGCCGGAGGGCGAGCGCCGGGTGGAGTTCGTCCATGCCATCATGCGGTATACCGGCGAGGTGAGGGGCGCGGTGCTCCGGATGATGGGGCACGACGCTTCCGTTACGGACGATGCCCTGCTGCGGGACGCCGAAGCCGCGGCAAAGAGCCTGATTGCCGCGTTCCTGGAGGGAGATCTCCCCGACCGGGCGGTGGAACGGGCGCTCTCCGGCCTTCTCGTCCGGCGCGATCCGGAAGCACTCGAAACGATCCGGGCCGGCGTCCTCGATCTTGCAGCGCGGATAGACGACTCCGACGAGATCGGGAGCCTGCTCTCGGGTTGCGCGGGGGGCTATATCGCGCCGGGTCCCTCCGGGCTGATCACGCGAGGTAAACCCGAGGTGCTCCCCACCGGGCGGAACTTCTACTCGCTTGACCCCTTCCGGGTTCCCACCCACGCCGCGTGGCGGATCGGGATGCGGCTTGCGGATAGCGTCGTTGCGAAGTACGTCGGCGAGCACGGGCGGATCCCTGAGAATATCGGTATGTACTGGATGGCATCCGATGTTATGTGGGCCGACGGCGAGCAGCTTGCGCAGATCTTCTCCCTCATCGGGGTCGAGCCAATCTGGACGGACGGCAGGGTCAGGTCCTACCACGTGATTCCGCTTGAACAACTCGGACGCCCGAGGATCGACGTCACCGTCAGGATGAGCGGGATCCTTCGTGACTGCTTCTACACCTGTATCGAACTCCTGGACGACGCTATCCGGGAGGTCGCCATACTGGACGAGCCGCCCGAGATGAACTTCGTGCGGAAGCACGCCCTCCAGGGGAGCGGGACGGCCCGTATCTTCGGGAGCGGGCCGGGCACCTATGGCAACGGCGTCAGCCTGGCGGTTTATGCATCGGCCTGGAAGGAGGATGCGGACCTTGCGGAGGTCTTTGTCCGGTGGAACAGTTATGCCTACGGACGGAGCAACTTCGGTGAAGTGTCCCGTGAGACCTTCTCCGCACAACTTGCCACCATCGACCTCACCTTCAACAAGACGGTGACCGACGAGTACGACCTTCTTGGGTGCTGCTGCTACTTCGGGGCGCACGGCGGGCTGACCGGAGCCGCGAGGGCTCTCTCGAAGCAGGACGTGTCCGCCTATTACGGCGATACGCGCGACCGGGATCGCGTGGAGGTCAGGACGCTTGCCGAGGAGGTACGGCGGGTCGTCAGGGCGAAACTCCTCAACCCGAAGTGGATCGAGGGGATGAAGCGGCACGGCTACAAGGGTGCCGGGGACATCTCCCGGCAGGTGGGCACTGTCTATGGGTGGGAGGCGACGACGCAGGAGGTGGACGACCGTATCTTCGACGATATCACCCGCACGTTTGTCCTCGACCCGGAGATGAGGCAGTTCTTCGCGGACGAGAACCCCTGGGCGCTCGAGGAGATCGGGAGGCGGCTGCTTGAGGGGCACAAACGCGGCCTCTGGGATGCCGACCCGGACGTCCTCAAGGGGCTGCAGGCGGCGTATCTGGAGATTGAAGGCTGGATCGAAGATCGGATGGGCGATGCCGGCGGCGACGTCCAGGGCGGCGCGGTCCGCGTGGTGACTGTGAATGATGCAAAGGCGCTGCAGGGAGCGCGGAGGAAGGGGTGAGCGGCGTGAAGATGGCGGATGGCGATAAGCGACGTTTCGGCAGAAACGGAGCTCGAGCGTCGTCAGATGCGCAGCCCGTTAACGCGTCGCGCTCCGCCGGTAAATCGTCTTCATGCGGCACGTTCCCGCTCCCCCTCATTCCTGTTTTCGCAGTCCGAGCAGACGTACCACGAGGAGCAGTGCCACAGCCGCAAAAATCGCCTCAAATCCCGGAGACGCAGGTGCCGCCGGATCTTCGAGCCGGATTGCATACAGGTCGTTTAGGTCGCTCACGACGATCGTCGTGCCGTCGGGAGACCACTGCTGCATCATGTATGCCGAATTGTCAGTATCGAGGGGTGCGAGGCCGGAGCCGTCGCTCTCCATCACCCAGAGCGTCTGGTTCCGCGATTCCGACCGGAAGGCGATCCTGGCACCGTCCGGAGACCAGACCGGTGATCTGTCCCAGTTTCCGGTTGTCAATTGCTCCGAACCCGATCCGTCGCTATTGATAACCCAGAGAGAGAACTCCGGCCACGTCTCCGGCGGTGCCGCGACGACGTAGGCGATCCTGGTACTGTCCGGGGACCAGGCATATTCGGACACATTCCCCTCGCTGAACGTCACCTGTGCCTTGCCCGTTCCGTCGCTCTGCATGACCCAGATCTCCCGGTTTCCCGACCCGTCCGAGAGGTATGCAATCCTGTCCCCGTGCGGCTGCCACAGGGGCAGGCGCGCATCTCCATCGGTCATCAGCGGTTTTTTGTTGCCGCCGTCCGCGTCCATGATCCAGATATTCGCTTCCGTGCGGATGGCCGAGAGGTTCACCGCAGGCGACCCTTCCTGGATGGCCGCATTCTCAAAGAGGCAGGAGGTATAGACTATCCGCCTCCCATCGCTGCTCCAGTCCGCCCCGTAGCCGGAGAGCCCCGGACTGGGGGTGATGCGGCCGCCTTCGGTCAGGCGCACCCTCCCGGTCCCGTCAGGGTTCATCGTCCAGAGGTCGAGCCCTCCTCCGTCATCGGAGAGGAAGAGGAGTTTCTTCCCGTCCGGCGACCAGGGATCGAATTCGGTGAAGAGATTCCACGAACGGTCGTCCGTCACCGATACCGGGTTTTGGCCGTCGCGCTCCATCACCCGGATGCCGGCATGGACTCCGTCGGATGAGACGAAGGCGATCCTGGCACCGTCCGGCGACCAGAAAGGATACGCATCGAATGCCGAATCGTTTGTCAGTTGAACAACGGGTGCAGCCGCTGCCGGGAGAATGCACGCGATCAGCAGCAGGACGATACAGATCGTTTTCAGGGTCATACTGGATTTTGTCATATTCACAATCCTGTATACAGTCCGGCTACTGATGCCAGTTTCCATAGAAGCCATACGATCTTCGCACCGATCGTCAGCCCCACGGGAACGAAGACCGTCACCAGTGCCTGACGAGCAGAGAGACTTCGTGCGTGACGCATACCTGCGGTCCAGAGGAATCCGCACCAGAGGAGAACAGGAATCGCAATTCCTGCATCGATCAGCGCTACGGTGGTTGCATGCGCTGCCACGCGAGCGGGAATGAAATGGTCCTGCACCGGCAGGGAGACGAACTGGAAGAGGACCAGGTGGAGGAGGCCGCCGATGATCAGGGGCGCGCATCCGTATCCCACATAGACCAGCGTCCGGAGAAACGTGCCCCGGCCTCTATACAGGTATGATACCCCGTAGAAGACTGCCGAGTAAGATATCCATGCCAGGAACGGTGAGAGAGCCGTTGCAGCCAGGCCCACGTATACGATCGGGTACGCGGACGGGTCGGCGAGCTCCAGCGTTCGGGTGTACGCGGTGATTGTATCGTAATTGCCGCCGATCTCAACCAGGAATAGGCCGCAGACGATCAGGAACGGAGTTTTCAGGTTGACGGGCCTGGTTGAACGTTCTGCAAAAAATTTATCAGGAGAAAGGCAGAGCAGTTTCAACTGTCGGAAAAATGAGGTTATCCGGGGGGAAGCGATTTCCTGCAGAGGGGGCATATATTCACCGGTTTTTATAATTTTGGAGTGTTTCAAGGGTAGATCCTACAATAACAGGTCACCTGGTCCGTAATGCGCTGGGGGAGGAGAATCGGGGGGAACTCCAGTACTTGTATGTAGTCGCATGTTGTGTCCAGTGTTACTGAAACATCATAGTAACTTGCAGTGTCACTGATGTCGTCAAAAGCATCTGTTTGGGATTTGCTACACTGGTTATCGAAAGTATGTGATATATGCGGATAATCGAATGGAGGAATCCCTATTAACGGCCAGCTCACTGTAATGTTTATTTCTATATTACACGAAGTAAGGATTTGATTAGGATCGCTAGAGATGCCAATGCATGCCCCGGCATTCCAGTACACTTCAATATAACGTCTTCCACTCAGTCTTTCAAATAATGTTGCCTCAATCATTAATACAGCATTTTTATGCTCGATTGGATTTGAATTTTCACTACATTCTCCAATTGGCACATTCGCCCAGTCACCCCAATTGCTCCAACCACCGCCTCCCATATTCACACCTCCAATAGTCCGTCCCGCATCAGGTATTGGGGGAGTACCCATCCGTTGCAGTAAACAACGCTATCCTCATGCCGGACAATATCCGCCCCCGGATATGCCTGATAGAGCCAGAACCTATTCTGATTATTTCTGTAAGAGAATCCATTGCCCGCTAGAGGCGCACCAACAGGTTTTTTCCGTATGTTTTCGTAAACTCGTCTGAAGTTTCTGCCGGATTGAAACTCAGTTTCAGGCTGATTATAGGGAGGATAAACTGATGGCTGGTAACAGATGACAGATGCACCTTTCGGTTTAATGGGCAACCTTAAGGATCTGTTGCTGCATTCCCCGATGATCGCCAGATCGTAATTCTCTTCCTCAAGTCTTTGGATGAATCGAACATAGTCATACCCGTACCACCTGAGAGCTGGGAAAACATCCCAGAACTCTCCGGGAAAAGCGCCCACGGCAATCGCATTCCTATTACTCTGCGGAAGCGTCATCCTCGGTTCAAACGTATCGAATACCAACGCTTCCGGAAGATGTAAAACACGTTTTTCGTCCAGACAGGGGCTGTCCAGAGGCTCGGGTACACCGGTAACCACTTCCAGGACATTCTTCTCCTGAAGATTTCTGTTACGAGCCTCTTCCCAGAACGTAATAATGTCGGGATCAGGAGCATAAGATCTAATGAGATTGCTGACGCACTCCGTCCATTTGCCAAGCCAATCGTAGGGAATGATCTCGTTATAATTTGAGAAAAGATCGAGGTATGCTGCCCCGATGGGAGAATAAGCCGTTGAAATCCCAATGATATAAACATCGAACCCTCTTGGCAACCATCGTTCAAGTGCACTTCGACTTTTTACCGCTTCAAGCGGGAGGCTATACTGGTAGCATCCCTCCTTCAAGTACAACCCGACATCCGATTGGCCTTTGATTCTTTGTAAACATGCCACCTTTTTGCCCTGCGCTCTATAATAGCGTTCAAGTGCCAGCAAAAGCGCAATTTTTCCCTGATCGCAATACGAAGCCATTACATACACTTCACTCATACTTCAACCTCCGGCAACAGGTTTCAAACTGGTTTCTGCACCTCTCGCGCCCGATGGCATCCCGGAGCAGCACATCATCGATTTTTTGTGGGAATCGCCCGAGAACACGCTGATTTCGTGAACAGTCCCAATACGTACCATCCGGAAGGACGGAAAGCCCCAGTATCCCTGCAATACAGCCCTTTTCCAGGCAGGTCATGGGACAGAGGACCCCCTTCTGCTCCACCCGTTCCTTGACCCGCTGCCTCTCCGACAGCCAGTCTGAATACGACAAGGGATCTAACCCATTTTCGTGAATCGGGTGATAGAGATTGAAGTTGAGCAGGTAAGACCCTGTTTCGATACAGAGATTTATGATATGATCGATGCACTTCAGGTTCTGTTTGTTGGCGGTAAATGAGATGCTGTGGCGAATGTTGTTCTCGTCCAGTAGCCGCAGCGCTCTCACCGCTTTCTCATAACTTCCTTCACCACGGATGAAATCGTGAACGCGATTGTCTCCGTCGATGCTGATCTGAATTCCGTCATTTCTTCGGAACAGACCAATGTATTGTGGGACAAGGATCCCGTTTGAACTCAGGGCAACATACCCATTCAAACCTCGTACAATGCTGCAGACTTCCCCAAACTGCGGATGCAGAAGAGGCTCCCCGCCGCTCAAAATGATCGTACTCTGCGGAAGAGGAAGATCTGCCTGCAAGAAGTCGGTACTTACCGCTCTTATCATCTCCAGCGGCATCGAGGTATTTCCTTTGTGAAGATAGCAATGCCTGCACGCCAGCTGGCAGTGATCGACGATATGGAGATCAAGGAAGTTCGCCGGCATTCATACCACTATCCTGTTCGGCACATTTTTTCCATTGCAATATCGCATCACGCGAGATTTCGTAATACTTAACTTGATAATCTTAATCATGTTTGTGATTATTTTGAAATTACTTAACATTTTCCCTTTGAGAATACGTTCAAAGCCCATCAGATTATGCGCACCTCCGGTTTGATGGCCCCCTACTCCAGCGCACAACGCTCTGCCCCTCTCATCGACCTCCACCCCGCCCCGCAGGGGGCGGGGGCAGGCATGGCGATATGCGGGGGTTCGTTACGCGACTGGTCAGAGGGCGGGAGCGTGAGCACCGTGAGGTGAGAAGAACCGGTAGTGCTCCAGCATAGAACTGATAGTCGATCTCGGCGAATTCGACCGAAAATTTCCATTATCGGGCCCTGATAAAGCCCTATTCCGGCTTTCGTTCTTTCCTGACGAGATTGGTGCCGGACCCGGCCTGTCCCTGAGTTCGACCTTTTCTCGCAAGCATGTCCTCATGCCGTGGACCGTGGTAGCCAGCGCATCTGACGATGCTCGAACTCCCGCCGTCCCGCCGGTCGTTTATCGCCATGGGGGTGGGGCTGACGGGGAGTGCGATGCTCCGGAGGAGCGGAGCATGAGAAGCCATCAGGCTTTGAGGGGGTCTTCCCCTCCCCTGTCTCGCGCAACCATCCGCACCTCCCATCAACCCCACCCCACCCGCGCTTCGCGCTCCTCCCCCGCCCCTTAAGGGGCGGGGGCAGTCATGGCGATATGCGACTGGCCGAAGGGTGCGACGGACGGAACGTCAGGAGCTTGAGCACCGAAGGTGCGGGGCAGGAGCAGGAGAAGACCGAAGGTCTTGGACTAGCGACGTTCCGGTAGGAACGACTGTCCGCAGGACAGGAGTTTGAGAAGCCATCAGGCTTCGAGGAACGGAGCTCGAGCACTGGAGGTACGTAGCCCAATGGAAAGCCGTGCCCCGATTGCATGCAAGCGGGAACACCCGAATGGGATCTCAGATGACCAGTTGTTTCGTAGGGCACTACCGAAGAACAGGAGCAGGAGCATCGTCAGGTGCGCAGTAGGATGCTCCTCTGGAAGTGTCCTTCGAGCACCGTCAGGTGCGCGTCCGGTGAACCGTCGTGTCCGGGAGTTGCTATCGCCAGGAACAGGCGGGGAAGGGGTTTGACAAATCCGGTTTTTTCGTATCGGTTGGTTCCCGGGGCACCACCCGGCATCGGGGAAGCCGGGATCGGCCGGACAGAGAAAATCAGGGACGGTGACATCGCTGGGGACCTAAGTATTACAAATATTTAATATTATATTACTTAATCTTAAGAATAGTAAATTATATATCACTCGCCGTTCTATCTCTGCCTGGCGGGCGGTGGCAGAATCGCCGAAAAGCCATGGCCACCTCACCGGGCTTCCGGGGTTCATCGTCACCGCCTGCCGAATCGCCCTGCACGGCCGGCGGGGCAGAGGTGACTGACTATGAAGAAATGCATTCGATCCGAGAAAGGCGAGATCTTCCTTGACACCGACCGTGATGCCTGGCTCTACCTCGCCCCGCGGGGCGGTGACGCAGGCGGGGCGTTCGCGCGCGGAAAGGACCTCTATCTGCACGAGCAGGAGGGGCTGCCCGATGCCTACTACATCCACTCCTGGTCGATGGATCCCGGCGAGGAAGAACTGCTTCAGACCATCACACTCCTCTCCGCCGAAGAGTTCCTGGAACTGCGGGGGCTCGTGCTGAACGTGTATCCGGAGCAGAGGGGGAGCCAGGTGCTGCGGTCCTACGGCTACGGCATCGCGGAAGAGTTCTGAGACCTCACGTTACCGGGCGGGGGCAGGGCCGCCCACGCCCGGACTGTGCCCGTATTTTGTTACAAAATAGGAATTCTTTAACATTAATTGCATCATATTCTAAAATATGTCATATTCAGCACGGAGGAACGTACTTCCGTTCACCGCCATCGTCGGCCAGGAGACGATGAAGCGTGCACTCCTTCTCAACGCCGTCAACCCGGGCATCGGCGGCGTGCTCATCCGCGGCGAGAAAGGGACCGCAAAGTCCACTGCGGTCAGGGCGCTTGCCGACGTGCTTCCCGAGATCGATGCGGTCCGGGGCTGCCCGTATAACTGTGATCCCAACGGCGGCCTGTGTACTGCCTGCGCCGGGAAGAAGGCCGCAGGCGAGGACCTGGACGTCGAGCGGCGCCGGGTCCGCGTCGTCGATCTCCCGATTGGAGCGACCGAAGACCGGGTGGTGGGCACCGTCGACGTGGAGCGGGCGATCCGTGAAGGGAGGGTAGCCATCGATCCGGGTATCCTCGCGGCGGTCAACCGCGGGATCCTCTACATCGACGAGGTCAACCTGCTCGACGACCACGTTGCCGATGTCCTCCTCGATGCTGCCGCCATGGGCGTCAACGTGGTGGAGCGGGAAGGCATATCGTTCTCCCATCCTGCCCGGTTCATCCTGGTCGGCACCATGAACCCGGAAGAGGGGGAACTGCGGCCGCAGTTGCTCGACCGGTTCGGGCTGCAGGTGACCGTGGAAGGGATCGAGGACCCTGCCCAGCGTGTGGCGGTCATCAGGGCCGCCGAGACGTTCGAGCGCGATCCCGGAGGGTGCCGGCAGGAATACGGCGCGGCGCAGGAAGAGTTGCGCGAGGAGATCGTCGCTGCACGGATGCTGCTCCCCTCCGTCACGGTCGACGACGCCCTCCTGGATGCGGTGGTGAAGGCATGCATCCGGCTCGGGGTCAGGACCCACCGCGCCGACATCGCCGTCGTCCGCACGGCAAAGACGATCGCCGCTCTCGAAAAGCGGACGGTCGTCACCCGTGACGACGTCCGGGAAGCCATGGAGCTCGCGCTTCCGCACCGGATGCGCCGGAAACCGTTCGAGGAGCCGAAGATCGACCCGGAGGAGCTCGACAGATCCCTGGAGAACGCCGGGGAGGGGCACGACCACGCTCCCCGGGACGACGGGGGCGGCGCGGCCGGTGACGGACCCTCCGGTGGGCATGATGGAGAGCCGCCCCCCTCCGGCGGGAGTGCAGCGCACGAAACTGTCCTTCCTGTCGGAGACCCGGTCGACGTCGAAAAGCTAAGCCTGCCGGGGCGGCGGGAAACCCGGGAGCGGCAGAGGGCTTCCGGGAGGCGGTTCAAGACGGTTTCAGCGGGAAACGCGGGAAAATATGTTTCTGCGCGGTATCCTGCCGGCACCGGTGATGTCGCGCTCGATGCCACACTCCGGGCCGCCGCCCCGCACCAGGCAGTGCGCGACCGGAAGGGGATGGCGGTCGCTGTCAGCGAGCAGGATCTCCGCGAGCGGGTCCGGGTGGGGAAGGTTTCCGTCGCGTGCGTCTTCGTGGTCGATGCCAGTGGTTCGATGGGAGCCATGATGCGGATGGAATCGGCCAAGGGCGCGGTCCTTTCGATGCTGGTGGACTCCTACCGGCACCGCGACCGGATCGGCCTTGTGGCGTTCCGGGGAACCAGCGCCGAGATCCTCCTCCCGCTCTGCTCGAGCGTCGATCTCGCGCAGAAACAGCTGGAGGATCTCCCGACCGGCGGAAAGACGCCGCTTTGTGCCGGCCTGATGAAAGGCATGGAGGTCCTCCTGCAGGAGCGACGGAAGAACGGCGAGGTGATCCCGATGATGGTCGTCGTATCCGACGGTCGGGCGAACGTTCCTCTCGCGGGAGATGTACGTCAGGAGATTGTCGGTATCGCCGAGGAAATCCGGTCGTACGGCATCCGTACGGTGGTCATCGATACCGAGGAGATGGGGAACTCTTTCCTGGAGTTCCGGCTCGGCTACTGCAGGGCCATTGCGGAACATGCCGACGGCGGCTACTACCCGATTGGCGATCTCTCTGCCGGGCTCCTGCACGGAATCACAGCGACCGAGCGGGATGCGGCGGCGCACCCTGCCTGAGATCCCTTTACCGGCAGAGCGGCGCGAGTTTCTCGATCAGCCGCTCCACCTGCCGGACCGCCGTCCCGATGTAGGCGTCCGGGTCGAGGAGGGCGTCGAGCTCCTCGCGGGTGACGAACGCCGTGACCTCCGGCCGCCCGGCGAGCACCTCAGCGAGGTCGCGGTCTTCGTCGAGGGCCTGCATGCTCGCCGTCCGCATCACTTCGTGGGCCTCCTGCCGGCTCATGCCCCGCTTCGTCAGTTCGATCATCACCGACTCGGCGAGGTTCACGCCGCGGAGCATCATCAGGTTCTTTCGGATGTTCTTCTTGTTGAACTCGAGGCCATCCATCACGCCGATCATCACCTTGAGGATATGGTCGGTCAGCACCGACGCCTCGGGGAAGAGCACCCGCTCGGGGGATGAGTTCGTCAGGTCGCGCTCGTCCCAGAGGACGTTGTTCTGCAAGGCGGGTTCGACCGCGGACCGGACGATCCGGGCAAGCCCGCAGACCTGCTCGCTCTTGATCGGGTTCCGCTTGTGGGGCATCGTGCTTGAGCCCACCTGCTTCTTCCCGAACGCCTCGGCGAGTTCCCCGATCTCCGAGCGCTGCATCAGCCGGATCTCAAGCCCGATCTTATCGAGTGTTGTCGCGACGTTTGCGAGGAACATGAAGTACTCCGCGTAGCGGTCCCGCGATACGATCTGGTTTGAGACGTCCACGGACCGGATCCCGAGAAACTCCATCATCGTCGCCTGGATTTCGATGCCGTTATCCCCGAGCGCTGCCTGGGTCCCCACCGCTCCCGTGAGCTGCCCGACGACGACCCGTGAGCGCATCTGGCGGAGCCGCTCGATGTGGCGGGAGACTTCGCTCGCCCAGATCGCGAACCGGAGGCCGTAAGTGGTCGGGACGCCGATCTGCCCGTGAGTGCGGCCGGCACAGACCAGGGTCTTCGTCTCGGCGCTCCGGGTGAGGAGCACGCAGAGGAGTTTGCCCAGTTTCTCCTCGATGAGCGCGAGGCTGTCGCGGAGCTGCAGGGCCGTCGCGGTATCCAGGATATCGTTTGAGGTCGCGCCATAGTGGATCCATCTGCCCGCGTCGCCGCAGACCTCGGTGACGGCCTTGACGATCGCCATCATGTCGTGGTTGATCTCGGCCTCGATCTCCTTCGCCCGCTCAAGGCGTGCCTTCGGTGCAGAAGCCGCGATAGTCTCCGCATCCTCGCGGGGGATCATCCCGTGCGCCGCCTCGGCACGGGCCAGCGCCACTTCGGCCATGACGATCGCCCGGAAGCGGTTCTCCTCGTTCCAGACGGCACGCATCTCCGGGGTGCCGTACCGGTAGTCGATGGGATGGATTGCCATAGTAGAGAAGTGTTGGCATTCTCGCTACAAAAAAGGGTTGCCGGAAGGCTGCTCTCCACTCCCCGGGAAGCAGACTGTCGCCCCGGTTCTATCGCTATGGAGGCCTATTCCGTAGCGATAGTGGGAGTTGTCCGGTGGAGAGTCTCCGGACCGCCGGCAATGGGGGGCTCTCCCGGAAGCCCGAAAGATACTAGTCACGATCTCCCTAATGATCTTGTCGGGAGATCTCCCGACCGACAACCGATCCCGGTGAACTCCGTGAGGTCCGGAGGATAGCATTCATGAGCGAGTATCAGGATATATTCGGTAGAATTGTCAGCCTTCTTGAGAAGCGATCGCCGCAGGGCCTCTCCATCTCCGCAATCTCCCGCGAACTCGGGATGAACCGGGCTACCGTCGCCAAGTACCTCGAGATGCTCCAGTCGAGCGGGGACGTGAGCATGCAGCGGTTCGGAAGATCGAAGCTGTACACCCCGGCGCAGCGGGTCCCGCTCTCGGAACTCTTTGACCGCCTCTCAAACGCGATCGTCATCCTGGACGCCGACCTCCAGATCCTCATGGTGAATACGAGTTTCATCAGGACTCTCGGCATCCACCGCGGGAGAAACATCCTCGGCGCCTCCCTCTTCGACCTGAACCTCCGTATCTTCTCGGACCCGACCATCATGCGGAATATCGAGAGGGTCCGGCAGTCCGGCACCTACCTCTCCGAGATGCAGTACATCGAGGACAGCACGAACCACATCTATCACATCGAGTTTGCCCCGACGGTCTCCCATGTGGGGAAGCCGGGGATCCTGATCAGCCTGCAGGATATCACGGCGTGGAAGAACACCGAAGCCGCCCTGAAGTACTCGGAGAAGATGATCCGGACGATCTTCGAGAGGGTTCCCAGCGGGATCATCCTTTTTACGGCCGATGGGACCGTTCTCAACGCAAATCGTGCGTCCCTGGGGATCCTCGGCCTGAACGGGGTTCAGGAACTGGCGGAAGGAAATATCTTCGATATCTCCTGCTATAAAGGGAAGATCCTCGAGTTGATCCGGCAGGGAAAAGTCGCCGAGACGGAACTCGCCTGCGATTTCGACCGCCTGAAACGGGATCAGCGGATTCCGAGCACCCGGTCGGGCGTCGCTTACTTCGACGTGGTCTTCACCCCGATCACTCCAGACGGCGGGGTGACCTCACACGAGTTCGCCATCCTCTTCAGGGATATCACCACTGAGCGGCTGGCCCGGAAGGAGCTGGCCTTCAAGGAGACGCGCTACCGGTCGTTCTTCGAGAAGGCCTGCAACGGCGTCCTGATCTACGAGCCGATTGAGGGAGGAAACGAGTACATCATCAAAGACGTTAACGGGGTAACAGCAGCCCTCCTGCGGATGAACAAAGAAGACCTCGTCGGGAGGAAACTCTTCGAGGAATTCCCCGATCTCCCGAACCCGTACGTGCACGATCTCCTGTATCGCGTTCTGACCACCGAAAAGCCGGAGTTTGTTACACCGCTCAAATACCGGAACCGCGAGGACTTTCCCTGGATCTCCCATTATGTCTTCAAACTACCTTCCGGAGAGATCGCGTCTTTTATGATCGACGTATCGGATGCTGTCCGTAAGGAGGCTGAAGCGCCGTTCCAGGCGTGCAATGCTCGTGTAACGCGAGAGAATGACTTTTCTGGAATTAGTATATAAAACATTCTCTTATTGTTGAACACAGCCCCCCTCCTGCCCTCCGGGTGTAACCCCCCGCTCCCCGCGTGTCCTGGGGATTGTCGGGCTATTCGTGCTGGAATCCCAACGATTCTCCTGATAATTTGACGATCCCCCGGTGGTATGATCCAAGATGAATCGCGGGGCAGGCCAATATCTCCGATCGCCGTCCGGGCATTGTTGAACATTAAACGATATCTATATAGTCAGTCGCAAACATTATTCTTTCTGCGGAGAACTAGTCCGCACACCACAACAGGATCGGAAGAGAACCTTCAATGGGGTAGGATGGCCGTGATCCACCACAGATAAGTGGGATTAGATGTGTGGACCTCAGCTGCCGTACCAGTGCTCTCGTTGGAACTGGTAGCGTATCAAGATTTGGGTAGGCCTGCCCCTGGATAGGTGACTTTGCCGATCATCAGGAGACCAGTACCATGAAGACACAGATGGGTTACTTTGCATCTATTGAGCAGTACCGCCCCATGGATGCGCTTGAACAGGCAGTCAGAGCAGAAAATGTCGGTTTCGATTCTATCTGGGTAGACGACCACTTCCACCCCTGGTATCACACCAATGCACAGACGGGGCAGGCCTGGGCCTGGATGGGTGCAGCACTCCAGGCCACCAAGAAGGCGTTCTTCTCGACGTGCATCACCTGCCCGATCATGCGGTACAACCCGGGAGTCGTCGCACAGACGTTCGCCACCCTCCGGCAGATGTACCCCGGTCGTGTGGGCATTGCCGTGGGCGCCGGCGAGGCGTTGAACGAGGTGCCGGTCACCGGCGAGTGGCCGAGCGTACCGGTGCGGCAGGACATGACCGTCGAGGCCGTCGAAGTGATGCAGAAACTCTGGGAGAGCAAGGAGCCCGTCTCCTTCAAGGGCAAGTATTACACCTTCGACAAGGCGTTTCTGTACACCAAGCCCGACGACAAGGTTCCGCTCTACTTCAGCGGAATGGGTCCGAAGGGAGCACAGCTGGCAGGGAAGCACGCCGACCACCTCATGACGGTGTCTGCGCCGCCCTCCGTGCTGAAGAATGTCACCATCCCGAACTTCGAGAAAGGCGCCCGCGAGGCCGGGAAGGACCCGAGCAAGATGGAGCACGCCATGCTCGTCTGGTACTCGGTCGACGCCGACTATGACAAAGCCATTGAGGCACTGCGCTTCTGGGCCGGCTGCCTGGTTCCCGCCATGTTCAAATACAAGGTCTCCGATGCAAAGGAGGTCGAACTCCATGCAAACCTTGTCGGACATGACATGATGAAGGACAACTTCATGGTCGCAACCGACGCCGAAGGGATGATCAAGGAGATCGAGCGGTTCAAGGCTGCAGGCATCAACCACTTCTGTCTCGGCAACTCGAGCCCGAACGTGAACCTCGGCATCGATATCTTCAAGGAGATCATCCCCGCCGTCACGGAATGAACCGGGCTTGCCCGGTCCATCCCGATCTATGGGAGAAACGATGGAAAACCAGAACATTGCCCGGCTCATGGAGGAGGGTGCCGCCTTCTTCCCTGCAGAGAAAGCGGGCAGGCGACCCGTGTGGTACTCGAACCCGGCATGGACCGGTGTCGCCCTGGCGGATCTCGCGCCGGGAGCGGACACGAAGGGGTCGTTCTCTTCCCATCTCGTCAGGGTGCGTAAGGACTGTGAGGTTCCTGACCACCTTCACGAGAGCCAGTGGGAGTGGAACGCCATCCTCGCCGGGCACGGGAAGATGATCCTCGATGGGAGAGAGATACTCTTCAAGCCCGGGGACACCTTCACCACGCCGCCCGGCGTCCGTCACACCGTCATCGCCGACAAGGAGGATCTCGCACTGCTGGCAGTATTTGTTACCGGCCCGAAGTGATGGCAGGGGTTTCCCGGCCTCATTCTTCCCGATATCACACCTCCGTGTCCGGTGCCCCCGGGTACGGGGATTTCCGCCCCGTTATCACACATCTCCCTGCTGAAAAAATCGGCATCTCCACCTTATAAGCCGATGGAACCCACCCGGGGGCACCTTCAATATCCGCCTCATCTTTTTTAAGTAAAGGAGCATTACCCCCCGCGACGGCGTTCATCGAGACGATCGTTGTCGGATAGTCGGGAATGTCGGAGTTTGAGTATATACTGAACTTTGCGCAGAATCATGAACGGGCGGATGCCTGCCTGCCGGGCACCACGACGACGTCGATCCGGGTGGCCGTCTGTCGGCGTATCCATGGCCCGGCCCCGGTGAGTTCGACGCACTCATGCTCCTTCGTGCAGTCGACGACCCGGATCGAGAGTTCTCCACAGGTTTTCCTGTTGCGCCTTCACCGTCCCGGGCAATGCGGGTCCGGACAGTATGATTGCGCCGGAACCGTTGCGTTGTCCCGGCGCGGCGCCGTCACTCCCCTCGCCGGGCGCACTCCTCAACGAGCCGGGCGGCAAGATCGCGCACCGCCGCCCGCGCCGGGCTGTTCTGCGGGATCCCGACGATCGGCGTCCCGGCAAGATCCGCCTCCCCTATGCCCGGGTCCTCCGGGATACGGGCGATGAGGGGGAGATCGCTCTCGATAGTGTCGTCGCCCCGGTCACGGTTGACGACGAGGAAGATCCTCTCCCGCGAGAGGCCGAGCGACTCCGCGAGGTCCCGGATGCGGCCGGCGGTCCGCATCCCGCGGGCCCCGGGATCGCTCACGATCAGGAGGACCTTCGGGCTCTGGATCGTCCCCCGGGCGATATGCTCCATCCCGGCCTCGGAATCCACGACGACGAGCCGGTAACCACGCTCAAGCGTCTCGATGCACTCGGTGAGGAGGGCGTTCGGGAAACAGTAGCACCCCGACCCCTCCGGCCGGCCCATGGCAAGGAGGTCGTAGCCCTCCGCCTCCGCGAGCGCCCGGCGGAACCGGTATCTGACATATCCAGTCCGGTCCATGCCCGGGGGGATGGACCGGGTGAAGGCCTCCTCCCGCATGCTCCCGAGCGTCTCGGTGAGGGCGATCCCGAGAGCCTCGTGGAGGTTCGCGTTCGGGTCGGCGTCCACGGCGAGGATCGGCCGCTCTCCGGCCGCGATCAGCGCGTCGATCAGGAGCGACGCGATCGTCGTCTTCCCGGTCCCGCCCTTGCCGGATATGACGACGGTGCAGGGCCGGATCATGGTTCCTCACCCCGCAGGCGGCGGGAGAGCGACGCGGTCGCCGCCATGATCGCGACGGCCTCTCTCTCGGAGGCGTTCCGGATCCCGCAGGTCGGCGTGATGAGGGACTGGCGATCGAAGAGGTCGGGGTCGATCGTCTCCGTCGCACGGGCGCGGATATCCTGGAACCGGGAGAAGAACGAATTGGGATTCTCCGCCGCAAAGACGCTGTAATCCGCGGGAACGATCCCCCAGGCCACCACGCCTCCCCTCTCCATATAGCGGGCGATATCGTCGGCGTAGAGGAGAAACTCGCGGGCGTAGGTCCAGGCGTCGATCGAGACCACGGCCGGCGCAAGGCCGAGGACGAACCCCCAGTCGGTGTTGGCGCAGCAGTGGATCCCGATCCCCCCGTCGAGGAGGGCGGCGATATCCTCGATGGCGGAGGCCGCCACCCCGGCGTCCACCGGGACGACCGACGAGCCGAGCGACGCAAGGTAGGGCTCGCTCAGCACGACGAGGGTCGCGCGTGCGCCCATCCGCTCCCGCATCGCCGTCTCGCACCACCGGGCCCGCAGGCCGAGGAGTTTCCCGAGCAGGTCGGCGTACTCCGGGTCGTAGAGGATGGGCCGGCGCGTTTCGTCCACCACCTGCATCCCGAAGGTCACCGGGCCGGTCACCTGGCACTTGACGAGGAGTGCGTCCGAGAGGTCGCGGGTCATCATCGCGTGGAACCCCGACCCGTATGCCTCGCCGACCCGGTAGGGCTCTGCGTTCCGTTCAAGGTAGTCGAGCAGGACCCGCTCCATCGCCTCCGAGGGATCGGCGCTCCGATCGACCACGAGTCTCGCGTCCCGGACCACCCCGCCGGGGAGGTGTTCGGCGTCGGCAAAGACGATCGCCTCGAGAAGTCCCCGGTTCGGCAGGGTGGGGACGTAGGGGATCCGGGGGAAGGCCGCGAGCACCGCCCGGCACGCCGCGTCGGGATCGCGGTGAGGGAGGGCCCCCACGCCGGTCGCGAGGAGATCCGGGGACGGGATCATGCCTGCCATGACCTCACCCCCTGCCTCGCCCGGCACGCCTCAAGCGTCTGCTGCACGTGCGGGAAGAGCGCAAAGTCGGTGTGCGGCAGGAAACAGCTCGACGTATACCGGTCCATGAACGACGGGTCCGCGTTCAGTTCGATGTAGGTGATCCGCCGGGCGAGCCCGTCGAGCTCCTTCCTTCGCCTGCGGTCGACGAGGGCGATGTTCGCGCCGGTGATCGCCCCGTTCCCGATGTTTCCGACACGTTCCGGTGGGGTTTCCGGAATCAGACCGATGGTGACGGCGTTCTCCTTGTTGAGGTAGTTCCCGAACGCTCCCGAGAAGCAGACCCTGCCGATATCGGTGGGCGCAAGGCCTGCTGCGTCGAGGAGCGTCATGCAGGCGGCGTGGATTGCCGCCTTGCTCATGATCAGGTTCTTGATGTCGTTCTCGGTGATGACGATATCCTTCCCGATCGACGTTTCCTCTTTCCAGGCCACGACGAACTCCGGGTAATACTGCCCCTTCCGGACCCGGGGATGGTCAAGCTCCAGGTTGATCCCTCCCGTCCGGTCGATGACGCAGGCGCGGAAGAGCTCCGCGAGCAGGTCGATGAGGCCCGAGCCGCAGATTCCCCGCGGCCGGACGCCGTTGATCGTCGAGAACGACGGCGCGAGGGTATCGGGGTCGATCCGGACCCGCTCGATCGCGCCCGGGTTTGCCCGCATCCCGAAGAGCACTTCCCCGCCCTCCAGGGCCGGCCCGGCCGCGCCCGCGCAGGAGAGCATCCAGTCGCTGTTGCCGAGCACGGCCTCGAAGTTCGTGCCGATGTCCACCATGAGCGTGGCCTCCTCGCGCTCGGCCATCCCGGTGGCCAGGATATCGGCGATGATGTCGCCGCCGATGAAGTTCGAGACCGCCGGGAAGGTGTAGACCCCGGCGTTTGGGTGGGCCGCGATGCCGATCCGCCCGGCGGCCGTCGAGAGCATCCGGCGCACGACCGGGACGTAGGGTTCCGCGATCATGTAGCCGGGGTCGATCCCGAGGAGGAGGTGGGTCATCACCGTGTTCCCGGCGATCATCACCTCAAAGATCTCCTCGCGGTCGATCCCCGCGGCATCGGCGGCGGTCGTCAGGGCCTCGTTGATGCTCTCCGCCGCAAGTTGCTGCAGTCGGGTAAGGCCGCTTCTGCGGGAGAAGTTCACCCGCGAGAGGATATCCTCGCCGCAGGAGATCTGGCGGTTGTAGTTCGATGCCGTAGCAAGGATCCGCCCGTCGACGAGACTCCAGAGGTAGGCCACGATCGTGGTCGTCCCGAGATCCACCGCCACCCCGTAGAGCCTCCCCGTGGTGTCGCCCTCGTCCACGCTGCTCAGGCGGTAGCCGCCGGGGACCAGGGCGACCGTGGCGGTCACGTGCCACCCGCTCCGGCGGAGCACCTGCGGGAGGTAGCAGAGGACGCCGAGCGGCGCGTAGACCCTGTTCGGGGGCGGCCCGCTCTGCCGTTCGACCCCTTCGAGCAGGCGGGCGAGGTCGGGGGTCGTGTCCTCAAGGGACGGCGGTTCGAGGCGGACCTCATACTTCCTGACGGTGGGGTTGAGCGGGATCTCCTTCATGCCCGGGACCTCGACGAGGATCTTTTGCTCCTCGATGAGCGACCCGGCCGGGACCTCGACCTGGACGTCGCCGGCGACGGTCGCCTGGCAGGCAAGGCATGCCCCACGGGCGATCTCCTCGTCCGAGAAGAACCGGCGGTACTTCTCGCGGTCGAACGATACCGTGCCGTCTTTTACGTAGACCTGGCACTTCCCGCACTTACCCTCTCCGCCGCAGACCACGTTCATGGAGAGGCCGGCAGCGCGGGCCGCGTCGAGGAGGGTTGCCCCCTCCGGCACGGTCGCCTTCCGGTAGCCGGGGAGGAACGTCACGGTCGGCATCAGGCCTTCCACTCCTTCTCCAGGTATCCGGGAAGATCGGCCGCATCCCGGGGGCCGACCAGCACCTTCCAGCCGGTCGCGTCCTCGATCTTCCCGGAGAGCGGGGCTGCGTAACCGGGGATGACGAGCAGCCGGTGGTCCACCAGGTCCGCGACGCCGAACTTCTTAAGCGAGTCGGCGACGAGGGTCTCGGTCAGTTTCCCGCCGGCGACGGCCGTGAGGACCGAGAGCCCTTCCGTGTCCGCGATGAAGAGGTAGCAGGGTATCCGGGACGCTTCGAGATAGCCGAGCAGCGTGAAGTAGGTGAGCGAGAAGTTCACCGTGAGGAGGATCGGGGCGTCCGGTCCGGGCTCATTGATCGGGTAGATGCCCGGCGTCACCTGGATGGGCTTCTGCGGGTCGGTGTAGATGTTCTGCCGCAGGGTGAGCGCCGCCTCGCGCGAGGCGGAGGCGAGCGGGGGGGTGACGATGATCCCCGCGTACTTCAGGATACCCGCCGCAAGGGCCGCATCGGTCTTTCCGAAGGCTCCGGCGTCGAGGTAGAGGGGATACCCGAGCGCCGGTTCGGTCCGCCCGATAGCGGATCTCCGGATCTCCGTTGCAGTGGCGATGAAGCCGGCGAGCGACGACGGTGCGGGGTCGAGCACGAGGTCCGGGGTCCCTGCCTCCGCGCACTTCCCGGCGAGGCTGGCGAGTTCGGCGGGACCGGCGGCCCGGACGGCGAGAGGACACCCGTAGCGCTTCGTGAGGGCAGCGAGGCCCTCCCAATTCTCTTCGGTCGCGGCGTGGACCAGCGGCCGGTAGTGTCCCGCGACCGCGAGGCCCGCCTCAAAGGCTGCGGGGTCGCTGGCGATCAGCACCAGGGGGAGGGTGCTCCCGCCCCCGGCGAGCGCCACGGTCGCTGCGAACCGTTCGGGACGGTTGCTCTCGTACTTCACCGCCACCCCATTCACGACGAGGTCCTGCCCCACCCGCTGGACGACGGTCTCTTTCACCGTCTCCACGACGGAGCGCACCTCGTCCTCCGGCCAGGTATCGGAGACCTGCACCATGATGCCGGGCGGGTGGTAGAAGGTCTTCTCGTGCCGGAAGAGAACAAACTCCTCGCCGACCGCGATCGACCGCTCGCCTGCGCCGATGGTGACGAGCCGGACCGGCGGCCGGGTCACCCCGCCGAGGAGGCTCTTCGTGTCGGGGTCGAGGTCCGGGCAGGCCTCGACCTCCGCCTTTCCGACGGCGAGTTTCATGGCGAAGGCAAGGCAGGTGGGGTACCCGCACTTCTTGCAGTTCGTCTTCGGGAGGTGCTTGTAGATGTCGAGCGCTTTCATCGCCATGCTTCAGCCCTCCAGGGCCGCCTTCAGCCTCTCCACGGTCAGCGGGTGGCGGACGCAGACGATCGACGCGCCGGCGACAATGGCGGCGTAGGCGGTGTAGAACTCCCAGGCAACCGCCATCGCCTCCTGATCCGCCGGTGCGGCCTCTCGCACCTCCCGGACCGAGAGGGTGTCGGTGGGGGCGCAGATCATCGGCATCGCGAGGTCCGCATCGCCGGAGAGGGCGGCGAGCCTGATCCGCTCCATCACCGAGTAGGAGTACTCGAACCCGTAGCCGAGCGCCCCCGCGTAGGGGTCGATCACGATCCGGTCCTGCGGCACGCCGGTCTCGCGGAGGAGGATGTTCAGTTGCTTCGCCAGGTTGACGTCGATCGGCGACTGGGCGATCACCGCGTGACCGTATGCCAGCGCCGCCGCCGCGACGCTCCGGTAGCGGTCGGCCTCTGCGGTTCCGAGGAGGAGCCGCTCGCCCTCACCCGCCTCCCCGCAGCGGCGGAAGACCTCGCTGTCGAGTTCCGGTTCGTTGCTCCCCTCGACAATCAGGGGCCGGGCCGTCGCCGCGAGCACCTCCTCCGTCGTCGCGGCGATCGCGTCGAACGCATCGAATCCGCGCTGTTTCGTGCTCGTGAAGTTCAGCCGCACCAGGTCTGCGCCGTAGGTGCGCTCTGCGGCCCGCGCCCACTCAGCGGTGTCGTTCGCGAGGTCGCCCACGTAGTCGCGGACGACCGGCGGCCAGAACCGGGGGTCGTCGCAGATCTCAAGCGCCACCAGAGGCCGTCCGGCCCCGTCTCCGGAGAACGGGAGATCCCGCTCGCCCCCGATCACGTAGGAGACCTCCCTGGTTCCCCCTTCCTCCCGCGTGGCGCCGAGACGCACCTCGCGGATCGTCAATCCCTCGTCACTCTGCTCTGTCACGCACCATCCCTCCTAGATCAGCGACCTCATCGCGAGTGCGGGATGATCGACGCGCTCGAGAAACGCGACGAGGTCCTCGATCGTCGGCGCCGAGACCTCGTCCGCGATCTTCGCAAAGAGGTCCGGCATCCCCAGTGCAGCAAGTTTCTCCCGCAGCCGGTCTCCGAGTTCCTCTTTTAAGGAGGCCGGCATCCAGACCACCCGCGTAATACCGTTCTCGGCCTGGAGGAACCTGTCGCTCAGGATATAGTTCTTTGAGATGCCGATGAACCCCGGCGTCTGCGCGCCGCCCCCGATCGTCCCCGCGAGCGTCGAGAAGGTCATCCCGAGCGGGGTCTCCCCCGTGAAGTCGCGGCTGACGACGAGAATCCCGTTCACCTCCGGCACGATGGCCGCGATGCACTCGAAGCACCCGCAGGCGGTCATCGGGTTCTCGATCATGCTGTAGAGGGAGATCCGGTCGACCTCACCGTGGGATGCCTTCTTTACGAACCGGTTCACCCCCGCAAACTCACCGCAGACGGCATCGACCGTCTCCCCCTTCGGGACCGGCTGGTTCGCCCCGGCGGGAGCGATCTCGTGGGCAACCCGGGCGTCGAGCCAGGTGATTGCCCCGCAGAGCGCCGGCCGTTCCGGCGTGATGACGCAGACATGGTTCGGGGCGAACGTCTGGCAGAGGGTGCAGGAGTAGAAGGTCTCCACATCCTCATCCTTCATGCCGCTAATCCGCTCGTCGCGCCGTGCGTAGGCCTCCCGCGCCTCCGAAAGCATCCCCTCGACCTTCTGCCTGTCGGTGACCAGCGTCACCTGGACCGCGTCGATGTGGTCCGGAAACTCCGCCTTGAGTTTGTGGGCAAGCAACGTCCCGATGTCCCGGATCCTGACGCCTTTCGCCACTGCCTCTTTCGAGAGCCTGACCCAGATGAGGTCCCGCTGCGCAACGTGCCAGGACCCCTCGCCGTAGTTGACGAAGGTATGGATCCGCCGCTCGAGCACCGGTTCGTAGTCCGCTCTCATCCTCGCGCCGGCGACGTCCACCAGGATCGCGAGCGGGAGGGCGGCGCCTGCCGGGACGGCGTCGACCTCCGGTCCGACGACGGTGACCTTCCCGTCCTTCACCTCCTCGCGGGGCCGCATCCGGAGGAGCTCGAAGGCAGGGGTCCTCCCGCCGCCGAACTCCACGTACATCTCCTCTTTGCGGATGCTCTTCCCCTCGAACGCGGGGGAGCAGGCCATGGGTATCGGGATCGCCGTGACCGTGACCCGGATCCCCCGGAGGTCCATGCCGGTCCGGACCGCCGTTGCGGGAGCGACCGGTATCCACTCCCCTCCCTCGTAGCCCTTGCCGGCCGCGAGGATCGGTATCCCGAGCACCCGCAGGGCGTCGACGAACGCGGCCTCTTCGTCGGTGAGGCCCGGAAATGCGATCACGAACGCCTTCGCCCGTTCGGCGGCGTAGCCGAGCAGGGAGTGAACGTCTCCCGGCTGCACCCCCCCAAACATCATCGCGACCCGGGCGAGGATGTCGGCGAAGTGGATGCCCCGGGCGCTCTCCGGACCGAGCGGCACCAGGCGGTAATCCAGCCCCAGGCGGACGCCGGCGCCGGAGAGCGCCTCCACGACCCCGCCGGCAAGGAAGGTGAGCAGGTACTTCTCCTGCATCTCCCGGCAGATCGCCGCGGCGGCGTCGGGGCTCTCCGGCGTCCCGACCAGGAGGCCGAGGCCCGTGACGCTCCCGTCGACCAGGGTGTAACCGAGCCTCCGGAGGACTGCGTCCGGGATGAAACCTGTGTAGGGGATCTCCACGCCGCCTTCGCCGGCCATCAGGCACTCGCAGGCGACGAGGAGGTTGCTGCCGGACTGCCGGTATGCCTCGCGCGCTCCGTCCGCGTCCCGCACGGCGATGCCGGTGACGGCGTAGGTCACGGGGAGGGCATATGCCGTGTCCGCGTAGGCGAGCTTCCCGGAGAGTGCCTGCATCCTCGCATCGAGGCCGGTGCGGCCGTGCTCTATCGCCGTAGCAAGAGAGTCCGTGAGTCTATCCTTCATGATGCTATCAGCAGGTGATACTCTGCGCACGGTCATAAATGATTGTTTCCGTGCAAAGCGGCGGCCACCGCGGTCCTGGGGTTTCTCCGGCAACACGCGCTGCCGGTTGCCGGGAACCGTCCGGGATCAGCGTCAGATCCACTCTTTCTTCCTGAAGTAGAGGAGCATCGCGAACGCGACACCCAGCATGAGGAGGAGGACGAGAGGATACCCCAGGGGCGAGTCTTCGAGCGGTATGTTCCTGAGATTCATCCCATAAAACCCGGTGATGAAACTTAAAGGGATGAAGATGCTCGCGACGATGGTGAGGATCGTCGTGATCTCGGCGAGCCGGTTGTTCTGGTTCGAGGTGTGGAGATCCATCACGCCGGAGAGGGTATCTCTGGTATACTCCGCAACTTCTGCCGCCTGGATGCACCGGTCGTATGTGTCCCTGAAGTACGGGATCGTCTCCCTCCGGACAAGGCTCAACTCCCGGCTTGCGAGCGACCCAAGAACCTCGCGTGCCGGAACGGCCGCTCTCCGGATGGTCAGGAGGTCTTCCTTGAGTTCGTAGATCTGTTTTAAGGCAAGCGGGTCCGCGGAAGCCAGAACCCTGCCCTGGAGGTCTTCCACCCGGTCGTCGACTGTGTCGAGGATGGCGAGGTAAACACTCACGATGGCGTCAAGGAGCGCGTAGGTGAGATAATCCGGTCCCATGCCCCGGAGGACGCTCAGTTCGTTCCTGAGCCGTCCCCTGACCAGTTCGAAGACCTGGAAGGGCTGCTCGCGGAACGTTATGACGTAGTTCTCCCCGAAGATCAGGCTGACCTGCTCGCTTGCGACCCTGCCGTCTCTCTCCGAGAGCATCCTCGCGATGACGGCGACGTAGGTTCCGAACTCTTCTACCTTCGGCCGCTGGTCAGGGACTGTGATATCCTCCATCGTGAGCGGGTGGATGCCTGCCTGTTCTCCCAGCACCACGAGTTCGTCATGCTCCGGCACCCCGACGACGTCGATCCAGGTGACCGTCTCCCGGCTGATCCACGACCAGGCCTTCGTGAGTTCGATGCATTCGTGCTCCTCAATACGGTCCTCCGTGTAGTCCATCACCCGGATCGGTAGTATCTGACAGGATTCTTCCGGCTGCATCTTCACCTCCGGACTGTTTGCCCCGGAGATGGGGGCCACCCGGGGCTGATCCGCCCTCTCGCATTCGATCGGGATATCCCGATACGCGAGCGCCTGCTCCGCCGGATCCGGGGTGACTTCCGGGAGGGAGCATTCGCCCCATGGTATAAAACGCCACCGCCGGGCCGATCCCCCCGCTCTCCCCCGATGAACGAGACAGGAGGGGAAGAGAGGCTCCCGTCTCACCGGGAGCCCCTCCCCGAGGCCTCTGCGGATCAGATCCAGCCTCTCTTCCTGAAGTAGAGGAGCATCACCCCCGCGACGGCCGCCATCGAGGCGAGGGCTAGAGGGTAGCCCCAGGGATGGCTGATCTCCGGCATGTACGCGAAGTTCATGCCGTAGACCCCGGCGATGAAGGTGAGCGGGATGAAGATGGTGGCGATGATAGTGAGGACCTTCATGATCTCGTTCATCCGGCTGCTCTGGCTTGAGAGGTAGACGTCGAGGGTCCCGGACATCATCTCACGGTAAGTCTCCACGGTCTCGGCGACCTCTATGGTGTGGTCGTAGACGTCTCGGAAGTAGACGAGTGTCGGTTCCCGGATCTGAGGGGACTCTCCCCGTTCGAGTTCTGCCACCATGTCGCGGAGCGGCCAGACCGCCCTCCGGAGAGCAACCAGAGACCGCTTTAAGGCGTAGATCACCTGCAGGGTCTCGTGGTCGGGATCTGCCACCACCTCTTCCTCTACCGCCTCGATGCGTTCCCCGAATGCCTCGATCACGGAAAAATACCCGTCGACGATCGTGTCCAGCAGGACGTAGAAGAGGTAATCCGCCCCCTCGCTCCTGAGCCGTCCCGCCCCGGCACGCAGGCGCTCCCGGATGCGCTCAAATGCATCCCCCGGCTGCTCCTGGAACGATGCGACGTACCCTTTCCCGAGCACAAGGCTGACCTGTTCGCTCCAGAACTCACCGTCGCCGTCGGGAGCGAGCATCCGGACTGCAACGTAGAGATACTCGCTGTAGTCCTCGACCTTCGGGCGTTGGCGGGTGTTTGTGATGTCTTCCAGGGTCAGCGGGTGGATCCCGGCAGCCTCCCCGATTGCCTGGATCATCCCGGTCTCGTGGACGCCGTCGATGTTGATCCAGGTAACCGCCGTCGGGCGGAGGGTGAGGGCCCGGAGGTCCCCGGGCCGGGTGCAGGTCCGCTCGTCGAGATGGGATTCGTCGTAGTCGATGACCGTGACGGTGACCGGTCGCGCACGAGTAGTGCCGGTGTAGATGAGCCCCTCTGGTCGGTCGTCAAGCCGGTTCATCGGAGATCAGGTCGGTTTTCGGGTCGGAGATGGTTGCCAAAAAGGGGGAAATTTCCGGGTTTCACCGCCTTGCCGCCGCCTCATCTTCTGCTTTTGCCTTCCCTGCGGCGCGGCCGATCAGGATGACCGCGATCACCGCGATGATCGTCACGACGACGGCATACACAAACATTGCAACGAGCGTGCTCTGATCACCGAAGATCAGCGCGAAAAGTTCCTGAATGGCGCCGTTCCATGCGAGAGCGGCGACCAGGCCGAATGCGGCCGTGAGAAGAGCCGATATTTTGTCGATGACCTCAGCCTTGAGTGACATAGAGTCTCACCAGTGAGCGATATGTTGGCCGATATATAATAGTTTCTGAAATTGACTCCTGTGGATCCTATTGGAAGAACGCCCCTTCCGGGAGGGCGGCCGGCTGCCAGGGTGTTGCAGGTACGGTTGTTGTCGAGGGGGAGGGTTTTCGGGTGAGTGCCGTCCAATGACGTGTTGCGCCTGGCGTTGCGTGGCCATATGAGAACTTTCCGGTCCCCTTCACTTTCACCCCGGGAACCCAAACTACATTGATGTCAGCCGTCGACCTGTATGCAATGGATACTCTCGACGACTGGTTCCCCTACCGGGAGTACCGATCTGGCCAGCGGGGGATGCTTGAACTGGCCGCATCTGTCGCACGCGACGGCGGTATCGCCATGATCGATGCGCCGACCGGGAGCGGTAAGTCGAGCGTGGTCTCCGCGCTCCTCGCAGAGAGTCGGGGACGCAAGGTGCTCGTCGCTGTCCGCACCATCAGCCAGCTTGCCACGTTCATGCGCGAGCTCGATCTCATCCGGAAGAAGCGCGGCGGCCTGAAGTTCGCCTACCTCATCGGCAAGTCCAGCATGTGCCCGCTCGGCGGCGAGGGGGACGTCTACCGGCGGTGCGAGGGTGTCAAGGCCTTTTCAACGGCGCTAATGCGCGAACGGGCGCAGAAGGGAGCGCTCGTCCCGGCAAACGATCGCCAGATCCGGCAGCAGATCCGGAAGATGGACCCGGATCATCCGCTCATCTGCCCCTACTTCATCCACGGCAAGTCCTTTGTGGAGCCCGAGGACGCGGGGCTGAAGATGATCCCGTCGGCGGCCCTGCGCGTCAGGGCGGAGCGGGTGAGCACCGAGTTGATCTGGCCCGACCAGCTCGCCGGGTTCTGCGGCGACATCTGTCCCTACGATACGATGATGCACGCCGCCCGAGACGCCGACGTGGTGCTCGTGAACTTCTACCATCTCTTCGACGACGTCATCCGCGAGCAGCTCTACCAGTCGCTCGGGATCGAGGGGCACGACACTCTGCTGCTCATCGACGAGGCCCACAACTGCGGCGACGTCGTCCAGAGCATTGAGAGCGTGACGATCGAGGAGCGCGATATCATCCAGGCCGGGCACGAACTCGCCGGACGCCGGCGGTCGCAGCAGCAGGCGGACGCCATCACCCAGATCCTGCCGCAGATCACCCGGTTCATGGAGGCGCTCAAGGCCTCGCATGAGGTTGAGGACTGGTTCGACCCCACCATCTTCCAGCGAATGATCCTCTCGGGCACGCTCTACCAGAACCTGGAAGGGGTCGTGGACGATCTCCTCAAGATCAGCGAGGGGATCCGCGAGAAGAACATGCAGGCGGGCGAGTTCAGGGAGAGCGCGATCGAACGGCTGACCGAGTTCTTCTACCGGATCTTCCGGTCCGCAGCAGACCCGGCCTACCTGACGATTTACCGGAAGGGAGACGACGGCACGGTGGCGCTCGAGGTGAGGAACATCGACCCGAGCACCAAACTCCAGGATATCGCCCGGGCGCACGCCTGCGCTGTCCTGATCTCCGGGACGCTCTCCCCCATAGAGAGTTACCGCCGCTACTACTTCGGCGATCTTGACGTCACCACGGTATCGCTCCCGAACTCCTTCCCCCCGGAGAACCGTCGACTCTTCTGCGCAAACGACATCACCACCGCCTACTCGATGCGCCGGGACCCCGGGAACCTTGCGCGAACGGAGGACTACATCACCACATTTGCAGCCCTCCCCGGGAACCTTGCTATCTACTTCCCCTCCTACGACCTCTTGAACACCTTCGCGGAACGATGCGCTCCTCGTATCCGGAAGAAACAGATCTATATCGAGTCCAAGGATACCTCGGCGTCAGCCACGATGCTCCGAGAGTTCATGGCCCTCCCCGGGACGGGCCGCTCCGGCATCCTCTTTGCGGTCTGCGGCGGCAAGTGGAGCGAGGGTCTCGACTACCGGGGCGAGATGCTCTCGGGAGCGCTCGTCATCGGTCTCCCGCTCGCGCCGTTCAACCGCGTCCGCAAGATGGTGATCGATTACTTCAGGATGAAGTTCGGCGAGGAGGGGGAGTTCATCAGTTACACTCTTCCGGCGATCAACCGCGCCCTGCAGGCATTAGGGAGGGTGCTCCGGACACCTGAAGACCGGGGGATGCTCGTCCTCGGCGAGAAAAGGTTCCTCGAGTCCCGGGTCCATGCCGGGCTGCCGCCGTGGATGCAGGAGGAGATGACCGTCTCTACCGTCGAAGAGTTCCGGAAGGAGGCCGGACGATGGCGATCGTGAACGGGTCGTGTCGGTTCGGCCTCTGGCATGTCCACGTGGCATGGCAGGACGACCTCGTCTACCGGGTGCGGTTCGCCCGGGAGGGCCTCGACGGTCCGGTCCCGGAAGAGATCCTGCGCTACTGTGCCGGCCGCCCGGCTGATCTCTCCTCCCTCCGGAGTGTCGCGACCGAGGGTGAATCGACCAGCGCCCGGATCTACCGCGCGGTCCATGGGGTTCCCTGCGGGGAGACCGTCACCTACGGCGAGGTCGCCCGGATGGTCGGAACCGTGCCCAGGGCGGTCGGTTCGGCGATGGCGAGGAACCCCACCCCGCTCGTGGTGCCCTGCCACCGGGTCGTCGCGAAGACCGGTATCGGCGGGTTCACCCCGGATCCGGCGATCAAGGAGGCCCTCCTCGCCATGGAAGGCCGCACGTCCGGGCCCTGCACGCCGGAAAAGGGAGGAGTTAACAGGTAACTTCACCATACTATAGTTGAGATGAAGATCGTCGTCCTGGGTGCGGGAGCGGTCGGCCTGACCGTCGCCGCAAAGTTATCCCGCGTCGCGGATGTTCATGCCGTCGCGAGGAAGAGGCATGCGGACGCGGTGCGGGAACGGGGTTTCCTGATGACCGGTATATGGGGGCAAGGAGCGTATCGTTTCAGTTGCTCCGAAGATCTCCCGCGCGCGTGGCGAGAAGCCGACTACTACATCATCACCGCAAAGTCCACTGATACGGAGGCCGTCTGCCGCCAGTTCGCCGAATATATCCCGGGGCGCGAGGTGGTGAGTCTCCAGAACGGCATCGGAAACGAGGAGATCATCGGGCGGTTCACCGACCGGGTCATCGGCGCCATGATCATCACCGGGTTCGAGTGGCGGGGCGATGCAGCGGTCCACGTCTCGGTGGAGGCGTCGCCCATGAGAGTGGGGCGGTTCCCATCCGGTGCGGACGATGCAGTCGAAGTTCTCGTGAACCTTCTCCGAACTGCCGGTATCCAGGCGGAGGCGACCGATGCGATCCAGACCTCCCTCTGGGGAAAGACCCTCTATAACTGTGCGTTAAACCCGCTCGGCACCCTCATGAACGTCCCCTACGGCGCCCTCACCGACCCGCATGCCTGGGCGGTCGTCACCACGATCGTCCGGGAGGCCTACCGGGTGGCGGAGGCCGAGCACATCGCCCTCTCCTGGAAGACGCCGGCGGCGTATCTGGAGTATCTCCGAACCGATCAACTCCCGGCAACGGCGGCCCATCACTCGTCGATGCTCCAGGACCTCACTCTCGGACGGAAGACCGAGATCGACTTCATGAACGGTGCTGTCGTGGCGCTCGCCCAAAAGCACGGTATCGACGCACCCTGCAATGCCTGCATCACCGAACTGATCCGCTTCCGGGAGCGGCTCTGACGGTCGGGAGAGAAGTATGCGGTCGGCAGTAATCCTTGTAGGTGGGGCGGCGCGGCGTGCCGGCGGGCGGGAGAAGTACTTCTTCACTTTCCGGGGAAAGACCTTCATAGACCGTCTCATCGATACCCTCCGGGGGGTGGCGGACGAGATTGTGGTGGTCGCACGGGACCCGGGACAGTGCGAACGGTTCAATCACCTCGGGGAGATCCGATGTATACCGGACATCAGGAGGGACCTCGGGCCCATTGGCGGCTTGCACGCGGGAGCGCTCGCGGTGCGTGGCGAATATCTCTTCGTTGCCGCCTGCGATATGCCCTGCATCCACCCCGGAGTGGTCCGGCTGCTCTTTGACGCCGCCGTCGGGTATGATGCCGCCATCCCCTGCTGGAACGCCGATATGCTCGAGCCGCTCCACGCGGTCTACCGGCGGGGGGCGTTACTCGACTATCTAGAGGAGCACGAGTCGCTCTCGCTCCGCCCGATGGTGAGAAGCCTCAACACCCGATATGTTCGTGTGGAGAAGATCCGGGAGATCGATCCTGGCCTGCTGACGTTTACGAATATCAATAATTTAAAAGACCTTGAGTTGATCGACCCGCCGGCAGAGCCCGACTGGGATGATGCGCGCGGACCCGGCCAGGAGTCGTCGTAGCCCGGCAGAAGAGGGACCCCGGGCTTTCCGGCCCCCTAAAGGTTTTACAGGGTATCTCCGGGGCCAGGCAGTCCCGTGTTGCCCCGGAGGGGGAGAGGAGGGGAACCGGCGAGCCGTGCAGGGGACTGGGTCGGTGTGACCTCCGCAAACGTTATATATCTTCTCCGAGAAGTCAGGGCCTGATGCCATCGGGGGAAATGACTTCTACCAGTTCTACCGCTGCAAGTCCGGGCGATCCCGGAATTGTGGGAGCACTGCATTCCTGTTGCAGGCGTCGCCGCTCTCGGACCGGCCGGTTCTCACTATCGCTCATTCTGTTCTGCTGTCTTGCTGCCCTCCTGTGTGGGGTTGCTTCCGCTGATGGGGGGGCATACCTTCCCCTCTGGGAGGTGGGAGCAAATGACGCCGTCAGTTCTGTGGCAATCTCGCAGGACGGCTCTACGATCGTTGCAGGTGCAGGGTCGGTGGTATCCCTCCTGGACCAGCAGGGCACCACTCTCTGGAAGGCCGCTGCCGGCTCCAGCGTGAACGGCGTCGGGATATCGCCCGAAGGATCGTACGTCGGCGTCGCTGCAGACAAACTCTACCTTTTTGACAGAGATGGGAATCTGCTCTGGACCGAGAAGACGACCTTTATCTACCGCGATGTGGCGCTCTCGTCAGACGGCGAGTATATCGCTGCCACATGCGACAACGGTGCGATCTTCATCTTCGATCGGAACCAGGAGCAGCTCTGGGACTATGATATGGGAACCGACAGTTACGGAATCGCGATATCGGAGAACGGCCGTAAGATCGCGATCGGCTGTGACAACGGCGGGGTCTACTACCTTAACAGCAGGGAAGGGGAGTCCTGGAGTTACGGCACCGGCAAGCGCGTTGAAGGCATTGCCCTCACCCCCGATGCGTGGTTCGTGGCAGCCGGGTCACTTGACCGATGCGTCTACCTCTCGACGGGGGAGGGCGAGCACCTCTGGAAATATCCCACGGGAGACGCCGTCCGCTCGACGGCCCTGACAAACGAGGCAAGCGAGATCTTCGCCGCCTCCGGCAGGACTGTCTTCGTTCTCGACCGAGCGGGGATCGAGCTCCAGCAGATCGCCCTCGACGGCCGTGTGGAGTCCGTTGCTGTGACCCCTGACGGTTCGTTCCTCACTATCGGAGGCGGCGACGACGATCGGTTCATCCGCCTCTTCACGAACGATGCGACCTTCATCGAGAATGGGAATTCGACGGAGACTGCAGTAAACGAGACCGACCCGCTGGACGGGGTATCAGGCGATGTGACCGCTCCCCCGTACTCTGCAGACGACAGGATGGGTGCAGCGGCGGAACCGGACACGCAGGACAACTCGATACCCTCGCTCGTGCTTGGGTGGGTGGAGAACGTCCTGGCCCTCCTCTTTAAGCCCCAGGAAGGCTTCCTCGCCTGAATCCCTTTTTTTTGGGCCCTAGACCCCGTGCCTGCTCCCGCTCGCGTCGCGCATGTAATGCCCGAACTCGCTATCGAGCAGGACGTCGCCTGAGAAGACAGGCCCGTCCCTGCAGACCCGCAGGCCGTGCGGGTCGGTGCAGCACGAACCGCAGACGCCGACACCGCACTTCATGTAACGGTGGAGGGAGAACTGTCCCCGCTCGGCGCACCCCTCCCGGTCGAGGACGGCGAGCACCGCTGCCATCATGACCTCAGGCCCGCAGACGCAGATGTGGGCGAAATCGGTGAGGTCAACCCTTGAGATCAGCTGGGTCACGAACCCGTGGTGACCGGCGGTGCCGTCGTCGGTCGCGATCATCAGCGTCGCGGCCTCCCGGATCCGATCGGCGAAGAGAAGTTCGGAAGCCGTCCGGGCGCCGAGGAGGAAGGTGTCCACCTGGCCGGCCGTGACAAGCGGCAGCAGCGGGGAGGCCCCGACGCCGCCGCCGATGGCAAGTGTCCTCCCTGAGACGGTAAACCCGTTGCCGTAGGGACCGCGGATCCCGATCCGGTCCCCCTCGTGCATTGCACAGAGGGCGGCGGTCGCGTCCCCGACTTCGAGAACGGTGATCGAGGACGGGGAGGAGAGGGCCATCGGGATCTCGTCCACACCCGGCACCCAGACCATCACGAACTGCCCCGGCCGGGCAGCGATCTCGCGGTCGAAGACAAACGTCCTGATCGACGGCGTCTCCTCCACGATCTCTGTTATCGTCACCCCGACGGGCATCTGCTCATGCATGGCCACACCCCACGATCTCGCCCGCGTCGAGGCCGTCCGGGCTGTAGAGGTCTTTTGCGATCGCAGCGAAGATGCCGATGTCGTCGATGACCGCACTCCCGATCTCGACGGCGCTTGCTCCTGCCATCATCATCTCGACGACGTTGTCGGCGGTGGAGACCCCGCCGCACCCGATAACCGGGATGGAACACGCCTCGTAGAGGTCATAGACACATCGGACGGCGATGGGAAAGATCGCCTTCCCCGAGAGCCCGCCGAAACGGTTCCCGAGCACCGGGCGGCGGAGGGCCGTTGAGATCCGCATCGCTTTCACCGTGTTGATGGCGACGACCGCCGACGCTCCGCCGCGTTCCGCGGCGGCCCCGATATCACCGATATTGGCGACGTTCGGGGTGAGCTTCACCCAGGTGGGGATCCCGAGGGAGGCTGCCGCCCTCGTGCACTCCTCCACGAGAGCCGGATCGCTCCCGATCGCCGCCCCGTAGCCCTCTGCGTGGGGGCAGGAGAGGTTCAGCTCGAGCCCGGATGCCGTCCCGGCAAACCACCCGGCGACGGTCCGGAACTCCTCGGGCGTCCCCCCGAAGATGCTCACGACAACCGGTTCGTCCTGCAGGACAGCCAGTTCCTCCACGAATGCGGCCGAGGGGTTCGGCAGGCCCATGGCGTTGATGATACCGCCGTCGACGACGATCAGGCAGGGGCCCGGATGCCCCTCTTTCGGGCTCGGCCCGATGGATTTCGTGACCACTCCGCCTGCACCGCTTGCGAGGACGCGGGCGAGCGATGCCCCGGTGGTTCCGAGGATGCCGGCTGCCAGGAGAAGATGATTCTTCAACTGGATGCCACCGACCTCAATGGGGCCTGGATAAAGCGCAACCATTGAAAATAGGTGGGAGGAGGGTATTATTATACTCTCGCGCCAAGTGTACTAGCAAGGGACGATTGAGATTCGCTCTCCGGAGCCCGGATCCCGGTATGGAAGGCGGTAAGACGTCCCTTTCCCCTGCCGGATCGTTATTCTCCGTGAAGCGGGGCTTCTTTGCGCGCACAATCTCTGCCGATATAGAGAATCAGGACCGATACTATGACCTCGCTCGCAATCTTAGGTGTAGGAAAGGTGGGGGGCGAGACAGCGTTCCTCTCCGCCGCGCTCGGTCTCGCCGATGAGATCATCGTTTACGACGTCTACGAGCCCATTCTCCGGGCACAGGTGCTTGACCTGCAGCACACGGGTATTGATGTCACGATCTCTACCGATACGGCGGCGATACGGGAGGCTGACATCTTCGTCTTCGAAGCAGGCACCCCGAGGACGCCCGACATAAAGACCCGGGCCGACCTCATCGAGGCCAACATCCCCGTGGTGAAGCGCTGCAGCGAATTTCTGCGAGGATTTGACGGGATCGTCATCACTGTCACGAACCCCATGGACGCAAACAACTACGGCCTCTGGAAGATGATGGGCATCGACCGGCAACGGTGCATCGGGTTCGGTGGCCAGCTCGACAGCGCTCGCTTTACTCGCTTCCTCAAGGATGCGGGAATCCCCGGGCCTGGCTGGGTGCTTGGCGAGCACGGCGAGCACCAGGTGCCGCTCTTCTCTAAGACCGGTGAGGTTGTCGGCCAAAAACAGCGGGAAGCGATCCTTTCGCGGATGCAGGGGGCAAGCATGGAGGTGATCCGCGGCAAGGGGGGCACGGTCTTCGGTCCCGCGTACCACATAGCCATGCTGATACGCGCGGTTCTCGACGACCGGCGGGAGGTACTCCCCTGCTCATGCGTGCTTGACGGTGAATACGGTCTCTCGGGCTGCTCGCTCGGCGTCCCTGCCCGGATCGGCCGGGAAGGCATCCTCGGCATCGAGGAATGGGACCTCGATCCGTGGGAGGATGCGAGGATGGCGAAGGCGGGAGCGTTCGTGCAGGACCTCTGCAGGAGATTCGATGGCTGATCAGGTGCCGGGATCACGCATGAGCACCGCGGCTACCCTGGACGATTTCAGAAAGGCCCGGATCGGCATCCACCAGGTGGAGTATAGCGTCGGGGCCGAGATCCCGGTCATCCATATATTCGGCCGTGACGCCTCCGGGCGAGCGGTCCGGGTCGATGTGACCGGGTTCCGACCCTACTTCTACGTGCCGGCAAGCCTGGCGGACGCTGCCCCCCTCCCGCGTGAGGTCGATCTGGAGCCCGGCACGACCTACCGCTCCATCCGCGGCGAGCCGCTCCGGCGCCTTTACACCCGGCGCCCCGGCGATGTCCGTGACGTCCGCAATCTATTTAGCGAGCACTACGAGGCCGATATTCCGTTCGCCACCCGATTCATGATAGACTGCGGCCTCTCCGCCGGCGTGGAACTTCCCGCGGGGACCTCCGTGGTCGACTACCGCGAACTCGCACCGTCCAGCGTCGCGGCTCCCGCGCGCACCTGCATCATGGATATCGAGTGCGTGGACGAGCAGGGGTTCCCCGAGCCCGAACGCGACCCGATCATCTGCGTCACCTGCTGGGACTCGTTCGATGACGACTACACGACCCTCCTCTGGCAGCCTGGCGGGGTGCCGGGCGATGCGCCCGTCGACGACCCTGCGCTCCGCGTTCATGAGCAGCACCGGGTCGTCCGCTACCCCGATGAGGTCTCGATGCTCCGCGGGCTTGTTGCCTACATCAGGGAGCGCGACCCGGACATCCTCTCGGGCTGGAACTTTGTGGAGTTCGACATTCCGTATATCCTGAAACGGATGGCAGCGATCGGCCTCCGAACCGAGGACCTCGCGCGCCTCCCGGGGCAGACCGAACGAGACGCCATCCGTGGACGGGCACTCTTCGACCTTCTTTCCGCCTACCGGAAGATGCACCAGGCCCAGAAGGAGTCCTACCGGCTTGATGCGATCGCCGAGGAGGAACTCGGCGTGACGAAGGTCCGCTACAGCGGGACGATCACGGCGCTCTGGCGGTCCGACCCCGCACGGCTTGTGGAGTACAACTGCCGGGATGTCGAACTCTGCGTCGGGATCGATAAAAAGAACAACATTATCGAGTTCTACCGGGAGATCTCCCGGTACGTCGGGTGCCCGCTCGACCGGACGCTGAACTCGTCGAACGTCATCGATATCTATGTCCTTCGAAAAGCGTGGGGCACATTCGTCCTTCCCTCAAAGGGGCTCGCCGCCGGGGATGAGTTTGAGGGGGCGACCGTCTTTGAGCCAGCCACCGGCCTCCGGGAGAACGTGGTGGTCCTCGACCTGAAATCACTCTACCCGATGGCGATGATGACGATCAACGCCTCGCCCGAGACGAAGAACCCGGAAGGCGAACTCCGGGCGCCGAACGGCGTCCGGTTCTCCCGGGAGCCGGACGGACTGACCCGGAGCATCATTTCAGAACTCCTCGTGGAGCGCGACGAGCGCAAGCGCCTGCGCAACCAGTTCCCCTTCGGGTCGCCGGAGTACGTCCTCTACGACCTCCAGCAGAACGTTCTGAAGGTGATCATGAACTCCTACTACGGGGTATCGGGTTACACCCGGTTCAGGCTCTATGACCGCGAGATCGGGTCGGCCGTCACGTCGGTCGGGCGGGCAATCATCAGGCACACCCGCGACATCATCACCGACCTCGGCTACACGGTCCTCTACGGGGACACTGACTCGTGCATGGTGCAGGTTCCGCCGGGAGATCTCTCGGAGACGATCGCAAGGGCGAGGACGATCGAAGCCCGGTTGAACGCGAGTTACAGCGACTTCGCGAAGGCCGAGTTGAACGCCGATACCCACTACTTCTCCATCAAGTTCGAGAAGGTCTACCGCCGTTTCTTCCAGGCAGGCAAGAAAAAGCGCTACGCCGGGCATCTGGTCTGGAAGGAGGGCAAGGACGTCGATGAGATCGATGTCGTCGGGTTCGAGATCCGACGGAGCGATTCGCCGCAGATCACGCGGGAGGTGCAGCGCACCGTCATCGAGATGATACTCCGCGGGGACGCATTCAGCGACGTGCAGGCGTATCTCCGCGACGTCATCAGGAAGTACCGTCGAGGGGAGTACCCTCTCGATGAAGCCGGTATTCCCGGCGGGATCGGGAAGAACCTGGATAGTTACGAGAACGACGACGCCCATATCCGGGGCGCCAAGTACTCGAACAGATATCTCGGGACCGACTTCAAGCGGGGCAGCAAGCCCAAGCGCGTCTACATTAAGGCCGTCACGGCGAAGTACCCGAGGACGGACGTGATCTGCTTCGAGTACGCCGACCAGGTGCCGCCGGAGTTCGTCGTCGACTGGGAGACGATGCTTGAAAAGACACTCAAGAGTCCCCTCTCGCGGATCATCGAGCCGCTCGGGTGGGACTGGCACGACGTCGATCCGTCACGGACGACGCTCTTTGATTTCGGATTATAAGAAAAGGTTTTGAGGGGGTGCCTTACGCGAGACCCCTTTTTACACGCTCTTCCTCGAGGAAGGCGCTGCGTTCGATATTCTTTGACCAGGCAATGCGGCCGCTGACGACCTGCCAGGTACCCAGCTCGATAACATCAATCCCTGCCGGAACCCGGGAGACGTCTGCCCCGCCGGGTACGACCAGGACCGCCTTATCGACGCTGCCGGCGCTTGCAGCAGCCTGGAGCGCCTCGACGGCACCTGCCTGGACCACAGGGGCCATATTCACGTTCACGAGCACCCGCTCCGTCCTGCCGGCGACCCGGCGGGAGAGCACGCACTCCGGCTGAACACTCCCGGCGGGAGACGATGCACACTGCCACCCGTCCCGGGAAGAGAACCGCCGGGCAAGGGTCTTCTTGACATCCAGATACGTGGAATCCTTTATGCCACCCATATCAATATCCTCTGCTTTACTGTATGGTCATGGTCGAATATAAGTATTATAGTTCTCTCCCTCCCCGGTGCTGCAACAGGTGTCCTGTGGCGGTTATCAGTGGATTCTCTTAATTCTCTTCTCCCCGACTGATCACGAGGTGAAGGTGTGGTCGGTATGGACGGAGCACCGGAAGATCCGAAGGAACACTTTTATGCTACTACCGGTACTATGCGGCGGGGTTTGTTAGTATGGCAGAAATAATGCAGACAGATGCCGGGGTTGTAGAAGCGTACGAGAGGCTGGCGCGTGAGGTGCTGGAGCGGCCGGAGAGCATCCCGAGTGCTATCCACAATCTCCTCCTGAAACTGGCGGAGACACACCCGGGAGCAGTCTACTGGATCGTCCGGAAGTTCTACCAGGAGTATCTCCGGCTCTATGTCTCCGATACCGGGTATATCGGCATCGCAGACCGTTATGAACCTGACCTGATGTACCCGGGCGATATCGTCCTCTACATGGTGCCCGAGAGTCCGCAGCCGGGTGACGTGGTCCAGATCTCCTTCACCGATAAAAATGAAGTGAGTGTCTATGTCATCCACGGGCGGGTCATCGGGTGCAATGAGGACCGCTCGATACAGGTCGCAGATACCAGCACCGGCGAGGACTATAAGGTCGTCGATTGGAACATTCTCGGGAAACTGGTCAAGGTAATCCCGTTCGGTTCCGACGAGTGGCAGGAACTCTTTCCGGCATCCGGCGTCCCGAACGATTGGCTCGCCACGTCTATCGAGGAGAACATCAGTTCACTCCAGGAGTCAGATCTTCCCGGGAAAGACGAGGCGATCGCTGAACTCAAGCGCCGCCTTGAGATCCGGGTGTAGAAGCCGGAGGCCCGCTGCGCTTAAGTCGATCCGGGTTTTCACGCTGACAGGGTCCGGTCCGGCGTGATCCCCCTTCTCGCAGGCCCCCCTGGCGACTCCGGAGTGGCGCCTCTTCGTTGCCTCTCTCCACGGCCGCCAACCTTTTTCTCGGAGAAAAACATCGTCGCTATATGAAATTCCTGGGAGTCTTCATCCTTGCTCTGCTGCTCATCCCTTCCGGAGCACATGCACTCACCTTCCTCAGCGCCGACCAGCAGTTGATTGACACCCCCATCCCCGACGACGTGGTCGCCTCGGGTGGGTCCGTGACCGTCAGGGCCCCCGTCGACAGCCTGACCGTCGCCGGGGGCATGGTGACGGTGGATGCCCCGGTGGCCGGCGACGTCATCGCCGCGAGCGGCACCCTGGTAGTCAACGGTGATGTCGGTGGGAAGGTGCTCGCCGCTGGTGGCGAAATTGAACTGAACGGAAACGCGACGAACGCACTCGTCACCGGGGGCACGGTTCGGATCGGGGAAGATGCCGTCATAGAGCGTGACGCGGTGATCAGCGCGGGCGAGGTCGTGAACGAGGGATCGGTCCTCGGCAACCTTACCGTCTCGGCCGGGACATTCAACAACACCGGCACGGCCGGAAACGTGACGTTTGAGGAGCAGCAGGAACCCGGGCCGGCGCTGCCCGGCCTCTTTGCGGTACTCACCGCGATCGGGGCCCTCATCCTCGGCCTCCTCCTCATCAAATTCCTCCCCGGCCCGTTCGCGGCGATCGTCGGGGAGGTCGAGAAGAACCCGGTCGTCCTGACCGTTCTCGGGTTCCTCGCGATAATCGTGACGGCAATTCTCCTCCTGATCGTCGCCATCACCGTGATAGGCCTCCCGATCGCGCTCGTCGGGGGACTCCTCTTCATCGTCGCTCTCCTGCTCTCGTCGCTCTTTGTCGCATACGCCCTTGGGGACGTCATCGCTTCGCGGACGGGGTGGAGGCCGGGACCCATGGGTATCTTCATCCTGGGGTTTGTGATCCTGCAGATCCTCACCTTCATCCCGCTCCTCGGAGCGCTCGTCCAGGTCGTCGCGGTCAGCCTCGGCTACGGGGGGATCCTTTATGCACTCAGGGGTGTCAGCCAGCCCGGCGCGGGCGGAGGGGCGGCGTAGCCCCTTAGTCTCCGGTGGGCCTGCGGGAGCCGGGAACCTACGTGGCCCCGGTCCCGGCAGCCTCTCCCGACGGGGACCCGACCGGTTCCACCCGGGTTCCGGGAAGAATAACCAGGTTGTAGGAGTTGTGGTCCTTGTTGAACCTGACGAGGACACCGTAGAGCCGGACGATATCCCCGTAGGCGGGACCCTCGAGCGCGTCGCGGTTCGTGCCGCGGAGGGTCGCCGGGACCACGGCGTAGACCTGGTCCGCGGGCGTTCCGTCGCAGACCTTGTAGACCTTTGTCCGGGTATCGCCGAGGTTCCCCGACATCAGCGCGGCGACGACGTTGATCTTCTTGTCCCGGTGCTGGCGGAGGTGGGAGAGGCGGGCGAACTTTGCTCCCGGCGGGACCCGATAGGCGTGCTGCACCGAGGCATCCTTCCGCAGGAGTGTCGAGGCATACTTGATGTCGACGTTGATGAACCGGTAGCCGTCTTTCCCCTCTGCAAGGCGCTCCATCAGCCGGGTCGGCTGGATGTCGCCCTTCTGCTCGAAGGTCCAGCACCGCGCGGGGTTGCAGGTCGTGCCCCAGATGAACGAGCAGGGGCTGAAGACGGTGAGCCCTCGGTCTGCGATCGCGCGCACGGTCTGCCGCATCACGGTCGCGTTGGTGAGGTCGGCGGGCTCCACGATGACGATCGTCCCGTCGGGGGCGAGCCGTTCGGCGAGAGCGTCGACGAGGTCGGCACGCTGGTCGATGCTCATCTGGCGGAGCTCGCCAAGGACATTCGAGAAGACCATGAGGTCGATCCCCTCAGGCAGGTCCTTTGCCGCGAGCGTCCCGATATCCGCCCGGATGAGTTTTTCCACCCGCACCCTACCTCCCTGCGCCGCGGCTGCGGCCGGGACGAGGGCGTTGTAGGCCTCGAAGTGCTCTTCGGAGCGTTCGACGGCGTAGATGTCCGCCGCTCCCGTTCCGATTCTTCCGAGGAGGTCGATGACGGCGAGTGGGACGACCCCCGGCCCGGTGCCGAGGTCAAGGATGCGCATCTCGGGCTTTGCGAGCCCCCGGCTGATGATCTGCCAGAGGATGTGCTCGAACTGCACCAGGTAGACCGGCGCGTGGTAGGCGAGATACCCGAGGACCGGGTAGGCTTTCCGGTAACTCACCTGCTTCTCCTTCCAGTACTGGCTCTTCTGGGCGAGGATGGCGTTCCGCATCCGGTCGAGGACGGCAGTGTCGTCCCAGGACTTGCTGGTCTTCTTTTCGATGTAGGACTCGACCAGCTCCTGGATGTAGCCGGGCACACCGGGGTTCCGGAAGAACGCGAGCTGGCGCTCTCGCCCGGCGTCGTCGACCGCGAGGATCCCGCCGTCCGGGCGGCGGCCGATGACGTAGTCATCCCCGGCCGGCCTGATGGCGAGGCCGAGGCTGTCGAGGTGCGGGCGGATCTCCCCGGCAAGGCGCTCGAGCGATTGCCCGGTTCCCAGGTCTTTCTGCAGTTCGGAGAGCCGGAACTCCCCTTCTGCGCCTGCACGGCTCGTGAGTGCTGCAACGATATCCCGCTCGCTCATGGCGTATCAGGTCGGCAGGATGGGTAATACAGTTTGCGGGGAGAGAAAAACGGTGATGGGTGGAGAGCGGGGATCAGGGCGTGTCCGCGCCCCGTTCTCCCGCTTCCCGGCCGAGCCGGAAGGCCGCGGCGTTGACCTCGACGGTCTTTTTCGGGACGCACCGCCGCACCGCCTCGTCGAGGGTCTCGGGCCGGAGCGGGATGAACCGGGACGCGGCGCCGAGCATCACGATGTTCTGCGAGAGGATGCTCCCCGCCTCCTCCGCGAGGGCTGCGGCGTCGATGCAGGTGACGTCGAGATCGGCGAGCGCGGCGAGGATGCTCTCTTCGTCGGGCACGTCCAGGTTCTGCTGGTAGACCGATGTGGGGACGACCTGGTTCCGGTTCACGATGAGCCTTCCCGCGGCCGGCAGGTAGTGGCGGTAGCGGAGGGCCTCGAGCAGGTCGAAGGCGATGAGGAGATCAGCCGTCCCCGGCGCGATCAGGGACCCGAACTTCCCGTCGATCCGGATGTGGCTCTCGACCGACCCGCCGCGCTGCGCCATGCCGTGGGTCTCAGCGCTCCGGACGGTCCGGTTCTCGAGGATGCACGCCTCGCCGAGGACGTTCGAGGCGAGGACGGTTCCCTGCCCGCCGATACCGACGATCAGGATATCGAACGAGGGTTTCATCGCCGTCCCTCCATACCGATGGCCCCTGACGGACAGATGTCCGCGCAGACGCCGCACCCGGCGCAGAGCTCGGTGATCGTCGCGTTCTTCCCGGCAAACGCTATCGCCGGGCAGCCGAACGACCGGCAGACCCCGCAGCCCGTACACTGCTCCAGGTCGACCGCGTAGACCTTGCGTTTGATCCCGCTCCGCCGTGCGGTGATGACGCAGGGCTGCTTCGCGATGATGACCCGGACGCCTTTGCGCTCCTTTGCCTTCCGGAACGTGTCGAGGAGGACCGGGAGATCGTAGGGGTCGACCGTCTCGACCCACGAGACCCCGCACGACCGGCAGATCGCGTCGAGCGATATCGGGGTGCTCTCGACGCCTGCGGCCGTCAGCCCGGTGTTGGGGTTTGGCTGGTGGCCGGTCATGGCGGTGATCCGGTTGTCGAGGATGACGACGACCATATCGGCGCCGTTGTAAACGGCGTTTAAGAGCCCCGGCATTCCCGTGTGGAGGAACGTCGAGTCGCCGATGGTGCAGACCACCGGGTGCTCCTCGCCCGACCGGGCGATGCCGCTCCCGACGGTGATCGAGGCGCCCATGCAGATGGTGGTGTCCACCGCGCCGAGCTGGAGGCCGAGGGTGTAGCACCCGATGTCGCTCGGGAAGATGCCGTCGCGGAAGACCTTCCGCATCGCGTAGAACGTCGGCCGGTGCATGCACCCTGCACAGAGGATCGGCGGGCGGGGCGGCACCCCCTGGACCGGGGCGGGTGTGGGGAAGGTTACCGTGGGGGCGATGCCTGCTCTCTCGAGGATGGCAGCGACGGTCGCCGGGGTGAACTCCCCTTCGTACGGGACCGTTCCGGTCATCTTGCCGAGGACCTCCGTTTTCGTCGCCACCTGGCGGACAGCCTCCTCGACGACCGGGGCGAGCTCCTCGACGACCAGGACCTTCTCGTGCCGGTCGACGAAGGATTTGAGCCACTCCTCGTCGATGGGGTAGGCGCCGATGATCGCGAGCGAGACGTCGTCGGGGAGGACCTCCTGGACGTATGCGGCCGCGACGCCGCTCGTGACGACGGCGGTCGTGCCCCGGATTGTGTGGCGGTTGTAGCCGAGCTCGACCAGCCGTTCTTTCAGCGCCTGCTGCTTCTCGTTCAGCTTCCTGTGCAGCACCCTCGTGTGCGCGGGGATGACCACGTACTGCTTCGGGTCGCGGTTGAAGACGGCGGTCCGGTGCTCGGTGCCGACTACGCCTATGTCGACGTCGCCCTTTGAGTGGCAGATCCGGGTCGTGGGCCGGAAGATGACGGGGAGGCCGAACTCCTCGGAGAGGGCGAAGGCGTCCCGCAGCATATCGTGCGCCTCCTGGACCGATGAGGGATCAAGGCATGGGAGTCGGGCGAAATGCGCATAACGCCGGGTATCCTGCTCGTTCTGGGAACTGTGCGCGAAGGGGTCGTCGGCCGAGAGGATAACGAGCCCGCCGGTCACCCCGGTGTATGCGCTCGTCATCAGGGGGTCGGCCGCCACGTTCAGCCCGACGTGCTTCATGGTGCAGAGTGCGCGCACCCCGCACCAGGCGGCGGCGAGGGCGTTCTCGAAGGCGACCTTCTCGTTCGTGGACCACTCCACGGTGAAGGGCCGCTCTTCCTGCACCCGGAGGATATCGATCACTTCAGAGGACGGCGTTCCCGGGTAGCCGCTGGCAAAATCGATGTTTGCCTCCAGGCATGCGTGAGCGATGCCCTCATTTCCGAGTAGGTATCGTACAGCCATTGTTCAACTCAACTGTACTTTTATCATCGGGTTTTAACATAGCGCTTTGGATGCCTGACCAAAACAATTATGTATTTATATCCCGGATGTTGGAGGGAAATCTTAGGGCCCGTAGCATAGCCGGTGGTGCACCCGGCTGATAACCGGGAGGTCGTGCGTTCGAATCGCACCGGGCCCATGTCCTTTTTGATCAGTCTCTTCCGGGGAGCCCCACGGGTCGACACCGCCGGGACTGCTGACTTCTTCGTCCTTTCCCGTAGATTAACCGGGCAGACCCCGGCACCGGCGGCCACGGAGGCGGCGCTTCCAGGAAACCGCCTCGCGTAGCGAAATGGGCGAAGCAAGGTCTTTGCACAACCTTTAAATCGAAGATTATACAACAATTATAGGCACTAGTATGAGTGCATCCGGGCCCGTAGCATAGCCGGTGGTGCACCCGGCTGATAACCGGGAGGTCGTGCGTTCGAATCGCACCGGGCCCATCATCTTCTCAGAACCCTGCTTTCTCGTTGTCTCTTGATCTCACCTCTCACCCCGTGCCCGACGGTAGACAATGTGCTCGAGCGCGAGGACCGTTACGATACCGACCACAAATCCGTTTGCGATGAGGGGGCGAACCGCCGCCGGGAACCCCGCCGCGATCTCCGGGGGCAGAAACGCCACCAGGGTCCCGAGAAGGAGGGGGATGCCGATGATCAGGCCGTCTTCGAATCTCCCGACCGCTTTGCTCTCCTGCGCGAGCATGAGCCCTGCCGCGATCTGGGAGGCCATGACGTAGGTGAGGACGACACCGATGACGGGGGCGGGGATGCTCTCCAGGTATCCGATGGCAAGCGGCGATGCGGCTATGAGGCCGAGCCCAATCGCTGCCGGGACCAGGGCGAGGCGGGACGCGCACCCGGTGGCGGCGATGACCCCGGGGGAGAGGGAGAAGTTCACCGGGCCGATGACGCCGGTGAGCCCCGCGAGAACGTTCGCAAGGCCGGTTACGGTCACCCCGCGGCTCACCCGCTCCTCCATCGCCCCGGCGCCGAGAAGGCCGCCCACCGACTGGATTGAGCCGAGGTCGTTTATCGCGAGCGCGAGGTAGCAGATCAGGAACGCCGCAATGATCCCGGTGTCAGGAACGGCGAGCGGTGCGATCAGGTCTCCAGGCAGCGCGAAGAGGGGGGTATCCGCCGGAGGCAGGGGGACCTCCCCGAAGAGAGCGATGTAGACCGGGGTGCCGATGAGGATCGCCCAGAGCGCCAGGATCGACTTCCACATTCCCGCGAGATAACCGCCGGCGATGAAGAGGGCGAGCGCAAACGTGATTGAGAAGAGGAAAGCCTGCGCCGGGGGGACCGTGCCGCCTCCGTCCGTGACCAGGTTGAGGATGGTGGGGGCGAGGGTGAACGCGATGAGCACGAGGACGACCGTGATCACCCGGGGCGTGAAGAGGCTTTTCAGGCGCCCGATAAGGCCGGTTGCCGCTATTCCGGCAATGAGGAGCCCCCCGGCGAGGAGCGACGCGTTGACCGCTCCGATGCCCGCATCGGTGCTTGCGAGGATGCCGACCAGGAGCACCGTCGCCGGGCCGAGGACCAGGGGAAGCCGGTGGCCGAGGTAGACCTGCACGAGGAGGACGAGGCCGACGAGGAGGAAGAGTCTCTGCAGGTAGGGAACGGCCGCCGCCTCCGCCTGAGCGCCGGCCGCCACCCTCCCGATGATCAGGACGAGAGGAACACTCACCGCCAGCCACTGCAGGCCGAAGATGAGAAGGTGTGCCGGCCCGGGCCGGTTGTCGATACCGCAGGTGAACTCCATTTGCAAAGGCTCCCGGTTGAGGTGCCGGAACGGGCAGCAGGGCGTCCGGCGTGATGATGGAGGATCTCTCGTTGCGGTGAAATAGCGTTTCCCCCTCCTTGGCTGGATCCTGTTATCCCGGCCCGCCCGTCACACAAGATCCGCTCCTTTTACAATTTCGCGCGGAGATCTATCACTATGCACTCTGCAGATTCCGCAGCCCGGGAATCCCGGATAATCGTTACCCGGTGCCGGAGGCGGCCGGCGTGAGCGCCGTCGAGGTCCGGGGCCTCTCGCGGTCCTTCGATGGCCGGGAGATCCTCCGCGACGTTTCGTTCACCGTCGGTCACGGTGAGGTCTTCGGCTATCTCGGCCCGAACGGCGCCGGGAAGACCACGACCATCCGGATCCTGCTCGGCCTCCTTGCCCCCGGCGCAGGCGAGGTCCGGGTCCTCGGCCGCGACCTCGCCTCCGACGACGATGCGCGCCGGAGGGTCGGGGTGCTCTTTGAGAACAACGGTCTTGCCGACCGGATGAGCGCAGCCGGCAACCTGGCCTACTACGCCGGGCTCTACGGCGTTGACGACCCTGCAGAGAGGATCGACGAACTCCTCACGCTCGTCGATCTTGCCGACCGGCGGGACGACCTGGTCGGGACGTTCTCGACCGGCATGAAGCGGAAACTCGGGATCGCCCGGGCCATCCTCCACCGCCCTGAGGTCGTCTTCCTCGACGAACCGTCCTCCGGCCTCGACCCCGGCGCGCAGCGGATGGTCCGTGACCTCATCCTCGAACTCTCGCGGCGGGAAGAGATGACCGTCTTTTTAAATTCCCATCACCTCGACGAAGTCCAGCGGATCTGCTCGACGGTCGCGATCCTCGCCGGCGGCAGGATCCGTGCCTTCGATACGGTGGCAAACCTCACCGCGGCCTCAGACCGCCTTGCCGTGACGGTCTCCCTCGCCGACCCGGGCGACCGCGCCCACGCGTGCGAGACTGCCATGGGGCTGCCGTTCGTCGCCGGGTGCGACGTGGACGGCGACGTTCTCCTCTGCACCCTTGCCGATCCCGGCGCGACCCCGGATCTCGTCGCTGCACTCGTCGGGGCAGGGTTCCGGATCGAGGAGGTCCGCCGGTCATCCAGATCGCTTGAGGAGATCTACCTCGAACACGTCGACCTGGCGGAGGGCGGAGCATGAGCACGCTCGGCATCATCGCCGGCCGCGAGATGCGGGTCGCCCTCCGGAACCGGAGTATCCTCATATCCGGGCTCATCTTTGCCATCTGGCTCCCTGTTATGTCCGCCATGGGGATCGCTGCGGGTGCCGGCGAAGAGGTTACGACCCTTGCCGGCAGCATCGCCGCGGTCACCCTCCCTGTCGGGGTCTTCATGGGCTACATCTTCTGCGCCGATGCCTTCCTCCGCGAGAAGCGGGACGGCACCATTGAGACGCTCCTCTGCACTCCGGTCTCCCTCCGCTGCCTCTGGGAAGGGAAGGCCGTCGGGGTCGCCGTGCCGGCGTACCTGACGACCCTCCTCTCGGCCGCAGTGACCGCCGCGGCGGTCACCGGCCTCACCGGCGCTCCCGTCGCCGCCGAACCGCTGCTTCTCGCCCATCTCGCGGTCGTCGTCCCTGTCTGGATCGCTGCCGCGGCCGGGCTCATCGGCGCGGCCCAGCTCGCGCTCGGGATGCGTGAGAACCAGATCCTCGGATTCGTCCTCATCTTCGGGTTCGTCTTCCTGATCATCGGGCTCCAGCAGGTCGTACCGGGCGGGCCCGGCATCTCGGCGACGACTGAGGCGGTTCTCGCGGCGGCCGGGGTAGCGCTCCTCGCCCTCGCCCGTGTCATCGCCGGTAAGGTGACGAAGGAACGGATCGTCAGGACGATCCCGTGAGGTGGGGGAGTTCTTCCGGGGAAGAGGGTCGAACACGGCGGTATCCTGCGCCGCACCCGGGGGCAACGTCCGCTTCGTGACAGCGCCGTCCAGGAAAGGAGATTCCGGAGGTATGCTCGATACTGCATATCCCGCGGGCATCCCATAACCTGTCGCCGGTAATGATGCACGTGCCATGCAGGAGGAGCACGATCTCCCTGCCCGCATCCCCCGTGCCCTCCGGTTCAGGCCGAAGGGCATGGCCATCACCGGGGTGGCAATACAGTTCGGCGTCACGGAATACGGTCTCAAAGCACCTCGAGATCCTCCGGATCGCGGGAAAGGTCGACGTCCGGAGCCTCGGCAATGCAAAGCCTATTCCCTTGTCCGGCATGTCCCGATCTCCGCCTTTCTCTGCTTCACGAAGAAATTCCTCGCCCGGATCGCGATGGAGCTTGCCGACCTGTCGCCGGAGGCGGATATCTACCGGTATGACTTGTTCCCGATGTCCGGGTCTTCGTCGACTCGTATGACGAAGTCGACCGGCAGTTTCTCATGAGAGCGATCGTCGGCCGGGATTTCCGGCAGGGACCGGAGCGACTGGCAGGCCGGGATATCATTGGTATGGCCTTCCGTATCGATGATCTCGTCGGTGCCCAACCATCCCGTTGAACTCTGCGACGGGACGCGGTACGTCACCTACGAGGACGTCACCGAAGAGCGCCGGGTCTGTGCGGTGCTGGTGGGCGAGATAGCACGGTTGCGAAAAAAAGTGGACTGCTTTCCAGCGGGTAGTGCCCGCTGGAAGAAGTATTGTCGGCGCCTCACGGGCCCTGGGGCTCTTTACAGCGTCTCGCTGCCGTAGAGGTAGGGCCTGAGGGCCTCCGGGACCGTGACCGACCCATCCTCGTTCTGGTAGTTCTCCAGGATTGCCCGTATCGCGCGGGAGGTCGCGATCGCGGTGCTGTTCAAGGTGTGCAGGTAGCGCTTCTCGGTGAACTCGGTCGGGTCGCGCACCTTGATGTTCAGCCTGACCGCCTGGTAGGCCGTGCAGTTCGAGCAGGAGACCGCCTCGCGGTAGCACTCCTCCCGCGGCATCCAGACCTCGAGGTCGTACTTCTTCGCGGCGACGGTCCCGATATCCCCCGTGCAGATCAAAACGACCCGGTAGGGGAGGCCGAGCTGCTGGAAGACCATCTCGGCGTTCGCGAGCAGCTCCTCATGGAGGTCCCAGGACTGCTCCGGCGTCGCGTAGATGAACTGCTCCACCTTGTGGAACTGGTGGACGCGGAAGAGCCCTTTCGTATCGAGCCCATGCGCCCCGATCTCGCGCCGGAAGCACGGGCTCAAGCCCGCGAGCCTGAGCGGCAGGTCCTTCCCCTCGAAGATCTCGTTGCTGTACATCGCGGCCATCGGGTGCTCGCTCGTCGCGATCAGGTACTCGTCCTCGCCGTCGATCTTGTACATGACGTTCTCGAAGTCGGCAAGGTCGGTCACGCCCTCGTATGCGGCCCGGTTCATCATATAGGGAGGGATGATCGGGGTGTATCCCCGCTCGACGAGAAGGTCCATCACAAACCGCTGGAGCGCCATATCGAGCAGGGCAAGCCTGCCCTTCAGGAAGTAGAACCCGGCCCCGGAGATCTTTGCCGCGCGCTCGAAGTCCGCCCAGTCGTGCTCGACGGCGAGCGCCCCGTGGTTCTTCAGGTCGAATGCGGGGGTCTTAGGGTCACCCCAGCGCCGGATCTCGACGTTCTCGGTGTCGTCTTTCCCTATCGGAACGCTCTCGTGGAGGATGTTCGGGAGCCGCATCAGGCGGTACTTCACCGCCTCGGTGAGCGTATCGCGCTCCGTCTCCGCCTGCTTGATCCGTCCGGGAAGACCTGCAGTCTCGGCGATGAGATCTGCGGCATCCCTCCCTGCCTTCCTCGCCTGGCTGATCTCGCGGGATATGACGTTCCTCCGGTTGCGCAGGTTGCCGATCGCCACGGTGAGTTCCCGTGCCCTCCGGTCCATCTCCAGCACCTCGTCGATCCAGGCCAGCTTCTCGGTATCTCCTCTCTTGATGAGGTCTGCCCTGACGATATCGGGGTGTGCACGAACGAACTTCAACTCAAGCATGCTGTCTCTGTACATACTTTGCCATGACGGTATATGGTCATGTTGCCCTTCCTGCATGGTGAGTGCCGGCAACTCCCCGGGCAGAACGCGATCCGATCGTCCTGCCGCTCCCGCCTAAAACCTACTCTTATAATTTCCGGCGAACCAACTCATGTAGCATGGAAAAGAACCAGAAGATCATCCTGGTCGTGGGCTGTCTCATCACGCTCGGGCTCTTCTACATCGAGCCCTTCTTCGCCCTCATCGCTCTGGTCGGTGTACTGGCCCTCCTGATGAGTATTCACATCATGAGGGATACCGCTGAATACCCGCTCGTCACCGCAGAACTCTCGGAGAACGCCCGGGAGATCATCGTCACCAATGCGGGAACCACGAGAGCGCAGAATATCCATGTCGCCCTCGTTCCGCTCAACATCGAGTTCGATCTCGCCTCGCTCGATCCGGACGAGGAATCCGGGTTCAGTCTTGGTTCCATGATCTCCGAGGCAAAAGCGGTCATAACCTATGAAAACCCTGTCGGTCGGGAGTTCTCGCGCTCGTACGCTCTCACGGCGCTCGGGCCGGGGCGCGACCCCACCGAGCCGATGTTTCCGATATTCGGGCACCGGTGAGAGGAGACGGCGCGCGAGAACTCTCTCCCGCCAGGGTTTTTTGCGGGTGCTTCCGGCAGACCAGAGTGGAAAGCCCCCGGGGGTTCGCGTCGGCGGTTCATCAGCATCCGGGAGTATAGATAGATCTTATGGGGCGAGGTACTCGAGCGTCCGTGCGAGTGCGGCCGTCAGTTCCTCTTCTTTCTGTGCGTACTCAAACATCGCCCGGTAAAGCATGCAGACAAGGTCGTAGCCGTAGACGTCGAACGCCTCCTCCGGCGCAAGCGTCGCGAGGTAGGAGTCGATCCGGATCTCGGTGTGGGTGTACATCACCTCGTAAAAGACCCCATCCTCACCGAGGACGCATATCTGAGCGTCGACGGGCAGGGTCGGGTCGTCGGGTCGGTACGGAAGCGGGTCGGTCTTTCCGAGAACGATCATCTTCTTCTCGTAGAACTCCTGGTCGTAGAGTTCCCCGGACGCCTCCCTCTTTGCGCGCCGGAGCATCTCCAGGCCGATCTCGCCGACGACCGGCGCCGTATCGGCGGCCATCCGCGCAAGGAGTGCTCCTATGTTGTCCCGGAGTCCGGATGCCGACTCTTCCTTCTTCGCCTGCAGGTCCCCGAGGGTCTCGAGGAGCCGGGTATATCCCTCTTCGATGATCGGATCCATTGCTCACCTAACTCTCGCGTGCGCCGGCATAAGCGCACCGGTTTGTCCCGTTAGTCGCCCTGTCTGAGGCGTTCGATGCCGAGGGAGCCTGCATACGCGAGGGTGCTCACCAGGATGATCGTCGCCCCGGATGGGACGTTCAAGAGGTAGGAGAGCCATATTCCCGTCAGAGTGAAGACGATGCCGAGGACGACGGCAAGGAGCATCATACTCCAGATGCGGGTGGTGTAGAGGCGGCTGATCGCCGCCGGAAGGGTCAGGAGCGCGATCACAAGGATGATCCCCACCACCCGGATCAGCATCACCACCGTGAGCGCGATCAGCACAAGGAGAAGGAGCGAGAGCCGCTCGACGGGCAGGTTCATGACCGTCGCGTAGTCCGGGTCGAAGGTGACCGCCTGGAGCTCCCGGTAGAGGAAGGCCACGACGGCGACGATGATGGCCACGAGGGTCGCCATCAACAGGATGTCCTCCCACGGCACGAGGAGGATGTTCCCGAAGAGGTAGGAGAAGAGATCGGGGGCAAATCCCGGTGTCAGGTAGACAAAGAGGATCCCGATGGCCATCCCGGCCGCCCAGACCGCGCCGATGAGCGTATCCATCTGTTGTCGGGCGCGGATCTCGAGCGCGCCCATCCCGAGCGCCGTTGCCACGGTGAACCCGGCGGCGCCGATGAGCGGGTCGATGTGGAGGAAGTAGCCGAGGCCGATCCCCCCGAAGGCCGCGTGGGAGATGCCGCCGCTGACCGAGACCATCCGCCGGACCACGACGTAGGTGCCGATGATGCCGCAGGCGACGCTCGCGAGCACTCCGGCGGCGAGCGCGTTTCTGAAGAACTCAAACCCGAGCACCTCGAGCATCTTCTCACTCCTTCCTTGAGTGTTCCGGGAGAACCCGGTGCGGGATGCCGTGGGCGATCAGGTCCACCGGACAGCGGTATGCGGCCTCGAGCATATCCGGCGTGATCTCGTTCGTGTCGTGTGTGTAGAGACGCCGGTTTAAGCAGGCGACCCGGGTCACGCGGGCCGGGAGCACCCCGATGTCGTGTGTCACGAGGACGATTGCCATCCGGTCGCGGAGCCCATCAAGGATCTCGTAGAACTGCGCCTCGGTCGGGGCGTCCACGTAGACCGTCGGTTCGTCGAGGAGGAGCACCTTCGGGTCGCCGACGAGCGCCCGGGCGATGATCACCCGCTGCTGCTCCCCACCCGAGAGATTCCGGATCTGTCGGTCCGCAAGATGGGCGATCTGCATCGTATCGAGCGCCTCCTCGGTCCGGGCACGGTCTTCTTCGCCGTAGCGCCTTGGAAGGCGGGTGATGTGGCCGAGGCGGCCGGAGAGGACCATCTCCCGCACGGTGATAGGATACTCAAAATCAAACGTCCTGAACTGGGGGACGTAGCCGAGGTACCTGCGCATCTCCATCTCCGTACCGCCGAGGATCCGGATGACGCCGCGGGAGGGAGTGAGGAGGCCGAGGATCACCCGGAGGAGCGTCGTTTTTCCGCCACCGTTCGGTCCGATGATTGCGTAGACATCGTCCGGGTAGACGGCAAGACTCACTCCCTCAAGTATGTTCTGACCGCGCAGCCTGACCCAGACGTCGTCTACCTCAATCACGGGCGCGCTCATGGCCTGCCGCTCCCTGCGAATGCCGAGGCTACGTACCGCATGTTCTCCAGGTACTCTTTTTCAAGCGGGCTTACCGTCACCACGGTGCCGCAGATTTCGTCCGCGATAACCTCGGCGCTCCGGGTGGAATGCTCGGGCGAGGCGAATATAACCCCGATTCTCTCCTCCTTTGCCTGTGTGATGAGGTGCTCCAGCCTCTGCGGGGAGGGCTCTTTTCCCTCGTCCTCGATCGAGATCTCGGTAAGACCGTAGTCCCGGGCGAGGTAGGCCCATGCCGAGTGGTCGACCATGACGGTCGTCACCCCTGACCCGGCGAGCGTTCCGGCGATCTCCGCGTCCAGGGTATCGAGTTCTTCCAGGTAGGCGTCGGCGTTCCGGCGGTAGTCGCCGGCGTTCTCCGGGTCGACCTCCGCGAGACCCTGGTAGATGTTCTCGACCATGACCTTCGCGTTCCGCGGGGAGACCCAGATGTGCGGGTCGATCCCCGCATGGCCGTCCTCGCCGGTCGAGATCAGGTCGACGCCGCGCGAGCAGTCGACGACCAGCATGTCGGGATTCAGGGCGGCGATCTTCTCCTTCCAGGCGAGTTCAAACTCGATCCCCGAGCCCACCACGGCATACATCTCCGCCTCCGCGACATCGGCGATGACCCCCGGGGGCGGTTCGTAGGTGTGCGGGTCGGCTCCCGCCGGCACCAGCAGGACCACCCGGACATTATCGCCTCCCACCCGCTCGACGAACTCCTGCTCGGGAGGGATGGTGACTGCGACGACGATCCGTTCATCCTGCTGCCGGTCGGCTCCGGTGCATCCCGCCGTGGCTGCTGCCAGCAGCAGGACTAAAAGCGCTGCCAGAATTCGTGCTAGCGGGGTTTTTCGGCCCCTTTTTTGTGATTCCATGTACCTCACCCGGAATTTGGTATGGGTCTAAACATTCATCCCTGGAGGCAGAAGAACGTGCTGACGTCACCCCTGGTGCCCGCAGGAGGGGCAGCAGCAGTGATCGTGCTCAATCTCTCCGCAGCCGCTCATCATCGGGTGTCCGAGCGAGGAGCATATCCTGTTCGTCAGGTCCTTTGAGAAGCACTGCTCGATCTTCGCTGCTTCCCTGCAGGCCTCGTCGGGTTCAAGGCCGTGGCGGCTGAGAACCAGGGCGACGATCCGGTGACGCCGGAGCAGGAACCGGGCGTACTCGGTGCCTGCAGACGTGAGCCGCACCCCGTGATAGGGCCTATGCTCGATGTATCCCGCTTTTGCTATCTCCGTGAGCGCCTTTGTCACCGTCGAGGGTGCGACCGAGAACCGGGCGGCGATCTCGGTCGTCTTCACGACGTCGCCCTGCATGTGGATGTACTTGAGGTATTCTGCCTTTCGTGAGGAGAGTTCGTGCCCGGTGATCCCCTGCATGGTAGGAGAGTATGCTCTTCCTGGAGAAAAAGTTTCGGTGGGGCTAAATCCTGTCGCCGGTCCCTTTCGGGACAAGGTTGCCGGTGACGTAGTGCCGCCGGCTCCCGGTGATCACCGCCCGCCCCGAGAACCCGAGCGGCAGGTCTTCTTCGATGACGACGTTGAGGTAGCAGGGGTTGCGGCAGACGGTTGACCCGGGCGTGTTCTTCTCGGTCGCGACGACCGGTGTCTCCCTCCCGATCCAGCGTTCGTTGTAACGGTCATAGATCCGGTTCGCCTCGGCGAGCAGCGCCCGGGATCTAACTTTGCGTATCCGCTCCGGGAGGTCTTTTAAGGCTGCGGCGGCCGTGCCGGGCCGCCGGGAGTAGCGGGTGATGTTCACCTTCACGAATGCCGCGCGCTCGATGAGTTCGAGTGTCTGCCGAAACTCCTCCTCCGTCTCCCCGGGAAACCCGGTGATGAAGTCGGAGGAGACCATCATCTCCGGGTAGCGTTCCCGGAACGCATCGACGATCCGGAGAACGTCGACCGCGCGGTAGCCGCGCTGCATTCTCCCAAGGACGGAGTCCGAGCCCGACTGGACGGGGAGGTGGAGGAACCGGAAGATCTTATCGCTCTCGTAGGCATCGACGAGGGGCTCGAGGATCCCGAGCACCGAAGCAGGGCTCATCATCCCCAACCGGACGGCGAACCGCCCGGGGATCTCTCTGATCGCCAGCAGGAGGTCGGGGAGCGATTCGCCCCGGTCAAACCCCCAGGCGGCCACGTCCTGCCCGGTCAACTGGATCTCGTATGCACCCGACGCGACAAGGCACCGGACGGCATCGAGGATCTCCCCGGGCGACGCGCTATCGAGCCTTCCGCGCGCGAGCCGGGTGATACAGTAACTGCACCGGCCGAGGCACCCGCTTGCGACCTGCACCACGCCGACCGCTCCTGAACTGCGGGTGCCGATGCCGCAGGACTGCTCGTGGATCTCGTCCGGGTGGATGACGTGCGGCGTGCAGACCGCGCGAATCCTCTCTATCTGGACGAGCGGCATGCACCCGGTCACGTAGAGGTCCCGATCGGCGAAGGCCGCGAGACGCCGGATCATCTTCCGTTCGGTTGCGTCGATCACCGTACAGGTGTTGACGATCACGGCGTCTGCCTCGTCGGGCCCGGTCAGCGTACAGCCGAGACCTTCCAGTATCTCTTTCAGCCTCTGGGTGTCGGCGTGGTTGTAGGTACACCCGTAACTCTCGATGTAGATCGGTCTTCCACGCAGCTCTTCCAGCGTCATGGCCCTTAACTCCTTGCGCGTAGCCGGTGACCGGTTCGACCTCTCGCGGTGAACATCCCTGCCGTTTTGAGGGTATTCTATCCCGCTTCCGACCGATATTGTGCCAAGCACAATACTTAACCGCTGATATTACAATCTCTTTATTCGATGATTAAAATTGGGTTGCTGGGATGCGGCAACGTCGGGCGGATCATCGCCACGCACGCCGAGAGCATCCAGGTTGTCGCTGTCTTCGATATTATTCCCGGGCGGGCAGAGGAACTGGCAGAGCGCTGCGGTGCCCGGCCATACACGGACTTCGACGCCTTCATGCAGGAAGATTTCTCGATCGTCGTGGAAGCCGCTTCGGTCGACGCAGTCAGATGCTATGCAGAGGCGGTCCTCCGCTCGGGGAGAGATATCATCGTCCTCTCCGGGGGGGCTCTCGCGGATGAGGAGTTCCGCGAGCGCCTTGTCAACACCGCACATGAATTCGGGAAGAAGATCCGTATTCCGAGCGGTGCCATCGTTGGCCTCGATAACCTCAAGATCGGTCAGGTCTCGCCGCCGAGGAAACTGCTCCTGCGGACAACAAAACCCCCCGCGTCGCTGGGGCTCCCCATCACGGCCCGGACGGAGATATTCAAAGGGCTGGCAAACGACTGTATTAAGCAATACCCGAAGAACATCAACGTCGCGATAGCGCTGGAACTCGCTGCCGGCAGGGACGCCGATGTGGAACTCTGGGTTGACCCTGCAACAGAGAGGAACATCCACGAGTTATTCGTCGAGGGCGACTTCGGGGACATTTACGTCAGGGTCAGGAACGTCCCGAGCCCCGATAACCCCGCCACGAGTTATATGGCGGCTCTCTCCATCCTGACGCTCTTAAAGAACCTTGAAAACCCTCTGGTGGTGGGGACGTAACGATGGAAGAGAGGATCCGTGCGCTTAAAGCCAGGAAGAATGCAGTTGTCATGGCGCATAACTACCAGCCCCTGGAGATCCAGAGGCTTGCCGACGTTGTGGGTGACAGCCTTGAGATCGCGGTGAAGGCAAAGGAAGCCAGGGCTGACCTGATTGTCATCTGTGGTGTCCGGTTTATGGCCGAGACGGCAAAGATCCTCAACCCGGAACGTAAGGTCATCATCCCGGTCGAGGATGCGGGGTGCCCTCTCGCCGACTTCCTGACCCCGGACCTGATCCGGGAGGCGCGGGTGCAGCATCCCGATGCTGCCGTAGTGGTCTATGTCAACAGCACGGCGGAAGTCAAGGCGCTCGCCGATACCACCTGCACCTCTGCAAACGCGGTCCAGGTCGTGGCGTCGCTCTCAAACGATACGATCCTCTTCGGGCCGGATGCAAACCTTGCGGCATACGTCCAGCGGCAGCTCCCTGAAAAGACGATCATCCCGGTTCCCCCCGGCGGGCACTGCTATGTCCACGCCGGGTTTACCCGTGCCGATGCCGAAGCGGCACGGGGAAGGGGCGGCATGATCGTATGTCACCCGGAGTGCCCGCCGGAGATCCAGGAGCAGGCCGACCGGACCGTCTCCACGGGGGGCATGGTCCGGGATGCCGCCGCCGGCGGAAACGAGCCCTGGTCGGTCTTCACCGAACGGGAGATGGTCTCCCGCCTCCGGGTGCTCTACCCGGGCAGGGTCTTTTATGAGAAACCGGAGGCGGTCTGCGTGGATATGAAGAAGACGTCCATCCCCGACCTCCGGCGGGCGCTCGAACGCGAAGAGCACGAGATCATCCTCTCCCCGGAGGTCATGGACCGGGCACGGCGGGTTATCGAGCGGATGATCGCCGTCGGTGCGTGAAGTGCATGATCTCTATCGAGGACCTGCTCCGGTTCGTCCGGGAGGATGCGCCGTGGGGCGACGCCACCTCTGAAGCGATCGTCCCCGACATTGTCTGTCGGGCGGTGATCCGGGCAAAAGACTCCGGGACCGTCGCGGGTCTCGCCGAGGCGCGGGCGCTCTTTGAGCACTTCGGGGTCACGGTTCGTGAGCGTTCCGTTGACGGCAGAGCGGTCGCCCCGGGAGCGACCCTCCTCGAACTCGACGGGCCGGCGCAGGCGATCCTTCTCGTGGAGCGGACGGCGCTCAACATCATCGGGCGCATGAGCGGGATTGCGACCCGGACCCGGGAGGCGGTCGATACCGTCCGGGCGGTTTCACCGGAGGTGCGGGTTGCCGCGACCCGGAAGACCGCTCCGGGACTGCGGGTGCTGGACAAGAAGGCGGTGGTGCTCGGCGGGGGCGACCCGCACCGCTGGACTCTTTCGGATATGGTCCTGATCAAGGACAATCACCTCGCGCTGGTGCCGCTCCCCGAAGCTATCCGGAGGGCGAAGCAGCAGAGCCTCTACCGGCTGGTCGAGGTGGAGGTTGAGACGGTCGAGGACGCCGTCACGGCTGCAAAGGCCGATGCTGACCTTATTCTGCTTGACAACATGAGGCCGGACGCGGTCAGCGAGGTCGTCCGGGTACTCGCCGGGCGGGGTCTCCGGGAGGGGGTGACTCTGGAGGTCTCCGGGGGGGTTGCCGCCGGTGACCTTGCCGGGTATGCCGCGACAGGGATCGATATTATCAGCATGGGTGCGCTCACCCATACGGTCAGGAACTTCGACGTGAGTCTGGACATCCTTGCGGGAGCGGGCACAGTCAGGATCCTATGACCGGTGCCGGCGGCGCCCGGGAGAAGAGCGAGGGGTTCAGGAGGCGCCCGGCGTCTCCTCCATCGTGAGCTCGTCAAGGAACGGCATCACTCCTTTGACGTATGGCAGGAGTTTCCCCTCCTGCATCGTGATCTCCCCGTAGGCGACGACCTCGATGACCAGCGGAAGTTCATCCAGGCGCCGGGTGAAGAGTGGGTCCGACTCGCTGGCAAATCGGAGGAACGCATCCAGCCTGATGAACGGGCGCTCGAGGTCCGGAACGTCACCGTACTCCTGCAGGTCTTTCCGGAGCGTGGAAGACCGGGCCAGATCCTCCTCAAAATAGAGGAAGACCTGGAAGTTGTGACGCTTTCCCAGGTTATCGAGTTCTCTGATGTCGATCTTCGCTCCCAGGACGATACCGAGGCGTTCCAGGTCCGGCGGGAACGCCGTACCCTCCAGTGTGCCGGTCGGACTCTCCATACTATGGAGATGGCCGGGAAAGTAGAAAAATGCACCTCACGGGAGCGTCTCCCCTGCCGGGGCAAAACCTTATACTCCGGCGGTTCAAGATGGCCGCGAGGTGGCCTATGGCGGGGAAGGATTCGCTGCTGCCGGGGGGAGAGGTCGAGATCCTCAGCAGGGAGGAGAAACTTCATCGGTATCTCTCGATGCTGGAGTCCGGGGATCTCAACGATCGGTGGCGGGCCGCGGATGCTCTCGGAGAGTTGGGGGACCACCGTGCGGTGCAGCCACTAATCCGGGCGCTGGAGGACGAGCATGTCGATGTCCGCTGGAAGGCGGCGAGAGCGCTCGGGAGCCTCGATGAACGCGAACCTGTGCTTCCGCTGATACGGGGCCTGGAGGACGAGAGTTCCTGGGTCCGGTCGGGGGCGGCGTGGGCGCTCGGAAACATCGGTGACCCCAGGGCTGTCGAGCCGCTGATCCGGGCGCTCGACGACGCAAAGCCCCGGGTCCGGAGATTGGCAGCACGGGCCCTCGGTCGGATAGGCAATCCGCGAGCCAGGGAACCTCTGGCGCGCCTCCTTGGCGATGCCGACCGCGACGTCAGGCTTGCTGCCCGTCAGGCGCTCGACGAGCTCGGGACCGAGCGGGAGATCCCGAGCATCTGACGGGGGTGCCGTCTCTCTCCAGCGGCCGGGCCATTACGGCTCACGCGAAATACGAGATCGTGTTCGGGGTCTGCAACCGGTAGTGCCGGGGGTTGTATGGAGCATTTCTTCAGAGCCCTGTTTCCAGAACCATTCAACCTTGCCGGACATTCTATGATGCGGTCCCGGCCGTTCACTTTCCCATCAGAGGTGGTACCCTCCACCAGGAAGGCCATCCTGCCTATCATAGCCCGGGTATGCGGCCTTCGTCCCATATGGGTTTATAATCTAGTAACAACTTCATGTATTTGACTACCAGTTGCGCTCCATTTATATAGTAAGAGTAGCGTCCCGGGAGAATGTCAGATGGACTTATTCATGAAGTGTGCCATTGAAGAGGCGGAAGAGGGCTTGCAGGAAGGTGGGATACCCATCGGGGCGGTGCTGGTTCGCGGCGGTCGGATCATCGGAAGGGGGCGGAACCGCCGTGTCCAGTGCAACGATCCCCTGCTCCATGCCGAGATCGACTGTCTGAGAAACGTCGGGAGGATCCGGAACTACGCGGGGTGTACCCTCTACTCCACGCTGATGCCCTGCTACTTCTGTGCCGGAGCAGCCGTCCAGTTCGGGATCGGGAAGGTCGTGGCAGGGGAGTCGGCAAACTTCCCGGGAGCACGGGAATTCCTTGAGTCCCACGGGGTCGAGGTGCTCGACCTTGATCTCGATATCTGCAAAACAATGATGTATGCGTTCATCGAGGCTCATCCCCAGCTCTGGTACGAGGATATCGGGGTGCTGTGAGTGAAGTTCCATGGCTAAACGTGCATTGCTTCCTTGCGCCGTCGTTGCCGTCGTCTTCTTCCTCATCGGCGCCTGGGTCGCCCTTGCGGTCGCGCCCATCATTGCCGGGCCTGTATCCGGCAATGACGTCGATCGGGAGACACTCTTTCAGGTCTCGACGATCGATGCACTCCTGCAGGGCGCGTATGACGGGAGTGTGACATACGACAATCTCGCGACCTACGGGGATCTCGGGATCGGGTGCGGCGATCGGCTCGACGGAGAACTGATCGGCATCGACGGCGAATGGTACCTGGTACGGGTTGATGGGCGGGCCTACCCTGCCACCGGGAATGCGACGACGCCGTTTGCGGCCACGACGTTCTTTGACCCGGATCTCTCCGTCACGATCGATGAACCGATGAACCTGACCGATCTCGGGCGCTGCCTGGAGGCGGAGCTCCCCTCCGAGAACCTCTTTTATGCGATCCGGATGGACGGCACCTTCCCGCGGGTGGTGACCCGGAGCGTGCCCGCCCAGGAAAAGCCCTATCCGCGGCTCGTCGACGTGACGGCAAACCAGACGGTCTTTACGTTCGAGAATGTCACCGGGACCTTCGTCGGGTTCTGGACACCGACGCTCGCAGAAGGGATCAACGTCCCGGGTTACCATCTCCACTTCATCACTGCCGATCGCACCGCCGGCGGGCACCTGCTTGATATGATGGTGCCTGCGGGCAGCAGCGCGCAGGTTGACACCACGACGAACTTCACCATGGCGTTCCCCGCGAGCGGCGACTTCTGGACGGTCGACCTCTCGGCAGACCTCTCGGACGACCTTGAGCGGGTCGAGTAAACCCGGGAAAAATCCCTCTTTTTCTTTCGCATCTTTGCCTGAACAGGCGCAAGTCATACACGGAAGAAGTCCGCGAAGTGCGATGGGCTGAGTTTGAGAAGCCTTCAGGCCTCGAGCCGAGAAGAGGGCTGCCACCCCTCATCAACCGGATGTCATATTCTCTGCGGCTCGCAGCCTCGTGGTGCTCGAACTCTTTCCTCGCACCTAACGGTGCTCACGCTCCTGCCCTCTGGCCTGTCACGTTGTCAACTACCCCCGACTTCAGTCGGGGGCATGCTGCCGTGGGTGGCACCATGCTCTTTGTAGGCTTGCGATTCCACCTCTCCCCCGGCGTCGGGGGAGCGGACCGCAATAGGCCGGTTGACGGCGGCCCTGGCAGCAAGATCGCTGCACTGTGGTGTCGTTTGCGCCAATCGCATGGAACGGTAATCCACAGGAGAGGGTTCCTGCTTCGTGCCTTCTGCGGCGCAACCAGATCTCTCTTCGTGCTCATCCGACATAATGGGCGTCCCTGCGGGGTGAAAGTGTATCGGGATATGCGGGGGGCCGATTCCTCCCCCGACTCAAGTCGGGGGGCTCCTCGGCCCATGATCCTGAACCGTCGCACTTCCGGGGAAGTCGTTCTTCGCGTGAGAGAAAGATGTGGGCGGGGTTGAGATCCTGCTGGAAAAAGGGAGGTTATCGGACGACGAGCAACGGCGGTCTGACCGCACCTCCGATCTCTTCAAGCAGGGCACTGATGCGGGTCTTCCCGCTTTTGCCGAACGCGCCCATGACAACCAGGCCGTATGCACCGGTGTTCGCCTCCCTGACGACCTCATCACGGACGTTGCCCTCGACAATCTTTCCCGAGCACAGGACCTTCTCCCCCTTGTAGCGGGAGAGGAGGCTGTTCTGGTCGTCCTCGATGCTCTTATGCATGTCCCTCCAGATCCTGCCCTCATAGTCCTTCAACTGCCCGCAGATGCCGCTCTGAGCGCAGAAGTTGAACGTCATCGCTTTTGCCTCCGCGATATCCAGCACCGAGAAGAGGACCACCTCGGCATTCTTCCGCTTTGCCAGTCCAATCGCGTGCAGAGCCGCTTTCTGGCTCCACTTCGAACCGTCGATAAGCACCAGAATCTTCATGTCATTCACACCGCAAATTTCAGCCAGAGTATTCCAAATCCTACTGCAACCGTCACGAAGAGTACGAGCATCCCCACCTTCAGGAAGTCGATGAAGGTGATGCCGATCCCCTCGCGCTCGGCGATACCGATGACCACAACGTTTGCTGACGCACCGATGGCGGTGCCGTTCCCGCCGAGACACGCACCGAGGGCGAGGGACCACCAGAGCGGGTAGACGTCCATTGTCGCCCCCAGGTCGTGAATGAGCGGGATCATCGCCGCGGTCAGGGGGATGTTGTCCACGATCGCCGAGGCGATGGCGGCAAACCAGGTCACGATGAACATCGCCTCCCCGGTCGATCCGACGTTCTCGACCATGACCTGGGCGATGCTTGAGATGATCCCGGTCTCGACGAGGGCGCCGACGATGACGAAGAGCCCGCCGAAGAAGAAGAGGGCCGGCCACTCGATCTTCTCAAAGATCTCCTCCGGGGACTGCCTGCTCCAGAAGAGGAGGATCGCCGCCCCGATGAGGGCCACCTCCGCAGGTTCAAGCCCCATCGCCGGATCGACGAACGGCAGGACGGCGTGCAGAATCTCCCCGATCCGATCGTGGATGAAGAAGAGGAGGACCACAAAGACGATGACGGCCACCGACTTGTTGAAGAGCGACCGGTCGACGATCGCTGCCCGTTCATCGAGACTGTCGAGCGTCCGGACCAGTTCCTGCCGTTCATCCGGGCTCACCTTCATGGATCGGCCGTAGATGAGGTACATCAGCCCGATGAGGAGCACCATGTCGACGACCATGATGGGGGCAAGGTGAATCAGGAACTCATTGAACGTCAGTCCTGCTGACGATGCGATCATGATGTTCGGCGGGTCGCCGATGAGCGTCGCGGCCCCGCCGACATTGGAGGCGAAGATCTCCGTGACGAGGAACGGGACGGGGTTGAGGTTCATCACCCTTGCGACGTAAAGGAGCATCGGGGTGAGGAGGAGGACCGTGGTGACGTTGTCGAGGAACGCGCTCACGACCGCGGTCACGATCGCAAAGAGGATCATGACCCTGATAGGACTCCCTTTTGCGAGTTTCGCCGTACGTATTGCGATATACTCAAAGAGACCGCTGCCACGGGCGGTATTGACGATGATCATCATCCCGAGGAGTAAGAAGATGGTCCCGAAGTCGATATGCTCGAGGAGTCCCTCCCAGGTAACGATCCCGATGAAGACGACGACCGCCGCTCCCATCATGGCGGCAACTGCCCGGTGGATCCGCTCGTCGATGATGAGGGCGTAGGTGAAGAGAAAGACCGCTACTGCAATCAGTGCAATCGTATCCATCCACGCACCTGTCAGTAGATGAGAGCTGGTATCTCCACCCGCTGGCAGATGCGCAGGACGGTCGGGCTGATCGAGAGATCGGCCGATTCACCATCGGCATAACGCCGGGAGAGCGCGACAATATCGTGATTCTTCGCCATCAGGACAACATCGTCGCCCTTATGCCCGACAAACATCCTTGTCTGGGTTGAAAAACCGTGTTCTTCGAGTTTTGCCACGGCTCGTTCGAGCAGTTTCTGCCCGTACTCCTCTTTCTTTGCCTGGAACTCCTCCATTGATGCACGGTCAAGCGTCTGCTCAACGAGTTCGACTACCCCGGCATCGGTGATGTAGGCGAGCGAGATGGTGGCATCGTAGGCGGAGAGGACGTCGATGGCTTCATCGGTGATCTCGTGGACGAAGTGGTCGAGCGGCACCAGGATCGACCGGACCTCGGGGACGAGCATCTCCTCGTCGGCCAGCAGAAACTCGCCGTACTCCTTGAGGACCGACTCATAGCGCCTCCCGACGATATCTCTGTACTTTCGCTGGATTAAGGCAGAAGAGTATCCCATGTAAATCACTCCTAGGTTTTCCGGAGGTTTCGTTTAATACTTTTGTTTGGTCGGATCTGTACGCTCCTTCCTCTTGAGCGCCTGCAGGCGCTCCTGGTAGGAGTTATCCGCAGCCGTCATAAGGACGATCGCCGGAGATCACTCCCAGAAACCCGATCCTTTGCAGTCATCTCTCTTTCCGCTCCGCAAGCGCCTCCTGGCACTCCGGACAGAGCATCTTCCTCTTTCTGTCCAGTTCATCCAGCGTCCGCGGCCGGAACATGACGCATTCGGGGTTTTCGCAGTGCCCGAGCCCGAGGAGGTGCCCGATTTCGTGCGCTCCCTCTTTTGCGGTCCGGTCGATCAGGTCGGCGTCGTCCGGCACCCTGCCATAATACCCGTTCCCGAAGCGGGCGGTCGAGACGATGGCGACGCTGCTTGCCGGCCTCGCAAGGCCGAAGACGAAGTCGCACCCTTTGACGTAGAGGTCCCGCGAGGTGACGAGCAGCAGGGGGCCGTCAATCCCGTATCTGCGGGTGAGGGTATCCTGCAGGCGGTCCAGAATTTTTTGAGCATCGTGCTGGTTGCGATCACGGTCGTAGCCGTCAATGAGGAGCGGATAGTCGATGAGCCCGGTCTCTCGCCCGAGGATCATCGAAATCCTCCGGGCGACCGGGAGCTCGATACCTTCCGGTGCCTGTTGGTCCCAAAGAATATTGACGCCCATTACCTAATCTCTGGGTAATGTGTCACTATAAACATATTGAACGGAGTATCGGGGAGTATATCGCCGGTCGCTACCGGCGGGCCGTAGAAGTGGGTATCGGCAACAACCCCGACGCCGCACGACTGGTCGCAGCCGCCGGGGCTCTTGTCCTCTGCATCGACATCCGGCCCGGCATCCGGCACGAAGGGCTCACTGTGGTGACCGATGACATCTTCGAGCCCGACCTCCGACTGTATGCGGGTGCGGACGTGATCTACGCCGTGCGCCCCGGCGTGGAGATGGTCCAGCCGCTGATCGGGCTTGCCGCCCTGGTCAACAGCGATCTTTTGGTCTATCACCTGGGCTGTGAGATCTACGGGGACGGGGGCGAGGTCGTGGACTGCGGCCCGGTTCTTCTCCACTGCTACCACCGCCGCAGTCCTTAGAAGAGCGTCGCCTGACCCGGGGGAGGATCTCGCCGCGCCTCGGCATCGCCGGGAGGGTCGTCGTCTCTGGGTTTTTTACCCTTGGCGGGATTTTTTTCTTTGCCGGAGGCCTTCTTCTCCTTTGCCTTCTCTTCCTTCGCCACTTCTTTGACCACCTTTACGGCTCGGGCCTTGTCGTGGATGAAGAGGGCGAGCTCGTCTGCATCCAGCTGGAACTCGCGGACGTATCCTGCGGGGTCCTGCTCGATAAGGATGCTGATCGCGGTGAAGAACTCTTCACGCAACGCGTCCTCCGGGGTATGTGTCATCTCGCTGAGCTTCCGGGAGAGACCGGCCCGAACCGTCTTCTGCTTCTTTGACGCCCCCATCTTCTGCCAGCGCGACGGCGGCATGATGCGGCCGTGGATGCCGTGTCCGCCGGCGGCGTCGGCGACGCCGAGGAGCATGACCGCGTTCGCGTAGCGCCAGAGCGTGTAATACTGCCGCCGGTAGGTCCGGCCGATGTACTCGTCCGCCCTTGCGAGGCAGGCATACCCCTTCGTCCGTGAGGCGTGATCGGGCATCTGGTCGATACTCCCTTCGAGCCACTGTTCGATGGTATCGGGGGTGTCCTCGACCTCCACCGCCATGCGGAGCAGGTCGGCGTCCCGCCGCCCCGAAAAGACCGCGCCGACGAGTTCGAAGATGGTGGACCGCTGGTCCTTTGCGGAGGTGTGGACGTCGCCTGTCGCGAGGTGCTCCTTCCCGATAGCCGCGGCGTAGAGCATGTTCACAGCGGCCCGCATATCGCCGCCGGCGCGGCGTCCGATCTCGTCGAGCGCGAGAGGGTCGCACGCCACGCCCTCTGCGGCACAGATCTGGCGGAGACGGGGAACGATTGAGCGGGCCTGGAACGCCCGGAACTGCACCGGCTCCGTTGCCGCCTTGAGTTCCCGTGAGAGAGAGTAGTAGTCGTTTGCGATCAGGATCATCGGCTGCTGCGACGCAGCGATGATCTCGAGGATCGCCTTCGCCCCGCCGCGGTCCGCCTGCCCGTGCAGGTTGTCAGCCTCATCGAGCAGGATCAGTTTGCGGCTCGCGCCGGAGAGGCTGGCCGTGGTGGACCCCGAACCTGCCACCCGTTCGAGGGCCGCCTTGGTCCGCTGATCGGAGGCGTTCAGTTCCACCACCTCCCAGTTCATGTCGTTTGCAAGGGCATGGGCGCTCGAGGTCTTCCCGATGCCGGGCTTTCCGTACAGGAGCAGCGGTTTCTTCTGCCGCGACCAGTCCCGCGCCCACTCGTACATCTGCCTGACGGCGCCGGAGTTTCCCACAACGTCCTGGAGACGCTGCGGTCTGTACTTCTCCACCCAGTCCATACTGATCTATTTGACGTGGTGCATCAAAAATACAACTCCGGTATGAATCGGGGGTCCGCGGACACCCTGCCCGGGAGTCGCGCTCGCCCCGTCGAGATGTTCCGCCCCCTCTCTCCCGGAGCGGGACCGGCCGGCTTTCCTTCGCTGCGATCGGCCCCTGGAACAGAGTGAATAATACCAGTGAATCAAATACATTATCTCTGATGAGGCAGAATACCATTAAGAAAAGTGGAGTGTTGGTGTTCTTGTGGTGAAAGATTGCTCCACCGATACGGTAGCACGGGCCGTCAGGGAATACGAGGGGGTTACCCGGAAGAGAGTGATCGGGGATATGATCCGGTCTCTCCGGGTCGAAAGCCCCGATGTCGTCGCCTCGTTCGGTGAGGATGCCGCGGTCATCCGGCATAATTCGGAGGATGCGCTACTGCTTGCGGCAGACGGTATCTGGAGCAGGCTTATGGAGGCGGACCCGTTCTGGGCCGGGTACTGTGCCGTGCTCGTGAACGTCCATGATATTGCTGCCATGGGTGGAAGACCTGTGGCGATGGTCGATATCCTCTCCGTCACGAACGATGTGATCCGCGACGAGGTGACCCGGGGCATGGTCGCCGCATCCACGCAATTCGGCGTCCCGATTGTGGGCGGTCACCTCCATCCGGAGACGCCGTACAGCGTTGTGGACGTGGCGATCCTCGGGACGGCCCAGATGGACCAGATCATCTTCTCGGATACGGCAGAGGAGGGTGACCGGGTGGTCGCAGCGATAGATCTCAACGGCCGGGTGCACCCGTCATGCAGTTTCAACTGGGACTCGGTCACGATGAAGTCGGCAGAGGAGGTGCGGGCCCAGATCCGGGTGATGGAGGATCTGGGAAAAGAGCATCTGGTGACGGCCGGCAAAGACATCAGCAACCCGGGGGTCATCGGGACTCTCGGTATGCTTCTTGAGGTGAGCGGGAAGGGCGCGGTGATCGACCTTGAGGCGATACCCCGGCCGGACCTCTCGGCGATCGGTCTTCCCTTTGAGCAGTGGGTGCGCATGTACCCCGGCATGGGCTTCATCCTGACCGTGAAGGAGGAGAACGTGCAGGAGGTCTGCCGCCGGTTCACCGATGTCGGCATCGCCGCTGCCCCTATCGGTGAGGTTGACGGGAGCAGGCGGCTCTCCGTCAGGTACCTGGGCCGGGAGACACAGGTCTTCGACCTGGACCATAACGGCATCATGCAGATCTTCATCGAAGGAGAGGCATGCCGGTAACGGTCGGGCTCGGTGCGGCATCCCCGGACGAGAAGATCCTCGCGACCATCCGGGCTGTCGGCCGTGAGGTTGACCTTATTCTTTTTTCCTGCCCCGAGACTGCTGATTCATTCGGAGATGCTGTGGACGTCGTCGAGGCAAAAGAGCCGGAGGCGGCTCTCATCGATGCTCTCGCCGCAGGGAGGATCGATGCCGCCGTCAGGGGCACCCTGCCTGCGTCCTCCACACTCGCGGCCCTCAAACTGGCCGCCGGCGTCGATCACCTGGAGCGGATCGCCCTTCTTGAAACCGCCGACGGACACCTCTTCCTCCTTGCCCCGGTCGGGGTCGACGAGGGCTGGACGGTCACAGAAAAAGTTCGGCTCGTCGAACGCGGCCGGGATATCGCCCGGAGTTTCAGGCTTTCCGGGGGGGTGGCGGTCCTTTCGGGAGGACGGCTCGGGGATCTCGGGCGGCACCCGGCGGTCGATCGGACGATGGCGGACGCCGAACTCGTTGCACGCCTGACCGGTGCTGAGCATACCGAGATCCTGATCGAGGAAGCGGCGAGACGGTACGCGATGGTCGTCGCTCCCGACGGGATCTCTGGAAACCTGATCTTTCGTACGCTCACGTTTCTCGGAAATGGAGCCGGGCATGGTGCTCCGGTGGTAAATATCGATAAAATTTTCGTAGATACATCGCGCGCCTCAGCAGATTATACGAATGCAGTAATGCTCGCAAAATCGCTGGTGGAATCCCGAAGCGCATAGATGGCGGGGCTGTTTATCAAACGGACTCATTTTCGGTCTCTTTTCAATCGCCTCAATTCTCTGCCCGGTATCCGAATGCACTCTTCATATGCACCTCCGATGAAGGAGGGAAACGTAAATCTTCGAGATAATCCCGAAATATTTAAATATTAACTAATACACTTCTTTTTAGAGGTGAATTTGATTATGGCAGATCTACCTATTGCTGCGGTTGTACGTATCGCAAAGAAGAATGGTGCTGAGAGAGTCGGCAGCGACGCCGCTGCCGCACTGGTAACGAAGGCTGAGGCGTACATCGCCGAGCTGACCAAGGAAGCCAACAGGCTTGCCCAGCACGCAGGACGCAAGACGATCAAGGCAGAAGACGTCGAGCTCGCGGTTAAGTCCGCGTAACCCGGTCGTTCTCTTCTCTTTACCGGGGGTCTCTCGGACCCCCATCTCAGGTCTCTGTCCGGCGCAACTCTTTGTACCAGGTATGGGTTGGTCACGCTCGAGCGTGGGAGCATGAGGACCCGGATCTTTTCTGTCCCCTCGCCGTCAGACACTCCACCCGCGCAATCTGCCGCACAACCTCGTTCCCTGCGATTTTAGCCCGCCTCTTTCGCCGGTCGATGAAAAGGCGATTCTTTCACAACATCGGCCCGGCACGCGGCTACGTCGCCCTCGTGGCACGACTGCTGCCTGGTGCCGTGACGATCCTGAAAAATGGAGTGATCCTTCCGGATCAGAGCGTCCCCTTGGTGCTCGGCACATCGCCTTCTTGCGCGGGGTCGATCGCCATGGCCGCCCGGAGCGCCCGTGCAAACGCCTTGAACGCCGCCTCGCAGACATGGTGGTCGTTCCGGCCCGTGGCTGTGATATGGGCGGTGATCCCGGCCTTCGTGCAGAGGCTGTAGAAGAAGTGCTCGATCAGATCGCCGGGGATCCCGCCCGGGCCCACCGGCGAGAAGTCGGCCGCAAAGACGAGGTATCCCCGGCCGCCGACGTCGAGCGCCGCCCGGGCGAGCGCCTCGTCCATCGGGACGGCTGTGTCGGCAAACCGGGTGATCCCCCTCCCGTCGCCGACCGCTTCGGCAAGGGCCGTCCCGAGGACGATCCCGACATCCTCGATGGTGTGGTGAGCGTCGACCTCAAGGTCGCCGGTCGCCCGGACGGTGAGGTCTATTCTGCCGTGCCGGGCAAACGATGTCAGCATGTGGTCGAAGAACGGTATCCCGGTATCGATCGTCCCCGCCCCGCTCCCGTCGAGGTCGAGGCAGAGGCTGATCTCGGTCTCCTTCGTCTTCCGGCGAATCTCACTCTTACGCATGCGCTGCCTCCAGGACTTCGGGAAGGTGCACTTTCCCGGCGTAGAGGGCCGAGCCGAGGACCGCTCCGGCGGCCCCCGCATCCCTGAGCGCCCGGACGTCTCCGACAGCCGATATCCCGCCGGAGACGACGACCGGGACCCGTGCTCTCGCAAGAAGGTCCGTCACGGGCTCGATGGCGATCCCCTGCTGGAGCCCCTCCACGTCCACGTTCGTGTAGAGGAGGGCCCCCGCGCCGAGGGCTTCAAACCGCTCCGCCCAGGTAAGGTAACTGCCCGCGGGCTGCTCCCAGCCCTCGATCATCACCTCGCCGCCCCGGGCATCGATCCCGGGCATGACCCGCTTGCTCCCGAACTCGTCGGCGAGCGCCCTGACCACCTCCGGTGACCGGACGGCGAGGGTCGAGAGGATCACCCGGTCGACACCGGTATCGAGCCACCCGGCGGCGTCCTCCACGCTCCTGATACCGCCCCCAAGTTCGACGAACGCACTGGTCTCTTTTATGAAGGCCCGGATCAGGTCGGCGTTCTTCTGCGCCCGACCGAATGCCCCATCGAGGTTGACGATGTGGAGACCGTCCGCCCCGAGATCGAGCCACCGATGGGCCCAGGCGGCCGGCTCACCATAGACCGTCGCCGCCTCCGGCCGCCCCTGCACGAGCTGCACGCACCGCCCGTCCAGGATATCGACTGCAGGATAGATCTCCATGTTCTCAGCGTATGATCCGTTCAATGGGCATGACTAATATGTCTTTTGCGCCGGCCCGCTTCAACTGGTTGATCAACTGATAGACCCGCTCTTCTTTCACGACGGCATGAACGGCGACCAGATTTTCGTCGGATGCCACATCCATCACCGTCGGGCCGGAGAGGCCGGGCAGCACCTGCCGGACGTCGCTAAGGGCGCTCCGGTGGACGTTCATCATCAGGTAGCATTGTCCTTTTGCCCGGATGACGCTCTCGAGGGCGAGGACGATCTCGTCGATCTTCTCCCTTTTTTCCGTGAGCGAGACAGGGTTTGCAACCAGGATTGTCGTGGAGGTGAGAACCTCCTCAATGATGCGGAGATGGTTGGTCCGCAGCGTCGTCCCCGAGGAGGAGAGGTCGACGATAGCGTCGGCGATCCCGAGGTGCGGCGTCGCCTCGCATGCCCCACCGACGGTCACGATCGTGACGGCGACCTCGTGCTCAGCAAAGAACGAACGGGTAATCGCCGGGAACTCGGTCGCCACCTTCGCCCCCTCAAGGTCGGCAACGGCCTCGATCCCGGACTCCTCCGGGACGGCGACGACGAGCGTTGCCCTGCCGGTCTGCAGGTCGAGGACCTGTTCGACCATTGAGCCCCGCTCCATGACCATATCCTTCCCGGTAATGCCGAGGTCGGCAACGCCGCTCGCCACATACTCCGGGATATCGATTGGACGTGCGAAGAGGATCTCCACGTTCGGGTCGCGGGTTCGGGTGATGAGACGCCGCTCTCCTCCGTCGACCAGGTGAAGGCCGCTCTTCTCGATCAGGTGGTTGATGGGCTGTGCAATTCTCCCTTTGTTTGGGATGGCGAGACGGACGAGTCCGGGTTCGGACCCGGGCTTTCGGGACGATGGCTTACTCATGAGATATGAACTCCAAAAAGTGGGGATGATCAGAAGGTGGAGAGTTCGCCCCTGATGACCTTCTCGGTGACGGTGGTGATCTTCCCCAGCCACCCGTCGATGATCCCCTCGATGTCGGGCTTGATGGACCTGATGTCAACGCCCGGCTTCGTGAGAACCTGGGCGCTCGCCACGTGCGGCTGGTCGATCGGGTAACCGATCTGGGAGAGGATACGGACGTACATCTCCTCGATGCCGTCGACCTCCGTGACACAGTCCTGTGCTATCTGCGTCGCAAGGAGGTTGTAGATCTTGCCGATGTGGTTGATCGGGTTCTTGCCGCTCGTCGCCTCCATGCTCATGGGGCGGTTCGGGGTGATCAGGCCGTTTGCGCGGTTGCCACGGCCGACGGACCCGTCGTCGCCCATCTCGGCCGAAGTGCCCGAGACTGTCAGGAAGACACTGCCGCCCTCGAGGTCGTCAGCGGTGTTGATGGCGACGTTGATCTTTCTGCTCGTGAACTGCTTTGCGACGAGGGTGATCTGCTCGGTCAGGATGTTCTTCAACTCGATGTACTCGGCGATGCTCGAGCAGTAGCGGTCCACGAACGCCATCGCGATCGTCAGGGTGACGGCGTCGCCGTCACGCAGGCACATGATCTTACAGTCCTGGCCGATGACGGGGTACCTGAGCCGAAGCTCGTTGTCGAGGAACGCGGCGACACCCCGGACAACGCTCTCTGCCTCACTGAACGGCGCGTGCCCGACACCGAACGAGGTGTCGTTCGCCCGCGGAACCTTTCCCTCGCAGGACCGGAAGACGTCCCGGAGGTCGGTCGACCCGTTTCCCATCCGACAGTCAACGATGAGATCGCGGTTCATGTCGATGGTGGGGAGGATCGATCTGATGTAGTCCCGTGCCGCTTCGACGGCGATTGCGTCTGCGGGGATGTTCACACCGTTGAAGGTCTTGGTTGCCCGGCCTGATATGAGGAAGTAAATTGGTTTTGTGATCCGGCCGCCACCGAACTTCGGGATCGACTCCCCTGCCACGACCTCACCCTGGTCGGTGTTGTGGTGCAGGACGGAACCGCACTCCTCCAGGTATGACCTGCTGAGCGCCCGGCTGATCGACTCCGCGATGCCGTCCGCGAGGCTGTCCGGGTGCCCGAGGCACTTCCTCTCCACCAGTTCAATTCGCTGCTTCTCAATCGGGATCTGGTCAAGCCCTTCTACGCTGATGTTCCTGGTCATCAAATCCACCGTAGTTCTAAAGTATGATAAAGAAATGATTGCAATTCATATAACCATTTCTAACCGTCACTCCGGACACGGATGTCGGCACGGATGCCGATCTTGCAGTTGCCGTCCCGAAAGATGCGGACCATACCTCCGCTCTCGGAGACCGTGATGCCGATGGCCGGGATCTCGTGCGTGATGGACGCGGTTGCGCGGTGCCTTCCCCCAAGGCCGCTCGGGAGAGCGATACCCCGCCCGGTGACGTCGAGGTAGCGTCCCGCCGATCGCACCTCGCCGGTCTTGTCGATGACGAAGACGCCGTCGAGCTGGGCGAACTCTTTGACGCTCTCCCAGGTATCCTTGTTCTTGATGTCCCGCAGCGCGGCGGGCTGCCCCTGGTAGGGGTTGAGGATCGCCTGGTGGGAGTGTTTGAAGATCTCTTCCGGGTCTCCGATGATGAACGCGGTGCCGATAGACCGTCCTTCCCTGCCTTCGACCGCGATCTCAAGGGCGAGCGAAAGAGCCGCGTGGAGCACCTCGCGGGGAACGATGTCGGAGAAGTCCTTGAGGTTGATGAAGTTCTTCCCCTCCTCGATGTCGTAGATGATGACGGCGTAGGGAAAGACGCCGACGACGAGACCGCTCTCCAGGTTCCGCCGGAGGTAGAGGTGGACGGCAGCATCGAGCATGTGCCGTTCGCTCACCTCCAGGATGTCGTGCATGGTGAGGTCTTTCAAGACGTCGAGTTGCAGCTCCTGCACCCAGATGATCGCGATCTCGGGTACTCCGGGGGGGATCGGGGTCTGGTCGACGAATGAGACGACCGCCCGCGCGTTGATCTTCACCGCCACTTCACAGGCAGTGGCAAGCATCAGGTCGCCGTTCATAACACCTCGCGAATCAACCCCGGTATCTCCGATGGCCGGGAGGCGACCGGGACGTTGAGGGCGGCGAGCCTTCTGACCTTGGAACGCGCGTCGCCTTCGCCACCCTCGATGATCGCCCCCGCGTGGCCCATCCGCTTTTCGGGCGGGGCGCTCACGCCGGCGATGTAGGTGACGAGGGGAAGATCGGTCGACCGCACGCCTTCTTCCTCCAGGTTCCCGCCCACCTCGCCGATGACGACGACGGCCTTCGTCTGGGGGTCTTCCTCGAACCGCGCGAGCACGTCCACGAAGGTCTGGCCGATCACCGGGTCGCCGCCGATCCCGACGACCGTGCTCTGGCCGATGCCGGCGCGGGTGAGCTCGTCGACGACTTCGTAGGTGAGGGTACCGCTCCGGGAGACGACGCCGACGTTCCCGCGGCGGGTGAGGTGGGCCGGCATGATCCCGAGTTTGCACTCCCCCGGCGAGAGGAGGCCCGGACAGTTCGGGCCGATGACCGCGCAATCGTGGAGTTTCGCGTAGGCGATGGCCTTCATGGCGTCGTGAACCGGGATGTGCTCGGTGATGACGACTGCAAGGTCGATCCCGGCGTGCGCCGCCTCCATGATCGAGTCGCCCGCGGCGCTTCCCGGCACGAAGCAGACGCTCGCGGTCGCATCGTGCTCCCTGAGCGCCTCACGTACCGTGTTGTAGACCGGGACGCCGTGGACCTCACGCCCGCCCTTGCCGGGCGCAACCCCCGCGACGACGCCCCGCCCGCCGACCTCGCGCGCGTAGGCGTTCATCAGCTCCGTGTGGAACGTGCCCTGCTTGCCGGTGATGTTCTGGACGATGACACCGAGGTTTTTGTCGCCGTAGATCATGATCGCACCTCCATCGCCGCCTTCACGGCCGCATCCATGCTCTCGAGCATCCGGTAGCCGCATTCCGCGAGCAGCCGCCGCCCTTCCTCCTCGTTCGTCCCGGCCATCCGGACGATGACCGTCGGCGCGACGCCGGCGGCGATGATGCCTTTCGCGACCTCGTCACACCGGGTTATCCCGCCAAGGAGGTTGACCACGATCACCGAGACCTTCGGCATGCTCGCGACGAGCCTGACCGCGTGCTTCACGCGCTCCTGGTCGGCGCCGCCCCCGACGTCGAGGAAGTTCGCCGCCCGCCCGTTGTAATACTCGATGAGGTCGAGCGTCGACATCGTGAGCCCGGCGCCGTTCCCGATGACCCCGATAGTCCCGTCGAGTTCCACGTACGAAAAGCCGTGCTGCTCTGCCTCACGCTCACGCTCGGAGAGGTCGCGGTTGACCGTTATCCCCTGCCGGGCGAGGGCGTTGTCGTCGACGATCAGCTTCGCGTCTGCCGCATAGACGCCCCGCGGCGTTGTCACCAGGGGATTGATCTCTGCGAGCATGGCGTCTTTCTCCTGGAAGACGTGGTAGAGGCTGTTGATGACGGGCGCGAGTTCCTTCGGGGCTCCGCCGAGGAGTTCCCGCATCAGGAACGGCGGGATGTCACGGAGGAGCGGGGCCACGATGACCCTACGGATAGCTGATTCGTCCGCTTTCGCCGCGTTCTCGATCTCCACCCCGCCCGCATCGGCAAAGAGGATCACCGGCTGTTTGCTCGACCGGTCGATGGCAATGCTGACGTAGTATTCGTGCTCGATCGCCAGCCGCTCCTCGACCAGGATCTCCCTGACCGGGACGCCCTTGATCTCCCGCGAGAAGAGTTCGCGGGCGGTCTCGCTCGCCGTCGCTCCGTCGGCCATCAGGACGCCGCCGGCCTTCCCCCGCCCGCCGACGTCCACCTGCGCCTTCAGCACCACGCCGTCACCCAGTTCCGTCAGGTGTGCCGTGACCTCGTCCGGTGACCGGATGAGAACTCCCTTCGGGACCGGTATGCCATACTGTGAAAAGATTGGTTTAGCCTCGTACTCCAGCATCTTCATGGTTTACACGCTCGTTCTCCGAGTTCAAATCCCCGTTTCAGTGCTTTGATGTTCAGGTTCTCCGTGCCCTTGGGGACACTGTCGAGCACCGCACGCTCGATCGCCTCCCTGCTCACGATCTCGGTCGCCGCCACAAGGGCGCCGATCATCACGATGTTCGCGACGATCTCCCGGCCGAGGGCGGTCTTCGCCTCCGCCGTCGCCGGGATCTCGTAGGCCCGGCAGGCCGGACGTGACCGGACCAGGTCGGCATCGATGAGCATGACTGCGTCCTCCCTGGCACGGGTCCCATACTTCTCGAACCCCTGCTGGGACATGATGACGTAGATGTCGGGGTCCGCCACCTCGGGATAGAGGATCGGCGCATCGTCGATGACCACCTGCCCCATCGAGGCCCCGCCCCGGGCCTCCGGGCCGTAGACCTGCGTCTGGACGGCATACTTCCCGTCATAGAGCGCCGCCGCCCGGCCGAGGATGACCGCGGAGAGGATGATCCCCTGCCCGCCGTAGCCCGAGAACCTGACTTCGTGCCTCATCGCCGCACCCCCATCGCCGGCCGGCTCCTTCGGACCAGCTCCCCGACGGTGAAGGTGCCCTCGGGGATCGGCTTTCCTTCCGCCGTCAGGCGGTTGTATTTCTCCACAAGCATCGCGTGGCTCCGGATGTGCTCGATCATCGCCGGGACGGTCCGGAGCTTGTTGTGGCGGCCGTAGTTCGTCGGGCACTGGGTCCGTACCTCGACAAAAGCGAGCCCCGGCGTCTGCATCCCGGTCGTGACGGCCTTCGTGAGTTCTTTGACGTGGTAGGACGTCCAGCGGGCGACGTAGTTTGCGCCGGCGGCGACCGCAAGTTCGGCGAGGTCGAAGGCCGGTTCGCTCGCCCCGTAGGGTGTCGTCGTCGAGATGGCCCCGGGCGGCGTCGTCGGGCTCCCCTGCCCGCCGGTCATGCCGTAGATCTGGTTGTTCATGCAGACCACCGTCATATCCACGTTCCGGCGGCAGGCGTGGATGAAGTGGTTTCCGCCGATGGCGGCAAGGTCCCCGTCGCCCGTGAAGACGACGACGTTGAACTCCGGTCGGGCCATCTTCACCCCGGTGGCGAACGCAAGCGCCCGGCCGTGGGTGGTGTGGAGCGAGTCGGTGAGGATGTAGCCGGGAGCACGGGACGAGCACCCGATCCCGGAGACGAAAACCGTCTCGTCCCGCTTCCAGCCCATCTCCTCCACGGCCGCGAGGGTGCAGTTGATGACCGTCCCGTTGCCGCACCCCGTGCAGTAGATGTGGGGAAGGCGGTCTTCCCGGAACCATTCGGACGCGCTCATCGGTGCTCCTCCAGTGCACTGACGAGTTCGGCGGGAGTGTGGAGTTCTCCTCCAATCTTTGGGATCGCTACGACCGGCTGGTCCACGTGACGCTGGACCTCACGCACCATCTGGCCCAGGTTCAGTTCCGGCATCAGGAAGACCTTTGCGTTCGGGAACTCCTTGAGGGCAAACTCCGGGAACGGCCAGACGACCCGCAGGCGCAGATGACCGATCGAGTCGCCCGGCCGGTCGTGGATCACCTGCTCCACCGTCCGGGACGGCGCACCGTAGGTGACGAAGACCGTCTCGGCGTCGGGGTTCATCACCTCGTAGTCGGCGATTGCGCGGCGGGCCGACTCAATCTTCGTGACCAGGCGCCGCACGAGCCTATCGTGCGCCTCCGGGTCGGTCGTATCCGGGTAACCACGTTCGTCGTGGGTGAGGCCGGTCACGTGGACCGCCCTCCCCGAGCCGAAGGGTGCGAACCCCGGGATGCCGTTTTCGTTGGCTTCGAAGGGGAGCGAACCTTCCGCGAGCGGGCGCGGAGACGTGGCCTCGACCGAGTCGGGGATGGTCACCCGTTCCCGCATGTGGCCTACGATCTCATCGGCCATCAGGAAGGTCGGGACCCTGAATCGGTCCGCGAGGTCGAACGCTTTCACCGTCAGGTCGAACATCTCCTGGACGGAGTTCGGGGTGAGCGCGATGGTGCTGTAGTCGCCGTGCGACCCGAACCGGCACTGGAACATATCCCCCTGCGCCGCCCGTGTCGGCTGGCCGGTGCTCGGGCCGCCCCGCTGGACGTTGACGACGACGCACGGTGTCTCGGTCATCGCCGCGTAGCCGATGTTCTCCATCATCAGCGAGAACCCCGGGCCGCTCGTTGCGGTCATGGCGCGGGCCCCGGTCCAGGCGGCGCCGATCACCGCGGCGATGCTCGCGAGTTCGTCCTCCATAGAGATGAAGACCCCGCCGGCCTTCGGGAGTCTCCGGGCCATCGTCTCGGCGATCTCCGTCGACGGCGTGATCGGGTAGCCGCCGAAGAACCGGCATCCGGCGGCGAGGGCGCCCTCCGCACAGGCGGTGTTGCCCTGCATGAACTCAACTCTGCTCAAAACTCCACCTCAACCCGATGAGGCTCAAACGGCCTCTCCTCGACCCAGGCAATCGCCTGATCGGGGCAGATCATCCGGCAAACTCCGCAGAGCATCCGCCCGTAGAGCGCCTGCAGCCTGCAGTTCGTGCACCGTTCGGGGCGGTCGAGGACCGGGGAGACGATCCCCCGGCTATTGAGTTCCGTCCCCTCCGCAAAGATCCCGTAGGGGCAGACCAGCACGCAGAGGTTGCACCCCTTGCAGCGGCTTTCATCGATGACGAGTTTCATGAGACCGTATCCTATCTTATGTTGAATCGCTGGTGAAATTGTGTTTTCGCTTTCTCGCGTACTGCATGGAAGAGATCGCCGCCGTGTGCATCGATCCCGACCGTCAGCGGCAGGCGATCGGCCTTGATGACCCAGATCGCCTCGGCCATGCCGAGGTCTTCGAAATAGACGCCTTTAAGGTCCATGCGGGCGGCCGCGAGCGCGGCGCATCCGCCCGTGAGCGCGAGGTAGACCCCGCGCCCCCGAAGCTGCTCGACCACTTCAGGTCCCATGCCGCCTTTCCCGATGAGGGCGCGGACACCCGCGTCGAGCAGGAAGCCCGAAAGCGCGTTCATCCGGGCGGACGTCGTGGGTCCGGCAACGACGAGCCGGCCGTTCTGGACTACCGGGCCGCAGTGGTAGACCACAGCGCCCCTGGGATCGAAGGGGATACCCTCCTCCATCATGCGGAGGTGGGCCTCGTCCCGGGCGGTGTAGATCGTCCCGGAGAGGGTGACCCTGTCGCCCGCCCGGAGCGAGAGGACCTCGTCGCCGAGCGGTGTCGTAAGGTCCGTCACCGTTTCACCTCCACGGTTGCCCGGCGGCATGCCCAGCACTGGACGTTCACCGCCACCGGGAGGGATGCGGTGTGGCAGCCCGCCCGCTTCACCTTCACCGCGAGCGCCGTCGTATCGCCGCCAAGCCCCATCGGCCCGATGCCGAGGGCGTTCACCGCGTCGCAGATCTCCTGCTCGTAGGGGTCCATGGTGTCGACCGGGAGGAGCAGGGCTTCTTTTGCGAGCGCTGCCGCCGTATCGAAGGTCCCGCCGATCCCGACGCCGAGGATCACGGGGGGGCAGGGTTTGCCCCCCGCGATGAGCATCGTCTCCACGACGAACCTCGGGATATCCTTTGCCTGCGAGGGGAGGAGCATCCCGATCCGCGAGACGTTTTCGGAGCCCGCTCCTTTCGGGAGCACCGTCACCTCGAATCGGACCCCTGGCGTCACGTGGACCGCTGGCATATCGTCGCCGGTGTTGTCTCCGGAGTTCTTCCGGGTGAGCGGGTCGACGACGTTGGGGCGGAGCGGGATGCTGGCCGTCGCCCGGCGCACCCCTTCCCGCACCGCATCGTTGAGGGCGGGTGTGAACGGGACGTCGGGAGGGAGGGTGAGGTAGACCACCGGCACACCGGTATCCTGGCAGATCGGCACCTGGCGCTCCCCGGCGAGTGTAATATTTTCCAGAATGTTGGTAAGTTCCTGCCGCGCGATCTCGTCTCTCTCGGCCGCCGCCGCCCTCCGGAGCGCAGCAAGGACGTCGGGGGGGAGGCGGATTTCGGCCTCTTTGAGGGCTCTCTCTGTGGCGTCTGCCAGTTCGCTCGAAAGCGTCGGATCTGCCGGATTAACCATCATTTATACTGGTGGGAAGCGACTATAAAAAGTTATATTCCCCCAGGTACCGGTTCTACTCTCCAGCGGGACGCTCCCCGCAAAAAGGATGGGGCGGGATGCGAGTTTACGCTACCGGTACCTGTTCTTCGACGATCCTTGCGGGGGTCGGGATCTTGTAGATTCCGCGCCGGAGGGAGGCCTTTGCCTTCTCGGCGTACTGTGGGTTTGTCCAGACGGAGAAGACCTTCTGGCCACGTTCAACCCGCGCCGCGGTGCCGACGGCCTTCCCGAAGGCAAGACGCATGCCTTCCGAGACACGGTCCGCACCTGCGCCGGTTGCCTGCTTGTTCTCACGGAGAACGTGGTGCGGGAAGGTCCGGATCTTTAAGTGGTAGTTCGCCCTCCCGACCTCCTTCTGGAGCTGCCTGTTGATGCCGGTACGGGCGGCCTCAAGGGCCGTGTGCCGTATCTGGCAGGTCTCCTCGGCCACGATGGAGAGCTCGACCGGGAAGTCCTGGCTAAGGTTGCCCATATCAAACTGCACGACCTTGCTGCCCGGCACGCCGCCCATGTATTCCCTGCGTGTATATGCTTTCTTTGCGAGATTCCTGTACATCTTCGCTGGTTTTCGTACCATCTTTAAAAACTCCTGCCGATCTTTGAGTGCTTTATAAAATGGAGATTTCTTCTAATAAACCTTACTGGGCGCTTTCGCTCTCGTCGATCATCCGGAGCACCCGTCGGCGAACCTCCGCGAACTCAGCGCTGGTCCGGTCCCGCGGCCGGGGCCAGGGGATGGTGATGCTCTCCCGGACCGTCCCTGGCCTTGGTGCGAGGACAACGATCCGGTCAGAGAGGTATACCGCCTCATCGACGCTGTGGGTGACGAAGACGATCGTCTTCTTCGTCTTCTCCCAGAGGGAGAGAAGCTCTTTCTGCATCCGGTTCCGGGTCTGGGCATCAAGCGCCCCGAACGGTTCGTCCATGAGGAGGACGTCGGGGTCGTTTGCGAGCGCCCGGGCGATCGCCACCCGCTGCCGCATCCCGCCGGAGAGTTCGTAGGGGTAGGCGTCCCGAAACTGAGAGAGGCCGACCATCTCGATGTAGTGGTCTGCCGTCTTCCGGCGCTCTTCCTTTCCGACACCCCGCATCTCCAGGCCGAAGGCGACGTTGTCGACCACCCTCCGCCAGGGGAAGAGGGAGTACTCCTGGAATACCATCCCGCGCTTCGGGTCAGGGCCGGTGACGGCGCGGCCGTCGACGATGACGCTCCCGGTGGTCGCGGTCTCGAGCCCGGCAATGATCCGTAAGAGTGTCGTCTTCCCACATCCGGAAGGTCCGACCAGGCAGATGAACTCTTCGTCCCTGATGTCGAGGTTGACACCCTCGAGCGCCTGCGTCATGGTGCCGTCTTCCTTGGGGAAGGCCTTGCCGAGATTCCGTATCGTTACCCCGCTCATATCAGGCCACCTCCCCTGCTCGCCACCGGAGGAGTTGTCTTTCGACGTAGTTCCTGAAGATGCGGTCGATGATGAGCCCTGTAAGGCCGAGAATCAGCATGTAGACGACGACATTGGGCATCTGGTGGAGGTAGTAATTGTGCCAGAGCTGGTAGCCGAGGCCGTAGTTTGAGACGCCGAACATCTCGGCGGCGACAAGGCACATCCACCCGACGCCCATGGCAATCCTGATCCCGGAGGCTATCCCCGGGATGGCGGCCGGAAGGGCGACATAGCGAATCAGTTCTAACGAGGTGTCGCACCCGAGCACCTTGCCCGCCTCGACAAAGACCTTCGGGACGTCCCGGAACCCGGAGTAGGTCGCGGTCAGGATCGGGAAGAAGGCCCCTGCGAAGATCACGAAGCCTGCTGCCTGGGTGGTGAGCCCGAACCAGATGATGGCGAACGGGATCCAGGCGAGCGGCGGGATGGGGCGGAGAATTTCGATGATCGGGTCGAGCAGATAGTCCCCGATGCGGAACCATCCCATCAGGATCCCGATGGGGACGCCAAGGAGGAACGCTGCGATGAGCCCGATACCGAAGTGCTCAAGGCTCACCAGTGTATCGGCAAGAAGAGTGCCGGAGCCGAGGAGGTTTGCGAACGCGCCGGCGACGTCGGTGACGCTCGGGAGGATGAAGGATCGGCCTACCACATATTCGGCAATGATCTGCCATATGATTGCCACGACGGCGAGCGATGCGATGCCGAGGAGTCGTTTCTGTGTCTGCTGGTTCATGGTTCTATTCCACGGTCTGGTTCTTCCGGGGTGGGGTTGCCGGGTCCGCTCCGGAAGGTTCTCCCTTATTCCATCGGCACTTCTCTAAAAGATACTTTTGGAGGAAAAACGGGTGAGGTTTCCGGGTTACGCCCGGGCCTTCTCGTAGAACGAGAGGTCGAAGAGGTCGTCCTCTGTGAGGGGCTTGTCGATGTAGCCGAGCTCGTACTGGAGGTTCGTGTACTCGACGACCGAGGTCGTGATGACGTTCGGGTCGGCGGTCCAGGTGCCGTCCCAGTCCCGGAAGGAAGCCTTCACGGTCTCGATGTTCTGCCCGGTCTTTGCGGAGTAGATGGATGCGGCCTCGTCCTGGTGTTCGAGGTTGTACTCCGTCGCTCTGATGTGCGTCTTTACGACCTGTTCGACGATCTCGGGGTGATCACGGATCAGCGAGCCGCTGGCGACGAGAACACAGCAGGCGTGATCTTTCAGCATCTCTCCTGACTGCACTACTGTTCTCCCCGTACCTTCCGCTGCGATGACGGACGGCGACGGGTGGGGCAGGAAGACGCCATCGACCTGGCCTGCGGAGATGGCGGTGGTTGCGGCACCGGGGTCCATGGCGACGATGGTGACGCTTGCGGGGTCGACGCCGTTCTCCTCAAGCCAGGTCCGCAGGATCGTGTCCTGGATGGTCCCGGGCGGGAAAGTGGCAATCTTCTTGCCCACGAGGTCGGCGGGGGTCGAGTATGCGACCTCATTCCTGAGCACCAGATCGGAGCCCTGGGTCTGGACCGCTGCAACGATCTTAGCGTCAAGCCCGGTGCTCACGGCCGCGATGAACGGGGCGGAGCCGACGTAGGCGATATCAAGGTCCCCGGAGAGCATCGCCTGCATCTCGGGCGCGCCGGTGGGGAAGTTATAGTCGGTCACCTGCGTGATGCCGTAGGGCGCGAGGTCCTCCTGCCACCATCCCTTCTCCATCGCGGTCATGTGGGCGGTCTGGTGGGTGCTCGGCTGGTAGCCGATCCGGAGGTGCGTCACGTCGCCGGTTTCCGTTCCGGTGCATCCGGCGACAAACGCGAATGCCGCGACCAGGGCCACGACCAGAATTGTTGCGGTTAATGATCTCATCAGTGTCTCTCCATCAATATGGTTAATAGTATACGGTTAGTCTTTACGTTGAGAGTATATAGTATTGTCGAAAACCTGGCAATATTTTATATTATGGGCAAAATTTTCTATCTATAATTCTCCTTATTAGGATGATCTGAGTGTGGCTGGGAGGATCTCTCGGATAATGCTCCAGAGGCAGGGTGCCGGGGATGAAGGGCGCACGGTGGGCTGCCGAAGCACTGAAGTGAGGGAAGAGCCCCGGACAGTGGATCGTGGGGGCTACGCCTCTCCGGTGCTCGAGTTCCTGCCCTTCGTCCAGTCGCTTATCGCCATTGGGGGAACGACGCTCCGGAAAACGACTGTCCGTAGGACAGGAGTTCGAGAAGACCGGAGTTCGAGCACCTGAAGGGTGCGGAGTGCGAGCGAAGCGAGCTTAAACACCGTTAGGTGCGAGGGGGATGATCTCCCTTGTCTCCAACTCGCTGATATGAGAGTGTTTCCCCCACCCCACCCGCGCTTCGCGCTCCTCCTCTGCACCTGACGGTGCTCAAACTCCCGTCCTTCGGACAGTCGTTCCCCGCCCCTCAAGGGGCGGGGGCAGTCATGGCGATACCCGATGGAAACCCGTGTCAGGGTATACAATTGTCGAGCTCGCTAAGAGCTGGAGTATACGATGCCAAATATGCCCACGGGAACAGCCCGAGGCAGAAAAAGCCCCGTACGCTGGACCGTGGGGGTATCGCCTCGGGGGAGGGGCTGACGGGGAGTGCGAGCAAAGCGAGCTTGAGCACCGATAGGTGCGAGGGGGCTTGCCCCCTCCCCTGTCTCCACAAATGGGACCGTCTCAATGTGACTGGCTGGAACATTCGGTGCTTGAGATGCCGTCAGGCTTCGCAATCACGGGACTGCGCACCCCCGGATGAGAACCTGCCCCTCCCCCCCTCGTCTCCCTCGCTCACCCCGTGCGTGGTTTTAATCTCCCCCGCGGCCAAACGGTACAGACAGGACTGTTGATAGAATGCGTTCGGATCAGATTCGGCAGGGCCGTCTCTCCGGCGAGCGTTCCGGCGACCTCGAGCACTTTCTTGCGTCGATGGAAGCCGACCGCTGGATCGCGGAGGCGGACCTCCTCGTGGATATGGCGCACCTCCTCGGCCTTCGCCGGCAGGGGATCATCGACGAGGCCCCGGCACGGGCACTGATGGCGGCGCTCCTCGACCTCCACGACCACGGCCTCCCGGAGGAGGCGTTCGACGAGAAGTTCGAGGACGTCCACGCCGGCAAGGAAGCCTACCTCATCGACCGGGTCGGCGAGGACTTCGGCGGCCGCCTCCACATGGGCCGGTCCCGGAACGACGAGGTCGCGACCTGCATACGGATTCGGTTGAAGCAGGAGATTGTCGCCCTCGTGCGGTCGCTCACCGACCTCCGGCGGACCCTGCTCGACGTCGCCGCCGCCCACACCGAGACGGTGATGCCGGGCTTCACCCACCTCCAGCACGCCCAGCCCACGACGCTGGCCCACTACCTCCTCGCCTACGAGCAGGCCTTCTCCCGGGATGTCTCCCGGCTCCGGGAAGCCTACGCCCGGGTGGACGTATCCCCCCTCGGTTCGGCGGCGTTCGCCTCGACGGGCTTCCCCCTGGACCGCGCCTACACGGCGGCCCTCCTCGGCTTTGCCCGCCCGGCGCCTAACAGCATGGACGCGGTCGCCGCCCGGGACTTCGCGATCGAGGTGCTTTCCGGCACCAGCATCTGCATGACGACGGCGAGCCGGTTCTGCGAGGAACTGGTCATCTGGAGCACCGCGTTCGTCGGGTTCGTCCAGCTCGACGACGCCTACTGCTCCTCGTCCTCGATCATGCCCCAGAAGAAGAACCCCGACGTCGCGGAGATCATGCGTGCGAAGGCCGGGTCGGTGGCCGGGGAACTCACCGCGGCGATCACGATCGTGAAAGGCCTCCCCATGAGTTACAACCGCGACCTCCAGGAACTGACCCCGCACCTCTGGCGGGGTGTGGAGGCCGCCCGGCAGAGCATCCCCCTCCTTGCCGGCATGATCGCCACCGCGACCTTCCGGACGGAGCGGATGGCCGCCGAGGCGGGGCGGGGGTTCTCCACCGCGACGGAGCTTGCCGACGTCCTCGTCCGGGAATACGGACTTGCCTTCCGGACCGCCCACCGTATCGTCGGCCGGGCGGTCAGGCACGGGTCGCTTGACCTTTCCACCGTCGAGGCCGCGGCACGGGAGGCCGCCGGCCTCTCGGTCGTGGACCTGGGCCTGACTGAGGCAAAGATCACCTCCGTCCTCGACCCGGTTCACGCCGTCGCCGTGCGGAGCATCATCGGCGGCCCGGCACCCGCCGCGGTCGCGGTCCAGCTCGCGGAGCAGAGGGACCTCCTCGCCCGCGACGCTGCATGGGCCGAAGAGACCGATACGGCATTATCGAGCGCGTTTGAACACCTTATCAATGAATCACGGAGGCTGGTAGCATAACCGAGATACCTGAGACCGGAGACCGTGTGCGGTACGCAAACGGCGGGACCGCCCTCACCGGCACCTACATCACCGAACGGGACGGGATGGCCGTCGTCAAGCTGGACAACGGCTACAACATCGGGACGTCCCCCGAGAAGATAGAACTCGTCGGGCGGGCGGCCCCGCAGCCGCCGGCAGGCGCCGGGGTCGTCGTCCAGAACTCCGACCTTCCGGATCTTGCAATCATATCCACCGGCGGGACGATCGCAAGCAGGGTGGACTACCGGACGGGAGCGGTGATGAGCCAGTTCTCGGCAAGCGACATCCTGCGGGCGATCCCCGAACTCGGAGATATCGCCCGCTACCGCGACCGGCAGGTCGCAAGCATCCTCTCGGAGAACATGCGCCCGGACCTCTGGCAGAAGCTTGTCCGGGCGATCTATGACGAGATCCAGGCCGGCGTCGCCGGGGTGATCGTCACCCACGGCACCGACACGATGGCCTACTCGGCGGCGGCGGTCCGGTTCATGCTCAGGACGCCGGTGCCGGTCGTCTTCGTCGGGTCGCAGCGGTCCGCCGACCGGCCGAGTTCCGACAACGCCATGAACGCCCTCTGCAGCGCCGCCGTCGCCGCCGGCGACCTTGGGGAGGTGGCGGTCGTGATGCACGCAACGACGAACGACGACCGCTGCGCCATCCACCGGGCGACGAGAGTCCGGAAGATGCACACCTCCCGGCGGGACGCCTTCCAGAGCATGGGGATGGAGCCGCTCGGCTACGTCGACTACCCCTCGCTCTCCGTCAGCCTCTCGGCCGAGGCGGTCAGGCGGGGGACGGAAGAGCCGGCCCTCCACGACGCGCTCGAGGAGCGTTGCGGCCTCCTCCACTTCTACCCCGGGATGCCTGCGAGCGTCCTCGACGCCTTCGAGGGCTATAAGGGCCTGGTCCTCTCGGGGACCGGCCTCGGCCACGTCTCGACCGAATGGATACCCCGCCTCGGTGAGATGATCGAGGGCGGGACGACCGTCGTCATGACCTCGCAGTGCCTCCACGGCCGGGTCTGCGACCGGGTCTACAACACCGGAAGAGACCTTCTTGCCGCCGGCGTCATCGAGGGCGAGGACATGCTCCCCGAGGCGGCGCTCGTCAAACTGATGTGGGTGCTCGGGAACGAACCGGACCCCGAACGGGCGAGGAGACTGATGCAGACCGACCTTGCGGGCGAGATCCGGCGGAGGTCGATATGATGGATTACCAGAAACTCGGCCTGAAGGCCGGCATCGAGATCCACCAGCAGCTCGACACCGCCGAGAAACTCTTCTGCCGGTGCCCCACCGTCCTCCGGGATACCGCCGACCGGACGGACGAATTCCACCGCTACCTCCGGGCGACGGAGAGCGAGCTTGGAGAGATCGACCGGGCGGCGCGGGAAGAGATGCGGCTCGTCCGGAAGTTCTGCTACTACACCTACGACACGGTCTGCCTGGTGGAGCACGACGAAGAGCCCCCGACCCCGATGAACCCCGAGGCCCTCGACGTCTGCCTCACGATCGCGAAGATGCTCGGGATGACCCCAATCAAGCAGGTCCACACGATGCGCAAACTCGTCATCGACGGCTCGAACACCAGCGGGTTCCAGCGGACGGCGCTTGTCGCGCTCTCCGGCGCCCTCCCCGACGGCTGCCGGATCGAGACGATCTGTCTGGAGGAGGAGGCGGCCCAGCGCGTGGAGAACGAGACCTTCTCCCTCGACCGCCTGGGAATCCCGCTCGTCGAGATCACGACCGCCCCCGACATGCACACCCCCGAGGCCGTCGGCGAGGTTGCCGAGTACATCGGGATGGTCCTCCGCTCGACCGGCCGGGTGAAACGCGGCCTCGGCACGATCCGGCAGGATGTCAACATCTCGATCGCGGGCGGCGCCCGGGTGGAGATCAAGGGCGTCCAGGAACTCGCCCTCATCGCCGAGGTGGTCCGCCGCGAGGTCGAGCGGCAGACGAACCTCCTTGCCATCCGTGACGAACTCCGCGAGAGGGGCGCCACGGTCGACCACACCGTCGTCGACGTCACGGCCCTCTTCGCCGAGACGAAGTCCGCTATCTTGAAGAAGGCAAAAGCCATCCTGGCCGTCCGGCTCTGCGGGTTCGCCGGCCTCGTCGGGCGGGAGATCCAGCCCGGCAGGCGGCTCGGGAGCGAGATGTCGGACTACGCGAAGAAGTGCGGCGTCGGCGGGATCTTCCACACCGACGAGCTCCCCGCCTACGGCGTCACCGCAGACGAGGTGGACCGCCTGCGCTCGTTTGTCGGTGCGGAGGAGAACGACTGCGTCGTCATCGTGGCGGCAGGGCGCGATCGTGCCGGCTGCGCGACCGAGCAGGTGATGATCCGTGCGGAGATGGCGCTGTCGGGAGTACCTGAAGAGACCCGGAAGATGCTCGAAGAGGGGAGCACGGCCTACATGCGCCCGCTCCCCGGCGCCGCCCGGATGTACCCCGAGACCGACGTCTTCTCGGTCGCAATCGGTGCCGACCGCTGGAACGCGATCGCCGTCCCCGAACTCCTCACCGACCGGGCGGCCCGGTTCGTCCGGGAGTTCGGGCTCGACGAGGCGCTGGCGCGGCAGGTTGCGTTCTCAGAGCGGCTGCCGACGTTTGAAGCGGCGGTCGCCGCCGGCGTCCGCCCCACCCTCGCGGCAAGGACGCTCCTTGCCACCTGCCGGGAACTCGCCCGCGACGGCGTCGCTGTCGACCGGGTGACCGAAGAAGAGATCCTTGCCCTCCTCTCGGCCGTCGAGGCCGGCCGGGCGGCAAAGGAGGCGATCCCGGATCTCCTCATCGAGCTCGCACGGACCGCCGGGAGCCCTGGAACGCCCGGCGAGCGGGTGGATGCTGCCATCGCAAAGATGGCCCCCGCCGTCTCGATGGCCGACGTGGAAGCGATCGTGCGCCGGATTGTAGCCGAGCGGGAGGCGTTCGCCCGCGAGAAGGGCATGGGCGCGCTCGGTCCCCTGATGGGGGTCGTGATGCAGGAGGTCCGGGGGAGCGTGGACGGGAAGGTCATCAGCGAGATCCTCCGGCGCGAACTCAACGATCTGCTCTCGTGATCTCCGGCACAATCGCGTTCACCCCGGATCCGGGCCGGTCCCGGCCGGACTCCGGGTTACTTTTATCAGCGGGTCTGCTCATAACTGTAAAGGAGTTCTATCATGGGAAAGACAGGCAGTGTTCAGTGGGCCCAGGTCAAGGGCGTGAAGGGACAGATACGGCTCGTCCCTGCAAGTGAAGGCGAAGTAAAGAAACCCGGCCCGAACCAGCGGTTCAAGGCAGCGGCGGATATCCAGAAGCGGGCGAGCAGGGAAGGGCAGGACTCCCGGCGTGGCGGCCGGGGCGGTCGCGGCGGTCGCGGCGGTCGCGGTGGCCGGGGAGGAGGCACTCCCACGATGGATGTGCGGGTACGCCGGTGCATACGCCGCGCCAAGGTCTCGGCTCTCGGAACCAAGCAGAAATCGAGATAAGCCGTTCTCTCCTCTCCTTCAATAGTTTTTATACTAGCGAGTTCCAGTATGTGGTATGGATCTCAAAACCGCCATCAAGACCTATCAGTTCGCCGAACGGGCGAAATCCGAACTGATTGTCGGGTCACAGCTGACGATAGCCCTGATCCAGTTTCCGCTCCCGGAGAAACCCGGCGGAAAGCGGATGCTTGTGATGGTGCTCGAGTCTATCCGCTCGGAGCTTGAGTTTGCGTACGGCAGTACCGAACTTGTTGAGTTTAAGAAGGCTATCGATCACCTCAACGAGGCGATCAGCCTGACCGAGAGTATGGAACTGGGCGCCGCGTCGGAGCGGATGAGCAGGGCCGTCAGCGCCGTCACGACCGCAGCCCAGGCGGCATGGGAGACGCTCAGCAAACATGAACTCATCTGATTTCCTCCGTTTCTTAAAAGGACGGTCGTCGGTCCGCGAATACTCCGGCGAGCCGCTCGACCGGGAGGAGATCGAGTATATCCTTGTCTCCGCGAGCACGGCGCCGAGCGCCGGCAACCGCGAGGCATGGGACGTCGTTGTCGTCACCGATGAGGATGTCAAGATAGAACTTGCGCTCGCGGCCCTTGAGCAGGTGCATGTCCGGGAAGCGCCGGCGATCTTTGTTGTCTGTGCGAACTACGTCCGGTCCATGTCGCACTATGGGGAACGGGGGATCCTCTACGCGATCGAGGACGCCACGATCGCCTGCACGTATATGATGCTCGCCGCACACGCCCGGACCCTCCACTCGTGCTGGACAGGGGCGTTCAACGAAGATGAGGTCCGCGAAGTTCTCGGCCTCCCGCAGCACATCCGCCCCATCGCGCTTCTTGCGGTCGGCAGGGGAACGCCGCCGCTCGAGCCTATGAAGCGGATGCCGGTGGAAGAGCACGTGCATCGTGAGACCTGGTAGGTTATTCGGAGAGATTATGCCGGATTATTTGGTTACGCTCGAATCAGCGTGGATACTAAAGGACGTCAAGTCCATGGACGACGCCGTGAGCATCGCGATCAGCGAGGCGGGGAAACGACTCAACCCCTCGGCGAAGTTTGTGGAGATCGAGGCCGGGATGAGCGCCTGCCCCTTCTGCGAGGGGGATCTTGACACAGCTCTTGTGGTGGCGAACACCGCCCTTGTCGGTCTCGTGCTCCAGATGAAGGTCTTCCGTGCGGAGTCCGGTGAACACGCGGCCAGGATAGCGAAGTCGGTCGTCGGGAAGGCGTTGCGCGACGTCCCACTGAAGGTCCAGGAGGTGGAGGAACTGTGATAGCTGTCGTCGGGCATACCGCCATCGACCACCTCTTCCGGGTGCCGAAACTTCCCGGACGGCACAACTCGACCTATATCAACGGTCACTCGGTCTACTTTGGTGGCGGAGCGGCGAATATCGCGGCCGGGATTGCGACCCTCGGTGAGCGGTGCCGGCTCGTCTCATCGGTCGGCGGCGACTTCCCGGGCAGCGACTACGACCTGTGGCTGCACAACCTTGAGATCGTGCAGGACTTCTCGATGGTCAAGGATGCCCGCACCGCGACCGCGTACGTCTTTACGGACGACGACGGCGACCAGGAGACCTTCTTTGAGTGGGGCGCGTCCGCTGCGTTCTCCCGGGCGGAGGCCCCTGCTCTCGACTTCGTCCACATGGCGACGGCCGACCCCGACTTCAACGTCAGGGTCGCCCAGAAGAGCAGGTTCGCCTCATTCGACCCGGGCCAGGACCTCATCCGCTATACCCCGGAGCAGCTCGAGATCATCCTCGCGAAGATCGATATCCTCTTCTCGAACAACCACGAGATGGACCGGATGTGCGATATGCTCGGGCTGGAGCGGGAAGCGCTCGTCGCGTCGGTCCCGATGGTGGTTACGACCCGGGGGGCGGAAGGAAGCGTCCTCTGCATGGACGGCGAGGAGCAGAACGTCCCGGCCGTCCGGGTAGAGGCTGTCGACCCCACCGGCGCCGGCGACGGTTACCGGGCCGGTTTCCTCGCTGCGTTCCGGAAGGGCTATGCCCCGCTTGACTGCTGTCGTGCAGGGGCGGTGGTCTCGTCTTTTGTCGTTGAAAGGATGGGCACCCAGACGAACCTCCCGGACTGGGACCGGATGATGGCCCGGTACCGGAAGGTCTTTGGCGAACCGGGGGAAATATTTACCTGAAAGATGCAATATAACGTGCGGTCTGTCGGCAGAAGACTGCCGGCTTCTGCCCACGGCCTGATAGCGGAACCCGGGGATACCTGATGGAATCCGGCCCTGATGTGCGTGTCGAACGGTTGACTCGCTACATCTTCTCCGCCCCATCCTGGCCGCGGTCGCTTGGGCTCATTGTCGTGCTCGGTTTCGTCATCGACGCCGCCACGTACCGGGCCGGGCACGAGTTCTTCCTGCTTGGCACGCTCGGCTTCTCGGTCCCGGCACTGGTCGCCTTCCTGCTGACCGTGCCGCTGGTGCGTGCATCCGGCCGGCAAATCACCTGCAATCGTTCGGCCCTCCTCGCCCTGGCCTGTACGGTTCTTGCGGTGATCCTGAGCCTCTCGCCGATTCTGGTCTTCGGCCGGGGACTCTTCCCAACGCTCTACGCGGTCGCTCTCGGTCTGGTCTTCGGCCTCCGGCTGCTGGTCCTCGTAGCCGTCGCCGACTACCGGATCACACGGATGGTCCTCCCCGCGTTCCTCCAGAGCGCGGCCGGGATAGCGGTCGGGGCCTGGTTCTTCACGCCCGGGTTCGTCCCGTACGCCCTCCTCCTCCAGGCGGTCTTCGGGATGGTCTTTGTTTTCCTGATCTGGCTCATCGAGCGGCCGTTACGAAGGGCGTTCCAGATCAGCGGGCTCAACTTCCTCAATACCTTCATCGCCCACCTGACGGACGGCTCGAAGAACATGGAGGACTTCTTCCGCGAGATCGGCGAGGAGGTCTACGTCCCGGAGGTCTCGCTCTTCTTCTCCCGCGATGCAGGGAAGAATGTCCTCTTCACGGTCCCGAACGTCCACCCCGGCCCGATGGGCGACGTCGGCGGCGGCAACCTCCCACGGATCCTCCACGACACGTTTCCTGAGGAGACGCTGGTCGCCCACGGGTGCGCCACCCACGACTTCAACCTGGTCTCGGAGAGTGAGATCCATAAGATCGCCTGCGCTGTGGAGGCGTCCCGGGAGGGGCTTACCTTCGCCGCCACCGCGAGCCGCCCGGTCCGGGTGGTCTCCGGTTCGGTCTCGATCCTCTGCCAGCGGTTCGGGAACGCCCTCCTGATGGTGAGCACCCGGTCCCCGGACCGGACGGAGGACCTCGATTACTCGATCGGCCTTGCGATCATGGCCGAAGGGCGGTGCGGCTTCTCCCACGTTGCGTTCGTCGACGCCCACAACTGCATGACCAGCGTGGGTTCCCCGGTCCTCCCGGCGACGAAGATCGCGACGGAGTACATCGCCGCCGCACGTGCGGGGTTCACCGCCGCGCGTGACCTCCCCCACGAGCCGCTTGCGATCGGGGTCTCCCACGTCCGGGTCCCGTTCACCCGCGAGCAGGGGTTCGGGTCGCTCGGGGTCCAGGTGCTGGCGACCGAGGTCGGCGGGAAGAAAGCGGCCTACGTCCTGATCGACGGGAACAACGTGGCGGAGGGTGTCCGGGAGCGCCTTCGCTCCGTGGTGCTCAGCCACGTCGACGAGGCCGAGATCATGACCACCGACACGCATACAGTGAACACCATCACCGGGAAGAACCCGGTCGGCTACATGGTGCCGGCAGAGGAGATCGTCCCGTATGTCGAGCAGGCGGTCACCGAAGCGATCGCCGACCTCTCGGAGGCACGAGTGGGGGCGGCAACGGCCTCGTGCGAGGGGATCGTCGTCTTCGGGTCGCAGCGGGTCTCGCAGCTGGCGAGCACCGTCAACGCGATGCTCGCGTTCATCGCCCCGATCAGTTTTATGATCCTCGTCCTCGCGTTCCTCCTCTCGGTCGTCGCCTATATCGCGCTCCAGTGAACTGCGCCGCCGGCCCGGAGAGACCCGGCACCTTTTCGTTCCCCGCGTCCCAACCTGATCATCATGAATTACCGGTTCTCTGGTCGGATGGGGCGGGTCCCGGAGTCGTTTCTTGCGGAGCTCTTCCGGGTCTCGGCGGTCCCCCGGGTGATATCGTTTGCCGGCGGCCTTCCGGGCTCGGCGTATATCGATGTTACGGGGATCCGGGACGCGGCCCGCGAGGTATTCGCAGAGGACGGGCGCAAAGCGCTCCAGTATACCACGACGGACGGCTACCTCCCCCTCCGGGAGTTCATCGCCGACCGTTATCGGAGAAGACTCGGCCTCCCGGCGACCCCTGAGGAGATCCAGATCGTCAACGGCTCCCAGCAGTGTCTGGACCTCGTCGCAAAGATCTTCCTGGATCCCGGGGACGCCGTCGGGATGGAGCGACCCGGCTACCTCGGCGCGATCGAGGCCTTCTCCCTCTACGAGCCTGTCGTTCATCCGGTCCCTCTCGAAGAGGACGGGCCGAATCTCGGGGCGTTTGAGTCGGTCGTCCGGAAGCATGTTCCGAAGTTCTTCTACGGCATCCCGAACTCACAGAACCCTTCGGGGACGACCTACTCCCAGGAGAAGCGGCGGGGTGTCGCGGAGGTCCTCGAGGGGACGGGGACGGTCTTTTACGAGGACGACGCCTTCGGGGAGCTCTTCTTTGACGGGCAGCCCCGGCCGCCGGTGAAGCGCTACCTCCCGGACCAGACGGTGATCTCGGGGTCGTTCTCAAAGATTGTCGCCCCCGGTATGCGGATAGGCTGGATATTCGCCCCGGTGCCGGTCCTGCGGGAGTTCAACGTCGCAAAGCAGGCGGCCGACCTCCACTCGAACTTCCTCTGCCAGGTGATTCTCCACCGCTACCTTGCAACGCACGACCTCGACGCCCACGTCCGAAAGATCTCGGCAGTCTACGGCAGGCACTGCCGGCTGATGTGCGATCTCCTCGACGACCTGATGCCGTCGGGGATGACTCATACCAACCCCGAAGGGGGGATGTTCATGACCGCGGCCCTCCCCTCCGGGGTCTCGTCGATGGAGGTCTTCCGCGAGGGCGTCAAAGAGGGCGTCGCGGTCCTCCCCGGAGTACCGTTCTACGTCAACGGCGGCGGGGAGGGGACGATCCGCCTGAACTTCTCGGCGGCGGGCGAGGAGGAGATCGCGGAGGGGATGCACCGGCTGGCGCGGGTGATGCGGCGGCTGGCCTGATCTCTCCTATATCAATCGCTTTTCTTTTCTTCCGGAATTTACCATGCTCCATGCCGCGAGCCAGCACCCGACTAGGACGAGCAGCCCGTGGGCAATGCGGACCGCCGGAGGCGTGAAGAACTGCGGGAGGAAGAGGGCGAAGCCGAGCGCGAGAGGGATCCCGCTCCACCGGGCAAGGACGCTCGACCGCCAGATCGCAGCCCCGAAGAGGACCGCGCCGGCCGCAAGGGCGAGGAGGCCTGCACCGAAGAACCAGACGCCCTCCCCGAACCGGATCGCGTCCGAGAGCGTGACGAGCAGGTCCACGCTGTTCTGCCGGAGCGCCTCCCGGCCCACGGCGGCGAGCGCGAAGGTCTCGGCCCCGTAGTAGGGGAGGGTCAGCCCGACGCCGGCCCAGGTCAGGACGAGGGCCATGATGCCCAACGATTCGGCCCTCGTTTCGCGGAGGCGGCTGTAGAGGCCGAGCAGGCCGGGCACGAGGAGGATGAACCCGACGATGGCAAGCGTGTGCGAGAGGAGCCAGGCGGGGGAGGCGAAGGCTTCGGCGCCGGCAAGAGAGGTCTCGTCGGTGTAGGGCCGGATCGCAGGATACGCGAGGAAGCAGGCGCCTGCAATCACGAGCGAGAGCGCCGCAAGAAGTGTTCTGGTCTCCGTCATCGGTCTATCTCGGTTTGCATCGATATCTGTTGCAACTGCCGTCGGGCGTTTCGCGGGCCGACGGCTGTCGTGAAGGTCGGTTATCCGGGCAGGCAGGGCCGGCCGGGGCTTGAGCGTCGCGCCACCTGCACGAGCATCAGCACCGCAGGCCGGTCGCCCACCGTCCCCGATCGGTGACCCCTGCGCCCCTGCTTGTCGGGCAGGACGAGGACGACGACGCGGCGGGCCGGGCCGCCGGGGCTCCCGATCCGCGACGGGGCCGCACCCTCCGATATGTTCGCGAATGCAAAGTTGCTCATCCGGCAGCGGTCCTGCCGGTTCACGCCGCCTTCGTCGGTCCAGATGTGCCGGTAGGGCATTTCGGGACTCTCCGGGTTACGGTTCGTCTCCATGGCAGCCTCCAACCTTCAGGCCTGGCCTCAAATACCTTGGGCCCGGGAGTCACCCTGGAGAACGGTTGCCGGATCGAGTTTTCCCCGGCGGCATGCGGGCGCTGGACTTAATACATGCGATGGAGAATAGATAATGGCACTTTTTGAGCGAGGGTAGCCAAGCCCGGCCAACGGCGCCGGACTTAAGATCCGGTCCCGCAGGGGTCCGTGGGTTCGAATCCCACCCCTCGCATTTTGAACTTCCAATGGTGAATTCTCCGGCTTCCCGGGATCGCATGGGAACCTGGCCGGCGGCAAAAGAATCTCTCATGCGGCTGACCAACCCGCCAGCACCAGATGAAAGTAAAATTATTATATTTCTTTTATATATTGGGTGCCATGTCTCCTACCTATCGGGATGCAACCATAAACTCCGTAGAAGCAACTGCCACGGTCAGCGGCAGCACAGGCGGCGGCCGGGATGAGAGCGGCAATCCGTACTACTTTCCGAACGTCTCGGTGAGCATCGGCTACTGGTTCGACAACGAAGGTGTCCCCTCCTCGGACTGGGATACGCACTTCAAGGCGCAGTTGTGGATCAACGGCGCGCTGGTCGGCAAGAAACAGGACCTTTCGGCCGGCGGCCCGCAGACCTACACGTTCTTCGCGCACAAGTTCCCCGAGCCGGGCACGTATAAGGTGGAGGTTCGCGGGAAGAACTCGAAGTCGGTCGACGTTACGATCAAGAATCCGCCGGTGCAGGAGAAGAAGGCAGCGCAGTGATGCGTGGTAGAGCACCGCATTTTTTTCTTACTCAACCTCACCCGAGCAGCATTGCCACAAGAAGATATCCCTGATCCCGATGAAGAGCACTCCCACAACACACCGGGTCCAGTACTCGAACTTCTCCGCTGCCTTCTGTGCGCTCCTCACCTTCGCGATCACCGGCAGAGGGGTCGCTACGGCAAAGACCGCCGGGACGCCGAGCGGGTCAGACGTCCGGAGCGCCAGCGGACCACCCACAGAGGCTTGAGCCCGTAGTTCACATCCTGATCGCCTCAAGCACGGCGGCTGAAAGGGTCTCACCCCTGCAGGAGCTCCTTGATCTCCTTGACGTCCGCCACCCGGCCGGAGACTTTGAGTTCGCCGTCGACGGCGAGGGCAGGGGTCAGCATCACGCCGCGGTCCATGATCTCGGTGATATCGTCGACCTTGACGAGTTCGGCCTCGATACCGAGGTCCTTGATCGCCGCTTCAACGTTCTTTGCGAGCCGCTTGCACCTGGCGCAGCCGGTTCCAAGCACTTCTACCTTCATCGTTTCGTCACCTCGTTCTGATACTCACAGAGGAGCGCCGCCCGGTAGAGCGGTTCCGCCTCCTTCGGGATGTAGTTGTAGATCTTTACCTGTTTGATGAGTTCGTCGCCGATGGCGGTCTCGCCGGGGAGGTTACGGGCGACTGTATCGGCCAGGATATCGTCGAGCATCGCAAGCCCGACGACGACCCCGCCGACATCGATCCGGCGGACGCGCCGCAGCGCTTCGGCAGCGCAGCAGGGTTTCTCTCGCTTCTCTGTCTCCATGAGTTCTCTCCTAGAGTAGTGACATCCCGTTCCCGAACAGGAACCCGGCAACGGTCGCGAAGACGACCACCAGCCCCACGTAGGCCGCCGTCTTCTTCGCCCCCATGATCCGTTGGAGGACAAGGATGGACGGCAGGCTGACCGTCGGGCCCGCGAGCAGGAGGGCAAGTGCCGGCCCTGCGGCCATATGCCCGGTGGTGTAGCCGAAGGTGGTCCCGATGATCGGGACCTCGAGCAGCGTCGGCATGTAGAGGATCATCCCGACAACGGCCGCAAGGAAGTTGGCGCCGAGCGAGTTGTTCCCGAAGTAGGGCTGGAAGGTCTCCGGCGGGAGGAAGAAGGCGATGATCCCGACGAGAAAGGTCCCCCCGATCAGGATGGGAAAGATCTTCTTCGTCAAATCCCAGGTCTCCAGCCCCCAGTCGGTCACCTCGTCCTTATCGAAGTAGTAGATGAGCAGGACGGCGATCGCGAGGGTGAGGACGTAGACGATCGAGAGCCGGATCACCCACTCAAGCGGCGACGCTCCGAAGACCAGCACCCCGACCAGGAGGGCGAAGAACGCCGGCGTGACCCAGCGCGGCTTCTCCTCCTCGCACGCCCCGGCGACGCTCGGCGCCATCGCTTTCTTCTTGAGCGTCTCGACGTCCGTCGACCGGAAGATCAGCGCCATAAAAAGCCCGATGACGATGGCGAGGACAACCGCAGAGACCGCCCGCGCCACCCCGAGGCTGAACCCGAGCACCCGGGCGGTGTAGATGATCGCGAGGATGTTGATGGCCGGTCCCGCGAAGAGGAACGTCGTCGCGGGGCCGATGCCGCTCCCTTTCTTGAGGATGCCGGCGAATATGGGCAGGATCGTGCAGCTGCAGACGGCAAGGATCGTCCCCGAGACCGATGCGATCCCGTAGGAGATGTGTTTGGGCGTGTCCGGACTGAAGTACTTCAGGATCGCGTCCTTCTTCACAAAGGCTGCGATGGCGCCGGCGATGAAGAACGCCGGGACCAGGCAGGTGAGGACGTGCGCCGAGAGGTAGTCGAGCACGGAGGCAAGCCCTGACGAGAGGGCGCTGATGAGTATGTCGATCATGGTGTACCTCGCCGGAGTCCGGGATCCTCTAATTCAAATTATTTTGAACTAATGTCTGCGGGGTCGAGCATAAAGGTTATGCTGTTCGATGCCGGGTGCGGTAGAGTGGCCCTGCGACAGCCCTCTGCCTGACCTCAGGAGGTAACTGATATTGCTCCCGACTCCTGCTCGCCAGGGCATTCCGTATGAAATGCACGGATAATGAAGCGTATGGTAGCCTTGAAAAGGTATATGCAGCCTCGTTTCATACCAGTGCAAAGAGAGGGTATTGTGGAGGAGAAGAGAGAGTGCCGGGAAGATACGCTTCCTCTCCCACCAGAAGTCGAGAAGTCGCTCTGCCGGTGCGGGGGGATCGCAGGGCTGGTAGAGCGGCTGCCGGAAGATGAAACCCTGGCGAGGGCGAGCGCCCTCCACCGCGCACTCGCCGACCCGTTGCGGCTGAAGGTCCTCGCGATGCTCGCTGTCCAGCCGCTCTGTGTCTGCGTCATCAAGGCGGTGCTCGGCATCGCAGACTCGAAGCTCTCCTACCACCTTGGCGTCCTGAGAAAGGCAGGCCTGATCGCCGGCGAGGCGCAGGGGAACTGGATCGTCTACCGGCTCACCGATGATGGGGCGGCGTGGGCTGCACGCCCAGGCATGAGCCACGACGATCGGTCTGATACAGTGGATGCGGAGCGATCGAGACCGGCGGCAGGCCGCCGCAGCCGTACCTCTGCGGAATGAGCAGCGGTCTTGGGGTATGCTCCGGTCAGATGCCGGTAGAAGTCGATGGAAGACTGATCGATGATACGATGATCCTGCTCGATCAGCCCCTGCGCCGGGGGAAGGGGAGAGCGGTCGTCCGGCTGAAGAAGCAGCCCGGAAAGACAGCGAAGTTCAACGCCCCGGAAGAATATGCCCTGAAGTTGGCCGAACCGGATCTGGTGAACTCTACTGGTGGATATCTCCGAAATAGGGGGAGGATCAGCGTTTCTTGACGCTAATAGTTTCATCTGATGCTTTCATGGGTTAATGCACCTCTCTCAGGCTGATTTTTCATATTCTCTTCTTTGCTTCTCCCAGTACTCCTTATCTTCAAGCGTTATTGGACGCAGGACCCTGCACGGATTGCCGGCAGCAATTACGTTGTCGGGTATATCTTTCGTCACGACGGAGCCGGAGCCGATAACCACGTTGTTCCCGACTGTTACGCCAGGATTGATGACAACATCAGCTCCAACCCAGACACTATCGCCTATCGTTATCGGTCGTCCGTACTCGAGGATCGCGTTCCTCACCTCTGCGTCGATCGGGTGCGCGGCAGTATAGACGCCGACCCGGGGGCCAAAGAAGACATGATTGCCTATGGTCACAGCGCAGACATCGAGGATGATGCAGTCATAGTTTGCGTAGAAATTGTCGCCGATACGGATTTGACTGCCGTAATCACAGCGAAACGGCGGTTCGATAAAGATGTGATCACCCGCGGATTGAAAGAGTTTCTTGAGCAACTCTGTCCGATATTCCAATTCCTCTTCAGTCGTCCCATTGAATAATCGTGTCAATCTTCTGGCTCTCAGGCGATCCCGCTTCAGTTCTTCGTCGTATGCGAAATAGAGTTCTCCGTGTAACATCCTCTCTTTCTCCGTCATAGCCAGCCTCCGTATATGGATAGAGGATCTGGAGAAAAGTTTGCTCATGGACCACGACCGCCCTGATGTGATCATTCTTATACGCTTGCAGAGGGCAAGCCCGATCTTGACTTCATTTGCCCGATATCGGTAATTCCCGGTCCTGGGGCTGTTTGCGAGAGTTCTCCTGGATCCCTTTGAGATGGAGCAGCCTGGTCCGGAGACTGGGCTGGATGAAATGACAGTAGTCCGGACCTTTCGGGTTTAACAGCCCCTTTTTATCCTATCCGGGTATGTTCCGGGGTCATTCGGGGGGGCATGGTCCCGGAAACCCTCATTGGCTGCAGCGACACCATGTGTATTAAAAGATCAATGCCACAGCCCGGTGCCCGGAGGTTGCGGGATGGAGAGCGTGATGGACAACCTGTGCGGCACGTGCAGCACGGATCAGCACTGTTGTACGTGGTTGAACGGGCTCATGCTGACGGGGCCGAGTATGAAGCACACTTTAAGAATCACAGGAGAACCTTCTCGTGCAGCAGTCCAATGGTATCTACATCGTAACGCCAGGGAATGGTGCAGCCTGTCCGCACTGGAATCATGGCAGCTGCGCTATTTACACGAGCCGGCCGATCGATTGCCGGCTTATATCCCCACATGATGGCACGGGTCGATAGGGGCAGGGATACATGTACGGTCACTCTGAAGATGAGCAAACTCTGCCCGAAGGTTGATCCGCTGGGCGGGTTGATGCCGGAAACCGAGGCACGTGCACTTGTCACGAAGTTCTGGAGCGCAGTTGCCGGGGACGGGACGGATATCATAATTCGGCGCGAATAAGGACTCGTCTCTCGGTTGCGGTCCCGGATTATGGCTGTACTCCGTTGAGATTACTCAATGCCCTCGGATGTTTGCTAGCAGGCGATACGGTGAGAGCGCAAGAGCCCCGGACTATGCCTTATCCACGCTTGATCCCGCTCTTCATCGCCCGGATTCTTAATATCTCCTGACTCTCAGTCCGGGAACCCGGGTAAAGTGACGGTCCCGGGTGACGATCTCGCCGTCGCCGGCGAGCGTGATTGCTGCGATTACTTCGTCGAAGTCCCCGATTGGATTGCCGTTTCCCCGGAGTTCGGCAGCGAGTGCGCCGAAGATCCGGTAGGTCTCGTCCGTGACGGGAAGTTCGATCAGCGCCCGTGTGATCGCTTCGACTTCCCGGAGGTTCTCCTGCACCGATGTTGAGAGGAATGCCCCGCGGTAGAGTTCGAGGGCGTTGATTGCGGTGGTTGCGAGGGGCAGCCCTTCCCGCTCCATCGCCTCGAGCGTTCTCATCGCCTCCGGGTCGTGCCGGATCAGGTCGACAAGCAGGGACGTATCAAGCGTCGGCATCGAAGTCGACCTCTCGCATCGAAGCCTTCCTCATCTCGCGTGAGGCTTCCTCGACCGAGTCGGCCAGCGCGGGGTTCGGCCCGAACTCCTTGAGGATCTCGGAGAGTTTCTTCTTCGGCGGGGTATACTTCAGGATTACTTCGGAAAAACTCATGTTCGAGGGGCCTTTTAACCGGGAAAGCCTCTCGTATGCGTCGTCGCTAATGCTGATTGTCCTGGTTCCCATGACTGTGTATGTGTATGTGCATGTATTTAGGTTCTTTCGCATCGGGATCTCATTCCTTATAGGACGGCCGACGCTCCGGCCATACACCCAATAGAATGGCCGGATAAGCCTCCCGATATTCGACCGGACGCTTTAGCGAAATGAGAGCGCAGCATTACCTTTTTACGTATCGGAATCCAGTAGCGTTTCATATTCCGGGGAGGGGACCATGGAGAACATCGACTTCGATCACGCCTACTACATCAAGCTGGGAGAGAAGGGGAAGTGGGAGCAATCAAGCATCAAGGAAGGAAAGATGCGGATCGGCTGGACCAATGTCAGCCTCGATGATATCCACCGGGAGAGATGGGACCGAATCGAGGACGCGATCCGGGATAAGGTCAGCAACCCGGGAAGTGCCACCCACGACTTCAACTCCCTCAAAACGATCCACGGCTCGAGCCACGACGATGTATGGATCACGTTCACTGACTCGAAGCTCTGGTGGTGCCGGCTGCAGAACGGCCCGATCCTTGAGGACGAGATCTCTAAATACCGCCTGCTCGACGGCGGCTGGCATGATCGGAGCATCCAGGGCAAATCGCTCCTGGTCAATACGCTGCCCGGCGCCGTTGCCCAGCTGCAGGCCTACCAGGCCACTTCCTGCACGGTCAGGCCGCTCGATACCCTCAGGCGCCTGATCAACGGCGAGCATACGCCCGAGTATGCCGCGGTCGTCGACGCACGGGAAGACCTGGTTTGCCGGACCGAGGCCCTGATCCGGCACCTGCACTGGAGAGATTTCGAGGTGCTCGTCGATCTGGTCTTTTCGGGAGCAGGCTGGAGGCGGAGGAGCGTCGTCGGTAAGGCGATGAAATTTGCGGATATCGAGTTCGAGGATCCGATCAACAGAGAGACCTACCAGGTCCAGGTGAAATCGAGATCGACCCTTCCCGAGTTCCGCGAGTATGCAGAGCAGTTCAATCCGGACGATTTTAAGAAGCTCTTCTATGTTGTCCACTCTCCCGACGACGCCCTGGCAGTATACGAGGCGCCCGCGGAGTCGGGGGTGGTGCTGGTCCCTCCCCGGCAACTCTCCGGGATGGTCGTGAACGCGGGACTGGTTGGGTGGGTGCTGGAGAAGACAATATAGAGCAGATATCATAGTAGCCACATTGAAGATCAGGCCGGTGCATCGCGTCACCTTATTTTTGAAGTTCCGGTGCCGCGACTGAGGGGAGTGTTATGCCGTCTCGATCTCCCTGACCATCAGGGAGATCCCGCCGTCGATGCCCGAAAAGAACGCAACGCCGTTTGTGCTGAACGAATCGTAGGGTAGAATGCCTGCCTGCACAAAGCCGCAGCGTTCAAACGCTCTTCTGGAGGTCGGGCCGGTGCAATCGGCAACCGCCCGGGAAAATCCACGCCTCCGGGCAGAGATAAGCGCACGCCGGATCATCGCCTGCGCCAGCCCGCACCCGCGGTACGGCCGGGCTACGCCGATCTGGAAGATATGCAGCACGGTGCCTGCGGCGATCTTGTCCCGGTCGATGTACCGTCCTTCCAGTTCGTCGAGCATCTCGACTGTTTCACGAAACTGGGCAAGAAACTCCGCCATCGTCGCCCCTTCGGCTGCGAGGTCGCCGGCGAGGTCAAGGCAGAAGATGAACCCGGCGATCTCGCCTGTCCGTCTATCGCGGGCGATATGGCTCAGCTCTTTTGTTGCAAGATGTTCGGCGTACCACCGTGCATACGGCAGAAAGATCTCCGGGTCCGGTGCATGGCGGTGCGTTGTCGGCTCGTCGGCGATGAAGACGTCCGTGTAGAGCCGGGCCGCCTCTTCGACGTCGGCTGTTTCGAGGGGAAGATAGACGGGGGGATGATCAGGGCTGGTGGCGTTTCCGGCGGGCCTTTCCATGGTCCAGTGTTTGTGCTGCCCGGACTTATAAATCCCGGGCGGCACCGGCTGGGTTCTCTTTACAAATTTGAGAAGTTCGTAGGCGATCGCATGTATCTACTGTCGTGCACCGGTTCATCACCATCGGGGAGGCGGCGAAGCAGATTCCCCCGGGCATCGAGTGACGGACATTTCCGTGATAGGTTCCTAGATCGGGAGCCTTCGTTAAGATCTAGAAATGGCGCCGGTTTGGGCTTCTTTTTTGGGGGATCCGAGAGTGGGCTCCCTTGCTGAAAAGCCCCCGTTTACGGCCGGGAGAACGTGGCGACAGTAGCGGCTCTCACCGCACCCCTATTTGGCAAGCATCCGCATGGAGTTTGATCGGCTGCATAGGCTTCAGGAGTACGACCCCCTGTCGCCGGCTATTCGTCTCCTATCTTCGGTGATTTCCCCGCGTCTACGTCATATCGCATCTCCAGTTGTTTCCGTGCAACAGAGATTGCTGCCTTCAGCCTCTCCTCCAGCACGGCTCTGGGCGGCAGCTCGGTCAGGTATTCCGCCACATGTCCGGGCCCGTACTCTGCTATCAATTTTTTCGATAGTGTCGAAAGAATTCTCTTACCGTATGGTGCTCGCTCTTCCTTGAGAATATTCCTGCTGATTCGATCGCTGATATGCCAGTACAGCCGGATCAGTTCGACGTTTACTCAAGTTCTACCTTGAGGATCTCCTGGGGCGGAAGACGGACCTCGTTATTGCCGATACCCTGAAACTCCGGATCCGGGATGCTGTTCTCGGCGAGATCGTTTATGCCTAGGGATCTTCTCCTCTATCTGCAAGATGTTTGGCAAAATATTGAAAAAGATCCTGGCACAGAAGATGGTAGTTAATATAGTCCCAACCCAAAATTGATACTTAAGTGCTGGAACGGCCGTAGAGGAGAGACACAGACGGCATATACAGATAGAACTGTTCCGCCTTTCCTATCCTCTCCGTATCCGCTTCTCTTGAGGTTACGCTATGGATGTCACGACAATAACCCTCGCTCAACTCGAATCACACCTCTGGGAAGCCGCAAACATCCTGCGTGGGCCTGTCGACGCGGCCGACTTCAAGACCTATATCTTTCCGCTTCTCTTCTTCAAGCGAATTTCTGATGTGCACGATGAGGAGTACCAGGCGGCTCTTGCAGAATCCGGAGGCGATGAGGAGTACGCCCGGTTTCCGCAGAACTACCGGTTCCAGATCCCGCGGGAATGTCATTGGAACGATGTCCGCACGGTAACGACAAACGTCGGGCAGGCCCTCCAGAAAGCGATGCGCTGCATCGAGACAGCCAACCCGGACACCCTCTACGGGATCTTCGGCGACGCGCAGTGGACGAACAAAGACCGCCTCTCAGACGCCCTACTGCGCGACCTTATTGAGCATTTTTCCCGGATCAATCTCGGAAATCAGGCGGCGAAGGCTGACATTCTCGGCCAGTCCTACGAGTATCTCATCAAGAAGTTCGCCGATCTCACGAACAAGAAGGCAGGAGAGTTCTACACGCCGCGCTCGGTAGTCCGGCTGATGGTCAATATACTCGACCCGCACGAGGGCGAGGCCATCTACGACCCGGCCTGCGGAACGGGAGGTATGCTGCTTGAGGCCATCCACCACGTGCGAGAGGCTCACGGCGACGACCGGACGCTCTGGGGCAAACTCTTCGGCCAGGAGCGGAACCTCACCACCTCGGCTATCGCCAGGATGAACCTGTTCCTGCACGGGGCAGAGGACTTTCAGATCGTGCGTGACGATACCCTCCGCCACCCGGCGTTCTTCTCGGGCGATAACCTGGCGACCTTCGATTGCGTCATCGCAAATCCTCCATTCTCCCTGGAGAAATGGGGCGAAGAGGTCTGGGCGAGCGATCCGTTCGGCCGCAACTTTGCCGGAATGCCGCCGGCAAAAAGCGGCGACTACGCCTGGGTGCAGCACATGATCCGATCGATGGCGCCCAAAACCGGTCGCATGGCGGTTGTACTGCCGCACGGGGCGCTCTTTCGCATGGGGAAAGAGGGAGCCATCCGGAAGAAGATCCTTGGCATGGACGTGCTCGAAGCGGTGATCGGCCTTGGTCCGAACCTCTTCTACGGCACCGGCCTCGCCGCCTGCATCCTCGTCTTCCGCCAGCGCAAAGCCGGGGACCGGAGGAACAAGGTTCTTATTGTTGACGCTTCGAAGGAGTACAAGACCGGTCGCGCCCAGAACGAACTGCTCCCCGAGCATGTTGACCGCATTTACGGCTGGTATCGGGACTTTGCAGATGTGGAAGGGGTTGCCCGGGTGGTGATGCTTGAGGAGATCGCATCGAATGATTGCAACCTGAATATTCCTCGCTATGTCGAGCCGAGAGTCGAAGAGGAAGTGCCGACCGTCGAAGAGGCGCTGCAGCAACTCCGCGAGAGTGCGGTGGCGGCGTTTGCAGCTGAAGAGCGGTTCATAAACATACTGAAGCGGGAAGGTCTTCTGTCATGAAGAGGCTCGGCCTGTTCATCCGCTCCCACCAGGGTATCCGGGCGAACATCGAACCCGCGAACCAGGTGGGGACCAAGTGGGGACGAAGTGGGGACCATGTTGTTGTGCTGTGTGCCTGCGTGACGACGAGGTCCATACCTGAACAGATGGATGCTGCCGGGAGGGAGACGCCGTGACCGCCCGCATCACGCAGCAGCAGCTCGAATCCTATCTCTGGGGGGCGGCCGTCCTCCTCCGGGGAACCATCGATGCCGGCGACTACAAGCAGTTCATCATGCCGCTGCTCTTCTACAAGCGCCTCTGCGACGTCTACGACGAGGAGACAGAGACGGCACTTGCGGAGTCCGGCGGGGATATTGATTTTGCCGCGTTCCCGGAGAACCACCGGTTCCAGATCCCACCCGAAGCCCACTGGCGCGAGGTGCGGAAAGCCGCACGGGATGTCGGGCAGGTCATCCAGGCCGGCATGCGGGCGATCGAGACCGCGAACCCCGACAAACTCTACGGGATCTTCGGCGATGCACAGTGGACCAACAAGGACCGCCTCTCGGATGCCATGCTCCGCGACCTCATCGAGCACTTCTCCTCGCTCGAGCTCACCGTCGCCAACCTGCCCGAGGACGAGCTCGGTAACGGCTACGAGTACCTGATCAAGAAGTTCGCCGACGACTCAGGCCACACCGCGGCCGAGTTCTACACGAACCGCACCGTCGTCCATCTCATGACCGAGATGCTGGAGCCGCAGCCGGGCGAGACCATCTACGACCCGACCTGCGGTTCCGGGGGCATGCTCCTCTCTGCCATCGCCCACCTGCGCCGCCGGGGTTTGGAGTGGCGCAACGTGAAGCTCTATGGGCAGGAGCGCAACCTGATGACCTCCTCCATCGCCCGGATGAACTGTTTCCTCCACGGCATCGAGGATTTCCACATCGTGCGAGGCGATACCCTCTCAGAGCCCAAATTCGTGGAAGGCGACCGCCTGCAGCGGTTTGATGTGGTGCTGGCAAATCCGCCCTACTCCATCAAACAGTGGGACCGTTCTGCCTTTGCCGCCGATCCCTGGGGGCGGAATGTCTTCGGCACGCCGCCGCAGGGCCGGGCCGACTACGCCTTCTGGCAGCACATCCTGGCCAGCATGGACGAGGAGACCGGCCGGTGTGCGATCCTCTTCCCCCACGGTGTCCTCTTCCGGCAGGAGGAGGCAGAGATGCGGCGGAAGCTGATCGAGGCTGACCTGATCGAGTGCGTGCTGGGGCTCGGGCCGAATCTCTTCTACAACTCGCCGATGGAGGCATGCGTGGTGATCTGCCGGACGAGAAAACCAAAGGCGAGGCAAGGTAAGATTCTCTTCATTAACGCTGTGGATGAAGTCACCCGCGAGCGGGCGCAGAGTTTCCTCGCCGATGAGCACATCGAGCGGATTTTCGGGGCTTATGGAACGTTCGTGGACGAACCGGGGTTCGTATACGTGGCGACGCTGGAGGAGATCCGTGCTCACGATGGGAACCTGAGCATCCCGCTCTACGTCGCACAGCCGGCGGGCATGGTCTGTGAGGAGCCAGGGCGGTATGGGGATGCATCTCTTCCCGATGCGTTATCGGCGTGGCTGGAGAGTTCACGTAGTGCCCAAGAGGCCTTATGCGTAATTCTCTCAACAGAATATGAGAACGAGTCAGGCGTTCCAGGAGGGAAGGATGAAGGAAAATAAGAAACTCACGATTATGGTTTCCTCCACCGTGTACGGTATCGAAGAACTCCTGGATCGGATTTATACGCTTTTGACTGCGTTCGGTTATGATGTCTGGATGTCCCACAGAGGGACTGTTCCGGTTTTTTCTAGCCGCTCGGCTTTTGAAAACTGTATCGCGGCAGTAGATGACTGCGACCTGTTTCTCGGGTTGATCACTCCCCATTATGGAAGCGGGAGAGATGGGGACAGGCAATCTATTACGCATCAGGAGTTGAAGAGAGCCATCGTATTGAACAAACCCCGCTGGCTCCTTGTCCATGACCATGTGGTTTTTGCAAGGTCGCTGCTGGGCCACCTCGGCTATGGAGGAGCAGCAGGCCGGGGAGAACTCTCCCTGGAGAAGAACCAGATCCTGGACGATCTCCGTGTCATCGATATGTACGAAGAGGCCATCCTTTCCGAGAGACCCCTGCGGGACCGGCAGGGTAACTGGGTTCAGAAGTTCAGGTCCGATGACGATGCGGCTCTCTTTGCGACTGCACAATTTTCGCGCTACCAGGAAGTCGAGGCCTTCGTGAAGGAAAATTTCCGGGATAGTGCCCATGTCTCCCGGACTATCCAGGACAGGAGGGGTCGATCATGAAGATGGGAGCAATTCGAGAACTCCTATCGCTTGGGGAGGGACAGAGCGTTGAATTCAGGTCCGATTGCCAGGATATCGGAGTCATCGGTCAGGTGGTCTGCGGCTTTCTGAACACGTCAGGTGGCTATGTTGTCTGCGGCGTGGATGAGAGGGGGACGGTCATCGGTGTCGATGCGGCAGGCGAATTGGTGAAGAGCCTCGAACAGAGGCTGCAACAAGGCCTTTCCCCGGGGACACTGGTCTCTGTTCAGGTACGTGAGGTTGGGGGGAAGGAACTGCTCGTCGTCGAGGTGCCGGCCGGCAAGGATCTGCCGTACGCTTTTGAGAACGTCATCTATCTTCGAAAAGGTCAAGTCACCCGGAAAGCGGATGTCGAGACTATCCGCGACATGGTGCTCCGCAAGCAGGTGGAGCCTGAGCGATGGGAGCGGCGTTTCTCTCCTGCCGACATAAACGAGGACCTGGACAGAGAAGAGGTTCATTCCCTGGTGAGGGCAGTGAGTATGAGACCGTGGTTCCGGTTTCGTGACAGCGAAAATCCTGTCATGGTTCTTGAAGACCTTGCTGTCTCCAGGTATGGCCGCCTGACCAATGCTGGTGATGTGCTCTTCGGAGCCAACCCCGCGATGCGCTACCCGCAAGTTCGCGTCCGCGCGGCCTGCTTCACGACAGGCGGGGCAGACGACACCTACCTGGACATGAAACCCTTTGAGGGACCGCTGGTGCCGGTACTGGAAAGCGTATATAATTTTATTCTGAGAAATACTCCTACAATTTCGCGCTTTGGCAAAAACGATCTTGAACGCCGGGACGAACCTCTCTATCCTCCGGCTGCCATCCGTGAAGGTCTGGTCAATGCTTTTGCCCATCGTGACTACAGCGATTTCTCCGGAGGGATTGTCGTCCGTGTATATTCAAGCCGTCTGGAGATCTGGAACTCTGGAAAATTTCCCGAAGGGGTGACCCCCGATAGCCTCTCGTCGGGGCACATCTCGGTGCTCCGCAACCCGGACATTGCGCACGTGCTGTACCTGCGTGGGTACATGGAGAAGATGGGACGCGGTAGCGTGATGATCCGGAGGGCCTGCGCCGAACGCGGCTTACCTCTGCCGCAGTGGTCGGAAGACGACCGCGGCGTTACTCTGACCTTCTTTAGCCCGAATGTCGCCATGGAAGTTGTCACGGCAGGTACCGGGGAAGTCGCCACGGAAGTCACCACGGAAGTCACCACGGAAGTGATGCAGATCCTTAGGGCTCTCGATGGTGAGATGTCGCGCCGGGACCTTCAGGACGCTCTTGGCCTGCGGAATAGCGAACACTTCAGGAAAGCGTATCTGCAGCCGGCCATCCAGGATGGCCTGGTTGAGATGACCATCCCCGAAAAACCGCGCAGCAGCAAGCAGCGCTACCGCCTTACTCCAGAAGGGCGGTCCTTTCGTGGGGGAAGTCGCTCGTGATCACCACCTGGGCAGCTCCCGGTGACCCCCGGCCGAATCCCGACTGGGCGAGCCTCCCGATATTTGACCGGAGGGGGTGGAAACGGGTTCGGTTCGGCGATGTCATCGAGAACCTGAACGAGACCGAGCGCGACCCCGCGGGGGCGGACATCGAACGTTTCATCGGTCTAGAACACCTCGAACCCGGCTCATTGCATATTCGCACTTGGGGCAACGTGGCGGATGGCACCACCTTCACCCGCCGTTGCCGGCCGGGGCAGGTGCTCTTCGGCAAGCGCCGGGCATACCAGCGAAAAGTTGCCGTGGCAGAGTTTGACGCGGTGGTCTCCGGCGACATCTATGTATTTGCACCCAAGGACGACCGGCTCATGGCGGAACTCCTGCTGTTCATCTGCCTCTCCGAGCGATTCTTCCAGTATGCGGTCGAGACCTCGGCCGGCTCGCTCTCTCCCCGAACCAACTGGAAGCATCTCGCGGAGTTCGAATTCGACCTCCCGCCGCTTGAGCAGCAGCAGCGTATCGCGGAGGTATTGTGGGCGGCGGATGATGCCTGTTGCGAAATTGCCGGCATGGCTAGAAAATCAGCAACGTTTCGTAAATCTTACCTGCGCTCTGTATTTGCTAATCCTAACGGCAACAACAGTCTCCCAGTACGTGAAACAGGGCTTGTCCAACTTGGAAGGCAACGTGCCCCAAAATATCAAACAGGGATAATGGCAAAACCCTACCTTCGGGTGGCGAATGTCTTCGATGGCTACTTTAATTACGACGACGTCCTAGAGATGGACTTTGACGAGAAAGACTTTGGGACCTATAGCCTTCAAAAGGGAGATATCCTCCTCAACGAAGGACAAAGTCGTGAACTTGTTGGAAGGTGTGCAATTTATGACGGTGCGATAGAGGATTGTTGCTTCCAAAATACATTGATTCGTTACCGCCCTGGTGGAAAGGTGCTAACAGAATTCGCTTACGCATTTTTCCAGTACTGTTTCCATTTTGGCGTATTCGCTGCCATTGCAAGTCAGACGACCTCAGTTGCTCATCTTGGTGCGGAGAGATTTGGTAATCTTCCAATGCCGGTTCCGCCAAAGGAAGAGCAAAGTAAGATTGCACATGAGTATAGGCAATTCTGCCAGATAGAGTTCCGCCTCATCCAGCATCTGAGGAAAACACAGGGCCTTCAGAAGAATATCATTGAGAATTTGGTGTAATCTCCACTACATCTCCTCCATTTTGCATACCGTCTCAGAACACCACCCACATAGCGCGCAAACGGCAGTACTGTCTAACTGTATGTTAGGTCCCCTCCGAGGTAATGGTCTCATGTGTTCTATAGGGTCATCTCATAAAAATCCCGTGATTGCTTGCCCATTTATACCCTTAAAATAGAATTTTGTCTCTAATTCCTAAAAGAGCCTCGGGAGATAGAATCGCAAAAGTAATACTATGAAGGGTACAAAGAACGCTTAAATGAGTCCAGCACGTAAAATTGAAGATCTCTCCTTTTTAGTCAGGCAGAGGTGCAGCCTTTTGGAATTACCTGTTTTGGCTGTTTTTGGTGTGTTAATAATGATGCTGATGGGCTGGGCTTCACCATGCTTGAGCAACCGATCTATACAATCGCACTCCGCAGAGAACCTCATCCAAAGCAGAGGTGTAGAGAAAGGTCAATCAGAAAAACATCTCGAAAGTTGGATGATACCAAGTCATCTGCAACGACTCTGGCCCTCCAAAAACCACTGGAAGGTGTAAGAAAGAATGACCCTCACTATGCTGAATAACACCGAGACAATGATTTTCAACGCAGGTATTCGACCAAATGCCGCAGTAGAATGCCCGAATTTCCTCAGAACAAGCAGGTAACATGTATCTTTCTGAATTGAAACTCTGGAATTTCAGAAAACATGGGATTGGTGGTGGGTCAATCGAAAGTTCACCACCCGGATTAACTATCCAGTTCCATGAAGGAATGAATGTCCTCATTGGTGAGAATGACTCTGGTAAAACTGCGATTGTCGATGCAATCCGGTACACCTTAGGAACCCAGAGCAGAGAATGGATCCGCTTGGATGAATCCGACTTTCATACAGAAAGCGGACACAGAGCGGAAGAATTAAAAATCGAGTGCATTTTCCGTGGGCTTACAGATCAGGAAGCAGGGAGATTCCTGGAATGGCTTGGCAATGAGGACGTTGAAGGTGTCAAGCGTTATGTCCTTAAAGTTTCTTATACCGCACGAAACAAAGGAAACCGAATTGTTACCGACTTGCGAGCGGGCCAGGATTCAACTGGAACTCCTATAGATGGTGATCCACGAGCGCTCTTGCGCACCACGTATCTTAAGCCTCTACGCGATGCCGATGCGGAATTAACTCCTGGAAGGCGCTCACGATTTGCCCAAATCCTTAAAGCACATAAACTCTTCCAAAAAGACGGTACCAACAGGCATGAGCTGGAGACCATCTTTGATGAGGCGAATGAGGCTATCGAAGGTTACTTCAAACATAAAGAGGATGGCTCCAATGCTAGCGAGCTAATGGGGCTGCTGAATTCCTATGTTAGAGCATTTTTCCCACAGAACGAACACTATTCACCTTCCGTCACTGTTTCCGGAAGTGATCTATTTGATATCCTCCAGCGCCTCTCTCTATCACTCGACGTAAATCCTTCCGGCCTTGGGGCGGCTAACCTCTTGTTTATGGCGACAGAATTGTTATTATTACAATCTGAAGAGAATTTTGGCTTGAAACTCGCTTTGATCGAAGAATTAGAGGCCCATTTACATCCACAGGCCCAAATTCGCCTGATTCACTACCTCAAAGAAAAATCCACAACGGGCCAGTATATCCTTACTACCCACAGCACCACCATGGGATCAAGCATTCCGCTTGAGAATTTAATCCTGTGTAAGGGGAGTAAAGTATTCCCAATGGGGAGTAATTACACAAAACTTGAGAAAAAGAACTACGATTATCTCGATCGATTCTTGGATGCGACCAAGGCAAACCTCTTTTTCGCTAGGGGTGTGTTGCTAGTAGAAGGCGATGCTGAGAATCTTCTGATCCCCACTATCGCCAATATTGTTGATCGACCACTGCACCGCTACGGTGTTTCAATTGTCAATGTGGGTAGTACAGCGTTCTCGCATTTTGTGGGGATTTTCCATCGTCAGGATGGCGAATCAATGGGGGTCAAGGTTGCCCTCATCACCGACATGGATGTGAAACCTCTCGAGTATAATGAAATAACTGAGAAAAAGCAGACAGAAGAAGAGATAGAAACAGCAAAAGGAGAGAGAAAACTGAGCGTCTCAAAATTTGAGACCGATGACATCAAAGTATTTGTCTCACCGAACTGGACCTTGGAATATGAACTTGCTCTATCGTCGCAATTCCGTGCTGATTTCTATCGCTCGGTGTTATGGGCAGAAAAAATAGCAAATTCAAAGAATGGTGTTCCTCAAGAGGGCAAAGCAGAAGAAGTCCAAGAGATAGTTCAGTCTGACTTTGAAAGATGGTTAGACACCTGGGGCGACGATCCTCGAAAAGACGAAAAGATTGCTTTTGAGATCTACAAAAAGCAAATGCTTGACAAAGAAATATCTAAGGCCATGACCGCCCAAGCCTTCGCGCGGGTTTTAGATGATAAAAATGCAGTTGAAGGAGCAGTAAAATCAGTTAGGTCAGATCTAAAGGCGGCCTGCACCCTCCAATATCTTCTCGATGCCATCTATCATGTTACTGAGCCGCGGGAGGCCCCAAATGACTGTTGAGGTAACTGAAGATGACATCGCCTACGCAGAGAAACTGCTGCTTCCGGCAGGGCAATCCTTTGATGACGAGCGCAGGGCGTTCATTCGTTGCATGGAGTCACGCGATGTCATTGCCAGTCCAGGGAGCGGTAAAACAACCGCGTTGCTTGCAAAAATACTAATATTAGCCAAAAAGATGCCATTTGAGGATGATCGTGGCATCTGCGTTTTAACACACACTAATGTAGCAATTGATGAAATTACGCAACAAGCGGATCATATAGCTGCTGATACGTTATTCCGATACCCAAACTTTTTCGGGACGATACAAGGTTTCGTGGACCAATTTTTGGCAATGCCGAGTTATAGATCTGAATTCCAAAAACCAATTGTTGCAATCGATAATGACCGTTTTTTCTCGGAACTTGAGAAGCTTTACTCCAAAGACTACAAACTCAGAGGTTGGATGGAACGTAGAGGTGGAATTAGCACCCTCGGCAGATACTGGCTCCACCCAAAAACACTGAAGGTTGGAAAAAATCTAGATGAGCCAATAAGTAAACTGCGTGAAGATACCCCCACATATCAGAGAATAAATGAGATCCGAAAGGAAGTACTAGAGAGAGGTTTTCTCAGTTATAATGACGCGTATTCTATAGCACTAAGATACCTCAATTTTGTTCCGCCAATTTGTCAGGCATTCCAGGATCGCTTTCGTATGGTTTTCCTTGACGAGGCTCAAGATACATATGAGCATCAGTTCCGTGTGTTGGACGCCATTTTTCAGCCAGATAAACTCATGATTCAGCGCATAGGCGACCCCAATCAGGCCATTTTCAATTCGGGTACGGAGAGCGATACGGCCTGGTCGCCAAGATCTCCACTTCACTTCTCTGATTCCCAACGCTACGGCAATACAATTTCAAGGTTATTGAACTCGGTCCGACTTCGTGATGACATCTCTTTACGGGCCTGTCTATCGAGACACTCTCACCCACCACAGATAATTACATTTCCATTGGGTAAGGAGCATCAAGTCATCCACGCCTTTATAGAACTGATCCGTAAGTTTGAGTTATGTGAAAATTCATATTATGCAATCGGATGGATTGGGAAGGACAAAACCGCTGAAGGTAAATTGTGTATTCCCGCATACTTTCCTCACTTTGATAGATTTCAAAAGTCATCAAACAAGCGATTCTCCAACTTGATATCTTACACTACATACGCGATCAAGATATCAAAAACGGAGTGCTTAAAGCGCTTTTTTGAAATAGTCTTACAAGGCATTGCTCACGCTCTTGATAACGTTGGAATTAAATATGAAGAATCCAATCGTTCTTACACCCTATATACTGTTAAGAAACACTGGGAGTGTCAAGATGAAGAGAGCTATAGCAAGTTCCGTTTGCAAATCGCATGGAGTTACCTTCAGGCCCTCGACTCGCAACTTGACGCTATTAAGTTCAGGGACTTTATCAAAGCAAGTATGGCGTCTATCTGGCCAATAAACGAGGAAAAAACGACTTTCCTAACTAGTGATGCAATCGACTTCGCAAATCAACCAGGTACAAAAGAACCAGTCAACCAGGTCATCTCAGATGATGGCATTGTCGTTAATGTCGGAACAGTTCACTCCGTTAAAGGTGAAACACATACTGCAACGTTATACTTGGAGACGTATTATCAGAAGGCAACGGATTCAAAGCGGTTAATAGAATTTCTAAAGGGTAATCGACCAAGCTCCGATTTGAAAAAGGTACATCATCAGCAGAATTTGAAAGTTGCTCATGTTGCCTTTAGTCGCCCAAAGCACCTGTTAGCCTTCGCATGCCAGGCATCAAATGTTGCTGGGCACGAAAAAGAATTGAGAGATAATGGGTGGGAGATTCATTCGGTGTCCGATCTGATTAAAGAGAAAGAGGCGCCCACATGACCTCCACCGAAGCGAGCACAGTCGAGCAGATGACCCTCGACACCGTCACCCTCCGGCGGCGGAGCGAGCGGCCGGTCGTCCAGGAAGTCCCCCTCGCCCGGGCTCGTCCGACCGTAACGCCGAACGGGAAGCCAGAGGAGGCTATTCGATGACTAACCCGACGGCCGGGATAACGCACCCCACGGAGAGGCACCCCCATGATCCCTGATACCCTTCAGGCCCTGCTCGCCGCCGGTGAAGACAGTCGCCGCCAGTTCAAGCGCGACATCACCAATACCGATGCCCTTGCTGCGGAGATGGCGGCATTTGCCAACGCCGATGGAGGTACGCTCTTTCTCGGTGTGTCTGATGACGGTTCCGTGCCCGGTCTGTCGCGCAAGGATGTGAGCCGGATCAATCAGCTCATCAGCAACGCGGCCTCTCAGCACGTGAAGAGCCCGTTGACGGTACAGACCGAGAATATCCAGGTGGACGAAGACCGCATCGTCATTGTGCTCACCGTTCCGAAGGGACAGGATAAGCCATACTTTGATAGGAACGGCGTGATCTGGCTCAAAAACGGAGCCGACAAACGGCGGGTGAACTCCAGGGAAGAACTCCGCCGCCTCTTCCAGAGCGTCGATATCTTCCATGCCGACGAGCTGCCGACCAGAGCAGGCGTCGACAAACTGGACAGGCTGCGCTTCCGCGATTTCCTGCGGGACACCTACAACCAGCCCTATCCGGATTCGCCTGAAGAACTGTTGACGCTCCTGCAGAACATGAACCTTGCCGCGGACGACGGCATGCTGAATCTGGCCGGGGTGCTCCTCTTTGCTGAGAAGCCCGAGTGGATCAAACCGCAGTTCATCATCAAGGCCATCCGCTATCCGGGCAATGCCATCCACGTAAGCGAATACCTCGACACAGAGGATTTTTCCGGGACATTTCCTGAGCTCTTCGAGGGCGCCATGGCCTTTATCATGCGCAACCTGCGGAAGGTCCAGGCAGGTAAAGGAGTCAATGCACCGGGGGTTCCGGAGATCCCGCTGGTAGTCTTTGAGGAACTCCTGGTCAATGCTCTGGTGCACCGGGATTATCTGGTCAGTGCACCGATCCGGCTGTTCATCTTCGATAATCGCATCGAGATCATCAGCCCCGGCCACCTCCCGAACAACCTGACGGTGGAAAAGATCCGGACCGGCAACTCGAATATCAGGAACCCCATCCTGGCATCGTACGTCGCAAAGGGGCTGTTGCCGTACCGCGGCCTCGGTTCCGGCATCAAGCGTGCCCTCGAAGACTGGCCCGAGATCGACTTTGCCGACGACCGGGACGGTTGTCTCTTCACCGCCACGGTTCACCGAAAGGAGGAGAAAGGTTCGGAGAAAGGTTCGGAGAAAGGTTCGGAGAAAGGTTCGGAGAAAAGTTCGGAGAAAATTCTCGCACTCCTGAAGGCCGAACCCAACCTTTCAGCAAGAGTAGTCGCAGAAAGGCTCGAGATCACGCAGAGGGCCGTCGAAAAGCAGATCGCCAACCTGCGTAGAGACGGCCGGCTCCGCCGCATCGGCCCTGCCCGGGGCGGCCGCTGGGAGGTGCTGGAATGACCTTCACCGAATCCTCCACCGTCGAGCAGATGATCCTCGATACCGTCACCCGAAAGCGATCTCTCGCCCGCCCGACCGTCCGGGAAAACCCTCCCGGCTGGAGCGGGTCCCTCAGCGGCGATCTCCGCCCGGCCCACTGGGAGTACGTGCCGGCCGCCGCTCTCCCCCGGCAGTGGGGCGACGTGATGGTGGAGGCATGGCTGCGGGACGCGCTCATTCGCCTCAACCCTGAGATCGCTGCCGGGCCCGACCGGGCAGACGAGGTCATCTACAACCTCCGCGCCATTCTCCTCGCCGTGCAGGCCGACGGCCTCGTGCGGGCAAACGAGAACTTCATGGCCTGGCTCCGGGGCGAGAAGACCATGCCCTTCGGGAAGAACGGGGAGCACGTTCCCGTGCGCCTCGTCGACACAACGAACCCGGCCAATAACCACCTCGTCGTCACCAACCAGTGGACCTACCAGGCCGGCTCGGTTGAGAAGCGGTTCGACGTCGTCTTCGTCGTCAACGGACTCCCGCTGGTCATCGGCGAGGCGAAGACGCCCACCCGGAGCGCCGTGACCTGGTTCGACGGCGCCTACCTGATCAACGAGATCTATGAAAAGCAGGTGCCGGCCATGTTCGTGCCGAACGTCTTCTCCTTCGCCACCGAGGGTAAGGCCTACCGTTACGGCTCGATCAGGATGCCGATCGATCTCTGGGGGCCATGGCGGACGGAGGAGAATGAACCGGAGGGGAGGCTCGCCGATGTCCGCCGGGCGGTCGAGAGCATGCTCCAGCCGGAGGTGGTGCTCGACCTCCTGCAGTACTACACGCTCTTTGCTACCGACAAGAAGCACCGCCGGATCAAAATCATCGCCCGGTACCAGCAGTTCTTCACCGCCAACCAGATCGTGGATCGCGTGGTGAAAGGCTATCCGAAGAAAGGACTCATCTGGCACTTTCAGGGCAGCGGCAAATCACTCCTCATGGTCTTCGCAGCGCAGAAACTCCGCTTGCACCCAAAACTCGCCAACCCCACGGTGATGATCGTCGTCGACCGCATCGACCTCGACACCCAGATCACCGCCACCTTCAACGCCGCCGACGTGCCGAATATGGTGGGCGTAGCCACGCGGCAGGAGTTGCAGACACTTCTCGCGCAGGACGTCAGGAAAGTGCTTATCACCACCGTTCACAAGTTTGCTGAAGCCGACGGAACGTTGAACGAGCGCTCGAACATCATCGTGATGGTGGACGAGGCGCACCGCACGCAGGAGGGTGATCTCGGCCGTAAGATGCGGGAGGCTCTGCCGAACGCATTCCTCTTCGGCCTCACCGGGACACCCATCAACCGTGCCGACCGGAACACGTTCTGGGCATTCGGCGCCGATGAAGACGAGAAGGGCTACATGAGCCGCTACTCGTTCCAGGAATCCATCCGTGATCGGGCCACGCTGCCTCTGCACTTCGAGGCGCCGGAGGTAAGGCTGAAGATCGACAGGGCAGCCATCGACGAAGCATACCACGAGATCACCGGCTCCTTAAACGAACAGGACCGCGATGATCTCGCCAAACGGGCAGCGAAGATGGCCGTCCTGGTGAAGAACCCCGAGCGTGTCCGCGCCGTGGTGAATCACATCGTCAAACACTACCAGGCCAGGGTGGAGCCGAACGGCTTCAAGGCACAGGTGGTGACCTTCGACCGCGAGTGCTGCGTGCTCTACAAGCAGGTGATGGACGAGCTAATCGACCCGGAGGCGAGCGCGATCGTAATGATCAGTCAGGCAGGCGATCCGCCCGAATGGAAGACCCACGCCCGCGATAAAGACGCAGAAGAGAGACTGCTTGACCGCTTCCGCGACCCGGCGGACCCGCTGAAGTTCCTCATCGTCACCAATAAACTGCTGACCGGTTTCGATGCGCCTATCCTGCAGGCGATGTATCTCGACAAGCCGATGAGGGATCACAACCTCCTGCAGGCCATTTGCCGGACAAACCGCACATTCGGCCAAAAAAAGACTCATGGCCTCATCGTGGACTATATCGGCATCTTCGACGACGTGGCAGGGGCGCTTGACTTCGACGAAAAAGTTGTGCAGCAGGTCATCACCAACATCGACGAACTGCGTAAAGCGCTCCCGCTTCAGGTTCAGAAATGCCTCGCGTTCTTCCCCGGAGTGGACCGATCGGTGAGCACCTTCGAGGGACTCATGGCCGCACAACAGTGCCTGCCCAACAACGATCTCCGCGATAGGTTCGCAGCGGAATACTCCGTTCTAAGCACAATCTGGGAAGCACTCTCCCCCGATCCCGTGCTCGGCCCGTACGAGACGGACTTCAGGTGGCTCACGCAGGTCTATGAATCCGTGAAGCCGCCAAGCGGTCACGGCAGGTTGCTGTGGCATGCACTCGGCGCGAAGACGATCGACCTGATCAACCAGAACGTCCATGTTGAGTCGGTGCGGGACGACGTCGAGACGCTGGTGCTGGATGCGCAGGTGCTCCACGAGATCCTCAATGATACCAACCCGGGGAAGAAAGCCCGGGAGATCGAGATCAAACTCGTTGCCCGTCTCCGCAAGCATGCGAACAACCCGGCATTCATCGCGCTGGGCGAGCGATTGGAGAAGATCAGGGAACGCCATGAACAGGGCTTCATCACCAGCCTGGAGTTCCTGAAAGCGATTCTTGAGGTGGCCAGGGATGTTGTCGAGGCCGAACGGGAAGTCGATCCGGAGGCAGAACGCGTTCAGGCCAAAGAAGCGCTCACCGAACTCTTCAACGAGGCAAAGAGCAACGGAACGCACATCATCGTCGAGCGCATCGTGAACGATATCGACGAGATTGTGCGGAAGGTACGTTTCCCGGACTGGCAGCATACCTCACAGGGCGAGCGACTCGTGCAGAAGGAGCTCCGGCGTACTCTGCTCAAGTACAAACTTCATACCGACCAGGAGCTCTTCGATCGGGCCTACGCCTACATTCGGCAGTATTACTAACTTATCGAGCGCTCTGTCGACCAGAATGCCGAAACTGAACGTAATGAGCCCATAGTCCTAGAAGACAGTGAGCTCCCTTACCTATTTACCAGAGGTTTTTAACGGAGTAAAGCAGTCTTTTTGCTCAAACTCATAGATGTAACTCCAGGGCATTGAACCTCAGAACAGAAATGCTGCTAAGGGGATTCGAACCCCTGTCGTCGGCGTGAAAGGCCGACATGATTGGCCTCTACACTATAGCAGCATGCACAGTGTGCCATACAACTTCGACACCGCAAGATAAAAAAGTTGCGCCGGAAAAATGGGCCGGCCGCCCGGTGACCGGAACTTCCCGGCCCGGAGACCCGGGCTCCCTCACGCGTCGATCGGGGAGCCTTCCTTCTGGGTGACGGTCTTGAAGGCCGCCATCAGCTGCCGGCTGATGGGGCCGGGCTTGCCGTTCCCGATGACCCGGCCGTCGATCTCGCGGATCGGCCCGACTTCCGCCGCCGTTCCCGTGACGAAGACCTCGTCGGCCGTGTAGAGGTCGAAGTAGCCCAGGTTCCGCTCGAGGAGGGTGATGCCCATCGACTCCGCGATCTCGAGCACGACCGCCCGCGTGATGCCGCGCAGGTTGTTTAAGGTCGGCGGGGTGATGATGGCGCCGTCCTTGACGACGAAGATGTTGTCCCCGGAGCCCTCGGCGATGTAGCCCTTGGTGTCGAAGAAGATCGCCTCGTCGACGCCGCGGTAGTTCGCCTCGATCTTCGCGAGGATGTTGTTGAGGTAATTGAGGCTCTTGACGTTCGGCGGCATCGACTCCGGCGGGGTCCGCCTGACCGAGACGCAGACCGCCCGGAGGCCCTTCTCGTAGAGGTCGCCGTACATCGCGCCCCACGAGACGGCGATGACGATGACGGTCGGCTTCGCGCACTTCCGGGGGTCGAGGCCGAGGTCGCCCTTGCCCCTCGTCACGATCGGGCGGATGTAGGCGTCCCGGAGGTTATTCTTCCGCAGGGTCTCCTTGATCGCCTCGGCCATCTCCTCCTTCGCGATCGGGACGGCGAGGTCGATCGCCTTCGCCGAGTCGTAGAGCCGTGCGATGTGCTCGTCGAGACGGAAGACCCTTCCGTTGTAGGCGCGTATCCCCTCGAAAACGCCGTCGCCGTAGAGGAGACCGTGGTCGAAGACCGAGACCTTCGCCTCCTCTTCGGGGACGTATCTGCCGTCAAGGTAGATGATCATAGTACAAGAATGGGCCCGGTTCGTTTGTATGTTTTGCGCTTCATGCTGCCGGACCGCCCCGGCACCCCGGTCGCCGCCTGAGAGAAGAGGAGGGCCGGGACCGCTCAGTCCCGGCAGGAGCCGACGAAGTGCGCGAGCATCCCTCTGCTCGTCACCGGGTGGAGGTGCGTGTAACTCCCGATCGTCCGGTCCCGGACCGCACCATCAAACCCTCCCCGGATCCCGCTCCCCCGGCTGAGCCGGTAGGCGAACCGGGTCTCCGGCGCGAGGTCGACGCTGCTGTAGTGGAACTCGTGCCCTTTGAACGCCGCCTCGCCCATGGGGCTTCCTGCCGCGCTCGTCCCGACGACGTAGCCGAGCATCCGCCGCCCCGGCATCCTTGTCTCGCCAGCAAAGACCCCGGCGAGGTCGTAGGCCTTCTCCACGTCCGCGTCCATAAACCCCCGGGCGAGGACCATCCGCTCCGTGAGGTAGATGAGCCCACCGCACTCCGCGTAGATGGGGGTGCCGTTCCGGGAGGCCTCGAAGAGCCCTTCCCGCATCGCGGTGTTCGCCGCGAGTTCACGCCCGAAGAGCTCCGGGTAGCCGCCGCCGAGGATGTAGCCGTCGGCCTCCGGGAGCCGGTCGTGGACCGGGGAGAACGGCACCACCCGGGCACCGCACGACGCTAAAACGTCGAAGAGATCGGCGTAATAGAAGTTGAATGCCTCGTCGAGCGCGACGCCGATCCGGACGTCCGGCTCGACCGCCGCATATATGATATTCTCCTCCGCCGGCGGCTCGGCCTCTTTCGCGAGGGCGAGCAGGGCATCCAGGTCGACGTGCTCCCCGATCATCCGCTTCACCGTCTCGATCCGCGCGAGGAACTCCCCGTGCCCCTGCCCTTCCCGGTAGGGGACGAGGCCGAGGTGGCGCATGGCGAGTTCCATCTCCGCCGTCCGGGGGATGGCGCCGACGACGGGGATCCCGCAGTAGTGCTCGATCGCACGGACCGCCTTCTCCTGGTGGCGGGTCCCGGTGACGTTGTTCAAGACGACCCCCCGGATATCGACATCCGGGTCGAAGGCCAAAAAGCCCTTCACGATCGCCGCCGCGCTCCGGGTGATGCTCCGGGCGTTGATGACGAGGACCACCGGCAGGTCGAGCTGTTTGGCGATCGCGGCCGTGCTCCCGAGATCCGTGAGGGCCTCCGCGCCCTCGAAGAGCCCCCGGACTCCTTCGACGACGGCGACATCCGCTCCCCGGCAGCCGTGCGCAAAGATCGCCCGGACCTCGCCCGGGCTCATCACGTAGCCGTCCAGGTTCCGGCAGGGCCGGCCCGTCACCCCCGCAAGGTAGGAGGGGTCGATGTAGTCCATCCCGACCTTGAAGGTCTGGACGGTCCGGTCGGCCGAGAGGAGGGCCGAGAGCGCGAGCGTGATGCTCGTCTTCCCGCTCCCGGAGCGGTCGCCGGCGATGAGGAAGGACTTCATCGCATGCTCCGGAGGACCGCCCCGAACTCGCTCTCGACGATATCCCGGACCCCGAGGGTCTTCGGGTGCAGGTCGATCTCGACCATGACGTGCCGGTGCCCTATCTCCCGCAGGGGCTCTACCTGCCGGGGCCCGTTCGTGATCGAGAAGACCTCGATGCCCTCGGTATACTCCGGCGGGACGGCGTGCGGCACCCCGACGATGAGGGCGAAGTCGGGGTCGATCTCCCGGAGTCGCTCCCCGATCGCGGTCCCGTTCGCCCCGTACTCGTCGAGCGCCCCGAGGAGTTCGGGGTCGACTTCTTTCTCTCGCATCCCCGCGAGGATCCGGTCGGCGTCTGCCCGGACCTTCGGGAGGCCCCGGTCCTCGAGGTTTGCGATGTAGGTGACCGCGGCGTCCGGGCAGGCGTCGTGGAGGCCGATGAGTTCGTCGGCGAACATATACGCGGTCTCCTTCTTCGCGTTCATGACGGCAACGCCCGTCGCGCCGGAGTCGGCGAGTTCCACCAGACGTTCTGCCGCGAGGTGCTTGAGGTCGCCACGAGAGGGCTCGATGTAGGTCCGGGATGCCGCCCCGCGGAGCCGTTCCACCTCGTTGGCCTTGCCGAGGAGGTAGCGCTGCCGTTCCAGTTCGCCGGCGCTGATCCAGCCTGCCGCTGCCGCGGGCTCAAGCGTCGCGAGCACCCCGTCGATGTTCTCGCGGAACCCGGCGTGAATGTCCACGGCGATCGCGGGCGTCGCGACCCCTGCGTCGAGGATCGCGGACTGGAGGTCTTCGCCGATGATCATCGAGACGCACGTCCCGACGACCGCCATCCGCCGGGGTGAGAACTCCTTCTCCGCGTAGCGGAGCACCCGCATCAGCGGGTCGTGCCCGCCGAAGATGAACTCGTTGTCGGCGAGCGATGTCGTCAGCACCCGCATGCCGTCCTCCTCGAGGAGCCGGGCGTGCTTGAACGAGCAGCCCGACGGGCCGTGGAGGATCGCCACGTCCACCCCCAGGTCGCGGGCGGTATACAGCGCCGCGACGATTGAACTCGGTCTTGGTTGAATGTAATCCATGGTTATCTCCACGTCTTTACCGCGAGGACGATCGCCCCCGCCGGGGTGATCCTCCGGGCGGCATCGAGGCCCGCCTCAAGCGTCGTGGCGGCCTGCCCCTCCCCGACGTAGACGGTCGCTGTCGGCCCGACGGCCGTCACCGTCCGCCGGATATCCTCGGTCGAGAACCCCTCGCAGATTGCCCGCGCCTCCTCGCCGATGACGAGCGTCAGGGGAGCGCCGCCGGCAAGTTCCCGCGCGTAGCGGGCGGCCTCGATAGTGGTCGCCGCATTCGTCCCGCTGTTCGCGTTATCGAGGATCAGGAGACCCCCCTCCCACCGGGCCGCCATCCGGCCGGGCAGGGCGGAAAACCGCCCGAGGGGAGAAGGATCGATCCCGAGGAGGCAGGCGGTCGCCGCCGCAAGCGCGAGCGGCGTCCGGTAGCCCGCAAGGGTGCAGAGGGGGTTCGTGAACGTGCCGGCAACCCCGAACCCGGCATACCGGCAGACCCTTCCCTCGAAGGAGACGACCTCATCGGCCATGACTCCTCCCGGGAGATCGATCCCGTCCGGGAGGACGATCCTCCGCGCCCGGGAGAGCAGCCGGCATTTCTCCGTGATCGCGTGTTTCTTCCCCGCCGCGACCGGGTAGTCCTCTGGTGAGGTCAGCACCGCCACGTCTCCGGCGCCGGTGACGCCGAGCGACTCCTCCGCGACCAGCCAGCCGCCGATCCGTTCCGCCTCGCGGACTGCCGCTATCAGGGAGGCGGGCGTGATGCTCCTCTTCCAGAGGCGTTCCCGCTCCGGGTAGCGGTATGTCCCGGTCGATGTGTGGAGGATCCCCGGCCCCGGCAGCAGCGCTGCGAGGGCGTGGGCGGTGGTGGTCTTCCCCCTCGCCCCGGTGATCTCGATGAACGGGTGCGGCAACCGTTCGTCGAGGACCCACTTCACCGCCTCGTGGTGCGAGACCGCGGGCCCGTGCCGCCGGAGGAGGAGATGGTCCGGGTCGAGGTGGACCGGCGCGGTGACGAGGTCGTAGGTGCGGACGAGCGCCTCTTCGAGGGAGATGCCGGTCTTCCCGCGGTAGACGTCCACCTCGTCTGCCTCGTGGCCGGCATCCCGGAGTGCCGCGGCGAGGTCGGCCCCGCCATGAATGGTATCCAGCACCAGGACTCGCATCGTCCTCAGGGCTTCAGTTCGGCGATCGCGTCGGACGCGTTCTTCAGCATCAGTTCGGCAAGGAGCGGGTCGCTGCCGATGGGATTTGCGTAGACGAGCGGCACCGTCTTCCCGTTCAACTGAAATTCGCCTTTCCGGACACCTGCCGGGAGGCCGAGGATCTCGGGGATGTCCTGGTTGATGTGGACGCCTTTTGCGAGGAAGAGCGGGACGACGACGAGCATGTCGATATCCTCGCTCCGGAACGCCTTGAGCTGCTCCTCCACTGTCGGTGTGTTCAGGCTCATGAAGCCGGGTTTGACGAGGTACATGTCGGTCTGCTCGGCGATGATCCCCGCGGTGGTCTCGATCAGTTCCTTGTTGTAGGGAAGTTTGCTCCCGTGGCCGACCAGTAACATTCCAATTCTACCCATATGTTACAAGGTACTACGGGAGCATATTAAAATAATTACCTATTCTTTTTATGGCCCTGTTTCCAACCCTCTACTGGATGGCAAACTTCGAACGGGAGATCACCTCCTGCCTCAACCGGTTCTTCGCTCACCGGAAGACACAGGGGTTCGCCTACCGGCTCAAGCAGAGCAAATTCAACACCCAGTATGTCGACGTCCTGGTCGATTCTCTCGACCCCCGCTACTACCTGGCCATCGAGTGCAAGTCAATATCGGGTAAGAAGATCTACTTCTCCCAGCACTTTCACTCCGACAAGAACCATGTCCATCAGGTCGACTCGATCACCGACTTCATCAGGAAGACGGGCCGGCGGGGGTTCCTTGCCGTCGAGTTTCGGTTCGGCGCAGGGAGGGCGAAGGAGGCATACCTCATGCCCTGGGAGACCCTGCTCGGCTACTACGGGAACGTGCCCGGCATCCCGATCGATGATTTTCGGCTCTGCTGCACCCTCGACCGAGCCGATGAGGAGTACGACCTCCCGGGACTTGATACAAATCAATATCCTCTCTCACCACCAACGGATAGAGAAGTATGATGGAAGCATATGATCGTTTTGAGCTCCTCATAAACGATCGGGTTGTAAAGACACCGGTAGCGATAGCATCCATGGCCGGGATCGTGGATGCGGCCTACGTGCTTGAGCGGGCGGCTCATGTCGGAACCGCCTTCATCGGCGGCTACTCCATCGACGACCTCACCCTTGATGCAAGCCGGCGGATGGCGGCGGGGGGCCGCAAAGAGTTCGTGTACGATGATCCTTTAAAAGCGCTGGAAAAGGAGATTGACGCTTTAAAAGAGAGCGACGTTGTGACCGGCATCAACCTCCGCGGGAGCACCCCTGCCGCCTACGCGGAGGTCGCTGCAGCGTTCGAGGACCGCGTGGTCTATGAGATTGACGCCCACTGCCGGCAGCCGCCGATGATCGAGGCCGGGTGCGGCGAGTACCTCCTCCACCACCCGGTGGACCTCGTCGCGATCGTCCGGGCCTTAAAGGCGGAGGGTGTGACCGTCTCGGTGAAGGTGCGGGCCGGTATCGCGGGAAACGATGCGGGCCTCGCCCGCGCCGTCTGGAAGGCAGGGGCGGATATCCTCCATGTGGACCTGATGGACTTTGGGCACAACAAGGTCCGCCAGATCCGCAACGCCTCACCCATGATGCTGATCGCAAACAACTCCATCAACACCTTCGATAAGGCGATGGATGCCTTCTCCCACGGTGCGGACCTCGTCTCGCTCGCCCGGAAGTCCGATCCCTGGACGCTTGCCGGGCTCGATGCCGCCATCAGCCGGGCCGCCGAAGAGGGCGGTTGGTACAACGCCCCGAAACAGATCTGCCGCGGCGGCGATATCAGGGGGCTCGCCTTCTGCTGCATGCCGGTGAAGGCCTGCCCGCTCATCCCGACTCTCGATAAACTCGGAATCTCCCGGAACGAGTACCTGACACTCAAACAGGAGGCAGTGAAGGGAACGCCGCTTGAGGACGGGAGGAGCACCTGTTTCGGGAGCCTCGCCTGGTGCTGCAAGATCAGTTCCCCCTGCATGTTCCGGAATATGACGCTCGAGAGCAGAGGCCTCTCGGCGCGGGAGTACATGCGATGCAAGCACCGCCTCTCTGAAAAGATAATGAACAGGATATTCGATGAGAGCAAGACCGTCGATGAGTCGTGCTGAACGGGCACAGATGGCGATGATGCTCGAGGTCTGCGCCTACCCGAAGCCCGGGAACGTGGACCGGTGCCATGACTATAGCGATACCCGTCTCGAACATTTCCTTGCCTCGACGATCTTCGCGCGGCCCGCCTTTGATGCGGCCGAGCGGACCGGCGGCAGGGTCGGCAGCCTGATCCGGGAGGCGGTCATGCTCACGAACAATCATTCCGGGGGAAACACCCACTTCGGGGCGTTCATCCTTCTCTTCCCGCTCATCCTCGGGGGAGATATCGAGGGTGCCCGGCGGATCGTCGCCGGGACCGACGTTGCGGACGCGATCGAGTTCTATGCGGCGTTCGGCCTCACGGAGGTCCGTATGGGGAAGAGCGACGATCTGGACGTCAACGACCCCACCTCGGTCGCCGCGATCCGGGAGCGGGGGATGACGCTTGCCGATATCATGGCCTACTCGGCGAACCGGGACATGGTCGCCCGGGAGTGGACGAACGGATTTGCCCTGACGCGCCGGTGCGCGGACCTGCTCCATGAGCACGGGCCCGGGCGGCAGGCGATCGTTGCGGCGTTCCTCGACCTCCTCGCGACGGAACCCGATACCTTCATCGCGAAGAAGCATGGAGACACGGTCGCCGAGCAGACGATGCGCTGCGCGGCCGGAGTGCTCAGGGGAGAACATGACCTTGCCGCCTTTGACGCGGAGTGCGTCCGGGACGGGATCAACCCTGGCTCGATCGCCGATATCACCATCGCGGGGCTTTACGTGGCGCTCGGGGAGGGATGGCAGTGGGACTCCTGACCGAGGGGATCAACGAGGTCATCGCGACCACCGACTGCAACGCCGCCCCGATGGGGATCATCAACCGTGGCGGCTCGTTGCATATGGTCCTCTTCCGGGGGAGCCATACGGCCCGGAACATCGCCCGAGAACGTTCGGTAGTGGCAAACTTCGTCTTTGACCCGGTAGTCTATGTCCGGACCGCCTTTGAGGACCTCCCCGAGGAGAACTTCGTCCGGGAGGAGGTCGACGGCCGGATTATCTGCCGTCTCCGCGACGTGGAGGCCTGGGCTGCGTTTGCCGCCGACGTGGAGCGGTCGAGTACCGAGGCTATCATCGTCCGGCTCATTCCCTTCCACGAGGAGGTGCTCAGGCTCCGGCTGCACCCGGTGAACCGGGGGTTTGCAAGCATCGTAGACGCAACGGTTCATGCCACCCGCTACGTCAGGAACCACGACCCCTGGCTCGGGCGACTGATCGAGCATCACGCCGGCCTTGTCCGGAAATGCGGCGGCCAGCGGGAGTGGGAGGCGCTCGACCTCCTCGAGCGGTATATCGCCGACCTTACCCGGGAGTGACGGTCTTCGTCCGGCATGACCGGTCCTCTGAAGCCCGGATATCCCTTCCCCTGGGCAGCCGGTCATCCGGCCCGGAACCGGGGGAAGGTACCTTCTCAGTTTTCATATTTTTGAGGATATAATAATCAATATATACGATAACATACCACGAAGAGCCCCTGGAAGGAGGTAACCCCGTATGGCGAAGATCCTTGATACCTTGAAGAATGATGGAAGGTTCACCCGGCTCGTCGAGATCATTCAGACCCTCGGCGAAGATACGGCGCTGCAGGGCGAAGGGCCCATGACGTTCTTTGCCCCGGTCGATTCGGCATGGGACGCGATCCCCGAGTCGAACCGGGCGATGATCTTAAACGACAAACAGATGCTCTCCCACCTCATCGACTTCTTCACAATCGGCAATCATAAATGCACGCTCGACGCGCTGCTCTCAAAGAACGTCGTGCAGACGGTCGAAGGCAATCCCATCATGGTCAGGAAGACCGACCAGGGAACGCAGGTGGACGAGGCCATCGTGCTCGAGGGGAACATCGAGGCGGAGAACGGGATCATCCACGTCCTTGACGGCGTTCCCTTCGTGACGCTCTCCCAGGCTTTCGAGGCCTACACGGCAGCGAGCCAGTGAGCCCGGGTTCGGGGCGCTCCCGGAGGATCAAGCGTGAAGAGCATATTTGAGACAGCCCGGGAAGACAGCCGGTTAAGCACTTCTGTTCGGATGGTGCAGGTCGGAGGGATAGCGGAGACCCTTCAGGGAGAGGGCGAGTATACGGCCTTCTTCCCGATCGAAGAGGCGTATTCCGAGTTCCCCTGGACGATGCTGGACGCTATCATGGGGGACCGGGAGAGGCTCACGGGTATGATCAGGTACCACGTTGTCCAGGGCAAACTCACCGTGCATGAGCTCGCACAGCTGGAGGCTATCGAGACTCTCCAGGGAGATTTCCTGGATATAACGGGGCCCATCACGGCGTTGCAGTTAAACGACGCCACCGTAATCCAGCCCGACATCGAGTGCACAAACGGCATCTACCACATCGTCGATAGGGTGCTCCTGCCGCGAGCGGTCGAGGCACGGGTCAAAAGGCTGGTGTGAGCCGGGGGAGATCACGCCCGTCGCGGAACCATCCGCACTTATATATACTCCCGCCGAAAGTTGGTCCGCATGAAGAGCATCCTCGCAACCCTGCAGGAATCCGGGTCGTTTGCCACGTTTCTCGACCTCATACAGGCAGCCGGCATGGAAGAGCGGTTGAGCACCGGAGGGCCGTATACGATCTTTGCCCCGGACGACGATGCGCTTCGGGTGATACCCCGGTCGGAATTTGACGCGATTCGGGGGGACGCCGACCGGCTCGTCGATGTTTTGAACTACCATATCGTCCCGGGGGTGCACTCCATGATAGACCTCCTCGGCATACGGACCCTGCGGTCGCTCCAGGGAGGGGACCTGACCGTTGACATTGCCCCGGAGGGGGTGGTGGTCAACAACGTGCCGCTCGTGGAGTCCGATGCGTGGTGCACAAACGGCATCTGTCACGCGATCTACACCCTGCTCCTGCCGCCCGTCGTCAGGGCAGCTGCTCCGTAAGGCTGGACCCCGTGAGAACGTTTAAATATCCCGGCGCACGACTGGGGCAGGTGGAGAGAGCAGTATGAAGAACATCATCGAAACCCTGGAAGACTCCGAGGGCCTCAGCGTCTTCCTCGAGCTGGTCCGAATTGCGGGCATGGAGCCGATGCTCCGGGAGCAGGGGCCGTTCACGGTCTTTGTCCCGACGAACGAGGCATTCTCAAGGGTCCCGCAAGCGCGGATGGACGAAATCCGGCAGGATCCGGATAAACTTCTCCTGATCGTGAGTTACCACGTCGTGCCGGGACACCTCACCTCGGAGGATCTCCGGAACATTGCCGCCATCAGGTCGAGCCTCGGGACGGACCTCGTCTTCCGGTCATCGGATAGGGGCATCACCGTCAACAGCGTCCCGCTTGTCGAGACCGACGCGGTCTGCACGAACGGCATCTGCCACGCGATCGCATCAGCGCTCGTCCCGCCGACGATCGAGATCGTCACGCCCTGACCGGATCTTGCTCTTCCGGCCGGCGGAACCGCCCGTCATGGCGGGCAATCCCGACGGCGGCGAGAGCGCTCTTTTCTTTATCCTTGATCTCGAGCATGATGTCCATATCCGCCGGTCCGGTCCGGCTGAGGAACTCCGCGAAATCGGCAGCGTCAAGGCTCTCTGTGTGCCGGCCCCGCCGTCCGCCGGGCATCGCGGTGCTGTAGTCGACCATCAGGATGCCGTCGGGCGACCGCCAGGTCGCGCCGGATCGCTCGACCGCCTCTGCCACCCCTTCTCCGGAGGGGTTGACGGTATGGTGGAAGAAGTCAAAGAGCACGGGAATGCCGGTCTCGTCGTGGATGCGGAGGCAGTCGGCAAGGGTGTAGCGGGAGTCGTCGTTCTCGACGACAAGCCGGCGGAGGATGCTCTCGTCAAGATGGGCGTATTCGCGGCAGAACCGCTCCATCGCGGCCTCCTTATCGCCGTAGACGCCGCCGACGTGGATCTGGATCTTTGCCGTTGCATCGAGGTGCAGGGCGTCGAGGACTCTGGCGTGGTAGCGGAGCTCCGCGACGCTCCGGCCGATGATCTCCGGGTCTTTTGCGTTGATGATGACGAACTGGTCGGGGTGCATCGAGATCCGCATCCCGTGGTCGGTGATGAACCGGCCGAGCGCCATAAACTCGCCGGCGAAGATCTCCTCCCACGGGGCGGTGCAGACCGGGTGCGACCCGAACGGGACGAGGTCGGAGGTGATCCTGAAGAAGAGGAGGTCCGATGCGAGGTTGAAGCGGAGGATCGCGTCAAGACAGCGGAGGTTTTCCCGGACGGTCGTTATCAGCCGCTCGTCGGAGTAGGAGGCGAGCCGGAACGTGCGGCCGCTGGAGCAGCCGATGCTCCGGTTGATGCACGGGTAGCCGATCTTCATCCCTTCAGGGGTGGCGCCCGCCCGGCATCAATCTTACCGGCAGGTGTAGGTACTCCCACTCTCGGCGACGAACCCTTCCCGGGCGAGGTCGGCGAGGATCCGCTTCACCCGTTCGGGCTCTTCCCCGGTCCGGGCGGCCGCTTCCGTCTCCGTGACCGAACCCTCCTCGAGGACGAGGGCGAGGAGCCTTCCGCGCACCTGCCGGTCGGAGCCCTCGAATCTGCTCTGCCGGGAGTATGATGCGCTCCGCCGGTTGGGATTCGCCGTCCGCTTCTTCAAGACCGTTCCGTAATCCATCAGGGCGCTATACCACTCCCGCGGGTTCTCGCGGTAAAGGGCCCGCTCCACGAGCGGGAGGATCTCGTCGTCCCTGACCCCCTCGCGGTCCTGGAAGAAGAAGTGGATGAAGACCCGGCGGATGTTCGTCTCGATGTAGACGACCGGCGTGTTGAAGGCGTATGCGCAGATGGCCGCCGCGGTCGCCTTCCCGATGCCGGGGAAGGTCGCGAGCGTCTCGACGTCGGCGGGGAGCCGGCCGCCGTACTCCTCGACGACCCGCTGTGCAGTCCTCTGGAGCGCGAGCGCCCGGCGATTGTAGCCCATGCCCTGCCAGGCGAGGAGGACCTCGCTTCTGGGGGCACCGGCAAGGCTCCCGAAGTCCGGGAACTGTTCGAGAAACTCGCGGTACTTCACGGCGACCCGCTCGACCTGCGTCTGCTGGAGCATGATCTCGGAGACCAGGATCCGGTAGGGGTCGGTGGTGCGCCGCCAGGGGAGGTCGCGGCCGTGGGTGCGGAAGTGCGAGAGGATGAGGTCGCGAAAGAGGCGGACGGCCTCCGGGGTGGGCCCGTGCTCGCGGGTCTCTGCGAGGATTCGCCGTTCGAGGTCGTTCTGGTCGGGGTCGAGGCTGCCGATCACACCATCTGGTTTGTCTGACAGGGGGAAATAGGTTGGGCGGGGGGTGTGGGCCTCTTGAATTGCGTGGGTTGTGTTTATGCCATTGCAACACCTGGCACGGATTTCCATCGGACTATGCACCTGCCGGTGCTCGAGCTCCGTTCCTCGAAGCCTGATGGCTTCTCAAACTCCTGTCCTACGGACAGTCGTCCCTACCGGAACGTCGCCTATCGCCACGCACTGCCCCTGCCCCCTGGGGCTGGGAACGACTGCCGGAACGGCAGGAATTGGAGCACCGCAGGTGCGACTGAGGAGGCCGGAGGCCGGGCGGGGTGGGGTTGACGAGAAGTGCGGATTAGGGTGGGGTTGAGACAGGGGAGGGGGAGACCCCCTCGCACCTAACGGTGCTCAAGCTCGCTTCGCTCGCACTCCGCACCCTTCGGGTGCTCGAGCTCCGGGCGTTCCGCCCATCGCACTCCCCGTCAGCCCCACTTCGCACCTTCGGTGCTCGAACTCCGCTCCTGCGGAGCGTCGTTCCCCCCGTGGCGATAGCCATCACGGTCCACTATATCAGGACACGTGGGGAGAAAATCTGCTGAAAACCTCTGAACGGCTCAAAATATTGGGAGATTGCTTTTTCGGAATTTCTTCACTCTATCTGCGCCCGCATCACCGTGAGCCGGACCCCTTCCGCCTCCCCATCAAGGGAGAACGTCCGCATCTCCCCGTGGGTCCGGCAGAACTCCTGGAGGTCGAGCATGTGCTCGAGCCCCGCCGCCGCCGTCTCGTCTCCGACGAGGTCGAGCGGAGGCTCGAGCAGCGGCCGGGGGAGGAAGACGACGCACTTCGCCCGGCTCCGGGTCAACGAGACGTTCAGGCGGTTCCTGCTGTAGATGAACTCCGCCTCCGCGAGGGCGGTCTCGACGTCGCTCACGCCGTAGCTGACGATGACCGCCTCCGCCTCCTGGCCCTGCATCTTATCGACGGTATCGACGAACGGCCGGGACTCCCAGGCCCGCTCGCGGGCGAGGCTCTCCTGGACGGCGCCGATCTGGGCGTGGTGCGGGCTGACGATGAAGAGGCCGTGCTGCCAGAAGCGGGCGTCGCCGTCGCCCCCCGCAGGGTAGGGCCGGCCCGTGTCGGGGTCGATGAGCCGCTCCCGGAGGGTGCAGGCGAGCCGGGCGGCGAGCCCCGCCTCGATCCGGTTCTCAACTGTCGTCCGGACGTTCTCGAGGACGCAGAGGACCAGGGGATAGGCCGGGTCGAGGACCCACTCTATGTACTCCTCCGCCGCCCCCTCCGCGAGGGCGATATGCCGGCCGCCGACCGCATCGGTCGCCGGGGCGTATCCGGGCCCGTAGAGGGTCTCGGCCGCGAACCGCGAGAGGGTCCGGTTCATCCGCCAGTTCTCCTGGAGCTGGCAGGTGTAGGCCGGCCGGACGGCATCGTCGCGGTGGCGGAGGTAGGCAAAGATCGAGTCCTCGAGGCCGGGGAGGCCGTCCTCCGGCGGGGGGTAGGCCCCCTGGACGACCGGGGGGAGCTGCAGGTCGTCCCCGGCAAGGACGAGCCTCCCCTCGCGGCCGAGCACCGAGAGGACCATCGCGAGTTCCGCTGGCCGCATCTGCGACGCCTCGTCGACGATCAGGAGGTCAAGAGAGGGGAGGGACTTCTCGAGTTTGCCGAAACTGTGGACAGTCCCCCCAAGAAGGAGCGACGGGCAGCCGACGACGGTATCGGCCCGCTCGTGGGGGAGGGCTTCTAGGCTCCGCTCGCCCCTCGCGGTCCGGGTGCCCTTCAACTTGTAGATCGCAAGATCCGTGTCCAGCCCGAACTCGCCGACGGACTCCTGGACCTTGACGAGCAGGTTCTCGATGGCGGCGTGGGTGAACGCCGTCACCCCGATCCTGACCTGTTCCCCATGCACCCGCCGGGCTTTGACGAGCGAGAGGAGAGCGTTCGCGAGAAAATGCGTCTTTCCGGTCCCCGGCGGCCCCCAGACCAGCGTGAGCCGGTTCTCCAGCACCTGCCGGAACGCCCGCTCCTGGCTCTTCGTGAACCCCGAGTCACGGGCGAGCCGTTCCGCATCGCAGACGACCTCCTCGCGCTCCCTGACCGGGACGGCAAAGCCCCGCGGGTCGCGGAGGAGGCGGATGAACGCGTTCCCCGGCTGAGCGTCGAGGTCGAGGAGGCGCTCGACGGCGCGCTCTACCGTGAAGTCCGTGAACCGGGGGTGCAGCACCGCGAGGTCGCCCTCCTCGAAGGGCGGGAACCCCTGGCCGTAGGTCACCTCGAGGACGAGCCCCCTGACCAGCCCGGCCTTCCGGTCGACGATGCTGTCGCGGACCATCGCAAAGCAGGCCCCGCTCCTGCCGGGGTTCATGCTCGCCCGGTAGCGGGCGTCCTCAAAGGAGAGCTGCGCCTCCCTTCCGGCGTCGTCGTCCCGAACCAGGAGGTAACTGAAGACCTGCGACTGCTCGAAGAGCGCGAGGTCGAGGGGGGCGAGGACCTTCCAGAAGTTCCCCTCGCTCTTCCTGAGAGGGATGCTGATCCCGTCCCGGACCCCGGCGTCCCGCGGCCTGCTCCGCATCTCCTGGACCTTCTGCGCACCCACGGCCGACTCGTACTCCGCGATGAAGAGGAGGCGGGAGATCTCCGGCGTTTCGGCATCCCACGGCCGCGGGAACCGGAAGTTCTCCGCCCAGCGGACGAGGTTGCCTTTCACCCGCTCACGGAGCCCGTCGAGGATGCTGCCTGCCGCGATCAGCCTTCGCGAGACCTCCTGCCGGATCCAGTCCGCAGCCTCCGGCTGGCTCCCGCTCCAGGCCATGATGACGGCATCGCTCTTCATGGCGTTGCTCTGCTCGTTCCAGAAGAGGTCGCCCGCGTTGAGCCGGTAGGCGAAGCGGGAGGAGGGAATGGCCGCGAGGACCTCCGGCATCCGGAGGGTGAACGGGACCGGGAGCGCGAGGAGCCGCCTGATCTCGCGGGTCAGGACGACGAGCGGGAACGGGACCGAGCCTGATGGGTGGGCGGATCCCGTGGCGATGCCGGGGTCCTGGTAGTAGAACCGGAGCCGGAGGGCGTCCTCCGCCGTCGCGGGGTCCTCGATCGCCTTGACGATCAGCCGGGTGAAGAGGTCCTCCTCGTAGGTGTCGTAGACGTAGGTCTGGACCGACTTTTTGTCGGCCCACTCCCGGTCCTGGTTGTACTCATCGACGGCGCTGAGTTCCGCGGCGAGCGCACGGACGAACTCCCGCCGTATGCGGTCGCAGTCGCCCTCGTCTGCCGCGATGAAGATTTCCTCGCGCGATGGGGTCCCATAGACCGCATTGCCCCTGTTTCGCCGGAAGCCGAGGGCGTAGACCCGGCCGGAGACGGGGTCCTTCTGGAGTGTGAGGACAAGCCCGACGTCCTCGAAGATCGGGAGGGCGAGCGACGTCGCGGCGAGGGGGACGACCTCGCCTGTCCGGATCGCCCGGACCGTCTCCCGCAGGCGGTCTCCCCGGCCGGCGAGCGATCCGCAGCCGTCGAGACAGCGGTCGCTCTCGGGATCCGAAAGGAACCCCGCGAGGTCATCGAGCGTGTTGATGGGACGGCCGCCGTTCCACGCGGCCTCCCGGAGGTAACGCCGCCCGACGGAGGAGAGGCCGGGGATCTGCGAGACCGAACCGGTCGTCTCCGCCTCGTGCCGGCAGTGGGGGTAGAACTCGCAGGACTCACACCGCGAGGTGATGTGCCAGGGAACGTCCGCCGCCGGGCCGGCAAAAACGCCCGGGATCCGGTGGCGGAAGAAGTCCTCGATCACCCGGACATTCAGGTGCAGGCGAAACGTTTCCGGCTCGTCCTCGCCGTAGAGCCAGATCCCCGCCCGGTCGAGGTCCACCGGGAGATCGATCCCGAGGAGGGTGAGGGCGTGGTCGAGGATCAGGGCGTAGAGCGTCGCCTGGATCCGGTGGCTGACGCTGAGGTCCTCACTCGCCTTGATGTCGATGACCGAGAGGGCCGGCTCCCCGTCGCTCCCCTCCCCGAACCGGATCAGGTCGGGGCGGCAGGGGGAGAACCGGTGCAGGTCCGGGTTGAGGCCATAGTTCCGGAGAAAGTGGACCGAGACCGGGATGGTAGACTGGTAGAGCACCTCCCCCGGGGTGAGGCGGGGGAGGAGGTTGAAACTCTCCTCGATAGAGAACGACCGCCCGGAGAGTGGCCCCGTCCCGTCCGGGACCCGGACGCGGCCCGTGAGTTTTGTCCGGACCACCTCCTCCTCCCACCGGATGCCCGCCGCGAGGAGGGCCTGCGTCACCGGGCTCCGGTCGGTCGCGACCGCCGGGATGCCGGCCGCTTCCCGCTCCTGCTCGGGAGTCGCGTGGTAGCGGAGGTAGCGCTCGCAGTCGTGGTAGAAGAACCAGCCGATGAGCGACGGACTGAGGTTGAAGCGGGGCATGGAAGAACCCGGGGAAAGCCCCCGTAATGACTCACCTGTTTGTGCCGCCGCGGGAAAATGGTTGGTATTCGGGCTTTTTTGCTATCTGGACGAGATATGGGAAACAGGTCGAGATCCCCGTCAACGAAGAAGATCCTCAACGGCACTGAGGAATGATTCGGCGCGAGAAACGGCGTTTTCTGCCTCCAGTTTTGAGACCGTGCCCGCCATGTCATAGACCACGATATGTCGCCTCCTTCGCATCCGATCAAGAACATCCACCGTTTCAGCGTCGAGGAATTGCCCGGAAAAGCGGACCACCGTGGCATGCTGATTGTTTCCTGCCGGGCGGTAGCCCTTCGAGAACATAAGCGCCCTTGCGGCCTGTAACATGGCGTTATAAGCGATCGTATATGCCCAATCGGCGTTGCTGGTAAGGGCGTTTCTCGCAACCGCTACATCTCTGTGTGCCAGAGCGATAGCGTTCTCCACTGCCTTTGGATCCGGGGGGAGTTTCCGGATCAGCCCCTGTCGCTCCAGGTCTTCACTTTTTGTCAATCAGCATCACCCTTGGTTCATTGAGCACATTCACGACGAACGGATCGCCCTCGGCGATTCTTTGATCCATCTCCTCTCTCGGGAAGAGAACATAGTTTATCTCTCTTCCAAGTGCTGCTTCTGCCTCCCGGACGGCGGCCATCAGGAGGTCTTCATCAACATGCCCGACGACGAAGAGGTCGATGTCGCTTGCCGCACCGGCCTTTCCGCTGGCAAAGGAGCCAAAAATGAAGACGGTATCGACGCCGCCGACGCCAGCGAGGTGTTCTCGTACGACCTTTGCCACTCCTTCGGTCTTGAGGATGATGGCGGTCAACTCGTTGTAGATCGGAAAATCCCTGTTTACCACGTAGTACCGCGCATTACCACGGCGGGTGCTTATCAGGAGGCCGATCTCTTCGAGGTTCGTGAGTTCCCGCCGGACAGCGTTGAGGTTCTCCCCGGTCATCCGCTGCGCCTCTCGCAGGTAGATCTCGCGTTCCGGGTTCAGAAGGAAGAGAGTGAGGAGTTTCACCCGGGTCTTAGAGGGGATGAGCCGTTCGAGCACGAATACATATTGTATACTATCGTATATATATTGTATACTATTCCGGCGCGGAAGGAGGGAGCCGGGTCAGCCCTCTCACCCGGTCGCGTTCGTCGTATTGCCGGTTTCTTCCACCACCGCCGTCCCCTCCGGCAGGGGCACGTCCGGCGGGAGCATGACCGTACCGATGACGTGAATGACACCGTTTGAGGCCGGAATGTCGGCCCGGAGCAGTTTCACACCGTTCACCGTCACCTCGCCGCCGGCGGCGTCGACGGCAAGCGGGCTGCCCTGCACGGTTGCGAGGGTATCGTTCTCCGCGATACCGGCTGCCGTATGCCTGCCCGGGGCCACGTGGTAGAGCAGGACCTCGGCGAGGTGGCCCTTCGGATCGCCGAGGAGGTCCTCCATCACGGCGTCCGGCAACCGGTCGAAAGCCTCATTGGTGGGCGCAAAGACCGTGTAGGGGCCCGGGCCGGTGAAGATCCCCTGAAGCCCGGCTAACTTGATGGCGTCGATGAGCGTCGAGAAGTTGCCGTCCCGGCCCAGCACCTCGTCGATCGGCAGGCTCTCGCCGGCCGGCGTGCTGTTCGTCCGGTTCAGGGTTCCGTCTCCCGGTGGGGCTGTGCAACCGCAGGCGAGCACCGCCGCGACGGCCAGGGCGGTTATGATGAGCGTATAATCTGTTCGCATGGTCCCCTTCTGGAGACTTTCTCCTCCCTTCATCTAGATAAAACATTGGTCTCCGGAGCCCGGGAGAGAATCCGGGCATTCCTACTTCCAGAGCACCATGGTCGAGACCACGTGACGGACCGGGTCATAGACCCTGATGGCGTGGTTGCCGGTATCGGCGATGTACCAGAGTCCTCTGAAGTCCGCGAGACCCCCCGGCCCGTTCAGGCGTGCGTCCCCCGAGAGCCCGTCCCGGTCGCCGCGGTCGCCGCTCCCGACGACGGTGAGGACCCAGCCGGTGGCCGGATTGAACTCTTTGATCTTGTGGTTGTAAGTATCGGCGATGTAGATCGAGTCGTTCCGGTAGGCTACGCCCACCGGGTGGTTGATGCGTGCCATGCGAGCGATGGTATCGAGGTCACCGAAGTCCTCGAGGGAGTGCCCGATGGGCGTCTCGACCATGCCCCGCTTTATGCGGCGGATCGCCGACGCCTCGGCGTCAGCCACGTAGAGTGCCTCGCCGTCGGTGACGATCCCGGAGGGCCCGGCGAAGGCGGCCTCATGAAGCGGCCCGTCGACCAGGCCCTCCCGGCTCGACCCGGCGTACGGCTCAATCTCGCGGGTCGCAAGATCCATCCGCCAGATCTGGTTTGTCCCGGCCATCGCGACGTAGAGGTGACCCCCGAGCAGCGCGAGGTCCCTTGGCGCGTTCAGCGCTACACTGGTGCCCGGTCCGCCTTCGCCGGGTGAGGGGGCCGCGAGCCCCGTCCCGGCGATCGTTATCACCCTCCGGTCGGGCCAGGTGACCTGCCGGATCGTGTGGTTTCCGGTGTCTGCAACGTAGAGGATGCCCGTCTCTTCGTCGAAGACGAGGCCTTCCGGCAGATAGAACGCCGCCTCACCGAATCCCCCGTCGGCGTCTCCGGCGGTCCCGGAGCCGATCGTCTCCAGAACTTTGCCGTCTCCGTCGGCGACGACAATCCGGTGGTGGCCGGTATCGCTCACAAAAAGCCGCATCCCCGGGTTGTCCGCTGCAATTTTGCCGGGCCGATAGAGGGTCCCTTCCCGTTCCGTCTCGAGTGTGGCCCCGGACTGCAACGGTCCCTTCTCAAGCTGGCCGCGCTGCTCGAACTCGCGGGTGAGCCGGTCAATCTTCGGGCTGAGCCGCTCGTAGAGCCCCTCTCCGGCGGTCTTTCCAACCAGGTTTCCCGCCGGGTCGATGAGGACGAAGGTCGGCCAGTCCCGGACCCCGAAGGCCCGCCTGAGCAGCCAGGCGGGGTCGATGGCAACGGGGTAATCCGCTCCGGCACGGCGAATCGCCTCCCGGATGTTCCCGGTGGCGGCACCTGACTCTAGATCGGGGGAATGGACCTCGATGACCACCAGGTTCGGGTGCTCGTCCCTGAGGCGCCGGACCTCCGGCGCCAGCCGCATGCAGTTTGAACAGGCGAACGTCTGGAACGCGAGCAGCACCACCCTGCCGCAGAAGTCGCGGATGGAGGGGGGGTGGTCGACGTTGAACCACTCCAGACCTGCGGGGAGATCGGGGGCCGTTATCGGTTTCATGTGGCACCCCTGGTTGTCCGGGATTATGAACCTTCGCGATCCGGGTGAGTTACGCCGGCGGCGCTGCGATCACCGGCTGCAGTGCGGCGAGCAGTTCGTCGCAGAAGGCGATCGCTCCGGCAACCCTGCTCTTCTGGTAGACAACGGGTTTGATGCGGGGCGTCTCCGGGATCCTGCTGATCACCCGGAATACCTCCCGCCAGGGTATCGCGTCGTTCATCGACGGCAAATTGAGGTTGTTATGGATATGAAAGGCCCGCAACGCCTCGGCCGGAATCTCGCCGAGCGATCCGGGGAACTCCTCTCTCGCGGCGGAATAAAGGTGCCAGGGGTCGAGCGCTATCCCGGCGAGGCCGGCGATCTCGGGGTGGAGGTTCTTGAGCGTAGCCCAGAATGCCTGGATCCGGCTCCCGGTGGAGACGCCCTGATCCTTGTGGTTCTCGACCAGCACCAGCGGTTCCACGCCGAACGCGTCCCAGTGGGCGACGATCAGGGTATGCATCGCCGCGACGATAGCGGCATGGGTATTCTTCCGGTCGCCGGGGTGGATCTCGATGATATCAGGGGGGATGCCAAGAAAATCCTCGATCTCGAGAAGCATGTCCGAGAAAGCGCCCACCCAGTCCGCGTCGTGCCACCGCAGCGCCGCCGTCACCTGCCGGCCGTGCTGGTCTCTCCGCGGGATGGCCGGTTCGGTATGGATGACGTAGCTGAGGGAGCCCGGGAGGTCCCGGTCCTGCTCGTACAGGTGCTCGATAGACGATCGGGTGAGCATGGAGCCGATCTCCTGTCCGGTTCGTTCCACCTCGGTCCTGTTCTTGACGAAGTCTGCGGGAATCTCTATGTACGTGCACCCGAGCGGTTCAGCGAGGTGCCAGCGTTCCAGGAGCCCGCCCCGCCGGGCCAGTTCCGTGACGTTTGGGTATATGTAGTCTGCACCTGGCATGGCGTTCAGGCTACGCCATAGCGCAAGTGATACAAAAGTGTTGGGGGTCGGATGGTCCTCACCCCGGCGTGACCGATTTTCCATCGGCCCTGGCTTCGGACATATTTCCTGGTTCCTCGCAACCGGCAACCTTGCGCCGAACAGGATCGGTATGGTCTTCGTCTGTGATCAGGTCTTCCCGGTCGCTCTTGTAGCATACGGATGTATGCAAGGCCTGTCGTGTTGCGGTGAAGGACGGGAGGCCGTGCAGGCCACGGATTGGCTGAAATCCGGGAGTTACCTGCGGTTATCGAGGGTCTGCGGGCAGACGAACAGGATCGATATAGGTGTATGGATGTACGTGCAGTAAACCCGCCCAGGTTCATAGTACATGCATGAAACACATTCAAAGCGTCGTGGCTTCTCCTCGTTTTCCTGCGTTAACCCGTCTGTTGAGAGCTCGTACACGCTACCGCCGTCCCGGCCCGGAGTCTCCGGATCCGATGGTCCGTAATACTGGGTGCCGGTGTTACTCTTCAGCGGATCGATGTTGTTGAGTAACTTCATTGTCGTACTATAAGATGCTCTCGGGCTGCCAGACATTTATTGCGCCGGTGAATATTCATCACCACGATTAAAAATCTCGGGGGCCGGAGCCCGGCCTCTTTATCTGTGTTAAAGGTTATCTGTGTTAAAGGGCGTTTTAGAGCAGTGCTGCTACGGAGAACTCGAAAAATAGGGGTAGAGTGGCGGAGCAGCGTTGAATCATACCAGAGACGGCATTGCGAGGGTGAGCAGGTAGAGGGCGCTGCCCAGCATGATGAATTGTCCATCTGCAAGCAGCTCGAAGAGGAGTTTCTCCTTTACAAGTTGCTCGAAGCACAGAATGTATCCCTGAGCGTAGGCTATGCCTGATGCCAGTATCAATGCCGTGCTGGATCCCGGGAGAGTTCTGCTGATGAGTACCAGGGCGACCCCGATGGTCAGGTTAATACCTGTCAGGAGATGGAGTGTCCTTCGGATACCAAGGATTGTCGGGATCGTCCTGACGCCCGATGCCGCGTCACCTTCCACATCCCTGGCATCAAAAACTACTGTGTTCAAGAAGACCAGGAAAAAGAGAAAGACACCGACGGTGCTGGTGGCGATGCCCGCGGGAAGGGCGGCGTGACAGACCGGCAGAAGGGCCGGGGGAACGGCCCAGGAGAATGCGACAACAAGGCTTTTCATGACGGGTATTTCTTTCAATCGCCGGAAGCCGAACCGAGCGGGAAAGAGGGGTACGCTGTAGACAATCCCGGCAGCCAGGGGGACCACAGCGATCAGAAGGCTGCCGAACCCCTGGAGAGCTGAGAAACAGAGGGCAAGGGCGTAGGTGCCGACTGCCGAACAAAAGAGGATGGATCCGTAATTTTCTGTGAAAACATACCGTTCGGTGTGGTTTATGGCGTCTTCGTCCTCGTCGGTCTTGCGGTTGAGGTTGTAAATGGCAAACGTGCCGAGCATTACTATTACTGCGGCAACCGGGTCGAAGGGGAGGCCCTGCAGGAGGCATGAAATGTATACCATCGCCGCTCCTGCGACAGAGAGGTACAGGGAGCTGTACACGATGAAGTGGATGGAGGCCTGGAAGATTGATTGAATCAGGTCGGTTTGATTGACGAATCTGAACATGAATTATTTGTGATAAATGATGTGAACATTTCTTACGATGATGAAGATTCATCAGTTCGATTAATGCGGGTGCCTGAGCGCGGTGCTCCGGAGAGATTGCGTGAGCATGCGAGGTGTACCTCCGCTACCTTGAGTGGTCACACTCTGTTCCGGCTTGTCCCTGGCCGGTAGTAACGGTACTTGAGGGGGATGGCTGTATTCGAGAAGATCTGTTATCCCTGGCCGGCCGTGGAGCGATCACGCTACCACGGATCTCAGTCGGTCGCCGGATATTGGAGATCGAAAAATAGGTTATTCCGGGGACACTTGCAGTATTCTGGCGGTCGATTTATAGCGCTTGAAGAGTCGCTCGCCCCAGGCAACCGCCGCCGTGTCGGTGCTGACGAAGTCCGTGGCGGCATCATAGGAGTTCGTATCATATTTATACAGGCCTAACGATAGATATGCGTCAGTCACCGTCATCCCAAGGCGGATTGGCTCGGAGGAGATGTATATTCTGAAATTGGTATGTCCATTTACAGCCCTCCGCAGAGCGCTATACTGCTCATCGATCAGTCTGGGAGCAAGTTCCTGGGAGACGATGAGTTCAACCTCTTTCCCGTCCAGAATTGCCTCTGTAATCACATTTGCATGGACCGGGCTCATAACCGACGATACACCGTGGATCCACGAAGCTTTCTTGAGTATGCTCAAAAAAGTTGCGTACACGGCGAAGATATCCTCCTCAACGTCCCTTATCACTTCCGCATTGTACAGATGGGCTATCTCTATCAGGGAACCGGGTGGTATGCCCTCGATCTCGTGCTCGACCCAGAACTCCCGATGACGCTGGAATACCCCCATAAGCGCCGCAAGCCGCCCAATCTCCGGTTCGACGAGCCTGCCCATAGGGGTGAGCGCGTAGTCGCCCCGCACCGACTCGACGTAATGCAAGGCCTCGAGCTGCCGGATCTTTGGGATGAGCGCTTGCGACGAACTCCCCGTGACATCACGAAGGACCGAGAGAGGTTTGGTCCCGTCCCCGAGGACAAGCAGTATCTGCGTCAGCAGTCTCGACCGAAAGATCGCCTGAATGTCGCCGTGGAACTCATTGTAGATCTTGAGAGGGGCTGTCTCTTTCATGCTCTTACAGATAAGAGGTGCCGGTCGACACATATCACCCTTTCTATTCCTGCGCACCCTTTCTATCCTGTGCGTTTCCTTATCCGGCGCCTTCTATCTCCTCCTCTGGTGGTTGGCCGCGTATCTGGAATGGGCCGTCTACCCCCGGTGAATCTCCCTTTTGAATGTTTTTCCGCCAAACCCCAGCGTACTTATACCCGGGAGTCCGATACCTCTTGAGCAGCATGTCGTTCATACCCAGATACCTGTCCAGCATCGCATTCTGTGCCTGCATCATAGCTTGTTTGCTCACTGCCGGCTGCTTCGTCAAAGGAGATCAGCCCCAGATCATCCCGGGGACCTCCGGAGACCTCGCCGTTCACTTCATCGACGTCGGCCAGGGTGACTCGACCCTTCTTCTGTTCCGCGATAAGGCCATGCTCATCGATGCCGGCGAACGCGGGATGGGAGAGCGTGTCGTCGCATATCTCAAGGAGCAGAACGTCGACCGACTCGATGTGGTGGTGGCGACTCATGCGCACTCCGACCATATCGGCGGGCTTCCCGACGTCATCTCGGCCTTCCCGGTCGGTGAGTTCGTCGATGCCGCACAGGTCCACCCCACCGCGACCTATGAGAACCTGCTTGTCCTGGTCGAGGAGCAGGGGATACCGTATACGGCCGCCGAACGCGGGCAGACGGTTCCCCTCGCCCCCGACCTTGAGGTCCTGGTCCTGAACCCGGCCGCGGAACCGATCGGCGACATCAACCAGGACTCGGTCGTCTTGAAGGTCACCTATGGTGGCATCTCCTATCTTCTCGTGGGCGATGCTGAGAAGCCTGCGGAGGAGAGCATGATGGAGGCGGGGCTCGATCTGAATGCCGATGTCCTGAAGGTCGGCCACCACGCGAGCCAGCACGGATCTTCGGCCGATTTCCTCGCCGCAGTCAGCCCTGCGATCAGCGTAATCCATGTCGGGGAAGGGAACGACTACGGCCACCCGCACGAGGAGGCGGTCGAACGCATCGAGGCAACGGGCTCGAGGATCTACCGGACCGACCTTGACGGGACGGTCGTCGTCGCCACCGACGGGCGGACGCTCTCCGTTACGGCCGGTGGGGCCCCGGCCGCCACCCTGACGCCTGCGGCGGCGACTCCGACTGCGACCCCGACCCCGACCCCGGTAGCGACGCCGGCACCGACGGCGGCCGCCACCCGCGTCTCCATCGCGGCGCTTGACCTCCAGGAGGAATGGGTCACCGTCACGAACGGGGCTTCGGAGCCGGTCGACCTCACCGGCTGGACGATCGCCGACGAGGGGATGCGGAACACCTACACCTTCCCGGTCTTCACCCTTGATTCGGGCGCCGATGTCACCGTCCACTCTGGGAGCGGCAACGACACCGCGACCGACCTCTACTGGGGCCGGTCGAGTGCGGTCTGGAACAACGACGGCGACACCGCCACGCTCGCCGACGCGAACGGGACAGTCGTCAGCACCCTGGAGGGGTGAAGATGGAGTCGACCTTCTGCGTCAGCCTCGACCGGGTCGAGGAGGGACTCGCCGTCCTCCTCCTCCGCGAGGACGAGTCGGTCCGTTTCACCCTCCCCGTCGCCCTCCTCCCCGGCGATGCCCGGGAGGGGGATATCCTGGAGATGACGGTCCGCCGGGACGTCGAGGCGACCGAGGCGGCCCGGCAGCGGGTCGCTGAGCGGATCGCGCGGCTGAAGAGTCGTAGCGGCCAATAACCCCACCCTTTTATATCCCGCTGCTCCTACGGGAGCACCGATGCAGGACCGGTGCGATCTCCTCGTCGTCGGTGCAGGCCCCGCCGGCAGCACCGCCGCACGCTACGCGGCGGAGACGGGGCTCGACGTCCTCCTGATCGACAGGAAGAAGGAGATCGGCACCCCCGTCTGCTGCGGGGAGTTCAACGCATCCCCTGCGGTGCTCGCGGAAGCGCTCCCGAACGCCCCGGGTCTCGACGAACTCTTCCCGGTCGATCCCGGGCAGGTCAGGCGGGCGATCCGGGGCATGATCGCCGTCTCCCCGCAGGGCCGGGAGTACGGGTTCGATCTCGATGGGTATACCGTCGACCGGGATGCCTTCGACCGGCACCTCGCGGATGCGGCCGTCCGTGCGGGCGCCGCGCTCGCGCCGGAGACCACGTTCCTCGGCCGGGAGGGGCGCCGGGTGCGGACCAGCCGGGGCGATGTCGAAGCCAGGATCGTGATCGCTGCAGACGGCCCACTCTCCCGGGTCTGCCGCTTTGCCGGGATGGAGCGGAGCGCGGTCCTCGCCCCCGCCATCACCTGCCGGGTCGACGGGGAGTTCGGCGACCGCCTCCGGATCTTCTTCGGGAGCCGCGTCGCCCCCGGAGGCTACGCGTGGATCTTCCCGAAGCGGGGGTGCGCGAACGTCGGGCTCGGCGTGCAACGTCCGGCGCCGCCGGTCCCCGTCCTCCTCCGGGCGTTCCTTTCGCAGCATGGGTTTGCCGCCCGGGACGTCCAGGCCGGGTTCGTCCCCGTCTCCGGTCCCATCCAGACGACGGTCCGCGGCAACGTCCTCGCCGTCGGGGATGCCGCGGGGCAGGTCGTCGCCTCGAACGGCGGCGGGATCGCGACCGCCATGATCTGCGGCCGGCTCGCCGGACTTGCCACCGCACGCCACCTGCTCGCCGGCGAGCCCCTCGAGGCCTACGAGCGGGCGTGGCGGTCGGCGATGGGCCGGGAACTCCTGGCCGCCGCGGGGACGAAGAGAATGGCCGACCGGGTCTTCGCCTCCGACCTCCTCATCGAGCAGGCTATGCGCATGCTCGGGGCCCGGGGCATCAGGAACGTCATCGTCTACGGCGGCGTGCGGGGACCCGGGCACGGGCCTGACCGTAAGTCTTAATACCCCCGGGCGGACCCGGGACACCACCTGGAGGTGTATGAGGTGGTCGATGTTGTCAAGGCTGATGGCAGGCGAGAACCGTTCGTGCGGGAGAAGGTGATCGTGAGTGCGCTCAAATCAGGCGCACCGCCGGAGGATGCCCGGGCGATCGGGGAGGCGATCGAACGGGTCGCTTACGACGGGATGCCTACCGGCGAGATCCGGCGGCGGGTGCTCGAGCAGTTCCATGACCGGAATCCGGAGTGGGAAGAGAACTGGATTCTCTACGACCGTGCCGTGAAGAAGCGGGGGGCGGCGGCGATCGCAGCGTCGCCCGCCCGTTGAACCTTTTTTGCCCCTTCCCGGGGGTGAGCCCCCCTTCCCCGGAACAAAGGTATATTTACCAATCCGCGCTCATATTTCTCTTGTATTGTCGTATGCCGCCCGGAAATCAGGTGATGGAAATAATCCCTTAAAGGCCGTTTTCAGTTCGGCCACCGGTACCGGGCGGACCTGACAATCAGTAGCCACAGAACGGCACGGCGTCCCAGCCCCCCTATAACCGCTCCCGGATTCGACCGGGAAGCCGCGGCGTGGGCACGCCAGCAGGCGATATGTATGCCAACCAGCGACTCAGAAGAAGACACACCATCAAGTAGTAACCAGAACGAGACAGAAGGAACAAAACTCCTCCTCGCCGATCCGAAGACCGCCATCATCCGGCTCTCCCTGCCGATGATGGTCGCGATGACCCTCATGACCCTCTACAACGCCGTCGACGCGTTCTGGGTCTCGGGCCTCGGTGCAGATGCTCTTGCCGCCGTCGGGTTCTCATTCCCGCTTACCATCATAACCATCGGGTTAGCGACCGGCCTCGGCACCGGCGGTGAAGCGGCGCTCTCCCGGATGATCGGCGCCCGCAACCGGCCCGGCGCGAGCAGCGTCGCGATGCACACGATCCTCCTGATGACCGTCCTCGCCGTCGCCGTCACCATCCCGCTCTCCCTCTTCGCCGAAGAGATCTTCGTCCTGATGGGGGCGGGGAGTGCCGCCGGCCTTGCCACCGAGTACGCCCGGATCCTCTTCCTCGGGACGTTCGCCCTCCTCTTCGGCGAGATCGCCTACGCGCTCATGCACGGGGAAGGGGACGCAAAACGGGCGATGTACGCCATGGCGCTCGGAGCAGTGGCAAACGTCGTCCTCGACCCGATCCTGATCTACACCCTTCATCTGGGGATCGGCGGCGCAGCCTGGGCGACGATCATCGCCGAGGTCATCGCCGCCGTCCCGATGGTCTACTGGCTCTTCGTGAAGCGGGATACCTATGTCTCCCTTCACCTCAGGGAGTTCGTCCCCGACGCCGGGGCCACCCGCGACATCCTGCGGGTCGGCTTCCCTGCCGCCGTCGAGCAGCTCTCGCTTGCCCTGATGACTCTGGTCTTGAACGGCGTCATCGTCCTGATATCGAGCACGGACGGCGTCGCGGTCTACTCGACCGGGTGGCGGATCGTGAGCATCGGCTTAACCCCCATCCTCGCCATATCCTCGGCAGTGGTCGCGGTCACCGGCGCCACCTACGGCGCCCGGGCGTATGCCCGGATGGAGTCCGCCCTCCTCTACGCCGTCAGGCTCGGGGTCTTCATCGGGCTCGGCCTCGCGGTGGGGATGTTCGTCTTCGCCCCCCAGATCGCCGCACTCTTTGCGGCGCCGGGCGACGGTGCCGGGATAACCCTGGAACTGACAACCTACCTCCGGGTGATGAGCCTGGTCTACCCGATGATCGGGTTCGGGTTCGTTTCGGCGTCGTTCTTCCAGGGGACGGGGCTCGGCGCACGGTCGCTCACGATCACGGTCCTGCAGACCGTCGTCCTCTCGGCCCTCTTCGTCTGGGTCTTTGCGATCGAACTCGGGTTCGGCCTCTCCGGCGTCTGGTGGGGGGTCGCGGCGGGCAACGCGGTCGGTGCGGTGTTCGGGTACGCCTGGGCGCGCCGCTATACCACAGGGCTCAGGGGTAGGCAGGCTGCAGCGGCAGCAGCGTGAAGAACACCTTCACGCCGTCTCGTCGGTCCCCGTGCGGACCACCTCGCGCAGCGTGAAACGGAACGACGCCCCTTCGTCCGGCCGCCCGCGGAGCCGGTCTTCAACCCAGACCCTGCCGCCGTAGCGCGTAACGAGCATCCCGACGATATAGAGGCCGAGCCCTTCTCCGTAGCCCCGGTTGAACCGGTCAAAGACGGCTTCTTTCATCCCGTCGGGGATGCCGGGGCCGGTATCCTCCACCGAGACCACTACCATCTGGTCCTCTTCGGGAGAGTCCTCCACCCGGATCGTGATCCCGACCTCCGGTCCGCCGAACTGAACGGCGTTCCCGATGAGGTTCGTAAAGATCTCAGGGAGCAGGTCGTCGGCCCAGACCTCGGCCGACGCCCCCTCAAACGAGACGCTCGTGTCCGGGGTGCGGTCGAGCCCGGCCCTGATGACGTGGCCGAGGTGGACCGGTGCGAGTTCGGGCGGCTCCTGGTGGATGCGGCGGATCGTCGAGACGTTCTGGAGGATGCCCGTGCTCTTCCTGACGCTCTCCTTGAGTTTCTTCGCGTATGTTGCGGCGTCTCCTTCGAGCATGTCGAGCAAGAGGTCGCAGTAGAGGCTCGCGACGTTCCCCGCGTTCTTGATGTCGTGGGTCATGATGTCGAGGTAGAGGTTCGTCTCGCGGTGGGCTGCCTCCAGCCGCTTGTGGAGCATGCTCCGGAGGACCCCCGAGCCGATCTCGTTCCCGATTGACTCAAGAAGGCGGCGCTCCTCATCCTGCAGTCTATCTCTTTCCCTGCTCCCGAGAAAGAGCGCGCCGACCACGACTGACTCCGCAAGGATAGGGATGCAGGCAAGGGTGGCGACCCCGAGCGATGCAAGGATATCTCGCTCGATCGTGCCCGGCTCGCTGCAGAGTTCAAGATAGCGCGGCTGCCCGGCAATAAAGACGAAGTTCCAGGGCCAGTGGTGGACTTTTATCGCCCTGTTTCGGGCGAGGAACTCCGCCGGGACGGCGTGGTGGTAGCGCGTCAGCGCGAGCGTCCTCTCCGGGTTCAGGAGGCAGGTCAGCCCGATATCGAAGCCGATCAGGTCCAGCGTCTTTGAGAGGGACGCCTCAAGCAGCTCGTCGAGCGAGAGGGACGATGCGGATACCCCCATGATCTGGTTAAGGATATGAAGTTGTCTGTTTGCGGAGAGCAGCCGCTCGCTCGTTTTCCTGCCGGTGACGTCCCGTATCCGGAGCACCCACATCCCTGCGAACGGCTCCCGGTTCAGCCGCCGACTAGAGTAGACGTAGCGGCGTGCCTCTCCCTGGCCGTCCTGCACCCGGAGGTCGAGGCAGGGCACCTCGTCTCCGGCACCAACCGCGGCGAGGAGTTTCCCTGTCTCTTCCTCCTCGTCTACGAGCGGCATCAGGTGAGTATCGAGGACCTGGCAGATATCGGATCCCAGGAGTTCATCCTCGTTGGCCGAGAGGATCTCCCTGGCGTAAGCGTTTACCCAGGTCACCTGCATATCCCGATTGAGCACAAAGATGCCCACACCCGGCTCGTCGAGGATCTGAAACGTCTCTTCCGGTTGAGTAGACACCGAATCTACAATGCTCATATGAATTTGCCCCTCAAGAATATTATTCGGTGGAAATTATGTAAACAAACTCATATTCCTGTAGATAAGAGATTTGCGGTAATAACCCTCTTAAAGCCGGATTGCCGGTGGTTCTGGTGGGCCAATGTATGCGCACCTCTCGTCCTTCTGGAGGCTGCATGCTCTCCGTGCGGCGGAGGGAGAGCACCGGGGGCCGGCGCCCCTCTGCTCACCGTTGCCGGGGGTTACAAAAGCCCGATCCGGCCGAGTGCCGGTTTGAGCGATGTCAGGTGGCCCTGGATACGGACCGTCTCCCGGGGGTCGGCACCCAGCGAGAGCGCGAGGAGCTCGGTAATATGAAGTACCGGCACCCCCATGTGGTCGTAGACCAGCTCGCACCCCGGGCAGTCGACGACCATCACGTCCAGATGCTGCTGCACGAAGTCCTGGTAGACCATCTGGTTTAATCGGGAGAGTCCCTCGACAGGGAACGTCAGGTGCCGGTCGAAGAGGTTCTTGACCCCGCCGCAGCAGTAGTGCTCCATCTCGCTCCTGACGACCTTCGCCCCGGTGACCGCCGCAAGGTCCCGCAGCCCCGGCGGGACGGCGAGGCTGCCGTTCATCTTCCGGTAGTGGCAGCTGACGTGCACCCCGACGCGCAGCCTCGATAGCCGCGTCTCGACGAGCCGCCGGAGTTCGTCAAGATAGAGAGGGTAGAGGTCGAGTATGTTTGCGACCCGGAAGACCCCCGGATCGCCCACATGCCGTCCGATCCGGCCCAGCACCTCGTTCACCGCCGCTCTGTTCCCGTTCCCGGAGAGCAGCTTCAGTGTGGACGCATACGAGTCGCTGCAGGTCGGGCATATCCCGGTGATAGCGATCTCGTCGCCCGCTCCGGGCGTATCCTGGAAGACACTGAGGTTCCGGGCGGTGAGGAGCAGCCGGTCCGCAAACCCTGCGCTGCCCATGTAATGAGGCGCTCCCCCGCAACAGGTCTGCATCCCGGAGGTCTCATACCGGATCCCGAGCGAGGTGAGGATCGCCCGTTGCGAGAGGTCGGAGCCCGGGTAGTTGAAGGCGCAGCAGGAGGTGAGGTGAACGACTCGATCCGGGGGGGCGGAGGGCCGTTCTGGCACGTGCCCGCCTGGATGGGAGAACGTCGATGCCCGGACGGGGTGGAGCAGCATCTTCCGGACCTCGTCGACGGCCCTCGCATCCACCGGGGACGGGCGCAGGGCGGCCTTTGCGACGAACTTCCTGAACCGGCCCCTGCCGGTGTACAGCGGGAGGAAGGCGGGAGGGGGGAGGCACCCCCGGTCGAGGAGCATTTTTCTAAAGAGCGGCTGCGCATGCTCCGCCTCGTATACCGCGTTGATGATCCCACCGATGCTGACGGATCGTGGGCAGGCAGTCTCACAGGAATAGCACTGGACGCAGTCGGAGAGGTCGATATCCGGGCACCTACCTGCCTGGAGGGCGGCGGTCACCTTCCGTGCAAGGTATCCCCAGTCTCTCTCCGTCCCGGGATCGTTGATCTGTGCCGTGCAGTAGGGCGTGCAGGAGCCGCATGCGTTGCAGAGCTGGAAGTTCCGGAGCCGTGGGTCCTCTTCGCGCAGCAGGTGACGTATCGCCCCCGCTGTGATCGCGTCCCGGATCCGCTCGTCTGCCGGGAGAGCTTTACTGAGCATGGTCGATCCCTGCGCCGGCCAGATCTACCCATGAAAACGGGTCCGGAGTATGACATGATGAGGTGCAGGGGTCTCTGGCCCCTGCTGCCCGTACATGAGGGCTACCGGTCGGCCCTCCCCTTGAAGAGCCCGGATATCTAAGGATGGCGGTATACGGCCTGCAGTATCGGTTCATTGGTCCCCCCCTTTATTGACAACGACGTTTGACTACGATCCGAAGGGGACCACATAAAGATTGTGATAGATGCAGTGAGAGAGCCACCTCTCCCCCCGACGCGACGCTTCCTCCCCCGACCCGCCCGGTATAGAGAAACGGTGACTGCCCCGGAGGCATCTTTAGTGAGAAGCCGGGTGCGGGCTCGTGGAGGGAAAAAAAGGTTAGAGGTTTTCCAGTCTCTTGCTCACGACATCCCAGTTCACGACGTTCCAGAACGCGTCGATGAACCCGGCCCGGTTGTTCTTGTAATCGACGTAGTAGGCGTGCTCCCAGACATCGAGCACCATCAGGAGCGGGAACGAAGGGTAGACGTTGTTGTTGTGCTTCTCGACCTGCATGATCGCCAGGCGGTCCGTCATGGCGTCGTAGGCCAGCGCCGCCCAGCCGGACCCCTCGGTGCTCGCGGCGGTCTTTGTGAACTCGGCCTTGAACCGGTCGAAGGAACCCCATTCCCGGTCAATCCTTTCTGCAAGGGCACCGGTCGGGGTTCCGCCGCCGCCCTTGCCTCCCGGTGCCATGGTCGGCCAGAAAAGGGTGTGCAGGACATGACCGCCTATGTTGAAGGAGAGTTCCTTTAACAGTGCTTTCATGTCGAGCTCGGCGCCTTCCTGCCGTGCCTTCTCCAGCTTCTCAAGGTTCGCGTTCGCCCCGGTCACGTATGCCTGGTGGTGCTTGTCGTGGTGGAGGGAAAGTTGCTCTTTTGAGATGTGCGGCTCGAGAGCGTCGGGCGCATAGGGCAGGGGCGGCAGTTCATACTTCTTCAACGGCGTCGTTGCCATCTTCTGTGCAGCCATAGTTATCAGTTGTCAGAAGGAAAGCAATCTATTTCATAGTTACGGCGGCCGGCGGTCATACGGCAGAGCGCTCTCCCGCGTCTCTGCCCGACGTGTGCGGTTCGGGTGCCCGGATACGACCCAACCCTATCATGCCCGGAGATCCGGCTTGAGCACGAGTATTTCGACGATTATTCCCGACAGCCTGAAGACCCACCTGAAAGGACCGCTCCGAAACCCCCGGCGCACCTCTCGCCACAACCTTTAAATGCACCGGTATGATGGATGCTACCTGAACCGCATCGCGCGCCAGGAACCTCGCCCCGGTACCCCGGTCATGACCGGATCTCCGTACAACCGCGAAGGCGTCGTACGCACGCGTGCTTATCCGGACAACGGTGGACCCTCCATGAAGACGGCAACACGTATCTCGCTCTTTACCGCCACGCTCATGGCGCTGCTCGCGTTCGTCCTCCTCCGGGACCTGCACCTCATCCTCGCCGGAGCGGAATGGGGACTTGTTGCGAGACTCCTCTCGGCCTTCCTGGTCGTTGTCACCGCGTTCGGGGTGATCCAGTTCGTGAGTTACGCCGATCACCTCCTCCGTTCGCTCTACGCCTACTCTGGACATCCCATAGCGCCACAACGATCCGACGGACTCCTCCCTCGCGTTGCAGTCTTCATCCCTGTCTACAACGAAGAGCCCGATGTGGTCGAGGCCTGTGCTCGGGCATGCACGGCGATTGCCTATCCGGACGTCAGCATCTTCCTTCTTGACGACTCCACGGATGAGAAGAAACGCGTATCGATGCAGGATATCTGTCGCCGGTACCGCCTCCGCTACGTCCACCGCAACCATAGGGGGGGGTTTAAGGCCGGGGCGATCAACCATGCCGTCTCCCTCCTCGGCGCCGATACACCCTACCTCATGGTCATCGACGCCGATCAGAAGGTGAAGCCGGCGATCCTGGCTGACCTCATCCCGGTCCTCGATGCCGACCCCTCCGTCTCCTTCATCCAGACCCCCCAGTTCTTCCGGTCGGAGCGGAATGACTCGATAAGTGTCACGTTCTCGTACCAGCAGCATATCTACAACAAACACGTCTGCAGGGGGCTCTCCGCCAACGACACCGCCATGCTGACGGGCTCAAACTGCATCTTCCGGGTGAGCCACCTTGTTGCCATCGGGGGAATGGACGAGATGAGCATCGCCGAGGACATCGCCACGTCCTTCCTCTTCCACCTCTGCGGACGCCGGGGAGTATTTCTCGACGTCGTCTACGCGGAAGGCATCGCGCCGCCGAACCTCGCCGCGTACTTCACGCAGCAACTCCGCTGGGCATACGGCAACACCAGGCTCCTCGGGACCATCCTCCGGCAACTCGTGATGCACCCCGGGAGCATGGCCCCGGTACAGTGGCTTGAGTTCATCGTGACCGTCTCGATCTACCTGCTCGGCGGGGTGAACGTGGTGCTCTTTCTTCTCCCCGTCGCCACGCTGATCTTCGGTGTCCCGATCCTGCCTGTCTGGCTCCCCCCGGTCTTTGCCGTGGTGCTCGCCGTGGTGATCGCGATCCAGGTCATCATCAGCATCCGCGAACGGCAGTACTCCCTGCGTGACCTCGCTCTCTCGCAGGCGATCTTCAACACGCTCGCCTTCGTCTACGCCCGGGGGATATGGTACGCCGTCTCGGGAAAGCAGCTGCCGTTCGTCGTGACGCCGAAGGTGGCGTCGGGGTCCGCCCGGGTCCGGATAGCACCGGTCCTCATCGTGATCGCGGCCGTTCTGGTATCGATGACTGTCGGCATCGTGCGGCTCGCCTCCGGGGGATCGGGTTCAGGTACGGCCATTCCGCTCTTCTGGGCCAGTTACACTCTGGTCGTCCTCTCGTCGTTCCTGGTGGTCTGGCGGAGGGATGGGCGAGTGGTGCCCGGTGAGGGCGGGGAATGACCGCCGGCTAAAAAAGGTGTTCGTCCCGGGAGAAGCCTTACCGGAATCTCTGCCAGAGGATTCTTCCCATCACCCGGAAGGTGAAGTCGAGTTCATCGAAGAGCGGGATGCCGTTCTCTCTGAGGATCTTGCGGCCCCGGTCCATGGACCCGCCGCCGAGGAGCGTTGAGACGATCATGTTCTCGGTATTTCCTGAGAACCCGATGATCTGGTTTGCGAGCTGCTCGGAGCCGATGACGAGGTTGGGGAACCCGACGACGAACGCGATGTCCCAGCAGTCCTGGTGCCTGGCGAGGACGCTGAATACCTGCTCGAATCGCTTTTCGTTGGCGTCGCCGAGGAGGTCGATCGGGTTGTTCTTGTTCCAGAAATCGGGCAGGATCTCGTTGAGTTCCTTCAAGACCTTCGGCGGCAGGGTGATCAGATCGATGCCGTAGCGTTCGGCGTAGTCGGAGGAAAGCACGGCGAACCCGCCGGCATTCGTGATCACGACCGCCCGCTTGCCGCGGGGGTAGCCCTTCGGGAGCGAGAGCATCTCTGCGACCTGGAACGTGCCGGTCAGGGTGTGGACGGGAATCACGCCGGACTCGCGGAACGCCTCCATGTAGACGTCGTAGGAGCCCGAGAGCGAACCGGTATGGGACGAGGCCGCCGCCTGTCCTTTCTCGGACGAACCGGACTTGATCGCCACGATGGGTTTGGTCTTTGCGACCTCGCTCGCCACCTTCATGAAGGTCTTGCCATCCTGGATCTCCTCGATGTAGAGGATGATGCCCTTGGTCTTGGGGTCACGCTCCACGAACCTGAGGAAGTCGATGAAATTGAGGTCCGCCTGGTTGCCCACCGAGACGACGGCGGAAAAACCGATGTCCTGCCTGATGCTCCAGTCCACGACCGTGTTGACGATGGCGCCGCTCTGGGAGATGAAGGCGATGTTGCCGGGTTTCGGGGACTCGTGGACGTAGGTGGTGTCGATGCCCTTCGGGGGGACGATCAACCCGAGGCAGTTCGGTCCCACGATCCGCGTCCCGTAGCCCTTTGCGATCGCGAGGACCCGTTCTTCGAGGGCTTTTCCTCCCTCGCCCATCTCCTTGAACCCGGCCGTTATGATGATCGCCATGGAGACTCCTTTCTGACCGCACTCCTCGATCACGCTCGGAACGTGTTTTGCCGGGACGGTGATGACCGCCATATCGACGGGGTTCGGGATCTCAAGGATGGAGGTGTAGGCTTTGAGCCCCTGGACCTCCGGGCGCTTGTTGTTCACCGGGTAGAGCTGCCCCGGGAAGTGAAGGAGGTTGTGCATCACGGCGTATCCCATCTTCTTGGGTTCGGAGGACGCGCCGATAACCGCTATGGAACGGGGTGTGAAATACTCGATCGGCACGAACGGTCGCTCTTTGGCTACCTTTTCGACGGCTTCGTCGTCGACGAAGATCCGGGCGTCGACGATGCAGGCGCCGGACTCGTAGAGCCTGACCGGGTTGATATCGAACTCGACGATGTTGGTGTTCTCGGAAAAAAAGCGGTTGATCGCCCAAATTACCTGAACAAGCGTCTCTTCGTCCCTCGGTTTCGATCCCCGGTAGCCCTTGATTATCGGGTATCCGTTAATCTCCCGGATCATCTCCCGTATCGTCTCTTCAGTGACGGGGAGGATACGCAGGGTGACGTCTTTCATCAGTTCGACGAGCGTCCCCCCCATACCGAAGGTGAGCACCTTCCCGAACGCCGGATCGGTCTTCCCCCCGATGATGAGCTCAAGCCCCGGTGCCGCCTGCTGCTCGACGATGGCGCCCTTGATCTCGGCATCGGGGTTATACGCCTTCGCGTTCGCGACAATCTTATTGAACGCCTCTTCCGCGGACTGTTTTGACGATATGCTGACGATAACACCACCGGCGTCGCTCTTGTGGACGATCTGTGGCGAGTGGATCTTCATAACGACCGGAAAACCTATCTTCTCCGCCACTTTGCCCGCTTCGGCAGGGGTCTTGACGATGGCATGTTCGGGTACTGGTACACCGTACTGTTTCAGGAGATCGTACGACTCGAATTCACTCAGCATTCTTTTGACCATGGTTGTCTCCTCATGTCTTTGAGTATCTCTACTCAGGTGTCTTTATGATCCTGCGAGTTCATGTTCCCTGAACGATGGGCCGTTTCCGGGAAAGCAAAACCAGTAGGTCGGAATGAACTGTAAAGCGTGGTCTCATATGTGCTTTATAGGTTTTGTAATGATTCAACATGATAAATACCCCCGGGGAACGGCGAATTTCGTCAATCGGGGCCTTATTTCCAGAATAGTCGAATATTTGCTGTTGTTCTGGTGTCGTGCATGAGGTCTTTCCCGGGGATGCCCGGGAGCGGGGACCGGGGCTTTCGCCGAAAAACCGCCGCCCGGGCATCCTCGGGCGGGTGAGTTCTTTCAGGGGTGTGCAGTCTGGAAGGTCGTGCAGGGATCCGCTTTCGTCAGATCGCCGTTTATATCCGCTCAATCAGGAACCGACCCGAGAACAGGGCCAGTCAACAGCCCGGCCCCGTCAACTCTGCATCGCTCTCGATATTGATGAGAGCCAGGCGCGGTGCCCGTCGATCCGGCTCTCGAAGATCGCCGGTCTGATATAATTGATGGACCATCCTGCCCGGAAGGTATCCCGTATCTCTCTCTGTGTGATCCTCCCCGGAAGAGGGTATTCGCCGGGCTCCAGGTCGCTGAAGCAGAGCATGAGGTATCTCCCGCCCGGTTTCAGGACGGCTGCAAGATTTTTCACGAAGGCCGGCCGGTCTTCGCCGGAGGGGGTATGGAAGAGCCCGGAGTCGATGGCGGTATCGAACTTCCTCTTGAGCCTGGAGAGGGCCAGTGCGTTCAGGACAAGAAATTGCACCTGGAGCCCTCTTCCGGCAGCTTTCTTCGTTGCCTTCCGGATCGCAAGAGAGGCGGTGGCGATCCCCACCGCTTCGTGCCCTTTTTCGGCAAAAAACCGCATGATACCCATTGGGCAGCATGCATACCGGATGAAAATATCTGGGGGGCATTTTCATACGAAAGAGGGCATGCTCTCCCGTTCCGCATCCTCAGATCCCGGGGAGGGTGGAACCGGCGGGCTCGCTCCCCCGAGGTTTTGCCGGTCGCCGGGGCTCTCTGGTTGTTCGGTGTTCGATCGATTCGCAGAGAACGTGCGGTTGCCGCTTAACTTGCGGGGTTGAAGGGGCGGAGCGGGAAGTCCCCACCCAACAGGTGTGGGGATGAAAGCGGAGCCCCTTCTTCACTTTCACCCCGCATGGATCGAGTATATCGTGTCTCTGACGAATTCTTCTATTGTCTATGCTTATCTCCTACAAGTATCGAGCATATCCGGATGCAACCGTAGAACCACGATTGCATGCCGCACTCGATACCTGTCGGTGGCTCTACAACACACTCCTCGAAGAATGTAACACCGCCCGGGAGAACGGGTTCACGCCGACGATGCGGGGATCGCAGGCGCGGATCGTCACGCTAAAGGACGAGAATCCTGCATTGAAAGAGGTCTACTCAAAAGTGCTCCAGATGGTGAACTATACCCTCTGGAGCAACATCCGTGCCCTTTCACAGTCGAAGAAGAAGGGACGGAAGATCGGTAAACTCCGGTTCAAGAGTGCATTCCGGTATCGGACGCTCACCTACAACCAGTCGGGGTTCAAGATTGACCGTGAACACAGCGCGATTACGTTCTCGAAGATCGGAACCGTTCTGTTCACCATGCACCGACCCTACACCGTTCCGGTGAAAGGCGTCCTGATCACCCGTTCCGGTGATAGATGGTATGTGATCATTCAAGCGGAACAAGAAGTTTCCCGGTCGAAGCGCGAGGGGCGGTCTGCCGGTATCGATCTCGGTCTGAACGCATTTGCCGTCGATAGCGACGGTGCAGTGATCGAGAATCCCCGGTTCTATGAGCACTCGCTTGACCGAATCAAGAAGATCCAGCAGAGCATTGCCCGAAAGCAACGGTTCTCGCGGAACTGGACAAAGGCGAAAAGCAGACTGGAGAAGGTCTATGAACATATCACGAACCAGAAGAACGATTTCCTGCACAAACTTTCCCGGCAGTACGTTGACACCTATGCAACGATCTGTGTCGAAGACCTGAATATCAAGTATCTCAAGGAGAACAGCAAATCTCGCGGACTCCGCAGGAGTATCCACAGTGCATCGTGGGGACGATTCTTTTCGTATCTTTCGTACAAGCTGCAAGTGCTGGTACGAACTTCATTCAGATCGATCCCCGTGATACGACGCAGATGTGCGCGAACTGTGGAAGCATCGTGAAGAAGAGTCTCTCCGAGAGAGTCCATGAATGCCCGTACTGCGGGTTCGTTGCCGATCGAGACTACAATGCTGCGGTGAATATTCACCGCGTGGGGATGGAACAGCCCTTTGAGCCTGTGGAAATGCAGAGCATTTCCCTGTCAGGGAAATCTTCGATTTCCCGTGCTGTGGAGACGATACCTCTACGTCACACCTCTGTGGCGCAAGTATTATCCATGAAGCAGGAAGCCCCGCCCTGAAGGGCGGGGTAGTTCACGTGTATCCATCTTCCCCGATCACTCCAGATACGGGACGATCGGCTCCAGGTCCCGGTAGCCGATGAGCCGTCCTGCCGCCCGGCGCTGGGACTGGTCGCCTCCGTAGACCACGAACGACCGATCCGGGGTGTTACCGGAGAGTCCGTTCCAGTAGGTTACCTCTTTAAAGAAGTCGGAACTTACCGTTCGGCCCGACTTGATCTCGACCGGGATGGGGTCCCACCCCGCATACTCGATGATGCAGTCGATCTCGTGCCCGAGTTTGTCCCGCCAGAAATAGAGGTTGGACTCTCTGCCCCGGTTGAACCGGAACTTCAGGAACTCCGTTATGATGAGCGATTCAAAGAGCCCGCCCTTGAGGGAATGGTAACTGAGGTCGTCGGCACTCTGGATCCCGGCCAGGTGTGCGGCAAGGCCGGGGTCCGTGAAGTAAAGTTTCGGCATCTTTACGAGCCGCTTGTTGAAGTTTTTGTGGTGGGGCCGGATCAGGGCGATCACGAGCGACGTCTCAAGAAGGGATAACCACTCTTTCGCCGTGTTGTGGGTGATGCCGCAGTCGTTCGCGAGGGACGAGTAGTTCACCACCTGGCCGGACCGGTAGGCACACATCTTCATGAACGTCTGGAACGTCGAGAGGTTCTGCACCTGCTTGAGAAGGCGGAGATCGCGCTCGAGGTAGGTCTGGATATACGATGCATAGAAGTCTGTCGGGCGAATGCCGCTGCTGTAGGGACGGGGGAAGAGGCCGGCGTAGAGGAGGTCCTCGTACCGTTCGGGCTCAATCCCGGCACGGGCAAGTTCCCTCATCGAGAGGGGGAGGAGTTTGACGATCCCGACCCGACCGGCGAGCGACTGGGATATCCTCTCCATCATCAGGAAGTTCTGGGACCCGGTGAGGATGAACTGCCCCGGCCTCTGGTTTATATCAAGGACGCCCTGGAGGTACGAAAAGAGTTCAGGGACTCTCTGCACCTCATCGAGGATCGCTCCGGTCTTCTCGTACTGCGCAAGAAAACTGCGCGGGTCCTCTTCGGCAAAGGCCCGGGTGTCGGGATCTTCCAGTAGGACATAGGGCAATTGTGGGAATACTGACCTGACGAGCGTCGTCTTTCCCGACTGGCGGGGGCCGATCACGGCCACTGCCGGAAACCCGAGGGCGAGCGACCGGATCTTCTCCTCCGCCTCTCGCTGGATCATTCTCCGCACCTGGCTGGACATATTGTAAATACGATTTACAATCTGTCCACATAAATGTGCTTCGGCGAGAGTCAATGTTGAACTACCGTTGAGTGAGTCGAGCATCCCTTGTAAGACCCGGGTGATGTGGTCGTCCGGACGATCAGAGCACCTGCCGCCACCTGACCGGATCGGAGTACCGCAGAGGTGCTCTTCGTCGACAACCCCTCCCGCTCTACGCACCGTTCCCGGCTTTCCTGAGCGTGAACCGGAACGCCGCTCCCTCTTCCGGTCTGCCCGGCACCCGATCCTCGACCCGGACCGTGCCGCCGTAACGTGTAACAAGTGTCCGGACGATGAAAAGCCCGAGCCCCTCGCCTTTCCCCCTGGCCATGCCCCTCTCAAACCGGGTGAAGAGGGTGCGCTTCACTGCGTCGGGGATGCCCGGGCCGGTATCCTCGACCGAGACCAGCACCTCGCCGTCCCGCTCCCCGACCCGTACGGTGATCCCGGCGTCGGAGCCGCCGAACTTGACGGCGTTGCCGATGAGGTTATTGAAGACGGTCGAGAGGAGACCGTCCGCCAGGACCTCGACCGGAAGGCCAACATAGCGGATCGATGCCCGGGGGAAGGTGGCGATCTCGGTCCGGATGACCGCATCAAGGTCCACCGGCGCCAGGTGAACGGATTCTTCCTGAGTTCGCCGGATAGTGGCGACGTTCTTGAGGATCTCGTTGCTCCGCTCGATACTCTCATGCAGCTTCACCGCATACGCCTTCAGGTCTCCTTCTGCAAGGTCGATCAGGAGGTCTGCATACATGCTCGAGACGTTGTTCGCGTTCCGGACATCGTGGGTCATGATGTCGAGGTAGAGGTGCGCCTCGTTGCGTGCCGCTTCGACCTCAGCGTTGAGCCGGATGAGGTCGTCGGTCCGGCGCATAAGCGCTTCTTCCGCCTGTTTTCGCCCGGTAATATCGATAAGAGCGGCCCGGAGCGTCTGCCCCTCGCTGACCTTCCCCTCAACGAGGACCCAGGCGGACTCATGTTCCCGCGTCGCCCTGAGCCGCACCACGATCGTCTCTTTCCCCTCGGTCGCGAGCACACGGTCACGGAAGATGATAAAGTCCCGGATACTCTCCCGTTCCAGGAAGTACTGGAATCGCTGGTTCGTGAGGGACGCCCGGGGCTCCCCGAGCATTGAAGCGGCCATCAGGTTTGCTTCATGGATCCGGCCGTCCGCATCCAGGGTAATGTAGCCGATAGGGGCAAAGTCGTAGAGGTCGCGGTACTTCTCTTCGGAGATCTGCAGGTTGTACTGCAGCTCCCGTAACGCCTCGTTCTGGAGTTCGAGCTCGACCTGGTGCACCTCGAGATCGTGACAGAGTCTCCGCAGGTCCTGCTCTGGAAGGTGAGCGGCGTGTCCTCTCTTCTGCGCTTCATCCTCGGCGCGTTGCCGAAGATCCGGGTCCCGGTCAGGATCCTGCATGATACTGGTACCGTTATTCTGCGGTGGTCTCACCGCAGTTCTCTGGTCTCAACCGATCGGTGACGTCCTCGATGGCGAGCAGGATCAGGTCGGGTCCTGTTTCGGAAGCGATCCGCCGTGCGTTGAGGAGCATCCTCTTCTGCCCGATCTCCGGGAAGTCGTGATTCATTTCGAACCCTTCAAATTGCACCTTCTCCGGGAGGATCTCCTCGAGCAGCCGGCGCAGGTCGGGGATATCCCACTGTCCGTTCCCCAGCGTGTAGAGGAGTTCCCCTTCGGTCTCGCCGGGCGTGGCCCGGAACATCTGGTAGAAGGACCGGTTCGCTGAGACGACCCGGAGATCGGGGTCGAGGACGACAAGCGGCTCCCAGATCGTCGCGATGATGTTTTCCGCATAGGTGCGGGCGTTTCTGAGCGACTGCTCGAGGTTTTTGATCTGCGTGATCTCAACGAACGTGATGACCACCCCGTCGATCTGGTTGGTCGCCGTCCGGTAGGGCAGGATCCGCATCTGGAACCACCGCCCGACCGTCGTCTGCACCTGCTTTTCCAGGGGCAGCAGGGTATCGAGCACCTCCCTGACATCCTCGACGAGCGGCTCGCCCCGGAGGCCGACGGCGAGATCGGTGACCGGCCGGTCGAAGTCGGTCGATCGCAGGTTGATGATCTCCGTGACGGCCCTGGTGAACCGGCGCACCCGGAGATTGTTATCCAGGAAGAGCATAGGAATCCCGGTGCCCCGGAGGAGGTTCTGCAGGTCGTCGGTCGTCATGGAGAGCTCGTCGATCTTGGTCTGGAGTTCGGTGTTCACCGTGAGGAGCTCCTCGTTGAGCGACTGGAGTTCCTCTTTGGAGGTGGTCAGCTCCTCGTTCGTCGACTGGAGCTCTTCGTTCATCGACTGGAGCTCCTCGTTCATCGATTTCTCCTCCTCCTGCGAGGCCTGCATCTCTTCGATGGTGCTCTGGAGGTGTGCCCTGGCTTCGGCGAGGTTCCGCTCGAGTTCGGCGCACCGGGCATCGTCCCGCACCTCCCCCGGCGCCTCACGGACCCGATTCGTCTCCGTCTCCACGATATCCTCAAAGGCGATCAGGAAGAGGTCTTCCGCTCCGGAAGGCCGCTCGATTGGTGCGACGGTCAGGCGGATCTCCTGAACATCGCCGTTGGTCTTCACGGAGACAGGTTCTGTTACGATCCCTTTCTTCTCCTGCCGCGCGGAGCGGAGAGCCGCAATCAGCGGGTAGCTAAGTCCTTCCCGGACCATTGCGTGGATGTTCAGGTTTGCCCTGCCCGGGGAGGGCTCCAGGTACTTCCCTGTCTTGCTGTGGATGTACAGGATGTCCCCGTTCTCGTTGACGATCACCGCAGGCGGGGCAAACCGATCGAGCAGCGCCCGTGGTGCGATCTCGTCGACAGGGGTGGGGCGTCTCCGGGTGCCGGGGGTGCCGGTCGGTTGCGGGGTGAAGGAGATGGGAATATCGATCCGGTCGATGAGAGGGGCGGACGCCTCCCGGCGCCGGAAGATCTTCTGCCTGCCGTCGATGGTCTTGAAGAGCTCGCCGTAGCCGCCGATCGTCTCTGCCGGTCCGAGGAAGAGCACCCCGCCGGGTTTGAGCGTGTAGTGGAAGACGGGGATGAGCTTCTCCTGCAGTTCCCCGGAGAGGTAGATGAGCAGGTTTCGGCAGCAGAGGATGTCGAGGTGGATGAACGGGGGAGATGTGATGAGGTTCTGCCGGGCGAAGACGATAGTCTCACGGATCTCCTGGCGGATCCGGTAGTGCTCGTCTTCTTTGACAAAGTAGCGTTCCAGGCGTTCCGATGAGACATCTGCTGCGATGGAGGCGACGTACCGGCCTTGCCGGGCAACCTCGATAGCCTCCGGGTCAAGATCGGTTGCGAAGATCTGGTAGCGGATCTCTCCGTAGCGGTTCAGGTTGCCCAGGCACTCCCGGAGCACGATCGCCATGGTGTAGGCCTCCTCCCCGGTGGAGCACCCCGCAACCCAGACCCGGATCACGCTCCGCTCCGGGGCGCTGCGGACGAGCTCGTGGATCGCCTTCTCCTGCAGGACCCCCCATGCTTCGGGGTCGCGGAAGAACCGGGTCACGCCGATGAGCAGTTCCTTTGCCAGGATATCAATCTCCTGTGGGTTCTCCTGGAGATAGCGGGCGTAATCCTCGATCCGGGTCAGCTGGTGCAGCCCCATCCGGCGTTCGATACGGCGCCGGATCGTGCTCTGCTTGTACATCGAGAAGTCCTGGCCGGTCCGGGTTCGGATGAGGATGAAGATCTTCTGCAGCCCGCTTACTGCCGTTTCCGTCGGGACTGCCGGTTCCCGGGCGATGGTATCTGCAGAGCGGATGTAGGTCAGGAGCAGGTGCGGAAGCTCGGTTGCCGGAGCGACGTAGTCGGCAAGCCCGGTGGCAATGGCGTTCTCCGGCATGCTCCCGTACGGCGCGGAGGAGGGCTCCTGTACCAGCACCGTCCCCGTTCGCTCTTTGATGGCCCGGATCCCCTGGGTTCCGTCCTGACCCATCCCGGAGAGAACGATGCCGACTGCTTTGCCGTCCTGGTCTTCGGCGAGATGCCGGAAGAAGAGGTCGATGGGCGTCCGGCTCGTCCGTGTCGCCACCGGCTCCAGGAGGGCGAGGGTGCCGTGCAGGATAGAGAGGTCGGCGTTCGCCGGTTTGACGTAGACGGCGTTCGGCCTGACTGCCGTGCCGTCCTCGGCCCACGTCACCGGCATCGCCGTCACCCGCTGGATGAGTTCCGGGAGCATGCCTTTATGGCTCGGATCCATGTGCGTGACCAGCACGAATGCCATCCCGGTATCCGCCGGCATATGCGTGAAGAACTCTTCGAGTGCCTCAAGCCCGCCAGCGGATGCTCCTATCCCGACGATGGCGCGGGGAGCCCCGGGGGCCGGCACCGTGGCAGTTTCGCCACGCGTATCCTCTTTTTTCTGTGAATTGTCCGTTTCTCCGTCGTTCATGCCCAGTCTCCTCTCTGCAGGCGGCCCGCCTTTCCGTTGCCGGCCACAACCGCCGGCGGGGTTCTCGGAACGGTCTTCTCCCGGCATCGCCGGAAAGCTGCGCAGATCCATACCCCTGCGGCGCGCCCGGGTTATGCATGCGCCATGCTAGCAACGGCCGACCCCGCCTGAAGATCTCCGGATAGCAGGGGGAAGCAACGGAATGTATTAATTTATTGTGGTTTTGTTCGAAAGGTAATCAATGCTTCTCCGAGAGTTTCACGATCCTGCCGGTTTGCCGTCGGTTCATCAGGATCATGAAGCAGTTTCCGCCGTTCCCGGTTGCCCGTGGGAGGGTTCTCCTGTGGATGCCCGGCCACGGGGCCGTCGTTTGGCGCCGGACGGGGGGGCTGTGCCGCGCTCGGTGGCAGGTTCTTGCACGGGTGAGACCCGTCTCCGATACGATCGCTGTCTATATGTCCATCTAAAGCTAACCCGAGATAAGAACCATGGTCGGGCACCATTCCGCACCGGACGCAATGTACGGTCTCTTTCTGATCGGGTTCTTTGCAATCTTCTCGACGACCATCTCGAAGAACCCGGTGCTGCCCCTCTTCTCTCAGGCCCTGGGTGCCGGCGATGCGGTCATCGGTCTCGTTGCGGCAGTCTCCCCGCTCGCCGGTATCCTCTTCTCGTTCCCGGTGGGGGTCCTCTCGGATCACCTGGGGAAGAGGAGGCTGCTCATCGCATCCGGAGCGGTATTCCTCTCGGCGCCTCTGCTCTACCTCTTCATCACCGACCCGCTCTGGCTGATCCCGGTCCGGTTCTTCCACGGGATGGCAACCGCAATCCTCGGGCCGGTGATCGCTGCGATGATTGCAGTACGGTTTCCCGGGAAGAAGGGGGAGGTGCTCGGGCAGTATTCTTCCGCAACGCTGATCGGGAGGACCCTTGCCCCGCTCGTCGGCGGGGCTATCATATCGTTCTTCATCGTTTACCCCGGAATTATCCCTTATCGGATGGTCTACCTCACTGCGGCGATTGCCGCAGTGCCGGCAGTTATCCTGATCCTGCTCTACCGGGAGGATACTCCGGGCCCCCTGAAGGTCCTCCCGTTCTCGGCGTTTCGCAGAAGCTTTGTAACGTTCTTCACGAACCGGAGACTGCGGGCAACGGCACTCGTGGATATGGCGACCTACTTTGCCTTCGGGGCGTTCGAGACGTTCCTGCCGCTCGTCTTGCTCTCCCGGGGGATGGGTGCGTACCAGGCGGGGATCCTATTCGCTGCCCAGACGCTGATCATCGCGGTGTCGAAACCAGTCTTCGGCAGGCTCGCCGACCAGGTCGACAAACGTCTCCAGATCGTCGTAGGACTCTTCATCCTGGGGGGCTCGGTTGCCGTTATCCCGTTTGCATCGACGTTTACGACGTTTCTCCTCATAAGTTCCCTTCTCGCTCTGGGTATGTCGCTCTCTACGGTTGCGACCAGTGCATACGTCGCAGACGTTGCAGAAAAAGAGCAGATGGGGGCCTCGATGGGGGCGTTGTCGTCGATCATGGACATCGGGCACTCGGCAGGGCCCCTGATTACCGGGATCATTGTTGCCGCCGCCGGGTTTGGCCCGGGATTCTTCGTGAGTTTCCTGATCGCTACAGCAGTCTGCGGGATCTTTGTGCTGTCCGTCCGGGAGCCGGCACCGCAAGCGGAGAACTGATACCGTTAGCGAGTCAACTACCCCGCCCTGACGGGGGCTGCTGTCTATTGACCCCTTACAGCACAGCGATGTGATGTAGCGGCGTCATTTCCGCTTTACGGGCATGCTCATGGCAAGGTGATTACACCTATGCGTTAGCTCTGCCGCTCCCCCTGTCGCCAGGGGATTCTGCTTCGCGATAAGGGGCCTGACAATCTCCCGGATTTCGCTATGGAACGCTTCCCATCCCTCCCGACGGTTGAGGTCGTGGGAGAGTCGGATAGCCCGGATCATGAGCAAAATGTCCACGTCCATCCCCTCCAGAGAGCGCACTGTGAGGAAGAAGTCCTGCTTCTGCTTGAGGAGTACTTCCGGATAGAGGAGCATACATCTCCTGGCGTTTGTCTTCGCTGCATATGCATACATCTGATAGAGATCTGCCTGTAAGATGCCTGCTTTCCGATCGGCCGTGTCCAGCTGCTTATACTTGGTATCGATGACGGCCTCGATCTGCGGGCACCCGACGATGATATCCGGCCTCATGCTGAAGAGTTCAGCCCCGTTCGCATCCCTGGCAAGCCTGCCCACGGTTGCCTGCGATCTGACCGGCACATTCCGCCCGAAGAAGTAGGCCGGGTCTTCTGCAAGGACTGTACCGATAAACTCTTCAAACAGCCTCTCCATCGGGATCAGCAGAGAGAATGATTCGACTTCTGAAGCCTGCAGGGTGAGGGAAGAGTTCGAGAGGAATATCCTGCACATCCGGATATAGGGCTCGAAGATGCGGTTGAGACGGGAGTATGCGATGCGATCGATCTCTGCTACGCAGATCGGTGTCAGCGTCACCGGCTCGAGGAGGTTGACGATCGCGCCGAGCAGCCGGATCGTCGTAAAGTCAGAGGCTGTCCTCGACATCAGATAACAGGTATACTTGAAGGTTCGGTTCAGGAGACTGTCGGCCGAGAGCTCGTGATACCGGCAGGGAATGATATGCATGCGAGCAGGGTTTATGTGGTGCCGGAAGTCTATCCGCCCCCGGATTACATGGAGTTCATCTGAGCTCCGGATGTACTCTCTTCTCAGCGAGTTCTTTATCGTAGTCAGCAGGTTCTTTGCGAAGAGGCGGATGAAAACCTCGAAGAGGTCCATCTTCCTGAGATCGAGGCCTACCTGGTCCAGTTCGGTGATGGGGACGTTTCCCGTATGGGAGAGCATCTTGAGGAGGTTTCCTGCAACCGTGGCTCTCTGTTCCTGGTAGATATCACACGCACAGAGTTTGGGAAAGATCTGGACGGTAAAACGTCCTTCTGTTCTCGATCTCCTTAGATGCAAATGTATTTCCCAGCATCTCAACGGTTGTATTCTCACGCTTTGCTATCGCTTCAAGCAACTGGAGAACTGTTTATCAATATCCCGGCCCATGAAAAACCCCTTTCAGAAACTCGGCTTCACGCGGCATTAATTTTGCCAGTTGCTTTTTTGGCAATCTTCTCCGGAATCGGTCCTCCTACAGAGGCTCTGCCGTCCCGGGAGCTGCGATGACCGAGATGCCTTCAGCAGTGGGGATATTCTGAGGGCTCATCCGAGGATATCAAACCAGGATAACTCGGGAGCCGCGAAGGACGCCTCCCTTCAGCACCTCACCACCTCCCTTCTCCCGATCGCCGCCCACCCTGCGAGGCACACCGCCCCGACGGCCACGTTGATCGCGCCGAGGGCAAAAGCAAGGCTGCTTCCGCCGAGGAAGACGAGGACCATCCCGGCGCTGCCGAAGACGAGGCTTGAGCAGTTGATCAGGGCGGCGGCAGAGCCGGTGTCCTCCTTCTGCTGGTCGAGCATCAGGAATGCACCCGGCGGGCGCACAGCGCTCCCCATCAAGGACGCCGGGAAGAGAGCGAGGGCAAAGATGAGAGGCCCCAGGTTCCAGAAGAAGCAGACGATCAGGCCTGCCGCAATCATGACGGCAAACCCGGCCCCGACGATTGCCCTGCGGCTGAAGTTCCGGGAGAGCCGGAGGTAGAGGAGCGGGCCCGCAATCAGGGCGACGGCATTGATGGCAAAGTAGAGGCTGTACCCCTGCTCCGAGAGCCCGAACCCCTCCTGGTAGATGTACGACGAGGCGGAGACGAACGCAAGCGATGCGGTGCTCACGAGCGAGAAGACGATGAGGAGCGAGGTGAAGCCGGGGTTTTTGAGCACGACGCCGAGCCGGCGAACGGACTGCGCCACGGTGCCGGCATACCGAGAGGGAATGGTCTCCTGGAGGAGAAGACCGCCGGCCATCGAGACGACCCCGATGAGAGCGAGTGCCACGAAGAGGCCCCGCCACGATGTGTAGGGGAGCATGAACGCGCCGAGGACCGGGGCGACGGCGGGCGAGATGACGACCATCGACTGGACGAGCGCGAGGACCGACTCACGCTTTCTCCCGTCGTAGACGTCTTTTACCATCGCGGTCGCGACCGCGGAGGCCGCGCTCCCCCCGGCGGCCTGAAGGATGCGGAAGACGATCAGATGCCAGATCGCTCCCGACGCGGCGCACCCGAGACTTGCGGCGATGTAGAGGGCGAGCCCCGCGAGCAGGACGGGTCTGCGGCCGTATTTATCGGAGAGCGGCCCCCAGAAGAGGAGGCCGAGGCTGAAGAAGATGAAGAAGAGGATCAGGGTCAGGTTGGTGAGGGTCGCGGAGACGCCGAAGTAATCCCCCATGCCGGGAAGGGCGGGGAGGTAGAGGTCGGTCGAGAGCGGGACGAAGGCGGAGAGGAGAGCGATCAGAATGATCAGGCCCTTATCGCCAAGATATCGCTGAGTTTTAACGTCTTGGTCGGGGGATTGGTCCATGGGAATGTCTCGGAAGTGAAGTCTGGAAAAACGGAATGCTGCTATGGGGATTCGAACCCCAGTCGCAGGAGTGAGAGTCCTGCATGATTGGCCGGTCTACACTATAGCAGCGCGCACCAACGTGCTCTAAATAGTTAGATACATTTTTATTTAAGTCTTTCTCATGTCCCCCACCCTCCGGTCCTGCCGCTAACCCGGCAATCGGAGTCATTTCCTGGCTCAAATTTCCTCCCGGCACGATGATTTCCATCATAGACATCAATAAGTAGCTGCCACACATATCTGTACCGGCAGCAATGAGCAGTGTCGAAGAGCAGATACGAGAACTTGAGGACGAGCTCAAGAATACCCCGTACAACAAGGCGACCTCCAAGCACATCGGCCGCCTCAAGGCAAAAATTGCAAAAATTCGTGATGAAGCGGTAGCCCGGGCCATGGCCTCCTCCGGGGGGGGCGAAGGTTACTCCGTGAAGAAGTCGGGAGACGCCACCGTCGTCCTGGTCGGCTTCCCGTCAGTTGGAAAAAGTACGCTGCTCAACAGGCTCACCGGCTCGGATATCAGCGAGACGGCTGCCTATGCTTTCACGACCGTCTCCGTCATCCCGGGCGCAATGGAGCACCGGGGCGCAAAGATCCAGATCCTGGATATCCCCGGCCTGATCGCCGGTGCGGCTATGGGCAAGGGCCGCGGGAAAGAGGTGATCGCCGTTGTCCGGAGCGCCGACCTGATCCTGGTCCTGGTCGACGTCTTCAACGAGAAGCACGTGGATGTCCTTCTCCGCGAGCTCCACGACGCCGGCATTCGGATCAACCGGCCAAAACCCGATATCACCATAAAGAAGGCGGGATGCGGCGGTATCAGGCTGAACACCGTCGGCGCCGTCGACCTCGATCTCGAGGATATCCGCGCAATCCTCGCAGAGAACAAGATCGTCAATGCCGATGTCCTGATCCGCAACGGCGTCACCCAGGACGACTTCATCGACGCGATGATCGGCAACCGGGTCTACGTCCCTGCGTTCATCGCGGTCAACAAGGTGGACCTGGTCGACCAGAAGACGCGGACGGAGATCGAGGGAGAACTGACCGAACGGTTCGACGAAGCCCCGATCATGGTGTCGGCGCACAGCGGCTACCGCATCGAAGACCTCAAAGACGCCATATTCGATAACCTGGGGTTCATGCGGGTCTACTTAAAACCGGTCGGCGGCCCCGCGGATATGGACGAGCCGCTGATCATCCGGAGCCCGGCGACGGTTGAGGACGTCTGCAACCGCCTTCACCGGGACTTCGCGGACAAGTTCCGGTACGCAAAGGTCTGGGGGAACTCGGCCAAGCACGACGCGCAGCGCGTCGGCCTCACTCACAAACTCGAGGACCAGGACATCCTCACCGTCGTCACCCGCCGCTGATCACGCTTTCGAGGACCGGGAGCGGCGCGTCGGTCTTGAGGGCGGTCCCTGAGTAGTGCGCGCGGCTCGCCTGGTAGCCGAGCGTGTGTAACCGCTCGATGACAGTCCCGATCCCGCCGGGAGAGACCCGCAACGCTTTTGCAATAATGTGGTAGTCGTAGTGGCTTGAGGTCTCCAGCTCCTGACGGCAGGTATCGAGCAGCCGCGCGATCCGCGCCCCGGTCCCGGCCGTGACCCCCGGTAATGCCTCCTGCATCAGAGAGAGCGTCGCGTCGTCCTCTATCCTCCCTGTCCAGAGCGGGCCGACCGGGACGAGGTCTGCGCCGCAGAGGGGGCACGCCTCGGGTTCCGGGAGCATCCCGGTCCTCTCCGAACGATAGAGGCAGTGCGGACACTGCATCACGTAGCCTATCCGCGCAAGCGTCCGGTCGGCCGCCGCTGCCCCGTACCGGATACGGAGGTGCAGGCGGTGAAAGTGTTCGTGCGCGTAGCAGAAGAGGGGCTCGAAGCCACGGTCGTACTTGATCACCTCGCGTGCAACAAACCCGAGTAGCGTCCGGAGGCCGACCTCGGCGTGATACTCGGTGTTCCGGGGACGGGAGAAGTAGCGGCGCATGCCGGCTTTCAGGTGCGCCCCGCAGAGGGGCGCGGTGTCGGTGGCGGTGACGAAGAGATACTTCACAGCGCTCCGTGCCGCGGAATCGACGAACGGTGCCGGCGTCCCGAAGGGGTCGAGGTCGACCGCATCGAACCTTCTTGCGCTCATCAGCGCGTTTGCATCTTCCCTGGTGACCTCGGCGGCAAGACCCAGCGTCTCTACGTTCTGCCGGATCAGATCGACCGCCTTGACGTTACGGTCGTTGATCGTCACCGGTATACCGACTTCGTGCGCCACCCGGAGCCCCCGGACGCCGGATGCCCCCATTGCGTCGAGATAACCCTCCGGCCGGAGGACGGAGAGCAGGAGGATGGTAGCGTCACGGTTCAACTCCATGCGCGAGTTATAAAAGACCGGACCGCTTCCCGGCGGGAACTGGAGGTGAGGATCCTGTATGGGCACGAAGAACCGGGTTTTTCCTTCCGTAACCGCAACAACATCCATGCTTCCGGAAAAGGTGGATGCTCGATACCCTTATACCTTCTCATGAGTAATACTTTTACTCCGATAGTATGGGCTTGTGGCCTAGTCCGGACATGGCGTCAGCCTCCTAAGCTGAATGTCGGGGGTTCAAATCCCCCCAAGCCCGTCGTTTTTCCAAATCCCATCCTGATAGACCATCGGGTTATTTATCGTCCGCCTGAGAACCTAACCCTTCGAGAATGAGCGCTTCCGCCTTCGTCAGGATCACCCGCCCGCACAACGCCGTCGTTGCCGGCCTTACCGCGCTCGTCGGGTACCTTATCGCCACGGGCACCCTCACGCCGCCGTCGCTCCTGCTCGCCGCGGTCGTCGCGCTCATCACTGCCGGCGGGAACGTGATCAACGACATCTGCGACGTCGAGATTGACCGGATCAACCGGCCCGAGCGGCCCATACCGGCAGGAGAGATCAGCCTTGCCGGTGCAGGGGCGTATACGGCGGCGCTCTTTGCCGGCGGAATCGCGCTCGCCGCGCTGACGACGACGCTCTGCTTCGCGATCGCCCTCGCCAACTCGATCATTCTCATCGCATACGCCACCCGGCTGAAGGGGATCCCGGTCCTCGGCAACCTGGCCGTCGCCTACCTGGCTGCCAGCGTCTTCCTCTTCGGCGGAGCGTTCGCGGGCGTCGGGGGGCTCGTCCAGAACCTCTCGCTCGCGGCGATCACGTTCCTTGCCACCATAGCACGGGAGATCTTGAAGGATGCAGAGGACGTGGACGGGGATGCGGCGGGAGGCGCACACACGCTTCCCATGATCATCGGCGTCCGGCGGACGGGAATACTCGCGTTCGCCTGCGCCTGCGGCGCCGTCGCGGCGAGCGTCCTCCCCGTCGGCGACTGGTGGAGCCCCTTCTACCTCGCCGCCATTGCGGTTGTGGATGCCGTCATCCTCTTCGGGGCCTCCCGGGGCCTTTCATGCACGACACCGGGGTGTGTCCGGGAGTCCCGGGCGACGTCGATCCTGCGGACCGGGATGTTCGTCGCGCTCGCGGTCTTTGCGGTTGCCGCGGTGATATAACCACGGGAGCCTCAGTGGCTCACTACTGGAGCATTGCACCTTAATTTTCGTCAGGTTGGTACCTCTCGCGTTGCCGCGAAGATCTCGAGGTTGCTCTGTCCTGGGACAGAGAGCTGTATGGGTACCCACCTGCGGGGAGGGGGAGACCCCCTCCCCGCTCCCCTCGAAGACCTTCGGGTGGGGGCTTTCGATAGAGCCTTACGCGATAGAGACAGGGGAGGGGACAAACCCCCTCAAAGCCAAACGGCTTATCATGCTCCGTTCCTGCCGGAACATCGCACTCCCCGTCAGCCCCTCGCACCTAACGGTGCTCATGCTCCCGGCCCGGAACCCTTTGGGTTTCTCCAGCTCCGGAATCGAAGCCTGAGGATTTCTCCTGCTCCGTTCGCACCTGACGGTGCTCATGCTCCGGCCCCGAAAACGCTTCGCGTTTTCTCAAGCTCTGGTCCTTCGGACCATCGCACCCTTCGGCCCGTCGCATTCCGCTGGAACGTCGCACCCGTCGGCCCGTCGCACTCCCCCAATGGCGATAGCCTCCACGGTCCACCAGACGGGATGATACGGGAAATGGGTGGAGCCCCAACTCGCTCCCTGGGGCTCGTCTTTCCCCTGGACTGCGCACCTGACGGTGCTCGAACTCCGCCTGCCCGGGGGGCACGCGTCACCTATCGCCACGCATTGCTCCGCGAGGCCGGGTTGCCGGGCTGTGGTCGGTGCAGGAATTTTCTAGGCTTTAGCCAGCGGGTGAGTACCTGGCGAATATGGGCCGGCAAAAACAGATGCAGCTCTGCAATCTTCGGATAAACCTACTGATAATTTTATCTGGTTTCGGACCGACCTGTTATCCGGAAGAGATCTTCATGAAAGTTTACCGGCACGGGGACACATACATAGCACCGAAAGGTTCCTTTTTTGACGGAAACGTGAAGGTAGACGGGAATTTCATCACTCCTCCGGAGACGCATATCTGGGGCAATGTAGTAGTTGCCGGCTGTCTCGAACTCGGGTCGGGTTCAACGGTCGGCGGTTTCATCGAGGCGGAGAGCATCGTTGTCGGACACGATGCGAAGATAAAAGGGCCACTCCGGATCAAAGGAACCGCCACCATCTGCGATAACGCGTCTCTCCATTCCATCCAGGCCGGGGGAAACATCACTCTCCGGCCCGGGGTCAGGGTCGGCGACGTGAACAGCGCCGAGACAATCTATGTCTACGGCAAGGTCACCAGCGAGCGGTTATTCGGCAGGGCCGTGAAGGTCTACGGGAACTGACGGGTGCTCGAGGCCGAGCAGGGCGACATCCCTCACCCCGTTCCAGTCCGCTATCGTCTCCACGCACCCGTCTTTGACGTTCACGACACCGATGGCGATAATCCCCACCCGGTCGCACATATCGATCCCGTCCTTCACCTCCATGAGACAGCCGACGCCGATGAGCGCCTGCGGATGATACTTCTTGACCATTCGCTTGATGAACGTCGAGCCCGGGACGATGAAGACGCGGTAGCCGACACCCTCCAGCCACTCCGCGTTCTCTCCAACGGAGCAGCGTCCACAACGCCGGCATTTCAGGCCTTCCGGCGTCAGGTGCGCCGGACACTGTGCCGACCGCAGGCACTGGGGCAGGAAGACCGCCCGCTGCTCAACCGGTGTCTCGGCGAAGGCCTTGGTGTTCATGGTGTTCCTGAGCGTTATGAAGAACGTGACGAGGTCTTTGTCGTCCAGCCCCAGGAGTTTGCAGAACGCCTTCACGAGCCCTTCCAGGAGGACCATGCCGGGTATCAGGATCCGGGGGAGGTAGAACTTCCCTCTGGTGATCGAGGCGGTGGCGATGATTGCGAGGGCTATTGCCGCAATCAGCATGCCGAGGATGAGAAAGAACGTGACTTCCCCGACGATGGTCATCAACTGAATCCAGATCCCAGAGTCGAAGAACCCCATGGTTAGATCTCCCGGCTCTCTGCCGGCTCACTGACCAGTCGGAACGACTTATCATACGGCGGTCGCAACACCCCGATCTCGGTGATGATCGCATCGACGAGGTCGAGCGGGGTGGCGTCGAAGGCGTAGTTGAGCACCTTCACGTCGTCGGGTGCGAGCTGTCGGTCGCCGCAGCCGGCGAGTTCGGCCCTATCCCGCTCTTCGATAACGATATCCGTTTCCCTGCGGGAGAGGTCGAAGGTGGAGAGGGGGGCCGCGACATAGAACGGTATCCCATGGTGGTGGGCGGCAACGGCGTGCATGTAGGTCCCGATCTTGTTGAAGACCGCGTCCTTTGTGATCCGGTCCGCGCCGACGATGACGAGGTCGATTTCACCCTTCCGCATCAGGTATGCTGCCGAGGAGTCGGGGATAAGGGTCACGTCGATCCCATCGCGGGCGAGTTCCCAGCAGGTAAGTCTCGACCCCTGGTTCAGCGGCCGGGTCTCGCAGGAGATCACCCTGACGTCCTTTCCGGTCGCAACCGCCGACCGGATCACGCCGAGCGCCGTCCCCCAGCACCGGCAGGCGAGCGCTCCCGCGTTGCAGTGGGTGAGCGCCGTGCACGTGGTCGGAAAGAGTTCTTCGCCGAAGTTACCGAGCCTCCGGCAGGTCCGTTCGTCCTCTTCGGCGACGGCGTTTGCTTCAGCGACCGCGAGCGCCTTCGCCTCCGCGACCGACGCGGCCATCGCGACCTTTCTTGCCACGCGGTCGATCCCCCATGCAAGGTTGACCGCGGTCGGGCGAGTGCCCCTGAGCAGGCCGGCGGCCCGCCTGATCTCCGCCTGGAACCGCCCCGGATCCGTCTCGGCGCTCCGGGCGGCCGCGAGTGCAACACCCATCGCGCCGGCGATGCCAAGCGCCGGTGCCCCCCGGATCTCGAGTCTCCTGATCGCCCGGGCGAGGTCCTCGACGGTGGTGCACCGCATCACGTCGTACCTCCCCGGGAGGAGGGTCTGGTCGATATAGACGATGCAGTCGGTCTCCGCGTCCCATGCGATGGTGTAGGGCTCTTTTTGCATCTATCCCACCCTGATCGCGTCGAGGTACGCCCGCATCGCCGCCGCCCCGCCCATGGCGACCGAGTCCGGGATGTCCCTCGGCGCGGTGGCGGTCCCGGCCACGTAGATCCCGGGCTTCACCGTGAGGACGGGGCCGACCTTCTGGTCGGCGACCCCGAAGAATCCGGAGTCGTCCCGGGGTATGCCGAGCATCCGGCCGATCGCCTCCCCGCCGTCGGCAGGCTCGATCCCGACGGAGAGCACCACCAGGTCGGGGTGGAACGTCTCCACCTCACGGGTCTCTGTGTTCTCCGCGACCATCATCAGGTGGTCGTTCTCTTCGAGCACTTCGCCCGGGAACCCGCGGACGAACCGGACCCCGAGGTTCCTCGCCCGCTCGTAATACTCCTCGTAGCCTTTGCCGTACGCCCGGACGTCGTTATAGAAGATCGTGACCTCGACATCGGGGTTCTTTTCGCGTACGAGCATGGCGTTCTTCATCGCATACATGCAGCAGACCCCTGAGCAGTAGGGACGGCCGGCGGCGAGGTCGCGGGAGCCGACACACTGGACGAAGGCTATGCTCCGGGGCGGCTTGCCGTTTGAGAGGCGTCTCAGTTTACCCCCTGTCGGGCCGCTCGCGTTGATCATCCGCTCGAATTCGAGGCTCGTGATGACGTCCGGAATGATGAGATAGCGCAGTTGCCTCTTGTTCCGGGCATCGAACGTCGTATAGCCCGTTGTCACGACGATGCTTGCCGCCGGTATATCGAACACCCGCTCCTCTTCCTCGTGCAGGATCGCCTCTCTGCCGCAGACGTCATAGCAGAGGCCGCACTCGATGCAGTGCTCCTGGTCTTTGATGACGATATCGGGAACCGCCTGGGCGTGGGGTTTATAAATTGCTTTCCGGACCCCGATGCCGGCGTCGAACCGGTTGTAGACCTCCACCGGGCAGATCCGGGTGCAGTCCCCGCACCCGTTGCACTCGCTCTCGATGATGTAGCGGGGGTGCTTCCGGACCCGGACGGTGAAGTTGCCGACCTCGCCCTCGACCGACTCGACCTCGGAGCAGGTATGGATCGTGACGTTTCTGTGCCGGGCCACCTCCACCATCTTCGGAGAGAGGATGCACATCGAACAGTCGTTGGTGGGGAACGTCTTGTCGAGTTGGGCCATGTGCCCCCCGATGGTCGGTTCGCGTTCGATGAGGTGCACGTGGACCTCGTGGTCGGCAAGGTCGAGCGCCGCCTGGATGCCGGCAACCCCGGCGCCGATGACCACGACGTCAGCCATGGCGGTACCTCCCTGCGAGTTTGATATATTCACGCGCGTTTTTAATGATGCTCTCCTGCTGCTCGGGCGTCGTCTCCCTGACCACTTTCCCGGGCACGCCGAGGACCAGCGAGTGCGGCGGGATCTCCTTTCCTTCGGTAACGACGGCGCCGGCCCCGATGATGGAGCCCTCGCCCACCACTGCGCCGTTCAGGACGACGGCACCCATGCCGACGAGCACCCGGTCACGGATGGTGCAGCCGTGCAGGATGGCGCCGTGACCGACTGAGACCCCCGCCCCGATCCCGACCGGGAACCCGGGCGTCGTGTGGACGACGGCATTGTCCTGGATGTTTGAGCCCGTCCCTACGGCGATTGTATCCCGATCAGCCCGGACAACGGCACCGAACCAGACGCTCACATCATCGGCAAGCGTCACATCGCCGATGACGGTTGCGTTCTCCGCAATAAAGACGCGGTCCCCCACAATTGATCCGCTCTCCATGTACGTCTACTATTGATCGCTTCGATACAAAATGCTCTCCCCCGGCGGTGAGGGGGAAGACTGGACCGTGCTCACCGCACCACTGCCGACCACTACCCATAAACCCCCTCACGTCAAACGCCTCCAGATGAGAGTGATGGTCGGGGGGACGTTCGATCCCCTGCATGCCGGACACAGGAAACTCCTCGCCCGCTCCTTTGAGCTCGCCGGGCCTGACGGAGAGGTGATCATCGGGTTGACAACCGACGAGTTTGCCGGGGCGAAGGTCCACCCCGTCCACTCGTACCAGGAACGGCTGGCAACCGTTGCGTCCTTCATCAAGGAGCGCGGTTACACCGCGGCGTGGAAGGTCGAGCCGCTCGCTGACCGCTACGGCAGCGCCCTCGATACGGAATTCGATATCCTCGTCGTCTCCGAGGAGACCTTCCCGGTCGCCGTGGAGATCAACGAACGCCGACGAGAGCGAGGGAAGAGAAAAGTGGACCTCCATGAGATCTCATGCGTCCTCGCCGAAGACGGCCGACGGATCTCGAGCACCCGGATCTACCGGGGGGAGATCGACCGGCACGGAAACCTGATCAGATGATGTGGCCTGCAATATCATTCTTGATCAGCCAGTCGCAGTAGAGGCAGTGCAGCCCTTTCGGAAGCACCTCGAATGTGCTCTCCACCGGCTCATTCGTATTCGTGATGCAGCCGGGGTTCGGGCACCGGACCACACCTCTGAGGAGGTGCGGGATCTCGACACCTTTCTTCTCCACCACCTGGTAGTCCCGGATGATGTTGATCTTCGCCTGCGGCGCAAGCAGGGCGATCCGGTCGACCTCCTCCGTACGGAGCTCCCGGTTCTCGATCTTGACGACATCCTTCCTCCCCATCCGTTTGCTCCTGACGTTCGTTGCGATGCTCAGGCACTCCCGGGTCGATCCGGTGATGCCGAGTATCCGCAAGACGTTGAGAGCTTCTCCGGCAGTGACATGGTCGATGACGGTGCCGTTCTTGATCGGGCTGATGACCAACCCCCCTGACGGGTCTTTTCTGCTCATTTCATCACCTCGTAGAGGAGGGCCATCCTGACCGGCACCCCGTTCCTCGCCTGCTCGAAGTAGCGCGCATACGGCGTCTGGTCCACCGCAGGGTCGATCTCCCCGGCGCGCGGGAGCGGGTGGAGGATCATCAGGTGTTCCCGGACACCGCGGAGCTGATCGGGCGTGATCTGATAACTGGACGCGACGTTGTAGTAGGATGCCGAGTCCGGGAACCGCTCGCGCTGGATCCTCGTGACGTAGAGGACGTCTAACTCCCGGATCACCTCCTCCACGTCCGTATGCTCGATCACGTCCATCCCGCGCTCACGCAGTTCGAGGGCGATGTTCGCCGGCATCTCCAGTCCACCCGGTGCGATCGTGTGCAGGGTGACGCCGTAGAGGGAGAGGGCGAGCGCCAGCGAGTGCGCGGTCCGGCCGTAGCGCAGGTCGCCGAGGAGGCCGACGTCGAGCCCGTCGATCGGCATCGACTGCCTGATGGTGTAGAGGTCAAGCAGCGTCTGGCTTGGGTGCTGCCCCGCGCCGTCCCCTGCGTTGATGACCGGCACCGTGGCGAACTCGCTTGCCAGCCGTGCCGCCCCCTCCTTTGGGTGGCGGAGCACGATGGCGTCCGCGTAGCCGCTCACCACCCGGATGGTGTCGGCCAGCGTCTCTCCCTTGACGATGGAACTTGCCTCCACGGAGTCCACGCTGATCGAGTCCCCGCCGAGCCTGGCCATAGCCGTCGCAAACGACATCCTCGTGCGGGTGCTGGGCTCGAAGAAGAGGAGGGCCGCAAGTTTGCCCTCAAGCATCCGGGGTCGGTACTTCTCGGTATCGAACTCCTCAGCCCGGTCCAGCAGGTGATCGAGATCGCTCTTTTCAAAATCGCGGATAGAGATAATGTGGTACATCGTGTGGCTACCTTCCGGGGTTTTCAGCCCGGCCGGCGGGGGTGGCGCCCGGATCATCCCGCCTCCCGCCGTGACGCGGACAAAACACCTCTTCTCTCCTGAATACTGGTTCGCCCCGCATCCACTAATACCTTTTTTCCAACACTACCAAAGACAAACCTTTGTCACCTCCGCACACATCATACTACTCTGGGAGGAGAGACATGTCCGAAGAGAAGGAAGAGTATGCCCCTGAGGTCTGTTGTCACTGCGGAGGGCTTGGATGTACCTACTGCAACAAACAAGGTACGGTAATGGTGCCGCAGCCCTCGCAGAAGTGCCATCACTGTGACGGCGATTGCTGCATCTACTGCGGCTACACCGGGTGGGAACACCCGCTCAAGGAGTAAGCCCACCTATTTTCGCGCGATCGTGACGTAGCCGCTGTGGGCGACCCGTGTCGACGGCCGGGTCCCCCGGGCGGAGCGCGTCAGCTCCCGCTCCATGCACTCATAGCAGTGGACGTCGCGGAAGAGCGGCGTTGCGGTGTCGAGCGCAACAAACGTATGTTCGAGGAACGGGGTGTAGCATGAAAGGTACCCGCCGGGCGAGAGGAGCGAGAAGGCGTGCTCCACGTGTGCCGGGGTTATCGTCAGGTCCAGGTGGACGACGTCGAACTCACCGGTCGCTTCAAGCATGTCGGCCGCGACCACCTCGACGTTCTCGAGCCGCGCATTCCTGATGTTCTTCTCCGCAAGTCTGGCGAACTCCGGGCGCACCTCGTAGGTCTTCACCGCGCGGGCGATACTTCCGAAGTAGATTGCGGCGACGCCGCTCCCGGTCCCGGCGTCGAGGACCGCATCGTTGCGGTTCATGCCCGTGTAGGCGATGACGATCCCGATGTCCTTGGGGAGCATCGGGGCTCCGCTCCGTTTTGCGTGGACAAAGAAGTCGGTCGGCCGGGGGCGCAGCACGGTGAACGGGACATCGAGGTGGGTCCTGATCTCGCCTCCCGGGTTCATGCCCGCGAGCGCCGAAAGATCGATCATCCCCCGGTCGGTGGAGAACTTTCCTTCGCCCGCCTTCACGAAGTATTCGCGCTCCCCGCCGACGAGCAGGAGGTGTTCCCCATCCTCGATCATTGCTGCGAGAGTTTCAGGATCGCTTCGGCGATGTCGCCGCGGGTCTCGATGAGTGTTGTCCTCGCAACCTCTTTGGCTGCTCCGGTCTGGGACGCGACGAGGGCGACGTCTTCGTCGGGGATCTCCGGGACCGCCTCTTCAAACCGGGCCTCTCCCGTGAGCTGGTAGGTGGTGACCCCCTGCATGGTGGTCGCGACGACCTGGGCTTCGTCAAAGACGTAGTTTCCCGCGGGCGTGTAGATAACCACTTTCTCCACGCCCTCGATCTCCTCCATCTCCATGCCCATCTGCTTCATCATCTGCTTCATTTTTTTCGGGTTTATCTTACCTGGAAACATTCAGATCCCCTTCCCTGTCGTACTTTTACCGCTACACCGTAATTAAATGCCAGCATCTCCCGACCGGAGAGCAGGGCTGCTCCGGTGGCGAGGAGCACATCGTCTCCGGTCACCACCAGCACCTCGTCCCCTGCGCGGATGCCGTCGTCGGCAGCGACGACGTGCTTTGCCATCGTGTTCTTCCCGTCCGCAATAAATGTCGCCACATCTTCCTGCACTGTCACCCGGTAGGCCGGCGGAGGAAGATGGGCGCAAAGTCGCGCCGCTCCGCCGACTCCGAGGGTCAGGCGACCGTCCTGTGCGCGAACGGTTGCAAGCCGCTCCTTCCCGAGGCGCACCTGGCGGACGCGCCCCGTCGTGGAGAACTGGAAGGTGCACTCATCGGGGAAGACTGCGTCTCCTGCTCCGGTGCCGAACTGGAAGTCAGCGATTGTCCGGATCCGCCGAAGCGAACTGTCGTTTGAGTATTCGGTTGACACTATCAACAAACTCCTCTTCTGTATCGTAGGGGATGAACGCCCCGGCCGCGATCCGGTGCCCGCCGCCCGCGCCGCCGACCTCTGCCGACGCCTCGACGAGAGCCTCCTGCAGGTCGACTCCGCGGCCGAGCGCCCACTCGTTCGTCCGCATCGAGACCTTCGTGACCTCCGGTTCGTCCACCATCGCACTTAAGACCATGATCGGCTTCTTCCAGTTCAGTTTGGAGAGTGCCATCCCCGCCCCGATCCCGACGATGGTGTCGGGGAACCGGTCGCCGGTGTGGATATACTGCAGGTGCGAGAGCTCCGTCACCCCGGTATCGAGGATGTACTGGAGCAGGTCGCGGATGACCGTCCGGTGGTGGGCGAGCATGTACTCCGCATCGCGGTAGGCGTCCCCGCGATCCCCGCGGCAGATGCTCCCCCCTATCCCGGGTTTTGCCCACCGCCCGCAGGCGTTCAAGAGGGTGGCGTACTCGGAGGCGTTCCGGAGCGGTGTCCGTTCCGGCTCGTCGGGGAAGATGTAGATCTCGGCGAGCAGGCGGTCGGTCTCCCTCCCGTGAGCGATGAGCTGCTGGGCAAGGGCGCTGATGATCGTGCGTTTGTCGTCGAACGGGAGTTCTTCCCAGACAAGCCAGCCGCCCCGGGGTGATTTCAACTCGACGCCGAGTTTCTCAAGGAACCGGAGCGCCGCGTTTGGGTTGTTCGAGATCCCGTCGATGTAGGGGTCGTCGCAGTAGCCGAGGCAGACGTGGATCGGGCGTGTGGACGTCCCGTAGCAGTTCAAGTCCGGCTTCTGCACGACGATGTTGCCGTACTCCACACCATCCTGGACGATATCGCGGGCCGGACCGACCAGCCCACAGTTTTCCCGGGCCATCATGTCCCCGACGTTCCCGACCACGGCGAGTTTGGCGAGGTCGGTGCAGGTTGCGTCGATCGCCTTTGCGACCAGGTAGGCGATACCGGCGGCGCTCATCCGGGTGATGCCGAAATCAAGGCTGTTCACCTGGGGGTAGGCCGTCTCGCAGGGCTGGCTGACGTGGTGGTCGAGGATCAGGACCTCGTCCGCAGAGAGGCCGTGCTCCGCAAGAAGGCTCTGCTGGCCGGCCCCGAGGTCGGTGAAGACCTTCAGGGAGTCGTCCTTTGGGACGTGACGCATCGCCATCGGCTCGAGCTGGCGGACGAAGACGGAGGTGACGGGTATACCCTCGCGGCTGAGCGCCTGCGAGAGGATCGACTCCGTGCTGATGCCGTCGGCGTCGATGTGGGAGATGATCGTCACCGACTCCGCATCGCAGGCCAGATCCGCTGCTCTCCGTAGATCGTTTTCGAGGCCCATCTCCATAGGAGTGCGTCGTGAAAGGTCAATAAAGCATGGGAGCATGGGATCGATGACGGGTGAGGGGGTTACCGTCATACCTGAAGCGTGGAGACAGGGGAGGGGAACTGCCCCCCCATCGGCCCCGCCCCCGCGTGGCGATATCCCACGGTCCAGCATCCGGGGTTTTTCCACCGCTCTAACCCGGCGGCCCCCCGGCATTTCTCCCGGTCAAAAAAAACTAAAACTATCTAAGAAAGAAACACCATAGCACCAACCAGGCAACACTCCTGGAGGTGCAGAGCATGACAACGAACGATATGCATGAGTTTCTGGAGACCGGCGTGATCGACGCCGGCCGGATGCGGGCGGTCGAAGGGAACGCTGTGGCGCTCGGCCACTCGTCGCTTTCGATGATGGAGAGCGCCGGACGGGCCGTCGCGGACGCTGTCCTCGCCTCCGGTCCCTCCCGGGTCCTCGTCCTCTGCGGGCGGGGGAACAACGGCGGCGACGGGATGGTGGTGGCCCGGTACCTCCAGTACCTCGATGCGGTCGACGTCGTCTACCCTGACTGCGGCTCGATCACCTCCGCGGCGGCTCTCCAGGAATCGCTCCTCCACCGCTGCTCAGTCGCCCTCCACCCGGTCCGGTGCGCCGCCGACGTCGATCGGCTCGGCCATCTCTTCGATGCGGCCGATCTCATCGTCGATGCGATGCTCGGCACCGGGAGATCGGGCGCGGTGCGGGAGCCGTTTGCAACCCTCGTCGCCCGGGCGAACGCGAGCGCCGCGCCGGTCCTCGCCGTCGATATCCCCACCCCCGGCCTCCGGGCTGACCGTGTCGTATCGTTCCACCGGGCGAAGGTGGCGGGCGCGGACGTCGTGGGTATCGGCATCCCGCTCGAGGCTGAGGTCTTCTGCGGGCCCGGTGACCTCACGCTCGTCCCGGCCCGGGCGTCCGGGGCCCACAAAGGTGTCGGCGGTGAGGTGCTCGTCATCGGGGGCGGGCCCTACCAGGGGGCGCCCTACATCGCGGCGATGGGGGCGCTCCGTGCCGGCGCGGATATCGTCCGGATTGCCTCCCCGGCATACATCCCCATGCCCGACCTGATCTACGAGCCCTTAGAAGGGAAGGCGATCACGGCCGACCACCTGGAGACGATCCTCCGGCTCACCGGGCGGGCCGATGTAGTCGTCTGCGGCATGGGTCTCGGGGTCGAGAGCCACGACGTCGTCCTCGCCGTCGCCGGGGCGGCCAGGCGGGCGGTCTTCGATGCCGATGCGCTCGCCCACCCCCTGCCGGCGGCGAAGGAGACGATCTACACCCCGCATGCAGGGGAGTTTGCCAGGATCACCGGGACAGAACCCCCGGCGGACCTCGCGGCGCGCGGCCGGTGCGTGAAAGCCGCCGCAACGGCGGGGACCGTCCTGCTCAAGGGGCCGGTCGACGTAGTCTCCGACGGAACGCGGGTCAGGTTCAACCGGACCGGAACCCCTGCAATGACCACCGGGGGGACGGGTGACCTGCTCGCCGGTGTCGCCGGAGCGCTTTTCTGCCAGGTTCCGGCGTTCGAGGCGGCCTGCATCGCCGCGTACGTCTGCGGCAAGGCCGGGATGCGGGCCGCGGAGGGGCGCGGATGCGGGATGCTCGCGACCGACATGCTGGACTGCATTCCGGAGGAACTCTTCGGCCGCCCGGTGGCGGAGTGACCTCACCCCGGGCGTTTCCTTTTATCCCCAAAGAGACCGAAGATCTCCTGATTCACATGAGCGAGTCCGGCGAACACAGCAAGACCCCGGTCTTCACCCACATCGAGAACGACCGCGCGCAGATGGTTGACATCTCGGCAAAGACCGAGGTCCCCCGGGAAGCAGTTGCGGCCGGGAGGATCTACCTCCGGAGCGAGACGCTTCGGGCCATCCGGGAAGGGACGGCGGTCAAAGGCAACGTCCTCGCGACCGCGCGGGTGGCGGCCACCCTCGCGGTGAAAGAGACGGCGCGCATCATCCCCATGTGCCACCCCATACCGCTTGCGGGCATCGTCATCGACTTCGAGGAGGGGGACGGCTACATTGAGGCGACCGCCCGCGTGAAGTCCTACGGGAGGACGGGCGTCGAGATGGAAGCGCTCACCGGCGTCTCCGTTGCGCTCCTCACCGTCTGGGATATGGTCAAATCGGCCGAAAAAGACGAGAACGGGCAGTACCCGGTCACCCGGATCGATGCCATCCGTGTCGTCGAGAAGAGGAAGGGCATCTAGGTCTTCCCGCGGAGAAAGGAATTCTTTATTAGCGCTCTCGCCAACCTGTTAGGAACCACGGGACACGTCCCGGAAAAGGAATGTGGCGGAAACGCTGAACCTGAGGTGATTAAAAGCATGGCAAAGTCAATGTATGCCTACGTTCGCGAGGCATGGAAGAGGCCCGACCGTTCCGAGGTGAAAGGTCTCCTCTGGGAGCGCCTCCAGGTCTGGCGGCGCGAGGGGAGTATCGTACGCGTGGAGCATCCGACCCGGATCGACCGGGCCCGCTCGCTTGGCTACAAGGCCAAGCAGGGGATCATCGTCGTGCGGGTCAAGGTCCGCCGCGGTGGCCGGAGGAAGCCCCGGTACATTCGCGGGCGCCGGTCCGCACGTATGGGTATGCGCCGCATGACCCCGGCAAAGAGCCTGCAGCGGATGGCCGAAGAGCGTGCATCCCGCAAGTTCCCGAATATGGAGGCCTTAAACTCCTACTGGGTCGGCGAGGATGGACGGTCAAAGTGGTTTGAGGTGATCCTGGTCGATGGGCACCACCCATCGATCCGGAGCGACCGCAACCTCGCATGGCTGGCCGACCCGGTTCACCGGGGCCGGGCGGAGCGCGGTAAGACCTCCGCCGGCATGAAGGGGCGCGGGATGCGGACGCGCGGGCACGGGACCGAGAAGACTCGCCCGAGCATCCGTTCCCATGCGAACCGCGGCAAATAATTACCTTTTTTTACATACGGTTTACTCCTGATGAAGGTCACGGACGCGAGTGTATATCCCTACCCCACCGGCGACTCGACGCTTGCACGGATGGCGCTTGAGGCGACGGACCTCGGGTTTGACAGCATCGTCGCCATCGGCGAGGTCGGGCGTCAACCCCTTGGGGCGGAGGTTATCCGCGGGGTCGTGATCAGCGCCGCGTCCCACAAGGAGGTCATCAGGCGGGTGCGCGAGCCTGCCGTCCGGCGTGCCGACGTGGTCTTTGTCAATGCCGGCGACACCTCTTTCAACCGGGCCGTCGTCGGGCTGAGAGAGGTGAATGGCATCAGAAATATCCATGCCGCCCGGAGGAACGCGTTCGACCACGTTGCCGCACGGTCAGCGGCCGAGCGTGGCGTGGCGGTGGACATCTCGCTTGCCCCCATCATCCGGCTCCGGGGAACCCGACGCCAGAGGGCGCTGGAGCGGTACGCTGACATCCTCTCGCTGCAACGGCGCTACGGCTTCCCACTGACGATATCGTCCGACGCACACTCGATTCTCGAGCAGCGGTCGGTCCGCGAGGTCCGGGGCCTCTGCGCGCTCTTCGGCATGACCGGAACGGAAGTGAGCGAGGCTCTCGCGTCGGTCGGCCGGTTCATCGAACCGGAGCAGCCCGTGAGGGTGGTCGGATGAAGCCGAGGCCCCCGGCGATGCGGGCAAAAAGGCGTTACATCCTGGTTCGGGTCCTCCCGTACGGAGTGACCCCTGACCAGAAACAGGCATACCTCTCGGTCATCGAGGCCGCGACCTCGCTCTTTGGCGACGCGGCCGTCGGGTTCGCACAGCCGGCGGTGGTCTTCTGCGACACCGGGTACGTTGTGGTCCGATGCCGTCGCGGAACGGAGAAGGATATCGCCACCGCCCTTACAACGGTCACCGCGATCGCCGATGGGCCGGTTGCCCTCCGGACGGTCGCCGTCTCCGGGACCATCCATGCTCTGAAGCGCCGGATGAAACCAATCCGGCCTCTCTCTGAGGCAGGAGAAACGAGGTTCGCGGAGCACTGTTTCACGGTGTACCGCTACCCCCGTCAAAAGGTTGATTTGGTTGAACAAGGTATTAAACATCAGAAGTTATTATTTTTCACCGAAGCCGATTTGGAGGAACGATAATGCAACCACAATATCAGATGGGATATGACCGGGCGATTACTGTCTTCAGCCCGGACGGTAGGCTCTACCAGGTTGAGTACGCCAGAGAAGCGGTGAAACGGGGTACGACGGCAGTCGGGATCAAGTGCAGCGAAGGCGTCGTGCTGATCGTCGACAAACGGGTGACGTCCCGTCTCCTCGAGCCTGCCTCCATCGAGAAGATCTTCAAGATTGACTCGCATATCGGTGTGGCATCCTCCGGCCTCGTCGGCGACGCGCGGTCCCTCGTGGATCGGGCGCGGGTCGAGTCCCAGATCAACCGGGTCTCCTACAACGAACCGATCAACGTCGAAACCCTGGCCAAGAAACTCTGCGACCACATGCAGACCTACACCCAGTTCGGCGGTGCACGCCCCTACGGGACCGCTCTCCTGATTGCAGGCGTCAGCGACGGCGAGGCCCGGCTCTTTGAGACCGATCCGAGCGGCACGTTGCTCGAGTACAAGGCAACCGGGATCGGCACGGGCCGGCCCGCGGTCATGAAGGTTTTCGAGGACGAGTACAACGAGGAAGGGAACTTTGCCGACGCCATCAAGCTCGGTATCAAGGCCCTGCACGCCGCAACAGAAGGCAAACTCGACGTGAGCGCCATCGAGATCGGTCTCGTCTCCATCGCGACCCGGGAATTCCGGAAGCTGGAGAAGGACGAAGTGAAGATCTACGTCGACCAGTTCGAAGAGTGAGTGACACCCCCTATGATACCTCTGGACCAGGCAGTTGTAGCACGGCTTGAGAGTTACGGCGAACGGTTTGAGGTGCTTGTCGACCCCGACCAGGCTCAGCGTATCCGGCAGGGGGAGGACGTCGACCTGGAGGACGCGGTTGCAGCCGACTCCATCTTCTCAAACGCCGCCCATGCCGAACGGGCATCCGATGAATCTCTCCTGAAGGTCTTCAAGACGACTGAGTTTGAAGAGGCCGCCATACGGATCATCAAGAAGGGCGAGATCCACCTCACCTCCGAACAGCGCCGCCACCTTATTGCAGAGAAACGGAGCCGGGTCGTCACGTTCATATCGAGGAACGCCGTCAACCCGCAGACCGGGTTCCCTCACCCCCCGCAACGCATCGAACTCGCCATGGAGGAGGCGAGGGTGAGCATCGATCCCTTCAAATCCGTCGAGGAGCAGGTCAAAGAGGTGATCAAGGCACTCCGGCCGCTTCTCCCCATCCGCTTCGAGGAGATCCGCATCGCCGTGAAGCTCCCGCCGGATTACGCCGCGAGAGGCTACGAAATCAAGAACGCCGGGATGCTCGAACAGGATGAGTGGCAGAAAGACGGTTCCTGGATCGCCGTCGTCAGGATTCCAGCAGGCATCCAGGAAGAGTTCTATGACCTGGTGAACAAAATTTCAAAGGGAAATGCAGAGACCCGGATCATCGAACGCGTGTTGTGAGTAACTATATTAGTCGCCAACGCAAAAATTATAGGACATATCAGAGGTACGCGAAATGGCAAGCCGCAAACAGAGTGCAAAGGGCAGGGTAGTCGGAAATTCCGGGCGCTTTGGCCCGAGGTATGGCCGGTTTATCCGCAAGAGAGTGAACCAGATCGAGACGGTCTCCCGCGCGAGTCACACCTGCCCCCGCTGCGACCAGGCAGCGGTCAAGCGTGAGGGAACGGGTATCTGGACGTGCCGCAAGTGCGGGTTTAAGTTTGCGGGCGGCAGCTACGTCCCGGAGACGCCCGCGATGCGCGTCGCTACACGGAGCATCGAGCGCTCGCTGCAGAAGGAGGGCTAATAGGTCGTGGCTGCCTATAAGTGCGCTCGTTGCAAACAGAAAGTGGAGATCGACGTCAATATCCGCTGTCCCTACTGCGGGCACCGCATCCTCTTCAAGGAACGCGGAGCCGCGATAAAAGACCTGAAGGCTCGATGACGGTCGTCACGACGTCACGTAAACCGGTCCCCGAGGTGCGCTCCCTCGCCCGGGACCTGGCGTTCGCGGCCGGCGCCGAGTATCTTACCCGGGGCAAGGCGGGCATGGGCGACCTTTTCGCCCTTGACGGGACAATTGTGATCGTCTCCCGTTCAGGTCCTTTTTTTCTCATCCAGGCCTTCTCAGATGGTGAACCGGCGGCGGAGATCACGGTTAAGTCATTTACGGTCACAGAGCGTCCCGGAGTGATCGCCCGCGGGCTCTTCGTCTCGGACCGTTCCGTGTATGAGGCCCTCAAGGACTACCTCAACGTTCTGTTCGCCGGGGAAACCATCCCGGACCACCGTATCGTCTTTGACGGAACGCAACGGAAACGGTACACCCTGAAGGTTCTCCCTTGATGCATACGGCAGTCTTCCGGTTCACCGCCGACGACGCCCGCGCCCTCTACCTCTCGGTCTCGCGGGAGATGGACGACGTGGGAGATCGGTCGTCGGCCCGCGTACGGCTCGTGGGCGACGATACGCTCGTCCTCGAGGTGATAGCCACCGATATCCCGGCGCTTCGGGCGGCCCTCAACACCTGGCTGCGGCTGATCACCATAGCGATCGAGATGCGGGAGATCGCTGCCCCGTCCGGATGAATGAGATCCCCCTTCTCCGAACCCTCACATTTAATGAGTTCCACGTCCCTATCATGTAAAGAGATGGCAGAGGACGGAGCGTTCTCTGTCGGTTACCTGAAATATTGTTACCAACTTTGTCCCGTTTCAGGAGGGTTGATGCATATGGAAAATATCCCACCAAAGGTCCAGAACCAGCTGGCGATGCTCCAGCAGATGCAGCAGCAACTGCAGACTGTAGTCTCGCAGAAAGCACAGTACGAACTGACGATCCGCGAAGCCCGGCGGGCGGTCGAGGATCTGGCCGACGTCCCCGAGAACGCGGCGGTCTTCATGAACGTCGGCAGCGTCATGATGCAGAAGAGCAGAGAGCAGGTACTCGCTTCCTTAAACGAGCGCGTCGAGACGCTCGAACTCCGGGTCAAGTCGCTCGAGAAGCAGGAGAAGGCCCTGCAGGGCAGGTTCGAGCAGCTCTCTTCACAGATCCGGGGCGCGCTCGAAGGAAAACAGCAGCCTCCCGGCGCTACCTGAACAGTGAACTACCCCGCCCTGAAGGGCGGGGCTTCCTGCTTCATGGCCAACACTTGCACCACAGAGATGTGATGGAGAGGTCTCGGCTCCACCGGCTCGAAGGGCTGTTCCATCCCCACGCGGTGAATATTCACCGCAGCATTGTAATCTCGATCGGCAACAAACCCGCAGTATGGGCAATCGTGAACTCTCACCGAGAGATCCTTCGTCACGATACTTCCGCAGTTTGCACACAGTTGCGTCGTATCTCGGGGATCGATTTGAATGAAGTTCGTACCAGCACTTTCAGCCTTGTACGAGAGGTGAGAATAGAATCGTCCCCACGACGCACTGTGGATACTTCTCCGGAGCCCGCGAGATGTGCCGTGCTCTTTCAGATACTTGATATTCAGGTCTTCAACACAGATCGTTGCATAGGTGTCAACATACTGACGAGAAAGTTTGTGCAGGAAATCGTTCTTCTGGTTCGTGATATGTTCATACGCCTTCTCCAGTTTCCCTTTTGCCTTCTTCCAGTTTATCGAGAACCGTTGTTTCCGGGCAATACTCTGGTGTAACTTCTTGATCCGGTCAAGTGAGTGCTCATAGAACCGGGGGTTCTCGATCGCCGCACCGTCACTATCGACTGCAAACGAGTTCAGACCGACATCGATCCCGACAGATCTCCCTTCTCGTTTCGATTCAGAGACCTTCTGTTCCGCCTGAACGATCACATACCATCGATCCCCAGAACGGGTGATCAGAATACCCTTCACCTTTCCGGTGTAGGGTCGGTGCATGGTGAAGGGAATTGTTCCAATCTTCGAGAACGTAATCGAACTATGCTCACGGTCGATCTTGAACCCGGACTGGTTATAGTTGAGCGTCCGGTACCGGACTGCACTCTTGAACCGGAGTTTGCCGATCTTCCGTCCTCGTTTCTTTGTCTGCGAGAGTGCGGCGATGTTGCTCCAGAGGGTGGCGTTCACCATCTGAAGTACTTTGGAGTACACGTTCTTCAGAGACGGACTCTCATCCTTCAGGGTGACAATCCGCGCCTGCGTTCCTCGCATTGTCGGAGCGATCCCGGCCTCTCGTGCGGTATTGCACTCTTCGAGGAGTTTGTTGTAGAGCCACCGACAGGTATCGAGTGCGGCATTCAGCCGTGCCTCAGTGGTTGCGTCTGGATACGCTCGATACTTGTAGGAAATGAGCATAGACAAACAAGAGAGTTCATCTGAAATAAAATATACTTGATCCGTGCAGGGTGAAAGTGACGAAGGGCGGCTCCGCTTTCATCCCCACCCTGAACGGTGGGGACTTCCCGCTCCACCCCCTTTACCCCCACGAGTTAAATTTTTTTTAAAAATGTTGAAGTGAGATCTTCACTTCTCCTGCTCGCGGTCGAGCTTTCGCGTCCGGCAGACGAGGTTGATCGCGTTGATCACCGCCTCGACGGATGCGAGGATGATGTCGTCGCTTGAGGCGCTGGCATCGAAGACCCGGCCCTGCTCGTCCTCGACGGCGATGGTGACGTGCCCGATCGCATCGGTCCCTCCCGAGATTGCCTCTATGTTGAATTCCTTGAGCTGGACCGGGGCCGGGATGATGCCGAGGATCGCTCGCACGGCCGCATCCACCGGTCCGTTCCCGACGCTTGAGAAGATATGCTCAACCCCATCGACGGTTGCCATGACGCTGGCTGTCGGGATCACGTGATTGCCTGTCATAATGGCGACATCCTGGAGTTCCAGGGTCTTCTCGTCGGGTGCAAGTTGCATGACGCTTCCGGCGATCTCGTAGAGGTCAGCGTCCGTCACCCGCTTGCCCTTGCCGGCAATCGCCTTCACCCGCAGGACGATCTCGTCGAGCTGGGCATCGACGGGCTCCATATGCACCTCGGCGAGCATCTGCCTGACTGCATGCCTCCCGGCGTGTTTGCCGAGTTTCAGCCTGCGCCGGTGACCGACCATCTCCGGCGTCATGATCCCGGGCTCGAACGTATCCGACCGGGTGATGACGCCGTGGGAGTGAATCCCGCTCTCGTGAGCAAAGGCGTTCTCGCCGACGATCGGCTGTGTGGCGGGAATGCCCATCCCGGAGTAGCGCGAGACAAGCCTTGAGGTCTCGACGAGGCTCGTCGTCCGGATGCCGGTATCGATCCCGTAGATGGACGAGAGGATCATCACCGTCTGCGCGAGGTCGGCGTTGCCTGCCCGCTCGCCGATGCCGTTCACCGTCACCTGCACCTGGGAGGCGCCGGCCTCGACCGCTGCGATGGTGTTTGCCACCGCAAGCCCGAAGTCGTTGTGGCAGTGGACGTCGATCGGACACCTCACCTCCTGATCGATCCGGGAAATAAGGCGCTTCATGGTCGTCGGGGTGATCACGCCGACGGTGTCGGGCACGTTGATGACCGTGGCCCCGGCGTCCACCGCAACGCGGTATACCTCGATCAGGTAATCCCAGTCGGTCCTTGTCGCGTCCATCGCGGAGAACATGCACTGGCCGACGTGGTCGCGGGCATACGCGATGATATCGCCGGTGGCCTCGAGGACCTGCTCGCGGGTCTTCCTGATGGTGTACTCGCGCTGGACGTCGGACGTCGGGATGAAGACATGGATCATATCGACGTCGCAGTCGATGCACGCGTCCACATCGGCCCGGAGCGACCGCGCAAGACCGCAGACCTGCGTCGAGAGATCGAGGCCTCTGATAGCTTTGACGATCTCGCGCTCGGCGTCGGAGGATGCGGGAAAGCCCGCTTCGATGGCGTGTACCCCGATATCGGAGAGCTGCTCTGCAATACCGAGCTTCTCTTCAAGCGTGAATGAGATGCCCGGCGTTTGTTCACCGTCGCGCAGTGTGGTGTCGAAAACAGTGATGTTCTTTTTCGCACGGCTATCGGTGAAGAAGACAGTACGCTTCAGCGTTCCTGGGTGCTTCAGCGTTTGTAGGGTTCATACATAGTCATTATCGGAGGTTGTATAAATAGGATAATGTTCCGGGCGCTGCATGGCCGGAGATTTCAGCGAAATGTTTAATTACTACGCTCTCTAACATTGTTAGAGCAGAGACCCGCCTTAACTCAGACTGGTAGAGTGCGCGGCTGTAGTATAGTCATCGCTCTCGGGCGAACTGCGCGGCTACCGCGATGTCCCCGGTTCGAATCCGGGAGGCGGGATCCAGCAACCAAGAGTGCCCAGGTAGTGTAGTGGCCTATCATGACGGCCTGTCACGCCGTCGACACGGATTCGAATTCCGTCCTGGGCGTCCATTCCTTTTACTTCTCTAGCAAGGAGCGGAGCGTGCACCATTCTCCTCTTTCCGCAAGGTGTTCTCCATACCGGGGCGGGCTGCGCGAACGACCCGAGGTCTTCCGGGAATCCCCAATCACTGTAATACGCCGGCCGATAGGATTAATAACTGTTATATAGAGGGACTTAATTTTATTTTATAAGTAAAATATATATACCGGGATGCAGTATCCGGTGTCATGCACGTTCTGGCAAAATGGGTTGAGAGCGATCGCGTATTCAATATTCTGGGAGCTCTCATCATCGGGACCGGTATCTTTGCTCTCGCAAGCCTGGCAATATATACCTGTGGATTTTTGATCTGACGGCAGATCAGGGAGACCCGGATCCGGGGGCATACCGGATCCCGGCATCCGCAAGGGCGGGCTTTGCCCCGTCTTCTGCCGCCCGCCAGCCCTGCGGCGGGAACGAAGGATCGTCCGGGGGTGGATGATCAACGCTTATTACCGATCCACCTCAACGTGTGATACGAGCGACCATGACAGGGATTACGGACGAACAGCACCTCTCAACCCTTCTCTCCCGGCTCTCCAACCCGGCCAAGGCGGTACGGGCTGAGGCAACAGCCATGCTCGCAGCCCTTGGTGAACCAGCCGTCCCCGCCTGTATTGCCTTACTGCAGGACCGCGACTGGAAGGTGCGCTACCGTGCGGCGGAGATCCTCGGGCTGATCGGCAACGGCGAGGCGTATGCGCCCCTCGATGCTGCCCTCGTCGACGGAAAGGATCATGTCCGCTATATGGCGGCGAAGGGGCTCGGACTGCTCGGCGACCGCCGGGCGGTTGCGCACCTCGGGGTGATGCAGCGCGACGAGAATGAGTTCGTGCGGCGGAGTGCTGCCTCTTCCCTCGGGAGGATCGCCGGTGAGGAGGCGATCGGCCTGCTTCGCGCGGCTCTGGAAGTTGAGGCGGCCGACGGTGTCCGTGCGGCAATCCTTGCAGCTCTTCGGGAAGCGGGAGCCGAGGGGGATTAGTACCTCGAAACCCGTGGGTTTCCTAACCTCACGACATGCCCGTCCGTCGCACTACGGGCGGTCGTCTCTCACTACGATCACGGTGATGTTGTCGGTGCTTGCCGCGGCCCTGGCAGCGTCGATCAGTTGCCGGCACGCTGCATCGGGTTCGTTCGCGAGGACAATCTCCTGGATGGTGCTCGCCGGGACAGAGTCGTGGAGCCCGTCCGAACTGATCACCAGGACCGCCCCGGCGAGTTCAACGAGGTCGAGGTCGACCTGCAACCGGGGCGCGAGGCCGAGCGCCTGGGTGAGGATGTTCTTCTTCGGGTGGAGCATCGCCTCGGCAGGGGAGAGCATCCCCGACTCCACCAGGCCCTGGACGTAACTCTGATCGCGCGTATGCCAGATGGACGACGGTGTAATGATATGCGTCCTGCTGTCGCCCACCGTACCGATCCAGCACCGGCCCGACTCACCGACGATCGCCGCCGAGAGCGTTGTCCCGGCGTTCAGGCGGTGTTCCCGGTTATAGGTGCAGATCTCGGTGTTTGCACGCTGGAATGCGCGTTCAAGCAGTGCGGCCGGTTCGGTCTCCAGGAACCCCTCGCCTGTAACCTCCGCGAGGATCTCGACCGCCATCCTGCTTGCCACGTCCCCGGAGGCGTGCCCCCCGAGCCCGTCCGCGACGGCAAATATGTGATACCCGGCCACCCGGTCGGTAACGAACGCATCCTCATTGCGATCCCGTCTCCCGAGGTCGCTCATCGCCGCATACCGGATTCCTGACTGTCCCTGCATTACACAATCCTCTGGGCGGCCTTGCGGGAATACCCTTTTGGTGGTGCATTGCCCGGGGAGCGTCCCTCACGGAAACCCCCGTGAGAGACCGTTCTCCTCTGCGCACCGGATGGCATACTCGTACTCCCGCGCGGTGATCGGGCGCTGGAGTGCTGCAAGCACCGGGCTCCTCCCTCCTTCGACCGCCCTCCACGCCGGGTGGTACTGGGCCATGATGTTCACGTAAGAGTCCCGTGAAATCTCGTCGGCGATGAACTTCATCACGATCTCGCTGGTCGCGAGGTTTCCCGGGAGCACCAGGTGACGGATGATCATGCCCCGCACCGCAATCCCGTCCCTGACGACGAGGTCCCCGACCTGCCGGTGCATCTCGCGGAGCGCCGCCCGCATCCGCTCCACGTAATTTTTGGCATGAGAGAGTTCCCATGCCACGTCGTTCCGCCCGTACTTCGCGTCTGGCATGTAGATGTCGATGACGCCGTCGAGGAGTCGGAGCATCTCTACGGAGTCGTAACCGCTGCTGTTGTAGACCAGCGGGATCTTCAGGCCCTGGAGGGCGGCGAGGGCGGTTGCGCAGAGGATCTGGGGGACGACGTGCGAGGGGGAGACGAAGTTAATGTTATGGCACCGGCGCTCCTGCAGGTGGAGCATGATTCCGGCGAGGTCTTCGTACGAGACAGCCGTGCCGACCCCGCACTGGCTGACCTCGAAGTTCTGGCAGAACTCGCACCGCATGTTGCAGCCGGAGAAGAATATCGTCCCCGACCCGTATCTCCCCACGAGTGGAGTCTCCTCGCCGAAGTGGGGGCTATAACTTGAGACCTCCGGGAGGAGGCCGGTCCGGCAGAATCCCAGTTCGCCTTCGATGCGGTTCACGTGGCACTCCTGGGGGCAGACGACGCAGTCGCGGAGTACCTCGTGCGCCTGGCGTGCCCGTTCCTTAAGTTCGCCGCTCCCGGAGAGGCGCAGGTATCCGGGCAGCTGAATTTCTTCCGCTTCAGCCATGACCCTCAATGGGCGTGGGGATGAAGAAGGTTAACCCTCACCCGTACCGATCCAGGGCTCTCTCGTTCCGGGTTCCCCCTGTCCCTGGTATGCCGGCTCTGGCCCCGGTATCCCGGAGTGCACTGAACAATATTTCCAGATCCCTCCCGCTGTTAACGGATATTTTTTGGCAATATTTATATCTCCAATAATAAATTTCTCATTAGCATATGCCCGGCGAACGTAACCGGTCCGGAGAGGCAGAGACTCGCTATCCCCCGGAACGGGCCAGAGATACAGCACGTGAACGGCTTAAAGGTCTGGTGATCCTCCCCAAGAGCGGGTCGTGCAATCGCCACGCTCGAGAGGAGGAGGTCCGTTGCCGTATCAAGGACCGGCCGCATGGCGGCTTCCGCGTTCCGCCGTGCCTCTCTCTCCGGCACGCCGCCGGAAGCGACTGCGCCCTCTCGCACACGCACGCCACACTCCTGATGGTTGTCATCACCATCATCCTCGCGGCTCTTGTCCTGCTGATGGTGCTCGCGATGATCCCCTCCTGGTCCTGGGCGGAGCCGGAGCTGCCCCCGATCATCATCACCGGGGTTCTGCACACCAGCGGGGAGACCGGGCAGATGACGTATGCCAGCAGGGTATTCCTCGTCAACAACGGCAGCACGGTCTACGAGAACGATCGTCTCAGGGCGGTCTTTTATCGGGATGGCACGAGAACTCGCACCGTCTCGACCCTGAACGGCTACCTCTTCATACCGACGCACCACTACGGGGTGAGACTCCTCAAGGGTCCGGGCTGCCGCACCCTCTACTGGAACCCCGGCGAGGAGATTGAGGTCGACCTTGCCGACAAAACGTTCGTTCCGGGCGTCATGGTCACCGTGGAGATCGAGGACAGACGGACCGGGAAAGTGATATCGAAGCACACCGTGGAGGCTTGAGGTCGAACGGCCCTCCGGAGACACCTATTTGTACCGGGACGTTTCTAAAGACTGGTATGTTCCGATTGGTACTCGTGGCGGTCGACGGATCGGAGATCGGCAACCGTGCACTCGCAGAGGCTCTTGACGTCGCCCGCGTCATGCATGCCGCCGTGCACGCCGTGCACGTCGTCCAGACCGGGATCTATCCCGCACTGATGCTCAACCAGCTCGAGCCCCCGGATATCGCGCAGCAGGCGGTCCTCGAGTCGCTCGAGCGTGAGGCGGACGAGATCCTTGCCGAAGCAGGGCGGCAGGGAACCGCCGCCGGTGTCCCGGTGACCACCCATAAGCGCCACGGGCATCCGGGAGCCGAGATCATCGCGCAGGCCCGGGAGGTCGAGGCCGATCTGACCGTGGTCGGGTCGCACGGGAGAGGCCGCCTCGACCGCTTCTTCCTCGGGAGCGTCAGTTCCTACGTCGTCGACCACGCGGAGTCGACGGTCATGGTCGTCAGGGGCTGACCTCGCACAGGGACGACCGGACGAGCCCGCGGGCGATGAGCCGGGCCACCCTGAGCGGTTCGGGCACCCGCCCTTCGTGCGTGAAGTCGTTGCAGACCTTTGCGGCGTCGCCGTGAGAGATGCCGTAGGGGCGGATGAAGAGGGTATACCCGGTATGGAGGGGGATGGGCGTCCGGCCGCCGAGCCGCAGGTACGCCTCGAGCCTCCCGGCGTCGCCCGGAAAGTGGCGGCGGATATCCTCCGCGAGTCCCTCCGACTCCTCGTAGGTGGTGACGATGACGGGCAACCCGGTCGCGTCCTGCACCGCCGCCGGGTCGATGATGTTATACCAGGCGATGACACTCCCGCTGATCATGATGAGGTTGATGTCCCGGCGAGCGAGATCGGTGACTATCCCGATGACCGCATCGGTCGCGTCCATCCCCCCGACGGTCACCCGGGCGAAGGCCGCTCCGTCGATCCGGAGATCCTTTCGCATGACGATGCCGGCAAGGGTGGACTGCTCCCTTCCCGAGTAACTCTCGGCGATACCGAGAGCGCGGAGCCCTGGTTTGGCTACGTGCATACGAAGCCCTTATGTGGCTCAATCGGATATAGTACTCCAATGAACATCGAGCACGACGAGGTATGCATCTTCATCCCCACGCTGAACGAGGCCCCGACGATAGCCGAACTGGTCGGAGAGTTCAGGGAGCGTGGTTTTCAGCATATCCTCGTCATGGATGGGAACAGCACCGACGGGACACCCGAGATCGCCCGGTCTGCGGGGGCGGTTGTCCGGACCCAGGCGGGAAAGGGGAAGGGCAACGCCATCATCGAGGCTGTGGAGATCATCGACCGCCCCTACGTCCTCATGCTCGACGGTGACGGCACCTACTCGCCGGACGATGCGGAACGGATGCTCGACCCTCTCGGCCGGGGGTTCGACCACGTCATCGGAGACCGTCTCGCCGAACCCGACGGGGGGGCCTTCACCCGGTTGAACCTCCTCGGCAACCAGCTCCTCAATCTCATGTTCCGGATTGCGCACGGCCGGGACCTCAGCGATATCCTCTCCGGCTACCGTGCCTTCACCCTCCACTCGATCCGGCAGATGACCCTCAGGGAGGCAGGGTTCGAGATCGAGACGGAGATGGCGGTCGAGGCGGTGCGGCACGGGCAGCGGATCGCGGTCGTGCCGGTCAGCTACCTCGCGAGGCCCGGCACCGTCACAAAACTGAACCCCCTCCAGGACGGTGCCAGGATCTTCTCGACGATATACCGGCTCGCGAAGATGAACAACCCGATCTTCTACTTCGGGATCATCGGCCTCTTCATATCGCTCGTGGGCGGGGTCATCGGCGTCTACGTCGTCCTCGAATGGCTCAGGAACATCGAGCACCTGCCGCTCACCATTCTCACGGTCCTCCTGATCACCATAGGGTTTCAGATCTTCATGTTCGGGGTTATCAGCGACATGCTTCTCGGGTTTCACCGCGAGACGACCCGCCAGATCGAGCAGCTGCAGAACGCCTCAAAGCCGCCCCGATAAGAAGAGGATGCGGCAGGCATACTCGGCGATCGAGGTGTAGATATATGCCTCGTCGAGTGTTTCTCCCGCGGCAAACGTCCCGTGCCCCCGGACGATGACGATATGGCCGTCCCGGAGTGCTGCCGCCACGTTCTCTGCAATCTCGTCGGTCCCGGGGCTCCCGGTGACGACCGATATTGTCGGGCAGAGCATCCCCCCCTCGCTGTCGGCCGGCCGGATGAGATCGGCATCGAGCGATGCAGCGACGGCGTGGACCGGGTGAGCATGGACGATCGCACAATGAGACGTCTCCCGGTAGACCGCCCGGTGGACCCGGTACTCGCTTGAGGCCTCACGCGGGGCGTCGCCCGCATCAGGCACATAGACCGGCACCTCCCGGCAGTCGAGGTACGCACCGGTCCGGGTGATGTACAACCCGCCCTCGCCGCGGACGCTCATGTTCCCGAAGTTCGCTCCGACGAGCCTTTCCTGAAAAAGCCGCTTTCCTATCCGTTCAAACTCCTGATCAAGCATCTTCTGCACCCGAGGCTATCGTACAGGATGGTTTGGCGTGGACCGGGATATGTGCATCCCCGGGGGTGGGCGGCGGAGCGTCGACGGGAGCCCGGTTCGGGAGAACGTGAAATCCGGTGTCCGTGTGCTATCATCTCTTGCGCTTCACCAGAATGAACAACGTGCCGGGGTCGGCTACCGGCTCTCCCCCCCGGCGGCAAAAAATGGTTACACAAACCTGATGCCGACGTCTTTTAACCTGTTGAAGCGGGCGATGTTCAGGAGGAGGGGCGTGACGCTCTCGACGACGGATGCGGCACGAAGCGGCCCCGCGTCGTAGGCGCGGAGGCGTGAGACGGAGTTGACGATCTCCATGACCGTATGCTTCGCGGAGTCGTCATCGCAGCAGACGGCGACGGAGTAGTCCAGTTCCTCATCGAGCGCCCGCCACTTTTCTGCGGCGATGTTGTTGAACGCGGCGCAGACTGTTGCATCCGGAGGAAGCAACCCCTTGATCATCATCGCTGCCGACCCCTCCGGTGGAGGGGCGTAGGAGAAGTGAGTCGTGCGCTCGATCGGGTTGACGGGGCTGACGACGATCTTGCCCTCAAACCCGGTCAGGGCTTTCAGGATAGGAATCACGTGCTTGAAGGGTATCGCAAGGATGACGATATCCGCCTCGTCGACCGCGCGCTGGTTGGAACCGCCGATGAGGCTGCACTCCTGATCGCGTTCATGCAGGGCCTCCCGGCAGGTATCGCAGGTTGCGATGGCCTTTGCCTCCTCGCGCGACCCCACGATCACATCGTGCTTCGGAGAGAGCCGGAGCGTCATGCCCTCCCCGATATCGCCGGTCCCACCGACGATGCCGATCTTCACCCACTTACACCAGTGGTTTCAGGATGCTCTCAAGCCTCGCAAGGTCCTGGACGCCGACCAATTTCTGGATAAGAGCTCCGTCTTTCTCGATGACGAGCGTTGGTACGAACTGGATGTCGTATTTCGCGGCATACTGCCGCGTCTGTTCGGAATCAACACCAACGTCGATCTTCCTGATATCGACCTGGTCACCCATCTTCTTCTTGAGCTCATCGATGATCGGTGACTGCTGGTGGCACGGACCGCACCACTCGGCGAAAAAGTCCATTAGAATCGGTTTTCCCATAACGCTGTACCCCATTCACACATTGTGTGTGAACGGGGCAATAAATGTTATTGGTTGGGGTGTTATTTCGAGAGGATCGCCATGATAATCTTTCCGTACGCAGGCCGTGTGACCAGGACGCCGATCAGGACACCGAGTATGGTGACAATGGCAAAACCTCTCAGGGTGGATAGGTCCATCAGCGCGAGCGGGAGCATGGCGATGAAGACCGTCGCCGCAGAGACGACGATGATCCCGAGCGCCCGTCCGTACCGCTTCATGTAAAGGTTCGGCGACGGGACACGCCCTTCGTGAAGAATCTCGTCCGTGATGATAATCAGCTGGTCGATGCCGGTGCCCACCACCGCTATCAGGCCGGCGATGGTGGCGAGATCGAGTTGCACGATGAACCGGGAGATGCCGAGCAGGATGACAATCTCAGAGACGTTGACGAAGAGCATGGGGAGAACGATCGAAGGCTCACGGTAGCGGTAGTAGACGACAGCCCCCACAGCGAGGAGCGCGAAGATTCCGGCAAGGAAGACGGTCGTCTTGAACTGCTCACCGAGCGCCGCCGGGACGGAACCGGACCCGACGATCTCCACGTTCACCGGCAAGGCGCCGGCCCGCAGGTGGATCTCGAGCGCCATCGCATCGTCAAGCCCGGTGTCACCGATCCCGGTGCTCGCGGAAAGCGACCTGACCGGGCCCGACCGGAGTTCCGCCGCAAGGTTCCCGGCGAGGGGAGCGTTGTAGACGGTCTTGTTGTCGAGGAGCATCACGAGGTGATGGCTTCCCGGGTTGTCGACCGCCCCATGCCGGAGGGCGGCCTCACGGAAGGCCTGGGCACCCGCATCGGTGAACGAGAACCCGACGCCCCACTGCTGGTTCTCGGGGTTCCTCTGCGGCACGCCGACGCTGGTGATCTGGTCCCCGTAGAGGACGTGCTCGGTCTCGTTTCCGGTGGTCTGGATCCGGATCTCGAACACACCCTGCTGGCCGACGATCTCCTGTGCCGTCGTCATATCCACGCCGGCGAGCTCTATCCGCACGTACTGCGGATACTCGCTCCCCGTCGGGGTGAGCAGGTTGATCCTGGCGTCCTGCATGCCGAGGGCGTTCACCTTGTCGCTCAGGATCCGTTTCACCTCGTCTGCGGTGAACGCAGATACGCCCTCCTGGTAGGTGACGATCGAGGCGCCTGATGCCGAAAAGATCGGTTCAAGGTCGGCACGGGAGACATTTTTGCGAATCTCGAGGTGGTCGCCGTCAATCTGGATAACCTCCACCTCGAGGCTCGTTCGCAGGTTCTCTATGAGGTCTTCGACCGATCCGTCGGTCGAGTATGCCACGACGACGGACTGGAACTCCATCTGCAGCCACGAACCGCCTTCGAGGTCGAGGCCGAACTGGAGGTTCCCTTCAAGCCCCTTCTCGGGGTTCGGGGGGGCCAGGTAGATGCCGACGAGGGAGCCGATCACAAGAAGGAGCAGCAGGGCCACACGCCAGTCTTTGACGAGATTGATGAAGGTTTCTCGGTTCATTTCTTACCGCTCCTGAGGATGTATGCTTTGAGAATCCCGGCGTTCAGCATCCAGGTGTTCATCATGTCGACGAGGAGCCCGATGATGAGGACGCTCGCGATCGCGCTGATGATCTGGATCTGTCCTGCCGTAGCGACGGCCCACATGGCGGCGATGGCCGCAAGCGTCGTGGTCGTCATGATGATCCCGGTCCTGAAGGCCCCGGAGAGTTTCTCGTCGAGTTTGCCCTTGCGCTTCAAGAGGCGCGTGGTCAGGAGGACGTTGCTGTCCGCAGAGTAGCCGATCAGCATCAGCAGGGCTGCCGTCGTCCCGAGGGAGAGCGGGATGCCGAGGACCTGCATCGCTGCGGCGGTGATGGCGATGTCCGAGATGGCCGCAAGGACGACCGCACCCGACGAGACCGGGTTCCTGTACGCGAGGAAGATCACGAGGGCCACCCCGATGAACGAGAATATCAGGGCGAGAAAGGCCTGACCCTGGAGGGTCTTTCCGAACGTTTCACCGATCTGGTCCACCTTTGCATCGGGGTAGTTCTCGTTGACGAGCGCGACGAAGTTCCGGTACTGGTCGTCGTCCATGGGGCCGAACTGGATGTATTTCCCGTCGCCGATCCCCTCGCCCACTGATAAGAGTGGATATTCGGCGAAGGTGGCCTCTATCGTCTCTCTGCTGTCAGAGGTAAATATCGTGACCGCCGTTCCTCCCGCAAAGTCGATGCCCGGTGTTAAGGGCATGCCGGTGGTGAGCGTGGTGAAGCCAAGCACGACCACGGCAAGGAAGAGAAGAACGAGAGGCAGCGCTATCATCTGCCGCGGAGAGAATTTGTTGATATCATATCTGGCAAATTCCATGCTGTATCAGTGTACGATTGTGAAAGGTTAAAGGGTTGCTCATGGATATACGGATGGAATCAGGATCTGCCCGGATAATGTCGGCACTCCCGGCGAGGGCTGTCCCCCCGGGGAGAGTGCCTTTGAGTGCCGCCCCGATGCATCTGCCGGAACGGGGCCCACAGGGACGCCCTCCGGACGCGAGAGATCTCAGGACGATCCCGGGGGAAAAGAAGAACGAAATCCTGTGACCGGATTTTTCGAATACATTCGTTTATACACTCTCTGCTCCGGTTTCGTCAGACAATTGTCGTCCTCCTGGCAGAATCTCCGATTTAATGATGGAAAAGAAAAGATATATATAAAATACCGAATCACAAGCACATATGAGATCGCCCTATGAGCTCAAAAAAGAGATAGAGACGCGACTCAAAGGTTATCTCTCACGAGACCGGGACGGAATCCGGCATGAGCTCCTCAACCTCTTCGTCAAGGTCAAATCTCTCACGATACCTCAGATCTACGGGAAGCTGCAGGAGCAGTTTTCCATCAGTTACCACTCCGTCGCATCCATGGTGGGCACGATCGCATCCCGGATAGGCATCCTGCGCGTGAGGCGGAACGCAGAGGGAACGAACACCATCTACGAGTTGAAAGAGCAGTACGTGGACGTAGTAACGAGTATCCTCGTGGCCACCTAGCACCCGGACACCATACCTCTTTTTTTACACTCAGAACAAACATGAATGACTACCATGCAGAGCGACATTGGGGAGTCAGGGCCATCACGAAGCATATCCGTCACAGAAGACGTCCGAACGTACGTTCTCCGGAGGAAACGTGACTTTAGGGTGAGCACTTCCTGCAGCGGCGCGATCCTCCTGCCGACATCGGTGAAACCGCCGAAGTCGACCGACCTGCAGGTCCCGGTCGGCGACTATACCATCTACATCTCGAAGTACCAGGCCCGTCACATCAGCAGCATTCACCGGGGGATGATTCCTATCTTCTACGAGGATCTTCCTGACTATGAGTTTTGAGGAACTGGACCATACCGCCGACGTCCTCGTGCGGGTGCGGGGCGCGACGATCGCCGAACTCTTTGCCGAAGCAGGCCGGGCCATGTTCCACGTGATGTACGGCCCCTGTGAGGACCGCGGCATCGAACGGCAGGTCACTCTTGAGGCGGAGAACCCCGAAACCCTCCTTATCGATCTCCTCTCGGAACTGCTCTTCGTCACCGACGTCGAGAACATCGTTTTCTGCACCTTCGACGTCGATATCCAGGGCACCCGGCTCTCCGCCGCCCTCAAGGGCGAGCCTTTCGACCCCGTGCGGCACTCCGCGGGGTCGCTCATCAAGGGAGTATCCTACTTCGGGCTCGAAATCGTTAAAGACGAAGAGTCTTATGTGGTAGATATCATCTTCGATATCTGAGGGGTCCCTATGCTACAAGGAATTAATATGGTCGGAGACTTCGAATGGGAGGTTCCTGTTGGATATGTCCCCAATATGCGGGTACCGGGACGTTTCTTCCTCTCCCGGGCACTGGCGGAGACGCTCGAGGAAGGGGCGGTCCGCCAGCTCGCAAACGTCGCCACCCTGCCGGGGATCGTGAAATACTCGCTTGCCATGCCCGATATCCATTGGGGCTACGGGTTTCCCATCGGCGGCGTTGCCGCGTTCGATATGACCGATGGGGTCGTATCCCCCGGCGGGGTCGGGTTCGACATCAACTGCGGCGTCCGGCTGATCACGACGCCCCTGAAGGAAGCGGATCTCGCCGGCAAGAAACGGGAACTGATCGAGAGGCTCTTTAGTGCCGTGCCGACCGGTGTGGGCGGAAAGAGTGCTATGCGGGTCTCGAACAAGGAACTCGCCGCGGTCATGGTCGACGGCGCACGGTGGGCGGTTGAGCGCGGGCTCGGCACCGCCGCCGACCTCGTCCGGTGCGAGGAAGAGGGTGCGATGCCGGGTGCGGACCCCGAAGCCGTCAGCGCCAAAGCGCGGCAGCGGGGCGGGCCGCAGGTCGGGACGCTCGGCGCGGGAAACCACTTCCTGGAGGTCCAGGTGGCGAAGGAGATCGTCGACCCGGAGGCGGCAAAGGTCTTCGGAATCACCGAGGGACAGGTCTGTTTCATGGTCCACTGCGGCTCGCGGGGTCTCGGCCATCAGGTCGCCACTGACCATATACGGGTGCTCGAGGGTGCGCTCGGGAAGTACCGGATCGAGGTTCCCGACCGGCAACTTGCCTGCGCTCCGCTGGACTCCGCGGAAGGCCGTGCCTACTACGGCGGTATGGTCTGCGCTGCAAACTACGCCTGGGCGAACCGGCAGGTCATTATGCACGAGGCCCGGAAGGTCTTTTCCGGGTTCTTTGAGATCGACTACGACGAGATGCGGCTTGTCTACGATGTCGCGCACAACGTCGCCAAGTTCGAGCACCACGACGTCAACGGTGTCTCGACGGAGGTCTGTGTCCACCGCAAAGGCGCGACACGGGCTTTCGGTCCCGGGAGCCCGGGCATCCCCCGCGAGTACGCCGCGATCGGGCAGCCGGTGATCATCCCCGGGAGCATGGGGACGTCCTCCTTCCTCCTCCACGGCACGGCGACGGCGATGCAGAAGACCTGGGGGAGCACCTGCCACGGCGCGGGGAGAGTGCTCAGCCGGTCGAAGGCAAAGAAAGAGTTTCGAGGAAGGGAACTCCGGGAACACCTCGCTGAAGAGGGCATCGTGGTACGTGCTCACAGCGATCTGGCCCTCGCGGAGGAGGCGCCCGAGGTCTATAAACCAAGCCGGGAAGTGGTCCGGGTCGTGCATGAAGCCGGTCTCTCGGGGATCGTCGCCCGGCTGGAGCCGCTCGGGGTGATCAAGGGGTGACCTGCAGGACCGGGCTGCTCTGGGACCGGCCGCTCATGTTCGCGCGGCTCATCGAGGACTGCGGCGCCTGCTGCGAGGCGGTCAATCCCCATATGCTTGCCTCCCCCTTCTGGCGTGGGCGGTTCGTCTCGCTCATCGTCCCAACGGGGTTTGGAAACCCGGATTACTCAAACCTCCTCCCGGCTCTCCGGGCCGCAGAATCCCGCATCCGGCGTTTCGTCGAGAACGGCGGGCGGTTGCTGGTCTTCGGTGCGGGAGGGCCGCGGGAGGACGCCTACGACTGGCTCCCGTTCCCGGCAACCTACACGTTCTCGTACGGGCCGCGTGCCGTCCGGTTCACCACCGAGAGTGACTATACCTCCCTCTTTTCCGGGTACGACCTTGCCGCCGTCGAGTGCGACGGCTCGTTTTCGGCCCACGGCGGCGAGACGCTTGCCGTCTCGGCTACCGGCGAGGCGCTCCTGGTCGGGAAGACGATCGGCGACGGTGTCGTCCTTCTCTCCAGCATCCATGAGTATCCATCGCGCGAATTCCTGAAGGCGTTCGCGTGCGGCGAGAGGGAAACCTTATTCTAGATAAACCATGATGAAAAGTAGGGGTACGACCATGGAGCACTATATTATCTCTGCATCTTCGCGATCCCGCGACCTCACTCCCATAATGATCGCGGTCCATGATCTGATCGGCCGTCTGCCCGTCACGGCGCGGTCCCGGGACCATCCCGGGGTCAGAATCGAGGACGGACAGGTTATCGATGAGGCCTATACGGGCCCCGTCCTCGAGGAGGTCCTGGCGGAGAATGTCATGAAAAAGGTCAGACCCCCGGGAGGGCCGTACAAAGGCATCCCGGTCGCGGTGGCGCCGGTGCGTGACAGCGAGGGCCGGGCCATCGGCGCAATCGGCATCGTCGATGTGACCGGTATCTTTGATCTGGCGGGTTTCATGGAGCAGAACACGGAGATCCGGCGGCAGGTCTGCGGCGAGGATCCGTGTCCGCTCCCGACCGAGTCGCCTGCAGCGAAAAGGTAATGGACATGAAGGATACGGCAATCAACGTCTTGAAGATTCTCGAAGAGTCGCCTCGCCCGGTATCGGGCGAGCGGATCGCAGAGCAACTGGGCATCACTCGATCGGCTGTCTGGAAACAGGTACGTGAACTCCGGAGGTTAGGATACGGTATATCCTCGTCGCGGACCGAGGGCTACCGCCTCGAGACGAAGGCCGACCGGCTCCTCCCCTACGAGATCCAGAAACATCTCCGCACCCGGGTCATCGGGAGGCAGATCCGCCACTTCGATAGCACCGCTTCCACGAGCTGGATCGGGAAGAAACTTGCCGATGAGACCGACCCCGAACGCCTCCACGGCCTGGTGATCATCGCCGAAGAGCAGACCGGAGGGGTCGGACGGCTCGGGCGCGCCTGGGTCTCGCCTGCCGGCGGCATCTGGATTACCATTCTTCTGAAACCGAAGATCCCGCTCGACCACCTCTTCATGATCACCATGGCCGGGTCGGTCGCGATTGCCCGTGCCATCCGCAAGGAGTACGGCATCAGTGCGCTGATCAAGTGGCCCAACGACATCTTCATCGGGGACAAGAAGATCGCCGGTCTGCTCCTGGAGCTCACCGCCGAGGCTGATACCGTGCACTACGCCCTCCTCGGAATCGGGATCGACGCGAACATATCGCTCACCGATCTCTCGCCTCCCCTGAAGGATATCCTGACCTCGCTCCAGGCGGAGGTCGGCCACCCGGTCGACCGTGTGGCGCTCCTCGCCCGGGTCCTGTGGGAGTTCGAACTGCGCTACCAGCAGCTGGAGGAGGGGGAGTATGATTCCATCATCCGCGAGTGGAAGAGCCTCTCCCTGACGCTCGACCGCCGGGTGGCCATCAAGACCATCAATAAGACCTTTGTGGGAGAGGCCATCGATATCGACGAGCACGGCGCCCTGATCATCCGGAAGGACAACGGGAAGGTGGAGCGGGTCATCGCCGGCGACTGCTTCCAGCTCTAAGGTTATGTCAACCACTCACTTTTTTTAGGTTGACAAGTTTTTTATCGCCATCTCGCGAACCTTATTGTACATGATGCACCGCGCCCGGATCCTCGCCTTCAGCGCCACGTTCATCACGCTGATCGCCGCCGGGAGCTGGATCTCCATCCCGCTGCCCCCGGTCCCGCTCACGCTCCAGACGCTCTTCGTCCTTCTCTCCGGGATTGTCATGAAGCGCTACGCGGTGATCCCCGTCGGGCTCTACGTCCTCCTCGGGGCGGTGAACCTCCCGGTCTTTCATAACGGCACGGCGGGCCTCGGGGTCCTTCTCGGCCCCACGGGAGGGTTCCTGGTCGGCTTTATCCCCGCTGCTCTCATCGTCGGGCTTGCCTACGAGCATGAATCGCCGAAATGGCGTATAGGGGGTCTTATCGCGGCCTGCGCAATCTACCTCTTAGCCGGTGCCGTATGGCTCTCATACTCGGCCTCGCTCTCGCTTCTTCAGGCGGTCCTGCTCGGGGTCGTCCCGTTCATCGTCGGCGACGTCGTGAAGGGCGTAGCGGCATACACCATCGGGAAGCGGGTGGCGTGATCCGGATCACCGGTCTTTCGCACCGGATCCTCGACATCCCCGATCTTGCGCTGGATGCCCGGCATATCGCCGTGATCGGACCAAACGGGAGCGGCAAGACGACACTCCTCTCGGTCTGCTCCGGTATCGAGGAGCCCGACGAAGGGACGGTCCGGCTCCTCGGGAGGCCGCCGTCGGCCGTGAAGGTCGGGTGGGTGGGGGAGTTCCCCGACCGGACGCTCCTCTTCTCCCGGGCCTACGACGAGATCGCGTCGACCCCCCGGTTCCGCCACCGTCCCTGCCGGGAGACCGATGAGCGTGTTCGGGCGGCCGCCGAAAGGGTCGGGATCCCGCACCTCCTCGAGAGGACGGTCACGGCGCTCTCCGGTGGTGAGAAGGCCCTGGTCGCGCTGGCAGCCGCCTGTGTCGACGACCCCGATGTCCTCGTCCTGGACGAGGCAGATTCGCACCTGGACGCCGGGACGGCAGAGCGTCTCCGCGCGGTCGTGGAGGCAAGCACGGCGGCCCACGTGCTCTGGTGCACGCAGTCGATGGATACCGCAGCCGGGGCGGACTATCTCCTCTTCATGGAGGGCGGTGCGGTCCGGCACCACGGCACGCCCGAGGAGGTCTTTGCCCGCCTTGAGGAGACGTGCTTTTACCCGACACTCTGGAGGGTCCGTCAGTGAGGGTGGAGGTAGAGGACCTTCGCTTCTCCCGGGGTCCGTTCACCCTCCGGGGCAGCGGCACCTTTAACGCGGGGGTGCATCTGGTCAGCGGGCCGGTGGGGAGCGGGAAGTCGACGCTCGCCCTCCTGCTTGCCGGGCTGCTCCGTCCCGGGGGCGGCGCCATCCGGCGGGACGGCGTCTCCTCGGCCCTGCTCCTGTTGCAGTTCCCCGAACACCACGTCACGAGCCCGACCGTTGCCGAAGAGGTCCGGTCGTGGGGGCTTGCCCCGGACGACGTCCTCGCCCGGGCGAACCTCTCGGCGCGTGCAAACGACGATCCGTTCCACCTCTCCCGCGGCGAACTCAAACGGCTGACCCTGGCCTGCACGTTCATGCGGAACCCCGACCTGCTGATGCTCGACGAACCGTTCAGTTCCCTGGACTGCACCGCGAAACGGAAGGTCTGCCGGATGATCGAGGAGCGCGATGCGGGTATCACCATCATCTTCTCGCACGAGCGCGCGGTCCTCCCCCGGGTGGATGCCCTCTGGGAGATTGAGGCCGGGACCCTGACCCCCCTCGGCCACGTCCCCGATGCGATCCCTCGCTGGCGGCACGCCCCGCCCTACCTCCGGTACGCCCTGGACCGGGGTGCCCGTCCCGAGAATATACGACTGACCGATGCCCGGGAGGCGCTATGCAGGACCCGCGGCTGAGGCTGCTCTCTGTTGCGGTCCTCTCGCTCGCCGCGTTTGCAAGCACGACAGGAGCCGTCGCTGCTCTCGCCTGGTGGCTGATCTTCACCCCGCGCACGAAGGCCCTCCCGCGGCCGGGGGTTCTCCTCTCCCTTTTCGTGATGATCGCCGCAACCGCACTTGTCTCTGCGTGGGGCGGCGGTCCCGGGCTCTCCTACCTGGTCCGGATGACCGCAGTCCTCCTCCTTGCTGCGTGGGCGTATGCCGAGACAGAGGAAGGGGAGGCGCTTGCCGTGGCCGTCTGGGCGCTCGGGGACCGGATCGGGTTCGAGATCGGGCTGATTGCCGAGATGGGGCTCTCGGGCCTCGCGGTGATCGGGGAGGAGATCGACCAGATGCGGATTGCGATGGCGTTGAAGGGTATTCGGCCCGGTGTCCGCTCGATCGTGCCGCTCGCCGTCACGCTCGTCGTCACCCAGATCCAGAGATCCGACGATGTCGCCAGGCTGCTCGTGGTACGGGGATACACACTCGGAGGGCGGGTATGCCCCCGGTTCAGAACGGGCTGGCGAGACGTCGTCGCGGCATTTTCGGCCGTAACATTCAGTATTTTTTCGAGCCTGGCCCTTCGTGACGTTTTTATATTATTAGGGCGAATTTTTTAGAGGCTTTATTGATACTTTCTCAGCCCTTCGAGGTGCAAAATTCGATGTGTGCTGCCAAATTTGATACACTCAATATCACCGATACCACGCTTAGGGACGCGCATCAGTCGCTCATCGCCACACGGCTCAGGACTGAAGACATGCTCCCTCTTGCCCGTGCCATCGACAAAGTGGGGTTCTTTTCGGTCGAAGCCTGGGGCGGGGCAACCTTTGACAGCTGCATCAGGTTTCTCAACGACGATCCCTGGGACCGTCTCCGGGAACTGAAGGCCGAGCTCAAGCGCACCCCCATCCAGATGCTCCTGCGGGGCCAGAACCTCGTCGGTTACCGGCACTACCCCGATGACGTTGTAGAGAAGTTCGTCGCGGCCTCCGCACAAAACGGGGTCGGTATCTTCCGGGTCTTTGACGCCTTGAACGATATCCGGAACATGTCGAAGGCGATGAAGGAGGTCAAGAACGTCGGGGCGCACCTGCAGGGCGCGATATCCTACACGACGAGCCCGGTCCACTCCGTCGCGACGTTCATCGATATGGCGCAGGAACTCTACGCGCTCGGGTGCGACTCGATCTGCATCAAGGACATGGCCGGCCTGATCATGCCCCATGATGCCCGCGACCTGATCACCGGGATCAAGAAGGTGGCGGACGTTAAGGTCTGTCTCCATTCCCACTGCACGAGCGGCGTCGCGCCCCTGAGTTACCAGGCGGCGATCGACGCGGGTGTGGACATTCTCGACACGGCGATGTCGCCGTTCGCCCTCGGCACCTCCCAGCCTCCGACGGAGAGCATTGTTGCAAGCGTTGCCGGGACGCCGCGCGACACCGGCATCGACCTGCTCCCGCTCCGGAACGTGCGAAACATCTGTCGGGAGATGCGGGAGAAGTACGAGCCGCTCTTCTCCGCCATCGCGGACCGGGTCGACTCGGACGTGCTGATCTACCAGCTCCCGGGGGGTATGATCACAAACCTCGTCTCGCAGTTGAAGGAGCAGGATGCCCTCGACCGCCTGGATGAGGTCTTCCATGAGGTTCCCCGGGTGAGGAAGGACCTCGGCTACCCGCCGCTCGTGACCCCGACGAGCCAGATCGTGGGCACTCAGGCGGTCTTCAACGTCCTGATGGGCGGGGAACGCTACCGGAACGTGACGACGGAGGTCAAAGACTACGTCCGCGGCCTGTACGGCCGCTCTCCGGCCCCGATCGGTCCCGAGATCCGGAAGTTGATCATCGGCGATGAGGAGCCGGTAACGGGTCGCCCGGCTGACCTTCTCTCGCCCATCTACGATGAGATGCGTCAGCAGGCGGTGGAGCTGGGTCTCGTCACCCGCGAGGAGGACGTTCTCACCTACATCCTCTACCCGAGCATCGCGCCGTCGTTCCTCCGGGGCGAACGCCAGGCTGAGGTGATCCCCGAGAAGGCGACGGCAGCCGGATCGGTGGGGGTTGCGGAGATCCCCCGCTCCATGGAGGTGGAGGTGGACGGCGAGATCTTCTCGGTCCGGATCGTCACTGTGGATGGGGGCTCGGTCGCGGGCCCGGTCCCCGCTCCGTCGGCAAAAGAAAGAATCCCCCGCGGAGAGGTCGCCGGCGGTGTCAAGAGCAACATGCAGGGCATGGTCCTGAAGGTGATGACCGAACGCGGGAGCACCGTCCAGAAGGGGGATACGCTGATTGTCCTTGAGGCGATGAAGATGGAGAACCCCATCCGGAGTCCGCGCGACGGCACGGTGGGGGAGATCTTCGTGGACGCCGGAGATGTCGTGCAGAACGGCGACGTGTTGATGGTCATCGATTGAGAGCCGCATATGGGAAGCGCGATGAAGTACTTTGACAAGATCCTGATCGCTAACCGCGGCGAGATCGCCATCCGGGTTATGCGTGCCTGCCGGGAGCTGGGTATCGACACGGTCGCAATCTACTCCGATCCCGATAAGAATGCGCTTCACGTCAAGTACGCCGACGAGGCGTTCAACGTGGGCGAAGCGCACCCGTCCAAGAGTTACCTCAACAAGGAGCGGATCTGCGATGTGGCAAAGAAGACCGGGGCCGAGGCGATCCATCCGGGGTACGGGTTCCTCGCGGAGAACGCCGGGTTTGCAAAACTGGTTGAGGATGAAGGGCTGACGTTCATCGGGCCGTCGTGGAAGACGATCGAGGTGCTGGGCTCGAAGATCGGGGCAAAGAGGATGATGCGTGAGGCCGGGGTTCCGGTCCTCCCCGGCACGCCGGAAGGCGTCACGAGCGTCGATGCGGCCAAGGAAGTCGCCGCCGAGATCGGCTACCCGGTGATCGTGAAGGCGAGCGCCGGTGGTGGCGGTATCGGGATGCACATCGCCTGGAACGAGCAAGAACTCGAGGAGGCGCTCGAGAAAGGAAGACGGATTGCAGGGTCTGCGTTCGGGGACCCGACGATCTTCGTCGAGAAATACCTCACGAAGCCGCGTCATATCGAGATCCAGGTCCTTGCCGATGCGAAGGGGCACACGGTTCACCTCTACGACCGGGAATGCTCCATCCAGCGCCGGCACCAGAAGTTGCTCGAGGAGGCCCCCTGCCCGATCATGACGCCCGATCTCCGGGAGCGGATGACGGCGTCGGCCATCACCGCCGCAAAAGCGGCGAACTATAAAAACACCGGCACGGTGGAGTTCCTCTACGCGAACGGCAACTACTACTTCATGGAGGTGAACACCCGGCTGCAGGTGGAGCACACGATCACCGAGGCCATCACGGGGATCGATATTGTGAAGCAGCAGATCGCCGTCGCCGCCGGCGAGGACCTCTCGATGGATCAGGAGGATATCAGCATCCGGGGGCACGCGATCGAGTGCCGGATCAACGCGGAGGACCCGTTGAACGATTTCGCCGCCGATCCGGGCAAGATCGTCCGCTACCGCTCCCCGGGAGGACCGGGAATACGGCTCGACTCCGGCATCCACATGGGCTACACGATCCCTCCGCACTACGACTCGATGATCGCCAAACTCTGCGCCTGGGGAGGCAACCGCGAGGAAGCGATCCAGCGGATGCGCCGGGCCATCTCCGAGTACGTGGTCCTGGGCGTGAAGACGACGCTCCCGCTCCACTACGCGATCATGCATGACGCCCACTTCATCGCCGGCGATACGCATACGCACTTCCTGCAGGAGGAGCATATCATAAAGGACCTGCGCCGCTACCTCCGCGAGGAGGAGGCGCGTATGCAGACGCTGGCCGCCTCGCTCCGGCAGGGGAAGGAAGTGGCGGCGATAACTGCAGCGGTCGAAGTGTACCTGCGCAAAAACATGAAGTAACCCTCCGTCTCATTTTTGCGGTGAGGCATAAGGTTTATTTGTCAATACACCATTGTTATACTGCACTTTGTGTGCTGCGGTGGCCTAGTCGGTTAGGGCGCCAGACTCATAGGGTTTTCAAGAGAACGGTGCGTCCAAGCCTGGGACATCTGGAAATCGTGGGTTCGGATCCCACCCGCAGCATCTGTTATTCAGGTTCAGATCTGTCAGCAAACGCTTTTATACCTCAATTCCGACCTCCCTTGCATGGAGATGAAGCGGAAGGGTGAACTCTGATGCTCATCCCCTGCCTGATGAGGGGCAATCTTCATCATCTCCCCACCATCAGGTACGATCGGGAGGCGAACAGATCCCGATAACGGTTTTTGTCCAGACGAATTCGGGAATGGCCTCTGTCCTGCATAACAAGCAGCAGAATCTATTATCTGGCAATCCATGAGAGACTATGAAAAATAAAGTTTAATAATGTTATTGCCCGTCCCTCTCCTCGTTATCCCTCTATCGCGACAAATGAGTAACGAGAGGGTGACGAAGCGGGCGAAATCACCTCATTCTGCGAGGCATGATCCTGCTTGATGGCCGTATAACAGCCTTTGCAAAGCGAGGCAATAGAATGACGCACCACAGGTAGTTTTCAGCAGCGTAAAAATCAGGCCCCATGAATGAACATCGATACATCCACCCGAACGACTCCAGCTTAGTTCCGGGTATTCTGGTCCTGGGGAGTAGCTCCATTGCCGTTGCTATCAGCCTTTACTCGCTCAACTCGGGTTAATTTTCTTCATATTTGTAGCAGCCGTCATCTCCACTCTCTCGGCCGACCAGGAGCGCATAAAAGAGGCACTTGCCGCATCCGAACGAAACCTGAACAACATCATCAACTTTCTCCCGGATGCAACGTTTGTAAGGAATCTGGACAGCCGGATAATCGTATTTCTCTCCATCAGCAATCTTTCCCTCCGGGAGATAGGCATTCCGGGAAAAAGGCGCCCGCTTTGAGATCCTCATCGGGGAAGGCTCATACCGATCTGCGGAGGAGAGTCTATCACCATCGGAGTGATGCACGGCACAAGCTCGTGTACATACCTTGGTTCTTCCGGATCGTGTTCTGGATCGTTGTTGAGAACAGCTCGCCGCACCCCGTTTGCGGGCACAGAGACAGTTCCGGAATTTTTGTCGGGACGGCCCTGTCATGGCTCTGTGGAGCGTACACCCGATCTCTGAACCCCGGGCGCTCTGTTCCAGTATGTCGTGATTGCTATATCGTGGAAAGGAAGCATCTTGCGCCTTGAAATAATAAACTCGTTTTTGAGTCAATAAGAAACATATAAATATTTCTCTTCAAGATAAATTAATGCCGAAATTTGATTCTCTTCCAGGATTGCAGGCACTCGGGAACGTATCAGAGGACACTGATATGACTGGACAGATACTGGTCATCGATGACGACGAAAAAATCCTTCGGATCTTCAATTTGCTGATAAAGTCGTTTGGCTACTCCCCTGTTTTAGTGAACGATCCCGTGAAAGGCCTTGAAATGTTGCGGGAGAATCCTCCATCACTGATCCTCCTCGACCTCATGATGTCCCCGATGAATGGGTTGCAGTTTCTGGACGAACGGAGAAAAATTCCCGGTGCGTTAAAGGTTCCGGTCGTGATCCTCTCGGCGTGGAGGTTGAACGATGAAGAACTTGCTCCCTACGCGGACAGCATCGCCGAGGTCGTGGTCAAACCTGTCGAGCCGGCACGGTTAAAAGAGGTCATCGCCCGGCACACCGGATGAGGGAACCGTATTGTCGGGATAACGTCACAGCGATAGATGAATAGTAGTCTCTCCCGGGAGATGCATCATGAAACCGCTTCGGTTGGATATCGCCGATATCAGTCGTCTCATCTCGAAGGGAGATGTCAGAGGCCTCATTAGTGCTCTCAGGAGCGATGAAAAAGATCTTCGGTGGATGGCGGTGGGGGGCCTTGGAGAACTGCGTGATGTCGCGGCAGTCGATCCCCTCATCTGTGCGTTGTCCGATCCCGATTCGGATGTCAGGTGGAAGGTTGCGGAGGCACTGGGCTCAATTGGGGATTCTCGTGCAACGGAAGCTCTCATCCCCCTCCTTAAAGACCCCGACGAGACAACGCGGCTTCAGGCGATCTGGGCACTGGGGAAGATCTGCGATCCGCGTGCGACGACAGATGTAGTCCATTGTATGTCGGATGCCGACCACGACATTAAGGTCGCGGCGATCTGGGCGCTGGGAAAGATCAGGGATCAGCGTGCAGATGTAGCGTTGCGGGAGAAGTTGCTTGACCGGCACTCGGGCATCAGAGCCCAGGCAGCCGAATCCCTGGAAGCATGCGGGTGGAGACCGTATGATAGAAGGGAGAAAGGAATTTTAGCGTTTGCCCGACGGGACTGGAAAGAACTCTCACGGCATAGCAGACCGGTGATCGATGTCCTGATCTGGGCGTTGAACGACGAGTATTTTGATGTCAGGATGCATGCCGCGCAAATCCTTGGCAACGCCAGAAGCCGGTATGCAGTTCAGTATCTCCACCGGGCCATTGACGATCCGGTAGAAGCCGTCAGCTACGAGGCTGTTGCCGCTCTGGCTGAGATAGCAGACCCCCGATCGATACAGGCTCTTGTTCACGGGCTCGAAAGCAATTTTCTGAGTACCCGTAAACTCGCTGCAGGGGCACTCGACCGTTTAAACTGGAAGCCGAAGACTCTGTACCATCGAATCCTGTTCCTGAGCGCAAAAGACGATTGGATCGGCCTTATAAAACTCAGACAATATGGGATAGTCCCCCTCACCCGAGAACTGCAGGAACGACAGGTTGTCGAGAGGGAAAATATAACAAAAGCCCTCAAAATTGTCGGTAACCTTGCGACCGAACCTCTCATCCGGTTACTGGAAAGCCCGGATCCGGATATCAGGTGGAGGGCAGCTTCGTTACTCGGCGATGGCCACGACAGGCGGGCAGTCGAGCCGCTCATCGCGGCGCTCGAGGATCTGGACGGACGCATCTCAAACTCCGCTGCAATTGCCCTCGGAGAGATCGGGGACCAGATTGCTGTAGATCCCCTTATCCAGGCATTCAAGACCGGAGACGCCGACCTTCGCAAGTGCTCGATAGTTGCCCTGGGGAAAATTCGATCCGGGCGTTCCTTTGCAATCATCATCGCCGCATCGGGTGATGAGAATTCCGGGGTTCGCATCAGTGCGATACAGGCTATGGGCAGTATCGGGGACGCCCGGCTACTTCCTGCGCTGCTCTCGTTCTGCCTGGAGCCCGACCCTACCATCCGGATAGAGGCGATACGGGCGCTCAGTTCATACCCCCGAAGGGAGACGACGGATCTCTTTATCCAGGCACTGGGCGATCCGGACGCCGGAATACGCAGAGAGGCTTGTGATGTGCTTGGCAAGCGCAAAGTCGCTGCAGCAATTCAACCGCTTACTGCGCTGCTTGAGGATTCGGATGCGGAAGTGCGGCAGTCGACGGTACGAGCACTCAATGCAATCGGCTGGAAACCTGCGAATGCCAGAGAGCAACTGGGATACCTTGTCGCAAAAGAGGATTGGAAGGAGATACGGCGTCTTGGTCTTATCAAATCTCCGTTCTCAAACCCAAAGATCGTGAAACCGTTGCTGGTACCGGAGGATATGCCCGGCAGGACACCGGACATCGCCGGGCCGGAAAAAACTGCTTCCGATGTGAACGCAGCTGCCTCTGATGTAAACGCAGAAGAAACCGAATCCGAAGCCAGGAAGGGTTCTCAGACCACAGACGACAGCATACCGGAACTGCATTTCTTCATCAAGGCGCTGGCCGATCCTCACGGCGATCCCGCGGTACGGCTCAGGGCTGCCGAAGCATTGGGCAAATTCGGAGATCTCAGGGGAGTTCAGCCTCTGATGAGTGCATTGACCGATCCCGACGCGGAGCTCCGGTGGCGTGCAGCGCTGTCTCTCGGCATGCTGGGCGATCAACGCGCATTCAGCGCTCTGGTCGTTGCGCTCGACGATCCCGTCTTTGAGGTGAAACGGCGCGCTGCCGAATCGATTGCGGTTTTGAGATCGAGTGGTGCGGTCCGCCCGCTTTGTGAGCTGATGAAGAGTCCGGACCCCGCAACCCGTTCTCTTGCTATCGAGACCCTCGGTGAATACCAGGACGATGAAGCGGTTCGCACGCTGTTTGTTGCACTGGAAGATATGCACACGGATGTCAAATCGGCTGCACTCTCATCGTTACTGAAGTTAGCCGATTACTGGACCTCACGGGTGACTGTTTTCCTGAAAGATGAGGATCCGGCCATTCGACGCAATGTTGTCAGCACCTTAAAGACCCTTCTTGGGGAGGAAGAGGCCGTGTCGCATCTGGTCCCTCTCCTTCGTTCCGGCAGTTTTTCCAGCCGCCGGGAAGTGCTCTCGGCACTTGAAATGAGTGGGTGGCAGCCGGCTCTCCCCGAAGAACGTGTAACGGTCCTGATAGCGGAGAGGAGATGGGATGAAGTCGCCGCGCTTGGAAAGCAGGCTATAGGACCGCTTATCGATGCACTCTTCGATACGGACGGAGAGGTCAAGAGTGGGGCGGTTGCAGCCCTCGAAGATATGGGAGATGGCGAGACGGTCCAATCGATCAAAGCGGTGCTCAGAAAAAGGAGTGATCTTCCTGTCAAAGGCGTCTACGCTGCGATGAAGGTCATCAGCCTTATCAGTGAGAAGGAGCGGAGAGCCGCTGAGACAGAGGGAAGGGAAGACGATTCACCTTGCTCCACCACAATGTAGCATCCCGTCGGTGAATAAGAGCATCCCCGGTTATTCGGAATGAGAGGTTGCGCCACCTGTTGCGGCGTATCTTCTCCGGGTTCACAGGTGCTGTTTGGGGAGCCGGATGGTGAACGTACTCCCCTGGTGCAGGGTACTGTCGACTGAGATAGTCCCTCCCAGCTTCTCAATATCCTTCTTTGCTATGGCAAGCCCGAGTCCGAGGCGTCCGTACGCCCTGGAGAGGTTGTCTCTGTCACCGATATAGAACGGCTGGAATATGCGGCACCGGGTTGTCTCGTCTATACCGGGACCGTTATCGGATATGGATACGAGATGGGCTTCGGGCTCTTCGCTGTACTCGAAGACGACGTGACAGGGAGGGCTCGAATGCTTCACGGCATTGCTGTAGATCTCACACAATGCTTCATAGAGATAGATTCTGTCCGTCTCGATCGTCTGGCCGGGGGGGATATCAACAGTACACGTCACCCAATCTTCGGTATTGCACACCTCGATGGTGTCGGCAACAAGTTGTTCAAGCGATATAGTCTCCCATTTCGGCTGGATAATACCCCGTTCTGCATCGGCGAGGCTCACGACGAGGATCCTGTTTATGATGCCGCTCATCCTGTTTGCGCAGTCTTGCATGACATCTAAATACTGTATGGCCTCCTCGGTGAGCCCGAAATGGCGGGGATTGTCGAGCATAAGGTAAAGGTATCCCAGAATAGGTTGCAGGGGCGTTCGCAGTTCATGCGATGCGATAGAGAAAAAATTTGTTCGTTGCTCGTCCTCGTTCTCCCGGGCTACTACAGCCGATTTCTGCTCGGTCATATCGGCTGTTGCACCGAGCACGTGCAAAACCCGGTCGTCTGCATCTCTGACGGAAAAAGCACGTGCCTGCATCCACCTGATCGTGGTGTCCGGAAGGACGATTCTGTATTCCAGCGAATCATACTCGCCGGCAGGACAACCGTCAAACAGTAATTTAAAAGACTCCCTTTCATCGGGGTGGACGGACTGGATAAGCGCTTGCGGATCTGCAAGAAGCGCCTGCGCATCGACACCCAGGGCGTTCCCGACTGCGGGATCGACATAAACCCAGGTTCCGCCCCCCGGGTCCCTCACCCAGATGATCTTGCTATGGGTTTCGGCCGGACAGCAGGCTCCCCCGTCATCGTTTCCTGAAGGATCACTCAATTGATCTTGGTCGGTGGTGAGATCCAGGGTACCTGTAGCGTTGGGTCTCATTTTTGGATCGTTGTACATCATGCATCCCGGGAGTGTCTGCGAGACTTCCTTTCGGCCTCAGTTCCTTTGAGGTGGTAGCATACTCCTGGAACGCGCCTGAACATGGATGATTCCAATTCAACTTCTACCGGGGCGATAGCGCTTTATGTTCGGAGATCGAGTCGATGCGGTGTATGTTACGGAGGAGGTTCTATAGAATGAAGTGAGTGAGGGAATATATTAAATAGATCCATTCGTTTCCTGATATATAACAGCATGCTCAAAAGCGGCCATTTATGAGTATTTGCGATTATACCCCCTGATTAGGGGAAAATTATGTTCCCTCTTCTGCGCCTGAGGCAGTTTGATCCGCTGATTGACCGTATCGTATGACGAACGTTGAACCGGGCATCATCTCGCACCGGGGGTTTGGGGCACGCACACCCCGGCAGCCTCCGGCATACTCTCTTTGCTGTCTCCTGGTCGGAGGAACCCGCCCCCTCCCTCATCGTAGCCTCACGCAAAGGTATTTCAGGTATGACGACAGATTAAATAAGGTAAACGGTGCGCGAAAGCGCAACCGATGCACGTTCCATCTCTGTTCACGCACAGAGTATGTTCTTCCCGTATCCGGGCGAGGGTTGCCAAGCCAGGTCAAAGGCGCCAGGTTGAGGGCCTGGTCTCGTAGGAGTTCGAGCGTTCGAATCGCTCCCCTCGCATTCGTTTTACAAATTCGTTGAAGAGCCGATGGCATCTCCCCGGCAGGGGAACTCAATGCAACGACGGGGGGAACCCACGACCGATCGCGGGGGCATTGAGACGCTCCAGGTGCTGGTTCTGGGGTTCGCGGTTAGAGCCGGCACGGTGGAGAGGCGCTCCCGGTGCGTCTGCGCCGGGGGAGAGGCCGTCACCGGCCGTATCGGTTGATCGTGTTGATCAGGGCAGAGAACCCTTCGATCTCCTTATCGAGCACTTCCGTCCGGGTCATGCCCATGCTCATCTCCGCATCGGCCGTCAGCATATCGGGGCCGCGCACCACCTCGCGGTCGACGCCGTCGGCGGAGAGGATCGTCCGGGCTTCGGCATCGTGGACGAACGCCCGGCCGGGGATGAGCACGACATCCTCAAGTCTCTTGAGGTTTACTTCGGCGAGGTCGTCGGCGGTGATGAGGTCGGCGATCTCTTTTCTGACCCTGACGACCCGCGAAGTCGAACCGCGGATTGAGAGGATACGCTGGATGAAGGGGGCCGCGATACTCCCGGTGATCACGGTCGCGCGCTTCTGGACCCGGGGGAGTTTCTTCAAGAGATCGGGCTCGTGGAGGATCGCAAACGGCGACCCGATCGAGGGGTCGCCGAGCGGGGTTCCGCTGATCTTCATCGAAAACTTCTCGTTTAAGTCGGTGACGATGTCGTGGAACTCGTCGACGGTATGGACCTGCTGCCCCTCGATGAGCGGCGCGTTCTCCAGGATGAGCCCCTGGTCGGTCCGGTTTGCAAACCGCATCAGGATCAGCCCTTTTGCGCCCCGCTCCTCCAGCCACGCGCAGGTCTCTTCGAGGGCCTCGCCGTCGTTGACGCCGGGAATGACAACTGCTGCAGCGTAGACGTCGATCGCGCCGCAGAGCCGGTCGAGGATCGCAAGGGAGGCCTCCGGCGTCGGGTCGTGCATCCACTGCCGCCGGAGGTCCGGGTCGGCGGCGAAGACGGTGTAGGATACCTCGGAAAGACCGTTATCGATGAGGAAATCGGCTATATCCGGGTCGTCGAACCCCTTCCCGCTGGTATAGCCGATATGGAGCGGCGCCTCCATGCTGCCGAGCAGCTCGACGAGGTCGCGGAACTCGGGGTAGCAACTCGGGTCTCCGCCGCCGCTGATGGTGATCCGGTCGATATCGTCGCTCATCACCTGGAGGTTTGCCAGCGTCTCGTCGGCGACGGTCCGGAGGCTCTTGAATCCTTCGTACCCCTCCCGCACGCCCCGGGTGCAGTAGTCACAGCCCTTCTGGAAGGGCAGGCAGTATCTGCAGCCGAACGACGTCGTCCCCTTGACGTGTTTGAAGTAGCAGTACGAACAGAATCCCCGGCAGTCGAGGCCGGGCCGGCCCCCGAGATCGACGGTGAGATGCGACATCCTGATGATACTTCTGTGCTCCTTTGTTATGAACGTTGCAGACTCGCCCCCCGGCTCCACCTCGCGGTGCCGGTTCGCCAGCCGCTCGGACGTCGCCGTTGTGGCTGTTCCGGCGAGGGAGAGCTGCCGGCGAACCGGCGGCGGCACCATTATCGTCCGGCAGGGTGAGAGTGCCGTGGAGGAGAGGGTATGCGGACGAGCTACCGGCTGCTGCTCCGGTTCTATCACGACCCCGGCTACGACTTCTCCCGGATCGAGGTCGAGTACGTCGACCGCGGGGCGCCCGGCGACCGATCGAGGGTGCAGGGCGACCGGGTCCTCGCGCTCGATGCGCAGTACCTGGAGGTGGACGCCGGGACGCATGTGGCCTGTATTCCGTATCATAGGGTCAGGCGGGTTCTGTATGACGGGGAGGTTGTTTGGGAGCGCGACTGGCCGTAGGGCAGGAGCCTGAGCACCGTCAGGTGGGAGTCG
>NZ_DAXW01000009.1:43873-136099 GCF_002506585.1 Methanoculleus sp. UBA430 | reverse complement strand
CGTGAGCACCGTCAGGTGGGAGTTATGGTGATCAGCCAGAAGATGCCGGGGAGGGGTGAGGAGAACCGGCGCCATCTTTTTTAGCGCGGACGATCCACAATATAAGGTATGCCCCAGTGGCTTAGCTGGCAGAGCGGCTGACTTGTAATCAGCAGGTCCCGAGTTCAAATCTCGGCTGGGGCTTAAAAGGCCAACTTATTAGCCTATTTTAAAACTGAGCTTCATATTCTCGATCATTTCATGGGCGAGAGGTATGGAAACATATATTAGTTCTTCAGATGCGTATATCTCATCGTATTACATATGTAACACATATGCACGCCACATGTGCGGGGTGGGTGTAATGGCGAAGGCTATAGAGTTAGGATTGAAATTAAAAGGCGAGGATGCTCGCAGGTTCGAGAGATTCCTTGAGCACAATGACCTGAGTACACGCGGCCAGTTTTTAGTCAGGGAGGCTGCGGTGCGTTCTCAAAAGCGATCTTAATGGCAGAACCAATTCCTGATGAAGAGTTGGAGTATGTCACTCTCCACGAAGGAATTGATGTTAATTCTTTTTCTTGTTGTAGTAATCCCGAAGAAGTTGATTTAGAGGAGTTCCTAAAAGAAGACGCCTTACGGTGTCAGAACAGTTTCTTCTCTGTCACGCAAGTTGTGTTCTGGAGAGAGGCTCTCGTGGGATATTTTACGCTTGTAACCGATTGCATCGAAAAAGAGGAGATGATACGGGGAGATCGAATAAGGGGCTATAAATATCGATATTACCCGGCAATAAAAATTGCAAGGCTGGCAGTTCACGACAATTACCGGCATCGCGGTATTGGAACCAATATGCTCATAGAAATCTTTTCTATAGTGGGCGACATCACTGAACATGTTGGTTGTAGAATTCTAACTGTTGACTTTAAGCCAACCTCTGTAGAATTCTATGAAAAATCAGATTTTCGAAGGGCTTTAGTCAATCCAGAAGATCCGCCAAAGGATACCATTCCTTTTTATTTTGATGTTTTGCATATCATCAGAGCGAGAAAAAGTTTGTAGATGTCCATTATTGACCTCATTTGAAAATACGCCCAAAATGAGTTCGGCACGCCCCGGAGGCACAGGCGTGCTGAAAAAGAGAGGGTATAGTTAAAGCTCCTCAAATCTCACCCGGACCCCCTCCGACCCAACCGCACACCCCCACCCCATCGCAGCTCTTTTCACCCGATCGCACCCATATATATACATGGCCTCTCACGTCCACCGGATAGAGGTACACTATTCCCGCGATCCACGCTTGCAGACGCGTACCGAGAGGTTCCGCTCGCCGGGCGTCCCCCTGCGCGATCTGCATCTCGTCGACGTCTATACCATAGCGACCTCCCAGAGGGACTTCTCCCCTGACGAGCTCTCGCAGATCGGTGCGCAGCTCAGCAACCCCGTTGTCCAGCGATACTCCGTAGACCGGCCGACCGAGGCCGACTTTGACCACGCGATCGAGGTCGGGTTCCTGCCCGGCGTCACCGACAACGCCGGGACGACGGCAAAGCAGACCATCGAGGATTACTTCGGGTTCCGGTTCGGCGAAGGGGAGGCGGTCTTCTCGTCGCAGCTCTACCTCGTCGCCGGCGACCTGACCCCCGACTCCCTCCGGAGGCTCACCGCTGCCCTCGCAAACCCGCTCGTCAACCGCGTCCACGTCAGGAGCCGCGAGGAGTACGGTGAGACGGGGATGGACACGATCACGCCCTTCGTCCGCCTCGACGAACTCCAGGCGGCCGGGACCGTCGACCTCGACCTTCCCGACGCGGACCTCGCACGCATCGGGAAAGAGGGTATCACCGACCCCGAGACGGGTGAGCGGAGGGGGCCGCTCGCACTCGACCTCGCCCAGCTCCACGCGATCAGGGACTACTTCCGGGGGCTCGGCAGGAGGCCGACGGACGTCGAACTCGAGTCACTCGCCCAGACCTGGAGCGAGCACTGCAAGCACACTATCTTTGCATCAGCGATGGACGACGACCTTCCGCGGGGGCTCTACAAGACCTGCATCCAGGCGGCCACCAACACCATCCGCGAGGCGAAAGGTGATAAGGACATCTGTGTCTCGGTCTTCACCGACAACTCCGGGGCAATCGTCTTCGACGACGAGCACCTCGTGACCTGCAAGGTCGAGACCCACAACTCCCCCTCGGCCCTCGACCCCTTCGGCGGCGCCCTCACCGGCATCGTCGGGGTGAACCGCGACACGATCGGGTTCGGCCTCGGGGCAAAACCCTGCATCAACATTTACGGCTACTGCGTCGGCGACCCCGAGACCGAACCGGCCCTCTTCCGCGGGAAGAACCGGGAAAACCCCATCATCCCCCCCAGGAGGATCTTCGAGGGCGTCGTCCGCGGTGTGGATGTAGGAGGCAACTGCTCCGGCATCCCGACGCCACAGGGCTGGTGCTACTTCCACGACCGCTACGTGGGCAAACCCCTCGTCTTTGCGGGCACCGTCGGCGTGATGCCGCGTGCTCGTAACGGGAGACTGCTCCACGAGAAGCAGGCCCTCCCCGGCGACCTCATCGTCATGGTGGGCGGCAGGGTCGGCAAGGACGGCATCCACGGGGCCACCTTCTCCTCGGAGGCGCTCGACCCGGCAAGCCCGGTGACCGCGGTCCAGATCGGCGACCCGATCACCCAGAAGAAGTTCTCCGACGTCATCGTCAAGGAGGCCCGCGACCTCGACCTCTACCGGAGCATCACCGACAACGGGGCCGGAGGGATCTCCTGCTCTGTCGCGGAGATGGCGAGGGAGTCCGGCGGGTGCCATGTCCTCCTCGACCGCGTGCCGCTGAAGTACCCCGGCATGGCGCCGTGGGAGATCTGGATCTCCGAGTCGCAGGAGCGGATGACGCTCGCCGTCCCGGAGGAGAAGGTAGACGCGTTCATGGACCTGATGCGAAAGCGGGAGGTCGAGGCCACGGTCATCGGGAGATTCACCGATACCGGCAGGTGCGTCGTGGAGTACAACGGCGAGACCGTCATGGATATCGACCTCGAGTTCCTCCACGACGGTCTGCCGAAGAAGCACCTCCAGACGTTGCCCGTGACGACGACCTATCCCGAGCCCGAGTTCGCGTGCCCGGACCGGCTCGACGACCTCCTCCTTGCCATGCTCACGAGAAAGAACATCTGCTCGAAAGAGTTCATCTCGACCCGTTACGACCATACCGTCCAGGGAGGGCACGTCCTCGGGCCCGTGCAGGGGAGCGGGCGGGTCCAGGCCTCAGCCACGCTGACGAAGGTTGTGTTGGATTCGATGAAGGGCGTGGGGCTCTCGCAGGGCCTCTTCCCCTCCTACACGGAGCTCGATCCCTACCGCATGGCGATCGCCGCTATCGACACGGCCATCCGGGGCCTGATAGCGATAGGCGTTCCGATGGACACGATCGCTCTCCTCGACAACTTCTGCTGGTGCTCTTCCGATGAGCCAGAGCGGCTCTGGCAGCTCAAGCGGGCCGCGCTCGGCTGCCGTGACGGCGCGGTCGGGTTCGGCACGCCCTACATCTCCGGGAAAGACAGCATGTATAACGACTTCTCGGGGTTCGACGCGGACTCTAACCCCGTCAAGGTCTCCGTACTCCCGACGCTCCTCATCTCCTCGATAGGCATCCACCCCGATGTTGCCACCGCCGTATCGATGGACGCGAAGTTCGATGGCGACCTCGTCTACGTCGTCGGGGAGACCAACGAGGAGCTCGGCGGGTCGGAGTACCTCGCGCACCTCGGCATCGAGGGAGGCACGGTCCCGGCCCTCGATATCGAGACGGCAAAAGCATGCTACGAGAGGATGACCGACGCGATCGAGAAGAAGATCGTCGCCTCTGCCTTCCCGGTCACCCACGGGGGCCTCCTCGTCGCCCTTGCAAAGGTCGCGATTGCGGGAAGGGTCGGCATGGACATCACCATTCCCGGCGGAATGCGCCCGGACTGCTACCTCTTCTCGGAGTCGCTCGGGCGGTTCGTCGTCACGATCGCTCCCTCCGACCGCGAGGCGTTCGAGGAGCTCTTCGGCGGCGACGCAAACCTCCTCGGCCACGTCGACGGCACGGTCTTCCGGGTATCGGCAGGAGGAAAGACCCTCATCGAGCAGCCCATCACGGCGATGGAAGCAGCATACAAGGCACCTTTCGGGAGGTACTGAGATGACTACTACCAAGACCCCGGCAAAAGCCCTCATCATGAGCGGTTACGGCATCAACTCCGAGATGGAGACCAGGGAAGCCCTGATGCGGGCCGGGATGGCATCCGACATCGTCCACATCAACGACCTCATCGCGGGCGAGAAGGCCCTCTCCCACTACCGGCTGATGGTCTTCCCCGGCGGGTTCTCTTACGGCGACGATACGGGTGCCGGCAACGCCTACGCAAACCGCGTCAGAAACAACCTCTGGAGCGACCTCAAAGACTTCCTCGCGGGGGACAACCTCGTCCTCGGGATTTGCAACGGGTTTCAGATCCTCGCGAACCTCGGCCTGATCCCCGCGTTCGAGCAGGTTCGTCCCCGCGAGATCGCCCTGATGCCGAACCGGAAGGGCGTGCTCGAGTGCCGGTTCGTCACCCTGAAGCCTGCGGTGGAGAACCTCTGGACGCGGGGCATCACGCACCTCTACTGCCCGGTCTCCCACGGCGAGGGGAACTTCTCCTGCTCGGAAGAGACCCTGAAACGTATCGAGCGCGAGAAGATGGTCGCGTTCCGCTACTGCCGCGACGACCTCTCTCCAGCGGGAGGGGAGTACCCCTACAACCCGAACGGTTCGCTTGCGGACATCGCCGGGATCACCTCGGCGGACGGCAGGGTCCTCGGCCTGATGCCGCACCCCGAGCGGGCCATGGAGTTCGTGAACCTCTACGACTGGCCGACCCAAAAAGAGCACCTGCGGCGCGAGGGAAAACCCCTGCCCACCGAATCGATGAACATGCAGATCTTCCAAAACATCGTCGCGTACTTCGAAAAGTGAACCGACTCCAATACCTTTTTTCAGGATCCTGGCGCGTCACCTGTGCCTCTCGTCTGCCCTTTCTCCTATACCCGGATCGTCTGTTGCCGCAGCCCGGGATCACGGCAGGCTCCTGCTCCCTGAGAGCAGGGAGAGGAGAGGCCGGGCCCCCTCACACCGAGAAGAGCGGTCCGAGCTCCACCTTCTGCCAGTCCCGGTCCACGACTTTCAGCCAGAGCGTACGGGTCTCCGGGACAAAGATCACCTGGTGATCTGAGGAGTACGGCATACCCTCGAGCATACTGTGCCGGAATGTCGCGCCCCCGTCCTCCAGCAGCACGTCGCGGATCGCGACCATCCGTTCCCCGTCGATCGAACCCCGGTTCTCCTCGGCGAGGCGCAGAAGATTGTCATACCGCGAGGTCGAATGATCCGCCGGGGGCACCGCAAGCCGCCAGGACGGGTCCACGAAGTGGTTCGCGGCCGCGATCACGCCCTGACCCTCGCGGCGCTTGATGTCATACACGGTCTCCTCGTAGGAGTAGGCCCGGTCCGGTCCTGCCGCGTTCACGATCCAGGCGCAGTCCGCACGGGTGGTCATGATCCCGGCGTCGAGCCCTTCCATATCGGAGTAGTCGAGCATCAGCCGGAAGAACTCCCCGATCAGGTCGGGCCTGCCGGCGATCTCAAGGCTACTGCCCGAGTCCACGGCGTTGTCGTCGGCGATGAAGAGGCCGGCGCTGTTCATCAGGGTCTCGGAACGTGCCCCTGCCGGGCCGAAGGTCGCCACGCCGTTGCTCCCGTCGGTCGGGTTGTAGACCGCGAGGGTGTAGTATGGGTAAAAGACCGAGAATACGTCGGGCAGGTCGTAGTTCCGGGAGAGGACCACCGAGCCGTCAGGGGTGTAGTTGCCCCATACCGCCATGAACGAACACCCTGCCTTCGCCCCATAAGTTACGAGGTAGACGATCGGGCCTTCGTAGAGGATATCGACCTCCTCTACGGAAAGACCGGACGTCTCCGCGATTCCCGCCCGGATCTCCTTCATGCGTTTTGCCTGGAGCGCCGTTGCCGTTGTAGCGAACTCGCCGATCTCCGCCTCGGTGTATCCGTTGGCCGTGAAGTGGGAGCGGAGCATCGCGTACTCTTCCTGGAGTTCGTCCTTCATCAGGGCGCCATACTGCCGTCCCATCTCCCGGTAGGTGCCGGAGAGGACGACGATATGGTACGATCCTGCCTCGTAGCGCGTGCCGTTGCCGAACGCGGCAACCTGCTTTGACCCGGCGTCGGTGCCGGCAGTCCACCCGCTCTCCGAAGTGAGGACGACCGCCGCCGCCGGGACCACGAGCAGCAGTGCGATGAGGAGGTATAATCGTCTCATGAGGAGATCTCCGCCCTCAAGCGGATAAACCTGCTTAAATGGTTTTGGCATGGCTGTTTTCCCGGCTCCCACCCGCAGCGTCCCGCCCCCGGCCCGGGGAGCACCCTGGAGCTCGCTCGATCCGGGTCGGGAACAGCACCGGAATTCCGATAGAAGAACCGGTTCCACAGCAGGCTCGAAGCAGGCACCGCCCGGAGAACTGTGGCAACCGAGGCAGCGACCGGCGACGGAATGTTTGAGTAGTCGAGAGGGAAAGAGGAAGTACGATGAGTACGCATCAGGAGACGGTCGGGGAGGAGAACGGAGAGGTATGGGAGTTGCGGCTCTACGTCGCGGGCCAGACACCTAAATCGCTCGCGGCATTCGCAAACCTGAAGAAGTTCTGCGAGGAGCATCTTGCCGGCCGATACCGGATCGAGGTGATCGATCTCGTCGAACAGCCTCAACTCGCGAGAGGCGACCAGATCTTCGCCGTCCCCACGCTGGTCCGGAAACTTCCCCCGCCCTTGAGAAAGATCATCGGTGATCTCTCGAATACGGAGAAGGTGCTGGTCGGCCTCGATCTGCGACCGGGGGATAAAACCTAGATTCTAAGGGGGTTGACCGAGTGAGTAACGAGAGCGACAATCAGGGCCGGAACAGGCCGTTGACCGCGGAAGAGTTCGAGACGGCACTGAAGAGTATGGACTCCCGTTATATTCTGCGGCTCTACGTAGCCGGGATGACCCCGCGGTCGCAGAGGGCGATCGAGAACATCAAGAACATCTTTGAGACGAGCTACAAAGGGAGTTACGATCTTGAAGTGATCGACATCTACCAGCACCCCGAACTGGCAAAAGACGCCCAGATCCTCGCGGTGCCCATGCTCATCAAGCAGCTTCCCCTGCCGATCAGGAGATTGATCGGGGATATGTCGGACGAAGATCGTGTCCTTGTCGGGCTCGGGATTAAACAGCTGGAGTGACTGTGCGCTCCACCGAAAACTACCCTCCAGGTAACCCATCCAACATGAACATTCCCCGATTACCGCGAGAGGAAGAACTCCTCCGCGTGCTGGAAGAACTCTATGGAGGCTTTGCGGAGGCTGAAGAGACCCTTTCGGCGATCCGGAGGGGGGAGGTCGATGCCTTCCTCGTCTCGACGGACGAGGGCGAGAAGGTCTATACCTTAAACACCGCCGAACACCCCTATCGTGTACTCGTCGAGCAGATGTGGGAAGGGGCTGCAACACTCTCCACCGACGGCACCATCCTCTACTGCAACGAGTCGTTCGCCCGGCTTCTCGGCATGCCCCATCAAAGCCTGATGGGAGAGCCGATCCACGCCTTCATCGCCCCTGCCTCTGCAGAGAGTTTCCGGAGGATGATGGAGGACGGGAACCCCTCCGGCACCGCGGGCGAGAGCACGCTCCAGGCGCATGGCGGGGACCTGGTGCCGGTACACCTCTCCCTGAAACTCCTGCGGATGGACGGGATACAGGTCTTCTCCCTGGTTGTCACGGACCTGACCGGGCAAAAGCAGTCGGAGGAACTTCTCAGGAAAGCCTACGCCGAACTCGAGACCCGGGTGAAAGAGCGGACCGCCGAGCTTGCCAGGTCCAACCAGGCCCTGCGCGAGCGAGGAGCGGCTGGCGATGGCTCTCGATGCCGCCAGTCTCGCACCCTGGGAGATCGACCTGGCCTCCGGGAAGGTTATTCCCTCTGAAGCGCTGGTGAAATTGTGGGGTGTTCCCGATGCCGGCGCACTGCAGACCCGCGACGACTGGAGGACCATCGTGGTGCCGGAGGATCGGCCCCGGATCCGGCAGGCCATAGATGAGGCCATCGCCCATAACGGCGAATACATGGCTGAATTCCGCATCCGCCGCCAGTCCGAAGGTTCCATCCGCTGGATTGCAAGCCGGGGCCTGGTGTGCCGGGACCCGGAAGGGCGGCCTCATCGCCTCATCGGCGTAGCCGCCGACGTCACCGAGCAGAAGCGTGCCGAGGAAGAACGGGCCAGGCTTCATCACGAGCTCGAGAGTGCGCACCGGGAGGCGAACCTCTACCTGGATATCCTGACGCATGATATCGGCAACACCGAGAATGTCTCGAACCTTTATGCCGAGCTGCTCCTTGCCACCCTCGACGGTGAAGCTGCCGATTATGCGGCGAAACTCCAGCGGAGCATTGGGAAAAGCATCGAGATCCTTGGCCTTGTTTCGAAGATCCGGCGGATCCATACCGGACCGCCCGATATCCGGCCGGTTGACCTCGATACGATCATCCGCGATGAGATTGGCCGGTATCCTGACGGCAGCATCAACTACGCCGGCGCTTCATCCCTCGTGCTGGGTGACGAACTCCTCCCGGAGGTCTTCTCAAACCTGATCGGCAACGCCATCAAGCACGGCGGTCCCGACGTCGCGATCGCCATCCGGACGGAGGATGCAGGCGGGTTTGTGTGGGTAACGGTGGCGGATACCGGCCCCGGTGTTTTAGATGCCGATAAGGAGGCGATCTTCCACCGCTATGAGAAGAAGCAGCGAGGCGTCGGCGAGGGGCTCGGGCTCTACCTGGCCCGGATCCTGGTCGAACGGTACGGCGGCAGGATCTGGGCCGCCGATCGGGTGCCGGGCCGCCCGGAGTGCGGTGCAGCATTCCAGTTCACGCTGAGAAAGGCCTGAATGTTGTGCCGGGTCCCGGACCCGGAAGACCCCGGACGGGATCGTGTCTCTGCGCGGCTCCATCGGGGATACGGCTCCCTCCGGGCGTCCTGTACGGCGTAACGAAGCACCGGGTCACCAGATTTCGGGGTAATGTATATGGTAAATACAGATCATCAAAAGAATATGGATCAGGCTGCAGGTGCTCCGGCACCGTCCGGGGATACCGAATTCGCTCTGGCAAAGGTGCCGAGCGGCATCCACGGTCTTGACGAGATCACCGCCGGCGGGCTCCCGAAGGGGCGGCCGACGCTGGTCGTTGGAAAGGCCGGGAGCGGGAAGACGCTCTTTGCCATGCAGTTCCTGGTGAGCGGGGCGACGCAGTACAACGAGCCCGGCGTCTTCGTCTCTTTTGAGGAGACGGCGGAGGACCTGGTCAAGAACGTCCACTCCCTCGGCTTCGACCTCCCCCGGCTGATCGCGCAGGAGAAACTCGCTATCGACTATGTCCGGATCGAGAAGAGCGAGATCGAGGAGACCGGCGAGTACAACCTCGACGGGCTCTTCATCAGGCTTGCTTACGCGATCGATTCCATCGGGGCGAAACGGGTGGCGCTCGATACCATCGAGGTCCTCTTCTCAGGTCTCTCAAACGAAGGCATCATCCGCGCCGAACTTCGCCGGCTCCTCTCCTGGCTCAAGGAGAAAGGCGTCACGGCGGTCGTGACCGGCGAGAGCGGCCAGGGCGAAAACCTGACCCGGCACGGTCTCGAGGAGTACGTCTCCGACGCCGTCATCTTCCTCGACCACCGGGTGACCAACCAGATCTCGACCCGGCGCCTGCGCATCGTTAAGTACCGCGGCTCCACCCACGGCACGAACGAGTACCCGTTCCTGATCACGGGGAACGAAGGTATCGTCATCATGCCGGTCACCACCCTCAGCCTCGACCACGAAGCCCTCGAAGACCGGGTCTCCACCGGCATCGAACGGCTCGACGCGATGCTCGACGGCAGGGGTTACTTCCGGGGTTCAAGCGTCCTGATATCAGGCGCGCCGGGCACCGGCAAGACGAGTTTCGCCGCTGCCTTCGCAGACTCGGTCTGCCGGCGGGGTGAGCGGTGTCTCTACTTCGCCTTTGAAGAGTCGCAGGGCCAGATCGTGCGGAACATGCGGTCTATCGGGATCGATCTCCAGCCCTGGATTGATGCGGGAAACCTTGTAATCCGTTCTTCCCGTCCGACGGCGTACGGCCTCGAGACGCACCTCGCCACCATGCTCCGGGATGTGCAGGTCTTGCGGCCCGACGCGGTCGTCATTGACCCCATATCGAGCCTCATCTCGGTGAGCAGCGAGGCAGACGCGAAGGCGATGCTGGTCCGGTTCGTCGATTATCTGAAGGTCAACCATATCACCGGGCTCTTCACCGACCTGACGCAGGCGGAGGGAACCTCTGAACAGACAAAGATCGAGATATCGTCGCTGATGGACACATGGATCCTCCTCAAGTTCATCGAGTCCGGCGGCGAGCGGAACCGGGGCCTGTATGTCCTGAAGTCCCGGGGCATGGCGCACTCCAACCAGATCCGGGAGGTCATCGTCACCGGTGAAGGGATCGATCTCGCGGACGTCTATCTCGGGCCGGGCGGGGTGTTGACCGGCTCGGCGCGCTACATCAGGGAGATGGAGGAGGAGGCGGAGTTGCGGAATCGCGAGGACGAGCTCCGGGTCCGGCAGATCGAGGCCGACCGGAAGCGGAAGGTGCTCGAAGCCCGGATCGCAGCCCTTCAGGCGGAGTGCCGGGGGGTGCAGACGGAGTTCGACCGGTTCTCATGGGAACTGGACCGGAAGAAGCAGGTCCGGTCTGAGGAGAGGGGGCATCTCGCCCGCATGCGGGAGGCGGACCGAACGGCAGGGGATTCCCGGAAAGAGCATGGCGGGGAGCGGTAAGCCGGGAGATGCCTGAGGGGGAGACTCCCTGTGAAGCGCGACCTGCCTTCTCGCGTCCTGCCCTCACCGCCCCGCGTCGCCCGACTGGCACGTCCCTTCCGCCGTGCCGGCATGACCCCGATGCCCAACGGGGAAGATCTCCTCCCCGTCATCGCAACTATATTATTCTCTGTAGAGAATAGTTCGCCGGAACCGGAGGAGCAGCCACGAAGATCAGGGTCACCCGCTGTTTTGCAGAAGAGGGCGGCGATGCGCCCGCAGTCCTGGAAGTCGAGGTGAGCCAGGGCGATGTTCCTTCAGCAGACGAAATCCTCTCGTTTGCGTCCATGCACGGTGATTTCGTCTGCATATCCGACCGTATCTTCCGCCGGTTCGAGATAATCCTCCCGCCGGAGAGCCGTCTTGAGATCCTCAAAGACGCGCTCCTCCAGATCGTCTACCTCGAACGTGAAGGCTCCACGAGCGAAGGACTCAACCCTTATGAGGTAGAGGACTTCATCGACACCCTGGAGCGGACCCGGCAGAAGGTGCTGGGCGAGGACGCAAGATCCTGACACCCGTCCCGGTTCGTTCACCTTTTTGCGGAGGACCGCGAACCTGTAATATGATCTGAGTGGCAGGAGAGGAGAGAGAGACGGACGGACCCGGCGGGCTTGCCGCCAATACCATCCATACCATGGACTGCATAGCGGGCATGCAGCGCCTTCCGGCGGGTTCTGTCGATATCATCGTCACATCGCCGCCCTACAACATCGGCAAGGAATACCGGTCATACAACGACCGGCAGCCCCGTGAAGAGTATCTCGGCTGGCTGGAGGAGGTCGCCGCCGGGGCGGCGCGGGTCCTCGCCGATGACGGCTCGTTCTTCCTCAACATCGGCGGCAAACCCCGGGACCCCTGGATCCCCTTCGACGCCGTCCAGCGGTTCCGCCCCTACTTCGAGCTGCAGAACGTCATCCACTGGGTCAAGGCGATCGCGATCGGGAAGGAGGATGTCGGCGGTTACGAGAACATACTCGGGGACATCGCCGTCGGCCACTACCAGCCGGTGAACAGTTCCCGTTACCTGAGCCAGTGCCACGAGCATATATTCCACTTCACGAAGAAAGGGAGCGTCGCCCTCGACAAACTGGGTGTCGGCGTCCCCTACCAGGACAAGAGCAACATCGGCCGCTGGAAGGCGGCGGAGCGCGACCTCCGGGACCGGGGGAACACCTGGTTCATCCCCTACCGGACCATCCGCTCCTCCCGGCCCCACCCGACCAGTTTCCCGGAGAAGCTCCCGGAGATGTGCATCCGGCTCCACGGCTGCCGGCCGGGGATGCTGGTCCTCGACCCCTTCATGGGCATCGGGAGCACGGCGCTTGCGGCGCTTGCCCTCGGCGCGGACTTTATCGGGTTTGAAATCGACCCGGGATACCGGGAGATTGCCGGGGCCCGGATTGCTGAAGCCCGCCGCGAGATGGAGCAGAAGGCCGGCGGGCCTTATAACCCCATGCCGTCAACGGAAGAGTGATGGAGACCCTCATCCCCTTCGCCGTCGCCATCGTCGTGATAACCGTCGCGTCGCTCAGGTATCACCTCCCCCCGTTTCTCACCCTGGTCGGGACGTCCGTCCTCTTCGGCGCCCTTGCCGGGATGCCGGCGGAGACGCTTATTGCGGCGATCACGGGCGGCGCCGGCAGGATATTCTCCATCCTCGGTATCGTCATCTTCTGCGGAGTCGGCATCGCCCAGGTCCTCCGCGAGAGTGGTCGGATAGAGAATATCGTCGCCGACATCCGGGGCCTGGTGCACCGCCCCCTTGCCACGGCAGGGTCGGCCGGCTACCTCCTCTCCGTCCCGCTGATGTGCGGCATCACCTCGTTCGTCATCCTCGCCCCCATCATCACGCACCTCCAGCCCGACCGGCAGGCGTCAAAGATCCTCCTCTACTGCGCCGGCGTCGCCGGGATGATATCCTACGTGCTCCTCTACCCCCCTCCAGTGGTCTACTCCACCATAACGACGCTCGGCCTCTTTGCCGGCCGGCCCTGGGAGGTCGACCTCGTCACCCTTCCTGTCTCGCTCCTCCTCCTCGCCGGTCTCCTTGTCGCCCTGCGGGCCCGCGGTACGCCTGCGGCGTTGCCGGCAGAACCGGCTCCCATAGCGGGCGGGCGGCACCTTCTCGCCTGGCTGCCGTTCCTGGTCATCGTCTTCGCGCTCGTAGTAGGGTCTTTCGTCCCACCGCTCCACGCCCTTGCAAACATCAACCTGGCGCTTCTTGCCGGGCTCTTTGCCGCACTTCTCACCGTTCCGGCCGACGTCCGGGAGAAGGCGCTTGCCCGGGGGACGAAAAACGCCGGGATCATCATCTTCGACCTCGCCGGTGCCGGAGCGCTCGGCGGCGTCATCGCCGCAAGCACCTTCCCTGCCGATGTGGCCGCGCTCGTTCAGGGTTATCTCCCCATCACCCTCCTCCCGTTCGTCGTCGCCGCCCTGGTGCAGGCGGCACAGGGCTCAAGAGTCGTCACCGCCACCGTCACCGCCACCATCCTCGCCACGATCCCTGCCGCTCTGGCGATCAACCCGCTTGCCCTGGTGCTCATGATCTCTGCAGGAGCGTTCATGTTCTCCTACGTGAGCGACCCCTTCTTCTGGCTGCTCAAACGGACGACCGGCGACGATTTTCCCGCGGTCGTGCGGAACTACACCCTGCCGCTCTCGGTGGCGGGTATCGTCACGCTCGTGGCGGCGCTGGCGGTCCAGGCCGGCCTGTGAGTCGGGTTCCTGCGGCATTCCACCAATATTCCTCAAAAATTCCGCCGGAACCACGTATATTATATAATTCGGGCGTCATGTTGTCCCCGCCAGAGGGAACAACTATGGATATCAAGTATGTATCGACAACATGCCCGTACTGCGGCACCGGGTGCGGGTTCAACCTTGTCGTGAGGGACGGCAAGGTCTTCGATGTGGCGCACTGGCAGCGTGCGCCCGTCAACGGCGGCAAACTCTGCCCCAAAGGACGGTATGCCCACGAGTTTATCAACAGCCCCGACCGCCTGACAACACCGCTCATCAAGAAGGACGGTACGTTCGTCGAGGCGACCTGGGACGAGGCCTACGACCTGATCACGGAGAAGTTCAGGTCCTATAAACCCGGAGAGATGGCCTGTCTCTCCTCCGCCCGGACATCGAACGAGGAGAATTACCTGATGCAGAAGTTCGCGCGGGTGGCGCTCAAGACCCCGAACGTCGACCACTGCGCCCGGCTCTGCCACTCGTCCACCGTCGCGGGCCTTGCGGCGGTCTTCGGATCAGGCGCGATGACGAACTCGATCAAGGACATCGCCGATTCAAAGTGCGTCTTCGTCCTCGGGAGTAATACCTTCGAGCAGCACCCGCTCATTGCACGGAGCATCGTCCGTGCAAGAGAGAGCGGCGGGAAGGTGATCGTCGCCGACCCGCGCTTCACCCCGACCGCCCGACAGGCTGATCTCTACATGCCGTTCGTCTCCGGAACCGATGTCGCCATCTTAAACGGCCTGATGCAGGAGATCATCCGGAACGGCAGGGAGGATAAGGAGTTCATTGCGAACCGAACGAAGGATTACGAGAACCTCAAGGAGGTCGTCATGCAGGAGACTTACAGCCTTGAGAACGTCTCAAAGATCTCGGGGATTCCGGTCGAGAGCCTCAGGACCGCGGCCGAGTGGATCGCAACGGCCGATGCTGCCGCGCTCATCTACTCGATGGGCATCACCCAGCACACCGTCGGCGTCGACAACGTCAAATCGACCGCGAACCTGATGATGCTCACCGGCAACCTGGGCAAGCCCGGCAGCGGCGTGAACCCGCTCCGCGGCCAGAACAACGTCCAGGGTGCCTGCGATATGGGAGCCCTCCCGAACGTCTACTCCGGCTACCAGAAGGTCACCGACGAGGCGACCCGGAAGAAGATGATGGAGATGTGGGGCGTCGAGGATATTGCCGAGGGCAGGGTCGGCTACACCGTCACCGAGATGATCAACGTCCTCGCCGACAAGCCCGGTGAGATCAAGGCGATGTACATCATGGGCGAGAACCCGATGCTCTCCGATCCCGACCTCCACCACGTCGAGGAGGCCCTCCGGAACCTCGAGTTCCTGGTCGTGCAGGACATCTTCATGACCGAGACGGGCGAACTCGCCGACGTCATTCTGCCCGCCGTCTGCTACGCCGAGAAGGACGGCACCCAGACGAACACCGAGCGGCGTGTCCAGCGCTGGAAGAAGGCACAGCAGGCACCCGGCGAAGCGAAGGAAGACTGGCGGATCATCTGCGAGCTCGGGAGCAGGATGGGCTACGAGAAACAGTTTGCGTTCGAAAGCCCTGAAGCGGTCTTTAACGAGGTCGCCGCCGTGACGCCCTCCTACCACGGGATGTCCTACGCTCGCCTCGATCCGGACGGCCTGCACTGGCCCTGCCCGACGGCGGAGCACCCGGGAACGGCGATCCTCCACCGGGAGAAGTTTGCGATGCCCGACGGCCTGGGCGTCTTCTCGCCCATCGAGTGGAAACCGCCCGCCGAGGTCCCGGACGCCGAGTACCCGTTCGTCCTTACGACCGGCCGTACGATCTGGCAGTGGCATACCGGCACCATGACCCGCCGGTCGCGGAGCCTTGAGAAGGAGGCACCCACGGGCTGGATCGAGATCAACCCTGAGGATGCGAGGGAACTCGGCATTAAGGACGACGAGGTCGTCCGGGCGAGCACCCGCCGCGGCACGGTGGACGTCCCCGCGAAGGTGACCCCCGACATCGTGAAGGGTGTCATGTTCATGCCGTTCCACTACAGGGAGTGTGCGGCGAATGTCCTGACGAACAACGCGCTCGACCCGATCGCAAAGATCCCTGAGTTCAAGGCGTGTGCCGTGAAGGTCGAGAGAATCGGGGAGGTGTGAGATATGGCAGGAAAAGGCGATTTACTCTATGCATGGACGACGGACGACGAACTCCGCGAGAAGGCCGAGACCGGCGGAGCGGTGACCGCCCTGCTGCGCCACGCTCTCGAGAGCGGTATGGTTGACGGGGTCTTTGCGGTCCGGAAGGGCGCGGACGTCTACGACGCCCTGCCGGCGCTGATCACCGACCCCGCCGAGATCGGAGGCATTGCGGGCTCGCTCCACTGCGGCACCCTGCTCCTCCCCAAACAGATGCGGCGGTGCCTCCTCGCAACCGATCCCAATATGCGGATTGCGACGGTCCTCAAGGGCTGCGACGTCAAGGCTATCTACGAGATGGCCAAACGCGGGCAGGTCAACCTGGACAACATCATCGTGATCGGCCTCAACTGCGGCGGCACCATCCGGCCGGAGGTAGCGCGGACCGTCGTCCGGGAGAAGCTTGGCCTCGACCCCGACGATGTCGTCAAGGAGGAGATCGACAAGGGAAAGTTCATCGTTGTCACAAAGGACGGCGAGCACGCCTCCGTCTCGATCGATGAACTCGAGGAGGGGGCAGAAGACCTTCTCGGGAACGAGGGGCTCGGCCGCCGGTCCAATTGCCGGCGGTGCAAGATCAAGATCCCGCGTCAGGCGGATCTCGCCTGCGGGAACTGGGGCGTTATTGGGGAAAAAGCCGGCAACGCCACATTCGTCGAGGTCTGCTCCGAGAAGGGCGCGAACCTCCTCAACAGCGCTATCCAGGCCGGCGCCGTGGCGACGGAGGCGGCAAATCCGAAGGGGATCGAGATCCGCGGCAAGGTCGAGAACGCCATGCTGAAACTCGGCGACAAATGGCGGGAACGCTACTTCGGGGCGCTCGGCGAGGGGACGGAGCGCCTGAACCGGATCCGGGAGCAGACCTCCCGGTGCATCAAGTGCTACTCCTGCATCGAGAACTGCCCGATCTGCTACTGTATCGACTGCAGTACGAAGAAGGACTACCTGGTCGAGCCCGGCGTCATCCCGCCGCCGTTCATGTTCCACCTGATCCGGTTCGCGCATATCTCCGACTCCTGTGTCAACTGCGGCCAGTGCGAGGAGCTCTGTCCTGTGGAGATCTCAAACTCGGTCTTCCTGCACGCCATCCAGGTCGACCTCGAGAGGCTCTTTGGGTTCCACCCGGGCGAGGATATGACTCCCCCCGTGCTCGCGCTCGTCGAGGAGAGTTCAGAGCGCGACCGGCTCATCGCGACGGGGAGCGACCAGATCTTTGACGTGTTCAAATGACCTGAATGCAACGCTCAACCATCAACCCTCTTTTTCTCGCCGGGACTGTTTCCTGCCGCCATACCCGGTTCGATCAGGGTGACGGACCCTGTACGGCGTCTCCCTGCCGACTGAGATACCTTCCGGGTATAGGCCTTCATAATATCTGTCCGGGTGATGAAGCCGGAGAGCACCCCCGGATCATCTGCCGGAACAACAGGCAGGTGGTGAATGTCGTGCTCGGTCATCAGGTCCAGGGCATCGCGCAACGTACAGGCATGGTGAACGGTGAATACCCGTGAGCTCATGGCCTCCTTCACCAGGACGTCATGCTCGCCGTTTATCCGGTTATCTCTGACATCATCGAGAGCGATGATGCCGACGAGTTTGCCCTCCCCATCGAGCACCGGAAACCCGGTGTGCAGTGTCTCGTCGATCAGGTGGAGCACCCGTCCAACCCTGTCATCGGGCGATACAGCCAGGATCCGGTCACGGGGCACCATAATATCGCCGGCATGGATATCCTGGAGGATTTCAACCATATACTCGTCCCTGTGAGCAGGAGATTGGGACCGGTCCAGCACCTGCTCACGGAAGATGGTGGACTGGCCGATGAGAATGACCGCCACCGAGACAGCGCCCATCGCCGGCACGAGCAGGGAGAAGTCGCCGGTCATCTCTACGACCATGATCATGACCGCGATGGGTGCATGGGAGATCGCACCGAAGAGGGCGATCATCCCGACGACGAAGAAGACCGGCACGGATTCTGCGGGCACGATGCCGGGGAGCGCGAGGTGCAGCAGGGAACCGAAGGCCCCTCCTGTCGCCCCCCCGATCACCAGTCCCGGTGCGAAGACGCCGCCGCTCCCCCCCGAGCCGATGGTGAGCGATGTCGTCAGGATCTTTGCAAACGGGAGGAAGAGCAGCACCCCGACGGGGAGCATGTTATAGAGGGCAAGTTGCGCAAAGCCGTATCCGGTTCCGAGGCTCCCGAGCCCGACGATTGCCGCTTCGGGAGAGAGGGCCGCAAGAGCAAGGACGAATATGCCGGTGAGAAACGCCCCGGCAAGGGGTTTGAAGTGATTCGGGAGGTTGAACCGGCCGAATATCTCCTTAAAAATCCTGTTCGTCCCATAGAAGGCGTTTATGTAGATCAGGCCGACTGCCGTCGAGACCACGCCGAGGAGGATGAAGAACGGGATCTGAAAGACGTTCCAGGAGGTCGCCGCGGGACCGAAGACCGGTTCAAACCCTTCGACCAGGCCGAACATGGCATATCCGATGACAGAGGCCAGAAACGCGGGAACGATCGCTTCGGTCTCGAAGTCCTGCTTGTAGAGGATCTCCGCGGCGAGGATTGCCCCGCCGAGAGGTGCCATGAAGATCGTGCCGATCCCGGCGCCGACACCGGTGGCGATGGCAAGCCTCCGCTCGCGGGGGGAGAGGCCTAACAGGTCGGCGGCGATCGAACCGAAACCGGCCGAGATCTGCGCGGTCGGCCCTTCACGGCCCGCGCTTCCTCCCGTCGAGATGGTCAGGATGGCGGTGACGGCTTTAACGAGAGGGACACGCCAGCGTACCCGCTTTCCTCCGTGAAACGCCCTGATCGCTGCATCGGTCCCGTGACCTTCCGCCTCCGGGGCAAGGGTGTAGACCAGGATGCCGGAGAGAAGCCCCCCGAAACAGATGACGGGGAGGATCATCCAGAGGTGATCGGGAGGAGCCCACTGGCTGATATCCTGGAGGGTCTGCCCTTCCTTCGGGAGGTTGAACCCGACGATGCCTTCCATGAAAAACGCAGTTCCCAGTTTCAGCCCTTCAAAGAAGAACAGGGCACCGAGGCCGGCGATAAGCCCGACGATGATGGCGATAAGTATGACCCTCCTGTAAGGAGTGACGGCTTCCTCGATCTGCATGAAATCTATGAAATATTTTTCATACGACCTGATATGTTATTTGATTAATTCCCAGTGGAAGTACATTGTTTTTGAATGCACATTGCCGGCCGGCGCTCCCGGTACGGTCTGTGGTGTGGGACGGGAAGATATAGTGTCTGAAGGACGATTCCTGCCTGAGAGGGCACGGAGCGCTTACACCGGATCCGGAAGCAGGTCTCCCGGTGCACCAGGCACTGCTCCTCCTGGAGGGATTGCCCAATCTGATTGGCTGCAGCGCGGAGGAGAAAGTTCCCTTGAGCCCTGTAGGATCCTGCTTCGTTCATGTTCCTGGCTGCGCACGTCCGGCTCCTGCGCCAGCTGCGGCCGGCACGTCCGTCGTGCCGTGCATCGGCCGTCGGGTGACGGGTGGGCGCGCAGCCCGAACCGGGATGCCCCTCCTCCAGCCGTTCGGCACTCCTCTCCAAAATCCGCTGTACATCTTCCAAAGACGCCTGATAACGCTCCTGCAGCGTCCGAACGGCGTCTTCCGAGTTACACGGTCATCATGCGGCGGGAGGGGGACCCTTCCCGGGAGCATACCCCCTGATCGGTCTACAGGGCAGGCTGTACCCGAGGCATGCGTCGGCTACTGCGGCACCACAAAGGCTTACGCCCACGGTGTCTGCAGTCCGCCTGAAGCGAGGTCCGGCACGGAACCGGAGACTGCTCTGGAAGCGAGGCGCTGGCCGGCCTTCTCTTCAAAACAAAGTTAATCTGCCTGACTGAAAGCCGGTCCCTGATGGTCATTCCTGCGCGCATGTCAAGTGCGGTGATAATGCCGTATTTTTTCTGTCCCGGAAGGGGGAATGGGCTACTGCCGGAGACCGGGCGCGCCTGCTCCCGGAATACCGTCGAACATCCCCTAAAACTACCTATATTCTGCGTGGTCTCCAATCCGAAGGTTAAAGCGTTATTTATTGATTCTTCATGTTTAACTATGGAAATTAACTTACAGCGACGATAAATGCCCCAAATGAGGCTCCGTCACCGGGGCACAGCGATCATTTCGAAACCTATTAATAGCACTCTTAAATTACTGATTAATTAGACCTATCCATTCGGATTACTTGATGGTATAGGTAGGACGTTTAGAGAGGTGTATGAAAAATGGTATTCCATCCTCCAGTTGCTATCGTAGCAAAAGCAGGTGATGCCGGGAAGTACAAGGTCGGACTGCCGGCCTGGAACATGCTCCTGCGTGGTGTCCTCTCCGGAGCCTTCATCGCGATGGGTGCTGCCCTGGCGACGGTCTGTTCGACCGGTATCCAGGCAACCGACGTTGCGATGCGGTTCGGTGCGGCAAGCCCCGGTATCTCCCAGCTCGTTCTGGGTGCTGTCTTCCCTGTCGGACTTATCATCACAATCATGACCGGTGCCGAACTCTTCACCGGCGACGCGATGCTCGCCCCCATGGCAGCGTTCGTCCACAAGGTCAGCTGGGCAAGCGTGCTCAACCTCTGGGTCTGGGTATATATCGGCAACTTCATCGGGTCGGTAATCTTTGCGTACATCATGGCATACGGGCCGTGTGTCAGCTACGATGCCGCCGGAGTCGCAACGGTCACCGCATTTGGTACGAGAGCGATAGGCATAGCGGCCGCAAAGACAGGTTACGTCGGTGGTATGGCGCTCTGGTCGTGCTTCCTGAAGGCAATTGCCTGTAACTGGCTCGTCAACCTTGCTGTCCTGCTCGGTATCTGCGCCGACGACGCGATCGGTAAGATCGTCGGTATCTGGTTCCCGATCTTCGCCTTCGTTGCCAGCGGGTTCGAACACAGCATTGCGAACATGTACTTCATCCCGGCGGGTATCTTCGTCACAGGTATTGACCCCACAAAGGCAGTCGCGACGGTCAACTGGGTGAACATGTGGACCAACAACGTAATTCCGGTCACACTCGGCAACATCGTCGGCGGTCTGTTCTTCGTCGGTGTCCTCTACTGGGTCGCATTCAGAAAGGAAATTGCAGCCCTTAAGTAGATCTAAGTAGACCTGATTAACGATGCAGATCGGAAATATCAAAGTGAGGGTGTCGGCCGTTGTACTGGCCGTCTTCCTCTTTTTTGTTGTCTTGATGGCAGCGTATGTCCTCACTACAGGGGATGTATACCTGCTGATCTGGGGCGTACCTGTGGCCGTCATGCTGGTTCTCATACCGCTAGCGCTCAACTACATGAGCCAGTCACAGTATACGTCACTGGTGCCTATGTACGAAGCAGAAGCGAAGAACGCCCGGATACGGGAGATCAACCTAAACATGCTCGGGGAACCGGTACGCATAAAGGGTGTCGTCGAACGTGTGTATTTCCAGTTCCTCAACCGGCCGCAGTACCTCGTCGCCGACCGGACCGGTGAGATATCGGTCAAGATGTTCACCTCGCCGGCACACAACGTACAGAAGGGGGATGTGGTCGAGGTGCTCGGGACGGTCGTCAAACGCTACATCCTGTCCGGGGATGCGGTCATCAACTGCGTCTCGATACGAAAAATCGAGAAAGTCCAGTAATCCTGATGCCCCCGGGGCGTCAAGCAATTCAGTGAAGGGACAGTTGACACAGGATAGGATCCTGCCAACATCACCTTCGCGCGTTTCTTCTCAAAATGTCGTATCAAGCCCGTCGTCGATCGGCCGGACCACCGGTCTTGTGTTGAGGTCCTGAACGTACTCCTCGAAGAGATGGATCCGGGTGCTCACCGGGAACGGTATCCCGATGGTGCTGATGACCGCTTCTCCCGGTTCAAGCGTCTGGATCTCGGTGTCCAGGCGCGATAGGTCCTGCTTTGCGCTGCTTGCGATGATATCGCGGTCTCCCCGGTCTGAGAGCCCCATCACGACGAAGGTGTTCAACTGGGCAAGGACCCGGGCGTCGATGTTCTTCGGCTGCTGGGTCACCACACAGAGCCCGACACCGAACTTTCTCCCCTCCATCGCGGCTTCCCGGAAGATCTGGGTGCTCCCGGGTCCTGACCCCAGCACCCGCTGCGCCTCCTCGATGGTGATCAGCACCTGCTTTGGCTCCTCATCGCCTCCGGCCCCTTCCCCCTGGTGGTTGCGCATGATCTTGCGCGTTATGATCGAGAGGACAAAGAGTTCGCTCTGCTCGCTCATTCCCGGGATATCGATCAGGACGACCTTGTTCTCGTGGAGCGCCTTCACGATCTCCGGGATCGAGGAGCCCTGGCGCCGGAAGAAGCCCCGGTTCCGGTTCATCATGCCCGTGATGCGCCGCTGCATCACCGAGAGCGTGCTCGGTGAGAAGTTCTTTAAGTCCCGGGCAATCCGGGGATGGCGGCCGGTGTAGGTCTCGGCGTCGAAGGTTGCAAAGTCGGTGGTCTGGAAGAAGTCGATCACGTCGGAACCCGGCGTGCTCTCGAGCATCTCCACGACCTCGCGCTGGGGCGGAGAGTGCTCGTAGAGCAGGAGGAGGTCGGGCGCCCTGAAGTCGTCGTGGTCAAGGTAGAGCTGGTCCAGACGGTACTTCTTCCGGAACTGCTCCGACCGGGTGGAGAAGACGGAGAGCCCGTCCCGGCCGGCCTGGTAGTGCAGGAGTCCCCGGGTATCCTTGCCGCTCGACGACCGCCCGCCCGCCACGTACTCGCCGTGCGGGTCGACGATGAGCAGCCCGAACGCCCGGGCCTGCATACAGGATGCGCAGAAGACCTTCATGAAGTTGCTCTTCCCCATGCCCGTCGTCGCGAAGACGCCCATGTGCTGGCGCATGACGGTTGAGGGGAGAGCGACCTGCACGTCCTGCAGGACGTCCTGGCCGGTCTTCATCACCCCGACCTCGATATCGCCCATCACCTGCCGGAGGAATGCAAAGTCATCCGAGCCCGGCCGCTCCACGCGGGAGAACTTCGCCGGAATTGTCCGGGGTTTTCGGAAGGTGCCGTCAGCGCCGACGTACCCGAGCGGGAGCGCCTCGACGAGGATGAAGACGTCCTCCCCTATGGTGTAGAAGTGCTCGGTATGGGGCCGGGTGTCCCAGTTCGGGTCGGAGAAGTTGCAGTCGTGGAGGAGGTCGCTCACTTTGGCAAAGAACGTCAGCCCCTTGACGTCGTCGGTGATCTTCAAGATGTCCCCGAGAAAGAGTTCTTCGTCGTGGGGGACGGCAAACCGGTAGCTGAGCACCCGGTCCCCGATCAGGCGGTATTTCGAGGCGTCGCCGCCGTCAATATCGATCAAATTCATCGTGGTAGTCTCCAAAGATGCCGGTGTAATCGGCAAAGGTCATGCCGAGCAGGTCCATGTCCCGGACGATGTCCCGGCGGACCTGGTCAACCGCGTCCCTTCCGATCTTCGTGGTGAGGTGGGCGTCGAGGAGCGGGTACGGGTAGCCCGTGACCCTCCCGTCGTCGGCAAAGAACGCGAGCGCCGAGAAGACCCGTTCGACGTTGTCCGGGCCGTAGTATTTCGGGATCTCCACCTTGAACGCCCGCTGTGCCCGCGGGTGCAGCCGCGTAACGTACTGCTCGCCCCGCTGCTTCCAGGGGCGTGCCTCCTGCCGATCGATGAGGCCCTCGGCGGCGGAGACGCAGAGATACCAGGGCTCACGGACGGAAAGTTCGCGAGCAAGCCCCTCTGCCGCCGGGATGATCGGGTGCCCCCCACCCCAGGTGAGCGACGTTCGTTTCGTCACCGCGGCGATGAGCACCCCCCGGAGGTTGCAGAGGTTCAAGAGTCTCTCGATGACCTCGTCATGGCTTGCATGGCGGACCTGGAGCGTGCCGTCGAGGACGATGAGGTCCCCGGTATCGAGTTCCGCGGCCATCTCCATCGCCGCCCAGTACTCGAGGGTGTCGCGTATGACGGCGGTGTTCCGGACCGGGTCGTCGTGGTCGAGGTGCGCCTTCGGGGTGCAGTGAAAACAGTCGTAAAAGAGCGTGTCGAAGTCCTCGTTCCCGGTTCCCGGGTTGACCGTAACGACGTAGAGGGGCGTCGTACGGTGGCAGAGGCGGGCACTGCCGGCATACGCGCTGACCGATGCCCGGACGGCGGCGATGGCGAAACTGCCTGCGTCGAGAATTATGGTGTTGCTCCCGTCCACCGCGCAGACTGCCCCGTCGAACTCGGGCCGGCAGCAGCGGTATGATGACGTATCAAACCCGCTGCACGCCGAAAACCGCTCGGGAAGGTCCTCGGGGGCGGACTCCCGGATCCTTCCGGCGACCCGCCGGATGGCGTCCTGGTAAAAGGTCTTCCGGTCCATCATTCGAACTCCCGGACGCGGCTTGCCTGGTCCGCCCCCATCTCGACCATGAGCGTCGTCGAGAACTCATCCTGGACCTCGGTGATATGGGATATGAGGAGAATCTGGGGGAAATGAGCCTCCTGGGTCCGGAGCGCCCGCAGGAGGTTATTACGCCGCCCTTCATCCTGGCTCCCGAAGATCTCGTCGAAGATCAGGAACGTGGAGTCGTGCACCCCGTTCACCTCGGCAAGGAACCGGGAGAGGGCGACCCGGAGGGCGATGGCGATGTCGTCCTGCTCTCCGCCGCTGAACCGGTCGGCCGGGTAGTCGTCTCCCATATCGTGGACGAGGACGGTGAAGTCGTCGTCGAGCATCACCGTCCCGTAGCGCCCATCGGTGATCTCGGCAAGCACCCTCCCCGCCTCCTCCTCGATCCTGTCCCTGACCACCTGCAGGAGGTAGTCCGTGTAGTCCTTGATGAGGGTGCGGGTCAGTTTCAGGCGCCCGATCTCCCTGGTGAGCGTCTCCTGCTGCCGGGAGAGGTCCTCCGCCCGGGAGAGCCTCCCTGCCTCATTCTCGATCTCTGCCGCCAGGCCGGTTATGCGAGCGGTGATTGCGTACCGCTGCTCCCGTGCCGCCGCAACCTCCCTCTCGCGGCCCGCGACTGCCTCCTCTGCTGCCGCGACCGCTCGTTCGTCAAACCCGAGGTCGCCGATGGCCGCCCCGACCCGGAGCAGGTCGGCCTCCCGACTTGCGAGGAGGTCCTGCTTTGCCTTGAGCGTCTCGAAGAGGCGTGGAACCTCCTCGAGGCGGACCCGGAGCTCAAGCGCTCTCCGGTGCGCCGCTTCGGCACGGCTGCACTCCTCACCAAGGCGTGCGAACCGTTGCGGGTCAAACGAGAGGCGGATGAGTTCAGCCCGGGCGACCTCCAGCCTCTGCCGGAGAGCGTCGACCCGTGCGAGAACAGCCTCCTGCTCCTTCTCCAGCGCCGGTCGCCGCGCGAGACGGGCCTGTGCCTCCGCGTAGGCGCGGTATGACCCCTCAAGTGCCTGCGCTTCGGCATCAAGGCGCTGCCGGACCACGGGGTCGAACCCGATCCGGGATACCTTCGCCTCGGTCTCCTCTTTTCCGGCGAGGTAGCCCTCGACATCCTTGATGAGCCGCTGCCGCTCCTCCTGGAGGGCGGGGAGGCGGCTGCACTCGCCCCGGAGGGTGTCGGCCGCTGCCCGCTTCTCCACGAGAGCGTGGATGCGCTCCTTGAGGGCGATATGCACCGCCGGATCGTATTCGTCCATGCCGAGCGCCTGCATCGCCGCACGGTGTTCTTCGGCCTCGGCCCGCCACCGCTGCACGCTCCTTCTGCTCTGGTCGTGCCGCGACGAGTAGAGCGCGTGCTGCTCCTTCAGGCGCTGGCAGTCGATGCGCTGCCGGGAGAGGTCCTGCAGAGCGGCGACGAGGTTCTTGCGGTCGGCGGTCGCCCTCGTATACTCGTGTTCGAGGTCTGCAAGCGTGGCCTGCATCGACGTGGTAGCGGCTGCAAGGTCGCCAACCAGTTCCTCGTAGTGCTCGCCGAGTCCCTGGTGGCACGTCGGGCAGGAGCCTTCCGGGCCTGCGGCGAGGATCTCCGCCCGGTGTTCGGCCAGTTTCCGGATCTCGTCGCGGATCGCCTCCTGGCGTTCGGCACAGGCGCTGATCCGGGATGTCAGGTAGTCTTTCCGGCTCTCCGCCGACTCGATCTCCCCCTCGATGGCGCCCATCCCGGCGAGCTGTCGGGCAAGCCCGGCGATCTCGCTCTCGAGCAGGCTCATCTCGTCTGTTGCGGCGCGGACCTCCCGGAGGCACCGCTCTTCCTGCCGGGCGTACTCCTGGGCTTTGAGAAAAGCCTCTTCCCGGGCCCGGAGGTAGTCGAGGTCCTCGATCTCCGCTTCGATCGCGCGAAGGTGTCGTGTCTTCTCCTCGATCGCTTCGATCTCCAGCCGATTCTCCCGGACACGGCGCTCCGTCTGGGAAAAGCGCTCGTCCATGCGGGCGAGTTCCTCACGGAGGGCGTCGTACTCCGGCTGGAGTGCCTTCATCGTCGTGAGACGGTCGCGGAGGGCCTGCCACTCCCCGACCTCCCGGGCAAGGGCGGTAACCGCCTCCTCGTCCTCTGCAAGTGCGGTGAGTTCGGCCTCAATCTTCGCGTTGCGTTCTCCGTACTCGCGGACCTGCTCGTTTGCGGCATGCACCTCGAGGACCCGGCGGTCGGTTGCGGCCTTCGCCTCCGCCATCACGACCATCTCCGCCTTCAGAGGTTCGTAGCGGTCGGCGAGAGGCGTGAGTTCTGCAAGTTCGGCCTGCAACCGCCGCCGCTCTGCGATCTCCGCCTCCCCCTCCCGGCACTCGGCACGGAGTCGTGTGATCTCCGCCGTGAACACCTCCTCCTCGTTTCTGAGGTGGAGATACCGTTCGCGCACGGAGAGCAGCCGGTCGCGTTCTCGTCGGGCATCCTCGAGCAACTCCACGGCACGCCTATCGATGGCACCTGCCTTCTCTGAGGCTTCTTCAACACCGGCGAGATCGGTGTGGAGTGCCGAGAGGCGGTCGCGGATCCCGTCTGCATCGAGCTCCCGGAGCCGCCCGGAGAGTTCCAGGAAAACCCCTTCCCGGGCATCGACCACCTTCTTCAGGTCTTCCATGCTGTCTTTCCTGAGGTAATCGATGCCCAGCACCTGCATGAACCAGTCCTTCCGGGACCCGGCCCGGCTCTCGATCAGGGCAAGGAGTTCCTTCTGCCCGGAGTAGATGGTGTTCCGGAGGTCTCCCGGGCCCATGCCGACGATCCGCTGCACCTCCTCTCCTACCTTCTGGACGCTGCTCGCGAGAAGTCTCTGGTTCAGGTAGAGGTTTGCCTCGTGGAGGGTCGAGGAGGGGCGGCGTTTGAACCTGCGGACGACGGCGTAGTCGTTGCCGGCGACCCGGAAGTCCAGGCGGACCTCGCAGACGTCCTGTGGGCCGGCAAAGGAACTGACGATGTAGTTTCCGTCGAGCCCGGTCCCCTGGAGGCCATAGAGGGCGAAGAGGATCGCGGCGACGATGCTGCTCTTGCCGGTCCCGTTGTTCCCGACGATGCCCGTGATGCCGTCCTGGAAGGCGATCTCCTGATCACGGAACCGCTTGAAGTTCCGCATCCGGAGTTTATTCAGCAGCACGCTCTCCCTCTTTATGGCGTGCGATGGCCGACCGGAGGACCGCCGTCCCGGTCCTCTTCACGAACTCTTCCTCGCCGGGGGCAAGGTGCTCCCGCTCCACGAAACGCTCGAACTCACCGATGTAGTCCAGACCGACGAGTGAGTCTTCGCAGAAGATCCGGGACGGATCGTCGGCGGTTATCACCTGCAGTTTGAGGTCCAGCACTTGAGCCCGGACGTCCGCGAGCGCCTTCTGGTCAAGTGCGCGGAGCGTCTCGCGCCGTATTCCATCGAGCGTGACCCGGCAGATCGCGCGGTCGATCCGCTCACCTGCGGTACCGGCCGCGTCGAGGATGCCCTCCACGACCTCACGGGCCGAGAGGCCGTCGCAATTGATCCGGCCGAGGCTGATCATGGGGGTGCGCGGGAGGTCGATCTGCTCGACCTCCCCGGACTCGAGGTCCACGGCGAGGCCGCCCTTCTTCTCCGCGATCTCTCCGTAGTTGCAGTACTCAAGTGACCCGCTGTACCAGGCGTTGTCGGCGACCTGCACCTGGCCGTGGAAGTGGCCGAGAGCGATGTAGTCGAACCGGTCCGAGAGGATCGTCGTGTCCAGTTCGTGCTCGGCGACGGTGTGCAACCGCCGGTCCTTCAGGATGCTCGCAAGGCCGTGGGTGACAAGCACGTCTGTGCCGCCGGAGTACTCGACCTCCGCAAATGCCGTCCGGTACCCTTCGGGGAGGAGCATATTCGGTATCAGGTGAAAGACGGTGTCCCCCAGTTCGACCCGCCGATAGCGGTTGTTGTGAGCGACGTAGAGGTCGCCTGCAGCGTAGCCTCCCCTCTCAAGCACCTCAAACGGCGATGCCGTATACCGGGTCTTGGCCATGCTGTGGTTGCCCGCAACCACGAGCACCGGGATCCCCGCGTCCCGCAGGCGGGAGAGGGCGTCGAGCGCCGTCGTGTAGGCGCGGGTCTTCGGTTTGACCTGGTGGAAGAGGTCGCCTGCATGGACGAGCGCGTCGGGACGCATCGCGATGATCCGGTCAACAGAGGCAAGGAAGTTGTCGTAAATGAACTGTTCGCGCAGGTTCATCCCGGTCTCCGGATCTACTCGGTTAAAAGCCGACAATCCGAGATGCGTGTCTGCTAAATGAACGATCTTCATGCCCACTAAATCTCCATGTCCCTAGAGTATAAATGCCTGTTCAGCGCGGTGTGAAAGTGTGCGGCATAGGCTCAGTGCCCGAAACACGCGTAACCTAATATATCCTCACTGATATTTGTATGGTGATCTCGTGTCAAAAAGAGCCGTTGACGCAGTTTTTCAGGCACTCTTCCTCCTCTCCGACATCCGATTCCTCCTGCGGGAGACAGCCCCGCAGCACGACCTTGACGAGGCAGAGCAGAAGCGTGCCGCAGCCACGCTCGAGAAGGTGAAGCGGCAGATCGCAGTCATCGAAGAGGAGCTGGTCCGGTGAGGTGCGCAGTCGATATCGAAGCCCGTGACGTCGAGGAGATGTACATCAACATCGACCCGATCCAGGCCGGTGGGCGGCTCACTCCTGAAGCCATGAAAGCGGCGATATCCTTCGGCGACGGCTATTCGGTCTGCGACAACTGCCGCAACCCTCCCCGGCTCGACTATATCAAGAACCCCCCTATCGCGCAGTACCACGCGGACCTCGCCGCGTGGCTGAATATGGATACCGCGCGGGTGGTCCCGGGAGCGCGCCGGGGGTTCCAGGCGGTTGCAAGCACTCTCGTCTCGAAAGGCGACCCGGTCATCCTCACGGCGCTCGCCCACTACACCGAGTTCATGGCAATCGAAGCGGCGGGCGGGATCCCCCGGGAGATCCCGAAGGACGAAAAGAACCACATCACTCCCGATGCCGCAGCAGAGAAGATCGAGGCGGTGATCCGGGAGTTCTCGCGGACCCCGCCCCTGCTCTTCGTCGACCACGTCGACTACCAGTTCGGGAACGTCCACGACGTCGCAGGAATCATCAAGGTCGCCCACCAGTACGACATCCCGGTCCTCGTCAACGGTGCCTACACCGTCGGGATCATGCCTGTCGACGGCAAAGCGCTCGGCGCCGACTTCGTGGTCGGGTCGGGGCACAAGAGCATGGCGGCCCCGGCGCCCTCCGGTGTCCTCGCGACGACGAACGAGCACGCAGCGCGGGTCTTCCGGATGACACAGGCAAAGGGAGACGTCACCGGCCGGACGTTCGGCATGAAAGAGGTGGAGATGATGGGCTGCACCCTGATGGGCGTCACCGTCGTCGGGATGATGGCCTCGTTCCCCCACGTCAGGGAGCGGGTGCAGCACTGGGAGACCGAGGTGGCGCATTCGCAGGCGGTCACGGATGCCCTCCTCTCCATCGAGGGGACAAAGGTCCTCTCCGACTACCCCAGAAAGCACACCCTGACCCGGATAGATACCCGCGGCTCCTTCGATATGGTGGCACAACGGCACAAGAAACGTGGATTCTTCCTCGCAAGCGACATGAAGAAGCGGGGGATCACCGGGGTCATCCCCGGCTCCACGAAAGTCTGGAAGTACAACACCTTCGGGTTGACGGAAAAACAGATCCGGCACGTCGGGGAGTCGTTTGTCGGAGTTGCGCAGGATAACGGGCTGAATACTGTCTGAGGAACCCCGAGACATTTTTTCTTTTGGAACCGGTGCGTGCGGGCCGGAGCGTTATCCGGTCTATCGTGTACCTGAACTCTCCGGGGGAGTTCGCAACCACCCTTCGCTTGCGTAACCCATGCACGACTTTCCAGTGGATATCGCGTCTGGGGGACGGTCCACTGTACCGGGCTTTGTCCCGTTCTTGCCCATAACAACGAATAGAATATTCTAAGGCTCAAAGAGCCACAAATTTTCGGGATCTGTGTTCCGCGATGGTTCGAAATGCAAGTACTCTCGGGCGGCGTTGCACCTAATTCCTCACCCAACCTCCTCAACCACCCCGTTCTTTGCGCGGTACACCCGCACCGTCGCCGCCGCCCGCTCCGCGAGGCTCCCGACGCCGATCTCTTCCTCGATCCCGGCGATCGTCGCCGCGGGTGCCGCCGTCGAAGGGTAGCGGGGGGCGACTGCGCATCCGACATCCCCCGGATGGGCCTCGAACGTCCCGATTGCGCGTGCGCGCTCGATGATCTCCTCCTTATCAAACCCGATCAGCGGCCGGAGCACCGGCACGGACGCCGCCGGAGCGATCACCGTCATGTTCGCCAGCGTCTGGGAGGCCACCTGCCCCAGGTTGTCGCCGTTGACGAGCGCGTAGGCGCCGCGTCTTTCGGCAAGGATGCCCGCCACCCGGAGCATGAACCGCTTGCAGAGGATGCACCGGTAACGGGGCTCCTTCAAGGCCGTGATCGCTTCAAAGAACGGTTCCATATCCACGACGAGGAGGTCGAGCGGGTGCCCCGGAACCCAAGCAGAGAGCCGGGCATGGTTCTGCAGAACGTTCTTCTCCGTATCCTCACCCCCGAACCGCCCGCTGTGCATGTTAAGGTGGACCATCAGGCATCCTCGGCGCATCATCAGCCACGATGCAACGGGCGAGTCGATGCCCCCTGAGAGGAGGGCCATAACCTCCCCCTGCGTCCCGTAGGGGAGCCCGCCTGGCCCGCCGATCCTCTCATCGTAGACGAGGCCGCCGAACTCCCGGGCTTCCACGAAGACCTCGTAGTCGGGCGCCGTCAGGTTCACCCTGGCCTCCGGGATCCGGTCGAGGACGGCCGAACCGACCGCCGCCCCGAGTTCCTGGCTGTTGAACCCCGTAACACCCGACCTGCGTGCCCTGACAGCAAACGACATCCCCGGCCGGAGGCGCCGTTCTGCATGCAGAACGGCTGCGGCCGCGATACCGTCGATATCGGCGGCGGTCATCGTGCAGACGCTGACGCTCACCACGCCAAACGTCCTCGCGGCGATGGCGGCGATCCGCCGGGGTTCGTCGCCGAAGATCAGGACCCTCCCTCGGGGGGTCTCGATGCGGTGGGTGAGTCCTTCGGCCTCCAGCGCGAGGCTGATGTTCCCGGTCATCATCGATATGAACCGCCGTTTCACCGGCTCGCTCTTGAGGAAGATCTCGCCGTACCTGATCATCACTGTTTCCAAGAATCTGCACCTCCTTGGCAGCCCTCCGCGACCTCCCCCGGAGGGGCAAGACCGGTATCGAGACTGATGCTGCTCATCCGGATCCCGTGCCGCCGGGAACTGGTCGGCAGGAGAGGACTCTCCGGGAGAACGGAGAGCGCGACCGCGATCGGCTCGCAGGATTCGAGGAGCGCATCCAACAAGCAAACTCTTGTCATCTGCACTTCTTATGCTCGTTTGCCCTAGATGAATCTTCTCGAATTGCAGCAATCCCGATTCTCTGCGCGAAGAGCAAATGGTTTTTAACAGAGGCACTCCGAATGTGTACTGATATGGCGAAGAAAGCGAGTGCCAAACAGGCAGAACCCATGAAACTCTTCTATATTTTTTACAATCAGGAGCGCTGGGACAACTGGATAACGACGCTTGAGGAGGCGAACTTCGAGCTCGCCGAAGGCGAAGAGGTCTCGGAAGGTGAGCAGATGCTCTACGGTTTCACCGAAGACATCACCCTCTCGGTCTTAAAGATCATCCGCCTCTACCAGAACGGCCGGTTCACGAAGGAGGAGGCCGTCGCGAAACTCGACGATGTGGAGTTGATCGTCATGACCGGGCTTCCCGAGGGAGACCTCGAGGATATCGTCGGGTCGCTCCAGCTCTCGCTGCTGGTGCTCTTCACGGCCTGCCGGAAGTACCTCGAGAGCGAGTTCGATAAGGACATAAAGTCGCTCGTGAAGAAAGGCCGTGGTCTCGGTGAGGAGAACCTCGAAGAAGCGCTCGAGGTTGCGGCGAATATCGGGGCCGCCGTTGTCGATGGCGCCACCTGCTGTGCGAAGTACATCAAGGACGACGCTGAGAATCCCGGCCTCTTCGATGAGTGGCTCATCGAGATCGAGACCATGAGCAACGCCATGAAATCTCTCGCAAAGTTCGACGAGGAGCCCGGCGAGGCGTCGTGATTGCGGATAAGGCCCGGTTCCGGGCGGCACGGAGGCTGGAGCGGGCTGCAGGGTTCCGGCTCCCGGACCATGTCTTCTCGGGCGCCTTCCTCGAGTCGCTCGGGAAGGCGATCAACTTCGAGAACCTCGACCGGCGGATGCACGAACAACTCCTGGCTTTTTTCCGGGACTTCATGGATTGCAAGTGCAAGAACGCTCCCTTCTGCGGCTGCCCGGAACGCAAGTTCACCCTTGCCATCATCGAGTTCCGGGAGATGGGGCTCGACCACCGCCAGATCAGCGCCCACCTCCTTGATGAATACGGGATCGACCTCTACCCCGCGGACATCCTGAGTTTCCTTGAAGACTCCGTCCACATGCTCGAGGCGATACGGGACGTCGCCGAGCTGCAGGGAAGGGAGAGACTGGCGGAGAGCGCCATCGAGCATATCAAGAAGATAGAACACTAGGGCACGTTCCCTGCGGTCAACCCTCTGGCGTTCTGTCACCAGCCCGGGCGAAGAGAGGTCTCTAACGGGGTGCCGGTCAGAACTGTCTCTTCTCCCTCTCGACCTCGAAGTACCTGCCGGGGAGCATATACCCGATAAAATAGTTCAGCCGCAGGATGATGTTCTCCCGATAGGAGAGGTCAAGGCCGTTCATAGGGAGGCCGATGACTGCCCCGCCGAGGACGGACCTGCATATCGAGGTCCGGAACCCTTTCCGCTGCCTGAGGCCGGCCCCAAGCCACCGCCACCGCAGCGTATCGGAGACGTTCCCAAGCGCATGGTGGTGGTTGACGAAGATGGGCAGGATATACCATCGCAGATTCTTTCCAGCCAGATATTCGGCATAGAGAGCATCTTCTCCGCTTGAGAGGCCATCAAGGGCCGTGCACGCCACCACGCACTTCCGGCGCGTCACGCAGCAGCCGAATGCCCCGTTGCCCCCGAGCAGCGAGATCGGCCCGGCCGGCCGCCTGATATAACCGTCGTTATAAAGCGCACCGATGACTCCCGCATCCGGATATCGTCCGTCGGCCGAGGTCCGCAGGACCTCTTCCCACTCCGGGAGAAGTTCCACGTCGGAGTCGACGAAGGCGACAAGGTCTGTGTGGGCCTCGCATGCCCCGAGCCTTCTTGCGGCCCCGAGGATCGTGCCTGAAGAGATAATGTCGCAACCATATTCCCTGGCGATCGCCGTGGTCCGGTCGGTCGAGTGCTTATCGACGACGATGATCCTGTTCGGGCGCCCGTGTTGCCGGATTGACGAGAGCGCGAGCTCCAGCGTTGCGTCACTGTTCCAGGTAGGGACGATGTAATCGATGCTCCTCATGCCGTCGCAGCCCCCCGGTCTATCGGATTTCATCGCACATCAGGTTTGCCGTCGCATGGAGCGGGAGGGCGGTGTAACGGGTCCGGCTATCCCGCCCCGCCCGGGTTTCGCATCATGGGGGCGACGTTGCACCCCGCCATCTCCCCGAAGCAGAAGAGGAACCGGTCCTTGATACTCGTCGGCAGTTGTGCCTCAGGGATGGGCACAAACCCGAGTTTCCCGTAAAACTCGATCAGGGGGAGGGTCGAGTGGATGTAGATCGTCTCGGAGCCACATTCGTCGAGGAGTATCTGCACGACCTCCTTGGCGTACCCGTGCCCGCGGTGCTCATCCAGGGTGAAGACGCAGTCCATCTCGAGACCACCCGGGTGGCGGGTGCAGCGGGCTGTCGCGGCAAGGTCGCCATCGATAACGACACCGAAGATCCTCTCGCGTGCAGGATCGGCTTTCTGGTTCCGGTAATGTGTCCAGACCTTCTCTGCAAGCGGGAACTCTTCGCGTTTCAGTTCGCGGACTTCTTTCTTCATTGTCTTCCTCTCGTACAGATACGGATTGCCGCGCTGCTATTTCAATCAGATGGGCATAGTTCCCCTGCCTGTCGGGGAGGAGCTTTCCGGCCCGATCTCCGCTCTTCAGAGCACTCCCGGCCAGGGGATCCCGAGTTTTCCGGCAAGCTCCGTTAATTCGTCGTGGATGCCCCTGTCGATGCGGAGAAGCAGCAAGAAGTAGACCAGCCCGCCGAGGGCGACGACTGCAAGGACGAGAACGACGTTTGTGAGTGGGAAGAAGTACGAGAAGGCGATGATGACAGCCGCCATGACGAGTGCGGCAAGGACGATGTTGCCCACGGCCCGGGGCTCTATCCGCACCCGGATGCTCTGGGAGAGGGCACGGCGGGAGAGCATTGCGTTCAGCACCATGGTGACGAGCGTGGCCGCCGATGCCCCGACAATACCGTAGGCCGGGATGAGGAGGAGGTTCAAGCCGATGTTCGCGGCAACCGCGATTGCCGTCACCCGGAACGAGTCCTTCGGCCGGTCGAGGGCGTTTAAGCACATCGTCTGGAGGAACATGAAGACATGGGCAACCTGGACGAGCAGGAGGAGCGCGAGAGCCCCCGCCCCGGCGGTGGATGACGCCGTGTAAAAGAAGTAGAGGAGCCGCTCGCCGAGGATCCAGCCCCCGACAACGACCGGGATCGCGAGGAGGAGCGAGTAGGTGAAGGCACGGGCAAGCGCGCGCTCCACCGACGGGAGGTCGTCCTGCTTCCCCCAGTAGCTGATCTTCGGGTAGAGGGTGGTATGAAGCGCTATGGTGACGAACGTTGCGATGGAGGTGAGCTGGAGCGCCACCCGGTAGATGCCGACATCGGCCTCGGTCATGAAGTAACCTATTATGATGATATCGGCATACGAGAAGACGAGGTAACCGCCCGAACCGAGGAACGTCCAGAACGAGAAGGCAAAAAGGCTCTGGATGTGGGACCGGCCGAACCGTGCCGGGGAGAGTTCCAGGAAACGGAAATTGAAGAGTCCCGAAGCAAGGAGCCCGGCGACGAATCCGCCGGCCAGGCCCGCAATACCGTAGCCGAGGACGACCGCGACGATCTGGACGACCACACGGGTCAGGTTATCGATCAGGCCGCCGATCTGGTTGACGCCGACCTTCCCGCTGCCGTAGACGCTGTTTGAAGCGATGTTCGTGAAGACACTGACGGCCAGCGCGACGATCAGCCAGGGGAAGACTCCCGATTCGGTGAGGCCGGTGAGGTATGGCCGGGCGATGAGGAGAAAGCCCACCGAGACGGCCAGCAGCATCACCCGGAGGAGGCAGAACGCGGTGAAGTATGCGTTCTGGTCCTCACCCTCGCTGATCCGCTTTACCGCGGCGCCACCGAACCCGCCGTCCCCGATCAGGTTGAAAACGCTGAAGTAGGCGAAAAAAAGGTAATACGCGCCCAGTATCGACAGACCGACGGTATGGGTGAAGAACATTGTGGAGAGGAACCCGATCGCGGTGAGGCCCAGTGTCGAGGCGAGGCTGATGACGCTCTGGCGTTGAACTGGATCGATGCGCATGACACGGGCAAGATAACCGGAGGGCCGGAACACAGTACGGGTTTGGCCGTGGAAAACCTTATTGGTTTTGAACCCGAGCAGGAGGGCGACCACAGTCCGGCAGGACGGGTCTCCCCTGCTCGCGACGAGGGCAGCGATGCTATCATGGAGGACTACCGGGGTGAAATCTTGGACGTAGGGGTAATCGGTGTAGGAATGATGGGTAAAAACCATGCCCGCGTGTATTCGGAACTAAAAATGGTAAACTCGCTTTACCTGTACGACCTCAATGGGAATGCGGCACGCGACCTTGCCGGAGTCTTCGGGGCAACGGCCTCTCCGACTGTTGAAAGCCTGCTTGAGCGCGTGGACGCGGTGAGTGTCTGCGTCCCGACGCCTTATCACTTCCCGGTCGCCGAGCAGGTCATCGGCGCCGGGGTGCCACTGCTTATCGAGAAACCCATATGCGCGACGGCGGAGGAGAGTCGGCGGCTTATCAAGAAGATCCCTGACGGCCTCGTCGCCGGTGTCGGGCACATCGAGCGGTTCAACCCGATCGTCCCCGAGATCAAGAAGATCGTCCGGGACCCCCTCTACATCGAGATGAAGCGGCATAACCCGGCCTCTTCCCGGGTGAGCGGATCATCGGTCGTCGAGGACCTGATGATCCACGACGTGGATATCATGCGAAACGTCCTCCTCCCCGGAGGGGCATATCGCCTCTCCGGCAGCGGCAACGAGGACGTTTGCAGCGCCCTCTTCTCCTTCGGCGGGACCCCGGTCTATCTCTCCGCAAGCCGGAAGTCCTCAAAGAAGATCCGGATGATCTATATCGAGGAAGAGGAGTTCACCGTCGAAGGGGACTTTATGGCCCAGGAGATTTACATCCACAGAAAACCCGGGCAGTACGCGGTCGAAGATGAGCGCTACGTGCAGGAGAACATCCTTGAGAAGGTGCTCGTGAACAAACAGGAGCCGCTGAAACTCGAACTCTCGACGTTCCTCGAATGCGCGGCACGAGGAAAAGAGTTCCCGGTCAGCCCCGCACAGGCACTGTTGAATATACAGATCTGCGAGGATGTTGCGCGATGCTTCTCACCCACGATGGTGTTGGCATGAGCGGCAGGTTACAATCGATCATCAGCGGTAGAGGCCCTATCAAGACGATTGGTGTCGTCGGGATGGGCTACGTCGGCATTCCCGCCGCGGTGCTCTTTGCGAACGCTCCCGGGTTCGAGTCCGTTCTCGGGTTCCAGCGGGCCTCCCCCTCCTCCGGTTACAAGGTCGCTATGCTGAACCGGGGTGAGTCCCCGCTCAAGGGTGAGGAGCCGGATCTGGAGGATCTCCTCGGAAAGGTCGTTGCTGCCGGAAAGTTCCGGTGTACATCGGACTTCGAGGAGGTCGCGGCGTGCGACGCGGTGACCCTCGCGATCCAGACGCCCTTTGCGGATCCAAAAGACCTCATCCCCGACTTCTCGGCCCTTACCGAGGGCCTCCGCGCAGTGGGGAGGCATCTCTCCGAGGGGACGCTCGTTGTCATCGAGTCGACCGTCACCCCCGGCACGACCGAGTGCATGGCCCGCGAGATCCTCGAGGCGGAGTCGGGCCTCGTCGCCGGCGAGGAGTTCGCGCTGGCACACGCCCCTGAGCGGGTGATGGTCGGGCGGCTGCTCCGGAATATCCGCGAGCACGACCGGATCGTCGGCGGGATCGACGAGGTCTCGACGGCGCGGGCGGTCGAACTCTACCGCCCGGTCCTGACGGCAGGGAAGATCATCGCGATGACCGCGACCGCGGCCGAGGTGACGAAGACCGCCGAGAACGCCTTCCGTGACCTCCAGATCGCTGCAGCAAACCAGCTGGCGCTCCACTGCGAGGCGATGGGCGTCAACGTCTACGACGTCCGGGCGGGGATCGACTCCCTCAAGGGTGAGGGGATCACCCGGGCGATCCTCTGGCCGGGTGCCGGGGTCGGCGGCCACTGTCTCACGAAGGACTCCTGGCACCTTGAGCGGGGGGCACAGGTTCTCGGCGGCGACCTCTGGTACCCGCACGGGGCCGAGTCTATCTTCGGCGTCGCCCGGAAGCTCAACGAGTTCATGCCCGAGCACATGGTCTACCTGACCGTCGAGGGGCTCAGGCGGGCCGGGAAGCCCCTTGCGGGTGCAACGGTCACGCTCCTGGGGTGGGCGTTCATCCAGAACTCCGACGATGCCAGAAACACCCCCTCAGAACCCTATCTCGCGGTGATGAAAGAGGCCGGCGCTGAAGTCAGGGTCCACGATCCGTTCGTGGATCAGTACCCGGGCATCGAGGTCTCGCACGACCTCGATGAGACCCTCGTGGGCGCGGACGCCGTCGTCGTCTTCACGGCTCACCACCACTACGCCTCCCTCGACCCTGCCCGGACAAAGGAACTCTCGGGCCGGGAGCACCCGGTGATCGTCGACGGCAGGAACGTCGTCGATCCGGATGCGTTCATCCGGGCGGGCTTCGTCTACAAGGGCATCGGCCGGGGTGACAGGAACGGCCATCCGATCCGGGAATAACCATGAAGATCGCATCGTTCATCGGCGCCCGGCCGCAGTTCATCAAGTGCGCCCCTGTCTCCCATGAACTCAGAAAAGAGCACGAGGAGATCCTCGTCCACACCGGTCAGCACTACGACCACGGGATGTCGGAGGTCTTCTTCGAGGACCTCGCCATACCGAAGCCCGACTACAACCTCGGCATCGGCTCCGGGACCCACGGTCACCAGACCGGGGCGATGCTTGGGGCGATCGAGGACGTCCTTGAAAAGGAGGAGCCCGATGTGATCCTCGTCTACGGCGACACGAACTCGACCCTCGCGGGGGCGCTCGCGGCGGCAAAACTCCACATCCCGGTGGCGCACGTCGAGGCGGGGCTCCGCAGTTTCGACCGCCGTATGCCCGAAGAGATCAACCGGGTGCTCACCGACCATTGTTCGGATCTTCTCTTCTGCCCGACGGAGACGGCCGCTAGAAACCTCGCGGCCGAGGGGGTCACGAAGGGCGTCCACCTCGTCGGGGATGTGATGTATGACGCGATGAACTACAACCGTCGGGTCGCAGAAGAGCGCTCCCGGATCCTTGAAGATCTCGAGGTTCGACCGGGGAGGTACCTCGCCGTCACCGTCCACCGGCCCTCGAACACCGACGATCGTGAAAATATGGTCGCCATCATCGGTGCCCTCGGAGAGGCCGGAGTTCCGATCGTCTTCCCGGCCCACCCGCGGACACGGCGTTTCCTCAACGAATACGGCCTCCTTGCGGCGATGCCGAAGAACGTTCGGGTCATCGAACCGCTCGGCTACCTCGATATGCTCCACCTGATAGCGCATGCGGCAAAGATCCTCACCGACTCCGGCGGCGTCCAGAAGGAGGCCTACATGCTCGGCGTGCCCTGCATCACCCTCCGGGAGAACACCGAGTGGGTCGAGACGGTCGAGGCCGGGTGGAACGTGCTCGTCGGGGCGGAGCAAGAGTTGATTACAGACGCAATTCACGCGTTTTCACCGGTATCGCGGCAGAAGAACCTGTTCGGCGATGGGGATGCCTGCATTCGAATCAGGGAGATTCTCACCGGGTTTCAGGGTGCCCCGCCCGGGTGAAGGTCCGCAGCATGCACAGGCCCGCGATCCTGTTTCTCACGAGCAGCCTCTCCTCTTTCGTAGAAGGGGACCTGCACATCCTCGAGGCGAGTTACCCTGTCCGGGAGGTCGCCACCGGGGGCGGCCCGACCGGGAGCTTCGGGCGGAGGCTCTCCCTGGTGCTCTCGATCCTCTCCGGGGTTCTCAGGACTGATATCGTCTTTTCGTGGTTTGCCCATAACCACTCGTATCTCGCGGTCAGGGCGGCGCGACTGCTCCGGAAGAAGTCCCTGGTCGTCATAGGCGGTTATGAAGTGGCACATGAACCGGAGCTCGGGTATGGCGCGCTCCAGGACCCGGCCATGGCAGGAAAAGTCCGGTATATTATAGAGAACGCCGACTGCACCCTCGCGGTCTCGGAGTTCAGCAGGAGGGAGATCCTCGCGGTCGCACAACCCCGCCGGCTTGAGACGGTCTACAACAGTGTCGACACGTCGTTCTTCTCTCCCGGAGGCCAAAAAGAGAGTATCGTCCTCACCGTGTGCCTCGTCAGCACGGCAAATATCAGGGTGAAAGGGCTTGATACCTTCATCGATGCGGCCCGTCAGATCCCCCAAACGCGGTTCGTCCTCATCGGCCGGGCCCTTGACGACGCCCTTGAACTCCTGAAACGAGATGCTCCCGATAACGTTGAGTTTGTCGGGGCTGTCGGGCAGGATGAGCTCATCGGCTGGTATCGCCGGGCGAAGGTCTACTGCCAGCTCTCCTACCGGGAGTCGTTCGGCGTCGCGCTTGCCGAGGCGATGTCCTGTGAGTGCGTCCCGGTGGTGACGGACCGGGGCGCCCTCCCGGAGGTTGCAGGCGATACTGGTTTTGCGGTCCCGTATGCTGATACGCAGGCGACGGTCGATGCCATATCGCGAGCCCTCATCGCCGATGCGGGACCGGCTGCGCGGAAGAGGATTTGCGAACTCTTCTCTCGCGAGCAGAGGGAACAGAAACTTCGCCGGATAATTGCGACGCTGCAGTCGTGACCTGCTCATCACTCTCCTGCAGGCCGGCTCTGGAACCATCGTTTCACTGCCCGTTCGTCCTCTGCCCGGAAGGGCTCTTTCTGCAATAAAGTATAAGTGTCTCTTCGGTATAGTTGGGTCCATTCGGTCCTCCTGTTCGTGCCCGAAGATAACCCGGGGGGAAGGCTCCGGGCAGGGAGGCCTGAGACCCCGCTATGCGCATCTGCATGCTCACCACAACTCACCGGCCCCATGACGGCCGAATATTCGAGAAAGAGGCGAAGAGCCTGGCAAAGGAGCACGACGTCACGATCATTGCCCCGTCGGACGCCGGAAGCTTCGGAGAGGACGGGGGCGTGCGGGTCGTCGCCGTCCGGAAACCAGCATCGAACCTCCTTCACCCGGTGACGCTCTGGCGGGCGTTTCGGGCGTGCCTGGACCTGGAGTGCGACGTCTACCACTGTCATGAGCCCGACGCCCTCCTCATAGGGGTCCTTGCGAAGTACCTCAAAGGGAAACAGCTCGTCTATGACATTCACGAGCACTGGCCCTCGGAGATCCCGTTCGATCTCGGCATCCGGAACGGCACGCCGGCGCAGAGGGCGCTATCCACACTCGTCTCAAGCGTGGAGATTGCGCTGACCCACCTGGCCGAGAGCACGTTTGCCGTCAGCGAGAGCGTTGCCGCCCGGTTCAGGGAGAGGGGGTTTGAGCCGACTATCCTCTCAAATTACTCGATCGCCGACCTTGATATTCCTTATAACCCTGACCGGAACGGTCGAAACCTCATGCTCATGGCAGGCAGCATGCAGTCGTTCCACGGGGTCGGCAAATGCATCGAGGCTGTATGCAGGGTCAGGGAACGCTATCCCGATGTATCCCTCACGCTCGTTGGGAACGTTCGAGAGAACCTCGACGCAGGTATCGGTGGATCCGGCGAGAGCGGGTTCATCACCTCCACCGGTTTCCTTCCCTATCGGGCGATGTACGAGAAGCTGAGTGAAGGCACTGCAGGACTCCTGGTCTTTCAGCCGACGTACTATAACATCTCGATCGGCCTGCCGAACAAGCTCTTCGACTACATGCTCCTGGGGCTTCCGGTCATTGCAAGCGACCTGCCGGAGATTCGTATGGTCGTCAACAGAGCTGACTGCGGCATCCTCGTCGATCCGTCGAGCGTAAGCGATATCGCTGACGCAATCACCTACATCTTCGATCACCCGGAAGAGGCGCGGAGGATGGGTGCAAACGGAAGACAGGCGGTTCTCGAGACGTACAACTGGTCCAGAATGGAGGCGGACCTTCTGCAGACGTATCGGAGCCTGAGCACTACATCCTCCACAATGGAGTGACCGGCAGTTAACAGGATTCCTACAGCATCTCGATCTCCCTGACTGCCGTTAGGTCTGCCGTTAGGTACTAGTAGCCGGCAGTCAATGTGAGTACTCATTATGCTCACCACCCTCATCCTCGACTTCGACGGCGTCGTCGTCGAATCCCTCCCGTTAAAATCCGCCGCGTTCAAAAAGATCTTCTCCTTCACTCCCGAGCACCTCGACGAGATCATTGCCTTCCACCTCGAGAACGGCGGGATGTCCAGGTATGACAAATTCCGCCATATCTACGCAAACATCCTCCATGAGCCGCTCACCCCCGAACAGGAGGAGCGGCTCGCGGGCGAGTACGTCGGGCTGATCTTTGAATCCATGCTCACCGTCCCCTACGTCGAAGGGGCGAGAGAACTTCTCGAAGACTGCTCCCGGCTGCTCCCGCTCTATATCGTTTCCGCGACCCCGGAGGGCGAGATGCTGGAGATCGCCCGCCGCCGCGACCTCACGAAGTACTTCGTCCGGATCTACGGCTCGCCGAAGACGAAGGCCGAGTGCATCAGGGAGATCCTTGAAGAGACCGGCGCCTCGCCCGATGAGGGCCTCTTTGTCGGCGACGCTCCGAACGACTGGCAGGCGGCATACGAGACCGGTGTGCGGTTCGTCGCGAGGATCCCGCCTGGCGACCCGGATCGCTTTGCCGGGCGGCCGGGGGTGGAGAGGATCGTGGCGAACCTTCATGACCTCCGGGAGTATCTACGGGGGAGTGTATGCTCATCCCGATCTCGTACCCCCTGAACCGGGCAGCCCCGCTCTACCCCGGCACGGAGCCGCTCACGATCACCACGACGAAATCCTTTGAGAAGGGTGATGCGGAAGAGAAAAGCCTGATAACGTTTTCCAGCCATGCCGGGACGCACATCGATCTTCCCCGGCACTTCTGCCCGGGCGGAGGCTCGGTCAGGGGCCTCCTTGCCCCGGAAGCGGTCTTTGAGCCCGCACAGTGCATCACGGTCCCGATCACCGGGGCGGAACCGATCCGGATCTACGACCTCCTTCCTCATATCGATGCGATCCGGACCTCACGCGCGCTCTTCATCCGGACCGGCAGCGGCCGGCTCAGGGAGAGCGACCCGGCCGCCTATGCAGAGAGGCACCCCTGGGTACACCCCGAAGTGCCGGACTTCCTCCGCATGGAGAACCCGGCCCTCAGGCTGTTTGGGATCGATACCATCTCCATCGCCGTCCCTGCAGAGCCGGAGGAGGGCGCGGAGGTCCACCGCGGGTTCCTCTGCGGATCCCCGCACATCTTCCTGCTCGAGGACGTGGACCTCTCCTACGGCCGGCTGCTCGAAGGGCCCTGGGTCCTGCGGGTCTACCCGATGGTCTTTGACTATCTCGAGGGAGTGCCGGTGGTGGCGCTCGCGGAGTTCGGGTGAGGGGTATTCAGTTCCCCGGCGCCATCCGCTCGAGGTCCTCCTCGACCGTCGTGATCCCCTGGATCCCGAAGTTCTCGACGAGAACCTTCAGGACACCGGGCGAGACGAAGCCCGGGAGGCGGGGGCCGAGGGTAATGTCCTTGACACCGAGCGAGAGGAGACCGAGGAGGACGAGCACCGCCTTCTGCTCGTACCAGGCGATGTTGTAGGAGATCGGGAGTTCGTTGATCCCGACACCGGACGCCTTGGCGAGGGCCTGCGCAATGACCACGAGCGAATAGCAGTCGTTGCACTGGCCGGCGTCGAGGACGCGCGGGATGCCGCCGATATCCCCCAGACCGAGGCTGTTGTAGCGGTACTTCGCGCACCCGGCGGTGAGGATGATCGTGTCTGCGGGGAGAGCCTTCGCGAATTGGGTGTAGTAGTCCCGCCCGCTGTACCGCCCGTCGCAGCCCGCCATCACGAGGAACCGCCGGACGGCGCCGGACTTCACCGCACTGATGACCGTATCCCCGATGGCGAGAACCGGGGCGTGGGCGCATCCGGTAATGAGATCACCCCGGGAGAGGTCCTGGGGGGGCTCGCAGCGCTTTGCGTGCTCGATCAGGGCCGAAAAGTCCTTCTTTCCGTCCGGCGACGCGCCGATGTGCTTTAACCCCGCATACCCGACGAGCCCGGTGGTGTAGACCCGGTCGCGGTAGGAGTCCTTCGGGGGGACGAGGCAGTTCGTCGTGACCAGGACCGGGCCGTTGAACCGCTCGAACTCCTCCCTCTGGAAGGGCCAGGAGCCGCCGTAGTTCCCGACGAGATGCTCGTACTTTTTAAGGCCCGGGTAGGCGTGCGCCGGGAGCATCTCGCCGTGGGTGTAGACGTCGACGCCCGCTCCGCGGGTCTGCTCGAGGAGATCGGCGAGGTCCTTGAGGTCGTGACCGGTGACGAGGATGCCCGGCCGCGTGCCCGCCGCGGTGCTGACGGTCGTGATCGCCGGCGTCCCGTAGACCGTGGTGTTCGCCGTATCGAGGAGAGCGAGGACCTTCACGCCGACTTCGCCGCACTTCAAGACGTAGCCGACCATCTCTTCGACAGAGTGGTCCTGCAGCGTGGCGGCGAGCCCCTCCTGCATGAAGGTCATGACCTCCGTATCCTCGTAACCGAGGACGGCGGCGTGGTGCGAGTAGGCGCCGACCCCTTTGAGCCCGTAGACGAGGAGGTCGCGGAGCGACTGGAGGTCAGGGTCCACGGCATCCCGTGCGGCGACGATCTCCTGCGCCTTCGCCGCGATCGCCGCGGGGCTTGCCGGGGCCCAGGTGCAGGCGTCGGGCTCCGCGCTCCCGGCGGGCGGGAGAGCGTCGCGGATGCGTGCCGCTTCACGGATCATATCCCGGAGGCGGGCGGGGTCGAAGTTCACGTTGGTCAGGGTCGCAAAGAGGCATCCCCCGACGAACCTTCCGGCATCCGGGTTTTCGCCGCCGTTCTTCATCGCCGCGAGGTTCCTCGCCGAGAGCCCCTTGAGGGTGTAGATCAGGACGTCCTGGAGCCCGGCAGTCTCTTCGTCCTTGCCGCAGACGCCCCGGACGGTACACCCGAGGCCCTTTGCCGTCTCTTCACACTGGTTGCAGAACATTGCACTCACTCCATGGTATCTTTATGATACAAGGTATCGATTTGATACTTGAGTATAAGTAGGAGAAGGTTTCTCTAACTATACCATGCAGAACGAGTGTACGGTCAATCAGACCGTCAAATACCTCGGGAAGAAGTGGACGCTCCTGATCATCCTCGAGCTCTACAAGGGGGAGGGCTACACCCGGCGGTTCACCGAGGTGAAGGACCGGCTGCCGGGGATCACGGCGAAGGTTCTCTCGGCCCGACTGAAGGAACTGGAGGAGGAAGGCCTCGTCGAGAAGAGAGTGGAGGCTGGAACTGTCCCCGTCAGAAGCGATTACACCCTCACGGCAAGCGGGCTCGGACTCGTCGAGGTGATCAAGGATATCAAGCGGTGGGCACTCCGGTGGAAGATCGAGAACCGGGCATGCGGAGCGCAGGACTGCCACGACTGCGTGTTGTGACGGCCGCTGGCCGGGAACTGGCTCCTCGTCGGGTTAGGGGGCCGGGTAGAAGCCCCCATAATGATCAGATAACCCCCATCTCCGAGAGCCTTTTCGGGAGGTACTCCTTGGTCACGAAGTCGAGCCCCCGGCTCGCGAACGCCTGCTGTTCCGACTTCATCTTCATACCGAGCTGAAGGTTGATCTGGGTGCGCCAGTAGTCGGTGGCGAACCGGGGATCCGTCAGTTCCGCCTTCAAAGCGTTGATGTCCTGCTCGGTGAGGTGGTCGGCGGGGAGGTTGTAGTCCGATATGTCGGAGGGCTGCACCCCGATGAACTGCGCCTGGGGAGTCGCCAGGAGATCCGACATATGAGCGCTCTTGATCGAGCCGTAGGCGACGCTCGCGTAGATCCGGTAGGACCAGGGGTCGCCGTCGGTGAAGACCACCACCGGCAGGTTGAGCGAGTCGTTGAGCCTCCGTAAGACCCGGCGCGTCGAGCGCGCCGGCTGCCCCTTGAGGTGGACCAGGATCGCTCCGTACTCTTCATCGAACCCGTTCTCCATCAGACGGGCGTACATACCGCCGGTCTCGATGGCGATGACGAACTTCGCGTCGTGGTCGACGAAGTCGAGGTTGTCGACGTTGTTCGGGATGGGGTAGCCCGCCTCCCCAACGTCATCCTGGCAGTGCATCTCTTTGACGCCGCGACGGGTGGTCTCCCGTATCCGCAGGGGGCCGAAGAGCGAGGCACCGTCCTCCTCGGGCCGGAGGTGGAACGCCTCCCGCTGCACCTCGGTGATGATCTCGAGGTCCTCGATTAAGAGGTTGCTCTCGTCCTGGGCGGCGAACTTCGCCTTCTTCCAGCCTTCGGAGATGTAATAGAGTTCTCTCAACGTCGACGACCGGTTCTCCACGAGCTGCTTTTTTAAGAACCAGACGAGGTAGGCCATCTTTAAGATGTGGACCGCGCCTTTTTCGGTCGTAGCCGCCCGGGTGCTCTCCCTCTCGCCGTACTTCCAGACCTCGCCTTCGTCGTCGTACGCAAGATTTCGTTTCGTCCGCGTCGGCAGCCGGATGAACGGCACGATACCGTCCCGCATCTGGTCATACCATCCACGGGCGATCTCGACCAGCCGCTCTTTTGCGAGCGCATCCATCTCTTCCCTAGACATCGAGATCCACCACCACTTTCATACCGTCTTCCACGCCGCGCAGATCGATCGAACCATCGCCCGATCCTGTGTAGACTATCTGCCAGGCTTCACCGGCGCCGAGCGTGCGCCGCCAGACCTTGTTGTACTCTCCGTCCATATTGTCCACGAAGTCAGGTCGGGGCTCTGCGTCCGCGGCCTCATCACGGGAGAGGTTGTAAAGGACGAGGGGGACTTCCTTCGCGGTGTAGTTGTTCACATCGATGTGGACCTTCCCGTCGCTCGTCCACTTCTTGGCGACGACCTTTCTCATGATCTTGCCCTCGATCGGGGAGGTGTCGACCAGGGGGAGTTCCACGATCTCGCTCACCTTGATCGCGATATTGGGGATGATGGCACATATCGCCCGGGCGCGGTCGTCCTGCTGCTTTTTTCTGTCCCGGCGGGAGAGGTAACTCTTGAGTTCCCGGCCTAACTCCTGGAGGACGAGGACGACTTCCCGCTCGATCTCCGGGATGGACGCGACCGCGTCCTTGCTCTCGCTCGTGAAGGGGACGTTTGTCGAGGCCACGTGGACCATGACGAGCACCGGGCCCATGGGGAGCCCCTGCTGCGAGAGGCCGTAACCTTTCCAGTTCACCTGGGAGACGCAGTTCGTGATTGCACAGGCGCCCTGCTGGTAGAGGAGCGGGACGCGGTTTGCGAACCGGAAGATCTGGGCGCTCCCTTCGGGGGGGATCTTGCCACCGTAGCCGATCGCCGCCTCAATGATGAACGAGTGCCCGCCGTAGACCGCGCTCGGGCGGGTCCGGGCCTTGATGAAGTCGAGCTGAATCTCCTTCTCGAGCCCCTTGCAGATCAGGTCCTCCCCGATGGGGGAGAGACACTGTTGCGCCGGGGGAGCCGGGACCCTCACACTCTGCATGGCATCGAGGAGGCTTTTCAATTCCTCGGATTCGAGTTTGTTCACCTTCCGGGTGGGTTTGAGTTTTGCAAGGGCAATCATCTCGTCCGCGGTCTTCTTCCCGACGCGGGAGAAACTGCCCACAAGGAACTCCTCGACGGTCCCGGTGCTCGCGGCCGCGATCCGCTTCAAGGCCCCGAACTCGATCCCGTGCGGGTGGGGGAGGATGGGCTTTGGGCACGGCGGGACTTCACTCGATGCCCGTTCGAACACAGTCATCTCACCGTCGATATCGGCCGTGATCCGGGCGTGCGGGTTGACGATCGCGGTCAGGCGGAGGTAGTCCACCAGCCGCTTCTTTGCGGCAAGGGTGCTCTTGAACTGGATCTCGATTCTCGTCCCGTGCATCCGGTCCCAGTCAATCTCCTGGCGGCTGACGACCTCGGGCTCGTTCGTCTCGGTCTTGATCATCAGTTCGAACCGGTAGGCTCTTGCCTTTGCCCCCGTCCGGGAGGTGACCCGCGCGGGGGTGCCGGTGGTGAGCTGCGCATACAGAACCGCCGCCGATATCCCGATACCCTGCTGCCCCCGGCTCTGCCGGATCTGGTGGAACCGGGAGCCGTAGAGGAGTTTCCCGAAGACCAGGGGGACGTTCTCCGGCACAATCCCCGGGCCATTGTCCTCGACGGTGATCCGGTAGACCTCGGCGTCGACCTTTTTGATGCCGACGAAGATGTCGGGGAGCACCTCCGCCTCCTCACAGGCGTCAAGCGCGTTGTCCACCGCCTCCTTGATGGTGGTGATGATCCCGCGCGTCGGGGAGTCGAAGCCGAGCAGGTGCTTGTTCTTCTCGAAGAACTCCGCGACGCTGATGCTCCGCTGCTGTTTGGCGAGGTCCTCAGCAAGCACCATGCCGCGTTACCTCAGCGATGGCGTCCTCAAGGCTCCTCTCCTGCTGCTCGCCGGAGTGCAGGTCCTTGAGGGTCACCGTCCCCGCCTCGACTTCGCGCTTCCCGAGAACCACGGCGAAGTCGGCGGTCTTTGCGGCGTGGGCGAGCTGGGCGCCCATCCCCCGCTGCATCAGATCGACCTCGGCCCGGACCCCCGCCTCCCGGAAAGCACGGGCGACCTCGAGCGCACGAGCCCGTGCTTCGGGTGTGCAGACGACGCCGACGACGGGTTCGTGGGCGAGTGCGAAGTCCCCGACCGAGACCATGACACGGTCAAACCCGATGGCGAACCCGCAGGAAGCAACGTCGTCGCCGCCGAAGAGGTGGGCGAGCCGATAGGTGCCGCCGCCGAGGATCTGGTTCTCCGCGCCGAGGTTCCTCGCAAACCCCTCAAAGACCATCCCCGTGTAGTAGTCGAGCCCCCGGGCGATCCCGAAGTCGGGCTGGTAGTTGATGTTCTGGGAGTCGAGGAGCGCAAACGTCTCCTCGATCCGCGCGCGTTCCGGGATGTCGCCGATGATCTCGAAGACCTCGGCGACGTTGCGGCACTCCGAGAGGGCGGCAAGGGGTTCGGCGAGGCGGGTGAGGCCCCGGCCGACGAGCGCCGCCCTGAGCCCTTCCTGGTCGTGCTTGTCCAGGCAGGCCATGATCGCCCGCTGGTCGCCGGGAGCGAGATCGGCGAGGAGGTGCTTCATCGGCGCGAGGTGGCCGACGTGGAGGTCGAAGGTGACCCCGCTCGATTGGAGTGCTTCGTCGGCGAGCATGATCACCTCGGCATCGGCGAGTGCCGTGTCCGCACCGATGAGCTCGACGCCGAACTGCCAGAACTGCCGGTAGCGGCCTTTCTGGGGGCGCTCGTAGCGGAAACAGTCGGCGAAGTAGCACCAGCGGATCGGTTTCGGGAGGACTTTCCCCTCGTTGACGTACATCCGCAGCACCGCTGCGGTCACCTCCGGCCGGAGCGTCAGCTGCCTGCCGCCCTTGTCCTCGAAGACGTACATCTCCTGGATTATACCCTCACCGGACTTCATCGTGAAGAGTTCGAGGTTCTCGAAGTCGGGGGTGCAGACCTCACGGTATCCCCACCGGCGAGCCGCCTCCCGCATCCGCCGCTCGATCAACCGCCGCCGTTCCATCTCGTCGGGTAAAAAGTCCCGCGTTCCCCGTGGTTTTTGAAGCATTCGGTATTCTCCTGAACTAAAGTCTCTTGCGTGAACCCTTATCATTTGTGCGCTCCGCCCGGCCGAAGAACCGCTCGGCGGCGCTTTCATGGTGGAGCCATACGTTCTCCCGGTCGACCCGGCCCTGGAGGTAGAGACCTAATAGGACCAGACCGAGGCCGAGGTACTCCCAGCCCCCGGCAAACGCGGTGACAAAGAAGCCGATCAGGGCGAGCGCCGTGCAGGGTACGCCCCAGTAGGCCGCCTTCCGGTAGCCGGAAAGACCGGTACGGGAGAATATCCGCAGGTCGCGGAGCCACAGGAAAACGGTAACGGCAACGCCGAACCCTGCAACGTAGGCGAGGTATGACATGAGATGAAGTAATATTATACTTCCACCCCTATTTTTGTTACCGAACTATGCTGCCGAATACCACCATCAGGGACATTCTCCGGATGTATTGTCGCGATGAGCTATCTGAGGACGAGGCGACGGCCGCCATCGAAGGGCTCCGTATCGAGATGATCGACGGCATGGCCCGAATCGACACCGGACGGAGCGTGCGCTGCGGGATGCCCGAGGTGGTGCTCGCCGAGGGAAAAGAGCCCCGGACCTTTGCGGAGATCATGCTCGCGCAGGTGAAGACGGCGGGCCGGTGCGTCGCGACGAGGGTCTCGGCGGCGCACCTCGAGGCTCTCCGGGCCCGGCTGCCGCCGGAGGTCCGGATGGAGCACCGGGAGGCGGCACGGGCCGTCATCCTCTCGACGGGAGGAGAACCCGGCCTCCGGGGCGGCAAGGTCGCCATCCTCACCGCGGGAACGTCCGACATCCCCGTCGCCGAAGAGGCGAAGTTGATCGCCGAGGAGGTGGGATGCGAGGTCAGGACCGCCTACGACGTCGGTGTGGCGGGGATCCACCGTCTCTTCTCGGCGCTCAGGGACCTGATGGAGGCGGACGTCTTCATCGTGGTCGCCGGGCGGGAGGGAACGCTTCCCGCGATCGTCGCGGGGCTCGTCGACCGCCCGGTGATCGGTGTTCCCGTGAGCACCGGCTACGGTTACATGGGCGGCGGCGAAGCGGCGCTTGCGAGCATGCTCCAGGCTTGCTCGGTGCTTGCGGTCGTGAACATCGACGCCGGGTTCACGGCGGGCGCGTTTGCCGCGCAGATCGCGCACGGGGGCAGGCGTGGATGAGCAGGGGGTTCTACGTCGGGCGATTCCAGCCCTACCACAACGGGCACCAGACGGTGCTGGAGCAGATGGCCTGCAGGGTCGACGAGATCGTCATCGGGGTGGGTAGCGCCCAGGTGTCCCATACCGTGGCAAACCCCTTCACGGCGGGAGAACGGGTGCTGATGCTTATACGGTCGCTCTCCAGTCTCCAATGCCCGTTCTACGTCATCCCCATCGAGGATGTCCAGCGCAACGCTCTCTGGGTCTCTCATGTCCGTTCGATGACCCCGCCGTTCGATACGGTCTACTCGGCAAACCCCCTTGTCGTCCAGCTCTTCACCGAGGCGGGCGTGAGCGTTCGGTCGCCCGCCATGCACGAGCGGCTGACCTACTCCGGCACCGCCATCAGGCAGCGGATGCTCGACGGTGAACCCTGGGAGTGCCTGGTCCCCCCCGCCGTCGTGGACGTCATCCAGGAGATTCACGGCGTGGAACGGCTCCGGCAGATCGCGGGGAGCGATCAATGAGCGGAACCATGATAGAGACGGCCGTCGTTGGATACTAGTATGGGGGCGGATCATGTTTAAGCAACTGCGAGACCTCTTTCGGCGACCCGAACCCGTGGAAGAGGGCCTGGAACTCTCCTTTGATGACCTTCCCGCGTGGCTGGATGCCCGCGAGGAGGAGATCGGGAGAAGACTCTCCGATGCAGTGAGGCCGTCGGAGGAGGCGATCGGCGGCACCCTCGATCACCTCAGGGAGGCGGTCGCCCGTATGGAGACGGCGGAGGGTGACGAGGAGGTCCATCCCCGGCTCCGGGATATATCGAAGAAGGCGCTTCCTCTCTTCATGAAGTCCATGACCCAGATCCTCTCCCGCGAGCCTTCCGGCGACCCGGAGACCTTCTACGCCACTGCCGTCGAGACTCTGAAGGGCGTGCTCAAGGCGATGAAAGGGCAGGGGAAGTACCTCTCATCCGCCTATCCGGATGAGATGAAGGAGATACGCACCGTGGCAAAGGACCTGGGACGGGAGATCAACACCATGACGGAGGCGATCACCCGGGCGCGTGAGGGCCGGCAGCAGGTGGAAGATGCCCGGAAGTCGTATGAATCGCTCGTCCGGATCCGGGAGGAGCATGTCGCCGCCGCCGGCCAGGTCCGGGAGTGCGGGACGGCGCTCGCGGAGGCGGAGAGGACGATCCGGGAGGCTGAAGAGGGCCTCGCCGCTCTCAAACTGCGCCCGGAATATACCCGAAAACATGAGATCGAGGAGAGGATGCGGGAACTCGATGCTCTGGACACGGAGACCGGACGCGAGATCGCGGCCTTCCGGACCCCTGCCATCCACCTCTTCCGGAAGGCAGAGAAGGTGGCCGGAAAGGTTGGGGATACCGCGACGGCCGCGGCAATCGGCCGGGTCCTCGACGCCTGCACGGGCAGCCTCCCGGACGACGAGGAGGACCTGCCCGACCTGATCGAAGCGGTGATGCCGGCCACCCTCGCCATGATCCGGCAGGGAGACCTTCTCCTCAAGAACCAGGACGAGGTCCGCCTCTTCTCGGACCCCGATACCCTGCCCGCCGGGATACGGCGGGTCCTGCACCGGCAGAGGGAGGTGCGGGAGCAGCGCGCCGCACTGGAGACGACCCACGCCGCGCTCCCGGGCGTGCTCGACGAGCAGCGTCTTCTCGCCGCGCTCGCAGAACTGCGACGGGAGCACGTGGCAAAGTCCGCCGCGCGGACCCGGGCGGAGAACCTGCGGGAGATCTTGCAGACGTCATATGCCGCAGAGCGCGAGAAGTTCAGTTCCCGCACGGCTGCGCTTGCCGGCCGGGAAGTGGAGGTCGACGTCCCCGACCTCCCGTCCCCGGCCTCCTGACGGGGAGACAGCCGCTCTTCCCGTCCAAGAGCGATGGTTCGCCGGAGTTCAAAGGGAAACCCTGTTTAGGCGCGGGGTACAACTACTTCAGAGAACAACTGATGACGACAGACACTACCACATCTGGATCTCGTGTAATCCCCTGGATAGCAGTCCCTGCGGTCTCGTTTTTGGGCATCGGGATCGAGTTGCTGCTCGCCTCCGTCGGTTTCCCATACGCCGTCTGGGCGGGCAGCGCGGGGTGCGTCATCGCCTCGTGCATCCTCTGTTATCAGGCGTACCTCAAACCACGCAAGGACCTCGTCTCGCTCTTCACACCGCTCTTCGCATTGCTCATCCTCGTCGTGCCGAACGACCTCAGTTCGGGAGTGATCACGCAGGTGTTCTTCGCGTTGACGATCACCGTCCTTGCGGTTCGGGTAGAAAAGATGTTTAACACTCCAAAGCAAGAGAAGAAATCAATGAAGCAGATGTTGAACGAGTATATCGGCCGGATTGGGCCGCTCCTTGCCACAATCGATGAGGAGACCGGGCATCAGGTCGCGCAATCCCTGCTGACGTATAAATTCGGACTCTACGGGAATGCGATCGAGAAGAGCACGGCTGCGCTTGCCCGGCTCGATGCGATCAACCCCCATCCCGACGTGCTGGAGCGTGCCCTCCTGATCCTCCGGGAACGTGCCGGCGGCTTCGTCGATTCCCGGGTGACGCCCAACCCGGAGCATACCTTCACGGAGGCGGACTACAATCATCTTGCCATCCGCTTCCCCCCGGATCAGGTCGAGGACCCTGCGACGCTCGACCTCGAAAACGCACTGATCCTGCTCTACGCTGTCGGGATCGAGACCTCCCCTGACGATGAGCAGGCGCTCGAGGAGCACCAGCGCTTTGTCATCCAGATCCTGGAAGGATATAAAGAGAAGCTGACCCGGTGAGCGGGCTCGCCGGGGGATCTCATCCGGGCCCCCTTTCGTTCTACTGTGGGATCCTGTTACTGACTATACCGTTGCCTCGCGTAGGGTCGCACGTCATGTGAGCAGCAAGGGCCCGGCGTAATACCACGGCAAAAAAATCAGAGTGAGTCCAGGCTGATCCCGCTGAACTCGTCGGCGACCGTGTTGACGTCCTTCACGCCGAACGCTGTCTGGACCGTGGCAAGTTCGAGGTCGCGCGCCACATCGCACATATAATCGATGATATCGACCGAGAGTTCCCGTCTCTGTTTGGACTTGCGGAGCTGGTCCACGAGGAACGTCATCCTCTCGGGGGACTCCATACGGAGTTTGGCGAGGCTCATCACGCACATGTAGATCCTGGTCAGGTTCCTGTCCGTCCCGGTGATGGTGTCGAAGAAGTTCCGGAGGACCTGCGCCTGATAGACCTCACCGCTCATGATGATCGAATATTCCTCAATCTGGTATTAAAATTTGCCGTTTTATCTTCACCCGCATGGACTGCAGTCTCGTCCGAAGAGCGCGATGGGGAGGGGTGCCCGCCCCTCCCCCGGTGCCGGGCTCACTTTCGGACGCTGACGATCTTGATGATATCGCCGTTCTTCAACTCGAGAGTATCCTTCACCCGCATCCCGGTCTTCGCGTCGATGGCATACAGGAACCCCTCGCCGATATCGGTATGGACCTGGTAGGCGAGGTCGCGGGGGGTGGATCCGCGCTTCATGAGGAATGCATCGGGGAGCACCCGGCCCTTGCCGTCGGTGAGTTTGTGCTCGTCCTCGACCGGAAAGACGACGATGCGATCGAGCAGGTTGAAGACCGCGGCATCCAGCGCCTGCTGGACGCCGGTGCCGCCGAACGTCCGGATGAAGTCCGCGACCTTCGCGAGGCCGGCACGCTGCGCGGCGCTGAGAGCTGCCCCGGGGTTTTCGGAGAAACCCCGGTCGCCGGGGAGGTAAGTGATGAACTTCCCCTCCGCGGCCATGCGGAGCGCAAGTTCCCCTGCCGCGCTCGCAAAGATGACGTCGTGCTCCCTGAGCCGGTCAAAGCACTCTTTCGGGGCCTGGTCCGCTTTGTTCCCGACGATCAGCATGGGCTTGCTGATTGTCATCAGTTCCCGGCAGAACCGGATCAGGTCCTCCTCCCCGGCAGTCCGCAGGTCGACCCCGGTCGCCTCGTCGGCATCGCGGACGTGCTCGAACGTCACTCCGAGACCGGCAAAGAGATCGGCGATCGCGCCAACGAGGGAGAAATCCTTCGCCTGGGCCTGCCGCACGATCTTTGCCCAGTTCCGCGAGAGGATACCGTACATCCACATCGACATCTCGTACTGGAGGAACTCGATGTCCTTTACGGGGTCGCGCGAACCGATATCGACCGGGTTTCCTTCGGCATCCGTCGCCCCGCTGGCATCGACGATCTGGAGGATAGCATCCGCCTGCCGGAGGTTATCGAGGAACTGGTTCCCAAGCCCCCTGCCCATGTGCGCCTCGGGGACCAGGCCCGCCACGTCGATCAGCCCGATCGGGACAAACCTGACCCCATCCTGGCAGTTCTCGCACGGCACGTGCATCTCCTGGCAGGGGCAGGCGGTCCTGACATACGCGACGCCGTGGTTCGCGTCGATGGTCGTGAACGGGTAATTGGCGATCTCTACCTTGGCCAGGGTCGCTGCCCTGAAAAACGTCGATTTGCCGCAGTTGGGCTTTCCTGCAATGGCCAGTGTGATCATGAGAAACTCCTATACCGCCCCGTTAGGCTTGAATGTAGTATTGGGTCATGCACCATTTATCTTCTTTCTCCGGCGGCAGCGCGGGCCGGGTCGCGCGGTTGAACTTGCCGCCGGGACGCCGCCTCTATCTCCGGAGCAGGCTGGTTATGCCGGAAATCGCCGGTACCGCCGAAACGGGGGATTCAATACGAAGCGGAGATAACATGATTGCATGGGCTTCGTAACCCGAAACACCTACTATTTCGATGCCCCCGGGGCGGAGAACACCCCCGACGCCGCCAGGTTCGCCGTCGAGCGGGCGCGGGAGCTCGGCATCCGGAAGATCGTGGTCGCGAGCACCAGCGGTTGGACGGCGCTCACCTTCCTGGAAGCCATGAAGGATACGGATCTTCACCTGGTCGTCGTCACCCACGTGGTCGGTTTCTCAAAACCCGGCGAGTGGGAGTTTTCGGAGGAGGCAGCCGGGCTCCTCCGGGCGGCGGGCGCGACGATCGTCACCGGCACGCACGCTCTCTCCGGGCTCGAGCGCGCGATCTCCCGCTCGCCGAAACTCGGCGGGAGTTCCCGCACCGAGGCGGTAGCCGAGGCGTTGCGGCGCGTCGTTGCGGTCGGCCTGAAGGTCGCGGTGGAATGCGTCCTCATCGCCGCGGACCAGGGTGCGGTCGGCGTCGATGAAGAGGTGATCGCGGTGGGGGGCACTGCAAGCGGTGCCGATACCGTCTGCGTCATTCGACCGGCGCATACCGCGACGTTCTTTGACCTGCAGGTGCGCGAGATCGTCGCCATGCCGAGAGTTCGGTGATACATGTCCCTCAACTCGCTCAAGGGCGCCACCGGACTCCTCCGGCAGCACTCTGTCCTCTGGCTGATTGGCCTTGTTATGGGCGCTCTCGCGGTCCTCGACATCCTGGTCCCCGTCTACGGCGGGGCCTTCTACAGCGAACCGCTTGCGCTCCTGCAGGTCCTCGTGGTGCCGTTCCTGGCCGGCGGGGTCTACGGCACGGTCAAGGGGGAGGCGTTCTCCATCGGGGAGTTCGTACAATCGGGGAAGACCTACTACTTCAGAATACTCCTGCCCACGATGATCATCTTCTTTGCAGCGGTCCTGACGGTCTTTCTACTCGCCGTCCCGCTCGCGCTCCTCGGGGCCGGTGCCGCAGCAGGCATGACGCCGCTCCTCTTCGGAGTGCTCGTCTCGATCGTCTTCTTCACGTTCTTCTACGACACCGTGGCGGTCTTTGAGGAGACAACCGTCTTTGAGTCGATCCGGCGAAGCATCGAGTTCGTCATGAACAACCTCGGCAGCGTCCTCGTCTTCTACCTGGCCAACATCGTCGTCGCGATAGTGCTCGGACTCGCGGCTCTCTTTGCCTGGACCGCGCTGCTCGTCGGCAAACTCGAGCCGCTCACCCTGATGAACCAGACTGAACTCCAGACGGTGATGCCCGAGGATATCCTCGCTCTCATCGGGACAGAAGGGATCTGGATCACCGCGGCCGTCTATGCGGTGGTTATCGCCGTCTACTCGGCCTTCCTCTACGCCTACAAAGCAAGCTTCTTCCGCAACCATGTCGCCGACGGGGCGCGCATGCCGCAGGGCGAGTACGACGAGAAGGGCCGGTGGTATAAGTACTGATGTGACAGGATCGGCATCAAATCCTTTTTTTCTCGTGCCCGGTTCGGGCGGTTAAAGTCTCTCGACATCCTGTTTACGAAGAAAACAGGCAGAAGGCCCCCCACTTTAGTGAGGGGATGAATGCCGTCCATCGATAATCATATTACGCACCGTGGCGTATAAAACTATAATGCGTAAGGCATGTCGATATCGACTCTATCCCTCAAAGTCTCAGACGACTCTGCTTGAGCAGACGCTTGAGATCTGTCGGTGGGTCTATAACGATACGCTCGCATTGCGAAAGAACGCATGGGAGCAGGAGCAGCATTCTCTCTCTCTCTCTACGAAACCAACAAGATCCTGACACAGTGGAAGAAGGAACGATCCGATCTGAATCGGGTTCATTCTCAGGTTCTCCAGAACGTTCAGGTTCGGGTGGATCTTGCCTTCAAATCGTTTTTCAGGCGCGTAAAAGCAGGGGAGAACCCCGGATATCCTCGGTTCAAGGGGAAGGGACGATACGACAGTATCACGTACAAACAGTCCGGGTTCAAACTTGAGGGAGATCGTCTCCATCTCTCGAAGATCGGAGACGTGAGGATTGTCCTCCACCGTCCGGTTGAAGGGACGATCAAGACCCTCACGATCCGGCGGTCTTCGACCGGAAAGTGGTATGCCTGTTTCTCGGTCGAGTACGATCCCTCTCCTCTCCCACAGAAGGAGACCACAGTCGGGATCGATGTCGGTCTGGAGTCCTTCGCCACCCTCTCCAACGGGGAGAAGATTGAAAACCCCCGGTTCTTCCGTACCGACGAGAAAGATCTCGCCAAGGCGCAGAGGAAACTCTCGAAGGCAGAGAAGGGCACTCCTGAACGGAAGAAGGCCCGGAAGATCGTCGCACACGTCCATGAACGGATCGCCAACAGACGGCTCAATTTTGCTCACCAAACCTCCCGGAAGGTGGTGAATCGGTTTGGTACAATTGTGTTCGAGGAACTGAATATCACAACCATGCAGAAGAACCATCATCTGGCAAAAAGCATAGCCGATGTCGCCTGGAATATGTTCATCACGATCACAGAGAGCAAAGCGGAGGATGCTGGCTCACGCGTGATCCTGGTCAACCCCAGAAACACGTCTCAGATGTGCTCCAGATGTGGGATGATCGTCGCCAAGACTCTTTCCGATCGCGTCCATTCCTGCCCGCATTGCGGGTTGGTGATGGATCGCGACCAGAACGCGGCGATCAATATTATGAGATTGGGACTGCAATCTCAGGGGTAACGTCCCAAGATGCCCCCGACTTCAGTCGGGGGAGCAGTCACCACGCCCCGGGCATTGGTTCCCGCCAGGCTGTACAACTCGGAAGCCTCCGGCCTCTCACAACACAAGACACGTGGTCGTCTTGAGTTTCGCCTTGCCCCTCCCGGTCTATCCCCGCGCGGCGATACTCCCCTGGTCCAGTATACCGGGACAAGTCCCGGGAAAGCACCCGGTCCGGCATACTTGCACACTATTCCGGATTCAGCGTAATGATTTTGATCTAACTAAGCCTGTGCCTTCGATGGGTGCCTATACCGGTCCCAAAAAAGCGTAGCGGAGCCCGCCCCCCCCTCACCGTAGCATATAGAGCAGCATCCCCGCGACCCCGCCGAAGAACGTGGCGGTCAGGTTCGTGCCGGAATTCCCGATCCTGCCACTGTTCTCGAGCGTTGCACCCACGAGGCTGTCGACGTTGGTGCCGATGAAGCCGGCGATGACCGTGACGACGACCATCCAGGGATCGGCGACACCCATCACCCAGGCGGCGCCGGCGACGATGACGGACGCGATGACGGCGGCCGCCTCGCCCCGCAGGGTCACCCCGCCGTTCGTTCCGCGGGGGACCGGCCGGAGCGTCGTGATCAGGTACGGCGTCTTCCCCGTGACCCCGATCTCGCTTGCGGCGGTATCGGCGGCGGCGGAGGCGACGCTCCCCATGTAGAGCGCCACGAAGGCCGGGTGCCCCGTTACCCCGAAGAGGATGGCGGCGCCGGTTGCTACGAGGCCGTTTGCAAAGACGTTAAAGTAGCCGCGCACGCCCCCGTGCTCCTGGGCGACCCCGAGCCTCTTCTTATCGCCGTAGCGGTACCGGGTAGCCCCGGCGCCGATGATGAAGAACGTGAGCATGATCAGGAACCACCGGACGTCCGCGAAGACGATGAGGATGATGCCGATCATGGCGCCCGAGAAGAGGCCGCTGATGTCGGCCACCCGGAACCGGTAGGCGGTGTAGCCGAACCCGAATCCGATGAGGGCCGCGGCGACGAGGATGATCAGGTCGACTTTAAAGTTGAGTTCCTCGAAGAGGAACATCGTCATCGCCACACCGAGCGCCTCGATCATCAGGGCGTCGTCCCGGCCCCGGAGAGCCGCCCGGAGCAGCACCGCGGCGACCACCCCCATAACGACGACAAGCGGCGCGGTATACCCGAGGTAGAGCATCACCGCAAGCGAAACGCCGATGGCGGCAATCAGGTGGTGAAGGTAGGATGTCTGTCTCCTTCCGGTAAGGCGAAACGCCAGCTCGCCGATCACGACGATGCCGAGCGTGCAGGTGAAGACGAATGTCGAGAGCCAGCCGAACCCGTAGAGCACGGCAAGCGCGAGGATCGAGAGTGACACATACCGGGTATCCCGGATAAGAAAGAGAACGAGCGAGAACGGGATGAGGAAGAGAGTGAGCAGCCATGCCGGCTGGAGCAGGGGGGCAAGGGCTATAAAGGCGAGGGTGAGCACCGATGCCAGAACCAACCCCAGCGGCTTTGTCATTCACATACAATTTGGCCGTGCAGGGGAAAGCCTTTAGGGTCGAACGCCCGGACGTTCGCCGGAGCTCCCTGACGGTGAACGTTCGGGCAGGTCGCGATCCGGGGCGGCAGACCCGCGCCCGGCACGGGTAACCGCAGGGCCAAAGCCTCGTGGAACAATATATTTCACTGGAAAGAGAGAGATCATACGCTGAAAATGTCGCCGTCACATCAACTACCTAAAAACTACGATATCGAAGAAGTGGAGAGGCGCTGGCAGAGCACCTGGCGGGATGAGGAGAACTATTTCGATCCCGACTCGCAAAAACCCCGGTTCATCATCGATACGCCGCCGCCGTATCCCACCGGTAACTTCCATATCGGCAACGCATTGAACTGGTGCTACATCGACTTTATCGCGCGGTACAAGCGTATGCGCGGCTACAACGTCATGTTCCCCCAGGGATGGGACTGCCACGGCCTTCCCACCGAGGTGAAGGTCGAGGAGACCTACGGGATCACCAAGAACGATGTATCGCGGGAGAAGTTCCGGGAGATGTGCCGCGACCTCACGATCGGCAACATCGAGAAGATGCGGGCGACCATGCGGCGGCTCGGGTTCTCCACTGACTGGAGCCACGAGTACATCACCATGCTCCCGGAATACTACAAAAAGACCCAGGCGTCGTTCCTGAAGATGCTCAACGCCGGCGACATATACCAGAGCGAGCATCCCGTAAACTTCTGCACCCGGTGCGAGACGGCCATCGCGTTTGCCGAGGTTAATTACGTCCCTCGCACGACCACGCTCAACTACTTCGACTTCGACGGCGTCGAGATCGCCACCACCCGACCCGAACTGCTCGCGGCCTGCGTTGCAGTGGCGGTTCACCCCGACGACGAGCGGTACCATGGGTTGAAGGGGAAGAAACTCGTGGTCCCGATCTTCAAGCACGAGGTGCCGGTCATCGAGGATGCTGTGGTCGATCCGGGTTTCGGCAGCGGTGCGGTGATGATCTGTACGTTCGGGGACAAGACGGACGTCTACTGGTGGAAGGAGCACGACCTGGAACTCCGGAAGGCGATCGACCGGCAGGGCATTATGACCGCGACCGCGGCCCCCTACGCGGGAATGTCGTCGGAGGAGTGCAGGACGGCGATCCTCCGCGACATGCAAGAAGCGGGGATCCTGAAGCGGCAGGAGGAACTCGAACAGCGGGTGGGAACCTGCTGGCGATGCAAGACCCCGATCGAGATCCTCTCGGAGCGCCAGTGGTTCGTGAAGGTCCATCAGGACGAGATCCTGGAGTCGGCCCGGAAGATATCCTGGACGCCGGAGCATATGTTCACCCGGCTTGAGAACTGGGCGAACTCGATGGAGTGGGACTGGTGCATCTCCCGGCAGCGGATCTTCGCGACCCCGATCCCGGTCTGGTTCTGTGCCGCCTGCGGTGAGACGGTCATCCCCGACGAGGCGGACCTCCCGATCGACCCGACCGTCGATAAGCCGAAAACCCCCTGCCCGAAGTGCGGCGCATCAGAGTTCATCGGCGAAAAAGACGTTCTCGACACCTGGATGGACTCGTCGATATCGGTGCTCCATGTCACCGGGTGGGACGGGACCAACAAGCCCCCGCTCTTCCCGGCGCAGATCCGACCCCAGGGTCACGATATCATACGGACGTGGGCGTTCTATACGATCCTCCGGGCGAAGGCACTCGTCGGCAGCCAACCCTGGGACCAGATCCTGGTCAACGGCATGGTGCTCGGGGAAGACGGGTTCAAGATGAGCAAGAGCAGGAGCAATATCATCGCCCCCGAAGAGATCGTCGGGCAGTACGGCGCCGACGCGCTCCGGCAGTGGGGTGCCGGGGGTGCCGCAACCGGCTCGGACATCATGTTCAACTGGAACGACGTCATTGCCGCGTCCCGGTTCCAGACCAAACTCTGGAACATCTTTCGGTTCGTTATGGGGCACCTGGACGCCGAGACGGAGAACGCGGCGCCGGTGACGGAGCTCACCGACCGGTGGCTGCTCGTCCGGCTCTCCGATACCGTCGCGGAGGTCACCGCCGCGATGGAGGGCTACCAGTTCGACCGGGCGCTCAGGACGATCCGGGAGTTTGCCTGGAACACGCTCGCCGCCGACTACGTCGAGATCGTGAAGGGCCGCCTGTATACGGACGAGAGGAGCCGGGCGAGCGCCTGCAGCGCCCTCGCGACGACCATGGACGTCCTCTGTCGTCTCCTCGCGCCGATCATCCCGCACTTTGCGGAGGAGTGCTACCACAACCTGACCGGGAGGAGCGTGCACGGCGAGACCTGGCCCGAGTTTGCGTATGCCGACGATACGGCGCGGCGCCACGGCGACCTCCTCGTGAAGACGGTCGCCGAACTCCGGCGCTACAAGCACGATAAGGGCATGGCCCTGAACGCGCCGCTCGGTCACGTGACGATCTACGCGCCGGAGCCGGTCGACGACGCCGGCGACGCCGGGCGAGCGCTCGCCGGCGAAGTCCAGTGGAGCGTCGGGACGCCCCGGCTCGAAGAGGTCGTGAGCGGCGTGAACTTCAACATGGCGATCATCGGGCCGGCGTTACGCAAGCAGGCCCGTGGGTTCATGGAGGCCGTGGAGGCCCTCTCGCCGGAACAACTCAAGAACCCGCCGTCGACCGTCACCGTCAACGGCGAGGAGATCCCGGTCCCGGCCGGCTCTTTCACGCCGAAGGTCGCCTACCGGGTGGCGGGAGAAGAGGTGGACGTCCTCACGCTCGGGGACGTGGTCGTGACGATCGGACACTCGTCCTGATCTCGTCGGCGATGAACTCCGCGACCTCCTCTTTTTCGAGCAGCGCATCGACGATGAGAAACCGCGCGGGATCGGCCGCCGCAAGGTCCAGGTAGTTCTCCTGCACCCGCGCGAGGATCCCGGCGCTCTCAAAATACTCTCTCTTCTTCTCCGGGTCGAGCCTTGAGACGGCATCTTCGACCGGGAGGACCAGGAGGAACGTCCGGTCGGGCCGGATCGACCATCCTTCATGGATCCGGCGGAGCCAGAGGAGGGGGTCGGGGAGGATGCCGTCGAGGACGACCGGCTGGTAGGCGAACCGGGAGTCGGCGTAACGGTCGGAGATGACGAGCCTCCCTTCGTCGAGCGCGGGCCGGATCACCCCATCGATATGCGCGGCGTGGTCGGCGCAGAAGAGGAGCGCCTCGGTGATCGGGTCCATCCGCTCGGCGATTGCCCGCCGCACCGATTCTCCCACCCAGGTGGCGCCGGGCTCGCGGGTGAAGAGGGGATCGAGGTCGGTGAGCAGCTCACGGAGACGGGTTAGAAGCGTGCTCTTGCCGCTCCCGTCGATCCCCTCGATGGTGATCAGCAAGGGTATCCTCTCCGGACCCACTCGAGCGGCACCGTGCCGTGGTGGACGGCGGTTGCGATGATCGCCCCGTCAAACCCGGTATCTGCGAGGAGACGGATATCGTCGACCCCGGCGACTCCTCCCCCGTAGAGGAGGCGGCCGGGATAGCACGCCCGCATCTCTTCGAGGTCTTTTTCGACGAGGCCCCGTTCCGTTCCCACGGCACCGATGTTCAGGATGATGCATCCCTCAAACGAGAACCCTGATGCCCGGGCCAGCATCTCCGCCGGCCGGATGCCCCAGGGAAGCACCCGGCCTCCTTTGATGTCGATGCTGAGGTAGCCGGCCCGGTATGCTGCAAGGTCTTCGATCACTCTCGCCGCCGTCTCGGTGCCGACGACCGGCGTCACTCCCTCGACCGCCGTGCATTCGGCAGGTGACCGGCAGCCCCGGTCGAGGTAGCACCGCTCGACCATGGCGGCGCAACGCCGGACCAGGTCGTCCTGCGGGGTTTGGCCCTGGAGAGCATCGAGATCCGCAATGTAGAGAAAACGGGGCTGCAGGGCGGCGAGATACGCTTCCGGTTCGGCCGAGGGAGCAATTCCCCAGGTTAGCGGCCGATAGCCGGCGCGCATCCCGGACTTTCCGTGCACCACGAGACCGCCTGCCAGATCGACTGCAAGAATCAGTTCCATGTCCTCAACGCAATCACTATTAGGGTGAAGGATCATTAATTTCTATGCAATTACTCGTCAGTCCAAGCAGCATTGAGGAGGCAAGAAGCTCGCTTTCCGCTGACATCATTGACGTGAAGAAACCCTCAGAGGGTTCGCTGGGGGCGAATTTCCCCTGGATCATCCGTGAGATCAAGAACCTCGCCGGTAAAAAGCCTGTCAGCGCTGCTATCGGGGACAATGAGTATAAGCCAGGAACTGCGGCTCTCTCGGCCTATGGTGCCGCGCACGCAGGTGCTGATTTTATCAAGGTCGGCCTGATGTTCGACGGGGTCGACCGTGCCCGTGATGTCGTTGAGGCGGTGACCACGGCGGTGAAACAAGAGTTTCCCGAGAAACTCGTCGTTATCGCCGCATATGCCGATTTTGAGAGGATGGGTACGATCTCTCCGTTTGATATCAGTCCGCTGGTTGCTGATGCCGGGGCCGATGTCGCCATGATCGACACCGGCATTAAAGATGGGAAGAGTCTCTTTGAGTTCATGGACGAGGAGACACTGAAGCTGTTCACCGAACGAAACCGCGAACTCGGGCTCCAGACGGCCCTTGCCGGTTCGCTGAAGTTCGAGGACCTCGATGCCTTAAAGCGGATCGACCCGGAGATCATCGGTGTCCGGGGGATGGTCTGCGGGGGCGATCGATCGACCACGATCCGGGCCGAGCTTGTGGAAAGAGCAATGATGATGCTTGGGTGACGTATGTATACCGAGAAGATGAACCTGGAAACGACGTTTACATTTGATGATGTGCTGCTTGAGCCCGCTGAATCCTGGGTCGAGCCCGACGAGGCCGATGTCAGATCGCAATTCTCAAAGAACATCTCCCTGAACATACCCCTTGTGAGCGCCGCCATGGATACGGTGACCGAGTCGGTGATGGCGATAACGATGGCACGGGAGGGCGGCATCGGCGTCATTCATCGGAATATGACCCCGGAACACGAGGTCGCCGAGGTCAGGGTCGTCAAGCAGGCCGAAGACCTGATCGAGCGCGAGGTCGTGACGGTCGGTCCCGAGGCCACGGTCACCGATGTGGAACGGGTCATGAAACAGTACGGTATCGGCGGCGTGCCCATCGTCGAGGACGATCGCGTGATTGGTATCGTCAGCCGCCGGGATATCAGGGCGATCCTGCCCAAACGGGGCGATGCAAAGATCACCGGCTACATGACCAAGAACCTGATCACCGCGTCTGAGGAGATCACGTCGGAGAATGCGCTCGATACGATGTATTCGAACAAGGTCGAGCGTCTTCCGGTCGTGGACGGGCAGGGGCGCCTCGTCGGCATCATCACGATGCGGGATATCCTTGAAAAAAGGCAGTACCCCCGCGCGAACCGCGATGCGAACGGGAAACTCCGGGTCGCCGCCGCTGTGGGCCCCTTCGACTTCAACCGGGCAATGATGCTCGTCCAGGCGGGCGTCGACGCCCTGGTGGTGGACTGCGCGCACGGCCACAACATGAACGTCGTCAAATCGGTCCGGGATATCAAGGCGAGCGTCGCCGTCGATGTGGTGGCCGGAAACATCGCGACAAAGCAGGCGGCCGCAACCCTCATCGACACCGTCGACGGGCTGAAGGTGGGCATCGGGCCGGGCTCCATCTGCACGACAAGGATCGTCGCGGGTGTGGGCGTGCCGCAGGTCTCTGCGATCGCCAACGTCGCAGAGGTGGCGCATGAGGCCGGTGTGCCGGTGATCGCCGACGGCGGCATCCGCTACTCAGGGGACATCGCGAAGGCGATCGCCGCAGGGGCGGACTGTGTCATGGCGGGCAGTCTCTTTGCAGGCACCGACGAAGCGCCGGGAAGGGTCACGACGATCAAGGGCCGGCGCTACAAGCAGTACCGTGGGATGGGCTCGCTTGGTGTCATGAGCAGCGGGGAGTCGAGCGACCGCTACTTCCAGAAGAAGGGGATCGGGAGGACCAAGTTCGTCCCCGAAGGTGTCGAGGGAGTCACTCCCTACGTCGGGCACGTCTCGGACGTCATCTACCAGCTCGTCGGCGGCCTGAAGTCTGCGATGGGCTATACGGGGTCTAAGACGATACCTGACCTGAAGAAGAACGGCAGATTTCTGAGGATAACGCCTGCGGGCTACGGCGAGAGTCACCCGCACAACATTATGATCACCGATGAGGCGCCGAACTACCGCCTCTTCGAGTGATCATTTTATATACTCAGATCACTAACATTTAGTAAACATGCTTGAGGGCGGTGAGGTTTCCCGTCTCCTTGATATCCTGGGAAACCGGAACAGGCGGCGAATAATAGAACTGCTGCGACAGAAGCCGTGTTTTGTGACCGAGATCTCCGAGCGTCTGGTGCTCAGTCCAAAAGCGGTGATAGAACACCTGCAGTTGATGGAACGTGCAGAACTCCTCATCTCCTGCCAGGACGACCGCAGGCGAAAGTATTACTACCTCTCGCATGACATCAATGTCATCGTAAACCTGCAGAAGCAGGATGGTGTTACGCTTCCCTCCGTTGAAGAGAACCAGAAGACAAGGTTTACGCGAGATCTCGTGGTACTCCGGAGGATGATCCGGGCCCGCGACGAACTCATGGATAACCTTGAAGAACTGGAGCGGGAGATCGAATCGAGGTTCGCTGAGGTTACGCGCGTGGGAGGGGGCAGCCTCGTCGATGATGGGGATCTGGAGGTTATCCTCCCCCTCTTCCACGTTGACCTGACACTTGTGGAACTCGAGGAAGTGAGCAGCCTGTCCACGGATGAGCTGAAACAGAGACTGGGCAACCTCATGTACGCCGGGGTTGTCGAACGGGTCAACGATCGATACCGGATACGTGGTACACATGGCGAATAATCCATACGACGAAATGTTTAGAAATATCGCGCGGCTGATGGAGAAGATCTTAAGCGAGATGCCTCTCCAGGACCCGAAGATCATCGGGTTCACCATCATCAGCGGATCACCCGAGGGGGCACCCTACCTCGATTCGTCCGAAGAGAGCGAGGAGTCCGATGTTGAGGTGGTCGAAGGGGACGACTGCATCTACGTCACCGCGGTGGCGGATGCCCGGGCGAGTGGCGCCCCATACGTCACGTTCCAGGAAGATTCCGTGACCCTCTGCGTCGGGGGTGACGAGGAGACGATCATCGATCTCGACTGTGAGATTGATGTCCTGCACAGTTCTTACAACGTGCAGCACGGCGTGATCGACGCGGTCTGCCGGAAGAAGAGCACTCCGGACGAAATTGCCCGGTCCTGAACCGGACCTCTACTTTTTTGGGAACAGGGCTTTAATGCGCGCTCCGGCGACTCCCGATCGGCGGGGGGTGCCGCTGCTCCGGGAACTGCCGAGGAATCGCGAAAAAAAAGTGTCTTACTCCTGATACTCTTCAAGAGCAAGCTGGTACATCCAGTCAAGGAGGAGCGCGCACTCTTCCGGGGTGCATTCCTGGTCGCAGCCGATGCACGGGAGGACCTCCCCTCCTGCAAGGATGACGCAGGGATCAACCGCCCGCTTCTTTGCCCTCAGCATATAGGTCTTGATGCCGTCGCTGCGGAACTCGACGCGCTCGATCAATCCGGCATCCAGCAGCCGCTTTACAATCCGTGAGCACTTTCTGCTGTCGATGTCAAGGAGTTTCCAGAGCTCGCTCTGGAGAACGCCCTGTCGATGGGACTGGATTACCTTAAGTGCTTCTTCCTCCTGATCAGGCATGGCTATCAGAGCAGGGGTGCAATGGTCAGGATATTATTGCCTCGGATGACGACGGTCCCGAGTGCGCGGCCCCTCTGATCACCGGTATACTCGGTGGTCTCGTCCATGTGCAGATTCAGGTGTTCGTCCACCGCCACGAGCCGGCCCTGGAGTTTCCTGCCGTCATCCTTGATCTCAACGACGATTTTGGAGTCCACGAGTGAAAAAACCTTCTTTACGGGGAGTACAATGCCGTTAACCATCTGTTCTTATATGGTTATCTTCACGCATTAAGTTTTCCATCTACCCGCTGGATGCCGTTGAGCAGTCGTCCGGCAACAACCATGGTATCGTAGCCGGTCCCGGCCGGCCGATCGGAAAAAAAGGTTTACTCGGGAAGGTCTTCCCAGCGGTCCTTGAGCTTCTTCTCGACGCCTGGGAGGGTGGTGTACTCCATCTCCTCAAGCGAGAGGCGGTGCGGTTCGAACGGTCCGTGGGCCCGGAGCACGTCGGAAAGTTCGCAGCACCGGTCGCGGACACGGTTGAATGCCGGGTCGTCGAACATGTCTGCAGGCCCGATCAACTTTCCGTTGCTGACCTGGAACCCGAGGCAGACGACCCGGGGCGGTCCGTCGAACGCGGTGCAATTTGCGTCGCAGACGCCCACCGGCATGAACGGCCCGTGGTGCGAGCCGCGCATCCAGCCGGCCACGAGGATGGGCGTCCTGAAGGGGTCGATGACCTCGCCGACCGACGGGAACCCGCTCTGCGCCCTGATGACCATGACCGGGTCGTCCTTGCCGACGTAGCGGCCGGCCATCAGGTTCAGCCGCTGGGTGCTGGTAGATGCGGCAACTTCGCCGTTCTTCTTCCAGACATACTTGATCACATAGCGGCTCGGTGCTCCGATATAAGCCAGGAGGCTGTAGGACTCCTCGGGCGTGTTGAAGAGGATTCTCCGCTTCTTTATGACGTCGTGGACCTCGAAGGTGAACCCGTCGTGCATCGAGGGGTCGATGACGAGGCCGGACGTGCTGAAGGGGTCGGCGAAGATCCGGTAGAGGAAGTAGTTCCACGCCCCGGGCTCGGTCTTGTCGGCCATGAAGACCAGGACCGGGTCTGAGCCGCGCTCTTCAAACTCCATCTCGGCAACGCCGGGCCCCATCCCCTTGACGTTACCGCTGAACGCATCTCCGAGCAGGTCCTGGCCGGCGCCGTAGAGTTTCATCTCCTTGGCGAGTGTGGCGCATTCCATGAAGATATCCCACGCCAGTTTGTGGATCTCTTCATTGTCCTCGCCCCTGGTATGCGTCATGATCAACTCGAGATCGTCACCGCAGTGGGTGACGTGCGAGTCGATGAGGATACTGCCTTCTGCTTCCTTAAGCCTCCGGGCGGCCACCTCGAGGAGCTTAGGGTGGGTACGGGAATGTCCCGGGAAACTGCCTACATCTGCTTTAATCACGGATACGGTGGTCTTGACCATGTAATCACCACTACCTGGACGGGCGTAGCCCTTACGACTAGTAGATAGGTATCACTGTATATGTAGGTGTTGCCTTGAAAAAAGGTTGGCTACGACAACTAGTTTTTATGTTGACCCTTTCTGGCGATCCCTCACGGCTCGTGTCCCTGAGGGGCCCCCGCGGCCGGCATGCTGGAGGTTGTCTGTTTCGCCGTTTACTCGATATGCCGGTGAACAAGCATCGCGCGAGGGGGTGTTCCGGGGGTTGCACGTGAATGGCCCCGAGAACGATCGCGCGTCCTCTCCGGGAGACATCATTCCTGTGCGCCCCGCGATGGGCGATACCCGGCATATCAAGAGGATGGGCCCGGCTCCCTGCAACCTCCAGCCCGGTGAAAAAATGTTGCGGCTTGCCGGCAGGCGGCCGATCCGCTCAATCGATCCTGATCGGTTTGCCCCGGGAGAATTTGACCTCCAGGACGCCGTGCTTGTAGTTCGACTGCATGGAGTCGGCATCCACGGTCGGTATCTCCACCGAGGTCAGCTGACTGGTGCCGGCGATGATCGTCAGTGTGCCGTTGATGAGTGACAGGTGAATATTCTCCTTATCGACACCAGGGAGATCGACCGCCACCGTCACGTCGTCATCAGTCGTGTACATCTCTGCTATCGGCTCGATGGTCCCCTCGGAGGAGGGTTCAGCGGGTTCTGCTACGGGAGCCGTTTCTTCCGCCGGTGTCTCAGTCTTGCCGGCATCATGGAGGATGATCTTGAACCCGTAGGCGAACGGCCTGTTCTGATCTCCCTGCTCTTTGAGCCCCTGCTCCATGAGGCGTTTCATCAGTTCGTTAAGTTGCTCGAAGATGTCTGCTGGGCTGTCACTCATAGTCATCACGTTGGTATTTCATCTCTGCTGGTGGGGGGGCGCGTAGCCCCCCTTCTGCGGGGAAGGCGCCACTCAGAACGCCATAGCCGTCTGCGGCAGGGGGCGTTCGATCCTGGCCTTCAACTCCTTTGCGAGGCGTTTGATCTCGCCGAAGTCTTTCTTTCTCTGGTAGACCGCGTCTTTGAGGGCCTGTGTCAGATTTTTGACTTCCTGCTCGACCTTCCCGGTCTCCCGCATCCTGGCACGGTTGATCGTCGAGACGGCATCTTCGAGCGCCGACCGCTGCTCCTGGTTGTAGAGGATCTCCCAGGAGTGGCGTTCGTTCTCCTCCAGCCGGTCGATATCGAGTGTGCCTCTCACGCGGGAGAGGGCGTCTTCGAAGTGTTTTCCGGTGATCCGCACGTTGCCGATGGCCTGGTTCCGTTCTTCCTCGCTCTTTTTGCCCATCGCGGCAATGAACTCGCGCATGGCGGATATCTTTGCCTCGCGAACCAGTGCCTCGATATCGGCGCCGACGTAACCCTCGGTCCTGTCGACCAGTTCCTCGATGTTGACGTCGCTTGCGAGGATCTCCCTGTTCCTGAGGTACACCTCGAAGATCTTCTTCCTGCCTTCCCGGTCGGGCGGCGGAACATAGATGATCCGGTCGAATCTGCCGGGGCGAAGCAGCGCCTCGTCCAACATGTCCGGGCGGTTGGTAGCGCCGAGAACCACGACATTGTTGAGCTCTTCGAGGCCGTCGAGCTCTGTCAGGATCTGACTTACCACACTTTCAGTTACGTGCGATGATCCTATATAAGATCCGCGTTTGGGCATAAGCGCGTCAATCTCGTCGAAAAAGATAATCGACGGTGCTGCTTGCCTCGCTTTCCGAAATACCTGGCGAACGCCGCGCTCCGACTCCCCGACCCATTTTGAGAGGAGCTCCGGACCTTTTATGGAGATAAAATTGCTTTCGCTCTCGTTTGCGACCGCCTTTGCAAGGAGTGTCTTCCCGGTCCCGGGCGGCCCGAAGAGCAGGATGCCGCGGGGGGGTTCGGTCTCCAGGGAGGCGAATATCTCCGGATATTTGAGCGGCCACTCAACGGCCTCTGCAAGATCGCTCTTTACGTCTTCGAGCCCCCCGACATCATCCCATTTGACATCGGGTATCTCTACGAGCACCTCTCGCATCGCGCTCGGCTCGACGTGCTTATGCGCTTCGATGAAGTCTTCGTTCGTCACGCGGAGCTGGTCGATGATCTCGGTGGGGATCTCCTCCTCGATCTTGATCTGCGGTATGATCCGGCGAATTGCGTGCATCGCCGCCTCTTTTGCCAGCAGCGCGATGTCGGCGCCGACGAAGCCGTGCGTGGAGCGGGCGTAGTCGTCGAGGTTCACGTCTTCGGCAAGGGGCATGCCGCGCGTGTGGATCTGGAAGATCTGCTGCCGTCCTTTGGTGTCCGGGATGCCGATCTCGATCTCGCGGTCGAATCGGCCGCCGCGCCGCAGGGCGGGGTCGATCATATCCGGGAGGTTCGTTGCGGCGATCACCACCACCTGGCCCCGGGTCTTTAGCCCGTCCATAAGGGCCAGGAGCTGGGCGACGATCCGGCGTTCGACTTCACCTTTCACCTCCTCACGTTTGGGCGCGATCGAGTCGATCTCGTCGATGAAGATGATCGAGGGTGCGTTCTCCTGCGCTTCCTCAAAGACTTCACGGAGACGCTCTTCGGACTCGCCGTAGTACTTGCTCATGATCTCGGGGCCCGAGAGCGTGACGAAGTGAGCATCCACCTCGTTTGCCACCGCTTTTGCGATCAGCGTCTTTCCTGTTCCCGGCGGACCGTAGAGCAGGACTCCCTTCGGGGGCTCGATGCCGAGGCGCTCGAAGAGTTCGGGGTGCCGGAGCGGGAGTTCGATCATCTCACGGACAAGCTGCAACTCGCGATCGAGACCGCCGATATCCTCGTAGTGGACATCGCCCGCTACCTCGCGCTGCCCTTCCTTGGGCTCGTAGGGGGTCTCTTTCAGCTCGATCTCGGTGCTGTCGGTGACGATGGCGATGCCTTTCGGGGCTACTTTGGCGATGACGAACGTGAGCGGGTTGCCGAGGATGCTGACCCGGACGTGCTGCCCCTCGGTGACCGGCCGGCCGCGGAGGAGCCTTCCCAGGTACTGTTCTCCGCCGACGAGGCGGATGGGCTGGGTCGGCTGGATGGTCACCTTCTTGGCGTATCCGGCCTCGGTCTTCCTGATCCGGACCTTGTCGTCGATCCCCGATCCGACGTTGCTCCGGGTGTTGCCGTCGATGCGAAGGACCGCCTTACCGGTGTCCTGGGGAAAGCCGGGCCATATGAGCGTCGCCGCCTTCTGGCGTCCCTCGATCTCGACGACATCACCACTGACGAGGCCGAGCGCCTTCATGGTGTCCATGCTCAGTCTGCCGATTCCTCGGCCGGCGTCCTCGTGGGCCGCCTCCTTGATGGTCACCTCAACATACTCTGTATTACCCATGCGAATAACCTCCTCGTATGGTTACCATAGGTAAGTGATGACAACTATTTAAATGTTTCTGACATGCTACTCCCGTTCAGTCGGGTTGTCCCTTTTTCTGTCACGATCCAATCCATCTTCACATCGTTTTCGTCGACGGGAACGCTCGGTGTCTGCTGGCAGGAGAACGCAATGCCTATCTTCTGCGGGTGGGGGTACCGGGAGAGGAAGCGGTCGTAATATCCGGCACCGTAGCCAAGCCGGTTTCCTTCGGCGTCGAAGGCGAGCATCGGTATGATGACCACCTCGATCTCCTCGGGCCGGGCCGGGAGTTCGTGGCCGATCGGTTCGGGCACGTTGAACGTGCTGGGGGAAAGGGCCGCGGGGTCCGGCAGATAGGAGAGGCGGAGGCTGCAGGTCTCCCGTTCGATGATGGGCACGACGACCCGCACGCCCCGCCGGTTCAGGTCGGCGATAAGACCGCTGGTCTCGACCTCGGGGGCTTTGGCGACGTAGACCATGACGGTCGTACAGCCGTTGAGGAGGTCGAGAAGCCGTTCCGTTATACTCCTGCTATATTCGGTGATCTGTGAGGGCGAGAGAAGGAGACGTGCCTCCTTTGCCTGCTCCCGGAGGGCCGCCTTTGTCTGGCTCATTAGAGAGTTTTGGCTGAATCAGACCATAAAGCATGCATGTCCCGGGGTGAGGCGGAGGTCGCCTACTCCCCGGCCCCCTGTTCCTTGCCGCAGACATCCTGGAACTGCCGCAGGGAGGAAGCAAAGACCCGGGTCTTCCCGATCATGGCGGCGATCTGGAGGACGTCGAGGATCTCGTCGCGGGACGCGCCTTCTTTCAGCGCGGCCCCCATGTGGACCTTCAGGCAGCTATCCGCCCCCGCTCCCGCGGCGGCCGCGACGGCGATGAGTTCCGCGGTCTTGGGGTCGAGAGACTCCGGGCGGGAGATCCGGTAATCGGCGACGGCGGAGAGCGCGAAGGTCTCGGGCCGTTCCCGGAGGATGGAGAAGATGAACGGGACGACGCCGAGCATCTTCTCGACATCCTCCACGATGTCGTCGCCGAGGTCGTCGGCGTGGGCGAGGAAGTCGTCTATGAGTTTCTCGTTATCGGGTTTCATTGGGGTGTCCTCTTATGTGAGTGTGGGCGGGGAGGAGGATAAGGGTGCGGGTTTTTGCTGTGAGGGCGGGGGTTCTGCCGTTATAGCAATGCACAACCCCATCTACGGCTTTCGTGGGGGTATCGCCACGGGGGGAGGGGCTGACGGGGAGTGCGATGCTCCGGAGGAGCGGAGCTCGAGCACCGGCAGGTGCGAGGTGCGAACGTAGTGAGCATGAGAAGACCGGAGGTCTTCGAGGGCGGTCTCCCCCTCCCCTGTCTTCACCCTACATACAGGCCTGTACCCCCACCCCGCCCGGCCTTCGGCCTCCTCATTTGCACCTGCGGTGCTTAAACTCCTGACTCGAAACCCTTCGGGTTTCTCCAGCTCCGGCCCTTCGGCCCACCGCACCCTTCGGCCAGTCGTTCCCCGCCCCTTGGGGCGGGGGCAGCGCGTGGCGATAGCCACCACGGTCCACTGTACCCGGGTCGTGGGCAAATATCAGTTTGATATGCATACAAACAGCCCTCGCTATCCAGCGAATAATGCCCCAAAAAAGACGAGATCCCGGAGGGAGCGCCCCCGCCCCCCACTCTCTCTCAGAAGTTAAAGTGCCGCCCGACGATCTTCAATGCGCAGAAGTCCCCGCACATCGTGCAGCCGTCGGTGTCGGCCGGCATCCGCTCGGCCCGGATCGCCCGGGCGCGCTCGGGGTTCATCGCGACCGCAAACTGCCGCTCCCAGTCGAGGTCGCGGCGGGCGTGGCCCATCTCGAGATCGGCGTCGCGCTTCTTGAGCTTGATCATATCCCCGACGTGGGCGGCGATCCTCGAACTGATGACGCCCTCGTAGACCTCCTCGGGGGTGGGGAGCGCCAGGTGCTCTGCCGGCGTCACGTAGCAGATGAAATCGGCGCCGTAGGAGGAGGAGAGCGCGGCGCCGATAGCGGCGACCCTGTCGTCGTAGCCGGGCGCGATATCGGTGACCAGGGGCCCGAGCATGTAGAACGGTTTCCGGTTCGTGACGCGCTTCTGCAGGACGACGTTGGTCTGGATCTCGTCGATCGGGATATGTCCCGGCCCCTCGATGATCGCCTGCACGCCCTGCTCGTGTGCCTTGTCGGCGAGTTCGGCGTTGATGAGCAGTTCCTGGATCTGTGCACGGTCGGTCGCATCGTGGACCGCGCCCGCCCGCATCCCGTTGCCGAACGAGAGGGTGACCTCGTGCTCTTTCAAGATCTCGACAAGGTAATCGAACTCCGAATACAGCGGGTTCTCCTTCTCGTTGTGAAGCATCCACGCGGTCATGAAGGCCCCGCCCCGGGAGACGAGCCCGCCGTGCCGCCCCTGGTTCTGCAGGCGCTTCATCGTCTCGTAGTTGATCCCGGTGTGGATCGCCATGAAGTTGGTCCCGAGCTTCGCCTGCTCCGCCGTGATCCGGAAGAGATCGTCCTCTTCCATGTGGACGACCGCCCCGTGCTTCCGGGCGGCCTCGATGAACGCCTGGTAGAGCGGGACCGACCCGACCGAGAGGTTGGTCGCCTCGACGACCCGGCGCCGGATCTCTGCAAAGTCGCCGCCGGTGGAGAGTTCCATCAGCGTATCGGCACCGGCGCGTTCGGCCTGCCGGACCTTCTCGATCTCCATATCGACGTCGACGATATCCGTCGACGTCCCGATGCTCGCGTTGACCTTCGTGCGGAGCCCTTCGCCGATACCGCAGATCTTCACCTTCCGGTAGGGAGAGACCGGAATGACGATGTGACCTTCGGCCACGCCGCGCCTGACAAACTCTTCGGTTACACCCTCTGCTGCTGCGACGATCCGCATCTCCTCGGTGATGACGCCTCGCCGGGCGTCTTCTATGAGACCCATGAGTGTATATTTGAGGAAAAGAATTGATAAAGGCTTGTTTTTAAAATTCCGGTTAAAATTGAGTTGTTCTCTCAACAAGTAAACTTGACTTACTCTTATGCAGATCTTTTTTCGTAGCCGGAAAGCCAAGGCTTACAAGAAATAAGGAAGCACCTCTATATCGCCTGGTGATCCTGTGTACATCAATTTCGGAGGTTTTGTCCCGATCAGCACCGTTGATTGGCGGGGGCGGGCGGCCTGCACCGTCTTTCTCCGGGGATGCCCCGCGCGTTGCTTCTACTGCCACAACGTCGACCTCCAGGGCGGCGAGGATCTCCGCGACGCAGACGAGATCATCGCGATGATCCGCAGTTCCCGCACGGTCGCCGGCGCCGTGGTCTTCTCCGGCGGGGAACCTACCCTGCAGGGGCCGGCACTCCTCCACCTCGCCGCCGCCGCTCGCACGATGGGGTTATCCGTCGGCCTGCACACGAACGGCATCTTCCCCGGCGTGCTCGAAGACCTGCTCGACCGGCACCTCGTGGATATGGTCGCGCTCGATATCAAGACAACGTGGGAGCGCTACGACGACCTCCTGGGACTTGCCGCCGCCGATGCCGTGAAACGGTCGCTCGCCGCCTGCAGGCGGGCGAAGACCGACGGCAGCCTTGTCTCCTGCCAGATCGTGGTCACCCTCTTCCGGGGCCGCGAGGACAACCTCCCCTCCATCGCGGAGGCGGCCGGGGACCTGGACCTCGTGCTCCAGCAGGGGGTGGCCGCGGGGTTCGTCCCCCTGACCCGGCAGGAACTCGAGGCGGCAGCGGCGCCTCTTCGCCGGAGCGTCCTGATACGGACCCGGGAGGACGGCGAGGTCGGGTACGATCCGGAACAGAAGCCGTTTTCGTGACGCTAAACATAATATCGTCGGAAACGCACATTATGGGGATGATTGTGGCGGCCGCCACAACCTGCACCGCCGGGACCCTGCAGCCGGTCTCTCACCGGTACGGCCCGCTGTTCTGGATACAATAGCATAATTTGATGGAGAAACCCTGATGAAGGTCATTGGAATCGTTGGTATGCCGGCAAGCGGGAAGGGTGAGGTGTCGAGGATCGCCCGGGACCTCGGGATCCCGGTTGTGGTCATGGGGGATGCGATACGGGAACGGGTGAAGGAGGTCGGGCTCCCCCTGACGGACGCGAACCTCGGTGCGGTCGCGGGGAGATTGCGCGCGGACCTCGGCATGGATGCCATCGCCCGGATCACCATCCCGGCCATCGAGGCAACGGCCGCTCCGGTGGTCCTGGTGGATGGGATCAGGGGTGATTACGAGGTGGCGGCGTTTCGGGAGCACTTCCCCGACTTCACGCTCATCGGGATAGAATCGTCGTTTGCGAAGCGCTATACGAGGCTCACGAACCGCGGCCGGTCCGACGACTCCCTCACCGCTGAAGAACTCCAGGCCCGCGACGAGCGTGAACTCGGGTGGGGGCTCGGCCGGGCCCTGGAAGGAGCAGACTACCGGATCGTGAACGAGGGAACGCTCGATGAGTTTGCTCGAGAGGCCCGCTCCCTGCTCCGCCGTCTGGGGGAGATGCCATGAGCCTTACTCCGTATTTTGCATCTTCATCTAAAGTCTGGGAGTCCCGGGACTGGATCTATGGGCTTGAGGATATCGGGTATACCGGCTGGGAGATCGCCGCCGACGGGAAATACCGCCTGGATAACCCCGAGAATTTTGCCGCTGTCCGGGAGATTCTCGAGAGCACCGGCCTTCTCGCGACCGTTCACGCTCCCTTCAGCGACTTGAACCTCGCGTCGGTAAACTACCCCATCTGGCGCGAGTCCATCCGCCAGACCTGCTGCTGCATCCACCACGCAGCCGAACTGACCGACCGGGTGACGATCCACCCCGGGTTTGTATCCCCCGTGGGAAAACTCGTCCCCGAGAAGGTCTGGGAGATGCAGAAGACTGCACTGGTCGAGATAGGGAAGTATGCGGAGGACCACGGCGTCCTCGCGTGCGTCGAGAACATGATCAGCATCAAGGACTTTCTCTGTCGCTACCCCGAGGAGATCCTCGGCCTCACGGAAGGGATCCCCGGGATCGGGGTCACACTCGATATCGGGCACGCCAACACCAACGGTCTTGTCGATGCGTTCCTCACGCACGTCCGTGAGGTAAGTCACCTGCACATTCACGACAACCATGGACAATCGGACGAGCACCTTGCCCTCGGTGACGGGACCGTCAGGTGGGAGAAGGTCGGGCGGGTCGTCGCCCGTGACTACTCCGGCCGGGTCGTGATCGAGGGCCGGACGCTCGAAGAGGCCGAACGGAGCCTTGTAGCATTCAGGAAGTGGTTCGTATAGCCGGCGAGACCCTGCACGTCCACTTCCTCGGCACGGCGGGAGCGCTCCCGTCCCCGCAGAGGAACCCCTCCTGCATCCTGATCCGGCGCGGCTCCGACACCCTGCTCTTCGACTGCGGGGAGGGCACCCAGCAGCAGATGATGCGTGCCCGGACCGGGTTCACCGTTGACGCCGTCTTCGTCACCCACTGGCATGCCGACCACTTCCTTGGCATCTTCGGGCTTGTCGAGACGCTTGCGTTCATGGGACGAACCGAGTCGCTCCCGATCTACGGTCCGTCCTGGGTCGAGGAGTTCGTCGATCTCGTCCAGAGGATCAACCGCCACGCCCGGGGGTTCACGGTCACCGCTCATACCCTCAGCCACGGTTCGGTCGTGCCTTTCAACGGCTACACTGTCCGGGCGTTTGCAACGCACCACGGCATCCCCGGCCTCGGCTACGTTATGGAGGAGGACGAGCGGCCCGGTCGGTTCAACCGCGAACAGGCGATCGCGCTCGGCGTCCCGCCGGGCCCGCTCTTCGGGCGGCTGCAGCGCGGTGAGGAAGTCCGCATCGTCCGCGACGGCGTCGAGGCTGTCGTCCGGCCTGCCGATATTATGGGTGAACCACGCCCGGGGCGGAAGATTGCCTACACCGGGGACACGCGGCCGCTCCAGCACCAGCCCGAGATCGCCGCGATGCTCCGGAACGCCGATCTCCTGATCCACGACGCCACATTCGACGACCAGAAGAGCGACCGCGCCCGGGAGGTCATGCACTCCACCGCCGGCGAGGCCGGTGAGGCGGCAGCAGCCACAAGCGCTCGTATGCTCGCCCTGATGCACATAAGTTCCCGCTATACCAGCACAGCAAACCATATACGCGATGCAAAGCGAAATTATGAAGGAGACGTGATCCTCCCGGCCGATCTGACGGTGCTGGAGATCCCGTACCGGGGTTGATTGTGATGGACGGTGATGGTGATGTGGCAGGGCCTATTCAGCCAGAGCCGCCTGATACTGACCGGTCTTGGCGCTCTGCTTGCCAGCGCCGCCGCCTTGAGCATTGCAGGCATCTATCTTGGTTCCGTCCGTGAAGTCCTCGGGCTGATACCCGGCCTGATGGTGCTCCTGCCGTCGATCATCAACATGCGGGGGAGCATCGCCGGGGTCTTCGCATCCCGCCTTTCGTCGTCGATGCACCTCGGGGAGTTCTCCATCGACTTTCAGGAAGGCTCCGTCCTCGGCGACAACATCCGCGCCTCGCTTGTGGTGACTATCCTCATAGCGTTCGCCCTCGGCATCTTCGCCTACGCGTTAAGCACTCTTTGCGGGTTTCCCGTGGTGGGCGTCACCGACCTCGTGCTGATCTCGGTCGTCTGCGGCGTTGTCTCGGGGTTGGTGGTGATGGGGATCACCCTGGTCGTTGCGCTGACAAGTTACCGCTACGGTCTCGACCTCGACATGATCGCCGCACCGACCGTCACCACCTCGGGCGATATCGTCACGCTCCCGATCCTGGTGCTCTCCGCGACGTTCGTCATGCTCCTCTCCCCCCCGACACGCCTGGTGCTCGTGGCCGTCGCGGTCGCAACCGCCATCGTCATCATCCTCTACACCCGGCGCCGCCTGGAGGGCATGGGCGCTATCGTCCGGGAGAATCTCTTCCTCCTCGTCCCGCTCAGCACCTTCGGCACCCTGGCGGGACTGACCTACTCGCTCAACCTCGACAACCTACTCGCGCTCGCGGTCTTCCTCATCCTGATACCGCCGTTCATGGGCGGTCTCGGGTCGATAGGCGGCATCCTCGGATCGCGCCTATCGACGGAGATGCATACCGGCGAGGTCAACCCCTCGTTCCTCCCCGAGCGCGGCGTAGTGCATCATTTTATTATTTCCTACCTCTATACGTTGATACTGCTTCCACTGCTGGCGCTCATCGCGCATAGTGCGGCGGTGCTCATGGGGTTGAACAGCCCCGGTCTCGGGATGCTGGTCATTATCAGCCTTGTAGCAGGTCTGGCCGTCATGACACTGGTGAACGCCGTGGCATACGCCACGGCGAGCCTTTCGTTCCGGTACGGCCTTGATCCCGATAACTTCGGAATCCCTGTCATCACAAGCCTTATCGACCTGATCGGTGCAGCTACCCTCGTGGCAGCGATAGACCTGCTGTTGTAGTGAAAGATAACAAAAAACGGTTAACAGACCCATGACGGAACGTGAATACCAGCCGATCAGCTTCAAAGACGTCCTGATCGAGATGAAGGATGTCTCTGAACTGATGGTTGATCTCGCTTACTCCGCGATACTCTTCGACGGCAAAGAGATAGCGCTCGAAGTGATCAATCTCGAGGAAGGTATGAATAAACTGGTCTATCAGGCCAGGATTCAGAGCGTCCTCGGCGCTAGAAGGCTCGAAGAGGCAGAAGCGATGAGCGGCATGCTCCAGGTGGCCGAGGCGGCGGAGAGGATCGCGAACTCGGCTTCGGACATAGCAAAACTCATCCTGAAGGATATCCGGTTTCCGGCAAAACTCAAGCGCGTCTTTCCCGAGGCGGAAGAGATCGTCACCCGGGTAATCGTCAGTCTGGGAAGCGACCTTGCCGGCCGCACCCTCGGCGACCTCAAGGTCCAGAGCACGACCGGTATGCAGGTCATCGCCATCCGGCGTGGTAAGGGGTGGATATACGACCCCGACAAGACTACCCGGGTGGAGAAGGACGATATCCTGCTCTCGCGGGGTCCGGAAGCCGGGGCGGATATCCTCTCCCGGATGGCGGGGGCAGTGGAGTTCCCCGTAAGCGAACCCTCGCGTGCGGGCGAGGTCGACGACCTCGACCGGGCGGTTCAACTGATCATCGAGATGAAGAATCTCTCGGAACTCTCTGTGGGGCTCGCGTACACCTCCCTGCTCTTCAACAATAAGGAGGTGGCGCACGAGGTGGTCGCTCTCGATACGGCGCTCGACGACATGCGCTACGACCTGGACCTCTGGATCCTCGAAGCGGCACGAAAGATCGACGACGTGCGCTACCTCCGGGGACTCCTATATATGTCCTCGTTTGCGCAGGCGATCAGCGATTCGGCCCATGCCATCGTCGATGTGCTCCTGCGCGATATCGAGATCCCGCCGGTCTTTAAGAAGATCGTTCGCGAGTCGGACGAGATCATCACGCGGATGCCTGTAGCGGAGTCGTCGCCGCTCGTGGGGAGAACCCTCAAAGAAGTGTCGCTCGGGACGGTGACCGGGATGGTCGTGCTCGCCATCAAGCACGCCGACCGGTGGGTCTACCGCCCGGGGAAGGGCGTTCGACTGGAGAGCGGTGATATTATCATCGCAAAAGGCAGACGAGACGGTGAGTGCCGGCTGTATGAACTCGCAGGGCACACCGTTGAGGTGCCCGAAGAATGATTTGGTGAAGTATCATGGAAGATACGAAAGATACGATTGTCTACCGCCTCGGAGCGAACTGTACGCTCGACGAGGTGGAGGAAGGGAAGATATACCTGGGGCGGGTGCAGGGTTTCGCCCCGTTCGGCGTCTTTGTCCAGTTAAACGACCGGGTCAAAGGGCTCGTTCATAAGAGCAACGTGAAGGTGCAGCACGAGGAACGCGATCCGATCCTCGTCTACGTCCTTCAGATCCGGAGCAACGGCAACATCGACCTCGAGGAGGTCACGCCGACTGTCTACCAGACGGAGACCGTGACCCGCAAGATGACGAGTGTGCTTCTCGCGGATATCGGGACGAAGATCGGCAGGACGGTGCTGATCGAGGGCGAGGTCGCCCAGATCAAGCAGACATCGGGGCCGACGATCTTCACTGTTGTGGATGAGTCCGGCACCGCGAACGCTGCTGCGTTCATCGAAGCGGGCGTCCGCGCCTACCCTGAGGTGAACCTCGGGGATATCGTCGCCCTCACGGGTGAGGTGATGCAGCGCAACAACCAGCTCCAGATCGAGATCCGGTCCATGGAGGTCCTCGCGCCGGAGGATGCGGCACAGGTCCGGGGGCGTATCGATGCGGCGCTCGACGAGCGTGCGGAACCGGTCGACCTCCCGTTCCTCATCGAGAGCGAGGTCCTCGATGCTCTTCGGCCGCAGATGCGCCAGGTGGCAAAGGAGATCCGAAGAGCGGTCCTGACCGCGCGGCCGATCATCCTCAGGCACCACGCGGACGCGGACGGCATATGCGCCGCCGTCGCGATCGAACAGGCGGTGACCGCGCTGATCCGGGAGAGCGGCGGGGACTTCGACGCGGAGTACTTCCTCTTCAAGCGGTCTCCGTCCAAGGCCCCGTTCTATGAGATTGAAGATATCACGCGGGATCTTGACTTCGCCCTCAAGGACAACGTCCGCTATGGGCAGAAGATGCCGATGATCCTCCTGATGGACAACGGGTCGACCGAGGAGGACATGCCGTCGCTGAAGGTGACCCGGATCTTCGAGCTCCCGGTGATGGTCGTCGACCACCACCACCCCGACGAGATCGTAGATGATTACCTGATCGGGCACGTCAACCCCTACCACGTGGGCGGCGATTACGGGGTGACAGCAGGGATGCTGGGCACAGAGGTCGCCCGTATGGTCAACCCGGCGGTCGAGGGCCAGATCCGGCACCTGCCGGCGATCGCGGGGGTCGGCGACCGGAGCGAAGCGCCGGAGCGTGCCCGCTACCTCGCGGTGGCCGCGCCTGAGTACTCGGAGGATGATTGCCGCGATATCGCGCTGGCACTCGACTATGAGCAGTTCTGGCTCCGGTTCAGCGACGGGAGAGAGATCGTCAAGGATATCCTGAACCTCTCCGGGAACCCCGAACGCCACGAGCAGTTCGTCAACCTGCTTGTCGAAGAAGCGAATCACGCGATCGCGGAGCAGCTCGAGGCTATCATGCCCCATGTCGAGAGCCGGATGCTGCCGAGCGGTGCTCACCTCTTCATGCTCGATGTGGAGATGTTTGCCCACCGGTTCACGTTCCCGCCGCCCGGCAAGACCTCGGGAGAGGTGCACGACCGGCTGGTCCGGGCGCACCCGGGAGAACCGATCGTCACACTCGGGTTCGGGCCGGATTTCGCCGTCCTGCGCTCCCGTGGCGTCATGATGAACATCCCCCGGATGGTGCGTGAGCTCCATAGCGAGATCTCCGGCGGGGGCGTGAGCGGCGGCGGCCACCTTGTCGTCGGGAGCATCAAGTTCGTGGAAGGGATGCGCGATGTGGTGCTCGAGAGCCTGATCCGGAAGATTGGTGAAGCACCAATCTGATCGCTATTTATTTCTTGCTTGTGCGGCGAGGAGTCTCGCCGATAGTGTTGCAGGGCTGCCGTCGGCAGGCTACCGTCTGGACGCCATGAGTGGCGGAGGGTTTCAGGTGGGTAGCAGCAGGGCCGACCACGTCGGGAGGTCCATCCTGTGCCGGTATCGCGTTTTTCTCCGGGGGTTCGCTGCGGTGCGGCGATGTGTAGCACCACGTTATGGGGCGGCAAGGGATAGTTACCCGTTGGGGTGATTTTGATGGAGACCGAAATATAAAAATATGGTTATACCAAACAGAAGTCTCCATGACAGGATACCAATGGACATGGAGCGGGTTCCTGGTTGTGCTGCTTGTGGCAGCAACGACGTTTGTGTTCCCGGTGGCAGCCCAGACCGAGGCACCCACGACCCCGTTGACCTGGACTCTCTCTCCAACACCTGCCGAAACCCCGGTAGAGACCCAGACAGCGACTCCGGAGGAGACCCCGGAAGAGACTCTGACTGAGATTCCTGAAGAAACCCTGACGGAAACCCCGGAGGAGACGCTGGACACCCTGGCCCTGGAAGAAACCCTGACAGAGACCCCGGTAGAGACGCTGGACACCCTGGCCCTGGAAGAAACCCTGACGGAGACCCCGGAGGAGACGCTGGATAACGAGACCACCAACGAGACTCTGGAGAACGAATCCGTCAATGGGACCTCCAATGCGACCGCCTACGAGACCTTCGCTGAGACCACCATGGAGACGGGAGCGCCCATCATAATTGCGACGGATGCGGCGACCGGGGCGACACCGGCGGAGACTTCCACGGTTGAGATGCCGACGTTCACACCGATGCAGGCAGCGCAGGTTAATCCCAGCCCGACGCCGACGGCCTCCCTCTCGCTCATTGCCGTCGTTGTCGGCGTTGCAATCGCCGGGCTCCTTGTCGTGATGTTGAGGAACAGAAGGTAACGGCAGAACACGTATTGCAAATGCGTTCCTGCCCCGGCCGATGCCGTTCGGCAGGGGTTCCCGTCGCGAGCGGCGTCGTGGCGGGAAGTACGATCAGAGACGGCCCGCCCCGAATAAACCGCGGCGCCGGGAGCCTCGCCGCTGGTGGGCTCCTGGTTGCGGCATGAAGGGTGGGACCCCGTCCTCCTCCTCCGCCACCCGCGCCTGTGCCGCCCGGGCATCCGGTTCCGGTTACAGATCCTACACCTCGCGCCGCCGATCGGTGCGACGATGCTCAATTATATACACCTATTTGTATAGCGGTAGTGAGATTCAACGAGATCAAATGAATAAGTATATATAATGTTTGGCACAAAAGGTCTTCCTCACGAGGGAATGAGTGGATGTCGACAAAGGACCGCATTAAAGAGCGATACAGCGATACCCAGAGAAAGATCCTGTATCACCTCAAGTCAGGGTTGAAAGCAGGCAAATCCTACTTCAAATCAAAGTATATCGCAACTGATCTGGGCCTCTCTCCAAAAGAGGTCGGCATCAACCTTGCCATCCTCTCAGAGATCTGCGACGAGCTGGATATCAGGCGCTGGAGTTACTCGAACAGTACGACGTGGCGGGTTACTCCTCGTCCAGCATGATTTTATCCCGGGACACTCTATTCTACGGCATGAAGATCATTGAGTTCGAAGCACCCGTCGAGTTTGTGGCCAACATCAACGACCACAAGGATTGCCTCATGTCCCAGGACAAGAGCCACGAGAATCCGGAAGTGCTCTGGTTCAACATCGACGTCCCGAAGGGGCACGGTGTGCGGGCCGGAGATCGGGTCCGGATCACCGTCGAGAAGATCTGAATCAGCGGTATGCGGGGAGCGTCTCCAGGGTGATACGGTATGACTCCACATCATCCACGCTGACGATCAGGTAAAAGTCTTTCCCTCCTCTTTCGACATTTTTGATGATGCTGCCCGGATAGTGCAGGTCGACCCCTTCTACGATCGTCCCCCTCTCCCGTTCGATCAGTGCCATCCGGAAATGCGCCGCTTCAGGCCGTACTATTGCAGAGACGCTGCAGTTCAGCCTCCAGACAGCATACGGTACGTGAAACGTCTCGGTGATGCCTCCTCTTGCCTCCTCGAGGTATGCGAACGGAATGATATCTGCGGTCTCTTTCCAGGGCGGATCGGACCCGCCATAACGGGTGAGGTTATCAGGGAGGTGAACGAGGGGGTAACTCCAGATCCCGCTCGTGTAGGAGATTCTGGTGGGTTCCGGCGCAGGGGGAGCGGTGATGGACGGCGTCGGGGTGATCTCCGGTGCGGGGCCTTCCGGAACCTCCGTCCCTGCATCCGCTCCGGGCGGGCGAAACACCACCGCTACTGCAACGACGATGATCAGGGCGGCAACAATGCTGAAGACGTCGCCTTTATCCACAGGTGTAGAGGGAAGTGCGAGGCAAAAGACCTTTTGATTCCTGCTCTGCATCCTTGCCTACAGGGTGGTATTCGGTGCCGAATAATCCCGGATTCCTCATGGTTACTCTCACAATCGGCGTTTCAAAAAAGAACCGTTAATAAGGAGACGATACCATTGTCCTGATGAGAGCATGGACGTCACAGAGGTTCGCACGTGGGTGATATTTTATCTGCTCTCGTTCGTGGTGCTTCTTGTCGCGCTCTTCATCACAACCCAGAACGACAGCCGGCTCTGGATCAGCCTCATGCTCGTCATCGTCATCGTCGGCGTGAACTTCTTCCTGCTCTTCGCCGAACTGAAGCGCTACCGGGCCCGGAAGGCCTTCATGCACCGGATGTCGCAGTTCGACGAAACCGTGACGGAGAGGGACCTTTCCGGCCGCCGGTAATATTCGCCCGGTATACCCGCACTACGCGGCCTTCTTGAGTATCTTCTGCATGGTATTATACGGCGTGAAGAGGTGCTCCACCTCTCTTCCCAGGTACTCAGTTTTACCGATGACATAGTAGCCGTCGCTCGCGAGTGCGGAGTAAAAAAGGTGTGTCAAGTCGTTCTTCTGCTTCTCGGTGAAGTAGATGGTGACGTTCCGGCAGATGACGGCGTCAAGGTATCGTGTGATGGGAACTCCCGACATCAGGTCGTGTTTCCGGAACTTGACGAGGTTTTTGACGTGGGGACGGACTTCGAACGTGTCGTCATCGCGGCTGACGAAATGCTTCCGGAGCTGGCGCTCATCCACATTCTCAAGCGCCTTTCTGTCATAGATCCCGGCCGTGGCTTTCTGCAGCACCACGGCGTCGATATCGGTCGCGTATATCGTTACGCTGACACCCGGATGAAGCGCCATCAGGTCGTGCGCGAGGATGGCGATCGAGTAGGGCTCTTCACCCGTGGCGCATCCGGCGCACCAGATCCTGATCGTTCCCTTGCGACGAGCGAGATCCGGCAGCACTTCCCGCCGCATCACCTCAAAGACCTCCGGGTCCCGGAAGAATTTGGTGACGTTGATAGTGAGGGCGTTGCGGAGCAGGTCGATCTCCTGGGGGGTTGCGAGGAGGTATTTGTGGTAGGCTTCGTAGTCCGCAGTGTTCGTCAGGCGCATCCGGGAGAGGATGCGCCGCTTGATGTAGTCCTCTTTGTAATTCGAGCACTTGATCCGGACCAGTTTCTCGATGCTCGTCTGGAGCGATAGAAATGCATCCATGTGATACTCTGCTCTTGCCGGGCGAGGGATCCCGTTATGCTGTGGTCTGGTAGTGCCCGAGATCACTGATCACCTTCTGGACGTCGAGCCAGATGATGAGGGTCTTGGGTTTCTCGTCATCTTCGGCCCCCATCTTGATGATCGCCTTGACATAATCGCTGATCGACGAGGTGATGCCATCGTTGATCCGCTCAATCTGCTCATCTCGAACCGAGATGACGCTGTAAACATCATCGACGATGATCCCCACGTTCGATCCGCCCGCCACATCCGGCATCAACACGACGATCTTCCGGTTCTCAGCCTCTCCGGATTCGGGGAGCCCGAGGAGGTCTCTGAGGTCGATGATATTCGTGATCTCGCCCCGCAGGTTGATGATGCCCGCAAGGTATTCGGGAGCACGAGGAAGGGGAGTGATCGGCATCATCTCCACGATCTCGCGTGCAATCTGGATATCCAGAGCGTAGTGCTCTTCCCCGAGCTGGAACTCTACTACGTCTACGGGTGCTGCCATCGTCTCCTCCCTCAGGTGAGTTTGAACTGTTTCATTACCTTCTCGAGTTGTTCGGCCATGCCTGCCAGTTCGTGCGATGCGCTCCCGACCTCCTCTGTCGACGCGCTGACTTCCTCTGCGAGTGCCGCCATATCCTCGGTGCGGTCCAGGCTTTCCTTGGTCATGTGGGTGGACTCATCCATCTTCTGCATGACGTTGTTGGTGGAACTCGCCTGATCTTCGGTGGCCTTCGTGATCTCGGTGATACCATGGGCGACCACTTCCACGCCTTTGACGATCCGGTTTAAGCCCACGATGACCTTGTTGACGCTCTCGATGCCTGCCTGGATCTCCTGGTGAGACGCCTGCATCGAGCCTGCGGTCTTGTCGGTGCTCGCCTGAATCGTCCTGATCAGGTCCTCGATGTCCTGGCTCGCCCGCTTGGACTCCCCGGCAAGGTTTCTGATCTCGCCTGCGACGACGGCGAACCCGCGGCCATGCTCCCCGGCACGGGCGGCCTCGATGGCTGCGTTCAGTGCAAGGAGATTGGTCTGGTTGGCGATATCCGTGATCAACTTGACGATATTGTTGATCTCCCGCATCTGGTTGTTGAGGGTGCTGATCTCGTCCACCGTCTGCGTGGAGATCTCCTCGACGAGCTGCATCTTCTTTGCCGCGACTTCGCCGAGCGAGGCCGCATCGTTCCCCTCCTTCGACGCCTTCGAGGCCTGCTCCATGACCTCCTGCGACGTGCTTGCAATCTCCTCGATGGATGCCGAAAGATCGTTGATGTCCGTCCCGATCTCCTCGATCTTCTCAAGCTGCCGCCGTGCATCCTCCGAAGACTGCTGTGTCGAGACGGCGACCTGCTCCGTGGCCCGGATAATCTCGTCGGTGCTCTTGCTGACCTCTTTTGTGGTCATATCCACCTGGTGCGCCGCTTTTGCCACTTCCCCGAGGAGGGTGCGGATGGCAGTCAGCGAGGCGTTGTAATCGCTCTTGACTTCATGAAGCGGGTCGCCTGTCTCTGCGTCCACGAACGCCGTCAGGTCGCCCTTTGCCATGGCGGCGAGTGCGCCTCCGAGTTCGCGGGCGCTCCCTGCGAGTCTCTCGCTCTCCTGCTTCGCGGTCTCCATCAGGTCCCGGATCTGGTCTTCTCTCTCCCGCTGCTCGGTCCAGTCGTTCCAGACGTAGAAGGCCATCTCGATATCGCCTTTCGCATCCAGGATCGGAATGGCGTTCAGGGTGAGATACTTCTTCACGCCGTCGGGCCACTTGACCATGACGTCGGTCCGGGCGAGTTTCTTCGACTCGTAGCAGGCGTAGAAGTGGTCGCCATCGAGGATGGTGATGTCGTAGTCGTAGAGTTTCTTCGCGAGGGTCTCTTCCCGGGTTCCCCGCCACATCCGGGCGTACTCGTCGTTGATGTCGATCCGGCTCTTGTCGGGACGAAGCGTCGCGATCGCGAGCGGGTTCTGCTTGATCATCGCATCCACCCGGTGCTCGGTCTTCTCGACCTCCTCCTTCTCCTTCTGGAGGTCGGTCCAGTCGTTCCAGACGTAGAAGGCCATCTCGATATCGCCCTTCGCGTCCAGGATCGGAATGGCGTTCAGGGTGAGGTACTTCTTCACGCCGTCGGGCCACTTGACCATGACATCGGTTCGTGCGGGCTTCTTCGTCTCGTAGCAGGCGTAGAAATGATCGCCGCCGACGACCGTGATATCGTAGTCGTAGAGCTTCTTTGCAAGGGTCTCTTCCCGGGTCCCCCGCCACATCCGGGCGTACTCGTCGTTGATGTCGATCCGGCTCTTGTCGGGACGAAGCGTCGCGATCGCAAGCGGGTTTAACTTGATCATCGTGTCGATGCGGTGCTGCATCCTCCGGATCTCGTCCTCTTCTTGCCGTTTTTCGGTGACGTCGTTGTAGACGATCAGGATCCCCGTCAGTTCGTTCTTCTCGTTTGTGAGCGGGATCCCGTACTGCTCCAGGATGTAGGTGCCGGTGGGAAACTCGACCGTCACTTCGCCGTACACCCGCACCTTCTCGGTGAGCACCTTCTTGATCCCGTCTCCTTTCTGGCTATGTACTTTGAAGTCCCGCAGGGTCATCGTTGCGATACGAGACCGATCGATGCCGGTCAGCTGGAGGTATGCCTCGTTGGCCGTGAGGATCTTCATCCCGGTGTCGACGACCAGGATGGGCATCGGGTTCTTCTGGACGATCGTCTCGGACTGCCGTTGCAATTCGGCAATATTCTCCATCTGGACCTTGATCTCCTCTTCTCCCTCCCGCTGTCGGGTGACGTCGTTATAGACGATGAGGACGTTCTCGACCGCATTATTTTTGTCGAGAAGCGGGATGCCGTACTGTTCGAGCGTATGAGTCCCCGAGGGTAGTTCGACGATGACTTCCCCGAAGACGCGCTTCTTCTCCTGGATTGCCTGCCGGAGACCCGAACCCTTCTGCGACGTTATCTTGAAGTCCTTGAGGCTCCTGCCGAGCACCTGGTCCATCGGGATCCCGCTCATCTCGGCATAGGCGCTGTTTGCCACGGTTATCTTGAACTGCGGGTCGACGACAAGGATGGGCATCGGGTTCTGCTGGATGATCGTATCGGAGCTCTTCAGAAGCGCCCTCGCCTCCACCAGCCGGCTCTTGAGGGTCTGCTTCTCCTCCTGCTTCTTATCGAGCAGCGCATTGAGCGAGACCGCCAGGGGCCGGAACTCTTCCGGCACACCGGCTGGGTCGATCCTTGCGGAATCGTCGCCGCCAAGCCCCGCGTGGAGCGCAGCCTCGATCCCCTCGGGCAGTACCACTGCTCCGTGTTCCCGTGTCTGTCCTGCAGTACCCGGCACAACCGGGCCGGTAAAGAGTGCTTTTCTTCCAGGTTTATCGATCATCATCACACCTCATCATGGTCCTCATCCAGTGCCAGGAGCGCAGTTGTTATTGCCCGGTATTCTCGGCCCGCCTCGCTCTCGGGTGCGTAGTGGGATATCGGAAGCCCTTTCTGCTGCGTTTCGTAGATAGCAGGTGAGTAGGGGACTGCGAATACCTGTTTGAACGATCTCCGGACCTCGGCCTCAAAGACCTTCAGCCGTTCTCTCTCCTTCTCCTCTTCCACGGAGGGGCCGGGTGAGAAGATCCGTTTCAGGAAGAGCGCAAGGCCGCTCGTTCCGGCTGCCCGGTCACCCGAACCCTTCCAGCGGGTCAGGATGGCGAAGTCTGCGGCGACGTCCTCCCCAAGCATCTCCCTGATGTCGCCGAAGACCGTTGACAGGGCTTCCATACCTCTCAAGGCGAAGGTGCCGGGATCGAGGGTGACGACGGTATGGTCTGCAGCGATGAGGCCGTTTATGACGAACTGCCCCATGCTCGGAGGTGTGTCGATCAGGATGAAGTCATAGTTGCCCCTCACCCGGGCAAGCGCCTCCTTGAGCAGTCCTGCCCTGTCTTCGATACCGTAGAGGTAGGGCTCAACCCCCACGAGGTCCAGGGTTGCCGGAGCCAGGTCGACCCCCGATGCCGTAGGGACAATGATATCGTTGATCACGACGTCCGGAAACCCTTCGAACGCGCTCATGAAGACGTCATACATACTCAGTTCGAGGGTTTCGGGGTTGACCCCGAGCCCCGCGGTGGCATTGGCCTGCGGGTCGCAGTCCACTACCAGAACACTTTTTCCGTCTTTCTGGAGATATCCTGCGACATTGAGGCACGATGTCGTCTTTCCTGTGCCACCTTTGTGGTGGGCGAACGCTACAATTGTGATATCCAGCACCCCTCAATACCTCTATTTGAAATGGGGGCTATTAAACTTACTTTTATAGTGTCGCGTGTCCCTGGGGTACGCTTTCGATTATATCAGATCGGCAGTCCTTGTTGGTAGGTTCGGGTTGTGCCTGCACCCAAACCCCCTGCAAGTGAACCTCTTCGGGGGCGCGGCAGGTAGCGGTTGCGCCAGGTTTTGGGGTGCTCGCATCTCGCGGACGAACAGGCGTCAGCAGGAGAGGCCCCTGCCCCTGCGGCGTGCCGCGGGGTCTCAGGTCGGGAGGTCTGCTCTATCCCGGACTCGTTCTACGCGTTCGGCGATAGATGGCCGGTAGTCGGGTCTGGAACGGAGGGGCCCGGGGTTCGTCTGCGCCGGACCAGAGACCCGCCTGCGGCGCGATGCCGGGACCCCGGCCAGCAATCCGGAGAGGATGTTCTGGAGGAGAGCTCCCGGGTCTCTGGTCCGGTAGCAGCGTCGCATGGCATCTGCCGCGTACCGGTCGGCGGTGAACTCCTCGTCGCACATGCGGCAATAGTATGCCCGGTAGGCGAAGAATACGAGCAGGAGGAGAGGGAGAAGGAATGCTAGTTTTACGATGGGGAGGCCCGTCACCTGCAGGTACGGCAGGACTCCCGGCAACAGTGAATCCAGGGGCGGGTGCCAGAGGAGAAGGAGACATGGGAGAAGAGGGAGGGCCGGAAGGACGGAGATGAGGGGGGAACCCTCCTTGATGTGCCCCTCTTCGTGGAGGAGCACGAACCTGAGTGCGTCGTCGCTGACCCGGGAAAGGGTTTTTTCGTAGAATGCAGCCTGGTATCGGATGCAGTTGAGCGCCGGGCAGCCCCGTATGGAGAGTACAAGCGGGCACTGCACCAGCTTCCTCTTGCGGTCGATCAACCCTTTCTCCTGGAGTTCCCGGAATATTCGGTAGAGGCGGGGGTTGTCATCGGCCATTTAATCACTTTATGAATATATTTAGTTAATTATATTAAAAATTTCCATGCCACGAAGAGGCAGAGATTCAGCAATGTATTATTTTCGGGTGATTTCCGGCTGTCATATCCCGGTCCAGGCCAGCAGATCCCTGGAGCCTGGTGGAATGGGGGGCGCCGTGCCTGGCAGGTGGGAGCGGTCGCTTTATCACCCTCGTTGCGGCCCGAAGTCCGGACACCGGGTCCCGCCGGAAGGACAGTACGCTCAATCACCGGTAAAGCCTGGAATCGGAACGGTTCGGAATGCCTGCTTTTTCACCTCAGTGGGCAAGAAGGCCCCCTGCGCAAGCGGGGCAACCAGAACTTCGTGCAGGTGCCGTATCACAAGTTCCGGCAGAAACTGAAGAGCAAGTGCGAGTTGCTCGGGATCCGGTTCGATGACTCGCATTCTGAAGCCTACACCTCGCGGGTCGATGCTCTGAACCTTGACCCGATCTGCAAACCTCCCTACGGAAGGAAACGGCGGGTCAAGCGGGGGTTGTATCGGAGTGCTCTGGACACCCTGATCAACGCTGATGTCAATGATGCTCTAAACTATGTCAACTACCCCGCCCTGAAGGG
>NZ_DAXW01000009.1:0-43757 GCF_002506585.1 Methanoculleus sp. UBA430 | reverse complement strand
CCCCGCCCTGAAGGGCGGGGTAGTTGACTTGCAACCGTGTGGTCTTCAGACCCCGATTGCAAGCCCACTCCGCTAGGGAGGTAGTTGACAATATATTAATAATAGCAGCCAAAATTGTGAATAAGAGAGGTGAACGGGAGAATACCGGAAGGTTCAATGGCCCGCACTACGCCGTCCCGGCGTAGCGCGCTTCTTCGGTCCTCCCAGCGAATGTCCAGCAAATACGTGGGTTTTCTGATACTGGCTCTTACCGTCCTCATCGGGGCTTCGGGGTGCGTCTCCACATCGTTTGGCGAGGTGACCTACGGCGACGGCGCCCTGCAGGTACACGTGGAGAACACTGCCGGGCCCGTTGAGGATGCCGTGCTCCAGGTGACGGTCGTGGAGGTGGGGGCACTTGAACAGCACGAAGTCTTCTCCGGGGCGCGATACATAAACCTCGACCAGGGGGAGAACGATTACGCAATCTCGGTCGACCTCGAGCCCGGGTCGTACAGGGTCTTCCTGACCATATTCGTCGGGCAGGAGCGGAGGACGTCCGTCATCCGCGACCTTGAGGTGGCAGCCTGACGCTCTCCGGGCTTGCGGCGGCGCGGGGGCTCGAACCGGCTGATGCCGTCTTCTCCGGCGGCGAGGTCTTCAACCCGTTCGCGTGCGCCTGGGAGCGCGTGGACTTTGCGGTCAAGGACGGTCGCGTCGTTGGCTTTGGAGACTACCGGGGGAGGAAGGATTACGACCTTACGGGGACCTACGTAGTGCCCGGGCTGATCGACGCCCACGTCCACATCGAGAGTTCGCTCCTCGCGCCGTCGGAGTATGCCCGGCTCGTCCTTGCCCACGGCACAACGACGGTGATCGCCGATCCCCACGAGATAGCGAACGTCTGCGGAGCGTCGGGGATCGAATACATGCTTGCCGAGGGAGCGCGGACATCGCTCGATATCCTGGTCATGCTCCCCTCCTGCGTCCCGGCAACCCCCCTCGATGTGGGCGGCGCCGTGCTTGCCGCAACCGACCTCGCCGGGTTCCGGGGGCGGGAGGGCGTCATCGGGCTTGCCGAGGTGATGAACGTCCCCGGTGTCCTCGCCGGCGACGAGGACCTCCGGGCGAAGATGAACCTCTTCGAGGTCGTGGACGGTCATGCGCCGTTCCTCTCCGGGAAGGACCTGAACGCTTACATCTATGCGGGGACGGGAAGCGACCACGAGTGTACGACCCTCGCGGAGGCACGGGAGAAACTCCTCCGGGGAATGTACATCCTGGTCCGGGAAGGCTCGACGGAGAAGAACCTGAAAGATCTCCTACCGCTCGTCGACGCCTGCACGGCGCCGCGGTGCTGCTTTGCCACCGACGACCGGCATGCCGATATGCTCGCCGGTGAGGGGCATATCGATGATTGCATCCGGAAAGCGGTCGCCTCCGGCCTCAAGGTCGAAATGGCGCTCCGTATGGCCACCCTCTCGGCTGCCGGGCGGTTCGGTCTCCACGACCGGGGCGCCCTCGCTCCCGGGAGGCTCGCCGACTTCTGCGTCGTCGACGACCCGGAGCGCTTCCACGTCCTGCAGACGTTCAAGCGCGGCGTCGAGGTGATCGACGCCGGCTACCGGCTGCCGGTCTGCCCTGCGGCCACCCTGAACGCCCGCGTGCCGGAACCCCGGGATATACGGATCGCCGGGAAAGGAGAGGCGCGGGTGATCGGGATCGTGCCCGGGCAGATCACGACTCGCGACCTTCGCTGCCCGGTGGACGCCGCCGGTATCCCGGACACCGGCCGGGACATCCTCAAAGCGGTCGTCACCGACCGTTACCGGGCCGGGGGATCCGGCATCGGACTCGTCCATGGATTCGGCCTGCAGGAGGGGGCGATCGCAGGCTCGGTCTCCCACGACTCCCACAACATCGTCGCCGTCGGGGTCGACGACCCCGATATCGTCCGGGCCATCGGCGAGGTGGTTCGGCTCGGCGGGGGGCTCGCGGTGGTATCCAGCCGTGAGGTGACCGCGCTCCCCCTCGAGTGTGCCGGGCTGATGTCGGCGCTCCCCTACGGGGAGGTCGTGCAGCGCCTTGGTACCCTTGAGGAGCATGCCCGGCGGCTGGGGTCTATCGAGAACCCCTTCATGTATCTCTCGTTCCTCGCCCTGACCGTCATCCCCGAGATCCGGGTCACGGAGCGCGGGGTCTTTGACGTTCTGGCATTTGCCGACGTGCCGCTGCTTGAGGAGTAGGACGCCGACGGCGCTCTTTCTCCCGTTCGTCTTTTAGAGGTCGATTGCTCTTCGCGTCCGGCCTCCTGCGCCGGGCGGCGTTTATCTTGCGAGACGAAGGGAGCGGAGCGGAAAGGCTCCGGTCTTCAAGCCCGGCGGTTCGTTTAGAATACGAAGGGAGCGTGGTACCGGTGAGATGCGGGCAGAAAAAAAGGGGAGGGACGGTGATGCAGCAGAGAGAACAGCTCTGTCCTTCCCGATTGTGAACCGACACGGCGGGTCACTTATTGTCGTTCCCGGTCTCCCTGAGTTCCTCCAATGCGGGACAGGCCGTCTCTGCCCGGGTGGCCGGCGAATCATCTGCATCGAGGCTCCGGAGGGCAGGGCAGGCCGCGGCCTGCACCTCCTCCATCACCGGACAGGTCCCGGTGCGGCGGGTCCTGATCAACGACGCGACGATGGCCACTGCCAGGATCAGGATGATGACGGCGAGCGAGTTCGTCACCGGGACATGGTAGAGGTCGGCGAAGAGCATCTTGACACCGACAAAGCTGAGGATACCGGCCAGACCGTACTTCAGGTAACAGAAAGCGTTCATGACGTGCGCCAGCGCGAAGTACATCGACCTCAGGCCGAGAATGGCGAAGGCATTGGAACTGAAGACGATGAACGAGTTGGTGGTGATGCCGAGGATGGCGGGGATGGAGTCCACGGCGAACATGATGTCGGTGGTCTCCACCACCAGCAGGGTCACGAACATGGGAGTGGCCCAGGTCACCAGGTTGCCGGTTGCATCCCGCTTCTTGACGAAAAATTTGTCGCCTTCGTAACCCTTTGTGACCGGCATGATCTTGCGGAACGCGCGGACCAGGATGTTCTTGTCCGGTTCGACCGCTGCCTCCTCCTTCTTGGTCACCATCCTGATGGCGGTGAAGATCAGGAAGGCACCGAAGAGGTAGAGCATCCAGGAGAACGTCTCCACCAGCGCCACACCTGCCGTGATGAATGCAAACCGGAAGACCAGGGCCCCTAAGATGCCGTAGAAGAGCACCTTGTGCTGGTCCTCTGCCGGCACGCAGAATGAGGCGAAGACGATGACGAAGACGAAGAGGTTGTCGACGGAGAGCATCAGCTCCATGATGTAGCCGGTGGTGAACTCCAGTCCGGCCTGAGGCCCCATCCAGATGTATATCCCGATATTGAAGATCACCGCGGCGGCGATGAAGACGGCGACCTGCAGGAGCGCCTCCCTCGGTTTTATGATATGGGCCTTGCGGTTGAAGACGCCGAGGTCCAATGCCAGGAGCGCCACTATGCTAATAATGAATATGATCCATGCTGCGTCTGTCATAGGCTCACCCAATCCGGGTATTCCGGGCTCACGTTGTTCATGAGCGTTCCGGGCATCGTCTCGATCGTGCCGGGATGCCCGGTAGGCGGGGCGGGAGAAGAACGTGCAATAGCCTGTGTTGAACTTCCGAGCGCCCTATCTTCCCTCCATATTATTTCCCGCTCTACCGTCAAATGCTTTCTGTCGCTGACTCACTCCTCGCAGAGTTGCGCTTCCCGGCGGTCCTCGCACCCCTCATGGGAGCCCCGTCACCGCGTCGGGCGCGAGGACCGCGATCAGGAGCAGGATGAGGGGCTGGTGCAGGAAGTAGATGGCGAGCGAGTGACGGCCGAGGATCGAGAGAGGACGGGCTGCCGCCGGCTCCGCCGTCCGGAGCGTGAACCCTCGCACGCCGTCCGGGTAGAAGAGCGACCCGCAGGCCATCCCGGCGAGGACGAGGCCGAACCAGGGGAGGAGCGGCACGTAGTCGAGGCTCGCAAACGACGCCGGGTGGATGCCGAGCCAGAGGAGGCCCCAGGGGCCCGTGACGGCGTTCGTGGCGTAGCCGGCGAGGAGGCAGGCGATACTCGCGATGATGAGGTTTGTCGTGCCGAACCGTGCAAAGAGCGGCGCGAGCAGGACGGCGATGCCGATGAAGTGCAGAATACCGAAGACGATGTAGACGGACGGCAGGAAGAGCCAGGTGACGGTGGTGATGACGAGGCCGAGGGCGAATATCGAGAGGCCGCGCCGGGCGTATTTGAGCGCGAGGTCGCGCCCGGTGAGCCGCCGCTCCGCCCGGGCGTAACTGATCGTGAAGGAGACCCCGACGAGGAAGATGAACGTCGATGCGGTCAGGTAGGCGAGCATCCGGAGGAACCCGCCGGAGACGTCGAGCGGTAGGACCCCGAAGAAGTTGAGGTCGAAGGCGGAGTGAAAGACGATCATCGTCACGACGGCGACGCCCCGGGCGAGATCGATCTCCCAGTAACGCTCTCCCGGCATGGTTGCCGTCAGAAAGTCCTTCTCCGGACAGGGGCGCCGCAGGCGGGACAGATCTTCATCCCGGCGATCTCCTCGCTCTGCTCTTCGGTGGGTTCGTTGTAGATCCGGGTAAATCCGCACTGCCGGCTGCACTCGATCACGACGAACGGACTACAGATCCGACCCATCTTCCTCCCTCATCCCATCTATCTGCTGTGTCTGTATCACCAGATCTCCCACACTCACAAGGAAGGACTACCGGATAAGCGTTACCCGGGGCCGGAAGGGACAGAATTATTCCTCATACCCATCATACCCGGTAGTATGCAGGACGTGCAACCATGAGCGGCCGTGACGAGCATATCATAGAAGCCGCCGGCAGGTGCCGGGTCGTGATCCGGAACGGCCGGGTGGTCGAGGTCGGGACGCCGCAGATCCGGGACTGCCCGCTGGCACGGCGATTTGCCTGCCCGGTCGAGGAGATGACGCCCGAGGCGATACAGAGAAACATCGAGGCGCGTATCCGGTCCTTCGGGATGTGCACGCCGGAGCGCGAGGTCCTTGCCGGACCGGACTTCGTCCCCTTCGGGGCGTCGGAACTCCTGAGCAGCGCTGTCCGGCGAGGGGACCTCGACGCCGTAGTGATCGCCTCCGACGGGGCCGGGACGCTGGTTGCAGCAAACCCCGCCCTCATCCAGGGGATCGGCGGCCGGATGTCGGGCCTCGTGAAGACATGCCCGATCCCGGCGGTGATCGCACGGATCGAGGAGAACGGAGGTGTGGTCCTCGACCCAGGGACTGCCGTCATCGACCAGATCGCCGGCGTCGCCCTGGCGCGAACGCTCGGCCACCGGCGGATCGCCGTCACCACCGCCATTGCCGCCGAGGCGGCGGCTATCCGCGAACGGTTCCCGGAGACCGTGATCGTCGCCGTCCACACGACCGGTGTCTCGCAGGAGGACGCGGTCCTGATGGCCGGCGCGGCAGACCTGGTCACCGCATGCGCTTCACAGCATATCCGTGAGGCGGCGAAGACCGCGCTCCTGCAGGCGGGGACGTCGATCCCGGTCTTCGCGATGACCCGGGCGGGAAAAGCGATCGTCCTCGGCAAGGTTGCAGAGACCGACCAGCCGTTCATCATCCACGGCGCGCGCCTTCCGGTGCCGGGGTCGCAGTCTCCCGAACCGCTCTGCTGACGCTCTACCGGCCGAAAATCCCCACGTGGCCCGGGAGTTCGGAGAACGCAGCGAGAACGATATCCGCCTCGATCGCCGCCGGCCGGTCTGCACGCCAGTCGCCGTAGGCGGCAAACGCGGTTGTCATGCCCAGCTGTCTCCCCGGGGCGATGTCGCGGACCAGGCTATCCCCGACCATCATCGCCTCCGCCGGAGCCGTATCGAGCTGCCGGAGGGCGCAGAGGAGGGAGTCGGGCTCCGGCTTCCGCCTTCCCGAGACCTCCGGGGTCACCACGATCTCAAAGTAATCGATGAGTCCGGTCTTATCGAGCCGCCGGCGTGCCTGGAACGCCTCCGCGTCGGTGACGACCGCGAGCCCGATCCCGGCGTCCGCGAGGCACCCGAGCGTCTCTTCGACACCCGGATACGCCTCGACCGTATCGAGTTTGACGTCGTCGTAGGTGCGGCAGCAGACCTCGAGCACCCCGGGCTCGTACACCCCGAGGTCTTCAAGGTAGTCGCGTATGTTTCTCGGGTCCTCGAACCCGTAGACCCCCCGGAGGAACGTTAAGAAGAGTGCCTCGGGATCTCCGGTCCCGAGGTAATCGACCACGCACCGGCATGCCTCCCGCTTCGCTCCGACGAGGTCGAAGAGGGTGTTGTCCATGTCGCAGAGGACCGCCTCTACCGTGTTATGCCGAGTGCCGCGAGTCTCCTGCATACTTCTACATCCTTTGTGAATTCACGGTAGGCCCCATCGTCCTCGAACCGCGCCTTCAGTTCGTCCAGGTCGTTGCCCTTTCCGCCGTATTCCCCGAAGAGGGTGACGCCGTTGCACCGCACGAACCCGAAGACGGCCGCGAGGTTGAAGAGCAGCCGCCGGAACTCCGGCGCCGTGCAGGTCGTTGCCTCCAGTAGGTATGGGCGGTCAAAGTAGAAGTACTCAAGCCCTTCGGCCATGCAGAGGTCCGCCATATAGATGTCGGCGGTGAGGAGAACCGGGAAGGCGTAGCGCTCCTCCTCAAACTTCCGGAGCGCTGAGACGATGTTTCGGTCGTTCTCCTCCGAAAGATGCGTATGCTTCTCCGGTGACGTTATCTCCATCGCCCGGTCGCGGATGGTGCGGTACTCTTTCAGCGCGAGGTATGCCGCTTTCCGGGACCGTTTCATCCGCTTGTTCTCGAGTTCTCTGATGAACTCACGGCAGCGGGGCGCGTGCGCCGCCATCTCCTCGATCATCTTCGCCGGGTACTTGCGGTTGATGGCGTAGGTGATCTCGTCCCGGACGGTCTCGACGATCAGGTAGGAAGCGGGGTTGATGCCCGGGTTGTTCGATACAAACCCGTGGTAGAAGAGGTTCGTATCCAGGCCGAAGAAGACGGTCTTCTTCAACTGCCCGTAGGATATCAGCATCGATTCAAAGGCGGCCTGGTTCACGTAACGCGCGATCCCGCTTGCAAACATGCACTCCTGGAGGTCGCCGTACGAGGGAAGTTCGCCCGCGATCGGTCCGTACGCCGAGAGCCAGTCCTGGAACGTCTCACGCGTTGCAGGCAGTTCGAGCCGAAAACCGGTCCCCTCGGGGCGTGCGACGAGGAGGTCCCCCTCGTAGAGCGGGTAGGAGACACGAACCGTATCGAGGCTGTTGAGGAAGACCTGCACCTCGTCCTCCCGGATGACCACGTCGTTCACGGCCGTGCCCCCGCATCCTCCATGATGTCGCGGATCCTCTGGATCTGATGCGGGATCATCATGTACGGCTTTGCGACGTCGTCGGTGCTCTTCATGGCGAGGTAGTAGATGTGCCGGAGGTCGAGCCCCGCAACGGAGACCGCGATGAGCGCTCCGGCGACCGTGACCTTCCTCCCCGAGGTGATATCGATCGCCACGTCGAACCCCTGCCGGATAAAATCGTTTGCAAGCGAGCGGATCGTCTGCCCGGCCCGGACGAAGTCCGCTTCAGGCAGGACTATCACTTCGATCACGGGAAGAACCCCGTAGCGTCCCGAGACTATCCGGACAGCCTCGGCTGCGGTCGATGCATCTTCTGCGTACGGCTCCTCGGTGACGATAGAGACCCGTTCGGGGCGCAACCCCTTCTCCCGCAGGACTGCATGATAAGCGTTGACGAGCGCCCACGTTGAACGTCCCAGAAGTGTAATGTATGCATCGCCACCGGCGGATGTCACGGGAGAGATCACTGCTCAAGACTCGTCCTGCTGCTATATAGCCTTTGTTGGGAACCTGCCCTCAGGATTGGGGTTCCGGGTTGGTAAATTGGGGCATATCATCCGTTTTTTCTGGATATTCTGTCTGTTAATGGTCTTTTTTGAACCCATGTTCGGTATCCTGCCGGATCGCGGTGGGAATTCGCTCCCGGGGCTCTCAAAATAAGCCTTTAGCGTGAAACAAATCGCAAAATCTCGTGAAATATTTGGTAAATCTTTTATGGTCGATATCCTATAGTGGTATAGAAAGGCGCGAAAATATCCCGGAGAGATATGGTTCATGGAGATGCGAAGAGTACGATTAAAGACACCGGACGAGACCTGGGGGCTGGCGGACCCGGATCGACAGAGAACGACCCGGCAGGATGCTATCGACGACGGGGACCTGATCGAGATCACCCGGATGGGAAGGGATATCGGAATCACACTCCCTCTCGCGGTCTCGGCACGGGCTGCAGAGAGCATGGTGCCGTTCCCGAATATTCCGCAGGAGACCGTCACGGAGAATCTCTGGGACACCCTTCACGCATTCAGGGATAAAGCCTGCACGACGACCGAGGAGGAGTTCGAGTTCCAGGTCAGCCTCTACCAGAACGGGTTCGTCCCTACCCTCACCTTCAAGGCCACGGTCTCCCCGGGAGATGACGGCGAGCCGGTCATCACCATCATGATGCCGGACGAGGACTGGGAGACGATCGGGTACGGTCATAACAGCCCGGGCGAGCGGATGCTCACCGTCGATGATGTCGCCTCGACTCTGAGTTTCACCCCCGGCCGGATCCGGGAGTTCATCCGGGAAGAGCGGATCCCGGCGGTCAAGTGCGGGGGGTCCTGGCGGATCAAGCGTTCGGAACTCGAACGGATCATGAACGAAGGTTTCTGATCCGCTCATACGGGATGGCTGCCGGCCCGGACCGACCGGACTCGTGCCTCCCCGGCCTGTGTCCCTGGAGTCAATTATATTCAGGCAGTATCTCATTGCGGGGCACAGAAAACAAACCTATTTAATTTTCAGACGTAGAGTTCTCCTCATGTGCATCGAGACCCCGCGAGCATTCCGGAATGCCTCCTCCGTTGATGCCGTAGCGGGAATCGGTCATATGACGGGACGAATGGCGTGCGTCTCCGGCGAGGGCCACAGGCGGGCCTTGCAGACTCTGGCGTTCGCGGCCTCTGGCATTGCAGTTCTTGCCCTCCTTCTGTTCTGGGTGGGGACGCCGGGACTCCAGGAATTTCAGACAGTTGAAACCTTCTGCCCTCTTGTGGGTCTTCCTGGTATACTGGGGCCGGAGAAGCAGTCCTTCTTCAGGCGCTGGATGAAGAGACGCACTGGAGAGAACGACGAGGAGGGCGGCCCTGACCCGGGAACCCTCCGCCCGGAGTTCCCGTTCGATCCGCTCCCGGGCGAGCACGCTCGAACCGACGATGAGACGGGCGTCGAGGAAGGGTTTGAAACGGTCCCCGTGGTCCTCCTCCAGCCGATCGACAAGCCCGCCTCCCCGGGTGAAGATGCAGACGACCTCTCCCCCGGCGGTTCGGACGAGGAGGTCGAAGAGGTCTCGGGTGATTTCTACTGGTTCGAGGATCCCGCCTCCCCGGATGAGACGGATCCGCTCCCTGACCTCCCCCTCGACCACAGCCCGGACGACGGTGTCTCCGGCGATCCGGATGACCTTCCCGGACCCGTCCCGGATGACCTGCCTGTTCCGCTCACCGATGAGGAACTCATGCGAATGCTCGGGCTCGACGACGATGACTCCTCGCCGGGGGCTCCTGGTTACGCTGCCTTTTCGGTGGAGGATGAGCCGGCGGTTGCACCCGTTCTCCCGGACCGGGACCGCCCGGTGGAGTCGCTCGTCGATGACCTCGGCAGTCCGGATGCCGGGGTCCGCGGACGCGCCGCGAGAGCCGTCACGGAGCGCGGAGCCGATGCCGTGGCTCCCCTGATCGAAGCGCTCGCTCGTGCAGATGACAGAAGGCGGTGGTGCGTCGCCGAAGCCCTCGCCCTGATAGGCGAAGATGCAATCCCGGCGCTGATCGCCGCACTCGGGGACGGTGTGGTGCAGACCGGGGCGGCCGCTACGCTTGTCCGCATCGGAGAGCCTGCCGTGCCCCCCCTCATCGCAGCGCTCGCCGGGGATGACGACGAGGTGCAGTTCGGCGCTCGTTACGCGCTCCGGGAGATCGGCGATGCGGCGGCCCCCCACCTCGTCGAGGCGCTTGACGCGCCTCAGGGGAGCATCCGGCGATCCGCCGCCTCTATCCTCCGGGAACTCGGATGGGAGCCGTCCGATGACGCCGCGGCGATCCGGTACCACATCGCCGAAGAGGCGTGGCTCGATGTTGCGGACTATGGCATGGCTGCAGTCGATCCCCTCATCCGCATCCTGAGATCCCCGGACCGGGAGGCATGGTGGAACGCCGCCCGGACCCTCGGGGAGGTCGGTGAGGCTGCGGTCGGCCCCCTGGTCGATCTCCTCCCCGAGGCGGACGATGAGATCCGACCGCTGGTGGGTATGGCGCTCGCCGAAATCGGTCTCCCTGCAGTTGATCCGCTCATCGGGCTGCTCTCCGACCTCTCTCTCCGCGAGACGGCGGCGGCGGCCCTGGTAAAGATCGGGGAGCCGGCAGCGGAGGGATGCGTCCGGGCCCTGGACGAGACGGACGGAGGGGTGCAGGAGACGCTCGGGAGAGTCCTCGGTGCGCTCGGGGAGGCGGCGGTCCCGCCCCTGATCCTGGCGCTGACCTCCGGCAGGTCGCGTCTTGCCGCCGGGGTCCTTGACGAGATGGGCTGGGAACCCTGGAACGACACTGAGCGGGCGTGGTACCTGATCGCCCGGGAGGAGTGGATAGAACTTGCCCTGATGGGCGAGCCGGCCGTCGAGCCGCTGATCCGGATCCTCAACGGCGACGACGACCGCCTACGCGGGGAGGCTGCGGCGACGCTCGGCGAGATCGGCCTCCCTGCGGCCGTAGGTCCGCTCGTGGATGCCCTCGCTGACGATGCCGTTGCTCCGGCGGCGGCAGATGCGCTCATCGCCATCGGGAGGCCGGCCGTAACCCCGGTTCTTACGCTGCTCGAGAGGGCAACCGGCGCAGTCCGGGAGAGCGCCGTCGAGGTTCTGGGCAGGCTCGGGGCGCATGAGGCTGTCCCGGCCCTTGTCGAACTCGTCAGGAGCGGCGGGGACCGTCTTCACCGGAAAGCCGTCGACGCCCTGATCGGCATCGGTGCCCCTGCGGCGGGTCCCCTCATTCCTCTCCTCGGCGAGGACGGCGACGGCCACACCGGAGCGGTGACCGCGCTCACCGGGATTGGCGACGCCGCCCTCCGGCCGCTTGTCGAAGCGCTCGGCGATCTGAACGCCCGGACGCGCATGGGGGCCGGCCTGGTCCTCAGGAGACTCGACCGGGTTCCCGCGGGGATAGAGGAGCAGGTCGTCTACCTGATTGCGCTGCAGCGATGGCTGGAGGTCGTGGATCTCGGAGTCGCCGCCGTCGATCCTCTGGTTGCGCGGCTCGGGGACGCGGATGCCGGTGTCCGGGCGGGAGCGGCGGAGTCGCTTGTCCTGCTCGGGAAACCTGCGGTTCTCCCCCTGGTCCGCCTGCTCGGGGAGGGGGGCCGCTCCGAGTTCGCAGGCGATACGCTGGTTCGGATCGGGGGGGCGGCCGTAGAACCCCTGATCCATGCCCTGGGCGAGGAGACGCTCCGCCCGGCGGCTGCCGGGGTGCTGGTGCGGATCGGGAGGCCTGCCGCGGATGCGCTCATCCCGGCCCTCGTGCTTCCCGATACGGGTGAGGCTGCGGCGGAGGTCCTGGCGACGATAGGCGAGTCTTCCATCGATCTCTTGATCGAGGCGCTCGGGAACGGCGACGCCCGGATCCGGCAGCGGGTCGGTGATGTGCTCATCGATCTAGGGGACCCGGCTGTCGCCCCGTTGATTGAGGCGCTGGGGCACCCGGACGACGCTGTCCGCCTGGAAGCGACCGACACGCTCACCCGAATCGGCAGCCCGGTCGTTGCCGATCTGACGGAAGCGCTCTCGGACGAGCGTTACCGCGTACGGCTGGGTGCGGCGGAGATCCTCGGAAGAGCCGGGTGGACGCCGGAGACCGAGGGCGAGACCGTCCGCTACCTGATTGCAAAGGAGCAGTGGGCCTCTGTCGGGGAGGTTGGGGCCGGGGCCGTCGAGCCGCTGATCCGGACGCTCAACGACCCGGACACCGCAATCCAGATGGGGGCGGCGCGGGCGCTCGGCATGATCGGCGCCCCTGCGGTCGCAAGGCTGATCGACGAGCTCCGCGTCGAGCAGGACGGCGGGCAGAGGAAGGCGGTCGAGGCGCTCAAGATGATCGGGGAGCCGGCGGTCGCGCCGCTCATCGATGCCCTCCAGGACCGTGACTGGCATATCCGCCTCGGGACGGCGCGGGCGCTTGTCGCTATCGGGGATGCCGCCGTCGAGCCGCTGGTCCGGGCTCTCCACGGCGGCTCCCCGGCGATCCAGATGGGAGCGGCCGCGACGCTCGGCAAGGTCGGCAACCCGGCTGCCATCACCCCGCTCACCGATACGCTCCTGCACGGGGACTGGCGTGTGGGACGGGTTGTGGTGCGGGCGCTCGGCATGATGGGCGAGGCGGGGGTCGAACCGCTCCTCTCGGTCCTTGCGGAGGGGAACGATACGGCCCGGAAGGGTGCGGTGGCGGCTCTTGTGTTGATCGGGGAGCCGGCGGCCCGACAGCTCCCCGGCGCGCTCACGAACGGGCATTTCCGCGTTCGCGCCGGGGTTGCGGACGCTCTCGACCGCCTGGGCCGGCCGCCGGGGCCGGGGGAGGAGACGGCCCTCTACCTGATCGCGAAGGAGCAGTGGAGCGATCTGGCCCGGATGGGCGAGACGGCGGTCGGGCCGCTTGTCGCGGTCCTCAACGACCGCGATGACAGCATCCGACGGCGGGCGGCAAGGGTCCTCGGCGAGGTGCGCGACCCGCGTGCGGTCCCGGCGCTCATGGACCTCCTCCACGACGATTACTACAGCATCCGGCGGGAGGCCGCGGCGGCGCTCGTCGCGATAGGGGCCCCGGCCGCGGTTCGGGTCGTCTCCGCACTCGGCGACCCCGACGGCGACGTCAGAAAACGTGCCGCGGACGTGCTGGCTGAGATCGGGGACGCAGGGGCGGTCGAGGCTCTTAGAGGCATCCTCAACGATGAGGACTGGTACGTCCGGAGGGCTGCAGGGGATGCGGTGGAGAGGATCCGGGAACGTACTGGAGGGAGCCGGTGAGCCGGCAGCCCGACGGCGTGCCTACACCAGTTCATACCGGCGGAGGAACTCCCGGATCTTCCTCGACTCGATCCAGCCCCTGTCGAGCTGCCGGATATACCCGTTGATCCGTTCGACCTCGTCCCGAATGGTTCCGGTCACCCGTTCGTCCTCGCCCAGGCAGGCCATGCCGAGGATCACCTGGAGCGGCTGGCGGATATGGTCGGCGAGGACGGCAAACTGCTCGATGTTCTGCTCGATCTGGGAGAATGCCTCTTTTCGGGCTCGTTCGAGTTCTTGCTGGCGGGTGATGTCGCGGGATATGATCGCCACCCTCTCCGCCTCCTCACTGCTGCCCGGGATCGGGAAGAGGATGCCTTCCAGGACCATTCCCGAGCGCTCATCGACGTGCCGGAGGGGGCTACCTGTACGGACCGCCCGCTCAACCGCCTCCCGCCGTACCGGCGCCAGTTCGGGTGGGAAGAGATCGTAGATGTTCGTCCTGAGGAGTTCCGCGACACTTTTTTCGAGCCGTGCCGCCATCACCTCGTTCAAGGCGAGGACCGTTCCGCTACGGTCGATGAGCAGGGCTGCATCGGGTATGGCGTCGAGGAGCGCCCGGAACTGCTCCTCCGCCCGTCGCTGCTCGGTGATGTCGTGGACGATGGAGTGCAGGAGCACCCGCCCGTGGACGACCACCCGGCCGCTGAAGACGTTCACGTCGCGGACCCGGCCGTCCGCCAGCCGGTGCCGGAACGAGAAGTGCCGCTCGCCATCTGGTTCCGCTTTCTGGATCTCCTGGAGTATCTCCTCGTAACTGAGCGTGTTGATGTCGCTGATCCGCATCGTGGTGAAGACCTCGCGGGGGTAGCCGTAGTAAGCGCTCGCTGCAGGGTTCGCATCGACGATGGCCCCTGTCTCCGGGTCGATGATCAGCATGACTGCGTGGCTGGTGGTAAAGATACTCCGGAACCGCTCTTCACTCTCGGCGAGGTCCTCTTCGGCCTGCTTCCGTGCGGTGATATCCTCCACCATACCGAGCGTATACCGGACGGTTCCGTCGGCGTCGCGAAGAGCCGTCACGGTCGCTCGGGCCCAGACGACCCCTCCGGAACGGGTGACGTAGCGTTTCTGCAGCCGGTAGAGATCGCGCTCTCCTGTAACCAGCTCCGCAAGGCATCTGCTGCTCTCCTCCACGTCGTCGGGGTGGGTCAGCCCGGCGACCGTCATCTCCTGGAACTCGTCGGCGCTGTAGCCGAGGATCTGCTGGAGTGCCGGGTTGACTTTGACGACTCTCCCTTGCGTATCGGTCAGGATGATGCCGATCCCGGCCTCCTCGAATATCGTGCGGAACCGCTCCTCGCTCTCTGCAAGGGCGGCCTCGGCCCTGACCCGATCGGTGATATCGGTGATGTAGCCCTCGATCACCCCGGCGCCGCCCTGCGAATCGGGAACTCCCCGCCCCTGCTCCCAGACCCATCGCTCCTGGCCGGAGGCGGTGATGAGGCGGTAGGTCATCTGGAAACCTTTCCCCTCGGCGAGCCCGGCGGTGACCTCTTCCCGGACCCGTTCCCGGTCGTCGGGGTGGATGAGGTCGGCGTAAGCGACCCGCCGGTTGCCGACGAGATCGTCCGGTGCGTAGCCGGTGATCCTCTTTGCTCCCTCGCTGACGAACTCCATTGCCCACTTGCGGTCTGCCCTGCACCGGTAGGCCATGCCCCGGAGGTTGCTCATCAGGGTGGCAAGCTGCCGCTCGCTCGTTAAGAGTGCTTCACTGGGCCGACGCTGACCCGTGACATCGAGCATGGCTCCCATGAGCCCCGTCACCTCTCCTTCACTGTCGCTCAACGACACCAGGATCAGGTCGATGGTGTAGGTGGTTTTGTTGATGGTGAGGGGGATCTCTTCCCGTACCGCCTCCCCTGCCTCCAGAACACGGCGTTTGAGTCTGGTTAGCCGTGCGGTCTCTTCCGGACAGAAGAGGTCCGCGTCCGTAGTTCCGGGAGTGAGGGTCGAGAGGGGGCCGGCGTCACCGGGGATGAAGACCCCCGTGTAGCGGAGGTCGCGGTCCTGGCCGAAGAAGACCGGGGGGAGGTCTCGGTAAGGCCCCGGGACCGGCTCGGCACCTCCTTTGCCGGTGTCGTGGAAGACGAGGAGCCGGAGCACGGGTTTCGCGCCCTCGATCACGCTCGATGTGATGGATACCCGCCGGATACCGGAACCGGGGACCAGGATGCCGATGGTTATCGGCGGCGGGTACGGCCCGTCCCGGAGGAGGGCGACGACCCGCTCACCTGACTCGCCCTCCGCGAGGAGGGGAGAGAGGCGGCCCCGGATGGTATCGAGAGCATCCGCTCCGATAAGTTCCTCCCGCGCTGCAGAGAGAAGGGCCTGCAGCGGTGCATTGGCCTGCACTATCTTCTGATCGGCGTCGACGATGAGGATCCCGTCGCCCTGGGCCAGGGCCGGGAGCGTGGTCGTGCGCCCGCCGGAATACGTCGTGAGCGTCATGAATAGCACGGTCGCGCGGCTTGGCCGGGCCTTCTTCCGGGAAGGCTCCGCACCTGTTCTCCTCGGGCCCTACAAAAGGTCCTTCCTGAACCATCCCGGGTGGACGGACGGCGGTGCGTCCCGATTCACACGTCGTGCATCCCTGCCCGTCACTGCAGGTTACAGGACTCCTCGTAGGACTTCCGGCAGTCCGGGCAGAGCGTCCGAGCCTTTCTCAGGTCGGGGAACGTCTCTTCGGTGATCTCGTCGCAGGCCGCTCCGCATATCTCGCACCAGTACTCTTTCGTCTCTTCTTTCTCGTCGCCTTTCATGTCACGCTTCATGCGATCTCCCCCTGTGTGCTCGCTGCCCGTCACCGGGCATGGGCTATCGCTCTCCTTCATCCGGCATATGCTTTCCCCCCGGATCACCCCTGTCTCATCCGGTGAGGTTGAGCCCCATCTCCCAGAACCTCTCCTGGACATCGGGATCGAGGGCGAGGGACGACGGGCGTGCCCACCGTGTCTCTTCGAAGTACCCGCCGTTCATCCTGCCGGCGTCCGGCGAGACGGCGAGGCGCGCCTCCACCTCCCCCCCCTTCTCCGGGGGGCGCCGCCGCTCCGCCCCCCCATATAGGCCCGGAGGAGCCTGGTATCGATCACCCCGGGGTGGAGGGAGTTTGCCGTCACCCCCGTCCCCTCGAGGGTCCGGGCGAGGCGGGTGGTGAAGGCGACGATTCCGAGTTTCGATACGGCATAGGCTTTGTAGCCGTCGTAATCCTCGAAGCCGGGCGCGTTCGCCAGGTCGGGTGCCTGCGCGCTCCGGTGGGCGATCGACGCGACGTTGACGATTCGCGCGGGCACGCTTCGCTCGAGGAGCGGGAGGAGTTCATGGGTGAGCAGGAAGGGGGCGAGGTAGTTCACGGCAAACGTCATCTCGATCCCGCCGGGTAGAACCTCCCGCTCCGGCATGAAGACCCCGGCGTTGTTGACGAGCACGTCGAGCCGGTCGACCGCCCTGCCGACCTCCCGGGCGAGGTCCCGGACCCGCTCCTGTACCGAGAGGTCGGCGACAAAAAGGCTCAACCGGTCGGAACCGGTGGCAGCCTCCAGTTCCGCGAGGACGGCACGGCCCTTCCCCAGGTTCCTGCCGTGGAGCAGGACGCGGTGACCCTGCGAGAGGAGGGCGCGTGCGGTCGCTTTTCCAATACCGTCTGTTGAGCCCGTAACGAGGATGGTCTGCTCCGCCATATGCGGTCCGGATGCACCCTCTCTCACTTGAATGTTTGGTACCGGTGCGCTCCTCCACCCCGGGCGGCAGATCTGATCGATGTTAAGCCCGTATCCGGGTCAAACGCACCGCAGATTGGTCAACTTCCTGAAAAACCGGTGCGTAACAAAAGAAAATAATGATATACCGCACCACAAAATTGTATGTATGGTGCGATACTCGGTCACGATGCAGGATGACCTGGTGAAGAAGATCGACGGGATGTGTGAATTCCGGGGAATATCCCGGTCCGAATGGCTCAATGAACTCTGCATGAACCACCTCGACGGTGCATCAGACGGCAGCGCCGTGCAGGACGCGGCTCCGGCGGGCATGCCGCCGGTAAACAGTTCCGGGCCCAATATAACCGATTACGAGGCCGCATGCGTGAATTTCACGATCAACATCCCCGAGCACTTCAACTTCGGGTACGACGTGATCGACCGGTGGGCCGAGACCGACCGGAACAAACTGGCGATGATCTGGGTGGACCAGGAGGGCAACGAGAAGAAATACTCCTTCCGCGACCTCCGGAACCTCTCCAACGGTGCCGCGAACATCCTCTTGAAGTACGGGATCAAGAAGGGCGACCGGGTCATGCTGATGCTCCCGAGGATCCCGGAATGGTGGATCTTCGTCGTCGCGCTCGTCAAGCTCGGGGCGGTCTTCTGCCCCTGCCCGACGATGCTGACCCCCAAGGACATCAAATACCGGGTGCAGGCCGGCAAGTTCCGGATGATCATCACGAACAGGGAGAACGCCGAGAAGGTCGACGAGGTCGCCGATGCCTGCCCGCTGCTCGATACCCTCTTCCTCGCGGACGGAGAGCGGGAGGGCTGGGCGAGTTACCCGCACGAACTCGAGTACCCTGCACGTGTCTCGCACCATATGGTCAGCATGCCGGTCGCAAAGAAGACGAAGTCGACCGACCCGATGATGATCTACTTCACCTCGGGCACCACCGGGGAGGCCAAGATGGTGCTGCACAACCAGAGTTACCCGCTCGGCCACATCATCACCGCCTCACTCTGGCAGGACCTCAAGCCGAACGATCTTCACCTGACCTTCTCGGACACCGGGTGGGCGAAGTGCGCCTGGGGCAAGATCTTCGGGCAGTGGATTGCGGGGGCGTGTATCTTCGTCTACGATACCCGGGGGAAGTTCGGTGCGACCGAACTGCTCCCGCTGATAGAGAAGTACGAGGTCACCACGTTCTGTGCACCGCCGACGGTCTACCGGATGTTGATCCTTGCCGACCTCGACAAGTTCGACTTCCGGGACCTCCGGCACTGCTGCAGCGCCGGTGAGCCGCTCAACCCCGAGGTGACCCGCGTCTGGCAGGACGGCGCCGGGCAGCCAATCTACGAGGGATACGGCCAGACGGAGACCGTCTGCTGCATCGCCACGCTCCCCTGCATGAAGCATAAGCCCGGCTCCATGGGAAGACCTGTGCCGGGCTGGCATATCGAACTCCACGACGACGACGGCAACCCGGTCGGCGTCGGGGAGGAAGGGAAGATCGCGGTCAAACTCGATCCCCGGCCGGTCGGGCTCTTCGTGGAGTACCTGGATAACCTCGAAGCAAACCGGGAATCGTTCCAGAACGGATTCTACTACACCGGCGACAAGGCATGTATGGACGAGGACGGCTACTTCTGGTTCATCGGGCGCAACGACGACGTCATCAAGTCCTCGGGGTACCGCATCGGACCGTTCGAGGTAGAGAGCGCCCTCATGGAGCACCCGGCCGTCCAGGAGTCGGCGGTCGTCGGGTCGCCGGACCTGATCCGGGGGATGATCGTCAAGGCGTTCATCGTGCTGAAGCCCGGCTACCAGCCGTCCGAGTCGCTGGTCAAGGATATCCAGAAGCACGTCCGGAACAGCACCGCTCCGTACAAGTATCCGCGGGCGATCGAGTTTGTTTCGGAGCTCCCCAAGACCATCTCCGGGAAGATCCAGCGGAACATCCTCCGAGACCAGGAACTGCGGAAACACGCGAACGGGAACTGAACCGCCCGTTCCTTTTTTTATGGGTTTGATGGTGCGCAACTCGCACCTGACGGTGCTCGAACTCCTGCCGTTTCGACAGTCGTTCCCCCAGAGGCGATATCTCCACGGTCCACTGTACCGTGATGTTTTCCTCGTTTTGGTCGCTCTGTTTGCCGCGCCTCGCGGCGCCTGAGCTATTCTGAAATGCTCCTAACAGTAAATGCGATAACTATCAACCCCGCCGCTACACAAGCACACCAACATAGCACCGCCCCCATCGGCGGCCGAAAAACCTGTCTGCAGGCCCCGCTCAACAGACCCGCTCGATGAAGTTCTCAAGAATACGGAGACCGACCGCACCGCTCTTCTCGGGATGGAACTGGACGCCGTAGGTGAGAGCGTTTCCGACGGCGGAGGCGAAGGGGTGGATGTAGGCGGTGCTCGCGAGGGTGTGGGCCGGTGCGGCCGCCGCGTAGTAGGAGTGGACGAAGTAGACGTACTCCTCCTCGCGGAGCCCGTCAAAGAGCGGGGTCTCCTGCTCGATCGTTATGGTGTTCCACCCCATGTGGGGGACCTTCTCCCCGGCGGCCGGGATAAAACGCTTCACGTCTCCCGGCACGAGGCCGAGCCCCCGGTGGATGCCGTGCTCCTCGCTTGAGTCCATCAGCATCTGCATCCCGAGACAGATGCCGAGGAGCGGCGTATCGTTTGCGGTGGTAAGGACCGTGTCCTTGAGGCTGCCGAGCATCTCCATTCCTTCGCGGAACGCCCCCACGCCGGGGAGGATGATGCCGTCGGCCGCCGCAATCAGCTCCGGGTCTGCGGTGATCGCCGGTACGGCTCCTGCCCGCTCGAGCCCGCGGAGGACGCTCCGCAGGTTGCCCAGACCGTAATCAATTATAACTATCCTCTTCTTCATCCGCATCTCCCTGTTTGCGCCACAACCCGCGCTCGATCCAGTCGCAGGAGAGGCCCTGCTTCTCCTGCCACCCGGTGAGTCTCCCAAGCCACATCTCCCAGAGATCGGGGCAGGACTCCTTGATGATCTCGAACGTCGCAAGGTCGCTCGAGGGGCACATGAAACACCCGATACGGTCGAGCCCCCGCGCATAGAGGCGGTTGTAGGGGGCCTTCTCGCGGAAGATGTAGAGCCAGACATGCATCGCCGTCCACTGCTGGATGGGAGCCGCCGAGAGCTGCTGCGGGACGTGGGAGTTCCGCCAGACCCGCCGGCTCTGCATCCGCTTCACCGACTCGTACTTCCGTTGCCCGATGAACGAGAGGCACTCTCCCCAGTTTTCGCCGATCAGACGGCCGACGGGGTGGAGTTTGCAGACCTTGCAACACCAGCGGTTGTCGACCGCCGGCGGGCCGTTCTTCTCGAACTCATGCCAGAAGGTCTCTTCATCGCAGACCCGGAAGACTTCAAGCCCGTAGCGTTCCGCCACCGCATCCACGTTCTCGCAGGTCTCCGGGAACTCGAGCCCCGTATCGGCAAAGAGGAGCGGCACCGGGCCGAGCGCTTTTAAGACGATGAGCAGGGTCGCAAGGCTGTCTTTTCCGCCGGAGTAGGAGACCGTGGGCCGCTCGGGGTTCCGTTCCGCCACGTCCCGGACGAACTTGATGCTCGCGGCCTCGTAGTCTGCGAGGAGAGTTTCGTTTGCCCGGATCGCATCCTCCCAGGTCGCCTTGCCGGGGACCGGGACCGAGGGTGTGTTCTTCCGTGTCCGGACGACAAGCCCCCGCTCCATCGTCGCGGCGGTAGCGGCGTCGACCTTTGCCCTGCCGACGCCGATGCACTCGCCGGCCCCCGTCAGGATGAAGACCTCGTCGCCCTCGTGGACGGCGGGGTCGATCGAGACGAGGCCCGGTGCGAGGAGGCTTGCTCCCCCGTCACGGATGGACGGGACCGCCCCGTCGTCGGCGACGACGTAGCGCTTCGTCGGCCGCAGGTACGCCGCGGCGCCCGGGCGCGGGAGGGGCTCCCAGCGCTGCTCGTCGGGGATGTAGCGGACCGCGCCCACGACCGCGCCGCCGAGGACGATCTCGTCCATGCGGTCCTCGGCAGGAACTTTGTTCAGGAGTGCGATATGGCCTTCCGGTATCAGCGGCGCTCCGAAGTGATCGCTGAATATGCTGTTGATCCGCTCGATGTCGTCGGGGAACGCGGGCCGTGCGTCTCCCGGCGGCGTGACGGCTACCGGGTGGGTCGGGGCGCCGCAGGCGCAGACCCCGGAGAGCACGGGAGCGTGGCAGGCGTCGCACCAGCGAAGCAGGATCTTCCCGAGGTAAAGGCGAGGCATTCTCATATTCGTTGGGGAGAAACGGATAAAAGTCTTGGTGTATTCTGAACTGTTTCAGCAACAAACTTCCGGAAACAGCAGTTTTACCTTGATGGCAGCCGCCCCGATCTCCAGGCGGCGGCGCATCGCCGTATCGGCGGTCAAATCCCCGGTGCGTATCCTGATCCCCCGGGGGTCCGACCCTCCGGGTGCATCGGGGTTGGGTGCATACCATTAAATACATCCTCTGTCTCATAGTATTGTCATGTTCAATCATGTAGAATCGTGCCCGCGACTCCGGCATCGGCCTGCCCACGATCCTACTCTGATGAATGGAGAGATACCGCATGTACCGGGTGATTCCGTGACCCCCCGTCTGCCGGCTGTACAGACCGCAGGTATAGCAGCAGGCCTCCCTGTTATGACGATTGACTATAGAGCCCCGCCCGGACTCGTGATCACCGGCTGGGGGGTCCCCTGCGCCGCATTGCTCGATAAGCGGACTCACGCAGCGTGCATCCTTCAGAAGACTACTTTCGGCAAGAGCCTCTCAGCCCCGTCTTTCCGACGGGCGGCATGGGGTGAGACGAATGCATGAGAACGGGGGTGTCAAATTGGCATCAATGCGTGTTGCGGGAAGACCGTTGCGAAAGACCGAGGTCCTGGGGCTGCTCATCTTCGTCCTCATGGCGGCCGTCATGCTTGCGGTCGGTGCCGGGCTCTTCTACGACTGGCTCGCCGAGCCGGGATCGGCGCCCGTGGGGACGCCGGTCGAGCTCGGCCCGATATCGGAGATCCTCTCGGCCGCCGGGGCCGTCCCGGCCGTGGCCATCGTGGTAGGCGTCGAGGTGGTCGGAGGGCTCTCCCTGATTGCGCTCTACATGCTCTCCAGTGTCAGGCGCGGGGCATAAAAGGCCCCATTCCTGCTCCCATTCTCACTCAATTTTTGCGATCCCGTGCTGCAACGGCGCTCCGGCGCGACCCCCGATCTCCCCCACGGTCCGCGGTGGTTAAAATCGCCGAATTTTGCCGTAATTTGAGGGGAAACTGGCTGTTCGAGCGTAAAATATATATCTTGAATCGCTAACATCAGTAATATCCCACCTCGGGAAGGAGGTGTGTCATTTATGGCAAAGGAGAACAAGTCCCAGGACAAGAAGCAGGATAAGAAGGCGGAGAAGCAGGACAAGGCTAAGAAGAACTAGGCCTTCAGGAGCATCAGGCCTCTCACCTTCACGTTTTCTTTTTTTCGGCCGGATCTCCGGTCTGATATGTGTCTCCCCTCTCCTGCCGATGAATGTCTTCACCGGAACACGGCGTGTTCCAGCCTCCGCGACGCCCCGGCCGCCAGGGCGATGACGGGCACGATCTCGAGCCTCCCTGCCCACATAACGATGATGAAAAGCCACTTCGCCGCGGGGCTCATGCCGGGGTTCACGAACCCGGTGCTGATCCCGACGTTGGAGACGGCGGAGACGACCTCGAAGACGACGTCGGCGGAGTCGAACCCCCCCTGCGGCGCAAGGTGGAGCAGGAGGAGGGTGGCGACCGCGACCACCAGGATGAAGAGCACGGCGACGAGCATGCTCTTTGAGACCTCGTACTCCGGGAGGTGCTCGAGGATCGCCCGCCCGTCGTGTCGGAGCGGGGTGATTGCCCGCCGGCCGGCCTGAAGCCTCAGGAACCACCATCTGAGCAGTTCGAGGCCGAGGATGACCCTGCCGAGTTTGATGCCGCCGGCGGTGCTTCCCGCCGACCCGCCGATCAGCATCAGCACGGTGAGGGCCATCACCGTGGTGGCGTACCAACTCCGGGGGTCGGCGTTCTGGAACCCGGTGCAGGTGATGCCGCTTACCGTCATGAAGATGCCCTGCCGGAGGGCCTCGGCGGGGGCGAGAGAGGAGATGGTCGCGAGGTCGAACGTGACGACGGCGCACCCGGCAAGGATGAGCGCAAAGAGGAGGATCGCCTGCCGGTCGGTGAGAAACCCGAATCTCCTTTTGTAGTAGAGGAGGAAATAGAGTTTGAACGGCAGAGCCCCGGCAATCATGACCGGGACGATGAGCATCTCGAGGAGCGGGCTATTGTAGTAGAGGATACCGGCCGTATGCACCGCAAACCCGCCGGTCGATATCGCCGTCATGACGATGTTCACGGCGTCCCAGAGGGGTATGCCCGAGAGGAGGACGAGCCCGACACCGAGGGCCGTGAGCACCAGGTATATCCGCCACATCTCAAAGCCTGTGGCAACGACGCTCGGCATGAACGTCTCTGACCGTCCTTCCGCGCGGTAGAGCCGGAACCGGGTCAGGCCTGATCTCCCCGCGAGGGCGATGCTGAACGCGACGATCCCGAGCCCGCCCATCCACTGGGTCAGGGACCGCCAGAAGAGGAGCATCTTCGGCGTGGTATCGACCGACGGGAGAAGGGAGAACCCCGTGCCGGTCCATCCCGACATCGCCTCAAAGACGCTGTCGGTGTAGGGAAGCCCGAGACCGAACGTGTAGGGGAGGGCACCGATCAGGGCGGCGGCGAACCAGATCAGGGCGACCGCAGAGAGTGCGGCGGAGAGACGGGCCTCTCCCTCCACCTTCGGGATGCCGGCGAGCCAGATCCCGATGATGCCGAACCCCGCCGGCGCCGAGGCCATCGGGAGGAGGAGCCCGGTCTCGCCGTACCAGAGACCGACCAGGAACGGTGCGCAGGATACCAGCGCGATGAAGAGGAATATGAGCCCGAGTTCGGGGGCGATGGCCACAAACTGGCTGTTTGCCGTCGGCAGCACCCTTTTGCCCGGGAGGAGACGATCTCTCTGAGGGTCCAAGTTATGCACCCGATGCGGTCCGACGGGATCAGCGGCCGCACGATGGACGTATCTCCCTTCCTTATGTAGTTGCTGGTGCTCTCTTCGGCTGTGCCCGGACCGACGGTGTTCCCGGGCCTGCTTCGGCAGCCTTCTCCGGCACGGAGCCTCACCGGGGCAGCCGGGGTCCCTTCCGGGCCGGCCAACCGGGCTGTCCCGGCCGTCACCTCCGGGGGTGAAGGTCCCGGCCCCGCCATTTTTATCGAATGAGAATTATATTCATACCGATCTACCCGCCGGAGTCGATGATGTTTCAGCCTCTCACGCCCATGCCTGCAGAACCGCCGGTGGTACACCGGCCGCCCGATGAACCTGACGGACTACTCCCTGGAACCGATCGGCGTGCCGGGGTACTCCTGCCTGAGGTCACGCCTGCGCCCTCAGGTCGGCGCTCTTCCGGCTTCGGGGGTATACCTGCCCTGTGGGAGGGGAGCGATGCGTGAACTTCGAGCGGCACCCGGGAGGGAGAGGATAGGTGGAGGACCTTTATAACGTGTCGCCGGCCTCTCTTCTTGAGATGCTGCAGGGGACTGATGTTGCTCTCGACCGCCGGTTGCGCGAGAGGCTCGCAGACGGCATCGAGGCCCTGATCGCCGAGAACCGGGACCTTGCCGTGCGGGCAAAACGGGCCGAAATAGAGCGCGATGCGCTCCTTGCCGCTATCGGCAGGTGGGGATTTGTGTACGACACCGACGGCAGGGTGATCGCGGGGAACCCGGACGATCCGGTCGCCCGGGCGCTCCCGGGATTGGAGGGCACGATCCGCTCCCCCGACGGCAGACCTGTCCCTCACGGGAATCTTCCCGTATATCGGGCGCTCAGGGGTGAGGTGCTCGAGTCCTCTCGGTACACGCTCCGTGAGAGCACGGGCGAGGATCGCCACATCAGGGTGTCTGGTTCGCCCGTCATCACGGACGGCGGTGTCTCCGGCGCCGTCGTCGTCTGGCAGGACGTCACCGCGGAGGAGCAGGCCAGACGGCAGATGGAGGAGACGAACGTCCTGCTCGAGGGGCTCTTTGAGAGTCTCGGCGATATCGTTGGTATCCAGCTCCCGGACCACACGATCCTGCGCTACAACCGTGCCGGCTACGAGATGCTCGGGATGACGCCGGAGGAGGTCGCGGGACGGAAGTGTTACGAACTCATCGGGCGGACCGGGCCCTGTGCGGTCTGTGCGACGGCCCATGCGGTCGCGAGTAAAAAGCGAGAGGTCGTCGAGAAGTTCGTGCCCGAACTCGGGCGGTACCTGGAGTGCCGCTCAAGCCCGATCCTCGGTCCCAATGGAGAGGTGGCGTTCGTCGTCGAGCAGCTCTATGACATCACCGACCGAAGACGCGCCGAGGATGCACGCCGGGAGAGCGAGGCGACCGCCCGCGCTCTCCTCAATGCCCCACCGGACATGATCGCTCTCGTGGATATGGACGGCCGCTTCATCGACGCCAACGATATGCTGCTCCGGCGGGTTTCACGGAGCCGGGAAGACCTCATCGGCATGAACGTTCTCGAGGTGTTCCCCGAGGATGCGGTCCGGATATACCGGTCACGCCTGCAGGCGGTCTCCGGCTCGGGTAAGTCCATGCGGTTCGAAGAGATGTGGCAGGGGAGGTGGTACAGCACTGTCCTCTACCCGGTCAGGGATGCCTCGGGTGCCGTCACCCGGGTCGCGGTCGTCGCCCGGGATATCACGGAGAGGAAGCAGGGGGAGGATGCCCTGCGGAAGCGGACGCACGACTTAAACGAGCGGGTAAAAGAGCTCTCGACCCTGTATGCGGTCTCCCGCATCGTTGAGCAGCCGGGAACCTCGCTCGACGAGATCCTCTCCGAAGTAGCCCGGGCGCTCCCTTCCGGCTGGCAGTTCCCGGAGGATCTCGTCGCCAGGATCACGCTGCGCGGCCGCAAGTTTGAGACGGAGGGGTTCCGCGAGACCCCCTGGCGGCAGACGTCGCCGATCGTCGCCTACGCCGAGACGGTCGGCACGGTGGAGGTCTGTTACCTCCACGAGAAACCGGAGATGGACGACGGCCCGTTCCTCGCCGACGAACGGTCGCTGATAGATACCATTGCAGGACGCCTGGGAAGGGCGATCGAGCGCGTCCAGGCGGCAGAGGACCTTCAGAAGAGCGAATCACAGTTTCAGGAGATTATGCAGCAGAGTTTCGACCTGATCTACACCTGTTATCACGAAGGGGGGATCTCCTACATATCCCCGGCTGTCATGCGGATCCTCGGCTACACCCCCGACGAACTCATCGGCTGCAAGTGCCGCGATTACGTTGTTCCGTCGTCGCTCCCCGAGTGGGAGAAGGGGCGAACGAAGATAGCCGCAGGCGAGCCGGTCGAGGGGCTCGGGATCGAGTTTCGCCGAAAAGACGGGTCGGCAGCATTTTTAGAGTTGAACGAGTCCCCGATCGTCCGCGATCGATCGGTGGTCGGGGTCCACGTGGTCGGCCGGGACATCACGGAGCGGAAACAGAACGAGCACCTCCGGCAGCAGGCGTTCGAGCAGATCGAGCGGAACATCGAGCAGTTCGCAATCCTTGGCGACCACATCCGCCAGCCGCTCCAGGTGATCCTCGGCATGACCGAGGTGCTCGAGGAAGGGGTGGCCGTGGAGCGGATCCGGGAGCAGGTCGAGCGGATCAACAACTACGTCCGGGAACTCGACCGGGGCTGGATCGAGTCGAGGCAGGTCCGGGAGTTCCTCCGGAAGCACGAGCTGGCGTGAGGGTGGTGGATACTGTCCCCCTGGCGGCACTGAGTATGGTCCGGGAGGTATAAATCTCGTGGGTAGATGTTCCGATCAACATGCAGCAATGGTTTGCAGGCCCTTTTGGGATGACCCCTGCATCGGAAATACCCTGACCGACATTACTGAGATCTGAATGGGGAAACGGCTTTTACCCTGGGGTTGCACCTCCGGTGCTTAAGTTCTACTCCTATGGAACATCGCCTGGCGGATCGCGTATCGGCCGAGAAGATGCCCGGGCGCGATCCACGTCCGGAAAGCCCGTTCTGGCTGCGATGGCAGCTGTGCGGCTTTCCGTATTATATGGCCGGAATGCAATGGTTGTATGATGAACGCAGAGATCCCCTGGGACAGGTCCCGGATGGAGTTCAACCCGGTCGATATGACGATATCGTACGACGGCGGAATGCGGTTCTCCGCCGCCCTCCCGTCCGGCGAGAGCATTCGAATCGATGCGCACCGTCACCTGGGCGGAGGCGGGAAGACGCCCAACCCCATCGACTACCTCATCGCGTCGCTCGGTGGATGCGTCGGCATCAAGATCCTTCTTGCTCTCTCGGATCACGATATCGTCCCCGACGAGATGGCCATTGCGATCCATGCGACACGGCGACAGACCATGCCGGCGCTCTTCGATCGCGTCCACCTGACGATCACCCTCCGCGCCGCCGTGGACGACGAGGTGATCTCGGGAATCATCGATCAGACGATAACCCGCTTCTGCCCCATCGCCGCGATGTTTGCAGAGGTCGGGGAAGTGACCGCCGAACACCGGATTGTCGGGAAATAATCCGGAGATACCGTGGTGGACATGCTACAGGCAGATCCTGAAGGAGCGGCAATGAAGGCGGAAGAATCGACAAATCCTTCTTGCCTTATTTGTGGGGGGACCGCCTTGATACCGTCAGGACGCGTGAAGACATCCCCTAAAGAGCTCACAGGTTGTCTCCTTTCAGAGACTACTTTCTGTCGTTCGCTGACATCTTGATAAAGGCTTCCGATACGGTCGAACTCCGCAAGGAGCAGATTATTGAGAATTCCGGCTGTTGAACCGGTTCCAGCATGATCTACAAAATTTTTCACGTAAAATCTGTCATTATACATAAGAGACGCGAGCCCATACAATGCCACAAAAATCAAATATACCAGAAGGATCTTCACAAGTTCGTTTAGGGAGAATATTCTATTCAGGCATGTGCCCAGTGTTGCATAATTCAATGTAACGAATGTTGCGCTCCCCGGATCCAGGGAACAATATGCAAGTTCAGCAACAACAACAAGCCCCGCAGTTGCGAACAGCCACACAACGGGTTTATTTATCCATTGCCAGATACCTGACCAGGTTTGTCCTATGAATCTGTCTATCTGGTAATTTTTATACCAGAAGGTATGGTTGATCCAATTTAGTGCAAAATGAGGATGAGAAAGAAGAGCAGAAATATCGGTAAATATTCTCCAGATTGTGGTTTTAACCCCCATTGTGCTCGAGGCGGCATCCAAGGTTGACGTAAACTCTCCCCCCAGAGTGGGCGGAGGAAGGTCGAACCTCTATATATACTTGTCTCGATTCTATGGATATGCACGAAGAAATTCCCGCTGTATATCCGAAGACCTTGATCCGGAGCAGATGGCGTGGTTCCTCCGCACGGCCAGGACAACCCGCCGGTTCCCCCTCGCCCCCGATGCCTCTCCCACTGAATTGCTGGAGCACCTGAACCTGCTTGATAACGGGCACCTGACGAACGCCGCGGTCCTCCTCTTCGGGAAGCAGCCGCAACGGTTCCTGATCTCTTCCGAGATCAAGTGCGCCAATTTCCACGGCACCGGGGTCGCCAAACCGATCCCGTCCTACCGGGTCTACAAGGGCACGGTCTTCGACCTCGTGGACGCGGCGGTGGACTTCGTCCTGAGCAAGATCGCCCTCTCGGTCGGCACCCGCGAGGCCGGCCCGCAGGCGCCGGTGCGCTACGAGATTCCCAAAGAGGTGGTGGCAGAGGCGATCGTGAACGCGGTCGCCCACCGCGACTACACGAGCAACGGCAGCGTCCAGGTGATGCTCTTCGCCGACCGCCTGGAGGTCTGGAACCCGGGCACGCTCCCGCCGTCCCTGACGCTCGAGAAACTCCGGCAGGCCCACGGCTCGGTGCCGGGCAACCCGCTCCTTGCCGAACCTATGTATCTCACCGGCTACATCGAGCGGATGGGTACGGGGACGCGGGACATGATCAGGCGCTGCACCGAGGCCGGGCTGCCGGAGCCGGAGTTTGCCGTCAGTGATGGGTTCCAGACGATCATCCGCCGGACTCTGGCCCCCAGTCTGGCTCCGCAGCCAGAGTCACAGCCAGAGTCACAGCCAGAGTCACAGCCAGAGTCGCTGGAGACGAGAGTCCTCCGGCTTCTCGAGGACGAGCCGAAGTCCAAAGCGGAACTCTCGCGGGGGCTCGGACAGAAAGAGATCTCAGGTCCGCTCAACAAGGTCGTCCGCAAACTCCTGGCAGATCGGATGATCGAGTACACCATCCCTGAAAAACCGCAAAGCCGGCACCAGAAGTACCGCCTCACCGGGCAAGGCCGGGCTGCGCTCGCGAAAGATCCCGGAGGAGACGCGTTGTGAGCACCTTCGGCGAGCGTGGGATTTTCACGCAGATGCTGGTCGTCACCTTCTTCCGGAGGATGCGTTAACCACGGCAGGCCCAAAGAGGTGACAAAAGAGCATCCGCACGGCATCACCGTGGCTCTTCACGGCCTGGTCGAGAAAGGGCTTCTGATGAGCGAGGGGTCGGGCCGGAGCACGTTCTACTACCGTCCCGGCCGTCACCCGATGGAAGGTGAAATGTTCGGAGCTCCTGGGATCTGTTCGAAGCCGAGCTCCGAACATTTGCCGGGGAGCTCCGAACATTTGCCAGAAAGCTTCGAACATTTGATCGCAAGCTCCGAACATTTGGTTACATTGCGCGAGATTGCAAGACCGGTTGGATCTGTGCGGAAAGCGTCGAGGAAGGTGGTTGAGGCAACAATTCTCCGCCTCTGCGAGGGGAGATACCTGACCCTTGATGACCTGGCCGACCTGTTGAACCGGAGCAAGGACTCGCTTCGGAACCACTACATCAATCCCATGCTGGAGGATGGCAGGATCGAAGCGAAGTACAAGAACGTCCCCACCCATCCCCTCCAGGGATACCGGACGGTGGCCCGGACAGAGAGCGAGGAGTGACGGTGGTCTGCCGCCGGCACCACGATCATCTATGGCACACTGGACGATAACTCTCGCACGAGAGGGAGCCGCGATCGTCGTCCGGGGCGAGGGCGACGATCCCCACGCTCCCGACAGGATCGACTACGAGGTCCGCGGCGATCCCGGCGGGGTATACCGGGCGTTGCTGGACCGGGTCGCGCCCGGCCCGTGGTCGTTTCTGCTCGACCGGATGAAGGATGAGCGCGACCTTTACTGGATCGCCGACTGCGCCTATACGGAGGCGCTGCTGCACCCCGGCTGGTCGGTAAAGACCGATCTTCCCCCGCTGCCGGAGCCGGAGGAACTTCCGGAGGATGCGGTCCCGTGAGAGAGAAGGAGGCAGCATGGCAGGATTCCGGCGGGGGGCCTCTCACCCGCTGCTCCTCACCGTGAACACTCCCGTGAACGGCCACGGGGGCTCTTCATCCTCGCTCCCGCCGTTGGATCGGGGAGAGGGGGTCCTGAAAGGAGACTGCTCTTTCGACGAACCGTACATCCTCCTTTGGGCTGGCGGGGTTCTCTCGGACGGCCGGCGCGCGCCTTCTTGGTTCCATTGCCTGCAATGATCCCGCACCTGACCGGATCACCGCCGGAACAGATGGGATAAATCTTGAATATCTGACGTTTTTTCTGGTAAAAACCACCTATAAAATATCGCATTCACAATCGGCAACATTTAATGGGTCTGATGCAGTAACGCAAAATGTGAACTATGGCGAAGAAATCATCCCCGCAGACGAAACCAATCGAGCAATACGACCATAAGGGGACCTGTCGGCTGAATAACCCGCCGGCGGGACTGGTCAGCGCGGCAACCGAACCCAATTACGGCACAAAGACCTACTCCTACGACCCTCACCTCGACCCGCAGCTCCAGTGGGCGGGGAAGGCCGAGCACACCTCCTTCGAGGTCCCGACGGTATCCCTCCACGTCCATGAGCGGATCGACCCGCGGACGATCATCAGGGCGGCGAAGGGCAGCAACGGCGACCACCGGCAGGCCTCACTCTTTGAGTTCTCGATCGAAAACCCGCCGCTGCGGGAGGCGGTGGAGTTCTACCGCCACAGGCATAACTGGAGCAACCGCCTCGTCGCCGGCGACTCCCTGCTCGTCATGAACTCCCTGCTGGAGAAGGAGGGGATGGCCGGGAAAGTGCAAATGATCTACATCGACCCGCCCTACGGGATCACGTATGGATCAAACTTCCAGCCCTTCGTGAACAAGCGGGACGTGAAGGACGGCAAGGACGAGGACCTCACGAGCGAGCCTGAGATGATCAGGGCCTTCCGAGATACTTGGGAGTTAGGGCTACACTCATACCTGACGTACCTGCGAGACAGGTTGCTGCTCGCCCGGGAACTCCTGACCGAGAGCGGGAGCGTGTTTGTGCAGATCTCGGACGAGAACGTACATCATGTGCGGGAGATCATGGATGAGGTGTTTGGGAAGGGGAACTTCATCAGCATTATCGCATACACAACAACAGGTGGTTTCCCTAGTAAAACGCTGAGCCGTGCAGGTGATTACCTAATCTGGTACTGTAAGGATGCTTCAAGCATTAAGTTCCATTCGTTGTTCACCGAAAAGGAGAGCCCTCTTGGAGATGGTGGGAGTAAATACGATCAAATCGAACTTTCTAGTGGGATAAGACGTGCGCTTCGGAAGGAAGAAAAATTTGGCGATATTTCGATTGAAAAGCAAAGTAGGATCTATCGTTTAGACAATATCCAAAGTCAAGGTGCAGCAAGTGAGGATACCCCATTTGAGTTCGAAGGATCTGTTTATCGCCCAAAGCAGGGAAGCCACTGGAAAGCGACCTTCCCTGAAGGTATGGAGAGGCTGAGAAAAAGCAGGAGAATCCAGGCTTCGAAGAGTACGTTAAACTATATCAGGTTCTTTGATGACTTCGTACTCACACCGATAAACAATCTTTGGTATGACATTGGGGGTTCCGTTCAAAGTCGTTCAGATCCAAAGCGGTACGTCGTTCAAACAGGAACTTCTATCCTCCAACGGTGTATTCTGATGACCACCGACCCCGGCGACCTCGTCCTCGACCCCACCTGCGGCTCCGGGACCACCGCCTATGTTGCCGAGAAGTGGGGCCGGCGGTGGATCACCTGCGACACCTCCCGCGTCGCCGTCACCCTCGCCAAGCAGCGGCTCATGACCGCCGTCTTCGACTACTACAACCTCGCCCATCCCGAGGAGGGCGTCGGGAGCGGGTTTGTCTATAAGACCGTCCCGCACATCACGCTCAAATCTATCGCGAACAACCCCGAGATCGACGCCATCTACGAGAAGCACCGGCCGAAGGTCGAGGCCGCACTCGCCGCTCTCAATGCCACCGCAAAAACCTCCTACGAGGAATGGGAGGTCCCCTTCGACCCCGATCCCGCTTGGCTGGAAGCGGCACAGAAAGCCCATACAAAGTTCCTCGCCGCCCGGAGGAAACGGCAGGCCGAAATTGACGAGAGCATCCAGCGAAACGCCCCCCAGGAGACCCTCTACGACGATCCCGTGAGCGACAAAACGAAAGTCCGCGTCACCGGCCCCTTCACCGTCGAGGCTGTCCCCGCTCCCACCGTCGAACCGCTCACCGGCGACACCCCCGCAGCCCTCCCGGCCGACGACTCCGCCGCTCGCACCGGCGAATCTCTCCGGCAGGACGAATGGCGGACCCAGCTCCTCGCCACCGGCATCCGCGGCAGGAGCGGTCAGCGGATCGCCTTCGCCCGGCTCGAACCCCTCGGCGGCACCCGGTGACTCCACGCCCACGGCGAGACCGCGGACGATACTCAAAAGCAGGTCGCCGTCTCCTTCGGCCCCGAACACGCCGCCCTCGATGCCCGGCAGGTCGAGATGGCGCTCAAAGAGGCACAGCGTCTTGTCCCCCGCCCCGAGATCCTCGTCTTCGCCGCCTTCCAGTTCGATCCCGAAGCCGCAAAAGACATCGATGAGACCAACTGGCCCGGCGTCACCCTCCTCAAAGTCCAGATGAACACCGACCTCCAGACCGACGACCTTAAGAAGAAACGCTCCAGCGATGAGAGTTTCTGGCTCATCGGCCAGCCCGACGTCACCTTAAACCTGATCACCGAGGGGCCTGAAGCCGGCACGATCCTCCTCTCCGTCAACGGCTTCGACTACTACGACACCCGCAAAGGCACCGTCGACGGCGGCGGTCCCGAGAAGATTGCCATGTGGATGCTTGATCCCGACTACGACGGCCGCAGCCTCTTCCCCCGGCAGGTCTTCTTCCCCATGGCCGGCAAAGACGACGGCTGGGCAAAACTCCAGAAGAGCCTCAAGGCCGAACTTGATGAAGAGAAGATCGAGGCCTACCGTGGCACCGTCTCCCTTCCCTTCAAACCCGGCAAAAAGCGGCGTATCGCCGTCAAGATCATCGACGACCGGGGCATCGAGTCCATCGTCGAGCGGGAGCTGGACGGCCTGGAGGCATGACCCATGCCGCAGAAGACCATCGACCGCCTCATCGTCACCTCGCCCTACACCGAACCCGCCTGCCATTGGCACTACGACCGGACCGCCCGCACTTTCGACCTCGTTAAGGGCCGGCGAAAGGCAGGTTACATCGTCGCCACGCAGGGCTCCAGCGCCTTCGATGACCCCGGCGTCTTCTACGAGATCCTCCTCGTCAACCAGATCCGGCCGCGAGTCAAGGCCTGGCGGGAGGCCGGCTACCCCGGCGTCACCGGCATCACCCGCCGCCTCCTCGAGTACTGGCAGGACCAGGAACGGGGAGGCATGCCCTTCTTCTTCTGCCAGCTCGAAGCCATCGAGACGCTCATCTGGCTCACCGAGGCGCCAGCCGCGGAAAAGACCGGGATCGATATCGAGGGCGACGGCGGCGGCTTCTCCAGGTACTGCTGCAAGATGGCCACCGGCACCGGCAAGACCGTCGTCATGGCCATGCTCATCGCCTGGCAGGTCCTCAACAAGACAGCCTACCCCGCTGACCCCCGTTACTCCAGAAACGTCCTCGTCATCGCCCCCGGCCTCACTGTCAAAAGCCGCCTCTCCGTCCTCGTCCCCTCCTCCGAGGGCAACTACTACGACGCCTTCGCCATCGTCCCGCCCGGCCTTGCAGAGAACCTCAGGCAGGGGAAAGTCCTTGTCCAGAACTGGCACGCGCTCGCCTGGGAGAGTGCAGAGCAGATCCAGAAGAGGAAGAGCGTCGACAAACGCGGTCCAAAGAGCGACGAGGCCTATGTCCGTGAAGTCCTCGGCGACATGGCCCGGCATAACAACCTCATCGTCATTAACGACGAGGCTCACCATGCCTGGCGGGTCCCGGCCGAGTCGAAGGTCAAAGGGGTCGCAAAAGATGAGATCGATCAAGCCACCGTCTGGATCCAGGGCCTCGACCGCATCCACCAGGCAAGGAACATCCTCTCCTGTTTCGACTTCACCGCCACGCCCTTTGCCCCGAGCGGAAAAAGGAGCGACGAAGAAGCCCTCTTCACCTGGATCGTCAGCGACTTCTCCTTGAACGACGCCATCGAGTCGGGCCTCGTCAAAACCCCCCGCGTCGTCATCCGCGACGACGCCAACCCGCGGCCCGAGGACTACCGGTCACGATTCTACCACATCTACACAGATCCTGAGGTCTACGACGACCTCACCCGCAAAGGCGCCGAAGAATCCGAACCCCTCCCCGATCTCCTCAACACCGCCTACTACTTCCTCGGCCTCGACTGGCTGGAGAAGAAGAAAGAATGGGAAGCGGCCGGCTACCGGACCCCGCCGGTCATGATCACCGTCGCGAACACCACCGAGACCGCCGCGAGGATCGCCTATGCTTTCACCCACAGAAAGATCCGCATCGACGACCTCTGCGACAGCAGCAGAATCCTCCACATCGACTCAAAGGTGCTCAAAGAGGCCGAAGCCCTCGACGAACCCCTGACTATCACAACAGGCGAGGATGAAGAGGAGAACCGGCCCCGCACCAAGAAAGAGATGGCACTCTACCTCCGGCAGCAGGTCGACACCGTCGGGAAATATGGTGAGCCGGGCGAGAAGATCCAGAATGTCATCTCCGTCGGTATGCTCTCCGAGGGCTGGGACGCCCGGACGGTCACGCATATCATGGGCCTCCGGGCCTTCTCCAGCCAGCTCCTCTGCGAACAGGTCATCGGCCGGGGGCTCCGGCGCACCAGTTACGATGTCGATGAGGAGACAGGCCTCTTCTCGCCCGAGTACGTCAACATCTTCGGCATCCCCTTCACCTTCCTCCCCCACGAAGGGGGAGACGACGCCCCGCCGAGGCCGGAGAAACCCAAGACCCGGATCGAGTCGCTCCCCTCCCGCCGGAAGCACGAGATCACCTGGCCGAACGTGCTCCGGGTCGAGCACACCTACCGGCCACGGCTCGCCCTCGATATAGAGACCGCAAAACCCCTCGTCCTCGACGCCGCCCAGACGCCGCGGATCGCCGAACTCGCTCCGGTCATCGATGGTAAACCCGCCGTCGACCGGGTCACCACTATCGACCTTGAGGAACTCGGCCGGATCAGGCTCCAGCGGATCATCTTCGAGACAACCCGGGACCTCCTCGACCAGATGCGCCCGGAGTGGCGGGGTACCGCCGCCGACCTCGTCGGGCAGTTGGTCGGCATCATCGATCGGTTCCTCCGCTCCGATAAGGTCAAATTCGCCCCCCTCATCTTCAGTACCGACGACACGCGCCGGCGGGTTCTGCTCATCCTCAACATGAACAAGGTCGTCCAGCACATCTACGAGCAGATCCGCGAGATGAACACCGAAGCCATCGTGCCGGTCCTCGATCCGGCACGCCCCATCCGCTCGACCGCCGACATGCCGGTCTGGTATACCACCAAACCCTGTGGCGAGACCGCAAAATCGCAGATCAACTTCTGCGTCTACGACAGCACCTGGGAGGCCACCGAGGCCTTCGCCCTCGACCGGAACCCTGCGGTGCAGGCATGGGCCAAGAACGACCATCTCGGGTTTGAGATCTTCTATCTCTACCAGGGTTACGTGCGAAGGTATCGCCCGGACTACCTGATCCGGCTTGAGAACGGCGAATACCTGGTACTGGAGACGAAGGGCCAGGACAGCCAGCAGAATAAGGCAAAGCGGGCCGCCCTTGCAGAATGGGTTCGTGCCGTCAACGGGCACGGCGGGTTCGGCACCTGGCACTGTGATGTTTCATTCAACACGGCTGATGTCGAGGGAATCATTGCGAAATACACCCCCGATAAGCAGCCTACCGGGCATGTGGAAAGTTTGACCGTATGACCGGGTGTTACAACCATAGTAGGAGGACGGGAATGGATCTTACTTTTCCAGTATTCATGCCGGACTCATCCCTCATTCAACTGCCTTTCCGCCATGGTCGCATGGTCGCCCTCGTCGAAAAGATGCTCGACCTGCACAAGCGCCTCGCGGCGGCGAAGGTCTCGCACGAGAAGGAGGTGCTCGCCGGGATGATCGACGCGACCGACCGGCAGATCGACAGGCTGGTGTATGAGTTGTACGGGCTGACGGAGGAGGAGATCGCGGTTGTGGAAAAAATCGGTCAGTAACGAGGCTGACTATAGTCAGGATTGATGTGCTATATGATAGATTACAAAGAATACCTCAATTCCCTCCTTGCCACCCAAACGTTAGGGTCTTTTACTGGTGATAATGCACTGGAGATTATCGGTAGTTTAGTAGATTTGTATCCGGATCTCCAAAGGAATAAGGGGATAGACACAGCGTTGAGACTCGCGGACGAGTTCCTCGATAGAAATCTCACACAGGAGATGAGGGCACTCATGCCGTCTTCCTGATCGGAAAATAATCTTCGATAAACGCTAAGGGATCCATGGCCCTGTTTCTCCTTTATACAAATTTAGGTTGGATCCAGGGTCAATTCAATTTTTCAGAAGATACGTTACGCTACTAGAAGAGCTCGAAGAAAATAGGTTATGTATTCCCGGGGAACTGCTCCTCGAACTCTTCTGGATCCATATTGAAATTTTTAACGAACAGTAGGTGTTCATCTGGGATTTCACTACCCTTGAGGAGGTATTTTGACTTCCGGCGTGCTCCATTAGCATTTCTCATGGTGCGCTGGAAATCGTCATCGGTCCAGCCGTCCATGATGCCTTTGTTCAGATCATCGAGGGTGAAGAAGTAGGCGTAAACTCCTACTATCAAATACCTCGACTTCCGCTCGCGCGGCGGTCTCCCATCGCGTTCGCGTTCTAGAGAATACTCGCTCGATCCGCCTTTCAGCTCTTCGTGCCATCGTCTGAAGTCGCCGTTTTCATCCTTAACGACCGCAGCATCTACAACAAGGAGGCCGATACCGCCGTGCTCCTTCACCAGGTCGTTATACCCCTTCACATCCCCCAGAGGGATATCGTCCGATCTCTCATTTGCATGGAACCGGGTGTCCCAGACATAATCACCCCGTACGAGGTGTCTCTTTTTATCAAGGTCGTATGGCTGCACCTCGCCGTTGAGTTTCTCTCTACATTCCCTCTGGACGAGAAACTTTACGTGAAACCCTGGCCATTCTACCTCTTGCCAACCGGGGAAACCTGCTTCCTTCATCTCCAGGATGGCTTCTCTTCCATCTACTCCGGGGCACTCTCCTCGTGTGATTCCACCCGTTCCATAGTCCTCGAACAATGCCTCTACGATCAGTTCCGCCTCTTCCCTAGGATTCCGCATCTATTTCCACACCCGCCTTTTTCAAGTATTTAATCGCTAGCGGGTACTTCTCTTTTGCCTTATCAATATTTTTTCGTTTTATCTCCTGCAAGGTTGTGTAATTCTTCCCTGGGGTTGTAGAATCGAGCCGCTCATCAATAACCGGCTGCATTAACTCGTTTTTCTCAAATCCGAAGAAATGCCGCCAGACAGATTTTGCAGCAACCGCGGTAGTTCCCATCCCCATGAACGGATCGAATACCAGATCGCCCGGTTTGGAACTGAACTCGATGCATTGCTTAACTACTTCAAGGGGTAACGTAGTGCCGTTCTTGACTTCCCCGACCTTATACTTCCGGTTAATGTCCCAGACATCCAGCGGATAATGTTCTATTTTGTTGAAGTAGTATTTGTTTGGGTCTTTGGCAAGCAGTAAAACGTGATAGTGGCTTGTTACGTATTTTCTCTTTGTAAAGACCCCGAACTGATACTTCCAGATAATATGGTTGATCGTGGTGAGACCGCTGAGCCGTGCCCCCCGTAGGACATCCTCGAGATGATTCCATCCACTGAAAACATAGGCTGTTGCATGCGGTTTCATGACCTTCTGCAGCGACGCCATCCATTGTTCCGTGAACTCCCCATAATCGGCATCGATTTCATGATACGAGTCTACCACTAAATCGCGGTTTCTGTTGTAAATTGGCTCTTTGCCTGAGAAGTCAATACCGAACGGAGGATCCGCGACGACCAGATCCACGCTCTCCGGGGGCATCCGCTCCATTCCCTTGATGCAGTCCTCGAAACAGATGGTGTCCTGCCGGACGGGAGAATGAGGCGGTCCTTCGTAGAGTCTTTGTGCCTCCTCCGGGCTCCAGTACTCGTCAGGTGTGAACTTTAGACACGCTAATCCGGGGATATACTTCCTCTTGCGTTTCCCTTTCGGGTTACCCTCTTTAACATCTGACTGAACCATGATACGGGTTATGGCGGATGAGAGCTTAAAATTAACGGTCCAATTTGGGAAATCTCGCTGTAAAATAAGGTGTATTCCCCTGCTTCATCCCGAGTGGGAGGGGGCAGGGTTTAACCCCCGCGCGCCTAGGCTCTTATGCTTATAGGAGGCTAGTCCCCCCCATACGAGTAATCCTGCGAATACTGGTCGTACCGCATCTTCCAGGTGATCGAGATGTCCATGATAAACAGCCCGAGCAGTAGGATCGCTATGCAGATGGCATAGAACAGGTTCCGGAAGAAGGCGACCTGCCCGGTCGAGCCCCGGCCGGACCGGGAATTTGTCAACGCATGCACAACGTTCATGGTAGAGCATTATCGCTCTGCTCGATCGCAAAGGATGGGCATCGTCCTGGGTCTCCCGTGCCGATAGTGCGAAGCGTTACGTCGCAGTTGCCTGCCAGCCGGAGTGGCCGACGCTCCGGCCGGCAACCCCTGGGGGAAAAGCGTTATCCTGATCGGCGGGTAACAGGAGTATGATACGACATGCTTACGGCTGACGGCATCCTCAGAGCGCTGGCGGAACACCGCGAACGGATCAGGAGCCTCGGCGTTCGGCGGATCGGGGTCTTCGGGTCGTTTGCCCGGGGCGAAGAGCGCGAAGAGAGCGATATCGATATCCTCATCGAGTTCAGGGAAGGGGGGCGCTCTTTTGACACGTACATGGACCTCAAGTTCTTCCTCGAAGATCTCTTCGGGAGAAGAGTCGACCTCGTCGACCGCGATGCCATAAAACCGGCTCTTGCACCACACATCCTTCCGAGCGTCAGGTATGTCCCGGGAATATAACCTCTATCTCCGTGATATCCTTGAGGCTATCAGGAGGATTGAACGGTATACCCGGGAAATGGACTACGAGGAGTTCCTGGCAAACGACCTGGTGCAGGACGGAGTGATCAGGAACCTCATGGTCATCGGCGAGGCCGTGAAACTCATCCCCGAACCGCTCAAATGCAAACATGCCGATATTTCCTGGAGAAAGGCTGCAGGGATGCGGGATATCCTCATCCACGCATATTTCGGGATCCACAATGAGATCGTGTGGGACGTCGTCAAGAACAAGATCCCGGAACTGCAGGTTGCAGTCAGGCAGATGCTTGATGACGAGGCGGGCTGATCACCCTCTGCCGTGGTTCGCCCGAAAATGGGCTTGCCCCGCCGACGTCGCCCACCACGACCAGATCGTCGCCCTCGTCGAGAAGATGCTCGACCTGAACAAACGCCTCGTGGCGGCGAAGGTCTCGCACGAGAAGGAGGTGCTCGCTGGGATGATCGACGCGACCGACCGGCAGATCGATAGGCTGGTGTATGAGTTGTATGGGCTGACGGAGGAGGAGATCGCGGTTGTGGAAAAAATCGGTCAATAACGAGGCTGACGATAACCAGAATTGATGTGCTCATGATGGATTACAAAGAATACTTCAATTCCCTCCTTGCCACCCAAATGTTAGAGTCTTTCACTGATGCTGAGGCGCTGGAGATTCTCGGTGATCTAGTAGATTTGTCTTTGGATTTACAGAGAAATGATGGGATAGAAACAGCATTGAGACTCGCGGACGAGTTCCTCGATAGAAATCTCACACAGGAGATGCGGGCACTCACGCATTATTTCCTTGCTAATGCCTGGGCTAATCGACAAAAGTTACAAAGAGTAGATTTTACTAAAGCGTGGGAATGGGAACAGGAAGAACTTGAGAAAGAGATTATTCACATTCGTTTAGCAGCCAAGTATGGTTGCCACCATACGGCCGGAGATCCAGAGATCCTACCTGCTCAAAGGCAGTGTCAAGTGTGGACAAATTATGGAAACCTCATGAATCTGGTGGGTAGAGTTGCTGAAGGGATCGAATACCGAGACAAGGCACTATGTATCGATCCATCGTTCTCCATGGCTCTAGGAACAAAGGGAAAGGGGCTTCTTGTTTATTCAGATTATCTCAGCGATGATGGGCATAGGGGAGTCTTCATCAAGCAGGCATATTCGCTGCTTAAGAAAGCGCTGGAAGGCGACCTTCATATCGACGCGAAAAAAGCCTTTGAAAAAGATGTGAAAAGAATTGAAGCGGCATTTCAACGCGAGTTTCTCACATCCTACTTTGATATGAGTTCGTTCTCCTTAGGGGATTCCGAATCAGAGATAGAATATCGGCAATGGTGTTTAAACAACAGGCTGTTTCTCAACCCGCTTAATGACCTGGGACCCTATTCAATCGGAGCGCGTGACATCATTTCTATGCCGTCAATTGTAGTCGGCATCAATGAAGGCCCATATTACATCGGTCTCTTCAATCAAATGAAGCAAGAGTTCGTTTCTGCTCGATATCTTTTCTTTGATGGGATAAATAGCAGTGAATTACACTTTTCTGATAAAGATGTTCTTCTTTATAACACTCTGGACTATCCCTCCTATGGTTTAGCTGTTGAGAAGGTAAAAATAGCATACCGAATGGTGTATTCACTGTTCGACAAACTCGCTTTCTTCTTGCGAAAATACCTTGACTTAGACATCTCTGAAAGGGACATCTCTTTCAGAAAAATCTGGTATGTTAAGAAGGGCCGTCGAGACATACTTAGGGAAGACTTCTACCATAAGGAGAACCTGCCTCTTCGAGGTCTGTTTTGGTTGAGTAAAGATTTCTATGAGGACTATGAGGAGAAAGACGCATTTAGGGATTCGATTGAGCCTGAGGCAAAGGATCTGCGTGAGATAAGAAATCACTTGGAACATAAATATCTGAAACTTCACCTCCCTGAGTGGAGCAAATCTGATGAAGACGAATTTTTTTCAATAGGTCTTATTGATTCACTGGCCCATTCTCTATATCGCAGTGACTTTGAAGTTAAAACATTAAAACTTCTTAAACTTGCTCGTTCTGCACTAATCTACTTGACTCTTGCTGTTCAATGTGAAGAACTAAAGAGGCGCACAGAGAAATGCCCGGACAGCGTGGTTGTAAGTTTGCCATCATATGTATTTGACGACAGTTGGAAGTGCTAAAATGCACTGCCATAGGTGCTCATGTTGGCAGGATAGAGTAACGAATCAATCGGCTGGTGTATGAATTGCATGGGCTCACGGAGGATGAGGTCGCGGTTGTGGAGGGGGCGGCCTGATGCAGGAGCCGATACCCTGGAGATCCAGCGCAGGGATATCTTGAAACTTCATCAGGAACAAGGAGGTGGTCAACATTCCGCTTTCAGCAATCATCAACGGTGAAAGGGTTATCGCCCCCGATCTATCTGATAGCGAATGGAGCGAACTCAAGGCTCAGCATAGAAAAGGCCTCACTATAACAATGCCCTGCTGCGGGATGAGCGGGCATCTCAGAACGTCGAAGTGCGGCCTCAAACACTTCTACCATGCTCACAGATCTGACGAGTGTGGGGGAGAGCCGGAATCGCTCAACCACTTAAGACTCAAGAACCAGATTTACCAGATCTGCAAAGCAGAAGGATGGGATGCTCAACCCGAATACCAGTCGCCGGCTGGCGACTGGCGGGCAGATGTCTACGCAACGAGGGGAGAACGGAGCGTGGTGTTTGAGATCCAGCTCAGTAAGATCAGCCAGGAGGAACTTCAGGAACGGGAGGAGAAGTACGCCCGGGATGGAATCGAGTCCTACTGGCTCTTGAGAAACTACCTAGATCCTCAGCCCTATTATGAAGCGTGGGGGGACTATGAGATCCCTTTGAACTTTCAGAACATCGATAGAAGCGACCTTCGTTTAACCCACGAAAGGCTTTACTACGTTCGAAAGGGTATCCGTACTATTGGCATCAACTCCGACAACAAGACGCTATGTACAACAAAAAACCCCTCGACAGGATTGAGGGAATGGGTCTGGTATGTGCTGAACGGGGATTACTCGCATTATCTCGCTGATGTTAAGGCGCAACACCAGAGATGTGCCAGATTAAGAGACTCTGTGTTACCCGTCCTGCACGAGCTCACCGAGTTGAAGGACAAATACTACTGTTATCGACGCGACCTGAAGAGACTCTATGCGGTGTTTAAAAGCAATACCTGGGACAATCCTACAACTCTGAGAGAAGAGATCAACTTAATGTACGCATTATTCAAAAGATTCAAGGATGCTCTCTGGAAGGTCTACTCCCCAAAAAACGGGTTTGTGTGGAAGACCAATTCCTATTCTGAAGGTAAATATAGGGAACTCGACCTCGTCTCAGAGAATCAGATATCCTCAATCCGTGAACAGGTGAGAGACCTTAAAGAGCTCGAAGCAAGGTTTTCGTCAATATTCAACGACCTGGATCACTATCTCGAACATAATGGCAGAAAGAACCAGATTGTGGTGCGCACAATCGAGAGAGGGACACTCCATAAACCGGACGATATCGAGCAAGTGACCCATAAGCCGGACAATAAAAAACAAGAACAAGTGATCCACAAACCAAACGATAGAAAGCGAGAGCAAGAGGAGAAGGTGTACTTCGAATTTGTGAAAGTGCTGCCCACGCCCGACCTCGTATCGCAACGTGGATGGAAATACACCAATCCATACGGATGTACGTGGTCTATCAATAAGGACGATGCAATAGAGTTTGAGCAAAAAGGCTACGGAAAAATTGTAAAACAAGACTCGTCTTAAGGATTTTTCAACACATCGCCCGCCACCGCGAGTTCTCGCCGGGGTGGTGCAGTTCACGGTCTACCTGAGAGAAAACCCGCGGGTCTGGACCCTCGACCGGCAGACCACACTCCCTCCGGTCAGCGAGGGTCGCGCCTCCGGCGCTGCACTCCGTGCCCCCTCGCCGCCCTCCAGTCGTGGCGTCTGCCTGATCTTCTCTTCCTGTCTGGGGCCGTAGACGACCATGACCGGCTCGGAACTCGCCGGTCATCGTCTGCTAGGAAGTGCTCGTCACGCCGTGCTCCGCACCGCGCTCCTCGCACGGAGGGGTGGCCCTGCGCCACCCCTCAAATGACCCCCACCACCCGGCGCTTCGCGCCTCCTCCCGCCCCCTGTCAACGTCGGTCTACTTTT
>NZ_DAXW01000001.1:86873-262010 GCF_002506585.1 Methanoculleus sp. UBA430 | reverse complement strand
GAGAACTTCGAAAAACCTCACCCCATCCAAAGTACTTTATAGCCACGGATCGACGTTTTTCTCATGAGCACGTTTACCAATTTTGCGATTCGGCACGAATATGCCAGCCTTGCCGCCCTGGGCGATCGGCTGGGTGAGGTCAGCGGTCTGATCGACTGGGACGCCTTCCGTCCTCTCCTTGCTGACCTCTACACCAATGCCGAGGGAAGAGGCGGTCGTCCGAACTACGACGTTGTTCTGATGATCCGGCTGCTGGTGCTTCAGCAGTGGTATGGCCTCTCGGACCCCGAACTGGAACGTCAGGCGACCGACCGGATCTCATTCCGCCACTTCCTCGGGTATCCGGAGACCATTCCGGATCGGTCGACGGTCTGGCTGTTCCGGGAACGCCTGGCGCAAACCGGGAAGGATACCGCGATCTGGGAGGAGTTCCAGCGGCAACTCGAGGTACAAGGGCTCACCATCAAGCGCGGCGTCATGCAGGACGCCTCGTTCATCACTGCCGATCCCGGACACGCCTCTGCCGACACGCCCCGGGGAGACCAGGCAGAGACGCGGCGCAGCCGTGACGGCACCTGGGCAAAGAAGGGCTCGAAGTCCCAGTTCGGCTACAAACTCCATATCCTCATGGACAAAGACTACCAGCTCATTCGCCGGATCGAGACCACCACCGCGTCGCTCCATGACAGCAGGATCGATCTCTCCCGGAACGGCGAAACGGTCTATCGTGATAAAGGCTACTTCGGGGTGAAACCGAAGGCGTCCATGGACAAGACCATGCATCGGGCGACTCGCGGTCATCCGTTGTCGATCAAAGAGAACCGGCGAAATAAAGCCATCAGCAGAACCCGATCACTGGTGGAACGGCCGTTCGCCTGGATGAAACGGGTGCTTAAGGCAGGGCATCTCATGGTCACGACGGTTGCCCGGGTCCGCGTCAAGAACACCTTCTCCTGCATAGATTTTAATCTCCGCCAACTTCTTACCCTCAAAGCGCAAGCTGCCGAGCGGTAGCTCTCGAGAAAATCCAAAAGAACCTCTAAAGGCAAGAGTTCAGGAAGGAAACGGCTCAGCAGTGACGGAACGAAAGTGCAAATCCTTGATGGAAGAGAGGGTTAATCGCAATTCTCTGCCGTGAGGGAGAAGACACTGTCGGCGATGATGTAGGTGAGCGAGAGGACCGCGTAGGCGAACATGCCGATGAGGATGATCCACTTCCTCCCCCGCCTGTCCGATATCCGTCCGATGACGGGCATGAAGACCGACCGGGAGAGCGCGAAGGCAGAGAAGATGATCCCGAGCCAGATGCCGGTTGCTCCGAGGTTCTCCGCGTAGATGGGGAGGAGCGGGCTGACGACCCCGAGCCCGAGCATGGTGGCAAAGACGGAGATGAATAAGACGTTATAGATTCGTTTGGCGGTATTCATGCGAAGTTAACCTGAGCTGGTCTTCCGATCGGCAGACCGGTTTGCGGTACGTGTACGGTTGCGAGAAAAAAGTTGGGGGCACTCTACCTTATACATTCGGTCGAAATCATACCCGCCGCGCGACACAGCACCACCGGTCGTAGATGGGGTCGCGCCGGTTCTCGAAGACCTCGGTCTCCCGGTCCTCTTCGGCACACCACTCTTCCACCCGGGCCGCCTCGGCCTCTGTGCCGACGGTGATCAGCGTTTCATCGGTGAGGATGAGGAGTTCGGTGACGATCGATTCCCAGAGGTTCGCGTTGTACGAGTAGATCTCCCCGGCCATGAACGCAACGCCGAGGGGCACCGGCGCGATGTAGCGGGAAGCCTCCTGCGCGTCGATACAGATGGTATCGGCAGGCGCGAGGCGGCCCCGGGTAAGCCCGAGTGCGAGGAGCGCGGGGTCGTTGTCATAGGCGAGCGCCCGCACCCCACCAGCCCGGAGGGCCGCGGTCCCGACGCCCGAGCCGCAGCAGCAGTCGAGGCAGGGGGTTCCCGCACGGTCGCCCCAGACCACGGTTACGAGGTCGCGGATATTCCCCTCCCGGTCGGGACGCAGGTCTTCGAGAGCGGGAACAACGTTTGCGCGGATATCGAGACTGTAATACTCGCGGACTGCCGAGAGCCATGCCTCCCGGCTCTCCTGGTAGATATCACCGCCGACGGCCTCGAAGCACTCGATGACCTCGATCGTCGGGTCCCTGAAGAGGAACGAAGCGGCGTGCCAGCCGTTCGAACCGTCGTGGAGCGCGAACGCGAGCGGCTCCTCCTCCTCGTCGACCAGGAGTCGGGCTTCGTCCGGGCTTCCCTGGAACAGCAGGGCTGTACAGGCGTCTATCGTCAGTTCCGCAAACGACGGTTCAACCAACCGGCACCCGTCGACCTCAAGGATATCTGCAACCTTCATATCGTTCGCCTCTCGATCGTTAAGCCACCCGGCGCCCGGATGACCCCGTCCACGCGGGCGTCCTCGTGCAGGGTGAGGCCCCGGCAGGAGATGTTCCCGAGGATATGCACCTCCTGCTCGATCACTACGTCGCCGTCGCTCTGGACGTCGCCGTGGATGATTGATCCCCGTGCGATGTTCGCATCTTCCTTCACGTGGAGGCTCCCGAAGATCGTCGTCCCTTCCCGGACCGCGATCGAGCCGGCACGGATGTTCCCGTGCAGCCGGCACCCTGCCCCGATAGCCATCCTCTCCGGGACCGAGAAGGTCTGCATGTTGAGGACGGCGCCGGCCGGGATCATCAGCGGCGTGGAGGCGGGGGCTTCGTCTTCGCCGAAAAGTTTCTGAAGGACGGCGTCCAGTTCCTCCTGCTTCTCGATCCCGAGGACGGCAACGAGGTACATCATGATGTAGATGATGACCGGCATCGGGTTGCGGATGGAGATCCAGCCTTTTGCCTCGAATCCGCGCTCGATCTTGACGTTATCCCCGATATCAAGGTCGCCTTTGACGATCAACTTCCCCTGGATCTTCACTCCCTCGCCGAGGTAGGCGTCCTCCTCCACGAGAACGTCGCCGGCGACCTCGCACCAGTTGTCTATCCGGACGTCGCCGGCCGCAACGATATCGCCGTTGATTTTGCTGAATTCGCAGACCACGACGTCGTTGCCCGTGAGGCCGTAATCGATCCGGCACCTCTCACCGATGACGACATCGAGCCCCGTCTTGAGCGTCCTCTCCTGGAGTTCGGTCCGGTCCGGGAGGTTACAGGCCCTGATCCAGTCGTGGTCTCCTGTCGGTTCCATCTATGGTATAATCTTCATGCGCCATACTTATGACTCTTATTGATTAGATCCAGGGCGATCGGCATGAGATCGCAGCCGCGGATACGATGGAGGCCGCCCTCCGCACACGAGACCTCGTCGAATCGGACTGTCCGGTCCACCCGGACCCCGGGACCCCTGATGACGATCGGCACCGGGTCGGCGCTGTGATCTTTTATGGCACAGGGGGTGCTGTGATCGGCACAGACGACGAGCAGGGTGTCCTCAAGATCGAGCAGCGGCTCGAGCGCCTTATCGATCACCTCGATGAAGTCCCGCTTCTGGATCCCTTTCCCGTCGTGGCCGGCCTCGTCCGCGCCCTTGATGTTCATCAGGACGAAGTCTTTGCGGCCGAGTTCCGCGATCGCCGCCCTCACCTTGGCGTCCAGGTCGGAGTTGGTCGACCCGGTGGTCCCCGGCACCGGGATATGCTCGAGCCCCACGACCTTCCCTATCCCGGAGATGAGGGTGGCCGCGGAGATGACACTCCCGGAGAGGCCGTAGCGCTCGGGGAACTGTGGGAACGCGCCCATCTTCCCGGCACCCCGGATCAGGAGGAGATTTCCCGGCGGGAGGCCTTCCTCCACCCGCCGGACGTTCGCCGGGTGATCGAAGAGAATCTCCGCGGACTGGCGGATGAACTCGTTGCAGGCATCTGCCGTCTTTTTGTCCGCCGGATCGTCGGTACAGGGTTGGACGGCCGGCGGGCGCACTCCCTCGTTCTTCGGGTCGTTCGAGGAGACCTTATCCCCAAGCCCTTCTCCTACGAGGGCGAGGGCCGCACGGTGGCCGGCGCCCGACTCGAACCTGAACGCGAGACCGAGGGCCGAGAGGTCGACGCCCTCCCGGATCGCCTCCGCGAGGGGTTCTGTCCCGGAGATCCTCCCTGCCCGGCGGTCGGTGATGAGGCCGTTCGCGTCGACCGTCGCGAAGTTGCACCGAAAGCCGATCATCCCGGCGGTCATGTGGATCCCGGTCCCCTCGGCCTCGAGCGGGCCCCGGCCGGTGTAGTATTCCTGCGGCGGGTAGCCGAGCAGGGAAAGGTGGGAGGTGTCGGACCCGGGACGTATGCCGGGTCCGATGGAGTCCATGATCCCGCATACGCCTTCCGCAGCGATCCGGTCGAGGACCGGGGTCCGTGCGGCGGCGAGAGGGGTCAGTCCGTTCAGCGCTTCGCAAGGACGGTCGGAGATCCCGTCCAGCACCAGGAATAACACCTTGTGAGCAATCATCGAGAACAGGTGAGATCCCGAACCTGATTACTCTTGCCGGTGCCGGTCCGGATCACCGGCCCCTCGCCGCTGCTCTCCGGAGTGCGAGGCATCGCTCCGTGTGGCGGAGCGCCTCCTTTGCGAGGGCGTCGCCCTGTCTGCGGCATTCCTCCCTGCAGTCGATCATGATGAGGATGTTGGTCGTCTTGATCATCTCGGCCGAGAGTCCCCGGATCTCCGCGGCAAGGTCATCGTCGACGATCGCCTCCAGGTCGCGTATGATGTCGTAGAGCTGGTGCGAGTACCGGTCGAGCAGCGTGTTTGCGGCGAGAACCCAGGCGCCGTCTCTCTCCTGCTCCGCAAGGTCGGTCCATTCCCGGTGGAACTGGACAAGCATCCTCCTGATGATCCCCCGGGCCACCGTCTCCCGGTCTTCCAGGTACTCCTGATCGATCCGGGACAGTTTTACCCGTTGCACACCCCCAGGGTGCTCTTGTGTCGTCACGTTTCTTCACCCCGTCGCCGCACTTCTGCGAAGATATGCCCGGTCATAGGGCATATATCTTCGTGCCGTCTCTGATCATCGGAGGGACAACTACGAAAAGGTGCGGGAGCCGTAAGAAAAAGAGTGAGTAGCCGGCCTTATACGGTCGCGACCTGCTCAAGTTTGGACTTGGTGATCTCGACCCGGCGGATCGGGTAGATCGTCTTTACGACTTTGAAGACGTCCCGGGCCATGTCGCCGGAGACGATATCCTTGACCAGGGTCTCAAAGTCGCTCTCCGCCGCACGGGCGGCGAGGGCCTGCGAGATCGCCTGCCGCACGGCGTGGACCTGGCTCTGATCGGCCCTCGAGAGGGTGAGACAGACGACCGTCACCCGCAGGAGTTTGCCGTCCTTGCTGACGACCGGGTGGATGGTGTCGATGCGGGATGCCCGCCGCTTGACCATCGACCGGAGGTAGTCCCGGGTCACTTCGTGCCCGATGAACTCGGTGTACGCGGCGTCGCCGGCCACGTCGTTGATCTTGAACCTCATCTTGATGTGGGACTTGGAGTAGTCCTGCACAACTTCGCCGAGCGTCGCGGTCATGACCCGGCCGACCATGTTCGCGGGGTCGGCCGAGATTGCGTCGCCAATCTCAACTTTGCCGAAGGCGTCGGGTACGTAGACACGGTACCACTTCTTGGCCTTCCAGCCTTCCAGCCTTCTTCCAACCTGTTTCTTCTTTGCCATGGTATCACTTCTCTCCTGATTGTTTGTATCCCAGATTCACTCCGGAGCTCCCGGTTGTCTGCCTGATGCCGATGTGCACACATCCTCCGCTATCGCCAGGTTCATGAGGTAGTCGTCCACCGAGGCGGTGATCGACCGAAGCCTGGTCCCCTCTATCTCGGCCCGCACTCCTCCCTCGATCGGGTAGGTCCGGATCAGGGTGAGATTGTCGGGCTCGAGCGCGGCCGCCACGCATTCCGGACGGCTGTGCGGGGTCTCGATGACGCCCTCGATCCGGGTCATGCATGCACCTCATTTAAGAGTTCCTGCCTGAACCGGTCAATCTGGTCGGCGCCGATCAGGGCTCCGGCCCTCCGCTGATGCCCGCCGCCCTGGCCGCCGCATGCCTCCGCGACCCTCCGCATCAGCGGCTCGAGGTCGAGGTCGATGCCCGGCGGGCAGCGTGCCGATACGGAGTACCGGTCCCCCCTCTCTCCGATGACGAAGACAGGCCCGCTCTGGACGAGATCGTTTGCGAGCGCGTCGGCGACGTCGCTTGCTACCGCTCCATCGTCTACCGCAAAGAGAGCGAGACGCTCGTCGAGACGGCGCGCCCCCCGGATGCCGGCGATGACCGCCTGCCGATAGCGGGCGGTGATCTCCCAGGCTTCCTGGAGTGCATGGGTCGAGCGGAGGCAGAGCGATGCGCCGATGTCCCCGCGCCCGGCCTTGCCGCAGGCGTCGACGACGGCGGCGAGGTTCGTGGCCTCGTCGATCACCTCCCGTCCGAGGCTGTAGGTAGTGCCCCAGATCCCGCAGAGCGCGGAGAGCGAGGCTTTCGGGGCGGCCGTGAGCACGACCCGGGAGAGGAGGGACTCGACGTCCACGTCATCCTCATCAGTGACCTCTGCGACGAGCGCCCTCGCCGCGTCGGGCTCGCCCGAGAATCCCACAAGATACGGGTTGACGGAGAGTGCGAACTGCTCGACGAGCCCCCTTCCCGGGAGGCGGAGACCGCGGCGGGGTGCGATAAACCCGTTCCCGATGCCTTCGCTGGAAATTTCCCGGTTCGGCCCCTCTATCTCCTGGCCGTCGCCGATGATCCCGAGGAGTGCGAGGCCCGTCAGGTCGCGGTTGTCTCCCATGCGCTGGGCGACGAGGTAGGCCGCACCGGCCGCCGAGAGGTTTCGATCGCCGTCGATTCCCGCGAGGCGCGGGTTGACGTGGTAGTCGCCTTCGAAGTGGGGCAGATGGTGGTCCACCACCATCACGTCGCCGGAGAGGTCCGTGAGTGCTGACCCGAAGTCGCAGAGGAGCACGCTGCTGTCGTGAGGGACCTCGGCCGCGGTGATGCCTGCGCGGATCCTCAGCCGGAACTGCCCGCCCTCACGGAACATGGCATGGCAGAGGATGGATGCGGCGGCTATGCCGTCCGCGTCATGGTGCGCGAGCACCTCCACAAACTCCTGTTCGAGCAGGTGATCGGCGAGGTTTGCAGCAGCGGCGTTTAGCGACATGGGGTCATCAGCGGGAAAGCAGGATCTCCGCAGTCTCCGGTTTATATGTCCAGCCTTTCGGCATCCGTCCGGATCCGACGTAGTACTTGACCAGTCTGCGCACCTTGGACTCAACGATCTGGAGCTGCCGGGCGTTGTGCACGTCCTTCTTGTTCTCCTCAAGGTGTTTCCTTAACCCGAGCGCTTTCTGCATCAGGTTCCGGAGATCTTCGGGGATCTCGGACTCAAGCCCCTTTTCGCGAAGGATCTCGTTTACACGCTTGCCGGTGGCGAGCTTGACGTCAGGGACAGCGTACCTGTCCCGCAGTGCAAGGCCGATCTGGCTGGTCGACATGCCGTCTTTGCGCAGATCGACGACGATCTTCTCGATCTCCGTAGCGTCCGTATTGGACCACTCGGGTGCTTCCTTCCGGTAGGGCCGGATGGAACTGCTGGTTCCTCGGCGCCGAGCGTACATTCTTGCCATTCATACACCTCCGTTAGATACACTATGTAAGTCCAGAAAAGAGTCCGTTACCTGACTAATCTCTGTAATCCCGAGCCCTTGCGGGCAGTGCTTCCGGGAGCACGTCGGACTTACCATAGCCAGCACATGTGGTGCTGCATCATATTCTCCGGGAGGCGTCTTAAGGGTATCGGGCGGATGCACAAGGAGCCGGGAGCGATCTTCTTCGTGAGGGTTCCCTCATGAGGTGAAGGGGCAGAGCCGGAAGGCCCGGGCAACAGGTGCGGGGGTGAAAGCTGCGTCCCTTCGTCAGGCGGATCAGGAGGGCCGGATCGCCGCCGGTCAGTCTACAACCGGGCGTTGAACCTCAAGGGCCGTGCCTATCGGGAGGATGGTGTGAGCCTGTCCGGGTACGATCTCATTATGACACTCTCGCCACTCAAGGAGGGGCATCTCCGGCTCCGGGATCCCCGACGACTGCGAGCCGCGTATCTTCAACCACAGCCGGCGCGGGAAGGGGCCCGGCCTCTACATCGTCCGGATGCTTCTGGGGCGCTATAGGGGCAGCGTCCGGGCGGGTGACCACGTCCCGGGCCGGCCGGGGGAAGGGGCCGCCATCACGTTCACCCTGCGGCGTTATAAGCCGGGAGGGAGTGAGCCGAATGTTTATCTCCTCCCCGGTCAACATGTATTGGTACCGGAGCGATAGTAGTCTAGCGGTAGGACAGGGGCTTCCCAAGCCTCTAGCCCGGGTTCGATTCCCGGCTATCGCATGGGTATCTTCTGGTTCTGTTTTTCGGTACCGTTCTCGATTCCAGAAGAACACGATTGCAATCCTTGAGTCCGCGAGGACCAGGTTCAATCTCAAGGCCACGCTGATTGACCTCCAGGATTCGGATGCCGTTCAAAATGCCCCTTGCGCGTTTGGAACCTTCTGTATCGTGCATGACGGCGAGGTTATCAGCCATCACCCGATCAGCAATACCCGGTTTGAGAATATCATGAAGAGGAGGGTCGCGTAACCGGGGAGGGAAGAGGGGGTTCTGCCGGCCCCGGTTTCCCGTAGCGTGGATCACCCGACGCCGTTACTGTCGCCATCCGCAATAATCTCGAACCGGCAGTGATCAAACCCCATCGAGTAGCACCGGGCCTCGATCACCTCCATCGGCCGCCCATAGTGGCGGGAGAAGAGTGCCCGGAGGATGCCGGAGTCGAACGCGCACGCGGGCTTCCCCGTTACGGGCAGGTCGGCGCATTCGAAGCAGTCGTAGACGAGGAGGGTGAGCGGCTCCGTCCCTGCGATCTCGATCCGACCGAGGTTGTGCTCCTCCCAGAACCGGGCGATCTTTGCGCAGAAGGCCCCCGTATCTGTCTCGGTCACCGCCGGATAGAGTTCCTCCCCGACCCGCTCGCCGGCCCGGGTGAGGAGCGGGTCGAGCAGGATCCCCTCCTGCATCAGCGAGACCCGGACCGTCCGGAAGATCAGTTTATAGAACGCAAAGGGGTCGCTCGATCCCGCCCGGTACGCCCCCGTGTAGGCGGCGAGCGCATCGGCCACCCGGTCGTCGGGCGTGACGCTTGCGACGAGCTCGCCGGTGAGAAAGAAGATCTTGCGTCTCGCGTCCTCCGGGTCGGCCCGGGACCCGATCACCCCCGCTGCCGTGAGGTCCTGGAGGTGTACCGAGACCGTTGACTTTGCCCGCCCGGCAAGGGCGACGATCTCATCGAACGTGTACTCGCGTTCCCGGAGCGCTGTAAGGATCGCGCGCCGCACCGGGTTCTCGACCGTCCGCATCCCGTCCCGTGTCGAATACAGGTCTATCTCCAGGTTCGGTTTCGGCCGGCTGGTTCTCTCTCTGCCGGTCATCTCCTGCTCCATAGACTAAGATCGAAAGGATGATATATCAAATGTTCGGATATAATAGAACGTTCGTTTAATTACGAACAACATGAGGGATACATATGATGGCTACGAAACTCGCCCCCGGCGTCTACTGGGTCGGGGCAATCGACTGGAACCTGAGGGAGTACCACGGCTACACCCTCCCCGGAACGACCTACAATGCTTACCTTGTCCGGGGTGAGAAGACGGCGCTGATCGACGGCGCCTACCACGGGTTCGAGGGGGAGGTCCTTGGTCGTATCGAGTCTGTCTGCAACCCCGGCGCGATCGATTACATCGTCGTGAACCATATCGAGATGGACCACTCCGGCACCCTGCCGGCGTTCGTGCGGCGGATGCCCGATGTCCCGATCTACTGCACGGGGCGGGCCGCGGCCGGCCTTGCGCGCCACTACGATATCAGCGGCTGGAAGATCCATGTCGTGAAATCCGGCGACACCCTCGACCTCGGCGGAAAGACGCTCACCTTCCTTGAGGCCCCGATGCTCCACTGGCCCGATTCGATGTTCACCTACCTCGTGGAGGACGCCATCCTCTTCCCGAACGACGCGTTCGGGCAGCATGTGGCAAGCGCCGCCCGGTTCGACGACGAGCTCGGGAAGGATGCAGCGATGGCCCACGCGCAGAAATTCTTTGCAAACCTGATCATACCGCTCGCGCCGAAGGTCCTGAAGAAACTCGACGAGGTCGGCGGGCTCGGGATCGATATCAGGATGATTGCGCCGAGCCACGGCATCGTCTGGCGGTCCTACGCCGGAGATATCCTCAAGGCCTACACCGACTGGAGCCGGGGTGTCGCGAAGGAGAAGGTCACGATCGTCTACGACACCATGCACGGCTCGACCACGATGATGGCCCGCGCGATCGCTGAAGGGATCATGGCCGAGGGCGCCGACGTCCGGGTCTGCCTCCTCCGCGACGGCCGCTATGAGGGGACGCACCGGAGCGATATCGTTACGGATATCCTCGACTCAAAGGCGGTCATCATCGGGTCGCCAACGCTCCAGGACGAGGTCCTCCCCACGGTGGCCGGGTTCCTCAGTTACCTCCGGGGGCTCGCGCCCGGCCGGCTTACCGCAAAGAAGATCGGGTGCGCGTTCGGGTCGCATGGCGGCATGGGCGGTGCGGTCGCTCAGGCAGAAGCTGCCCTGAAGGCGGCCGGGATCGAGGTGATCGACGGCGGGTTCCAGGTGAACTACCGCCCGGACGGCGACGAACTCGGCCGGGCCTACGAACTCGGGCGGAGGGTGGTGCAGGAGATCCGCGCCCGGTGATCTCGTCTTCCCATACACGTTCTCCGAATCCCGATATGCACCCGGTGTTTCACGCCCGCCGGATGTCCCTATCTGCCGGACTGATCGGCCCAACCACACCCCCGGGCGATACCCGGGGTCCATACTCTCGTTCGCTCTCCTTCACGCCGGTGCAGCAGAGACGGGCCTCGTTGTCGTGCGGGGGAATATCGCGGGGGAAGATGTAATCGTGATGAGCGGCATCTACCTCCCGTGATGCCGGACAAGACGAGCGTTCTGCGGGGAGACGGGCGGGCATGAGAAGCCGGGGCTGGATCCTGCTCTCCCTTCTCCTCAGCGGCGCAACACTCACAGTTCTCCTCGCGGTGACCTTCACCCCCGAGACCCGGGCCTACCTCGGTGAGGTCAGCGTCGCCGCCCTCTTCCTCGCCCTCGGGCTCCGTGCCGCGGCGATCGTCTGCAGGATCGCGCGGATCCGGGTCCTCTGCGGCGGTCTCGGCTACACCATGCCGTTCCGGGGCCTCGCGGAGCTCCAGTTCCTCTCACTTCTCGCCGGCTCGATCACGCCCGGTCAGGTCGGCGGCGAACCTGTCCGAATCCACCGGCTCTCGCGTTCCGGGCTTGCCATCGGGGATGCCGTTGCCGTCGTCGTCGCGGAGCGGGTGCTTGACCTTGCCGTAGTTGTCGCTCTCACCCTCGCGGCCCTGCTCGCCGTCCGGCACCTCTGGGGCTACCTCGCCGCTACCGTCCTCTACCCGGTGGCCGCCTTCCTGCTCCTCGCCCTCGGTCTCCTGCTCGCGCTCATCCTCCTGATCCACCGCCCGTCGTTTCGGAGGAGGGCGGTGGACGGTGTTGCCGCCCGGGTGATCGACCGGTGCAGCCGGAGCCGGCGTTGGCTCCGGTTCTGTCCGGGTGCCGGGACTGCGAGCTCCCTTGCGGAGCGGATCAGCCGTGAGGCCGAGACGTTTGCCGCAGGGCCATCCCGGTTTGCGCGGGCCGGCCGGCGGGCTATCGGTGGTGCGCTCACCCTCACCGTCCTTGAATGGACCCTTTATTTCTCGGTATCCTCGGCCCTGCTCGTTGCTCTTGGTCTACCGCCTTCCCTCCCGGAGTCGCTCCTCTTCCAGGGGGTTCTCCAGATGGTCGCGACCATCCCGCTCATTCCCGGCTCGTCCGGGATCGCCGAGATCGGCGCCGTCACGCTGTATCGCCAGCTCGTGCCCGCTTACCTCCTCGGTATCTTCGTCGTCCTCTGGCGGCTGACCCTCTACTACCTCAACATCCCTCTCGGTCTCCTTGCGGGTGTTCTTGCCGCGAAGGAGGGGATCGGTGAGGGCGAGGCCGATCCCTATCCCACTGAAAACCTATAACCCTTATGAGACCCAAATCTATCAATTAACGCGATATGACCGAATTTTTCCTGTTCACCAGACAATCGATGAGTATTCGGATCTCCGGCGGGGGAGGATCATGATCACCGATACCGATATGTATGCCCTCTCGATCATCACCGAGAACAGGGCCGGCGTGCTGCGCGATGTGGCCACGGTGATGGCGGATTACCAGGCCAATATCCAGATGATCCAGCAGTCGATCATCACCTCCGGCCCGAACACCGGGAAGGCGTACCTCTACTTCGAGTTCGAGGAGTGCGGGAACCACGGCGAACTGATCGCCGACTTATCAAGGGTGCCGTCGGTTGTCGAGGTCACGATCTACCCGCCGTTCTCCCGGATATTCGGGTCCCGGGTGATCATCATCGGCGGTGGTGCGCAGGTGGCGCAGGTGGCGCTCGGCGCCGTGAACGAGGCGGACCGCCACAACATCCGCGGCGAGCGGATATCGGTCGACACGATCCCCCTTGTCGGGGAGCAGACCCTGGCCCTCGCCGTGGACGCGGTGGCCCGGCTCCCCCGGGCGTGCATTCTGGTGCTTGCCGGGTCGCTGATGGGGGGGGAAGTCTCGCGGGCCGTCGACCGGGTCCGGCAGGCCGGCATCCCGGTGATAGCCCTCAAGATGGCGGGGAGCGTCCCGCAGCACGCCGATCTGGTCGTGACCGACCCCATCCAGGCCGGCGTCTTCGCCGTGATGCACGTCAGCGGCAAGGGGGTCTTCGACATCAACCGCGTGCGTGGACGTGAGTTCTGATGAATTCGATCGATATGGCTGTCAAGGTGCTCTCGCGGGACGGGCTTATCGTCTATCCCACCGAGACGGTCTACGGCCTCGGGGCGGACGCTCTCTCCGAGGATGCGGTGATGCGGGTCTATGAGGCCAAGAACCGGCCGCTGGGTAAACCGGTCTCCGTTGCGGTCTCGGATATGGAGATGCTCTGTGCCGTCGCCGTGGTGGACGAGGCTGCACGGGCCTTCATCGACCGGTTCCTGCCCGGCCCGGTGACGGTGGTCCTCCCGGCGAAGTCCTGCCTGCCGGAGGTCCTCACCGGCGGCACCGGTCTCATCGGGATCCGGTGGCCCGAGAACGAGATAGCCATCGCTATCATCGCGCGGTTCGACACGCCGATCACGGCCACGAGCGCGAATATGTCTGATGATATCCCGCCGGTCCGGCCCGAGGAGGTCTCCGTCCCCTACGACTACCTGGTTGACGGCGGGGAACTTCCCGGGACGCCGAGCACGGTGGTGGACCTGACCACCCGGCGCATCCTGCGGAAGGGGGCGGAATGGGAAGCAGTGGAAGCGTTCCTGGAGACCCTGCAACCATGACCTCCATACGGCTCCGTGACTTCATCGAGGACCGTGAGGGCTGCATCTATGCGGTCTCGAACTACGACAACACCGATCGGGTAGGGTGCATCCTCCGTTACGTCCCCGATGCGGACGGGGAGCGGACGGGCATCACCGGCCGGCGGTACCGGAAGTACGACTTTGCCGAGTCTTTCGCCTGGATCCGGGAGCATAAGCCGGAGTATCTCGACGCGGTCCACCGGGTGCCCTGCTGCGATGTGGTCCGGGTCTACAAGCCGGAGGAGGAGATCGGGAAGGTGGCGGCCCGGAACGCCCGGGTGCGGAGGCTCCTCTCCCGCTTCGACCTCCCGACAGGCTCGTTCGGGTGCACGGGCTCGCTCCTCTGCGGCCTGGAGAACGCCGCCTCCGATATCGACCTGGTGGTCTACGGCGACGCCTGGTTTGCCGCCCAGCGCCAGCTCCGGCACCTGGTGGGCGCGGGGGTGATCCCGGGGATGAGCACTGCGATGTGGCGGAAGGTCTACGACAAGAGGGTGCCGGAGATATCGTTTGAGGCCTTTGTCCTGCACGAGCAGCGGAAGTGGAACCGGGGCGAGTTCGAGGGGACCTACTTCGACCTCCTCTACACCCGGGCCTACGGGAACCTGGACGCGGTCCCGGCCGGGAAGGGGACAGTGCTTGGCCGGGCGACGATCGAGGCGACGGTCACGGACGCCTCTCTCTCCTTCGACAGCCCGGCGGTCTACGCCGTGGACCACGACGATGTATCCCGTGTGCTCTCCTTCACCCACACCTACTCAGGCCAGGCGCTCGCGGGCGAGGTCATCGAGGCAAAGGGCGTCGTCGAGGAGCACGGCGACGAACGGTGGCTGATCGTGGGGACGACCCGCGAGGCGAAGGGCGAGTATATCGTTTCGAAGACGCTGCTTGAGAGCGTTTAGAAGAGATCCGAGAGTCGCCGCGGGCCGGCCATGCATCGCTCGAAGTGAGGGCAGCCGTCGCATGGGGCCCGGAGGGGCCGCGGCGGGATATCGCCTGCGACGACCCGTTTTGCGGCCCGGACCGCCCGGACCATCTCCCGCCGGTCGCGGGGCTGGGGCTCGACGAACCGGCAGACGCCGCTTGCGACATACTCGACGTAGCCGCCGGCGACGGCGCGCCCGAGGGTCTCTTTGAGGCAGGCAACGTAGCAGGCGACCCGGAGACGGTCGGTGCCGTAGGCCCCGGCTTTCGGCGCGGTGCTCGATCGGGCGATGGCGAACGTGCCGTCTTCGAACACCTTGTCTACCCTTCCCCGGATGCCGAGGGTGTCGGACTCGACGGCAAGGTCGGTCTGGACCGGCGTCTGCCAGGCGGTCTCCCGGCAGGCGGCGACACACTCGTCGAGGAGGTCCCGGGACTCCGGCGGGGCGTCGGGGAGAACGCAGAGGATCTCCTGCCAGATCTCTTCCGACTCGAGGAGTTCCCCGAGGTGGGTAGAAACCTGTTTGCAAACGGTGTAGCGGGCCGACTCCGGGTGCTCCTCCGAGCGCTCGAAGTAGTAGCGCCGGGGGCAGATGTGGCAGGCGACGACGCCGGAGACCGGGATGTAGTCAGTCATGGATAGCGTGGTCCCGTTTGAGAAGACGTATGCGTTCTCTCTATTTATCGGGATACGCTCGGCGCGGAGTTCCGGACGTCCGGGACGAACGCTTATCCCGGAGTGGATCACAGAAGAAGGGTATGGCAAACCGCGAGATATCGGTCAACATTCCCAGCGACCTCGACCCGGTCTACTCCAACCGGATCCAGATCGCCTACAAGGAGGACGAGTTCACGTTCCTCTTCCTGCACGAGATCCCCGGCATGAACCAGGCGCGGGGGAAGGCAATCGTCTCGATCAGCCCCCGGCACGCGAAGAACCTGGTCGCGGTCCTCGCGAAGAGCGTCGCGGACTACGAGCAGAAGTTCGGGGCGATCGCCGGCCAGGAGAACGCCCCGCACCAGGAGGGCAACGTTACCATCCGGGGGTACTCCTGAACGGGGCCGGGTCGGCGAACCCCCGGCAGGTGATACCTTTTTAATTCCGGACGTACAATATTCTAGGGCAGTCGCCGCTGTGGCTTAGCGGTATAGCGGCTGATTCGTAATCAGCAGGTCGGGGGTTCAAGTCCCCCCAGCGGCTTCTATTATTCACGTTTAATTCTTTCAGGCAATCCTAGTAAGGTGTTTTTCCGACCACAATGCATGCTGAACTTAGCCGCACCAACAATCGACACCGTCTTCAGCTGCTAGCTGAAGTGCCACGATACGAGCGGCGAGATCTACTGCGTGACCTTCAGCTGCAATGCAGTCCGGATCTCGAGATACTGGGTGGATGCCATCCGCACCGCGGTTGAGGCCTTGGTGGACACCGTGCCGGCGCTGGCCTGAAGGGAGTTTAGAGAGATTTCCTTTTTTTCCGAATGTGGGCATCCATGGAGAATGAGGTGCTGTTCGTCGCGATTTTCGTCAGCGCCGGGCTGCTCGGATATGTGGTTATTCTAGGCCTTCTGATCATGTGGGACCAGGTTCTGGACCATATGGGCCGGACCGGGTCGGGGAAGAAGCAGGCGTGAGGACCTGCGCTGGGGGAAGGGAATAACCTCTTCTGTTGCAGAAATACGCCAGATTTGCCGATATTTCGGGTCGAAATCATCTGTTTTCAGCGACTCGGAAAGTCGCCATAATATGCCATTTTATTGATGAAATAAGAGCAATCCTCCTTTATATTGGCCGAATAAGAAGACTTGATTATGGGAGGATGAATCCCTGACCGTCGCAGAGATCTGTCATCTGAGGGTTTCTGTGAAAAAGACTTTTTTTTGTGAATTCGGCCGAAAATTTGGGTATTTAAGTGTTGCTGAACCATATGCACCTGCCCGGCTGACAGCCGCGAGCATGCCCGGCGCAGCTGGAGATGCGAGCAGCGGGCGGAGAGTACCGTCACGATGTGAGCGATAGCGAGTGAGGGCGTCAGCGGTGACGGAAACCGGGAACAAGCAGGGTGACACTCTGCAGCGATCATCGGCAGCAAAGAAACTCGCCCGCCCACGCTGTCCCGAAAAAGAAGAGGTTCCCCCACGGCCCCCGATGAGGAAGACAGCGACCGGCGGAGTGTCGGCCGTGGGTCTGCCGTTCTACGGGATCTGGCTGAAGCGGAAGATTGAGAAGCAGTATCGCGGGACATCAAGTCGAGATGTGATGGCCTGATGCTGCATCGGATGTAGGGCAAACTTTATCCTACTGTGCATAATTGAAGGGGGCCGAGATCTGACGTGGACTTTGATCTCGTCCACGCTAACGCGCATCAGATTGGTGAAAGATTATGGAGGCAATGGCAGTCCGGAGGTTTGAAGTCCCGCCGAGTCCGTGCCCACCGGAGGAGTTTTCTGGCAGGTTCATAGAGCGGAGGACGATACTGAAAACCCTCTCTCAGGTAAAAGATCGCGGACAGGTGATACTGATATCGGGCGCCTCTGGCTCGGGGAAAAGTTCACTCCTGAGATGGGCCGCCGATGAGATCCAGAAACCTGATGGGCTGGAAAGCCCCGCAATAATAAAGGAATTTTACGAAACGGCCGGAATGGGCCTAAAAGTATATTTAGACTTGCTCAAAGACCTGAAAGGTCATACAAAATTCGGCTGGTTCAAAAACATTATAGAGAACACTGGAGTCATTAAGTCTCTGAATACCACACTAGACCTTTTAGAGACGTTCACGTCGATTACCGAGCCGGTCGGGATAGGTATTCGAGTTGTGAGGGCTTTCACAGGGGCATTCGCCCAACCTCAAAAGGTTGAATATGACCAGATTCTCACCTCGTATCTCACGATATTTCGGAATATCAGTGCCGAGTTGCAGAAATATGACCGGTTCATTGCAATCCTTCTCGATGATGTCCAGTGGTCTTCCGATCTGGACTTCCGGCTGCTCAAAGATCTGGTTCGGAATGTACCCCCCAATATCGCTTTTTTGGTGACGTATCGCCGGGAGGACAGGACGCAACAAATGTACGAAGAACTTGTGGGAGAACTAAACCGGTGGAATCAAACAACTCTTTCTCTCTATTGCTTGAAGTCTGCAGAAATAAAAGATCTCGCTGCCCGGAGGTACGGTATATCTCTTGCTGATTCATCAGCTCGCTGCTTAGAGGAGCATGCCGGCGACCCGTTCAGCCTGATAGCCTGCTTCAATTTGTTACAAAAGAAGGGCTTGAGCCCCGATATTGGTAATTTGAGAACTGTTCTGCCGGAAGCACTCCAAAACCCTGCAAGATCATTTTTGGCAGGGCTTGATCAATCATCACGAGACCGCGTGAATTTGATTTGTATTTTGAAACAGCCCATTCCACTCCGAATTATTGTCTGTATGACAGAAACGCAGCCTACAGAAGCAGCGCGACTGCAATCCGATCTGGATAACGACATAGTGTTCAGACGAGTTGAACGAGGCCAGTATGATTTTGCTCACCCTTCGCTCCGAGAATACTGCAAATATGAACTCCCTGAAATTCAGGAACTTGAATTACACAAGAGAGCGGCGAAATGTTTTGAGGAACATCTGGATAGATTACCTGATAAACAACATGCATATCAATCTCTTGCCGAGCATGCTTTCCGAGGAGAAGATTATCAAAAGGCCCTCGATCTCAATTTCAAACTTGGCAGTGACTTATATGAACATTACGATTACTCAACCGCTCTCGAGCTGCTGGACAGGGCAAAGATCTCAGCAGAACAGTTAGATGAGCGGGGAAAACTGGCAACAGTACATCATTATTTGGGCATGGTTCATCAAATGTCATTTCATTTTCCAGAGGCGCTGGAATGTTACAGCCAAAGCTTGGCGGTCTGGCAGGAAATTGAGAATCAGGTAGGCGAGGCAAGAGCTCTCCATGCGGCGGGGATGCTATACTATGCGATGTGCGAGTATGACGAAGCATTGAACCAGTGCAACCGAAGCATGGCGATCATGCGGAAATGTGGTGACCGAGAAGGCGAGGCGGGAGTTCTCCGCCTGATAGGGGCGGTGCATGCAGAAGAACATCAATACGATACCGCACTGGACTATTTCAACCAGAGTTTGACGGTCTTGCGGGAAATTGGAGATCTTGATGGCGAGGCATTAAGCCTCCTTAGCATGGGAAATGCGTACAGGGCGATGCACAGATACGACCTAGCACTGGAATGTTGCAAGCAGAGCCAAGTGGCCGCAAGGAAAATCGGGTACCTTGATACCGTGGTTAGAACTCTCTTTGAAGCAGGGACGGTGTATTTGGAAACGCAACGATATGATGAGGCACTTGACTGTTATAATCAATGCCTGGCGATCGAGCGAGAAATTGGATATCGGGACGGCGAGGCCTTAACCCTCTGCCAGATAGGAATGGTTTTCCAAAGGATGCATCGGTATGACGAGGCGCTGGACTGCTACAACCGGTGCCAGGAGATCTCACAGGAAATTGGATTCCGTAAATGTGAGGCAAAAGCACTTTACCAGATAGGGACAGTGTATCAAGAAACGCATCATCATGATGAGGCGCTGGACCATTACAACCAGAGTCTGGCAATCGAGCAGGTACTCGTAGATCGAGATGGCGAGCCCTCAACATTCCAACGTATTGAAGCATTAGAGGCAAATAAAAATCAAACTTGATGGTTGTTTTCAAGCGGTTCCCTCTGTTCCAAAACCTTCTCCCCGCCGCAATCCTCCATCGTGATAGACCAGCAGATCCTCCCACCCCGAAGCCCTGACTCTCCAGCCCTGCCGTCGCCCTCATCCAGGCAGGGGTCACCCTCAAACCCATCTAAATGAGGACGAATTTGTGGTCTTGTCTGACTTTGCGTCGGCCTTTGAGGCCAGATTTTAGCCCGGGGATAACTGGCACATAGCACCCTGATTGCCGGAGACAGCGGGGTCGGAGGACCATATCGGTCATATGAGCGAGAGTAATTCTTGCGGGATTTAACTACGGGTCTGCTCGATATCGGCTGTCTGAGGGCTTCTGTGAGGAGGGTTTTTTCTGCAAATTCGGCCGAAAATGGGAGTATCTAGACATTGCTGAATCATATGCGCCTGCCCGGCGCAGCCGGAGATGCGAGCGGCGAGCGGGAACAGCGCCACGAAGCGAGTGCAGCGAGCGAGTGAGGGCGTCAGGAATGGCAATTTGAATCTCTCTGAGTTTTCTGGTTTTGGAGTGAATCCAGGTTCACCATGACCAACAAACAATCCAAAAAACGGATGACCCCCCATCCCTCTTCCGAAAGCCCACGGCCAACGACACCGGCATGCTGTCCCTCCCCGGTATCGCGTTCATGCCGCACTTCCCCGCAGCCGGTTACTACCCCATTGACTCCCCGCCGACGGGGCTCAGCACCGGTCCTCGGGCTCCCTGCGTCCTCGGAGTGCTTCTCGCCGGCTTTGCAGCCGCGAAGAAGGGGTAAACCGGTATTCACGATCTCTGGCCGCCGATACATATCACTGATACCTTTATAGATATATCATAGTTTACCGATACATATCACTGATATATAAAATGGGTATCATGATACAGTGATAATTGTGACCTCGATTGATCAGTCCCCGGAAGTCGTCGCGTTCATCCGGGAGGCGCTCGGTCTCTCGCCCGACGCAAGAGCCGACGATGTTGCAGTTCTATATCAAGCAATGGAGATTGAGTTGCCGTTGCAGCCGGATATCGTCTTCAAAGACGGCGATCGGCTCTACTTCGTCGAGGTAAAATCGAACGTTACGTCGATCGACACGATTGGCCGAATGCAGCTCTTACGGGAACTCTGGTATCGCCGGAGATCCAATTGGCACCCGGTCGAGCTGGTTATCGCCGCCAGAACCATTCGCCCACGGGAAGAGCAGCTCGCACGGGAGGTCGGCATCCGGGTGATCAAACTCCCCCGGACACTCGGTCCGCCCCTTCAATCCGAGTTCAAGCCGTCGAAGAGCAGGATCACTTCCGAAAAATCCTGGAAGATCGTCTCCCGCCTGCTCAAAGAGAAGAGCACATCCATCCGGCAGCTGGCGCTGAAAGAAGGGGTTTCCTACGGCTGGGCGCACAAAACCGTCGAGATGCTCATAAGCCAGAACATCGCGAAGAAGAACGACAGTTACGTCCAGATCAGCGATTTGAAAAAACTTCTGAACGGCATCGCCTGGGAGCGGCCGATGAAGAACCTGAGCATCGCCGAGATCCCGGTCTCTTTCAGCGATTCGATTCCGGCAGCGAAGGACATCTCCTCAATGCTCTCCGAACAGAACGTACCGTTCGCCTTCACCGGCTACACTGCCGGCGGGCTCTATACTGGATATGCAGTTCGCCAGGATGCGGTCTACCTTTACCTCGATAAGAAAAACCTCGATCTCTTCACTGAGTTCTTCAAAACATCCTCCTACGAGCCCGACCGGAGCAGCATTCGGGCATGGATCTACGCGCCGGACAGGGATGTCTATACCGACACGCGGCAGAAGGAGGGCATCACCGTCGTATCTCCTGCACAGAGCCTGCTCGACCTTGCAGGATTCGGGTACAGCGCGATGGATCTCACGAAAGCGATGGTGGAGATGTATGACGCTCTATGACCGGGGTCCGGAAGTCATTGAGCGCTCTCTCGCCGAGCTCCGGGAGATCGTCGCCTGGGTCAACGAACGCGAAGAAGATTAGCCCACTCCGATGACGAGCCTTATCGGGGGGTGGGCTGTCGATGCATACAACCCGTATGTCGGTTCCGTCGACATCGACTCTGTCACCAACAGCAACCCGCCGAAGCCTGATGCATCATCTGGTTCATCGCGGGGGATTTCATTACAGGCGATATACTCACCATACGACTGTGGAGAAAGGATCGGGAGCAGAAACCGTTATCCTTGACTTCTATTCAAGAGAACGCCGTGATCCGTTCGAGGGTGGCCGGGGAGAACTTGCGCTTGACTTCCTTGATGATCACACTGTCATCACGTCTATCAGGGGCAACATCCGGATGGCCATCCCGACACGCGGGGCGCTCCTGATTATGAAGCTGAAAGCCGTATGGGACCGCTCGTTCCGCTACGAACAGGGGAGGTCGCCCGATCCCGAGTGGGAATACTCGAAACTCGTCAAAGACAATGCAGACGTTCTGGCTCTACTGGATCCTGAGCACGGTGGGCATGATCTCGATCTTGAACACCTCGGCGAGATGCTGAACTGTCATCGCTTCCTGAAGGAATGCATCGAGAGATTGCCGGGGTTGGACGATGCCCGGGAAAAATACGAACGGATGGATGAGAAAACCATTCGGCAGGTCTGCGAGGATTTCATGTCGGTGCTGTGAAGAGACAGGCTCAATGAGGTGGAGTCATTCCTCGAAAAGCTATGAGAACCATTTGGGGAGGGTATTTTATCCTCACCTCGCGGAGAGCGCCTCATTGAGCGAGAGGGATTCTTCCTCCTCGACCTCTTCCATCAAGAGCGCGAGTCCGCAGTCTTCGAGAAGTTCCTCGATCTTCTCGAAGGTCTCAATGTCAAGAACGACCCCGATCTTTCTGTCGTTGTCGGTTACGATGTACTGCCGCTTGATATTGATCACCGCTCACCACCTCCTGTCGTTCTCTCGCCTGCACGGGTATCCTGGGAGAGCGGAACGATAACTGGTGAGGTATTCCGGTGCCGCCATCGTTTTCTTCCCCTCACTGAATGGCCCGCTACTCCCGCGCCATCATCGCGGCCGCTTCTCTTTCGAGGTCGGTATACGGTTCTCCGGCGACGTCCACCACGATCCTGCGGACCGTCCCGGTGAACGCCCACGGCCGCTCGCCGGGATAGTCGCCGGTCACGGGATCGCCCGGGTCCAGTCCGACGGAAAGCCCGCCGCCGGCGATACCAAAGTACGCGGGCTGGGTCCTGATCCGTCCCTCACCCACTTTCCGGCCGTTGACGGAGATCGCGAGCGTCCCGTGTGCGGTGCCCTCCGGCTCCTCGCTCTCCTTCGTGAACGCAACGGAGAGCGTGACCCTGCCGGCAGGGAGTCCGGCGTCCGACGCGACCACCTGCTCGGTACCGACGAAGTTGTAGACGTATCGGGGCCGGTTATCCCTGACGTAGAGGGCGTGGCCCCCGAATCGGCCCCCGAGGGCGAAGAGGACTCCTTCTGCACCGCCATCCGGGATCTCGACGTCGGCGGTGATGGTGTAGGACCGGTTGCGGATGTTCGCCGCCACGCCTTCGGGGACCGGCGCGGTCTTCGGATAGTAGACGAAGAGGTTGCGTTGCGGCGCGGGCCGGGGCCGGGGGCTGGTCAGGACTTCCGGAGCGGTGCGATCTTCGAGCGGCAGCCCCCGGTACTTCCCGGCCTCGTGCCACCAGAGGGCGATCATCTCAAAGAGTTTACGCGGGTGCTCGTCGGCCAGATTATGTGTCTCCGAGCGATCGTCCCCGGTATGGTAGAGCTCCCAGGTATCTTCGGCGAAGTGGCCCCATCCGGCCATCGCCGGGTGCGTGGTGACCGCCTTCCAGCCATCGTGCCAGATCCCGCGGGAACCGAGCATGGAGTAGAACTGGGTATGCCGCTCTGTGGACGCATCGCCCTTCTCGAAGGTATAGCGCATGCTGACGCCCTCAACAGGCCACTGGGCGTAGCCCTTCACGGTATCGGGCATCGGGATACCGATACATTCCAGGATGGTGGGCGCGATGTCGACGGCATGGTGGTACTGGTGGCGCATCTCCCCCGTTGTCCGAATGCCCCGCGGCCAGTGGATGATGCAGGGGTCGGCGATGCCGCCGGCGTAACAGTAGCGCTTCCACATCTTGAACGGGGTGTTGAACGCCATCGCCCAGCCCGAGCAGTAATGGTTGTATGTCTTCTCGCTCCCGAGGTCGTCGATAAACTGCAGGTTCTCTTCGAGAGAGTCCGGAATGCCGTTAAAAAACCTGTTCTCGTTGACCGAGCCGTTCGGCCCGCCCTCGGCGCTGGCACCGTTGTCGGAGACGAGCACGATCAGGGTGTTCTCAAGTTCGCCGCTCTCTTCGAGGAAGCCGATGAGCCGGCCGATCTGGGCGTCGGTGTGGGAGAGGAACCCGGCGTAGACCTCGGCCATCCGGGCAAAAAGGCTCTTCTCCGCACCTGAGAGCGAGTCCCATGGTTTGACGGCGTCCAGTTCCGGGTATGGCTGTCCGTCGGGACCCGTCCTTGCCTCCGGCGTGCCGATGGGGTTGATCGGCGGCAGTTCCGTATTCTCCGGGACGATCCCCATCTGCTTCTGCCGTGCAAGCACCCTCTCGCGGCAGCGCTCGTAGCCCATATCGAACCTGCCCTTGTAGCGATCAGCCCACGCCTTCGGGACATGATGCGGGGCGTGGGCGGCGCCGGGGCAGTAGTACATGAAGAAGGGCTTTGCCGGGTCGATCTGCCTCGCGTCCCGGACGAACGCGATCGCCGTATCGGTCAGGTCTTCGGTGAGGTGGTAGCCATCTTCGGGCATCGCCGGCTGTCCGACCGGGTGGTTGTCGTGGACCAGGGCGGGGTAATACTGGTTCGTCTCGCCGCCCAGGAATCCGTAATACCGTTCGAATCCCCGGCCGATGGGCCAGTTTCGCCTGGTCGCGGCCAGGTGCATCTCGTCCTGCGGGCAGAGGTGCCATTTGCCGAGCATATAGGTGTTGTAGCCCCGCTCGACCAGCACCTCTGCGAGGGTGGCGCACTCGAACGGGATGTGGCCGTTTGAGTTCGGAAACCCGGTGGTCGCTTCTGCGACGCAGGCCATCCCGACGGTGGTATGATTCCTGCCGGTCAGCAGGCAGGCGCGGGTCGGGGAGCAGAGCGCTGTCGTGTGCCACTGCGTGTATAATAAGCCGTTTGCCGCCAGGCGATCGATGTTCGGTGTATCTATCAGCCCGCCGTAACAGGAGATGGCCGAGAACCCGACGTCGTCGAGGACGATCATCAGGACGTTCGGGGCACCCTCAGGCGCCTTTGGTTCTTCATACGGTGTCCAGTCGGCAACGGAGTCCCGGACATCGACATTGACGACACCCTTCCACTCTTCAGGCATACCTTCTCCCCCCATCGAAATTGGTGAACAGGGTTCCGCAAGATATCTTGTCGTTTATATAGTTGTCATCGAATATCCTGGTGACGACCTGCCGCTACGTTAACGGCTCGTGCGCCCGCAGCATCTCTTATACTTCAAACCGCTCCCGCAGGGGCAGGGCTCGTTCCGGCCCACCTTTGCCGCGAGCATCGGCATCACCTCGCCCGCGGGCCGCCCCCGCCGGAGCAGGTCGGCCATCATCCGCATCGGGCGGTCGGCGTGGGAGAAGAAGGTCCGGTAACCATCGCAGAGGTAGTTCAAGCCCCCCTCGCCGTCCGGCGCCTCGATGAACCGGTTCTTCGGGCATTCGCCGTTGCAGACGGCGAGGAAGTTACATTCCCGGCAGTACCGGGGGAGCGTGTCGCGCTTGGCCGTCCCGAACCGCCGTTGCGCCTTCGAGGCGACGAGCTCAGCGAGCGGTGTCGTGATGATGTTGCCGAGGAGGTGGCCCGGCTCGACGAAGTGGTCGCAGGAGTAGAGGTCGCCGTTGTGCTCGAGCGCCACGCCAAGGCCGCAGGTCGGGGCGAAGACGCAGACCGTCCCGGCCATGCCGAGCCAGCCCGCGAGCGCCCAGTCGAAGTTCAGGACAAACATCCGGCCGACGTCGCGCCCGACCCACTCATCGAAGATCGCGACCAGGAACCGACCCCATTGATCCGGCCGGACGGACCGGCCGGTGACCGCGTTCCCTTCTTCCTCCCGCTCGACGATGGGGATGAACTGGATATACGGTGCAGAGAGTTCGTCGCGGAAGAACCGGTAGACCTCGAGGGGGTGGTCGGCGTTCGTCCTGTTCACCGCACAGAGGATGTTGAACTCGACATGATGCTTCCGGAGCAGGCGGGCGGCGTTGAACACCCGGTCAAACGTGCCCCGTCCCTGCCGGTCCCTCCGGTAGACGTCGTGGAGCTCCCCGGGGCCGTCCATCGAGAGGCCGACCAGGAAGTTGTTGTCGTGGAAGAACCGGCACCATTCGCCGTCGAGGAGGATGCCGTTCGTCTGGAAGGTGTTCTCGATGCGAGTTCCAGGTCTTGCATACCTCTTCTGGACCGCCACCGCCCGCCGGAAGAACTCGAGCCCTATCAGGGTCGGTTCTCCCCCCTGCCAGGCGATCGTCACGAGGGGCACCGCGTGCCCTGCGATGGTCTGGCGGACGAACTCCTCCATCACCTCATCGCTCATCCGAAAACTGCTATCCGGGTACAGGTGCTCTTTCTTTCTGTAGAAACAGTAGGCACAGTCGAGATTGCACCGTGCGCCGGTCGGTTTTGCCATGACGTGGAAGGCGGGGGGCGCCCCCTCGCCGGACCCGCTCATCGGCCGGCCCCGTTCCCGCTGCACCGGCCGGAGGCGTTGAAGACCGGAGATAGGCCTGGTTCCGGCGTAGTCGACCATCCCTTCCGATACAGGTGCGAATTGCGTACGAACGCCTCCCGACAAAGCAGTGTTTCCTCTGCGGGCAGTGCTCTCATGCTCCCTCCTTTTTCAAAGACTGCGTGAGGGTTCTCCCGAAGAACAGAGGCTGGAGAACGAAGTAGATCGCCACGGAGATGTATATTGCGATTGCCACCCGGGGCAGGAACAGTGCGAGCAGCACCCCGATTCCATCGAGCACGATGCCGTATCGCCGCCGGTGCTCCAGACCCCGGAGATCCGTGTCTCCAAAACTGTCGATGAGGAGTTCCGGACGCCGGACAAGGTAATTCATGATCCTGTTCAGCATGAGCGACGCGAGGAACAGGTCCAGCCCGTAGATGAACACCGCCAGCCGCGAGCCCGGCCCGATGAGGTGCGTGGCCATCAGGCTCGTGGAGAACGGGAGCAGAGAGACGAAGAAGAGCATCACGAGCGTCATGCGGACTGTAACGCCGTTTTCGTGTGCTGTCATCCGGGTAATGGACATATGCGTGATCCAGAACCCGCCGATAAATGCGAAACTGATGATGTAGGCGAGGAAGTCGGGCCACGTCTCAAGAAGCGCCCGCAGCAGGTCATCGGTGGCTTCCGGCACGGGAATTTCGAGGACGAGCAGGGTGATGACGATGGCAAAGACTCCATCGGCAAACGCACTCAGCCGGTCGGCAGGAAGCATGTCGGTCAGGCGATCTCGATCGGACGTCTTCGGACTCTCATCGCGGGCGGCCATCATTCCTCACCTCCGCGCCGGCAGGAACGTGAGCGTTCGCATGAGAACGATACGACCCGGGATGTGTGCCCGGCGGGTATGGGAATCGACCACCCCTTTCGATACCCACCGGATCTCACCTCAATTCCCGAAGCGCTCACTACGCCGTGCAGTTCAGGTCATCATAAAGGCTCTGCTGTTCCTCCCGGACGGCCTGTACCTGCGGGCGGATGGCCTGGATGGCTTCGATGACGGTCACATCGTCGGGAAGGTCCTCTACGGCCTGATTGAGGTTATCATAGGCCGCGTTGAGATCGTCGACCCGGATGTTGGCGAGCTCTCCTGCGGATTCCCTGACACTCTCCATGGCGGACCGGACCTGGTCCCGTCCCTCCCGAATATCTCCCACTGAAGTCCTCAGGCTCGTGTTCTCCATGCTCTCAAGCGCCACTCTGAGTTCTTCGAGGTCCTGGCAGAGCTGCGCCTCCGCCTCCTCCTCAGACGGCTGGACACATCCGGCACCGGCACAGGCCAGGATGAGGATCAGCAAGATCGAGAGTACTCCCGTTTTCTTCATGCCTATCTCCCGGGCAGGATGACTGCCCGGAGCCGAATGATAATAGCAGTTATATAAAATTATCCCAATGCATTGCGGCGAACCGGGTGTTACGCAACGGTTCTCCCGTATTCCCGCATACCGGGGAAAACAGCGGCAGATACCCATCGTTACGAGCAAAGAGGGGGGAGGTCGTACCTCCACGCCCGGGATGCTATCCTGCCCCTCCCTCCGGTCACCCCGGCAACCGGAACGAAACGACGATCGCCGTGATGCCCCCGACGATGGCGAGCCCCGCAAGGAGCAGCACCAGGCCGACAGCCGCGACGAGCGGGTTTGCGATCAGGACCAGGCCGAAGATGATGCTCAGGATGCCGAGGATCCCCGTTCCCCACCCGGGACCGGAGAACCCCTGCGCCATGTAGACCGCCCCGATGATCAGCCCCTCCACGCCGATGATGAGGGCAAAGACGGTCGGGACGAGGATGGCGCTATAGAGGGGATAGGTGAGGACGAGGATTCCTGCAAGGATACCGAGGATACCGACCAGCAACTTCCAGCCCCGGCCCGTTCTATCCGTAAACAGGCCGATGAGCGCGACGATACCGTTGAAGAGCCAGTAGAAGCCGAGGAACGTGACGAGGAGCGTCAGCGTCTGGATGGGGTAGATGAAGAAGAGAACGCCAAAGATGACCGCGATAACGCCGAGCAGCAGCACGAGCCAGCGTGACGGGGCCAGAGCAGCGCCGGACTCATAGGTGCCGGCACCGAACTGCGTGTTAACCATAACAACACCGTGCGGAGAGCACGCTACCACCATATAGAGGTATCTGCCCCCCGGCCACCCGGCCCGGCGGAGTGAGCGGTACTCCACCGGGCCGGTGCATCCGTTATCGGGCAGCAGGCCCTTCTACCGGCCGGGGAGAAGAGCCCTTCTTCCTGTAGACGAGCCTCCGCGCTCCCTCCCCCAGCACCTGTTCGGGGGTCATATACCCGGAGATCTGGATGATCCGGGCGACGAGCCCCGTCCACCCGGTCTGGTGGCTGGCGCCCACGCCGGCACCGTTGTCGCCGTGGAAGTACTCGTAGAAGAGGAGGTAGTCGCGCCAGTTGGGGTCGTCCTGGAACTTTTTAGTGTAGCCGAAGACCGGGCGCCGATCGCTCTCATCGCGGAGGAAGATCCGGGTCAGGCGCCGTCCTATCTCCTTGCTCACCTCAAAGAGGTTCATCCGGTTCCCCGACCCGGTCGGGCATTCCACAGTAAAGTCGTCCCCGTAGTAGGCGTAGAGGTTTAACAGCGCCCGGATCAGCATGACGTTCATCGGGAACCAGATCGGCCCCCGCCAGTTGGAGTTCCCGCCGAACATGGCCGAGTTGGAGTCGGCCGGCAGGTAATCAACCCTGTATTCCTGCCCGTCCTGGTAAAAGATATAGGGATTGTTCAGGTGTGCCCACGAAAGGGACCGGATCCCGTAATCGCTCAGGAACTCGTTCTCGTCCAGCATCCTTGCGAGGACCCTTCGCAGCTTCTCCTCGGTGAGGAGCGAGAGGAGGAGCCGTCCTCCGACGCCGGGCCGGCCGGCGTTCGCGATCGTGGACGTCATGCGCTCATGATACTGCCTGAACCACCTGGCCCGCTCTATGAACTCCGGCATCTGCTCGATCATCTCCCGGGTAAAGACCGTGCTTGCAGCAAGCGGCAGCAGCCCCACCAGGGACCGCACCTTGAGACGTGTCGCGCTGCCGTCGGGCAGGCGGAGGAGATCATAATAGAAGCCGTCCTCTTCGTCCCACATCCCATCGAGGCCCTCGCCCATGCTGTTCATCGCCGAGGCGATCCAGACGAAGTGCTCGAAGAACTTGGTCGCCATCTCCTGGTAGACCGGATCGTGGACGGCGAGTTCGGAGGCGATCTCCAGCATCGTCTGGGCAAAGAGGGCCATCCACGCCGTCCCGTCGGCCTGCTCCAGGTAACCCCCCGTGGGCAGGGGTGCGCTCCGGTCAAAGACCCCGATGTTGTCGAGGCCGAGGAACCCACCCTCAAAGACGTTCTGGCCGGTGCGGTCCTTGCGGTTCACCCACCAGGTGAAGTTCATCAGCAGTTTCTGAAACATCCTCCCCAGGAACTGCACGTCCCCGGCGCCCAGGATCTCTTTCTCCGTGCGGTAGATGAAGAGGGCGGCCCAGGCGTGCACGGGGGGGTTGACGTCGGAAAAATTCCATTCATAGGCCGGAATCTGGCCGTTCGGGTGCAGGTACCGCTCGCGCAGCATCAGGTCGAGCTGGTTCTTGGCAAAGTCCGGGTCCACCATGGCAAGGGCGAGGGTATGGAACGCCAGGTCCCATGCCGCATACCAGGGGTACTCCCACTTGTCGGGCATGGATATGATGTCGGCGTTCACCATGTGGAACCAGGAGTTGTTCCTGAGCGAGGACCGCTGGCCGGGATCGTGCCCATTCAGCCAGCGGTCGACCTCGTAGAGGTAGTACTGCTTCGTCCAGAGCATGCCGGCAAGCGCCTGCCGCATCACGTTCGCCGCATCGGGGCCGACCGACGGCGGGGTGATGTTCTCGTAGAATGCGTCCGCCTCCTGCATTCGCTCTGCGAACACGCTCTCAAAGGCGCTCCCGAAGAGAGGGCTCTCCTCCGAGGGCGGGGCCTGGTTCAGCCGCAGCCGTATCGTCTGCGCCTCCCCCGGAGCGAGGGTCAACCGGTAGTGTGCGGAAGCTTTGGTCCCGGACCCCTCCGGGTTCACGGCATCGGCCCGCCCCGAAACGATGCAGTCGTTGATGCCGTCTTTGGCGAACGGCGAGGCGTTCGGGGTGCCGAAGAGACGCTCCGTGTTGGTCTCGTTCTCGGTGAAGAGAAGTTCGGGGGCGCCCTCGCAGGAGAGATACCGCTGTCCGAGAGCGGGGTGATCGGCCGCGATCACGCCGGTCCCCGGTGGACCCTCCGCCCTCCGGAGGGACGGCCTCTTGCCGCCCTGCTCCCAGGTGTTGCGGAACCAGAGGGTAGGGAGCACGTGGAGGGACGCCTCCTCCGGGCCGCGGTTATGGACGGTGATCTGCACCAGGATATCCTCCGGGGACGCCTTCGCGTACTCCACAAAGACGTCGAAGTAGCGGTCGCCGTCGAATATCCCGGTATCGATGAGCTCGTACTCCAGGTCATACCGGTTGCGCTGGCGGTTGGTCTCGACGAGGTCGTTGTATGGGAACGCGGCCTGCGGGTACCGGTAGAGGTACTTCATGTAGGCGTGCGACGGGGTGTTGTCGAGGTAGTAGTAGTACTCCTTCACGTCCTCGCCGTGGTTTCCCTCGGCGTTCGTAAGGCCGAAGAGCCGTTCTTTGAGGATGGGGTCGGCACCGTTCCAGAGGGCGAGCGCAAAACAGAGGAGCTGGGAGTCGTCGGAGATGCCCGCAATCCCGTCCTCCCCCCACCGGTAGGCGCGGGACCGGGCCTGGTCGTGCGTGAAGTAGGCCCAGGAATTGCCATCCCACCCGTAGTCCTCCCTCACCGTTCCCCACTGCCGTTCGCTCAGGTAGGGCCCCCACCGCCGCCAGGGGATACGGCTGCTGCGGATCTCGAGCAGCCGTTGCCCCTCGGCCGTGCCGGGCACAAACGTCACAGGTGTCATGCGCGAGTCAGACTATCCGTCAGATAATATATTTTTCGAGGAATCAAAATCCGGGTTGCCCCAATGGCACCTTGCAGCGCCTCGTCCCGTGTATCCGGGAGAACCGGCGGTCCCGGCTCACGGGGCGTGGCCTGCCGATGCAGCGGCGGGAATGCACCCTGACCGCTACGGCAGGCGGACCACAAGAGGCCCTTGCCGCTGGCGCCATCCCGACCCTCCTGTTTTCCCGTACGGAGGCCACGCTGCCCGTACCGGCGCCGGGCAGTTAGGTTAATATATGCCACCGTCACCTGACGGAATCGATTCAAGGGCTGAGATCATGAATACTTCCGCAGATCCGGCTCTCCGGACGCCGGCAGCAACCCCGCAGGGGGTGCTCCTGCCGCTTGCGCTCGCCCAGTTCATCTGCAGCTACGCCACCTCGAACATGAACGTGGCCATAAACGACATTGCCACCGACCTGGGGACGACCGTCGGCGGCGTCCAGACGACCATCGCCGTCTTTACGCTCACGATGGCGGCCCTGATGATCCCCGGCAGCAAGCTGACGGACATCCTGGGCCGCACCTACCTCTTCAGGCGGGGCCTCATGGTCTACGGGGTGGGAGCACTGGTAGCGGCAGCGGCGCCGGGGCTCGGGGTCCTGATCCTCGGCTACTCGCTCCTCGAAGGCATCGGGACCGCGCTGCTGATCCCGCCGGTATACATCCTCGCAACGATCTTTTATCCCGACCTCACCTCACGCGCCCGGGCCTTCGGCGCGATCAGCGCGGCGGGCGGCATCGGGGCGGCGGCAGGCCCGCTGATCGGCGGGATCATCACCACCACGATCAGCTGGCGCGCCGCCTTTGTCGTGCAGGCCCTCGTCGTCGGGATAGTCATCATCCAGAGCAGGAAGATCGTCGACCCGGGCGTGCAGGGCGAGAAAACCGCCTTTGACATCGTCGGAACCATCCTCTCGGCGGCGGGACTCTTCTTCATCGTGGTCGGCATCCTGCAGGCCTCGACCTACGGCTGGGTCAGGGCCGGCCAGGATTTCGTCATCGGCAATACGGTCGTGATCCGCGAGGGCGGCATCTCCCCGGTATGGATCTTCGTGCTCATCGGTGTGGTCTTACTCGCCCTCTTCTTCCGGCATATCCGGGCCAGGGAACGGGCGGGCAAGGAGCCTCTGCTCTCCACCAGGCTGTTTAAGAACCGCACGTCAAACCTCGGCCTCATCACGCAGAACATCCAGTGGCTGGTCCTGGTGGGCCTCTCCTTCGTGGTCTCCGTCTACCTGCAGACGGTGCGGGGCTACAGCGCGATCGAGACCGGCCTGATCCTCACGCCGGCCACGATCGGTGTTCTGCTCTCCTCGATGGCCGCAGGGAGGCTGGCACGGAGGCGTCCCCAGGCGCTGCTGATCCGGCGGGGCTTTGTCGTGACGGTGGCCGGCATCCTCCTCCTGCTGCTGCTGGTGCGGGAGACCTCGAACGTCCTTACCTTCGTGCCGGGTCTCTTTCTGGTCGGTTTCGGCGTCGGGGTGATGCTGACCTCCTCGGTCACCGTCGTCCAGTCCGCCTTTCCCGAAGAGGACCAGGGGGAGATATCGGGCCTCTCGCGCAGCGTCTCGAACCTGGGCTCCTCGCTCGGCGTGGCCATTGCGGGAACCGTCATCGTCTCCAGCCTTGTTGAGGGGAACCTGGGCTATGCCCTCGCGCTGGTAGTTCTGGTGGTGTTTGCGGTTGGAGGTCTTGCAGCCGCGTTCCTGCTGCCCGCGACGCCGGTGCCCCCGGCCCCGGAGCCCGGGCCCGGCCCGGCCTGACCGGCAGGTACTGCGCCCGGTACTCCTGCCCGTCCTGGTATACAGCGGCTCTCTTCACCGTCCCTTTCCGGCCGACGGATTATGAGGGCGAACGAGTGCCCGTGCCGGGGCACCGTCGCCGCCGAGGATCTTCAGCGGCAGGCAGACCAGGTCTACCGGGCCCGGCGACACCTCCTTCAGGTTCAGCCCCTCGATGATCCAGATCCCGGCATTGAGCAGGGTCCGGTGAATCTTCACCCCGTCCGCATGGAAACCACCGACAGAGAGGTAGTCCACGCCGACCAGCCGCACCTGCCGCCCGGCGAGGTATTCGGCCGCTGCTTCCGAGACGTACACGAAGTCTTCGACGAATGCGCCGGTATCCCAGCAGTGCTCCGAGTTGTGGGTCCTGAAGAGGACCCGCTCGCCGGGCCGGATGGCATGCCCCTCCAGCTCGCCGGGTTCGATGGACGTGCGGTCACGGATGGGGATGACCCGCGCCGGACCGATGCTCGCGTCCAGCGGGATGTCGCCGATCCCGGTGCCGCCGCGGACGAAGTGTGCGGGGGCATCCATGTGGGTGCCGGTATGGGCACCCATCTCGAGGAGCGACACCGTGCTCGGGTCGCCCCGCTCCATGCTCAGTGCATGACTGATCCTGACCGGCGGGTCCCCGGGCCAGGTGACCATCCCGGTCTTCAGCGTGACCGAAACGTCGATCCAATCTGAAACCATCATATCCTCCCTTCTCATGGCGTGATGCAGGACTCCCCGGTCAGATCGCGGCAAACTGGACGATGACCTTGATGTCGCCGGGTCTTCGCACGAGGGCATCCTGAAAATTCTCCGGCCTTTCCCGTCGTGTAATGAGGCGTGCCAGCCACGCCCGGTCGGCATGGGCCAGGGCTCTGCCGGCCTTGTACCAGTGCCGCTTGTTGGCATTCACAGTACCCACGATGGCGATGTTCCGGAGCACCGCCGCCGCGGCGGAGTCAGCCGTGGGCGTCGTAGGTGGCTCGCCACCCCCGCCGACACCCGTGAGGCAGATGACGCCGCCGGGTGCCACCTGGTGAATGGTCCGGGCGATGACCTGCCCGACACCGGTGCACTCGATGATGATGTCCGGTTCGAAGCCGACGTCCGCGACGGATTTCGAGTGATACGTCGCTCCGAGAGCCCTGACGGCCTCGGGCTTGGGACCCGACGTATTGCGATCATAGACATGGACATCCAGTCCTGCCAGCACGCCGATGAGGGCCGCGAGAAGGCCGACGGGCCCCGCGCCGGTTATGAGTGCATTCTCCGGTTCCCAGAACGAACGCTGGCCGACCTCCCGCACCATCTCCCAGGCTTTCGCGACGACCGTCGTCGGCTCAAGGAGGACGCCGAGGATCCCGAGATCGGGGTCTACTTTCATCGCGTACTCGGGTTCGATCCTCCACCGCTCGGACATGAACCCGTCGATCTCCTTGATGCCGCGTTCAGTGTAGAGGCCGTTGGCGCACATATCCCACTCCCCGACCGCACAGTTCGGGCAGGGGACCGGGTCGGGGCGCCGGACGATTCCCACCACCAGATCCCCGGCTTTCAGCCCCGACCTCGGTCCGGGATCGATGACGCGGCCGAGCGACTCGTGCCCCAGAACGAGCCGCGATTTGCCCGGAGGCGCCCAACCGTATTTTCCCGCTACGATCTCGGCATCGGTCCCGCAGACGCCGACGGCGATCGCTTCCACGAGCACCGAGCCGTCCCGCATATCCGGTTCGGGGACGTCCTCCAGCCGTGCGGTCCCTGGTTTTTTCGGTTCAACAGTAATCGCTTTCATCTTTTCACCTCAGGGCCTCTATCCCGCGTCCAGGAGGGGAAGGCCCCCGGAATCGAAGCCTCTCCTGATACTGCCGTGCTTCCTCCCGGCTACCCGGCCTGTCCCATCACCCGCCCGGGCGCCCACGGGACCGGAAGTAGGCCTCGATCTGCTCCAGAGACAGCCCTTTCGTCTCCGGCACGAGTTTGAAGACGAAGAGCCACGCGAGCAGGGCAACCAGGGCGTAGAGGAGGAAGACCCCCGACTCCCCGATGAGGTCCACCAGCGAGAGGAACGTCGCTGCGATGATGAAGTTTGCGGCCCAGTTCGTGACCGTCGCGAGGCTCATGGCCAGTCCCCGCACGCTGAGCGGGTAGATCTCAGCGATGAGCAGCCAGAAGATCGGGCCGAGGCCCAGCGCAAAGGCGGCGACATAGATGATGAGGCTTGCCGCGGTGACCTGCCCGAGCGAGACGGCTGCCCCTCCGGCGCCGCTGTTCTCGAGGGCGAACCCGACCCCGAGGAGCAGCATGGCGATGCCCATCCCGGCAAGGCTCCAGAGGAGCAGCGGCCGGCGCCCCGCCCGGTCGACGAGCCGGATGGCGATGAAAGTCACCAGGACGTTCACGACGCCGATCCCGACCGTCGCGGCGATCGAGGCGGTCGCCTCCGTAAGGCCGGCAAACTGGAAGATGGTCGGAGCGTAGTAGATGACGGTGTTGATCCCGGTCGCCTGCTGGAGGATCGCGAGGCCCACACCCAGAAGCAGCGGGAGCCGGACAGCGGGCGCGACCAGGTCCGACAACGTCCCCGCCCCTTCAGTGAGCACGCTCCTCTCGATCTCCCCGAGCTCGTCCGAGACATCCGCGGTGCCGCGGATCTTTCTGAGGACGGTTGCATCACGCCCGCGAGGAACATCGCCCGCCAGTCGCCGGCCGCCGCAAAGTAGTAGTTCACGCCGTAGGCGATCAGGATGCCGACCGTTATCAGGAGCTGGTTGAGCGAGACGAGGGCGCCCCGGATGTGTTCCGGCGCAATCTCCGAGATATAGAGGGGCGCGACGAACGATGCGACGCCGATCGCGATCCCGATCAGGATCCTGCCGACGAGGAAGATGGAGAAGATGGGGGAGAGAACGACCACGACCGTGCCCGCGAGGAAGATCAGCGATGCGGCCAGGATAGAGCTGCGGCGCCCCACCCGGTCGGAGAGAGGCCCCCCGAAGAGCGCCCCGATGATCGCGCCCATCAGCACGGCGCTCACCGCCACCTCGGTTATGATACCTGTCAGGCTGAACTCCTCGCTGATGAAGAGGATCGCCCCGGAGATGACGCCGGTATCGAACCCGAAGAGGATCCCGGCAACGGCGGCAACGGCGGCGACGACGAGGACGAACCCCGTGACACGGCCGGGTTCAGATGCCATAGGGGCCCTCCTCCCCGCTATGGGGCCTCTGCCGAACGCGGCCGGGCGGGTCATGGAACCCCGCCGTAGGGGGAGGGGGGATCTCGCAGAATAACAGGAATACTCTGTCACCGGAGACTGCCGGAGATCTCATCGCGTCCAGTTGCAACTCAGGCACTTAAACCTGTAGGCCAAAGACGGCTATCACGGTTCTTCGCGCCGCTCCGGCATGAGCGAATGCGGCATCCCCGCCCGAGAGGCGGGGTAGTTCACTGTCTCCAGGAGTTCGAGGCCGATGAGGACCAGCAGGAAGTAGCCGAGGAGGCCGAAGAGTTCCTCACTGTCGAACCGGTAGATGGAGATCTCAAACACCCCCACGGCCACCATCCACCCCAGTTCGAGGAGCGTGAAGAAGAGCAGCACTACCAGGAATGCAATCAGCGCAACATAGACAAAATGCTCAAACCGCTCCACGAGACGGCGCATGCATAATCATCGTGCAGGTCCGCACAAATAAGTGCCGGAAACGTCGCTGTTTTGCGCCTGCGGGATTCCCCGGGTCTGCACGGCACCATGGAGCATGCTGCCCTGCAGGTGCACGGGGCGCGGGAGATGCTTCCGGGCAAGGTTCATATACCGATGTGGGCATCCTATGGCACGCCGGAATGGTAAGGCCTCCGGGGTTCATACCGGCGTCCGGGTGGAACGATGGAGAGCTCCAGGGTGATTGACGGGGTCCGGAAGGGATTTCGGGCAATCGCCATCGCCTTCGTTCTCGCCACCCTGATACCCGTTGTCCTCGCCCTTCTCCTCTCGGTCCCGGTCGGGAGGGTCTTTTCCCTGATCGTCTCCACCCTCATTCTCCAGGCAAACGCCGCCTTCATCGGTCTCTCGCTCGGCTTAAATCCCCTCTTCATCCTCGTGGTCATGACGTTCGTGGAGGTCGGGATCGTCCTTGCCATCTACGAGATCCTGGACGTGTTTGCCGAAACTTCGGAGAGGGTCCGGAGTTTCACGAAGAGCACGGAGGAGAAGATGGCGAGGTATCCGGTCCTGCACAGGTACGGCGCCGTCACGCTCATTATCCTCCCCATGCTCCCGGTGATCGGGCTCTACTCGAGCGTCGTCATCGGGTGGCTTTTACGCTGGAACAAACTCCAGTCGATCTTCTTCGTCACGCTGGGATGGATCCTCGTCACCGGCTTCCTCCTGCTCGTGGCGCTCGGGTTCGTCCGGGTGGTCTTCTGATGCAGGCGGCGGGATAGCATGCCCGGACTCATCGGTATGGACTGGTCGTTTGTCGCGGGCGTCATCTACCTCCTCAACACCCTCTTTGCGATCGTCGTCATCTTCTTTGAACGGAGAAACCCTACGGCAACCCTGGCCTGGCTGATGGTGCTCTTCTTCCTGCCGCTGATCGGGTTCGTGCTGTACCTCTTCCTCGGCCAGAACTACACCAGGCAGCGGCTGTTCACCCTCAAGGCAAAAGACGACGCCGCCCTCAGGGCGATCTTCGAGGAGCAGCACCGGAGACTTCTCGAAGGGCAGTACCGGTTCTCCAGCCCGGAAGCGGAACGGTACCGCGACGTCATTCTCGCGCTTCTCCAGAGCAACCGTGCGTTCCTGACGGAAGACAACCGGGTCGAGATCTACACGGACGGAAACAAGAAGTTCGAGGCCCTGTTCGCCGCAATCCGGGATGCACGCCACCATATCCACCTGGAGTACTTCATCGTCAACAACGACGAACTCGGGCGGGAAGTCGTGCACGCGCTCGCCGCGAAGGCAGCGGAGGGGTTGGAGGTCCGGCTGCTCTTCGACGCCCTGGGGACCCGGGCCGGGGGCGGGTCGCGGGCGGCGTTCCGGGAACTGACGGATGCAGGCGGCCGGATCGGCGTCTTCTTCCCCTCGGTCTACCGGGTCAACTACCGCAACCACCGAAAGATCGCGGTCATCGACGGCAGGATCGGCTTCATCGGCGGGTTCAATATCGGGGACGAGTATCTGGGCAGAGGGCCTCTCGGCTACTGGCGGGATACTGCCGTGAAGATCACGGGACAGGCCGTGAAGCTGCTGCAGCTCCGGTTCTTCCTCGACTGGCACTTCGCAGTCGGCGAATACCTGAGAGCAGACCCGGCCTATTTTCCCGGACCGGACGGCGATGGCACCACTGCCGTCCAGATCGTCTCCGGCGGCCCGGACACCCGCCGGAGCCCGATAAAGGAGGGCTATATCAAGTTGATCAACGCCGCCCGCGAGTCCGTCTACCTCCAGACCCCCTACTTCATCCCCGACGACAGCATCTCGGACGCCCTGCGTCTCGCGGCTCTCTCCGGCGCCGATGTCCGCCTGATGATCCCCTCTAAGCCGGACCACCCCTTCGTCTACTGGGCGACCCTCTCCTTCGCCGCCGATCTGCTTGACGCCGGCGTGCGGGTCTACACCTACGATAACGGCTTCATTCATGCAAAGACCATCGTCGTGGACGGGAGAGTGGGCTCCGTCGGGAGCGCGAACTGGGACGTGCGGAGCTTCCGGCTGAACTTCGAGGCGAACGCTTTCTTCTACGATGCGGCCGTTGGGGAGGAGTTGAAACGACGCTTCCTCGAGGATATTGCCCAGAGCACCGAGCTGACGCTGGAACGGTACGGCAGGCGCTCCCGCCGGACCAGGTTCAAGGAGTCGGTATCGCGGCTCTTCTCACCCCTCGGGTGAGGAGGGGAGGAAGAGCATCGGCATTGCCCGCTCACGCCTCAGTCTTCCCGATCCGCCGGAGAGACCTCATGCAGATCCCGGCCGGGCAACAGATCGAGATATATAGTTGAACCGGCATCCTGCTCCGGAGGCGCACGATGTCTCTTGGTCCGGTCGAGTATATGGTCATCGAGTTTCCGGGAAACCAGTTCAAAGGCGAGATCATCCCGGCGTTGCGTGAGGTGGTCGATAAAGGCGTCATCCGCATCATCGATCTCGTCTTCATGAGGAAAGACGATCAGGGCAATATCAGCGTGATGGAGCTTGCCGACCTCCAGAAGGATGCGGCGGATGCATTTGCCCCGCTTGCACGGGAGGCGAGCACACTCTTTGCCGAGGAGGATGTCGAGAAGGTCAGCGCAGTCATGGAGACGAACAGCTCCGTGGCGCTGCTCCTCTTCGAGCACGTATGGGCAACGAGGTTCCGCGATGCCGTTCTTGCGGCCAATGGGAGGCTGATCGCAGGCGAACGTATCCCGAAAGAAGTGGTTGACGCCGCGCTGGCATGGAAGCCCGAAGAGCAGGAAGCACTGGAGGCGGCACCATGAGAGGCGGCCGGCCGGGCCTTATCGGCACCGTGGCCCGTACCGCGGTGGTCGCGGGGACGGCCACCGTGACCACCCGGGCTGTCGATAAGAGGATGCAGCAGAGGGAGATAAAGAAGGCGGCGCAGGCGCAACAGACAGCACCATACGAGGAGCAGGCTCCCCCCGCCCGGGCGGGGATAACCCAGGAGGAGAAGATGGCTCAACTCCGGGAACTCGCGGAGCTGAAGCAGATGGGGGCCCTGACCGAGGAGGAGTTCCAGCAGGAGAAGCAGAAGATCCTTGCGCAGTAGGGCAGCCGGATCCACCGCTAATCTACTGATGCCGGCCCCCGTCACCATACAGATGAGCAGACCGTACTGCTCCGCAGACGACCGGCTACTACGGCTCTTCCCGCCCCTCGCACACCAGCACGCCGTCGTCCGGGGGGAGAGCATGTGGCAACCCCGCCCGGCGTATGAGGTAGTAGTCGCCGCAGAGGGCAATGACGATCAGCGCGATCCCGATGAGCTCGCCCGCAGTCGCCGAACCGAGGGGGGTAACCTCTCTTGCGATGACGATGATCGCGACGAGGAGTTCCCTTCTGTCAAGGTAGGCCTTGATCGTCTCCATGGGTTCCGGGCCGATGGGGATCAACAGGAAGTATCCGAAGAGGTCCAGAATGTCAAGCCGATAGGCGGACTCGTCGATCAATCCTTCGACCACCAGCCAATCTAATTCGAGGAGCGTGAAGGAGAGCAACACGATCCGGGATATGATGAGTACGACGTAGGTGAAACACGCAAATAACTCTACGAAACGGCGTATGCATAGGATCTGCTGCCGGTCCGCATAATTAGGTGACAAAAACGCCGCAAATTTCCATTTGGGGGATCTTCAAGGCTTCACGCGGTGCAGGGAGGCACCATGCTCCCGGAGAGACGGGGAGATAGTCTGCCCCGGGGCAAGATTCATAGGGCGGAGAGCACATTCCACGGCATGGCGGCATACCGCGAACGCCGGGGTTCATCCCTCTCGCAGCATTCGGGTTCGTCCAGCTGGTCTTCTGACGTGTATGGTGAGGACCTCCCGGAGGGGCACCGGTTTTATCCCCCGGCCGTTCCCCCCGGCACCGCCCACGATAAGGCAGAAGCGCTCGTGGAGTTCTTCGCTTTCTGCAAGATGATGGGCACGTTCGGTCTCGCGAAAGGCACTTCCTGATCAGTACCGGGCTTCGTCCCCGGTTACGGGATCAGAGTGAAACAGGTAGGCTCTCCCCGGCACCTGCGTAAATATTCTGCCCTAACTTGTCATTCATCGCTCCTTTGTCATCCGTTCGGTCTCATATCGCGGTTTGGGAGACCGTTCTCCCGATGACCGGGCCCGGAAAGGCCAAAAGTCATTTCGATGTATGGTTACTGGCTCTACATGACCGGCAGCGGGACGCTCTGCGCCATCAGTGCCTGAGAGACTGCTGTCCGGCCCAAGGCAACCCCCCTCTTCATCCGGAACCGGCAGCCTGCCGGACCTCTCCCGGAACCCCCTCTACTTCTTCACCGCGTACACCAGGTGGACCGTGCCGTGCTCCATCGGCACGGCTTTCCGGAGTTCCAGCGCCGCCCGCCCCCCGGCCCGGTCGAAGAGCTTCTTCTCACCCTCGCCAACGATGACCGGGTGGACGATCAGGCTGATCGTGTCGGCAAGCCCCTCCCGGATGATGACGTTGTTCAACTCGGGGCCGGTATCGGAGACCACCCGTGAGACCCCGAACCGTTCGCCGAGCTCCCATAAGGCCCCCCGGAGGTCCACCCGGTTCCCGCCGCAGCGGATGAACGGGTACTCCCGCTCGCGGAGGTAGTTGAGGTAATCCCTCGGCGTCGCCTCCGAGACGAGGACGACGATGTCCTTCGTATGCTCCATGCTCCGGTAGAAGTGGAGCAGGCCCTTCAGGTACCCTGCGGTCGAACCGGGTGTGCCTCTCTCTGACTGCAGCGTGCTGCCGTTCGCAGAATCCTGCAAGCGTCTGGCGGGAGTGCCGTTCGATCCGTGTGGCGCAGGGACTGTCCTTCGGCGCTCTCAAGGATCCGTCCATTCCTATCTTTGCCGTTACGCCCATACGGAGGGCTGCAATCTCCAAATAAAATCCTTATCGCAAACACCAGTAACGGGGCGGAGCCACGGGCCGGGGACCAGCGTCCCGGTCGAAAAACTCGCATAAATTAATATATTTAAATTAACTTGTTTAATTAATAATGATCAATTATTTATATCCGGGCGATGAGATCGATCCTGACCATATCCTACCCCCATCCGGATGACCGGTCATCGAGAGCAGTGATCTCTATGTATGGAATCGCACCTTTTGAGAATTTACCGAATGCCGGAGCAGGAACGAATTGCAAAGCCGGCATCACGGCATTATGCCTTCTTGTCCTCTGCAGCCTTCTTGCCGCACCCGTTTCGGCCGGCATGACCACGACGGATGTGACCGTCACCAAGCTTGCTTCCGACGGAGTGACAGTCCTCAACCAGACGACGGTGGACTGGCAGTGGATGAAGGAGAACCTCCCGGTAATCGGCGACGGAGAGACGATCTACTATATGCAGGGTCCGATCTTTGAGGATGCCTGGAATGAAGCCCACCCGGGTGAGACATACGACCCGTGGAACCCGACCGAGGACGTCAACCTGATCTATAAGGACCACGGGGAGTTCATGGGCACCGACGTTGCAGATCTGCTCGACCTTGTCGGCGGTGCGGAACCCCAGGATAGGGTGAAGTTCGTCGCATCGGACGGGTTGCCGAAAGAGTGGCCTGCAGAGTACATCTACAGCCCCAACGCGAGGCAGGGACCGTTCTGCCTTGCCTGGTATCACGGGAGCGACACCGGTTATGTGAACCAGAGTTTCACCGATGGGATGCGTCTGTACTTCCTGGGGGAGACGACCAACGCAGACGGCATGCATGTCTGGGGCAACTGGGATATGCATGAGTCCTGGGCCGAAGATTACTGGTACTACTATTCCGGGATCTATCCTTCGGCAAGCGGCGTCTCGGTGCAGAACATCAAAACCATTACTATCTACAGCAACGAGACACCCCGGACGCCGATAGCCGATTTTACGGCTGAACCGGTTGCAGGGGAGGCCCCGCTCACGGTGCAGTTCAACGATACCTCGGCAAACGTCCCGACGGAGTGGGATTGGGACTTCGGGGACGGCATGGCCTCCGCCGAACAGAACCCGAAGCACACATACCAGAACGATGGAGTCTATACGGTGATGCTCACCGTCTCCAACGACCAGGGGAGTGACACCTGCACCCGTGAGAACCTGATCGCCGTCGAGGTGGCCGGGCCGCATGAACCGCAGACGTACGTCGTCGATGCCGATGGAAGTGCAGACTTTACCACCATCCAGGCGGCGGTGGACGCCGCCCGAGCGGGAGACAGCGTCATCGTGAGGGACGGGACTTACCAGGATAACGTCGTCATCGGGAAGAGCATTGTGGTCCGGTCGGAGAACGGACCCGAGAAGACAATCATCCGCGTGGCGAGGACCGAGTCAAAGGACGATCATGTGATCTCCGTCACGGCCGACGGCGCCGTCGTCAGTGGGTTTACCCTGCGGGATGCTGAAACCGGCGGCGCCGGTCTGGGTGTATTCGATGCGACGGGGTGTACCTTCGCGGATCTGGTCTGCACGAATAACAGCCACGGGATCTCCCTGCACGCAGCGCCGGGTAACGAGATTCTGAACTGCTCCTGCAACAATTGTTACCGCGGCGTCGATCTCTATGAGGGTTCGGACGATACGCTTGTGACAGGGTGCAACCTGAGTTATAACGCCGATTACGGTATCTGGGCCGAGTCTTCTGGTAGGAACCAGTTCATCTGGAACACCCTCGTCGGTGCGGAAGGCGGAGGGGCGATCAATCTCAGGGCGTCGTGCGACAATCTTATCGCCTATAACGTGCTCGACTGCTGTAACCCCCAGGGAGCTCACTGTCTTGTGGTAGAGTGGGGTTCGGAGAACAACACTGTTTATATGAACGATTTCTTAAGCAGCGTGCTCCTCGTGACTGTCGATGCCGGGCCGAACGCCTGGAACTCGACTGAACCGGTCTCCTATGTCTATGAAAACCGGACATATTCGGGGTATGTCGGGAACTACTGGGAGAACGTGGGTGGTCGCGGATATACCGGGGAGGATGCAGACGGCGACGGGATCGGGGACACGATATATTCGTTGCCAGTCCATTCGCCGGAGTTCTCCCCCCAGTATGACCGCTATCCGCTGGCGGAGCGGTTCGGGAACTACGTGGGAGAGGGCAACGTGATCCCTCTTTCTCAGGGCTGGAATTTTATCTCGGTGCCGCGAACGCTTGCATCTGGATTGGATACGGCGGCAGTCTTCTCCGGTGTTTCCATGGTCGGCCGCCCGATGTACTCATACGATGCCGTCGCCGGATGGAAGACGCTCCGTGCAGATGACCCACTCAGCCCGCTCATGGCGTACTGGGTGTACTCCGAGACACCCTGCACTGTGCCGCTCACTTTTGATCCGGACCCGGTCAGCACTCCCCCGGAGCGGACTCTCGCTCAAGGGTGGAACGCTGTCGGATTCACCGGTTTCTCTCCAACGTCGGCCCGGAATGCCTTCCTTTCGATTGTGGACGAGTGGAGTTGCGCCATCGGGTTTGGCGCCGGGGAGCAGCGTTATGAGGTTTCGTTCATCAATGGAGCACAAGGGGCCCATGGGGATGGACGCGACCTCGAGCCGATGCAGGGCTACTGGGTCTTTATGAGATCTGCAGGACGCCTCTGTGCAATCAGCGGGTGAGTTGCATGGGACGAACCGGAACGGCGGTGATAACACTCGTTCTTCTCTCTGCCCTGGTATCCTGGGCCTGGGCGATTCCCGCCCTCCCCTGCGCCTTCCATGGCAGCGTGACGATCGACGGGAACCCGGCCCCGGTCGGGACGACAGTTGCCGCCCTGATCGACGGCGAGACACGTGGAGAGATCACGACGACCGAGATCGGAAAGTATGGTAATTACGCGGAACTTGGAGACAAACTGGTGGTCGAGGGGGACGATGATGATGGCGGGAGGACGATCCGTTTCACGGTGAACGGAGTGTATGCCGGGGAAACGGCGACATTTAAGGCCGGTGACGGCCGTCGTTTCGACCTGAGCGTCTCGACGGGTGGCAGCGGCCCGTCTTCCGACGGTGGCGGCAGTTCTTCTGCCGGCGGTTCGGGGACCACGGCGCAGAGCACCACACCGACGACCGGACAGACACCGGGGGCCGGAGAACTTCAGACAACCTCTACGGGTACGGTGACCCGGTCGGTCACGGTGACGACGGAGGACCGCATCTGCACCCTGGCGGTGGCGTCGGGCGTGGTCGCCACCGGTGCCGACGGGAAGCCGCTCCGGGAAGTGATGGTTGAAACGGTGAACGAAGGCGCCGTACCGCCGGTCCCCGGCGGTGCGACCTATGCGTTTGCCGGCCGTGCGGTGAAGTGCGGGCCAGCGGGGGCGGTGTTCAGTCCTGCCGTCCCCCTCACCTTCACCCTCAGCGAGGAAGAGTGGTCGCACCTCCGGGCCGCCGACCTCTCTGTCAGGTGGTACGACGCAGCGGCGGGCGAATGGGTCGGCCTGCCGGTCGAGGTGGACGCGGCCACGAGGACGGTGACGGCGAAGGTCTCGCATTTCTCGGTCTTCGCCCTGTTTACCGGGGAGACAGCGTCTTCGCAGGCGGTTGAGACGCCCCTTGCCGAGGCTTCGGCCGGCGAGACCGGAGCTCCTGCAGGTGGACCAGGGTCCGACACCATCCCCGGGGCGGCTCTGGCCGGGATCCCGGTGCTGATCGTCGCTGTCGGAGCCATTTACATCCTGCAGAGACGCAAGAAATCCCGGTGATCCGGGGCGCGCAGGTAAGCCCTCCGCGGCACCTGCGTAAATATTCTACCCCAATATATCATTTATCGCTCCTTTGTCATCCGTTCGGTTTCATATCCCGGTTCGGGGGGTCGTCCTCCCGATGGCCGGGCCCGGAAAGGCCAAAATTCATTCGATTTAAGGCTGATCTTTCGGGCTCCACAATATTGCATATACATCGCCTGGATATCGATTAGCTTCGGTTTACGTGGCACTCCTCATAGATGCGAATCTGACTGATAAACCTTGTTTATTAAACACACTATATTATATCGTTCGTTACTGAAATTGGAATTGTTTAAAGAGGAGTGTAAAAAAAACATGCTCTCCAGAAAAAGACTTCCCTCGCACCGGGCTGCATTCATTGCGGTCATGACGATGAGCATTGTACTGCTCGTCCTTGTCACGCCTGTCGTGGCGGCAACAACGAGCGTGACCGTAACGAAGTATGCCGATAACAACTACTCGCAGAGTGTCGATTCCGAGACCTTCAACCTCGCCGAGCTGCAGGCGCTCTCGTCGGTCTACAGCAACGGGCCGGTCTACATGCAGGGCCCGACCTTCGATCCGGGCGACCCCTGGGGCGACGGCGGCCAGAACATGATCAACTTCTATGGTCACAACGGTTCCCGGGTCAGCAACATCACCGATGAAGTCGGCGGCATGAGCGACGGCGACGAGCTCAAGGTCCAGTCAAGCGACGGGTTCCCCCTCTACTTCGGCTACGACAACGTCTACACACCGAACAGCAGTCAAGGCGACATGATCGTCGCCTGGTGGGACTCTGATTACGGCTTCGTCCCCCATTATACCTACGGGATGAGGCTCTTCTTCTACACCCCGGCGTCTTCCCCCGGCGTCGACGATTCGCTCAACCTGACGCTCCGCGATATGGAGGCGTCGTTCGATCCCTGGTATCGTCACAACTATACCGATAGCAGCGGCAGCTGGCCGTCGGCAAAGGGTCTCTCGTCAAAGTACGTCCAGTACCTGAAGATCTACCCGCCGCACCGCTACGACTTCAACACTACCGGCGACACCGTCGAGTACGCGTATGAGGGCGGCGTCGGCGCCTCTCCGGGCCTGAACAACCCGAGCGGCACCACTGTTGACACGTCGAAGATCGCAGACGACGACAACGACGCTGACGAGTACAACACATTAACCCTCGGCGAGTACGCTGCCCAGCGCTTCGTCTTCAACGTCACCGAGAGTGCGGGCAACATCGAGAAACTTGCCGTCACCTGGGTCGGGACCAGCAGCCACGACGACTCCAGTGCCGACCAGGGCGCCACCACCTACATCTGGAAGGACGGTACCGGCTACGAGGCGCTCACCGGCGACATTACCTCAGACATCGTCAACTACGTCGTCAACGGGAATGTCACAGTGCTCGTGAAGCAGAACGTGACGCATGTTTATGAGGAGGAGGAAGATCTGTCTTCTCGCGTTGCAACCGACTACGTAGGGCTCGTGGTGACCCATCACCACGCCAACTAACCCTTTTCTTTGGTGATTACAATGAAAAAATCGATTGGAATATTCTGCCTTATCCTGCTTGCTCTCCTCGTCGCACCAACTGCGGCCGCGACCCTCTACGTCGACGACGACGGTGGAGATGGGGTTTACACCACTATCTCGGAGGCTCTGGGCGCCGTTACAGAGGGCGACACAATCTTCGTCAGAGCAGGGACCTACCCGGCATTTTATAGCATAACCGTGCCTAATCTCACCATTAAGGGTGAGGGGGCCGCTTGTGTCACAGTGGATAGCACAGGAAATAGTCTCAATATCGGAGAACAGGGGGCCGGAACAACATTCGAAGGACTTAGGATCCTCAAAGCCGGTCAGGTGGCGACATATGGTTCAGATTGCATTATCAGAGACTGTGTCTTTGACGGGCTGACAGGATCAGCCACCATACTAATTCGTGCGCCGAACTGCACCTTTGCAAACAACAGCGTTCAAAACCTATTATCTCCTACGACCAATACAGGAGTCAATGTATACAGTGCATCTGCCAGGATCGTCAACAACACCTTCGTCAACATACCTGTGACCACCAGCGCCCTGTATATCAGGAAAGAATCTACAAATGCAACCATCGAGGACAACCTCTTCGAGAACTGCACAGGATCTCGCCCTCTCACCCTTCGTGAAGTAACAGGCTGCACCGTCGCCAACAACACCTTCAAGAACACTCACAATGAAGCAATTAGACTATGGAAGACAACGGCAACCGACAACGTTATTACCGGGAACTCTTTTGGTGGCACCGCCATCTGCTTCTATGACACCGGCGACGGAAACCGGTTCTACCTGAACAACAATATATCGGGTGCTGTTCTTTACACGGACAGCACCGCCCCGACCACCACCTACTGGAACGCCACCACCCCGGTCACTTACACCTACAAGGGCACGGAGTACACCGGCTACCCCGGCAACTTCTGGTCGAATTACACCGGCGACGACACCGACGGCGACGGGATCATCGACACCCCGTACGTCCTCCCGGACGGCCTCGGCACCGACCATGCACCCCTGGCGGGAGCGTGGAAGGACGGCAGTATCGCAGCGCCGGTGCAGGAGCCGACGACCTGGTACGTCGACGACGACGGGGGTGCGGACTTCACCACCATCTCCGATGCGGTCTCGGCATCGACCGTGGGCGACACCATCGTCGTGAAGGACGGTGCCTACACCGAGAACGTCCTGGTGGACAAACTGCTCGTCATCCGCACCGAGAACGGTTCCGATGCCGTCACCGTCACGGCTGCGGCCCCCGACAAGCCGGTTTTCGACGTCGACGCCGACGGCGCAACCGTCGAAGGGTTTGCAGTCCGCGGCCCGACGAACGAGCACATCGCGGGGATCGAGATCGTCGGCTTCAATAACTGCGTCGTCACCGGCAACGACTGCGCCGGCTGTTATAACGGCATCCACCTCGGCGGCACGGCAGCGAACAACACCGTCGAGAAGAATTCCTGCCACGAGAACACCCGCCGCGGCATCAGCCTGCGCGACACCGCCCACGACAACCTGATTTACAACAACACCTGCGAGAACAACGCCGACGACGAGATCTGCGCCAAAGACCAGGCTGCAGACAACATTATCTGGGCCAACACCTTCGACGGCACCGTTGAACTCGCCACCGCGAACACCTACCACTCCCCGGCCGAGGTGGCCTACACCTATCGCGGCACGGCATACACCGGCTACGTCGGCAACCATTACTCCCTCTACACCGGCGCCGACACAAACGGCGACGGCATCGGCGATACTCCCATGTCGTTTGGCACCTACGCGGACGACTACCCGATGATGGGTTCATGGCAGGACGGCATCATCACGTATACCACCCCTTCAATCGCCAGGATTGCCCTTTCGCCCGATTCTGCGGCACTCGTGCTCGGTGAGACGCAGCAGTTCGACGCCACCGCCTACGATGTAGCGGATGCGCCTGTTGTGGAGACCGTCTTCGTCTGGGCCTCCTCAAACACCTCGGTCGGCACGGTGAACGCCACCGGCTTCTTCGAGACCCTCGCCGTCGGCACGACCGATGTCACCGCCACCGCAGGCGGTATTACCGGTGCGGCAACCGTCACCGTCGCCGCAGCGACCGCCGCAATCGAGTGGGCTCCGTATGTCACCGGCACCACGACGACAACGGCCACGATCCACTGGCGGACCGACCTTCCGTCGAACGGTAGCGTTGAGTACGCCGACGAGACCTACTACGCCGCAAACGGCGGCTACGAGCACACGATCGACGATCCCTCGGTGACTGACCTCCATCACGTAGACCTCGCCGGTCTCGCTCCCGGCACCCGCTACCATTACCACGTCGTCGCCGAGGGTACCGCTACCGGCGACCGCACCTTCAGCACCTTCCCGGAAAGCGGAGAATTCACCTTCATCGTCTACGGCGACACCCAGGAGTCCCAGAGTTTCACCCAGCTCGAGCGGCATAGCCTCGTTGCCGAACGCATCGCCGCCGAAGAACCGCTCTTTGTCCTTCACCTCGGCGACACCGTCAACATGGTGGACGATGCGGCCGAGTGGGAGAGATTCTTCGAAGCCGGTGACCCGGTCTTCGCGAACACCAGCTTCTTCCCGGCCCTCGGCAACCACGAAGAGAACAGCAGCGCCTATTACGACGCCTTCGGCATGCCCGAGTGGTACTCCTTCGACTGCGCCGGGGCGCACGTTGCCGTCCTCGACTCCAACACCTGGATCGGCGACCGGATGGACGACGAGACCGCCTGGCTGGAAGCGGACCTTGCTGGCGAAGACGGCTGGAAGTTTGTCGCCTTCCACCACCCGCCCTATACTTCAGAAGGGCGCAATCCCGGCGGCAACATCTACCTGCGTGAAGAATGGGGGCCGGTGATCGCCAATGAAAGCGTTTCGGCCGTCTTTTCCGGTCACGTCCATGCCTACGAGCGCTATCTCGTCGACGGCGTCAACTACGTCGTCACCGGCACAGGCGGCGGCCCGCTCTACCCGCTTTCGACCGAAAGGCCGGACGGCTACCAGAACAGCCTCGAGCACACCCTGGGCTACACGAAGGTGATCGTCCATGAAAACGGAAGCGCCACGATGGAGTTCGTTGAGGTGGCTCTCGTCTCGGACGACAATAACGAGGTGCTCGAGATCTACCCGGACGGGATGAGTTTTGATGCTTTCACCCTGACGGTACCCGAAGCCCTCCCCGACCTTGCCGTGACCTCTCTTGAGGTCCCGGCATCGGCCTCCACCGGAACCACCTACACAGTGACGGCAACGGTCGAGAATACTGGTGATGCAGCAGCGCCCGGGACGGCCGTCGCCCTCGCCGTCGACGGAACAGAGGTCGGGCGGAAGGAGATCTCCGCACTCGGGCCCGGCGGCAGCGCTACTGTGGCCTTTGCATGGACACCGTCCGCCTCCGGGACCATGGAGGTTGCCGTCCAGGTCGATCCGGACTGCACGGTGACCGATGCCAACCGGGCGAACAACCTTCGTTCCGGGAGCGTAGCGGTCGAGGGTGGGTCTATCGGCCCCTCCATAAACGATACCATCGTCCTCAGCCGGGGCTGGAACTTTGTCTCGACACCGAGAAGGCTCTCGGCAGGAAACGATACCGCTGAGATATTCCTCTCTGTGGATATGGCCGGCCGACCGCTGTATGCTTACGATGCCGCGACCGAAACATGGCTTCAGATGAACCCGTCCTCTCAGGTCCGCCCGCTCCAGGGTTACTGGGTCTATGCCGACCAGGACGCATCGGTCCCGCTCTCGTTCAACGAAGATCCGCTTCAGGCTCCGCCGGAAACGACTCTTTCCCGGGGCTGGAATGCGATCGGGTTCTCCGATACGATCCCTGCACCGGCACGGGATACTCTGTCGTCCGTCGGTGATGCCTGGACGACCCTGATCGGCTACGATGCCGGAGCCGGTGTGTACGAGACCTCAATGATCAACGGCGCTACGGGCCTTCACAGCGATATGGGGGAGATGAAGCCGATGCAGGGCTACTGGCTCTACATGACCGGTAGCGGGACGCTCTGCGCCATCAGTGCCTGAGAAACTGCTTGCCCGGTCTCAGGCAATCTCCTCTTCTTCCGGAACCGGCAGCCTGTCTGACCTCTCCCGGAACCCCCTCTACTTCTTTACGGCATATACCAGGTGCACCGTGCCCTGCTCCATTGGCACGGCCTTCTGCAGTTCCAGCGCCACCCGTCCCCCGGCCCGGCCGAAGAGTTTCTTCTCTCCCTCGCCGACGACGACCGGATGAACGATCAAACTGATCGTATCCGCGATCCCCTCCCGGATGATGACGTTGTTCAACTCGGGGCCGGTATCGGAGACCACCCGTGAGACCCCGAACCGTTCGCCGAGCTCCCATAAGGCCCCCCGGAGGTCCACCCGGTTCCCGCCGCAGCGGATGAACGGGTACTCCCGCTCGCGGAGGTACTCAAGGTACTCCTCCGGCGTCGTCTCCGAGACGAGGACGACGACGTCCTTCGTATGCTCCATGTTCCGGTAGAAGTGGAGCAGGCCCTTGAGCACGCCCCTGCTGTCGACGATGACGCAGATGGGGCGGCGGTCGTCCGGCCGCACTTCGGGCCGGTGCCGGTCGGCCTCTGCCTCCGGCAGGGTGATGTCCATGAAGAGTTCGATCCCGGTCTTTGCCGTGGTCGACCCCGCAAGGACCGCCCCCGGCTCGAGGGCCAGGAGCGCGCCGTAGTGCAGGCCGAGATCGACCTCAAACCCCGTCACCGCGTGGTCGAGGCTCACGCTGTTGTGGATGATGACTTCCGGGTACATGCGGGAAGGGTACGTGCATCGGAAATATAGCCTGCGCGGATTCTACCCGGTACAGAAAGCCCTATCCCCTCTCCCGGCCGAGAACTCTCTACCGGAGGGTGGCCCGACCGAACCTGGCCTGCCTTCCCGGAGGATACCCGATGGAGATCCCGCAGAGTATCTTTGACCGTATGGAACGGAATATGGCCGACCGCGAATCGCTCCTCTCGCACCGGGCGACCCGGAACGCCGATTACCTCAGGCGGTCCGGCCGCAAACCCGAGGACCCGGTCATCCGGCCGCCGTTCTCCCGCGACGCCGACCGGATTGTCCACTCGAAGGCCTACTCGCGCTACATCGACAAGACCCAGGTCTTCTACCTCGTCGAGAACGACCACATCACCCACCGCGTCCTCCACGTCCAGCTGGTCTCGAAGATCGCAAGGACGATCGGAAGAGCTCTTTGCCTGAACGAGGACCTGATCGAGGCGATCGCCCTCGGTCACGACATCGGCCACGTCCCCTACGGCCACCTCGGGGAGAAGTTCCTCGACGAACTCTGCACCGAGCATGGGCTCGGGAGGTTCCGGCACAACGTCCAGAGCGTCCGGTTCCTCGACGTCGTCGAGGACTGCGACCTCACGCTACAGGTGCTGGACGGGATCCTCTGCCACAACGGTGAAGTCCATGACCGGAGCCTCACGGTCGAGGGCGAGGCCGATTGGGCCTCGTTTGCGGAGAAATTGGCGCGGATCGAGGCCGGGGGCGATGCCCTCCCCCTCACCGCCGAGGGGTGTGTGGTGAGGATCGCCGACAGCATCTCCTACCTCGGCCGCGATCTCGCGGACGCTCTCGAGGTCGCGGTCATCGATGAACGGGATCTCGATGACTTCCCGGAGAACTGCATGAACTTTTTCGGTATCGCCGGGCGAAAGAAGGAAAATTTCTCGGAAGTTAATCGAAGAGTGCTCGACGTCCTAATCCGCGACATCATCGCCGGGAGTTACGATGCCGACTGCATCGCCTTCTCAGGGGAGGCGTCTGCGTGTGTGGCGGCCTTCAAAGAGTTCAATATGCAGCACATCTACGAAAACCCAAGGCTCCTCGCGAACCGAGAGAAGATCCGGTTCATGTTTTGCTACCTCTTCGACCGCACCCTCGAGGATATCGAGGAGGAACGCGAGGCATCATTGGTCTACGAAGACCTCATCAACGCGCCGTGGGCATCTCGCGCGTATGTCGATGCCGCGGCGCCTGCGGAGCTTGCACGGGACTTCATCGCCGGGATGACCGACCGCTACTTCGAGCGGGTCTTCCGGCAGAGCATCCTCCCGGCAAGGGTCCGGTCGCGGTACCGGGGCGGCTGAACCCTGCAGGAAGAACAGGACCGGCATGAACGGAGGCCCTGCTGCTATCACCGGTAATCCTGTTCTGAGTCGATGGGCATAACCCGCCGGTTCCTGTGAATTCATATAGCGTTACTCATTGACCCTCTTTATGCGCAGATCAATGCTTATTTTGAGCCTGGCTGCAGTATTTGTTCTCACAGCAGGCTGTATTGGGCTTGTCGGCCCCGACCCGAAGGTCGTACAGGACTCTGCGATCCGGGACATCAGCCTCGCAAAAGGGCTCGTGTACAACGTGAACGCGGAGATCCGGAACGACGGCCGCGACGGGGACGTCACCGTGACCGCGAGACTGATCGACGAGGAGAAGGGATTTACACGCGATGAGGTCTCGGTGCAGGTCTTCATCCCCACGGGAGAGACAAAATGGGTCAGCCTCACACTGGACGGGGACGTCGGCAGGACGTACCGGCACAGTGTTGAGGTGCGGTAACCGGCGGGGTTCTTCCTGAACCGGACCCGGTAGGAGGGTGCCCGGACCCCCCATCACCCTGCCGCGATGAGGTTGGAGCATATCAGAGTCATTTTTAATCCCTCTCCCAAATGGGAAGTATGGAACTGCTTCCGGGGATCTACGAACAGGTCATCAGCCAATATCTCGCATCAAAACTCTCCGGCCCCGAAAGGGAAGGGAGGGTTCTTAAAGATCCCCTCGCACGCTTCGACCCCCAGAACGTCCTCGCACGACACATCGCAAAGATTCTCAGGGGTGCTCTTCTCTCCGCCGATGAACGGCATCTCCCGCTGGCGGAGCAGGTCCGGATCTGCAACCGCCTCATCGGTCACCTGGCCGCGGAACTGCACGATGAGACGCTTGAACGGTGTGCGATCACGCCCGACGCGGAGATCCTGCTCGCCCTTGCGGAACGCAACCCCTCAGCGCTCAACATCATTGCACCCGCGCGGCCAGAGACCTCCATCGCGCAGAGCAGCCTCTTTACCGGGTCTCCGAAAGAGCCCGGTCTCGTGAATGAGATGAGAAAGGAGATCCAGTCCGCTGACCGCATCGACCTTCTTGTCTCGTTCATCAAATGGAGCGGGATCCGGCTGATTCTCGATGATTTGAAAGAGTTTGTCCGGCATGGCGGTTGTCTCCGGGTGATCACGACCTCCTATACCGGGGCGACTGATATCAAGGCGGTCGAGGTTCTCGCGGCCCTCCCGAATACGACCGTCAGGATATCCTATGATACCGAGAGGACCCGGCTCCACGCGAAGACCTACACCTTCCACAGAAACAACGGGTTCTCCACCTCCTATATCGGGTCGTCAAACCTCTCGAGCCCTGCGATGACGAGCGGCCTTGAGTGGAACATCAAGATCACCGAGCAGGACTCATACGATATCATCAGGAAGATTGAGGAGACGTTTGAGACCTACTGGAACGACCCGGAGTTCGTCGCATACACCCCGGAGAGCCGGGAACAATTGCGGCATGCCCTCTCCAGGGAGAAGCGGGGTGAGTTCGATCTCCGCCCGGTCTTTGACATCCAGCCCTATTACTACCAGAAAGAGATCCTCGAACGCCTGAAGGTCGAGCGGGAGGTGCGCAAGAACTACAGGAACCTCATCGTCGCCGCCACAGGGACGGGAAAGACCGTTGTATCCGCGTTCGACTACAAAAGTCTCATCCGGAGGCCGGGAGAGTACCCGAGATTGCTCTTCGTCGCCCACCGTGAAGAGATCCTCAAACAGAGCCTCCAGGTCTTCCGGGGAGTTCTAAATGACCAGAACTTCGGAGATCTCCTGGTCGGCGGGAACGAACCTGCGCAGTTCGATCATCTCTTCACCTCGATCCAGAGTCTCAACAGCAGGAACCTTTCGGACCTCACTCCCCCGGACTACTACGATATGATCGTTGTCGACGAGTTCCACCATGCCGCTGCCCCTTCATACCAGAAACTGCTCACCCACTACACCCCGAAGGTCCTCCTCGGCCTCACCGCAACGCCGGAGAGGATGGACAACCTTGACATTCTTGGGTACTTCAACGGCAGGGTCTCCGCCGAGATCCGACTCCCTGAAGCGATCAACCGGAAACTCCTCGCCCCGTTCCACTACTTCGGCGTCACCGATGTCGTTGACCTCGATGGTGTGCCGTGGAGGCGGGGCGGCTACGATCCCGCCGAGCTCTCCAGGCTCTACACCGGGAACCGGGAGCGTGCGGACCTGATCTCCAGGGCCGTGCGGGACTACACGACCGACCTTGCCGAAGTCATCGGGCTCGGGTTCTGTGCCTCCGTGGAACACGCTGAATATATGGCTGCATCGTTCCGGGAGGCAGGCATCCCGGCGGCCTGCCTCCACGCCGGGAGCCCGCGGGAACTTCGTTCCTCCATCCAGAAAGACCTCGTCGCCCGGAAGATCCACTTCATCTTCGTTGTCGACCTCTACAACGAGGGTGTCGATATCCCCGAAGTGAACACCATCCTCTTCCTGCGCCCCACCGAGAGTCTCACGGTCTTTGTCCAGCAACTCGGTCGGGGCCTCCGCCTCTCGGACGGGAAGGAATGCCTCACGGTCCTCGACTTCGTCGGGAACCACAACAGAAACTTCCGGTTCGGGGAGAGGATTGCGGCGCTCCTCTCGTCGGGCGGAAGGACCCTGGTGGACCAGATCGCTCAGGACGCATACTCGCTGCCCAGGGGCTGTCACATCCATCTGGAGAAAGTGGCCCGGGATAAGGTTCTTGCAAACATCAAGGCAAACAGAACGGATAAGACAACGCTTATCCGGAGTATTCGCTCATTTGAGGCGGACATCGGCGAGCCTATCAGTTTCCGGAAATTCCTCCAGCGCTACAGCCTCGAGCCTCTCGACGTCTACCGGAAGGGTACCTTCTGTTCACTGGTTGCAGAGGCAGGCATATACCCTGAGGTCTACGCTGATGAGCGCCTCTTCCCGAAAGCTGCCGGGATCCGGCTGACGACCCTGAACTCGCCGGAAGCGCTCCGCCTCATCAGGGCGGTGCTGTCCGGTCCCTCTCATTACTCGCCGGCAGTCCTATCGGACCGCGAAAAGGGCGTGCTTGCGCTCTTCTACTACTCGCTCAACGATCAACCCCAACGTGGCGAGAGTGCGGACATCAGGGATATCTTCCCGGAGATCTTCGGGCATGATGAAATCCGGCATGAGGTCTGTGATCTCCTGGAGTATAACGAGGCACACCTCGAGTTTCTTCCAGGACCTCTCGACCTCGGTTTCGAGAATGCTCTCGAACTCCACGCCATCTACACCCGGGCCCAGGCTTTTGCAGCGCTTGGCCACTACACCCTGACCCGGAAGCCGGCAGAGGGCGGCCGGGAGGGTGTTGTATACTTGAAGGATAAGAAGGCTGACGTGTTCTTTGTCACCCTGAACAAGACCGAGGAGCACTACTCACCCACAACCATGTACCGGGATTATGCGATCAGCGAGACCCTCTTCCACTGGCAGTCCCAGAGCACCACATCCGCGTCGTCACCGACGGGCCGGCGCTACATCGAGCACGAACAGCAGGGGAGCCGGATCCTCCTCTTCGTCCGCGAATACAACAACGTCGACGGCATCACGCAACCGTATCTCTTCCTCGGAACCGCCCGCTACGTCTCCCACGAGGGGAGCCGGCCCATGAGCATCACCTGGGAACTCGACCACCCGATGCCCGCGGGGTTCTTCCTGAAGGCGAACAAGATGGTGGTCGGCTAGCCCCCGCCGAAACCTACATCGTGATGAGCGCCCGATTATGGGTTATGATCTGCTGCCGGCAGAGGGGGGGCGTGCTGCCATTCTGACGAACGAGAGATGTCCTGCCGTTCTGGTCCACGGGTGGCGGAGCCATCCCGGGATCTGGAACCGCCTCGCCCCCGTGCTCACCGATGCCGCGGTGCCCTTCTGGAGGTTCGACCACACCACGATGCAGGATGACGGGACAGAACCGATCGCCCTCGCTCTCCAGGACTTCATCCACGCACAGCGGAAGGGGACCGGTTACGTTGGCCCGGTCGACATCGTCTGCCACTCGATGGGGACCTGCATCGCCCGCTACCTCCTCGAGGTCCTCGACGGCGGCGCACGGGAAGAAGAGGTCCGGATGCTCGTCGGGATCGGCCCGCCGAACAACGGCTCGGCCATGGCCGAGCTCTTCAACGACCCCGACCGGGGCCCGGAGGTGATCCGGCGCCTTGCCGGGGTCTTCGTGCCGGAGGGTTACGACCCCGCCGACGACACCATCGTCCAGGAGTTCCGGCCGGGGAGCAGGACCGTCGCGGCGCTCCGGGCCGCCGGGACCCGCGACGACATCGACTACCGGATCCTCCTCGGCGCGAACCTCACCGCGACCCCGGCCTTCTTCCCGGCCTTCGGCGGCCGGACCTGGGAGATCGCTCCCGACGGGAAATGGCGGGCGACCTATGCCGGCGACGGGATCGTCCCCCACATCGACTCATACCTCCCCGGGGCCCGGATGGATGTGCTTCCGGCAGACCCCACGTTCCTCGCCCGGGACCCGGAGCATTACTGCCACACCCGGCTGCCGAGGAACCCCGAGGTCGTCGCCCGCGTCAGGGATTACCTCCTCACCGCCTCTGCAGGGCCCGCCGCGCAGACTCCGCCCAGGCGTTGATCGCTCGCTCCAGGTCCTCCCCGGCCTTCCGTGCCGCCTGCTCGATCTGCTCGTGCCCTTCAGGCGTCCCGAGCAGGCGGTGCCCCGCGTTCATCACGTCGTTGACTGCCTTGCGGACCGACCGCGATGCCTCGTGCATATGCTCCTCGATGGTGGGTGCCTCCGGCCCTGATGTTGCCCCGGGTTCGGGTTTCACCTCCGGTTCGGGTTTTACCGCCGGCCCTGATTTCACTTCGGGTTCCTGTATTGCCGCCGGCTCCGGTTTTGCCTCCGGTGCCGGTACGGAACCCTGGACCCAGCGCCCGCGTTCATAGCGACCGTTCATCTCGTTCGTAAGCGTGGGTGGATGGCTACCCTGGATAGAATCTGTTTTTACATCGGGCTCCTGTTTTGCCTCCGGTATGGGGGCGGGATCCTGGACCCAGCGCCCACGTTCATAGCGACCGTTCATCTCGCTCATAAGCGTGGTGTATGTCTACACTGGATAAAAACCTGGCTCTTTTACACCAACGGTTTCGTGACTCGACTTCTTCCGGGAATTTACCTACATCCCTCCGGGGGCGAGGAAATTACGGCTCATTTCGTCCCTGGTCCGGCGGTCAACCCCGGATGGTGTCGGCGTACCCGGACCTGCCGCGGACCCGCTGCCGTTCTTGCCGCAGAGCCCGCTGGCCAGGTGGGAACCACCTGCTGTTCTTGCGGCGTTCCTTCTCCCCGAAGGGGGTCGGTGGCGGGCACGATCCGAAGGTATAAATATTCACAATTGTTATTTACTGTAGGTCCGATTAACAATTGTTAACTTCGAATCCTGCCGAGGTGGCGGAACGGCTACGCGGTTGACTGCAGATCAACTCCATCCCGGTTCGACTCCGGGCCTCGGCTTGAGGTATCCCCATGAAAGAACAGGTTCAGAAGACGTTCGAAGCGCTCTTTGCGCTCGAGGATATCCGCGAGGTGCTCCGGGAGGCACTCCCGACCGGCCCGGACTCCGGCGAAGAGCAGGCGCTCCGCGAGGGTGTCGCCCGGGTCCGTGCCATCCTCGACGACCTGGAGGCGGGGACCGGGGCCCCTGCGGTCACGAAGATCGCGGGCACCCTCGATATCCGGAACCGGGAAGAGGCGTATATCAACATCCAGCCGATCCAGGCCGCCGGCCGCCTGACCCTCGAGGGCCGGAAGGCGCTCATCGCCTACGGTGACGGCTACTCCACCTGCGACGCCTGCCGGAAACCCTTCCGCCTCGACAAGATCACGAAGCCCCCCATCGCGGCGTTCCACGAGGACCTGGCCCGGTTCCTGAACATGGACATGGTCCGCGTCGTCCCCGGCGCCCGCCGGGGGTTCCAGGCGGTCGCCTCCACCCTCGTCGAGAAGGGCGACCCGGTCATCGTCTCGGCTCTCGCCCACTACACGGAGTTTCTGGCCGTCGAAGGGGCGGGAGGCGTGGTGAAGGAGGTCCCGGTCTCGAAGGAGAACCTCGTCACCCCCGACGCCGTCGCCGCAAAGATCGAGGACGTCCGGCGCGAGACCGGGAAAAACCCGGCGCTCGCCATGATCGACCACGTCGACTACCAGTTCGGGAACCTCCACGACGTCGCCGGTATCGCGAAGGTCGCTCACCAGTACGACGTCCCGTTCCTCCTCAACGGGGCCTACACGGTCGGGACCATGCCCGTCGACGGTAAAGCGATCGGGGCCGACTTCGTCGTCGGCTCCGGGCACAAGAGCATGGCCTCCCCCGCTCCCTCCGGGGCCCTTGCCGCCACCGCCGAGTGGGCGCCGCAGGTCTTCCGGACGACGGCGATGACCGGCGACCTCACCCAGCGGAAGTTCGGGGTCAAGGAGGTGGAGATGCTCGGCTGCACCCTGATGGGGGCGAACCTCATCGCCATGATCGCCTCGTTCCCTGCCGTCCGGGAGCGGACCCTCCGCTGGGACGAAGAGGTGAAGAAGTCCAACCACTTCATCGACGGCCTCCTCGCCATCGAGGGGACGAAGGTCCTCTCCGAGTACCCGCGGAGGCACACCCTCACGAAAGTGGACACCACCGGGAGTTTCGACACGGTCGCCGCGGCGCACAAGCGGCGGGGATTCTTCCTCTCCGACGAACTCTCAGGGCGCGGGATCGCCGGGGAGTTCGCCGGCGCCACCCGGACCTGGAAACTGAACACCTTCGGCCTCTCCTGGAAGAAGATCCGCTACCTGACGGAGGCTTTCCAGGATATCGCCGCAAAATACGATCTGAACGTCAGGAAAGAATCAACATGAGCACGCACAATTACCGGCCGGGCACGCTCGCCCTCCACGCCGGGCAGTCGCCCGATCCGGCGACGGGAGCCCGGGCCGTACCGATCTACCAGACGACCTCCTACGTCTTCCGCGACACGGAACACGCGGCGAACCTCTTTGCTCTCAAAGAGCCCGGGAACATCTACACCCGGCTGATGAACCCCACCACCGACGTCTTCGAGCAGAGGATGGCCGCGATCGAGGGAGGAACCGCGGCGGTGGGGGTCGCGTCGGGGATGGCGGCGATCTCGAGCGCCCTCCTTGCGGTCACGCGGCCGGGCGACGAGATCGTCGCCGCCGACAACCTCTACGGCGGCACCTACGAGCTCTTCAACTACACGTTCCCGAAACTGGGACGGCAGGTCATCTTCGTCGACTCGACCGACCCGGAGGCGTTTTCGGCGGCGGTGACGGAGAAGACCCGGGCGGTCTACGCCGAGTCGATCGGGAACCCGAAACTTGACGTCCCCGACTTTGAGGGCGTCGCGGCGATCGCCCACGACGCCGAGGTGCCGTTCGTCGTCGACAACACCGCGGCGGTCGGTCTCGTCCGCCCCATCGACCACGGCGCCGACATCGTCGTCCTCTCGGCCACCAAGTTCGTCGGGGGCCACGGCACCTCGATCGGCGGGGTGATCGTCGACTCCGGCAACTTCGCCTGGGACAACGGAAAGTTCCCCGGCTTCACCGAGCCCGACCCCTCCTACCACGGGCTCCGGTACTGGGAGACGTTCCGCGACTACCCGGGGCTCGGGAACGTCGCCCTCGCCTACAAGGTCCGGCTTGAAGTCCTCCGGGACATGGGCGCGTGCCTCTCGCCGATGAACGCCTTCCTCCTCCTGCTGGGGCTCGAGACCCTCCACCTCCGGATGGAGCGGCACTCGGAGAACGCCCTGGCGGTCGCCCGGTTCCTCCGGGACCACCCGAAGGTCGCCTGGGTGAACTACCCCGGCCTCCCCGATCACCCGGCCCACGCCCTCGCGCGGAACTACCTTTCCGGCGGGTTCGGCGCCCTGGTCGGGTTCGGGGTGAAAGGAGGGTGCGAAGCGAGCAAAAAGGTGATCGAGCGGCTCCGGCTCTTCTCGCACCTGGCAAACATCGGCGACGCGAAGAGCCTGGTCATCCACCCGGCGAGCACCACCCACCAGCAGCTGACGCCCGCGGAGCAGGCGACCTGCGGGGTCACTCCTGACTTCATACGCCTCTCCGTCGGGATAGAGGACGTCAGAGATATCATCGAAGACCTCGATCAGGCCCTTCAGGATGCGTAACATGCCCGGATCGGTCGGTACCGTCAGGACGGAGTACGTCACCTTCCCCGACCCCCTCACCCTCGAGAGCGGTGCGGTTCTTGCGCCGGTGACGATCGCCTACGAGACCTACGGCCGGCTGAACCGGGAGAAGAGCAACGCTATCCTGATCTGTCACGCCCTCTCCGGCGACGCCCACGCGGCAGGCTACCACGATGGCGAGACCCGGCCGGGATGGTGGGACGGCGTCGTCGGGCCCGGAAAGGCCTTCGACACCGACCGCTACTTCATCGTCTGCTCAAACGTCATCGGCGGCTGCAAGGGTTCGACCGGGCCCGCCTCCGTCAACCCCGCGACCGGCCGGCCCTATGTCCTCACCTTCCCGGTGATCACCGTGAAGGACATGGTCAGGGCGCAGAAACGGTTGATCGAACACCTCGGGATCGAGTGCCTCGCCGCGGTGGCGGGAGGTTCGATGGGGGGCATGCAGGCGCTCCAGTGGGCAGTCACCTACCCGGAGGCGGTCCGGAAGGTGATCGCCGTCGCCACGACCGCACGCTCGACCGCCCAGCAGATCGCCTTCAACGAGGTCGGGCGGCAGGCGATCATGGCCGATCCCGCGTGGGCGGGCGGGGCCTATCCGGCAGATCGCCCGCCGGTGCAGGGCCTGCGGCTCGCCCGGATGATCGGGCACATCACCTACCTCTCCGACGGGGCGATGCGCGAGAAGTTCGGGCGTAACCTCCAGAACCGAAGCAGCGTCGGCTACGGGTTCTCCACCGAGTTCCAGGTCGAGAGTTACCTCCACCACCAGGGCGAGACCTTCACCCGGCGGTTCGACGCCAACGCCTACCTCTACATCACCCGGGCGCTCGACTACTTCGACCTCGCCGTGGACGACTCGCTTGCCGCCGGGTTTGCCGGGGTGAAGGCCTCGTTCCTGGTCGTCTCGGTCTCTTCCGACTGGCTCTACCCGCCCTACCAGTCCGAGGAGATCGTCGATGCCCTGGCCGCAAACGGTATCAACGTTCAATACTGCGAGATCCGTTCGAATTACGGGCACGATGCCTTCCTCCTCGAAGACGGGCAGATGAACTACCTCATCGGCACGTTCCTCGACCATCTGCTCGTCCGGGACGTCATGGAGACAGGTGTCCCGACCATCGCCGAACGGGCATCCATCCACGACGCCGCGAGGCTCATGATCGAGAACGCCGTCAACCACCTCCCGGTGCTCGCCGGGAAGGGCGATCTCGCCGGGATCGTCACCTCCTGGGACATCGCGAAAGCGGTCGCCTGCTGTTACGGCAGCCTCGACGAGATCATGTCCCGCTCGGTCGTCACCGCCGCGCCGGACGAACCGGTCACGGAGGCCGCCCGGAGGATGGAGGAACGCTCGATATCCGCCCTTCCCGTCGTCGACGCCGACCGGCGGGTGATCGGGCTCATCTCAAGCGATGCGATCAGCACGCTGATAGGACGATGCGCATGACAACGCAAGCACATAAGGATGAATCAGCCCTCCTGGTCTTCGGGTGCCCGGAGGTCCCGGTTCAGGCGGCGATCGGCCTCTACCTCGCAGGCCGGCTCGCCGAGGACGGCTACGACGTGGTCACGGCCGGAAACCCTTCGGTTATCGGGCTCCTCCGCGTCTCCGACCAAAAGAAGCACTACATCGGAAAGACCGTCGACCTCGACCGCTGTATCGGAGAGGTCTCGGAGAAGAAGCGGGACGCCGCTCTCTGTGTGGTCTTTGCCCATAACGATGCCGGCATATCGTACGCCGCCACGATGCGCTACCTCCTTCCGGAAGCCCGCCTCGTGGTCATCGTCTTCGGCCGGAACGCCGAAGAACTCGCAGCAGGGGTCGAGTTCCCCTGCGAGAAGGTCATGGAGAAGGCGGTCCACAACCCGGGGAAACTAAAGAAAGGGATCGATGAGGTCTTCGGATGGCGTGCATCGACGAGCTGAACCCTGAGGTTCTCCTCCGGGGAGCCTCGTTCGCGGAATGCCGCGCCCTGGTGGAGAAACGCTGCCGCGAGGTCTACTACGTCGATCCGGGGTATGCGATCTTTGATACGCACCTCATCGGGGTCCCGCCGATCGCCGTCGGGGTGGAGGAGGATACCTTCATCATCCTCCCCTACACCAAGCCCTGCTACGGGACGTTCCTGATCCGGGTGCCGGGGGGCGAGGAGGTCGAACGGCTCAGGCGGAAGGGGAGACGGAGACCGTGACCGAACCGGACCGCGTCTGGCTGGTGCGTTACTCCGAGGTCTTCCTCAAATCGGAGCCCGTCCGCCGGGAGTGGGAGAGGGCCCTCGTCCGCGGGATCGAACGGGCGCTCCCGGGTGTAAAAGCCCGGCGGGAGCGCGGGAGGATCTGGCTTGCCGGGGACGTCGACCCGGAGGTGCTCCGGAAGATCTTCGGAATCGTCTCGTTCTCGCTCTGCGACGTCGTGCCGCTCGACGATCTGCCGGCGGGCCTCCTCACGTTCTGTGAAGGCCACGGCATCGGGGATGCCGCGACCTTCGCCCTCCGGATCCGGCGCATCGGGAAGCACCCCTTCACCTCCCGGGATCTTGCCGAACGGCTCGGGGACCTGATCCGGTCAGAGTACCCGCACATCCGCGTGGATCTCGATCATCCCGAACGGGAGATCTTCATCGAGGTCCGGGACGGGACCTGCTACCTCTTCGACCGGAAGATCCCTGCCGCCGGCGGCATCCCCCCCGGCGTCGAGGGAACGCTCGTCGCGCTCGTCTCCGGCGGGATCGACTCCCCGGTCGCGGCCTACCTGATGATGAAGCGTGGGTGCCGGATCGTCCCGCTCTATGTCGGGCTCGAGGGCTACCTCAACGAGACGAACTTTGCCCGGGCGAAGGCCACGGTCGAGGCTCTCCGCCGATATCAGCCGGATATCGAACTTCTGGTCGTCCGTGACGGGTACCTCGCCCGGGCGCGGCGGATGCTTGAAGAGCGGGGCGAGGAGCGCTACACCTGCCTCCTCTGCAAGCGGCGTATGTACCGGATCGCCGCCGAAGTCGCCCGGCAGGTAGGGGCGAAGGGGTTCGTCACCGGCGAGTCGATGGGCCAGGTCGCGTCACAGACCCTGGATAACCTGGCGGTGCTCACCGATGCGGCGGCGATCCCGGTCTATCGGCCGCTGATCGCGTTCGACAAGGAAGACGTCGTCCGGCTCGCCCGCGATATCGGGACGTTCGACGCCTCGATCGCCCCCGCCGGCGGGTGCGGAGCGGTCCCGGCACGCCCCTCCACCGCCGCTGCGGTCGAGACGGTCCGTGCGCTCGAAGAGGCGGTAAGGGATGCCGGAGATGTGGGAATGCTGCCAATTCAAGTATGTGAATGACCGAAGGAGGCTGATACCATGGGACGAATATATCGTGATATCACCTGGACGATCGGAAACACTCCGCTCGTCCGGCTGAACCGCGTGACGGAAGGCTCCCGGGCGACGGTCCTCGCCAAGGTGGAGTCGTTCAACCCGATGGGGAGCGTGAAAGACCGGATCGGGGTTGCGATGATCGACGAGGCCGAGCGGGCCGGCAAGATCCGGGAAGGGACGACAATCGTCGAGGCGACGAGCGGCAACACCGGGATCGCGCTCGCGCTCGTCTGCGCCGCCCGCGGCTGCCGGCTCGTGCTGACGATGCCCGAGACGATGAGCATGGAGCGGCGCAAACTCCTCGCGGCGCTGGGCGCCGAGGTGGTCCTCACGCCCGGGGCCGAAGGGATGAAGGGAGCAGTCGACCGTGCAGCCGCGATAGCTGCCGAGAACCCGAACGTCTATTTCATTCCCCAGCAGTTCGAGAACCCGGAGAACCCCGCCGTCCACCGCCGAACAACCGCTGAAGAGATCTGGCGGGACACCGACGGGACCGTGGATGCTGTCGTTGCCGGCGTCGGGACGGGCGGGACGATCACCGGGGTTGCCGAGGCCATCAAGGCACGGAGGCCCTCCTTCCGTGCAATCGCCGTCGAGCCTGCCGAATCTCCGGTCATCTCCGGCGGAACGGCCGGCCCGCACCGGATCCAGGGGATCGGGGCCGGGTTCGTGCCACGAGTCCTGCGGACCGATCTCGTCGACGAGGTCATCCGGGTCACCTCCGCGGACGCATTTGCGATGGCACGCCTGCTCGCCGCAGAAGAAGGGATCCTCGCCGGCATCTCGTCGGGTGCGGCGGTCCACGCGGCCCGCGAGGTCGCCCGCCGGCCGGAGTTCGAGGGAAAGGTGATCGTCGTCATCCTCCCGGACACCGGCGAGCGATACCTCTCGACGGACCTCTTTGAAGCCTGAAACGGGGGCGGGACGCGGTGAGCATCAGAGAGGACATCCAGACAGTCTTTGACAAAGACCCGGCGGCCCGGTCGACGCTCGAGGTGATCTGCTGCTACCCGGGCCTCCACGCGCTCTGGGCGCACCGGATAGCGCATGCCTTCTACCGCCGCCGGCTCTACTTCCCGGCCCGCCTGGTCTCTCATATCTCGCGGGCGCTGACCGGGATCGAGATCCATCCCGGTGCGAAGATCGGGCGCCGGGTCTTCATCGACCACGGGTCGGGCGTCGTCATCGGGGAGACGGCGGAGGTCGGCGACGACGTCCTGATCTACATGGGCGTGGTGCTCGGCGGCACGGCGCTTGAACAGACAAAACGGCACCCGACGATCGAGGACGGCGTCATCATCGGATCGGGGGCGAGCGTTCTCGGCCCCATCACCGTCGGCCGCGGGGCAAAGGTCGGTGCGGGGTCGGTCGTCGTCCACCCCGTCCCTCCCGGTGCGACGGTCGTCGGGGTCCCGGGCAGGCTCGCCGGCCCGAAGTGCCGGAAGGGCCAGGAGCGGCTCGACCGCGGCGACCTCCCCGACCCGATGCTCCGGGTGGTCAGCCGCATGCTTGACCGGCAGAACCGGATCGAGGAGCGGCTCCGGGCGGTGGAGCGGTCGGGGTTTGTTGCCGGGAAGCGGCAAGAGGAGATCGTGCTCGAGGAGAGTATTCGGGCGGCGCTAAAAGAGGTGATCGACCCGGAGGTCGGGATCGATGTCGTCGACCTCGGCCTGATCAAGGGGATCACCGTCCAGGACTCCTCGGTGCTCGTGGAGATGGTCCTGACCACTGCCACCTGCCCGCTCGTCGACTACCTTACCGACCGGGTCAGGCAGCGGGTGCTCGGCGTGAGCGGCGTCCGGGACGTCGAGATCCGGATCTTCGACGAGCCCTGGGACTGGGACCGGTTCTTCGGCCAGAGGGACGTTCTCAGGGAATTCTGAAGTCGGGTCTACCGGGGGAGGTCCAGCATCCGCTGGATCGCCGTCCGCGCCCGGGCGGCGGTATCCTCCGGAACCGTCACCCGTGGTTCGCACTGTTCGAGGGCCGCGAGCACCTTCGCGAGATCGGTCTTCTTCATGTTGACGCAGACTGCCCGGTTTGAGAGGGGGTAGAAGACCTTTTCCGGGCACTTCTTTTCGAGCTGGTGAAGGATCCCGACCTCGGTGCCGATGACGAATTCCCGGCCAGGGCTTGAGCAGGCGTGCCGCACCATCCCCGAGGTCGAGAAGACGTGATCGGCGAGGTCGATCACCTCGGGCCGGCACTCGGGGTGGACGAGCACCTCGGCGTTCGGGTGGGCGCGGCGGGCGACTGTCACCTCGTCGGCCGTCATCCGGTCGTGGACAATGCAGTAGCCCTCCCAGGGAAGGATCTCCTTCTTCGTGAACCGGGCGACGTAGCGGCCGAGGTTCCGGTCGGGGAGGAAGATAACCTGCTCCGCGTCCAGCGACTCGACGACGGCGACGGCGTTTGCGGAGGTGCAGCAGATATCGCTCTCCGCTTTGACCGCGGCTGAGGTGTTGACGTAGGCGACGACAGCGGCCTCCGGGAACCGCTCGCGGAGCACCCGGACCTCGCCGGCGGTGACCATCTCCGCCATCGGGCAGCAGGCATCGGCCGCGGGCAGGACGACCGTCTTCTCCGGCGAGAGTATCGCCGCCGTCTCGGCCATGAAGTCGACGCCGCAGAATACGATGACGTCGGCATCGATCGTCGCCGCCGCCCGTGCGAGTTCGAGCGAGTCCCCGACGAGGTCGGCGACCTCCTGCACCTCGGGGATCTGGTAGTTGTGGGCGAGAATGACGGCGCTCTTCTCCTCTTTCAGCTCGACTATCCGTTCGGCGAAGGTCTGATCGGGACTGGTGGACAGGATGGTATCACAACCTCTCTGGTCAACGATGTGAGCCTGATGAACAAGTGTTATCCCTTTGTACCCTTAACAATTGTGAAGTGTGGCACGGCCCCGCCCCGGGCTCCCACGGAGACGGTCTTATGGCGCGAACCCTATCTGAACGAGACGCGACAGTCCTGAAGAAGGCCGCTCCCGAATGCACGGAACTAATGTGTTCGGGTTCAGGAGGGCCGTACCGGTCCATCCTCCCACCGCTTGCGAACCATTACTCGACGGACGCCCGGGACTTCTTCGCCCGCCTGGAACGGCTCGACGATGACGACCTCCGCTACCTTGTGGGACTGATACTGGACGGGAGCGAGAGTCTCGGCTGCGTTCCTCCCGACTACATCGAGGTCTTCCTCACCTTCGTCGATAACCGGCTCGGCCGGGACGCCGCCCTCTCGATCCTGCAGCACTACGATAGCGCTGACGGATGCGCACCCTGACCGGCCGGGGGTGTGCTCCGGCACTGCTCCGGCCTCACTGGAGAGAACGGTCTCTCGCCGCCGGCCGGCCCGGAGGCGCCGCGGAGGGTCGTACTCCTTCAACCGCCCCCGCCTGATACCACAGGGTTTCCCGGCCACAATGCTCCCGGTGCGTCGGCTCCCGCTTTGACCTGCAAAACCCTTCAAACCGGCGCAGAAGATCCGCACTGCCCGGATCGGTGCCGATGAACTCGACAAAATGGCGGATCTGTTCGATCGTCTCCGGGGAAAGTTCGTGCTCCATGATACAGGCATCCCGTGAAGCAACCTCCTCCGGCACCCGGATGAGCGTGAGGAAGGCCCGGAGCGTCTCGTGCCGGTACTTGATGACCCCGGCAATGCTCCGGCCTTCGGACGTCAGGACCACCCCCTCGTACCGGCGGTGCGTGACCAGACCCATCGCATCGAGCTTCCTGACCATCTCGACGACCGTCGGGGGCCGGACCGAGAGCTCCGCGGCGATGTCTCTTGTCTTTGCGTAGCCTTTCTCGAGAGATACGTTGAGGATCGCTTCGAGGTAGTCTTCTGCCTTCCTGCTCAGGTTCCGCACAGTATCATGATTGTCTGATGCCGGGGCATATAATTGTTAGGGTGTCCTAACTCTGACAGGCCCCGCCGGCAGCGGCGATATTCGGTTTTTTCCAGGTTTTCCTAACATCTTTCGGGGAATTGTGCCGGCACCGAAACAATTTCGGCGCGAGATTATCCCGACCAAACAAGAGAGCAGGATCCATGGAACCATCGGATCAAAACGCCCCGCTACGTGGAGCGGTAACCACCCTCGATTGTATCGGCCCTGCCTGCCGGTGCCGCATCGTCGGCATCCGCGCTTCCGGGGCGCTCCGGAAACGGCTGCTCGCCATGGGCATGGTGCCCGGGGCGGATGTGGAGGCCGTCAGGGCCGCACCGCTCGGCGATCCCGTCGAGTACCGGGTGAAAGGATACGCCCTCTCGCTGCGGCGTGCCGAGGCGGGCCAGATCGAGGTCGTCCCGGAGGAGGAATGATGGGAGCCGTCTGCCCGCTCGCCCTCCTCGCTGCCGGGACCGAGGCGACGATCGCCGACGTCAGGGCCGGCAAGGGGATGCGGCTCCGCCTCGCCGGGCTGGGGCTCTGCCCCGACGCACGGGTGCGGGTGCAGTGCGCCGACCGGGGCTCGCTCATCGTCTCGGTCGGCGACGCCCGGTACGCCCTCTCGCGGGGGATAGCGATGAAGATCCTGGTGAAGGAGGCTGCATGACCGGAATCCGGGTTGCACTCGCCGGCAACCCCAACGTCGGCAAAACGACGCTTTTTAACGCGCTCACCGGGTCCCGCCAGCACGTCGGGAACTGGCCGGGCGTCACGGTCGAGAAGAAGACCGGCCGGATCAACCGGAGCGGCCATGCCATCGAGGTGATCGACCTCCCGGGAACCTACAGCCTGACCGCCTGCTCCGCGGACGAGGTCGTCGCGCGGGACTATATCCTCGAGGAGAGGCCGGACGTCGTCGTCCAGGTCGTGGACGCGACGAACCTCGAGCGGAACCTCTACCTGACGACCCAGATAGCCGAACTCGGGGTTCCGGTCGTCATCGCCCTGAACATGGCCGATGCGGCCGAGGCCGGGGGATGCGCCATCGACCGGGAGAGGCTCTCGGCCCTCCTTGCGATCCCCGTCGTGCGGACGGTCGGAATCCGGGGCGAGGGGCTCGACGACCTCCTCGACGCTGCAGTCCGGGAGGCGGAGACGCCGCCGCACCACGAGCACACCGTCGGGTACAGGAACGATGTGGAGGCGATGATCGCGTCACTGGTCGGCGTCCTCGAAGCCGATAAAGATCTTGCAGAACGGTATCCTCTCCGCTGGCTCGCGGCCAGGCTCCTCGAGGGGGACGAGAACGCCCTCGCTAAAGTCCGGGAGAGCCCTGTCTCTCCCCGGGTGCAGGCCCTCCTCTCTACAATCGACCCCGACGAGTGCGAGGCCGCGATGGCGGACAGGCGTTATGACGTGATCGCCGCCGTCCTGCCGCAGGTGCGCACCGCCGGTGCCCGGGGCATGAACGTCTCGGAGATGGTCGACCGTGTCGTCACGGACCGGTACCTCGGCATCCCGATCTTCCTCGCCCTGATGTGGGGGACGTTCGAGCTGACGTTTGCGGTCGCAGCGCCCTTTGTCGCCCTGATCGAGGCCGGGCTTGCCCGGCTTTCGGCGGCCGTGGCCGGATCGATCGGGCCCGCATGGCTTGCATCGCTCGTCGGCGACGGGATCATCGGCGGTGTCGGGTCCGTCCTCGTCTTCGTCCCGAACATCTTCATCCTCTTCCTGATCCTCTCGTTCCTCGAGGACACCGGCTACCTGGCGCGGGCCGCGTTCATCATGGACCGGCTCATGTACGCCATCGGGCTGCCGGGGAAGGCGTTCATCCCGATGCTGATCGGGTTCGGGTGCAACGTCCCCGGGATCATGGCGGCCCGGACGATCGAGGGCGAGAGAGACCGGTTGATCACGATCCTGGTAAACCCGTTCATATCCTGCAGTGCGAGGCTTCCGGTATACATCCTCTTTGCCGGCGCATTCTTCGGAGCGGCAGCGGGCGTCGTCGTCTTCCTCCTCTACGTCCTCGGCATCGCCGCCGCCATCGGGTCGGCAAAACTCTTCCGGCACACGATCCTGCCGGGAGAATCGTCCCCCTTCATCATGGAGATGCCGCCCTACCGGCTCCCGACAGCAGGGACGAGCCTGCTCCACACGTGGAGCAGAGGGGTGATGTATGTCCGCAAAGCTGGGACGATCATCCTTGCCGGGGCGCTCGTTCTCTGGTGCCTGGCATCGTTCCCGTTCGGCGTCGAGTACGGAAGCAGCGCGAGCCTTGCGGGCGCTCTCGGCCACCTGCTCGAGCCGCTCGTCGCGCCGCTCGGGTTTGACTGGAAGATCGCGGTCGCGCTGCTCTTCGGATTCGTGGCAAAAGAGGTCGTCGTCGGATCGCTCGGCGTGCTCTACGGGGCCGGGGAGGAGGGAGACGCCCTCTCGACGGCGTTCCTCGCCGACCCCGGCCTCTCGGCGGCGACAGCGCTCGCCCTGATGGTCTTCGTGCTGCTCTATACGCCGTGCCTCGCAACGATCGCGACCATCCGGAAAGAGACGGGATCGTGGAAATGGGCCGGCTTTTCGGTGGCGTACGGCCTCGTCCTCGCCTGGCTGCTGGCACTGATCGTCGGGCGGATCGCCCCGTCCTTCATTGGAGGTGCATAACATGAACAATATGGTACAGGGAGTATTCGGAGCGGTGCTCGGGGCGCTCTACGCTGTCTTCGGTACGCTCCAGATCGTCGCCGCCCTCACCGGTCCGGCCGTCCCGTTCGTCCCGGCCTCCCTCTTTGGGGGATTCGTCCTGCTCGTTATCGGCGCCGTTCTGCTGACGGGTGTGCGGAACCTCGCACGGGGGCTCGATGACGGGATCGGGTTCGTCAACGTGGGCACCCTGCTCTCGGTCGCATTCGGGGCAGTCACGCTCCTTGCGGCCGGAGCGGGGGCACTCGAAGCGGCCATCGCAGGGGAGGCATGGTCGGTCGCGGATGCGCTCACACCGGCCGTCTACCTTGCAGTCATAGGAGCCGCAGGGTTCCTCGCGTGGTGCAGGGCGTTCTTCCGGGGGCTTGCAACGGCATGATGCAGAGCATCCTTGAACGGATCGGTGCGGGGGCGTTCACGCTCCCATCGCTTGCTATGGAACTCGGCATATCACGGGAGTCGCTGCTTGACCGGCTCGCGCTGATGGAGCGGCTCGGCTATATCGCCTGCGAACGGCCCTGCGAGACCGTCCCGGGCCGGTGCAGGTGCTGTTCCGGCGGTTGCGGGTGCGGGGGTGCGGCCGATCTTCCGGTGCGGTACGTCCTTACCGCGAAGGGGAAGCGGCTGTGCGGGCGGGGCCGGTAAACACCCTCGCGGCCCGTCTCACACGTCCCGAAACGGCGTGAGGTCGCACCCGGTGCAGGGGAGGCACATCGTCCTCGCCCGCCGCGGGTCAAGACCGTTCTGCTCCAGGATATCGCGGGTCATCGCCGCGAGCCCAAGAAGCCGCTCCGCCGACGGACGCTCGACGGCGATCTCGCCTGCCCGGAGGGGCGATGCGGAGATCGGCCGGAGGATGGGGATGACACCCAGTTCTGCGAGGTAGGCGACGCCGTCCCTGACCATGCTGTCCTCTTCACCGAGACCGATGATGAAGTTCGAGAAGACGGCGTTCCTCCCGAAGACCTCCACCGCCCCTGCGAGCGCGTCGAGGATGAACGGAAGGGAGAGGCCGGGGCAGACCGCGCGGAAGACACCCGGGTCCATCGTCTCGACGTTGTACTTGACCTCATCGGCACCGGCGGCGCGGAGGATCGCGGTCGAGGCCGCGGTCGGGTAGACCGAGACCCCGATCGGGAGGTCGAACCGCGCCCGGAGCGCCCTCACCACGGCCGCCACCCGCTCCACCTCCCGCTCCGGCGATTCCGCGACACCGCTCGTGAGGGAGATCGCAGAGAGGCTCCCGCCGGCATTGGCCTCTTCGACCATTCTCGCGACCGTCTTCGTGTTCTTGATCGCCCCGTCGAGTTTCGGCACCGGGCAGAACGTACAGTCGTGGACGCAGCGTTCGCTGACGGTGATGTAGGCCTGTTCCGGGCAGTGGCAGAGCGGGCGCTCGATGCTGCCCCGCGTGATCGTCTCTTTGTCGTGGACGACGGCGACCCCATCACCGTCCGGGACGACCCGGAGCGGCGATGCCGGGTTGGTGGAGAGCCTGACCCGCCGGCCGCCGGAGCGGATGAAGACCGACGATCCTCCGGCGCCCGGACCCGCCGTCGCCGTCGTCGGAATGAGATTCGCACCGAGGGCCTCGTCGATGCTCGCCGAGCCTATGCTGACGAGGTATGCCTTCTCCTCGGGTGTCATGATGTGCATCTCTTCTCCTCCTCCCGGTCGTCGTCACGGGCTTGCCGGGCACAGATTAACAATTGTGAATCTGCACACGGATCTCTTCTGAGATCCTTATATTATTTACTGTTACGGCAGATCCGGCCGCATTCTGCCCCCGATCCTTGAGGATATTTATGGGGTGGCGGGACCAACACTATACGACACATGCAGATCATCCTCCCGGACAGGAGCGTGCGGACGCTCTCCCGCGCCTCCGCACCGATAGAAGAGATCCTCCTTGAGCTCGGGATCAACCCGACGACCGTGATCGTCATAATGAACGGCAGGATCGTCCCCGAAGACGTGACGGCGACCGAAGGCGACGAGCTCCGGATCGTCCGGTTCTCACACGGCGGGTGAGGCGGTGACTTCGGCGGAGAACCGGTGCTCCTTCTGCGGCAAACCCGCGGTCGCCCGCCTTACCGGGCCGGAGCGGCGGCTCTGCGCCGCCCACTTCATCGAGGACGCCGAAGCCCGTGTCTTTGCCGCCATGAAAGACGAATGCATGGTCGCGCCGGGCGACCGGGTCGCCGTCGGCCTGAGCGGGGGAAAAGACAGCACCGCCCTGCTCCTGCTGCTCCACCCCATCCTCCCCACGCTCGGCGCGACCCTCGTCGCCGTCACCGTCGACGAAGGGATAGCGGGCTACCGCGAAGAGACCCTCAAGGCCGCGGAGGCTCTGACGGCGGAGCTCGGCGTCGAGCATGTGATCGTCACGTTCGCCGACCTCTTCGGGAAAGACCTTGATCGGCTGCTCGTCGGCAGGGAGGCGCAGGGCTGCACCGTCTGCGGCGTGCTGCGCAGGCGGGCGCTCGCCGAAGGGGTGAAGCGGGTCGGCGCGACGAAGCTTGCCACCGGCCATAACCTCGACGACGAGGCGCAGTCGGTCCTGATGAACGTCCTCCGCGGCGACCTCCCCCGCCTTCGCCAGGACACCTCGACCGGACAGCCGGGTCACTTTGTTCCGCGGATAAAGCCGCTCGCCGTCCTCTCCGAGAAGGAGATCGTGACCTACCTCCTCCTCCGCGGTTACTTCCGCGACCTGCCCGAGTGCCCCTACGCCGGGACCGCGCTCCGGTCGGAGGTGCGCACGATGCTTGCAGGGCTCGAGCACCGCCACCCGGGGACGATGCTCCGCATAATAAGGTTCCGCGACGGGGTCAGGCGGTCGGCCCGTTCCGTGGAACCGGTGAAGGCGCTCTCTACCTGCCGCAGATGCGGCGAACTTACGAGCGGCGAGGTCTGCCAGGTCTGCAGGCTGCTCGGGCAGGGAGGATAGAAGATCGTCGGCCTCTCGGGGAATATTATAATCACTCCTCCATATGTCTCCGCTGCTCCGCTCTCCTTCCGGCACCGGGTGCCGCAGGGTTCCCGTGTATCAGGCTCCGGAAGTCCGGTGAGACGCATGCCGCCCGGCCCGCCTGCTGGCGAATCGAGCAGAGAAGCCTTATTGCTGCGCAGGATCTAAGCGAACCGATCAACGGAGGTCTACGGATGCCACCGCATTGTGATACACGGGACGGCCCTGTGGTCAGGGCAGCAGAGGAGGCTCTGGAGAAGGGAAATGTGAATTACGTTCTCATCTGGGTGCCGAAGGAATCGGAGAGAGAACTGGCCGACGCGTTCGAGCGGACGATGAAGGTCCGGAAGCTCGGTGAGGGGGCAAAGGACCTTGCCGACGACTGGTTCTTCGAGACCGCGATCAGGCTCCACCGGGCAGGCGAGGGAGCGCCCTATACCGGATTGAAACCGGCAGGCCTTGACGAGGGGCCTGTGGTTCCCCGCGCCGAGAAGGCGATAGAAACCGGTGATGCCGGCGAGGTCATCAGGTTCGTCCTCGATGTCGCGAGAGAAGACCTGCAGCGCCGCTTTCATGCCGTCATCGAGAAGAAGCATTATGACCCGGACGACGTCGTAGCAGGTCGCGCGTATGTGCAGGCGTTCATCGATTTCGTAGTCTACACCCACCATCTCTACCGGTATGTGAAAGGCGGCGAGAAGCATGAAGGGGGCGGTGGCGGCCATTCCCATTGAGCGGGCATCCTTCGGGAGTCGCTCCGATCCCCGAATACCCCTGGTGTCCGGCGGGCCGATGCCCTCCGGTCATTCGCCGGCGGCCGCCTGCGATGCGCCGCGGACCCGCTCCGGCCCGGTATAGATATTCATCTTTTTGCTCCGCACGAACCCGACGATCGTGAGCCCGCCTGCCTCTGCGGCCTCGACGGCGGTGGTGGTCGTCGCTCCCCGCGAGACGATCACCGGGATGTTTGCGACCAGGCACTTCCTGACCATCTCGGAGGAGATCCGGCCGGAGCTGACTGCAAACGTCCGCGAAAAGTCAACCCCCGATAGAAGGCCGTGGCCGATGACCCGGTCGAGCGCGTTGTGCCGGCCGATATCCTCGGCGATCCGGATCGTCTTCCCCTCTCCGTCAAAGAGCCCGACGAGGTGGATGCCGCCGGTGGTCCGGTGAAGGCCCGAGTCGAGCGTCTCCTTCGTCGCCGCCCGGATCGCTTCGGGCAAGAGGATGAGGTCGGACCGGATAGCGGGGAGGCGTCCGGCATCGAGGAATGAGGTGCTCCCGCCGCACCCGGAGAGGACGGTCTTGTGCGAGACGAGGATCGCGAACGGGTTTTTGGTGAGGACGCTCGCGGTATTCCCCTCGATCCGGATCGACTCGATCTCGTCGAGTTTCCTGACGATCCGCTCCGTGTAGAGGTATCCTACGACGAACTCCCGGAGCATCGCAGGGCTCGTCATGGCGGTGAGGGCGTGGCGCCCGTTGACGGTCACGGAAAGCGGCATCTCCTCGACGACGGGGTGGGTCGCCGGGGCGAACATCTCGCCGTCGACTCTGACGATCGGCAGTTCCCGGTAGAGCATCAGATCGCCCTCCGGGAAAGTTCTTCGACGGTGGCCAGCATTATGTCGATCTCCTCTGTTGTGGTGTAGACATAGGTGCTCGCCCGCACCGTCCCGTTCGGGAGGCCGAGGTGCTCCATGAGCGGCTGGCAGCAGTGGTGCCCCGACCGGACCAGGACGGCGGATGCCTCGTCGAGGACCTGCGCCACCTCGTGCGGGTGCATTCCCTCGACCGTGAACGAGACGACGCCGATCCGCTCGGACCCGGCATCCGCCCCCACGACTGTAACCCTATCAAGCGCCGCGAGCCCGTCGATCAGCCGGGCAGAGAGCCGCTCCTCGTGCCGCCGGACCTCCTCCATCCCGATCCCCCGGAGATACCCCGCGGCCCGTGCAAGCCCGATGGTGCCGGCGATCGGCGGCGTTCCCGCCTCGTAGCGCTCTTCGCCGGGAGCGAGGGTGTAGCCGTCCGCCGTCGCGCTCTCGATCGAACCGCCGCCGACAAAGAGCGGTTCGAGGTCCGGCTCGCGCATCCAGAGCCCGCCCGTCCCGGTCGGGCCGAGCATCTTGTGGCCCGAGAAGCAGAAGTAGTCGCACCCGATGGCGGCGACGTCGACCGGGAGGTGCGGGGCCGACTGGGCGCCGTCGACGAGGAGCCGTGCGCCCCGGTCGCGGCAGATCCCGGCGATCTCGCGGACGGGAAGGACGGTGCCGAGGACGTTTGAGGCATGGGTGACGGCGACGAGCCGGGTCTCGTCGCGGACGGCCGCTTCCAGGTCGGCGAGGTCGAGGCTGCCCCCGGCGTCCGGCCGGACGACCTCCACCGCGACCCCCTGCTCGCGGAGCCGGAGCCAGGGGAGGAGGTTGGAGTGGTGTTCGAGGAGCGTTGTCACCACCCGGTCGCCCTTCTGCCAGGTGAGGCCGTTGACGACCGTCCCGACCGCCTCGGTGGTGTTCCGGGTCATTGCGAGGGTGCCGCCCTCTCCCCCGATGAACGACCTGACGGCGTCGCGGGCGTCCCGGTAGCGGTGGGTGGCGACCGCGGCGAGCCGGTGCACGCCTCTCCCGACGTTCGCCCGGTAGCGAAGGTCGTACTCGACCATCGCCTGGACCACCGGTTTCGGGGTGAGCGATGTGGCGGCGCTATCCAGGTAGATGAGGTCCCGGGTGATCGGGAAGTCCGCCTTGCAGTCCTTGATCGTCATAGGACCTCGTCCATGCTTCCGCTCCGGTACCCGGCGAGGTCCAGGGCGACGTAGGTGAAGCCGATCCGGCGAAGCGCCGCCATCACCTCGTCGCGCATGGAGAAGAGCCGTTCCAGGTTGTCGGGAGGCACCTCGATCCGGGCGACGTCGCCGTGGACCCGGACCCGCGCCTGGGCGAATCCCCGGTCCTGCAGGGCCTCCTCGGCCGCCTCGATCCGGCCGAGCACCTCTTCGGTGACCTCATCCCCGTAGGGGATGCGGGTGGCAAGACAGGCTGCCGAGGGCTTGTTCCAGAACGGGAACCCGCACTCGCGGGCGATCCTGCGGACATCCTTCTTCGCCGCACCCGCCTCGGCAAGGGGATGGCAGATCCCTTCCTCGTCGCTTGCGGCAAGCCCCGGGCGGTAGGTCCCGAGATCGGAGACGTTCGTCCCGTCTGCGACCGTGCCGATCCCTTCCCGCCGGGCCAGTTCCTTCAGCAGGCGGGAGGACGCTTTCTTGCAGGTGTAGCACCTGTCGGGCCGGTTCGCCCGGAATATCTCATCCGCAAGAATCGGGAACGCCACGACCTCCAGGGGGATATCCAGCCTCCCGACGGTCTCTTTTGCCTCTTCGATCTCCCGCCGCGGCACGAGCGGCGAGTCCAGGAGGACGCACCGGACCCGGCCCTTCCCAAGCGCCCGGACGGCCAGAGCGGCGAGGAGCGAACTGTCGACGCCCCCGGAGCAGGCGACCAGTACCTCTCCCTTCTCCTCGAGCGCTTTGATGACCGCTTTTTTGCTGCCGCGTTCCGCTTCCACCGGTGCTCCCTCCTTATGTCTCCCTGGCACACGAACCCTCCAGATCGTTTTCTTCGCGGATCTGCCCACAGATCTCGCATATCCTGGCAGCGAGGTCATCCACCTGGCCGGCACCGAGGTCCTGCGCCAGCCGGTTGATCGACTCTTTCACCCTTCCCTCAAAGACGATCCGGTATCCCCGCTTCCCGGTGCGGTACTGGGAGATCGCTGAGGGCGTCATATCGAGAAGGCGGGCGGCCTCCAGCTGGGAAACGCCCATGGTGTTCAGTTCTTCGGCGATTGCAGCCCGGATCGCGGGCAACACGTTCCATACAATCAACTGGCAGGGGAGTTTCATCGCATACCACAACGTTTAATGGTTCCGGAGCAGATCTAACAGAGATGTTAACAATTGTTAACTTTGTCCCTGGAGAAGAAATACCTTTGTGCAAGGCCGGATTACGGTGTGAGTCTCATGACTGACGGAGGGCGACGGTTGGTCTACCTGGACCATGCGGCGACGACGCCGACGCGGCCGGAGGTCGCCCGCGCGATGCTCCCCTACTTCTCGGAACGGTTCGGGAACCCCTCCTCGCTCTACGCCCTCGCCCGCGAGGCGAAGGAGGCGGTCGAGGAGGCGCGGGGACGAGTGGCGGCGGCAATCGGCGCGGCACCCGAAGAGGTCTTCTTCACCTCCGGGGGGACGGAGGCCGACAACTGGGCGATCAAAGGGGTGGCGGCGGCGAACCGGAAGAAGGGCGACCATATCGTCACCTCGTCGATCGAGCACCACGCGGTCCTCCACCCCTGCCGGGCCCTCGAGAAGCAGGGCTACCGGGTCACCTACCTCCCGGTCGACGAGTTCGGCCGGGTTGAACCGGGAGCCGTCGAGGAGGCGATCACCGATAAGACCATCCTCGTCTCGGTGATGGCGGCAAACAACGAGATCGGGACGGTCCAGCCCGTGGCGGCGATCAGCGAGATAGCACACGACCACGGCGTCCTGTTCCACACCGACGCCGTTCAGGCGATCGGGGCAATCCCGGTCGACGTGGATGCGATGGGGGCCGACCTCCTCGCCATATCCGCCCACAAGTTCGGCGGGCCGAAGGGGACGGGAGCGCTGTATATCCGACGGAAAACCCGGATCGGGACGTTCATGGACGGCGGGGCGCAGGAGCGCGGCCGCCGGGCCGGGACCGAGAACGTCCCCGGGATCGTCGGGATGGGGCGGGCGATCGAGCTTGCGGTCGGTGAGATGCCGCAGAACGCCCCCCGGCTCGCCGCGATGCGCGATCGGCTGATCCGGGGGATCCTCGACGCCGTCCCGGATACCCGGCTGAACGGCCACCCGACTGAGCGGCTTGCAAACAACGTCAACGTCGCGTTCCGCTACGTCGAGGGGGAGTCGATCCTGCTCATGCTCGACGCCCTCGGCATCGCGGCCTCGACCGGGAGCGCCTGCACCTCGGCGTCGCTTGAGCCCTCGCACGTCCTCACGGCCTGCGGCCTTCCGCCCGAACACGCCCACGGCTCGCTCCGGCTCACCCTCGGCCACCGGAACACCGAGGAGGACGTCGACTACGTCCTCGAAGTGCTGCCCGGCATCATCGGGCGGCTGCGGGAGATCTCGCCGCTCACCCCGGAACGTTAACGAGTGATCATAATGTACAGCGAACAGGTTATGGACCATTTTATGAACCCCCGCAACATGGGGGAGATCCCGGATGCGAACGGTGTCGGCGAGGTCGGAAACCCGACCTGCGGCGACATCATGCGGATAACCCTCCGGATCGAAGATGACCGGATCGTGGATGCGAAATTCAAGACCTTCGGGTGCGCCGCCGCCATCGCGTCGAGTTCGATGGCCACAGAACTGATCCGGGGAAAGACCCTCGACGAGGCGCTGGCGGTCACCAACCGGGCGGTCGCCGAGGCGCTGGAGGGGCTGCCTCCCCAGAAACTCCACTGCTCGGTCCTCGCCGAAGAAGGGATCCACAAGGCGATCGACGACTACCGGGCGCGGCAGGGTGCGCCTGAGGCGAGCGGAGGATAACCGTATGCTCACCGAGCAGGAACGGGAACGTTACGCCCGGCAGATCCTCCTCTTCGGCGAGGAAGGGCAGGAGCGGCTGAAGAAGGCGAAGGTCTTCATCGCCGGAGCAGGTGGTCTCGGCTGCCCGATCGCCCTCTATCTTGCCGTCGCCGGTGTCGGGGAGATCCGCCTTGTGGACCGGGATACTGTGGACCGGACCAACCTGAACCGGCAGGTCCTCCACTGGGAGAAGGATCTCGGCATGCCGAAGGTCCGGTCCGCAGAGGCGAAACTCCGGGAGGCAAACCCGGATATCCGCATCAAGGCCGTTGCGACGACTATCGACGAGACGAACGCCCGGGACATGGTCACCGGTGCCGACCTGATCGTGGACGCGATGGACAACTTTCCCACCCGCTACCTCCTGAACCGGGAGGCGCTCCGATCCGGCGTGCCGCTTATCCATGGTGCCATCCGGGGATTCGACGGCCAGGTGGCGACGATCGTCCCCGGCCGGACGGCCTGCCTCGAGTGCATCTTCCCGGAGGCCCCGCCGGCCGAGGTCTTCCCGGTCGTCGGGACGACGCCGGGGATCATCGGCCTCATCCAGGCGAACGAGGCGATCAAGTATATCACCGGTGCCGGGGACCTCCTCGCCGGCCGGCTCCTCATCTGGGACGGGCTTGCGGCGACGCTTGAGACGTTTACCGTAGAACCGCGGCCGGACTGCCCCGTCTGCGGCGGGGAGATGCGGCCATGAAGATCCGGGTGAAGGCGTTCGCCCGGTTCCGGGAGATCCTCGGGAGCGACCTCGCTATCGAGGTCCCCGACGGGGCGACGATGGCAGCGGTTCTCGCCGCGCTCCGGGACCGTGCCGGGGACGAAAGCGATGCAATCTTCGACGAGGCCGGGGCGCTCAGGACGCATGTCGTCCTGATGCGAAACGGGAAGCGGGTGAAGAGAGACGACTCCGATGCCCTCGCGGACGGGGACGAGGTCGCCCTCTTCCCGCCGGTCGCGGGCGGATGAGGGGGTATAAGGCCATGATTGGCATTACCAGGGATGTGATCGACGCGGGCGCGATGATCGAGGCGGCGAAGAGGCCGGGCATGGGCGCTCTGGTCACCTTCTGCGGCGTCGTCAGGGACGACAGCGGGGTGGAGCGGATGGAACTGGAGGTCTACGAAGAGGTCGCGGTCCGTGAACTGGCGGCTATCCGCGACGAGGCGATGCAGAAATACCCGATCGAATCGGTGGATATCGTCCACCGTGTGGGCACTCTTTCGGTCGGTGAGACCATTCTCCTCATCGTCGTCGGCGCCGGGCACCGGAAAGAGGCATTCGCTGCCTGTGAATACATCATCGACCGGCTCAAGCAGACCGTCCCGATCTGGAAGAAGGAGTTCTACCGGGACGGTGAGCGGTGGGTGCCGGGGGAATACGTCGACTGATCCCCTCCGCCCGGGGTGAACCTTTTCTCCTGCCGGGCGCAAGAGATCGATGATGAACGACGACCTGAAGGCAGCCCTCCTCGAGCGGTGCCGGCGGATGGAGATCCCCCTCGTCGGGGTCGCGAGCACCGACCGGTGGGAGCACCCGCCGTTCCTGCCGTGGATGCCGGAAGAGTTCTACCCGCAATCGATCTTTCCCGGGGCCCGGTCGGTGATCGTGATCGGTCTTCCCATCCACCTCCCGGTGCTCGAGACCTCCCCCTCGATCTACTACCACGAGCTCTACAGGACCGTCAACAGCCTGCTCGACCAGTACACCTACCGGCTCGCCTCCTTCCTCAACGACGAGGGCTACCCCTCGGTCTTCGTCCCCCGCGACGGCTACGGGTCCATCGAGGTGCTCAGGAAGAACCCCGTCGCCTTCTTCTCGCACCGGCACGCCGCGTTCCTCGCCGGGCTCGGGACCTTCGGCGTGAACAACACCCTCCTCACCCCCGAGTATGGGCCCCGGGTCCGGTTCGGTTCGGTCTTTTCCGCCGCGGACCTCCCGCCCGACCCCCTGCTCGCGGAGGACCTCTGCACCCGGTGCATGCTCTGCGTCGAGGCCTGCCCCACGGGCGCGCTCGACGAGCGGGACTACCCCGAAGGCCTCACCGATAAAGCGGCCTGTGCCGCAAACAGCGCCGATCTCGCCCGGCGCCACATCTCCCCCTGCGGGATCTGCATCAGGGTCTGTCCGGTGGGGAAGGACCGGCGGCACTACGGCCGGACCGCCCCCGCCGGCGACGACGAACCCCGCCGCCGGGCCCGGGAGCATGTGCGGAAGTACGGCGGACTCTGACCCGCCATAAAAAAAAGGTTATTCTCTTCTCATCCTGCCCATCAGCCGGTCCATCATCTCCGGCGCCCGGTCGCGCAGGCCGAGCCCGATGATGATGGCGATCGCCGCACCGAGTCCGAGTCCGACTCCCCATGCGATCGGGACGACGAAGACATAGATGATCGAGAGGTCGAGCAGGAGTTGCTGGAGCGCGAGGATGGCGACGACGAAGTAGAGAAATGCCCGGAGCAACATCGCGATCAATCCGAAGCCCTGGATCTGCTGCGTCTCTCCCATGTGCGTGAGGAGGTCGATCAGCCAGTCGATCAGGATGAATCCAGCGACCAGGATGATGATGAACGCGAGGATGTTCGGGATGTAGGCCACGATTGCTGCGACAGCCAGTGTGAGCGCCGGAATCTGCAGAACGCTGACTGCTGCAAGGATAGCGATAAGATAGATGAACCAGCGGACGATGAGATCGAAGAGGCGACTTATGTTTGTTCCTGACCGCTCAATCTGCTGGCCGACCGATGTCTTCCGGAGCGCGTCGTCGACACCGAGGCGGTCAAGAACCTCGGAGACGACTCTGCCGAGAATTCGCCCGAGGATCCAGCCGATGATCAGGATAACGATCGCTGCAATGAGGTTTGGTAGAAACAGAATAACGTTACGGGCCAGTTCTTCAACCGGCTCAAATGGCGCCAATACCTGCGCCGTGAGGTCTCCATTTGCCACGGTATATCACCGGGGAAGGATATGGCAGGTACTATATAAAGTTTGATGAGCCCGCCCCCTCCCCGGCGTCCGGGGCTCCGCGGCCGGAACCCCTGCCATTCCGGTAGCGGGAGGATCTACTCCGCGATCCCCGCAGCCGCCGGGATCCGGGAGCGCCCGGTATAACGGTACATCAGGGCGAGGACCGCCGGCATGACGACGATCGCGCCTATGAGCGAGAACCCGACGGTGATGACCGTCACGATCCCGAAGTTGCTGATGATATTGAAGGACGAGAACGTGAGCGCCGAGAACCCGAAGACCGTCGTCAGCCCCGATACCGTGATGGCTGTCCCGATCTTCTGGACGGCGGTCTGGATTGCGTCGAGGAACTCCGTGCCCCGGCTGAGTTCCTCCTCGCACCGCTCCATGATCAGGATGGTATACTCGGACGCGACGCCGATCGTCATAGAGCCGAGGACGGCAGTCAGCGGCGTGTAGTCGAGACCGAGGAGGTACATGATCGCCCCGTTCCAGCCCACGATGAAGACGATCGGAATGACCGGCGAGACGGCGCCGAACTTCCGATAGACCAGGATCAGGAAGCCGAGGATGAAAGCGAACCCGATCACGGTCATATACGACCTCGAATCACTGATATCATCCATGACGGCGGCAAACATCTCCATCTGGCCGGTGATCCTCACGGTCACGCCGGCTGGCGGTTTGTTCCACACTACATCGTCCTGTATCTTTCTGACCTGGTCGCGGGCGACACTCATCTCCATATCGACCGTCGAGAACTCAAGCACCGCCTCCAGGTTTCCATTGAGGTAACGCTTCAGGGTCGCCTCCGGAATCCGGGCAATGACACCATCAACCTCCCGCTCGGTTGCGGGGAGCACTCCGTTGTTGTACTGCCTGACCAGGGTCGCGATGCTGGCGACGCCGGTGATCTTGTCGTTATGCTCCTGCTCGTAGGCCCCGAACTGATCTATCCAGATGAGTGTCTCCGGGGAGAGGACGTCGTCCGCCAGCACGACGACGGGGATGGTGCTCGTCGACCCCATGACCCGGGTGAGTTTCTCAAGAGAGAGCAGGGCAGGCATATCGCCGGGAACGAAGGTCTTCTCGTCTGCGCTGACGGGGACGCTCTGGTCGAGGTAGAACCCTCCTGCCGCCACAATTGCAAAGAGCAGGATGACCGGAACCGGGTACTTTGCGACGGTGTAGGCGAGCCGCCCGAGGAGGCGGTCGTAGCGCTCGATGAGGGAACTCCCGGATTCGGGGGTGGGCTCGGCGGCTGCAGCCTCCATCCTCGGCCGGTAACGGGTGACGATCGCAAAGACCGGGACGACGATCAGCGCCGCGACGTAGCAGGAGACGACCCCGATGGTGCAGACCATTCCGAAGTCGGCCACCATCGGAACCGGCGCAAAGAACATCGCGATGAACCCGAGCGCCGTCGACGACATGGCGATCAGGATCGACGGCCCCATCTGGGTGACGGTGGCCCATACGGCCTCGGGTATCGTGCCGCGTCGGATCTCCTCGTCGAAGCGTGCGTGGAGCTGGATCGCGTAATCGATCCCGATCCCGATCAGCACCGGGAACGCCCCGACCACCACCATGCTGATGGGAATACCAAAGAGGCCCATGAGCCCGAAGGTCATGATGAGCCCGACGGCCACGATCCCGACCGGAAGAAGCCGGTATCTGACGTGGGAGAAGAGGAACACCACCGCGAAGACCATCAGGATCATGGCCACCAGGATCAGCATGCCCGTCTCGGATCCCATCGCCTCGCCCATCTCCAGCGAGAACGCAGGGTTGCCCGAGACCGTGACCGTGAGCCCCGCCGGGGGCTCCGATATGGCGACGATGGACTTGATGTTCCCGACAACCTGCTGCTGCGCCTCCATGGTGACGCCGGGTTCAAGGGCGATGACGCTGATCGTCATCAGGTCCGAGGGGAGCATCCTCTCAACCATCTCCGGGGGAGCCTGGCCGATGATCACGTTGATCTCCGCTTTGGACGACGGCAGGGTGCCGCCGTTTGCCTGCTTCAGGAGATCGACGACGCCGGAGACGCTATCGACGTAGCGTTCGTTCCTGAGATCCTCCTGGAGATGGTCGATATACCTGAGGATCTCGGGACTCCGGACACTGTCCGTCTCGTAGAGGAGCATGATCGCGTCGGAACCGTAGGTCTCGGCGTAGTGGTTCAGGAGCGCGCCGCGCGGGGTGGTCTTGTCGAGGTAGGCGTCGTCGCCGGTCTCCATCGAGACCAGCGAGAGTCCGAAGCACGCCACGAGGAAGACGGCCAGGGCGATGCCGGCGACGGTCCAGGTATGGTTGTTGATGGCGGCGGCAAGCCATTCATAGGGGTTCTTCATGCGGGCTCCTCCGGCATGCTCGTCCCGTACTCGCCGATGATCGCGACGGTTACCGCGTGGGCGACTTCAGCCCGGACCTGGTTGGTCTCCTCAAAAAACGGTTCCTCGTATGACCCCTCTGGACGTACGGGGCATCGACGTTGTTCATCAGAGCACCGGCAAGATCCGGTGTTACAGGGAATTATGTAACTCACGTCTCTCCTCGCTATAAGTGGCTCATCTGTTGGGGTACTGTTTCTGTGGGACCGGAGATGAACTTACTGCAACCCCCGGCAGAAAGAGACATCACAGTCCGGTTCGCGTGCGCTTCCCATACCGATCTCTAATCCCCGCAGGATCAACAACCAGCAGCTCGCGAAGAAAGTGAGCATCAGCAAAGCCACCGCAATCGAGCACCTGCGAAAGGCAGAGGCGCGGCTCATCGCCACGCTCCCTGGCGGGCACCGACGGCAGATCCGGCCTCTCCCGGCAACGCCGGAAGAAAAATAGGGTTCTGGGGTCCGACGGCAGGCAGCCCGGTGTTCCCTATGGGGGTGAAGTGCAGCGCCCGGGGTATCAGTCCGCGACTCCGGCTCCTGCCTGAACCTGAGCCCGGGGGCTCCCCGCGTGGCGGTACATGATCGAGAGCACCGCCGGCAGCGCGATGATCGCGCCCACGAGCGAGAACCCGATGGTGATGACCGTCACGACCCCGAAGTTGCTGATGATGTTGAACGTCGAGACGGTGAGCGCCGCAAACCCGGAGATCGTCGCCACCCCGGATACCGTGATGGCCATCCCGATCTTCTGAACGGCGGTCTGGATGGCTTCGAGGTAACCCACGCCTTTTGCAAGTTCCTCCTCGCACCGCTCCATGATCACGATGGTATACTCCGAGGCCACGCCGATGCTCATCGATCCGAGGACGGCGGTCAGCGGCGTGTAGTCGAGGCCGAGGAAGTACATGATCCCCCCGCACCAGCCTACGACGAAGGCGATCGGGACGAGCGGCGATACGGCCCCGATTCTCCGGTAGACGAGGAGCAGGAACCCGAGGATGAAGGCGAACCCGAGTACGGTCATGAACGTCTTGGAGTCGGCGATATCGTCCATGAGGGCGGTGAACATCTCTCCGCTGCCGGTGATCCTCACCGTCGCGCCCGCGGGGGGATCGTTCCAGGCTATGTCGCTCCGGATCCCCTCGATGAAAGACTTCATGGCGTTCATTTCCATCGCGACCGTCGAGAACTCGAGGGCCGCCTCCATATTCCCGTTGAGATAACTTTCCAGGGTCGATGCCGGGATCCGGGCGACGACGGCGTCAGCCTCCGCACTTGTTTCGGGCAGGACTCCGCCGTTGTAGTCCCGGATCAGGGTTGCGATGCTCGTAACCCCGGTCATCTTGTCGTTCTGTTCGACCTCATACGTCCCGAAACGGTCGATCCAGGCGAGCATCTCCGGGGAGAGGACATCGTCTGCGGTCACGATGACCGGAACGGTGCTCGTCGCTCCCATCGTCCGGGTGATCTTCTCCATGTCCTGGAGGGCGGGCATCGTGTCGGGAACGAAGGTCTTCTCGTCTGCGCTGATGGGGACCTTCTCGTCGAGGTAGTACCCGCCTGCTGCAACGATGGCGAAGACCAGGAGAACGGGAAGCGGGCGTTTTGCAACGGTATAGGCCATCTTCCCGATGAAGTGCTCATACCGGAGAACGAGAGAATGCCCGGTCCCCGGGGCGGGGTTGACCGTCTGCGTCTCGTTCTTCGGCCGGTAGTTCGTGATGAGTCCAACGACCGGGATGATGATGAGCGCCGCAACGTAACAGGAGGCCACCCCGATGGCGCAGACCTTCCCGAAGTCGGCTATCATCGGCACCGGTGTAAAAAACATCGCGATGAACCCGAGCGCCGTCGCCGTCATCGCGATCAGGATCGACGGCCCCATCTGCGTGATGGTGGTCCATACGGCCTCCGGGAGGGGGGAGTGCCGTGCCTCCTCATCGAACCGGGCCTGAAACTGGATCGCGTAGTCGATCCCGACCCCGATCAGCACCGGGAACGCCGCAATCACTACCATGCTGACCGGGATGCCGAAGATGCCCATGAACCCGAAGGTCAGGATGAGCCCGACGGCCACGACCCCGATGGGGAGGAGGCGGTAGCGGACGTGGGAGAAGAGGAGCATCACCGCGATGGTCATGAAGATCATGGCCACAAGGATCAGCGTGCCCATCTCTGCCCCCATCGCCTCGCCCATCTCCTTTGAGAACGCCGGGGTCCCCGAGACCGTGACCGAGACGCCCGGCGGGGGCTCTGATATACTGATGATGGTCTCGATGTTTTCGAGGACCTGTCCCTGGACCTGCGTAGAGACGCCCGGTTCGAGGGCAATGACGCTGATCGTCATCATGTCCGAGGGCAGCACCCGCTCGACCATCTCCGGCGGGGCCATCTCGATGATCGTGTTGATCTCCGCCATGGACGGCGGCAGGGTGCCGCCGTTCGCCTGTTTCAAAAGATCGACGACGCCGGAGACTTCGTCGACGTAACGCTCGTTCCTGAGGTCTTCCTGGAGACGGTCGATGTACCTGAGTGCATCGGGGTTCCTGACGCTGTCGGCCTCGTAGATGAGCATGATCGCGTCGGAGCCGTAGGTATCTTTGTAGTGGGCGAGGAGAGCGCCGCGGGGAGTGTCTTTGTCGATGTAGGTGTCGTCGCCGGTCTCCATCGTCACCATCGTGAGCCCGAAGAGCGCCAGGACGAAGACGGCCACGGCAACCCCGGCGACGGTCCAGGTGTGGTTGTTGATGGCGTTTGCAAGCCACTCGTAGGGGTTCTTCATGCAGGCCCCTCCGTCATGCCTGTCCCGTACTCACCGATGATAGCGAGCGTCACGGCGCGGGCGATCCCGATCTCGTCTCCGGGGGCGGTTCCGATCCCGTACTCCTCGGCGGTACGCCGGAGTTTCACGGGGTCGAGGATCCTGTAGCCGCGGCCCGCATCACCGGACTTCACCGCCGCTGCCGTCAGGACGGACGAGAGCAGGGATGCTGTGGCCTCTTCTTCCATGGCAAGACGGTGGAGCAGAGCCACGAGCCGCCGGTAATCTGCGGGCGGGAGAAACCCGGCCTCGGTCCAGACCTGGTCGGTCTCCTCAAAAACTGGTTCCTTGCAGGAACGGTTCCCGCTGGCCGGCCTCCGGCACACCGGGTCATCGGGGCCGCGACGGGACCCTGTGGTATACGTTGTTGTGCAGTTCACGTCTCTCCTCGCTATAAACGATTTATTTTATCGGAGTAGTTGTTTCGAAGGGTCAATCATGAATTTAGTGCAACTCAGGAGAGGGCTTGTCCCGCGCTACGATTCCGGGGTCGGATCCCCCGCGGAATCTTGTGGGACCAATCATCTGGCGGGGTTCGCCCGGGATCAGCGTTGAGATAGGAAGGACGTTCTGGTGCTGTGCGGGCAGCGGCCCGGCCACACCCGGGCCTGCCCCGGATACCTGTCAGGGCATGATTATGACGGATCTCCCGGTTCTGTTTCGACGGTATCCGATCTTCTCGATTCAGGTGGTATCGCTTCTGCGTGCTGTTCTCACCAGTCCTCACTGCAGGCGCTCTGACGGTGCCTCCCGGCAGGGGACGGTCGTGCGAGGAGGTTACCTCTCTCGCTGATCTATCTCTTCCCCAGCAACCTATATGTCTGTTGCAACTTAAAAAAGTTGCAATGGCGAATGCGATCATCGACGGGCTCCGTGCCCTCGGGATGAACGAGTACGAGGCGAGCGTCTACTCAACGCTTGTCGGGCTGCAGAAGGCGACCGCACGGGACATCCACGAGATGAGCAGGGTTCCCCGGGGCCGGATCTACGATATACTAAACGATCTGGCCCGGCGGGGGTTCATCGGTGTGGAAGAAGGCTCTCCGGCGTCCTACTACGTGCTCGACATCGATGTGGTCTTTGACCGGCTCAAAAAGGACTATATCCGCACTCTCGACGAGACTCGCGAGGCATTGAAGAACCTCTCGGTCAAACCGCGCCTTTCCCCGGACTCGTTCTTCATCCTCCGGAGCGGGTGGGCCATCGAGAACCATATCTCCGCGCTCTTCCGGCGGGTGAAGAGGAGCATGGTGGTCCTCTGCTACAACCCTGAGTTCCTCCGGAAGTATTACACCATCATCAAGCCGCTGGAGCGGAAGATCGACCTCTACGTGGTCGTGCGGAAGAGGGAGGAATGTGCCGATATCAACCTCCCGATCTACGAGGCCAGGGGGACCGTGATGGAACTCCTGAACACCCGGCCGGTGAACGAGTCGGTGATGGAGGGTCTCAGGAGGGATGAGTGCGCGATCCTGGTCGACGGCCGGGATTTTTTCGCCATCGCCACTGCGGGGTCCGGGCGGTATGCGGTGATCGGGTCGGACATGCCGATCATCGGGTATCTGCAGAAGACGATCGTCGAGCGGCTCGAGGAGGTGTGAGGGGATATCGGTCCCGCCCCTCACGAGTTCTCCGGGTTTGCGACCCTCCCTGCGAAGAGGATCGTGCCGGAGTCCTCCTCGACGATCATGAAGACGAACGGGTGGTCCGCCTGGAAGACAGGGGTGGTATCTTCGAGCGGCATACTCACCAGGTTCACGACGACCCCGGTCGCCGCCGCTGCCTCGGTCCCCTCCTCGTTCACGTCGACGAAGGCCTTATGGACGACATCGCTGACGAAGAGATCCCGCGTCCCGTCCATCCCGGAGAGGTCGGCGTCACCGGTGAAGGCCGTCGGCATCCCCATCGCCGCAAGCGCCGGGGGCAGATTGTACTCAGTTTCAAGCGTGAACTTCGGGAAGTAGACTTTGACCCTCTGCGAATCCAGCGAATTCCGGAGTTCTGCAACCATATCGGCATCGAGCCTCTCCTCGACGGCCATCAGGTTGTCGCCTTTCGGGAGGAGGACGAGCATCGAGAGCCCGGTCCCGTCGCCGTGGGTATACGGGAGTTCGAGCGCCTGGAGGGTCTCAGTCTCTGTATACCGGTAGACCGCGTCCTCGTCCGTCCGCTGCATCATCCGGACCTGCACGGTCTCGTTCGGCCCGACCCTGAACTCCTCATCCGTCGTTTCATTCGGGTCGAACTGCTCGGCCCAGGTCCCCTTGAAGTAGATGGCGTTCGTGATCACGAGCCGGGTCAGCGCATCGATCGAGCCCGCCGGGAGGAGGTCGCGGATCTTCTCTTCGGTCTGTTCCTCCACCCACCGGTTGATGGTCGCACGCGATCCGTCGGGGTTGTTCCTGAAGTCGAGGTTCGTTACGTTCGCCCCGTACCACTGAGCGGCCGCGTCAACGTACTCCGGGAGGAACTGATAAGTCTCCTCCGCCCAGAGGGCGTTTGCGGTCCGGAGCGTGTAGTTGTCGCTCCCGCGGTTGAGGCGGGCGTCGGTCGCGGCAAATCCTTCCCGCATGAGGGTCCTGTTCGCCGGGAAGTGGAGGACCGACCGGATCTCGTCGGCGGTCGTGCCGCGGGCGCCCTCATAGGTGATCGCCAGGGCCGATGATATGCTGTAAGGCGAGAAGAAGATGTTCCTGCCGGACGAATCGGGCGAGCCCGCGAGGTGCCGGTAGAGGTCGAACGCGAACCGGTTGTTCCCCTTCGCTACGCTGCCGTTGTCGTCCGGCGGCTCCTGCCCCTCCGGTGGGGCGGAGTCCGCAGACGTTGTTCCCTGCGCATCGATGCACCCGGCAGCGATGCTGCCGAGCACGACGAGGGAAGCCAGGAGCAGTATGCCGATACTCTCTCTGTTCATGGAGTGCGATATGGCACCGGGGATAGTTATGCCTGACGTTTTTCGAAGCCTCGCCCTTCAGACCGGCATCATCACAACACGGCCCCCTTCGAGCTCCGCACGGTGCTCCGGCGTCCCGATGGGGGCGTGGCCCGGGATCGGCTTCCCTTCGGCATAGGCTATGTAGAGGGCGCTGTTGATAAGGCCGATGTGGGTGAACGCCTGGGGGAAGTTCCCCAGGAACGCTCCCGTCGCCGGGTCGAACTGCTCCGGGTAGAGCCCCACGTGGTTTGCGCGGTCGACCATCCGGCTAAAGAGCGACCGGGCCTCATCGATGCGGCCGGAGAGGGCGAGGCAGTCGATGAGCCAGAAGGTGCAGAGCCCAAACGCCCCTTCCCTGCCGGGGAGGCCGTCGTCAGCCCGGTAACGGTAGACGAGACCGTTCTCCGTCAGCCCCTCGATCGTCGCATCAATCGTCCCCTCTACCCGGTCGTCATCGAACGGGAGGAACTCCAGCAGCGGGATGCGGAGGTTCGCAGCATCGAGGTCCTTTGAGCCGTAGGACTGGACGAACGCGCCCACCTCCGCATCGTAACCCTGTTCGAGGACCTGCCGCCGGATCGCGGCGGCGTTGCGGGCCCACCGATCCCGGTCTCCCCGGAGGCCGTACCGGTCGGTGAGGTGGACCGCCCGGTCGAGGGCAACCCAGAGCATCACCTTCGAGTAGACGTAGTGGCGCGGCTCGCTGCGGATCTCCCAGATCCCGTAATCGGGCTCTTTCCAGAGGGAACACGCCTCGTCGGTGACCCTGGAGAGAAACGCCATCTCTTTCTCCGGGAGTTTGTGCCCCCGGCGGGCGAGCTCGTAGGCGGTGTTGAGGAGCTCGCCGTAGATCTCAAGTTGCAGCTGGACGGCGGCGCCGTTCCCGATCCTGACCGGGCGCGAGCCCCGGTAGCCCTCAAGGTGGAGGAGATCCTCTTCGTCGAGGTCGGTCCACCCGTGGATGCTGTACATGAGCCGGAGCCCGCGGCCTTCGCCGGCCTGCATCTCCGAGACCCGCTCCATCCAGGAGAGAAGTTCGATCGCCTCCGCCCCGTGGCCGAGGGCGATGAGCGCCTGGGCCGTCATGGCCGAGTCGCGGATCCAGGCAAAGCGGTAGTCCCAGTTCCGCACGCCCCCGATATCCTCCGGGAGCGATGTCGTCGGTGCGGCGGCGATCGCACCCGTCGCGGCGTTCGTCAGCAGTTTGAGGGCAAGTTCGGACCTGACGAGGAGCGGGAGGAGGTCGCCCGCCCACTCCCTCGCGCGGCCGGCCCCGCTCCCGTAGGCCCAGGTCCGCCAGACCTCCGCGGTCTGTTCCTCGACCGACCCCGCATCGTCGGGCCGGTAGGTCAGGTCTTCGGTCCCCCACCGGGCTATCAGGACGCGCCGGTCGCCTTCCCGCATTGGGATCTCCGCCCGGAGGGTGTGTCCGCCCTCTCCCTCCTCGACCTTCCCGGCCTCCTCGATACCGAAGAGCGTCATGTCGTCTCTCCCGTCGGTTGCAAACCAGCCGCCGGGGATCCGCGAGATGCCGGTCGTCCCCCGGGCATAGTCGAACCGGGGCGACCACTCCACCGCCGCCTCCACGCTTCCGCCGGCGCACTCAAGGATGCGGTAGAGTTCGGGCGGGGCGAACGAACCTGCCCGCCCCTCGATATCCCCGAAGAGCGGCATCAGGTCGGTCACGACGAGCTTCCCCGTTTCACCGGAGAACTCCGTCCTGAGGATGTTGGTCTCCCCGGCATACCGCTGCCGCCCGCTCCCGGTCCCCGGGACCGATACCCTGAACCTGCCGCCCCGCCGGGCGTCGAGCAGGGCGGCAAAGACGCTTGTCCGGTCGAGGTAGGGGTAACAGCACCAGTCGATCGAGCCGTCGGTCCCGACGAGCGCCGCTGTCCTGAGGTTGCCGATGACGGCGTAGTCGCCGATGGGTTTGTAGTCTCCCATGCGGTCACCCGGAGAGCGCGGGGAGAACCTCGCGCCCGAAGTCCTCGATGAACTCAACCTGGCTCCGGTTCACGTTGTGGAGGTAGAGATGCGTAAAGCCGAGATCGATATCGGTCCTGAGCCACCGGATGTGCTTCTCCAGGTCCGCGGAGACGCGGATCTTCTCAAAGACCTTTGCCGGATCGGCAAACTCCCCGATAGCCGCAAACTGCTCCGGCGTCCGGAGGGTCTCGAGCACCGTCGCCGGGAAGACGTTCGCCCGCCACTGGTCCCACGCGCCGTTCCGGGCCTCCCCGTCGTCTCGCGCGTAGGAGAGGTCCACCTTGAGGTGCATCGGTTTCCCCTCCCCGCCGCCGCGCCGGAACGCGTTGACGACCTCCGCAAGTTCGTCTTCCGGCATCGCGACGGTGATGAGGCCGTCTGCCCACCCGCCGACCCATGCCGCGGTCGCGGGCGTCAGGGCGGCGCCGACGAGGAGCGGCGGCTCTGCCGGCCGGGTGTGGAGGCGGGCGTTGACGGTGCGGGCCGGGGTATCGGCGGTGACCGTCTCCCCCGCCCAGAGCCGCCGCATGAGGGTGGCGGCCGCGAGGAGCCGGGCGTTCCTCGCCCCTTTCTCCGGCCAGACCTCTCCGGTGATGCTCTCGTTGAGGGCCTGGCCGCTCCCGACGGCGATCCAGAACCGGCCGCGAAACATCTCGGCGAGCGTCGCCGCCGCCTGGGCGATGATCGCCGGGTGGTAGCGGTAACCCGGCGCACAGACGACCCCGGCCGGAAGCGAGGTCGCCTGGAGAGCGGCGCCGAGCCACGACCACGCGAACCCGCTCTCTCCCTGGGCAGGGGTCCAGGGGTTGAAGTGGTCCGAAGAGAGGAGCGCCCGAAACCCGGCGTCTTCGGCCTTCTGTGCGAGAGAAAGAAGCATGCCCGGGGGGAACTGCTCGTGGGATGCGTGGTATCCGATCGTCACGTTCTGTCTCATGTGCGCCTCCTGTCGGCCGTAGACTGCGCACCCGGGTATAAAAAGGGGGTGCCCGGCCGTGTTCGGGGTTCAGGCGAGGAACTCGGTTGCGATGTAGTATACCGAGAACGCCGCAAAGAAGATCCCGACGGCGATCGTCAGGATCACGATGGGGAGGGACGGCCGGAACTCGACCGGGAGCGTTCGCCGGTTCAGGTAGACCGTCATGAAGGCGACGACCGGGATCTGGATCGCCTCGACGATCCCCGCGATGGCGAGGGCGGTCACCGGTTCGAGCTGGACGAGGATGAAGATGAACGGCACGACGCCCATCAGACCGAGCAGGTAGACGTAGCGGTAGAACCGCATCGAGACCCACCGCCCCGTCGCTCTTGCCTGGCGGGCGATGAAGATCGAGCCCTGGCCAAGCATCCGGGTCCAGCCGTCGAGGTTGGCGACGAGGGTGCTCCAGAAGGCGAAGAACGCGGCCAGGATCATCAGCCAGGTTCCCGGCGCTCCCCAGACGTCGCCGAGGAGGACCGAGAGGACCGCGGTCACTTCCGGGCCCTCGGGGAGGAGGCCCTGCGGCCGGAGGAGCTCCGCACCCAGGATGAGGAGGGCGACGAGCAGGAGGAGGACGATGCCGGCCGCGATGACCGTGGATACGGTCATCAGCCTGAGCCAGTCCTGCATATGCTCCTTCTCGCTCCGGGAGAGGTGTGCGATCTCCGGCAGCCCTTCCTCCTCGATGACCCTCTCCTCCCCGCCTCGCCGGTGCACGGTGTAGTAGGCGGCGCCGTAGCCCCGGGCCGTGAGCCAGTAGGAGTACCATATGAGGCCCGCGGCCCCGGACATCACGAACCCGAGCCAGGGGAGGAGTTCGGCGTAGACGACGTCTTCGGGGAGGGCCGGGACGAGGCCGGCAGCGAGCGGGGCGATGCCGGGGAAGACGAAGCCCGCGGTCGTTACCAGGGCGACGATGATCGCGAGCGCCATGACGATCGACGTCAGTTCCACGCCCCGGTACCTGCCGAAGAAGACGAGGGCGAGCGAGACTAAGAGGACGATGGCCGCCCAGAGCGTGAAGCTCCCCGGAAGGGCGAGAATGACGGCCGAACCGGCCGCCCCCGCCATCCCGGTGATGGTGGTGACCGCAACGAGGAACTGGGGGAGCACGATGAGCCAGATCCCCCAGTTCGCCGGTCCGGGGAGGTTCCTGATCCCCTGGAGGAGCGATCCCCCCGTCACGACCGCGTAGCGCCCGATCTCGATGGAGAGCACGGTCTTTAAGAATATCGCAAGGATGAGCGTCCAGAGGACGGAGTAGCCGTAGAGCGAGGCTATCCGGGGGGTGAAGAGGAGTTCGCCGGTCGCGATGGCCGAGATCATCCATATGATCGCCGGCCCCATCCATCCGAGGATCTCCCGTCCGCGGGGAGCCGGGGGGACGACGGTATGGTCTTCGTCTGCCATGTGGTGTCAGCCTCCCTGACCGGGGTGAGCGGTCATGGGTATGCATAAGTCTTCCTGCCGGTGATCGTTGTGGGGTCCCCGGGCGGAGAAAAAGAGGGGGGCACAGCCTCCGCCGGCGGCTGCCTGCCGGGGGAGATGAGCATGATGCCGTTCGCCGTGCTCGGTGTCGATGCTCCTCCTGGGGCAGGATTGCGAAGGGAGGCCCGGTGGCCTGACCCCGGAACGCCGGCGAAGTGCTGCACCGGAACACCTATGAGCATGTCCGGGGAACAGCCCCGGGACTGCTTATGGTCCTGAGAGTGTTATGGCGCAGCCGTTTCCGGTGTGATGCTCCATGGTAGTGATGCCCGATACCCTCGTTGCGCTCCTCAAAGACTGGCATTCGGTCCCCGTCGCGACCACCGGGGCCGACGGGATGCCCAATGTCGCGGCGAAGTCGGTCATGGTCAGGGATCCCGAGACCATCGTCTGGGGCGAGCTCTATTTCATGCAGACCTACGAGAACCTCATGCGGCACCCGGTCGCGCTCTGTGTCTGGGAACGGACCCCGCCGTTCACCGCGTACCAGGTGAAGGGGAGGGTGGTGATCCACAGGGACGACGAGGTGACGGCGGCGCTTGACAGGAAGGTCTGGGCCGGACACCCTGAGGAGTTCGCGACTCGCACAGAGGGGATGGCAGCGGTCGTCCTCACGGTCGAGGAGATCTACGACCAGACTCCCCGGCTTGAGGCAGCAGGAAAGCGGATCGCATAAGTCTTATGGGTGAGTTTGACGAGTCGGAACGACTACGATCCCCGGGTTGGTGCCGTGAACGCTTCTCCCGTGCAGGTGAGGTCAGAAAGAGGCTATTGAACTATCCGGGAAGAGAATCAGAACAGAAATAATAAGGCCAGGGCCGAGATTCGAACCCGGGTCGAGGGATCCACAGTCCCTTAGGATGACCGACTACCCCACCCTGGCAAGGTACTCATTATAGTTGGTAGTCGGATTTGATTAAGGTATCTCTTCACTGTGCCTGCATCACACGCTGTTCCGGGGGTCACGGACACACGACCGGTCGCAGGGTGCGATGGACCGAACGTCCGGAGCTTGAGAAGCCATCAGGCTTCGGGGCAGGAGTTTGAGCACCCCTGGGTGCGAAGTGCGACGGTTTGTTTGAACCGGAGTTTGAGCACCCTTGGGTGCGAACGTTCGGAGCATGAGAAGACTGAAGATCTTCGAGCGATGAGGTGAATTATTAATAGACTCCATGTTCTATAACGTACCAGTGTTCCGGGCGCCGAGCGAAGCCCCGGGGGTAGGGGAATCGCCCAGACTCTGGCGTGATTAGGAAAAAATGGCCAATATTCCTGTTTTTTTGGGTTTATTCGTCCAGACTTCATATACCGGAAGGTGATTATTATGGCAAAGCAACCAACGATCAGGACCCCCATTGTCTGCGTGATGGGCCACGTAGACCACGGCAAGACGTCGCTCCTGGACAGGATCCGGGGCTCGTCCGTGGTATCGACCGAAGAGGGCGCGATCACGCAGCACATCGGCGCCACGCTCGTCCCCATCGATGCGATCACCCGCATGGGCGGAGCCTTAAGCAAGGTCAGCGTCAACGTCCCCGGCCTCCTCTTCATCGATACCCCCGGGCACCATGCCTTCACCACCCTCCGTGCGCGCGGCGGGGCGCTCGCCGACATGGCGATCGTCGTCGTGGACATCAACGAGGGCTTCCGTCCTCAGACGATCGAAGCCCTCCAGATCCTGCGCAACTACAAGACACCGTTCGTCATCGCGGCGAACAAAGTCGACCGCATCCACGGCTGGCGTGTCCAGGGGGGCCAGCCGTTCATGAAGACGTTTGCGCAGCAGAACGAGCGTGTCCAGGGCACACTCGAGACGAAGGTCTACGAACTCGTCGGGAAACTCTCCGATCTCGGGTTCAACTCCGAACGGTTCGACCGGGTCTCGGACTTTGCACGGAACATCTGCATCGTCCCCACAAGCGCTCTCACCGGCGAAGGCATCCCCGACATCCTTATGGTACTGATCGGGCTTGCCCAGCGTTACATGACCGAGAGCCTCAGGGTCAGCGCCGACGGCCCCGGTGCCGGCACCGTCCTTGAGGTGAAAGAGGAGCGGGGACTCGGGATGACGCTCGACGTCATCCTCTACGACGGCACTCTCAAGGTCGGGGACGAGATCGTCGTCGCGGGCAACGACCAGATCATCGAGACGAAGGTGCGTTCCCTCCTACAGCCCCGGCCGATGAAGGAGATCCTGATCGAGGAGCGGTTCGAGCGGGTCAAGTCGATCACCGCCGCCGCCGGGATCAAGGTCGCCGCCCCGAAACTCGACGGCGTCATCGCGGGTTCCCCCCTCCGGGCCATCCGGGGGGCCAATCGGGACGAGATGATCGAGATGGTCCGGCACGAGGTCCAGGACATCCAGGTGAACCTCGCCGATGTCGGGGTCATCATCCGGGCGGATACCATCGGCGCTCTCGAAGCGCTCTCAAAAGAACTCGAAAGCCACCAGATCCAGGTGATGCGGGCCACCGTCGGGCCGGTCACCCGCCACGACGTCATCGAGGCGGGAACGATCAAAGACCCTCTCTACAGTGCGATCATCGCCTTCAACACCCCGGTCCTGCCGGACGCGGTCGACACCCTGGAGGACGCCTTGATGTCCCATGTCCACGTATTCGAGGGCGGGGTCATCTACCAGCTCATCGACGACTACATCGAGTGGCGCGAGGAAAAGAAGCAGGAACTCGAGCGGCAGCAGTTCGAGAAACTGGTGATGCCCGCCAAGATCCGGATCCTCCCGAACTGCGTCTTCCGGCAGAGCAACCCCGCGGTGGTCGGCGTCCGGGTCCTTGGCGGGAAACTCCAGAGCGGTGTCGACCTGGCCCTCCCGAACGGCAAAAAAGTGGGCCGCATCAAGCAGATCCAGGCGAAGAACGAGACGGTCCAGGAAGCGGAGGCGGGCAAAGAGGTCGCGATCTCGATCGAGGGCCCTACCGTCGGCCGCCAGATCAACGTCGATGACGACCTCTACGTGGACATACCCGAGCGGCACGTCAAGATCATCGAGCGGGAGATGCTCGACCACTTAAGCTCGAGCCTGCGGGAGACACTCGAAGAGTTCACCATCCTCAGGCGCCGGGAAGATCCCTTCTGGGGGAAGTGAACCGCTCCGCCCCCATGCGGCCCCCCTCCCCCGGCCGGGATCTCCGATCAACCTCGTGAAGGTAGAATATTAATATCATATTCTCAAATTGTATAGGTACTTTCGAAGGAGTCGAAAACAATGGCAGATTTCAAAATTATCCTATCAGACCCGGAGACCGGGCATGCATACAAGATCGATGCGACCGGCCCCGCAGCAGGAGCACTCATCGGCAAGCGCATCGGTGACGAGATCGACGGGGGCATCTTCGGCCTTGCAGGCTACATGATCCAGATCACCGGCGGCACAGACAAGACCGGCATTCCCGCGCGCCGCGACCTTCCCGGGCCGGCACGGAGAAGACTCCTCCTCTCCAAGGGTGTCGGGTTCCACCCGGTTATGGACGGGGAGCGCCGCAGGAAGTCGGTGCGTGGAAACGAGATCAGCACCGACTTCGTCCAGATCAATGCCGCCGTAAAGCAGAGCGGCGCAAAACCATTAGCCGAATACTTCAGCCAGCCCGAGGCGGCGGCTGAATAATCAGCGCCTCTTTTTTTAGAATTGTTCTGTCCCCGGAGTGGAGACTCTCTCCCGGGTTGCCGCATCCCGTACCCACGGTGCGCGAATCCTTTCCCCGCTCCTTGCGAATAACCGCGGGCAACCGGTACATCGCCCCGTAGTGGGGGCGCGGATGGCGCCAGGAGCCCGGACGCCATCCGTCCGGCACCTACCTCAACTTTGCAACCGACTTCTCCAGGGCGGGCAGTTTGTCCTCGAATGCCACCCCATACTTCTTCGCGAGGATGACCGCCGCCGCCTCCGCCCGGAGGTTGCCGTCGAAGTGGTCGGCCACGACCCGGTGGAGCTCCGCGAAGACCTCCTGCGGCGGCTTTCCCGTCGTGGCGGCGACCCGCCCGATCAGGTCCTCGTAGGGGCTCTCGGCAGCGAGAACCTCGGAGGTGGGCTTGAACCCGAGCGGTATCGAGACCTCCGCGACATCGAAGAGCGGCCGGATGGTCCCCCCGTCCACCTCGACGAGCCCCTCCGCCGTCGCCCGCTCCAGGAGCTGGTTCGCCTGCTCCTTGTTCATCCACTTCCGGTCGATGGCGATATAGAAGACGAACTCGCTTCGCTGAAGCCGCTCTTTGCGCATGTGCTTGAACGGTGCAGCAACCGCAATCCTGACGCTCACTCGCAGGCACCCTTGAGAAGTCGTCGCAGGTCCATCGCATCCAGGTCGCCGAGGCGGCCGTCCTTGGCCACGTAACATTCCGTCACCGGACCCCTGTCGACGATACGGAGGAAAAAGACATTCTCCGAGACCGGCAGCCTTTTTTCAGGCGTAAGAAGCGTTCTCTGCAGATCGACCCGGAAGTCTGCCGTCTCGCTGACCTTCTCGGAGAACGGTTTGAGGGCGTCGAGGTCCAGGAACTGCGTCCGCCCGTCCGCGACCTGGAAGAGGATCCGTTCCTTGACGAGACCGTCAACTCCCCGCACGGTCGTATGAGTGTCGTGCATCCGGGCTATACAGGCGAGGACGTCCTGGAACGGCCGGACGAGCTCGAAATCGAGGTCGATGGACTGGGGAAAGCGATGATATATCCTGCGCATCACTAGAACTGAGGTCTGCGGAACGTAAAAAGGATATGATCCCGTCGCGGCACAAAGGTTTTTGGCATACTCCCGCCCCCTGCATCCGTATGACGGACCACCTTACCCTCCTGCAGATGAACGACTCACACGGGTATCTGGATCTGCACCCGGAACTCTTCTATGCCGCGGGCCTGCCGGAGTACCGGATGGCGGGCGGCTATGCCCGGATAGCCGCACTCTTCGAGGAGATCCGCGATGCGCGGCGGGAGCAGGTGTTCGCGTTTGACTGCGGCGACACCATTCACGGGACCTACCCTGCCGTTCGGTCGAAGGGCGAGGCGCTCGTCCCGGTGCTGAACGCCCTCCGCCTCGATGCCATGACCGCCCACTGGGAGTTCGCCTACGGCCCGGAGCAGTTCAGGAGGATTACCCGCGCCCTCGACTACCCGATGCTCGCCGTCAACTGCTACGACGATGCGACCGGCGACCTCGTCTTCCCGCCGTATACGGTCTGCGAGACCGATGGCCTCGCGGTGGGCGTCATCGGGATCGCCGCCACCATCGTCGACAAGGTGATGCCGGAGTCCTTCTCGAAAGGAATCCACTTCACCCTGGGGAATGAGGAACTCCCGGGGCAGATCGCTCATCTTCGCGACGAGGAAGGGGTGGACCTCGTCGTGGTGGTCTCTCACCTCGGTTTCCCGCAGGAGGTGAAACTTGCCGGGGAAGTGGACGGGATTGACGTCCTCCTCTCCGGGCACACCCACAACCGCCTCTTCGAGCCCGCGGTCGTCAACGACACGATCCTCATCCAGTCCGGCTGCCACGGCTCTTTCCTCGGCCGGCTCGATCTGACGGTCGAGAACCGGCGGGTGAAGCGTTACTCCCACGAACTGATCATCGTCGGGGAGGAGATCCGGCCTGATCCGGAAGTCGTCGACCTGGTCGCGGGAGCCGTGGACCCGCACCGCGAGCGTCTCTCGCGGGTCGTCGGGGAGACCCGGACCGCCCTCAACCGGAATTCGGTCCTTGAAGCCACGATGGACAACCTCCTCCTGCAGGCGATCTGTGACGCCACGGGCACCCAGATGGCCTTCTCGAACGGCTGGCGTTACGGTGCCCCGGTGCCGCCGGGCCCGGTGACGGCAAACGATCTCTGGAACATCATCCCGGTCAATCCCCCGGTCTCGACGGTCGAGGTCACGGGACAGGAACTCCGGGCGATGATGGAGGAGAACCTGGAGCGGACCTTTGCGCGCGATCCCTACCAGCAGATGGGGGGGTACGTGAAGCGGTGTATGGGGGTCAAACTCTACTGCAAGCTTGAGAACCCACCCGGTCTCCGGATCCAGGAGTTCTTTGCGGGCGGTCGGAGGCTCGACCCGGACGCCGTCTACCGGGCTGCGTTTGTCACCGGGCAGGGCGTGCCGGCGAAGTACGGGAAGAACCGGGAGAACCTTGATATCCGGGCAATCGAGGCGCTCGAACGTTACCTCTCACGTGGCCCCGCGAGCGCAGAACTTCGCGGGAGCGTGATGGCGATATGACGCCGCCGAAGGTCGTCGTCTCGACGAGCACGAGAAGGTGCCTCTTGTCTGAGAGAATGTACAGAACCTCATCGGCGACCTTGAGGGTGTCGAGGTCGAGGTGGTCACCCATGCCGGCGGGGTGGAGGGGCTCCGCACCGGCACCTCTCATACGGCGCTCCTGGAAGAGTTCGCGGAGAGCGGTGTCCGGTTCGTGGTCTGTGAGAATACCCTCCACTCCCGGAACATCCCGCGCAGCGATTTTCCCGGGTACATCGGGACCGTCCCGTCCGCGATCGTGGAGCTGATTGTCAGGCAGGCCGAAGGCTGGTGTTACCTCAAGCCGTGAAAAAAAGAGTATTATGCGATCAGGACAGCGTTGACGACGCCGTCCTGGCCGGGTCTGCTGACGATGCGCGCGCGGCCCATCTCGGTCCTGATGATGGCGCCCTTGGTCAGGAGGTTCCGCCGGACGTAGTTGGGGTTCGCGCTGTTCGCCTCGACCGTCTCGATCTTTACTTTCTGGGTCGTGCCCTTCGCAGGGTCTGCGACCGTCGCGTAGTCGAGCCGGAGTGCCCGGACCTTCAGGTTGCCCCCGTAGGAGCGGACAACTTTCTTACGTTCTTCACCGATGTGCGTCTCTGCCGGAGCTCTTCCGATCTCCGACCGCATCTTGCCCCGGGAGGTGTGGTAGCGCCCACCCGACGGCTTCCGTACTGATCTTCCTTGCCACTGCATGTGACCACCGTAATATACTCTGTAGAGGACGCGATATCCCAGGGGATAGCAATCTCTCGTTAAAGTGCTATAACTATTCGAGACCGGGATATTTAACCCTGCTGATCACGCGAGGATCGCATCGAGCAGTGCCTCGAGCCCCTCACCGGTCTTCATGTTCGTCTTAAAGACCTGCATCTCCGGGTTGTAGCGGTGCATATCCCGCTCCATCCTGTCGAGGTCGGCACCGACGAACCCGGCGAGATCGATCTTGTTAATGACGCCGATGGTGCTGCCGCGAAACATCATCGGGTGCTTGTTCACCACGTCGTCTCCTTCGGTGGAACTGACGATGACGATCCGCTTCTCGGCGCCCAGCCGGAAGTCGGTCGGGCAGACCATGTTGCCGACGTTCTCGATGAAGAGAACGTCGATCTCGTCGAGCGGCAGGTGCTCGATGGCGTGCTCGACGAGGTGGGCGTCGAGGTGGCATTCCTTCCCGGTGTTCGCATTGTAGGCCGGAACCCCTGCAGCGACGATCCGCTGGAAGTCGTCGTCGCCGTAGACGTCCCCGGCGATGGCGCCGGCGCGAAGCCCCCGCTCCCTGATCCTTGGTGCGAGCCGCTCGATCAGGGCGGTCTTTCCGGACCCGATAGCGCCGAGGAGGTCGAACGCCCGGATGCCATGAGCCTTGAGGTGGTCCGCGTTGGCGTCTGCTATGCGGTTGTTGACGTCGTAAATGTCCTTCTCCACATGGACGTCGATATGGTGCATGGTACGTAATGTGATCATGATCTGTTTATAGGTTAACACTCAAACCCTACGGCAATGAGCGCAGAACGCATCCTGTACCCCTGTTACTTCAACACCGCGTTAAAGCGGCGTGAGGGACGCCGCGTCGCGAAGAATCTCGGCGCAAAGTCCGCGGATATCGCCGCCATCGAGGCGGTCCTGCGGAAGATGAAGGTCCCGCACCGGGTAGAGGAGCACCACCATCCCGCCCGGTGGGCCGAGCGCGAGGGCCGGATCGTGGCGGAGTGGGAAGGGAGCAAGGAAGACCTGATCCGGAAGGTTGCCGGTGGTCTTTCCGGCCGGAAGTGACCGGGATGTATGACCTGCACACCCACACCATCTTCTCCGACGGTGAACTCCTCCCGACCGAACTCGTGCGCCGGGCTGCCGTGCTCGGCTACGATACCCTCGCCATCACCGACCACGCGGATGCCTCGAACCTCGCGCACCTGGTTGAGGCGGTCGCCGAAGTCCGGGATTCGGCGCGATATTACGGCGTTGAACTGCTTGTCGGGGTGGAGCTCACCCACGTCCCGCCCTCCCTGATCCCGGCGCTTGCGCGCGATGCAAAACGGCGCGGTGCCGATATCGTCGTGGTCCACGGCGAGACGGTGATGGAGCCCGTCGCCCCGGGGACGAACCGCGCTGCCTGCACGTGCGAGTACGTGGACGTCCTCGGCCACCCCGGGCTCATAACGATTGAGGATGCCCGCGCAGCCGCAGAGCATGGGATAGCACTTGAGATCACCTCCCGCGCGGGGCATAACCGGACCAACGGCCATGTGGTGCGGACGGCGCGGGAGGCCGGTTGTCCTCTCACGGTCGATTCCGATACGCATGTGCCGTCCGATCTGATGTCGACGGAGGCGCGTTGGACTGTTGCGCTCGGCGCAGGGCTGACGGAGGCGGAATCCCGGGAGATTCTTTCCCCGGATATAAAACGGCTTCTCCAGAAAGAAGATGGGGTATTTATAATTTAGCAAAACGATTTTATACTCCAGGGGTCAATATATATATGTTACTAAATACTTCCAACTATAGTATCCCCTAGAGGTTGCAGTTTGCGGTTAATCGGACGTTCTGTAAGTGTTTGTGGTAATCGCTTGTTAATCTTGCGATGTGATGCTGCACAGTTGCCACGCCTCTACGGTGAGGCTGTGGATCGCCGGTTAAAACCCGTAGGGAAGGTAGTTGATATCTTTGGGAATATATCATCTCCCTATGCCGTAGTCCTCTGCTACAGTGGCTGTTCGGTGCAGGTTGGCGAGAAAATCTTTGCAAAATAGGTGTAAATTCGATGGCAGAAGTAGAAAAACTTAAGCAGCTGCAGTTGCAGCGCGAGGCCCTGAAGAAGAGGGGGGAGCAGAAGGTCAAGGAGACGGAGAAGAAGCGCACCGAGGAGAGCGTCCAGTCCGTCTGCCCCGAGTGCGGGAGCCGCCAGCTCGTCCACGACTACGAGCGTGCCGAGCTCGTCTGCCAGAACTGCGGTCTCGTCCTTGACGAGGAGTTCATCGATCGCGGCCCCGAGTGGCGTGCCTTCGACCATGACCAGCGGATGAAGCGGTCCCGTGTCGGCGCACCGATGACCTTCACGATCCACGACAAGGGTCTCTCGACGATGATCGACTGGAGGAACCGTGACTCCTACGGTCGTGCGATCTCGAGTAAGAACCGTGCCCAGCTCTACCGGCTCCGGAAGTGGCAGCGGCGTATCCGGGTCTCGAACGCGACCGAGCGGAACCTGGCGTTCGCGCTCTCGGAACTGGACCGGATGGCGTCCGCGCTCGGCCTGCCCCGGAACGTGCGCGAGACCGCGGCGGTGGTCTACCGTGACGCTGTGGACAAGAACCTGATCCGCGGCCGGAGTATCGAAGGGGTTGCGGCGGCCGCGCTGTATGCGGCATGCCGGCAGTGCAGCGTGCCCCGGACGCTCGATGAGATCGCCGAAGTCTCCCGGGTATCGAGGAAGGAGATCGGGCGCACCTACCGGTTCATCTCGCGCGAGCTTGGATTGAAGCTCCTGCCGACGTCCCCGATCGATTACGTACCGCGCTTCTGCTCGGGCCTGAACCTGAAGGGTGAGGTCCAGAGCCGGGCGGTCGAGATCCTCCGGCAGGCCGGAGAACGCGAACTTACGAGCGGCAGAGGGCCAACGGGCGTCGCTGCTGCCGCCATTTACATCTCCTCGATCCTCGGCGGAGAGCGGCGCACCCAGCGCGAAGTTGCCGAGGTTGCGGGCGTGACCGAGGTCACGATCAGGAACAGATATAAGGAACTGGCAGAAAAATTAGATATCGAGATCATACTCTGATCTCCTATCTTTGGGCTCGTAGATCAGGGGTAGATCGCTACGTTCGCAACGTAGAGGCCGCGGGTTCAAATCCCGCCGGGTCCACTCTTCTTGTTTTCCGTTGAACTTTTCCCGCTACGTTTTTCTTGAGTTCATAGGCGACCGCAGGTCGCCGGGGGTGTCGAGAGGGGCGCAGCCCCATCGTTTCGGAAAAGACCGATCTCCCTGTCCTTTTGCCAGGAAGCCGTGTTGCCTCCCCCGGTGGTAGCGGGCTGCGTGTTCATTGCACCCGTGCCCACGACGGCGTCTCCGGCAGCACCAGCATGAACCCCGTCGTGCCGTTCAGCGAGACGTCTGCGGACGCCTTGTTCGAGTAGGGGTTGACATAGGTCTCAAGCATCACCGGTCTCCCCGTTCCGTCCTGCCGGACGATCCTGAGGTCCCACTGGGAATAACCCGCGTCCCGGACCGCCGCGTCGGAGACAAACCAGTTCCCCACCGGGAAACAGCACGATTCGACGTCGTTCCTGTAGTAGAGGGTCAGTTTGCCGCGAACGTCGGCGTCGCCCGCATCGAACTGCCAGTGCCGGTCGATACCGGGGTTGAACGGCGTCCGGCCCACCGTAGCGGTGATTGTGCCCGGCTCCGTCACGTTAACGACTTCGAGGCTCGCGATCACCCATCCCCCGGGATCGGTGAAGTAGACGGTACTCTCCTCCGGGTCGGCCGGCAGCTCGACCGAGGCGGTATAGTAGTCCCCGGTGCCGGGCACGATCGCTCGCCGGAGGAACTGGTGCCGGAGCCGCACAAAGTCCTGTATCGCTTCGGTGTGGTATACCAGGTAACCAATATCGCCGTGATGGTTCTGCGGGTGAAGCACGAACGCGTCCTCCCCCGGCGTGATGTTCAGCCTCTCCCCGATCGTCTCCTCGTGGAGGGCAACCTGGCCGGCATAGTAGTCTTCGGTGAAGACATCGTCCATCAGGAAGAGGATGCGGGCCTCAAGCCGCTCGCGAAGCTCGGGGGTCTGGAGGAACTTCGCCACCAGATCGTTCTCCCACCCGGTTGCTATCGGCGACTCATACCCGAAGTAGTCGTTGACCGTGGTGCCCCTGCGGGTATGCGTGCCGAACGTGAGGTCCTTGTCCCAGGGTATGACTATCCACCCGGCGTCCGGATTGGCGGTGTCCAGGTAGAGCCAGTAGTCGTCGCCGAACGAGTCGACGTCGCCGATGAGATAATGAATCGCCAGCCAGTCGATGAAGTTCTCCTCATCGAACCGCTGGATAAACCCCTCTTCAAACTCCGGGCCGGCAGGGGTCCGGTAGACCCAGGAGACGAGGTCCCGGACCGCCTCCCAGTCCGGGTCGCCCCGGCTGTCCATGGTCGCTTCGAGGAAGGCTTCCGGGTCGTCCTGCTTGTCGATGGGAAACCCGAAGACCGAGGGGCGGTTGACCTCCGGCAGGTAGTAATGGTTCCGGAAATCGTCGGCGACCAGGGTCCCGGCGGGGTTTAAGCCGTTGCTTGCGAGCAGATCGCCGTCGACCCGCTCCGCGTGAACATACAGGCCTTCATAAATTCCATTGATGTAGAGGTCGAAATACTTCGTCCTCGGCGCCGGTTGGTCCAGAACACGGAAGAGATCCATCGCGAGCCTCTCCCGCATCATCGTGGGATCAGTGTAGGTGGCCTTCAGGTTCATGGTGCTGCTGCCGAAGAGGAACTCCTGGGGGCCGGCAAAAAGGGTGTTGAACGATTTTTTGGGCAGTTCCCGTGAGGAGGTGCCCCGGAACCGCACTCCTTCAAGTTCAATATCCTCGCCGTCAGGAGAGAGCCGCACATAACCGCCCAGCCGTTCGTCTGACTCGTCGCCACGGGTATAGAGGTCGAGGAGGTCCTCCTCGTCCATGAAGAGGTAGAGGTCCTGTACGCCTGAATCCCGCCCGGTCGTATCCTCGTATCCCGCCACTGCGGGTATGGTAGAGGCAACTGCGAAGATCACGAAGAGTATGCCGGCCATTAGCCGCGCTGCTGGACGTACTGCCATGCCGTGCAGACATACGTCAGGCGGTATTAATCTTCCCGCATCGCTGCAGCACCACGGATGGCCGGGGAGAGGACGGGGATTCCGGGAGGCACCCCTCGTCCCTACTTCTTCCCCTGCTGCCGGGCGATCCGTTCTTCGGCCTTCTTTGAGGTCTCGTGTTCTGCCCGCGGCGTCGGGGTCTCGGGTGCCCCCGGCGGGCGGCTTTTCTCCCGGCCTTCGTCGCCGAGCTCGGACGGGACCGGGCTGTAGACGATATCGGTCCCCTTATCTTCGAACGGGATCTCCTCATCAGGCCGGTCTTCCCGCTTTCTTCTCTCTTCCTGTGCCACCTGCATCACTTCCCTGACGGTCCCGGCAACCCCGCTGGAACCGCCCGGGTGCTGCTCGGTCCGGGTACGTGAAAGCCCTGCCGGTGAAGGGGAGATCCCCCTCTCCCGCGTCGTTTACCGGCGCCGGGAGAGGCCGCGGGCCGCGCCGGCCGCAACGGCGATGATCCCGATGAGGGCGCCCGCTCCCCCGGCCTCTGTGGGCGTTGCTGTGGGCGTGGCGTTCTCCGCAGGCGTTGCCGTCGTTGCCGCCGGCACCTCGGCCGTCCTGAAGATGAACGCCTGCTCTCCGGCGCCCGCAGCGAGATAATCGCCGCTCCCGGAGAGAGCGACCGCCGTCACGGGTGCACCGGCATCAAACGACCACCGTTCCGCCCCACCTCCGGTGAAGAGGTGCACGGACCCGGCGGCGGTCCCGGCCGCGACAATTTCGCCCCGCCGGGATATCCCGACGGTGAGGACGTCGCTTCCCGTCCGGTTCTGCCAGGCGAGTCCCTGGCGAGGCCGGTAACACTCCAGATCGCCTCCCTCCTTCCCGACGGCCACGAGTTGCCCGTCAGCAGAGAGGGCGAGCGTGAGGATGGGTGCTCCGGTCTGCACCGCCCAGGGGAGCCCCCCGGCCCTGCCGTAGACCTGGAGGACACGGCCCCGGCTTCCGGCGGCGACGACCGATCCGTCACGGGAGACGTCGACCGCGGTGACCGCACCCCGGGCGAGCCCCTGCCACATGAGGTTCCCCTGCCTGCCGAAGAAGTGGACGGCGCCGTTATCGCTTCCGGCGACGATGTAGTTCCCGTCGGCAGCGAATGCGACGGACGACACGATTGTGTTGGCCCCCGTCGAGAAGTTCCAGTCTTCCAGACCCTGGTAGTCGAAGAGCGTGACGCGGTTGCTCCCCGCCGCGAGGAACTTGCCGTCTCCCGGGAATGAGAGATCGCGGACGGGTCCTGCGACGCTCCCGGTCCAGTAGCGGTTGCCGCTCCGCTCGTCGAGGACGAGCACGTCGCCCGCACCGGTCCCGGCGGCCACGTAGTTTCTGGCGTCCGCAACGGCGACTGCCGTCACCGGGCTCCCGGCACTCATGTTCCAGGCGACCGTGCCGTCCTGTTGCAGGCAGATAATACCTCCCCCTTCGGTCCCCGCGAGCATATACCGGCCGTCTCCCGCGATCGCAACGTCGTTGACGGTGCTTCCCTCCGGTATGCTCCGGTACGATGCCTCCGCTCCTGCCGCTGCCGGGATCAGAACGGCGACGAGAACGATCATCACTGCTCCTCTCCACATGGTAACGCTCTTCTCCTGGTCTCTTCTTTCCCTGACCGACTCTTAATATCTTCCCCCGGACCTCCCGCGCAAGTTTGAAGGGGGCGGGTAGCGAATCACCCCTTCAGGTGAGTTCTACGACAGAACGTTCGGAGAGAGCGGTTGCCCGCTTCATGCAGGGCTGTAATTGTGCGCAGGCAGTCAGTTCGGTCTTCGCCCGCGACGCCGGGGTGCCGGAGGAAGTCATCCTCCGGGCGGCCACCGGGTTTGGGGGCGGAGTGGGGCATACGGGGGGCGCCTGCGGGGCCGTATCGGGCGCGGTCCTCGTGATCGGGCTCCTGTTCGGGAGCACCGGTCCTGAGGGAAAAGAGGCGAAGGAGCGGACCTACGCCGTCACGCAGGAGTTCATCGCCCGCTTCGTCCGGAAGCACGGGACCGTCTCATGCACCGGGCTCCTCGACTGCAATCTCTCGACCGACGAAGGGCTCGGCCGGGCCCGCGAGCAGGGTCTCACCCGGACCCTCTGCCCCGGGTACGTCCGGGATGCGGTGGAGATCCTCGAGAGGATGCTCTGAGCCGGGGGGATCACCCGGTGAACGTGCGGATCGCTGCGCCGAGGCGCCGGATCCCCTCGACGATCTCTTCTTCGCCTGCATTCGAGAAGTTCAGGCGCATCGCCGTGTCCCCACCCCCATCGACGTAGAACGCCCTGCCCGGCACGAACGCGACGTTCGCCCGGAGGGCGATCTCAAGGAGCCGCATGGTCGAGCAGCCCTCCGGGAGAGTGACCCAGAGGAACATCCCGCCATCCGGCCGGGTGTAGTGGGCGCCCTCCGGGAACTCCTCCTCGATCGCAGCGATCATCAGGTCGCGCTGTATGCGGTATGCCCGGGTGATCCGCTCGATATGAGCGTCGATATCGTTTGTCTCGACGTACCGGGCGATAATTCGCTGGGCAAGGGTGTTTGAGTGCAGGTCGGAGGCCTGCTTCGCCACGGTGATCTGCCCGAGGATCTCGTGGGGGCAAGCGACCCAGCCGATCCGCAGTCCGGGCGTGACGATCTTGGAGAAAGAACCGATGATGATCGTCGCATCGTCGAGGTACTGCCTGACGGAAGGGAGGTGTCTCCCGTCGAACCGGAGTTCCCCGTAGGCGTCGTCTTCGACGAAGATCGTCCCGGTGTCGGCGAGTGCGGCAGCGATGGCACGCCGCTTCTCCTCTGAATAGGTGATTCCGGACGGGTTCTGCGCGTTCGGGACGCCGTAGAAGAGCCTGGCCGGCGTCTCCTCCAGCATCGCTTTCAGACAGTCGATATCAGGACCGTCGTCAAGAAGCGGCACGGGACGGAACGCGGATTCGTAGAGAGAGAATGCCTGGATCGCGCCGAGGTAGCCCGGCCGCTCGATGAAGACCGGATCGCCCGGGTCCAGAAAGACCTTCCCGATGAGGTCAAGGCACTGCTGGGAGCCGTTCGTGATCAGGATCTCGTCCGGGCCGACAGAGAGACCGAGGCGCTGCCGGTAGCGTTCGGCGATGAACTCCCGCAGCGGGAGATAGCCTTCGGTCGTGCTGTACTGCAGGGCTGCCCTCCCCGCATCCGCCATGACGTCTCGCGCGGCCGTCGCCAGTTCCTCAACGGCAAAGAGCGAGGGGTTCGGGAGCCCCCCTGCGAACGAGATGACCTCGGGCTTCTCAGTCATTTTGAGGATCTCGCGGATGAAGGATCGGGGCGTCTTTTCCATGCGCGAGGCAAAATAGTACGCCATACTCTCGTATCCTCTGTAACAAGTAATCTTTACGCTTCTATCCGGGATAATAGGTGCTGCCGGCGTCATTGCCGGGCGTCATCCCGTCTCTCACCGCCCGGCGGAGAGGAGGGCTTCCGCACGCACCCGGTACTCCCGGACGACATTTGCCGGCGAGGCTCCCTTCAGCGCCAGCGCCCGCCGCTCGACGAGGTGCCAGGAGAGGAACGCGAGAGCAAACGTCACGGCAAACGAGAGCCCGCCGAGTGCCGGGAGGAGGAGGGTGTTGCCCGCGGCCTGGATCAGCACCTGCTGGACCGGGTAGTGGTAGATGTAGATGCCGTAGGAGAAGTCACCCGATCTGCCGAAGGTGTTCAGAAACGGGACCGGTAGGTGTGCGGCGTAGAGGGTGAGGTAGGGGATGGCGATCACCCCGACGATGGCCGGGTAGGGCGTCAGGACTGAAGCGCCGAGTAGCAGGAGCAGCCCCCCGGCGATGACCGGCCGGTAGACGATCCGCTCACGGTGGAGGTAGAGGTAGGCGCCGATGATGAAGTAGAGGGTGAACCGGATCTTCGCCATCCGGGGGTCGTCGAACCAGGCCATCCACAGGAGGACGTTTACGGCGGCGAGGGCGAGGAGAGCGGACTTGCGCCACAGAAATCCGGCTATCCCGAGGACTGCGACGACACCGTACATCGCGACCTCGACGGGTATCGTCCAGAGCGAGCCGTTGACGTAGGTCCACGGGTTCTCCTGGAAGAGGCCTATGGCCGATCCGTTCTCAAAGAAGGGGATGGTGGCGAGCCCGGCCGGGGAGAAGAGGGCGGTAAAGTATTCCCCTATAGGTAGGGTCGTCATCAGTGGGCCGATGACGAAGAGCGTCAGGGCGATCGCGAGGACAAGGGCCGGGACCACCCGGAGGAACCGTTTCCAGGCGAACCGGAGCGGGGATGCGGTCGATTCCCAGCTTGCCGCGATCAGGTAGCCGCTGGTGACGAGGAGGGCTGCAAGCGCCCCCTGCCCGATGAGCACGAACGGGTCGGTGAGCCCTATGCCGACATAGCCGAGCCTGAGCGCGTAAGCGTGCGTGACGACGATTGCCGCCGCCGCAGCGAACCGCAGGAAGTCGAAGTTGTTCGAGAACCGGGCCCCGGCGCCCTGGCCCGCATGACGGGAACTGGTTCCACCCTCCGGGGCTGCTCCCGGGTGCTCTGTAATCATGGCGGTCTGATCCTTTCTCTCACCTGTACCGCGACAATCGTTAAATAATTAGCCAAATACTCTGCTCTATGGACCCACTGGTTGTCGCCGCGTTCGCCGTCGTCGCCCTGCTCGAGATCATCGTTCCGCTCGCGCTCGGCTACTGGTTTGTCAAACAGTTCGACCTCTCGTGGCGGGTCTTCGCGCTCGGGGCCCTCTTCTTCATCGTCGTGCAGGTCGTCCATGCCCCGCTCGTCCTGGTGACGCAGACGCCGCTCTACCTCGCTCTCCTGCCGTCCGGGACGACGGCGGCGCTTGCCGCCCTCGCAATCTACCTCGGCCTCATGGCCGGGCTCTTTGAGGAGGTCGGCCGCTACCTTGTCTATCGCTACCTTTTCGGACGGCAAAAGATTCCCCTCACCCGCGAGAACGGCCTCCTCTTCGGGACCGGGTGGGGCGGTGTCGAGAGCATGATCGTCGCGCTGGTCGTTCTCTCGGGCATGGTCTCCTACCTCCTCCTCACCGGCGACGGTGGGGGGATCCCCCTGCCCGACGACCCCCTCGTCCGGGCGGAGATCGAGGCCCTCCGCGCCCTCACCCCGCTCGATCTCCTGCCGGGACTCGCCGAACGGATGATGACGATCACCCTCCACATCGCCTGGTCGCTGATGGTGCTTGCCGCCGTCGTCTACGGCAAGAAAACGCTCCTCGTTCTTGCCATCCTCTGGCACGCCGCCGTGGACGCCGCCGCTGTCTATCTTGCACAGACGCAGGGCATCCTCGTGACCGAGGCGGTGGTCTTCGTCTTTGCGGTCATCGGCCTTGTGTATATCTTCTGGGAGTGGCGGCGGATGGGGGCAAGGGCCGCGTCCTAACCGTTCCACTCGTGCAGATAGCCCCTGCGTTCGAGCGGCCTTCCATCCACGAGGACCGTCTGCTCCACTATGACCTCGCCGATGACGCGGGCCTCGACCCCCGGGACCGGGAGGATTCCCGGCGGAGCGGTGAAGAGGAGCTCGAAGTCTCCCCCGCCGTAGAGCGCGAGTTCCCGCCCCTCGTCCTCCGGCACCCCTGCCGGGAGCGGAAGCCGGGCGGAATCGACGGCAAAGCCGCAGTCGTTCACGCTGAGGAGGTCGTAAAGCGAGAGAGCGAGGCCGTCGGAGATGTCCATCATCGCCGAGACCCCGGCCCGGGCGAGCGCCTGCCCCTCCCTCACCCGGGGCTGTGGTTCGAGGAGTTCTTTTAGATGCCTGTCGTAACCGGAGAGAGCGGCCTGGGCCTCGCCGAGCGTCCCGGTGACTGCGATGACGTCACCCGGCCGCGCCCCCCGACGCCGGACGAGGTGTTGTGGGGCGACGGCCCCAAGGCCCGTGCTCACGATCGTCAGTTCCCGGTGGGCGTCGAGATCCCCCCCGACAAGTTCGGCGCCGAACGCCGTGCAGCAGTCCCGTGCGCCTTCCATGATCCCGCGGAGGCGTTCCGGCCTATCAAGGCCGACCGCGAGGAGCACCTGGCCCGGCGCCGCGCCCATGCTCGCGACGTCCGAGAGCGTGACCGCCGTCGACATCCAGCCCGCCTGCCAGTCGGTCATCCCGGCGGGAAAATCGGTCGTCTCGTGGAGCATATCGGTGGTCGCGACCATGAGAAGGTCGCCGCAGGAGATGACGGCGCAGTCGTCTTCGAGCCGTTCCGGGTCGATAATCGTCCCGATCAGCCGGTGCAGGCCCCGTTCATCCACCGCGGCGCACCTCCTTCTCCCGCTCGCTCCGGTACTCCTTGAAGAGATACTCGACCCGTTCGGCCTCCTGCTCCCGCCGGAACTCTTTCTGCCCTTCCTCCCACTCGCCCATCGCCTCCTTGATACTCCGGGTCTTTGCCGCTCCGGTCCTGCCCCGGATCTCCGGTCCGACGGTCTCCGCGGGGAGAAGGGGGAGACCCGCCTCGCGGGCGACCCGGACCAGGTGCGGGTCGGGGGGCTCCTCCCCGTCGATGACCAGCGCCCGCACTCCTGCGCCTGCAAGGTCTTTGACCACGCCCCGGCCCCAGCCGTGAGCCCTCGGGACGTAGAGGACGTCGCCCGCCGAGATGCCGACCCCCTCCTGGAGGCCCCGCACTCCCTCGCGGGTGAGGGAGTCGAGCACCTTGAGCGGGGTGTAGTCCTCGGAGATCTCGATCTTTGCAACCGTCTGCATCCGCTCCAGGCGCTTCTTCAGCCGGCGGGACCGCCGCCGCTCACCCCGGAGTTGCTCGCGCAGGCTCTCGATCGTCGCGTCCTTCGTCGCCAGCTCCGCGTCCCGCCGGACCTTGCGTTCCGTCGCGGAACGGGCTCGCTGCAGGTCCTGCCGCAGGCGCTCCACCTTCCGGTCCCGTTCCCGGAGGTCTCCCTGGAGTTCCTGGACATAGGTCCGGAGCCTTTTCACCATCCCATCGAGCGCCATCACCCGCTCGTCCTCGACCGGACGCTCCGGAACGGCCTCGGCGGGGGGTGCCGCCGGTTTTTCCGGCGGTGGAGCGCCCTGCAGGTCCGCGAGGACCGTATCAAGCGGCTGGCCCCGGAGCACCCGGGCCCGCACCTCGTCGAGGTCGACTCCCGGCGTCACCCGCTTTGCGATGTTTCTGAACTTGTTCTGGAGGCTCCGGTAGGCGTCCAGCGCCGCCGAGAGGGAGTCGCGCTCGTGGTCGTTCGTGTAGGAGAACGCGGCGGTCAGGTCGTACTTCGCCTCCACCGAGAGCGACTGCCGCGGGGTGTAGGGGATGGCGTTGAATGCACGGCGGATCTTCTCGACCGAGTAGGGCATCTGCTGGACGTCGGAAGCGACGATAAGCGGTTTTCCGGCGCGGTAGAGTTCCTCGATGATGTCGGACATCGTCATCTGGCGGGAGCTCGAGAGGAGGACCAGGTTCCCGTCGAGGTCCACGGCGGCGATGCCGGTGGTCGTCCCGGGGTCGAGCCCGACGATCAGGTAGCGGGGGCGGCGGGAAAGCGGTTCGAACCGGATCCGGTCGAGTTCCCTGCCGCTCACCCGGACCTGGACGTCGGCGCCCCGCGAGGAGTGGACCGGGACCATCTCCCGGGCGGCCATGACCTTGAACGCGACCCTGGAATACCCGCCGAAGGCCTTCGTCTCCTTCTTCTCGTAGTCGAGGCCGGCGCCTTTGAGTCTCGCCTCGATCTCGCGGGCCTTCTGCATCACGGCGCCGTGGATCTTCCTTGCGTAGCGGTTCTGGCTCCACCCGCCCCGGCCCGGCGACCGGTGCCTGCTCACCGTGACGTCGGTGGTGTTCTCAAACGCAATCACCTCGACGCCCGCGCCGAGAGCGGCCACCTGCGCAGTGGTCCGGGCCTCGGCGTAGGGGTCGAACCTGTTAAAACTGATGTTGTAGCGGGCAGCGACCTTCGGGAGGCTCTCTGTCCTCTCGCCGCCGGTCACCTGGACGAGTATTGTTGCGGGGGGAAGTGATTGGAGGAATGCGTAGAGTTCGCGCCGGTCGGCGGCGATCTCCTGGATGCTGTCGACCGCGAGGATATCGGGCTGCTCAGTAGCGAGGAGGCGCTGGAGTCGGAACCCGGTGACCTCCTCGATGTCCATGACCTCGCCGTCTTCCACCCTGGCGAGAGCGTAGACGGGCCGCCGGGTGCGGGAGCGGACCGAGCCCTTGATGATGTCGATGCCAAAGACCTTCACTCCACCACCTGTGCCAGTGCTTCGTCGAAGGCGTATACGAGGCCGTATTTCCGTTTGAAGTACTGGAGGATGTTCTCGATGTCTCGAGCCAGGATCTCGCCGGCGTTCGGGTGAGCAGTCTCGACCCACTGGGGCCAGTCGATCAGCCAGCACTGCCCCTCGTCGACCATGACGTTGAACTCGCTCAAATCCCCGTGGATGATGCCGAGGCGGTAGGCCTCGCGGATGTTCTCGAGGATCTCGTCGAGAATGACCTCCGGCTCCATGACGGTCGCCTGCGAGAGGTTGACGCCGGGGACAAACGACATCGCCACGACGTGCCGATTCTGGTCGATGGGGAGCGGCACGGAGACGGCGGGGTGGAGGGTTTTCAAGGCGTCGTACTCCATCTTCGCCGAGTTGCTCGAGGCGAAGATCCAGGGGCAGTGCCCGGCCTCCGGCATGTAACCGCGCTTGACGCGAGCCGACTGGAACGACCGCTGCCCCACGCGGTGGAACTTCAAGACCACGACCCCGAGCCCCATCGCCTCGTAGACCTCCGACTCCTTCCCGACGCCGATCAGGGTCCCGAGCGCCTGGATGGTACCCCGGCGGGTGAGGGTGTGGAGCGCCAGGCTGTCGTAGCCGTTGAAGACGAGAGCGTAGCCCTCGTAGGGGACCTTCTCGTACCTGACCATGTCCATCGCCATCAGCCTGCCCAGCCGGTAGGAGAGCTCGGACTCCGAGAATCTGGTCGTTGACTTGAGAATCTCGAGCGGCACCCACCGGTACCGCCGCATGAGGCGTTCGAGGGCGAGAAGGATCCGGAGTTCGTAGGCGTGCAGGGATCGCACGTATTCTGCAGGAACGGGCATCTTCTACACCATTTATGTGGCCCGGTGATAAAAGCATGATCGAGAGATCATGCAGTGCAGCAAGTGCCGCCGCGATGCGGTCATCTACCAGCGGTATTCGGGGCTGCACCTCTGCGAGCAGCATTTCAACCGGGATTTCGAGGCGAAGGCGAAGCGGGCGATACGGGAGCACCGCTGGATCGCGTCGGGCGACACGGTGGCGGTGGCGCTATCGGGGGGCAAGGACTCAAGCGCCGTCCTCTATTTCCTCCACAAACTCCTCCGCGAGCGCCGTGACGTCCGGCTGATGGCGATCACCGTGGACGAGGGGATATCCGGCTACCGCGACCCGGCCCGGGCCCGGGCGATTGCGGAGAACATCGGCGTCCCCTGGATGACGGCGTCCTTCCAGAACGAGTACGGAATCACGCTCGATGAGATCGTGGGCAGGAAGGGGACGAATCTCTCCTGCTCCTACTGCGGGGTGCTCCGGCGGGCGCTGATGAACCGGCTTGCCCGCGAGCACGGGGTCACGAAGTTCGCCTGCGGGTTCAACCTGGACGACGAGGCCCAGTCGGTCCTGGAACACGTCCTCCGGGGCGACCCGGACCGGCTCACCCGCCCCATGCGGGAGGTGGAGGGGATGGTCCCCCGGATCAAGCCGTTCATGTATATCCCGGAGCGCGAAGTGGCGCTGTACTCCTTCCTCCACGTGGAGGGGTTCGATCTTGCGGGCTGCCCCTATGCGGGCGACGTCCTGCAGGGAGACGTCCGGGAGATCCTCGACGAGTACACCTCCCGCCACCCGGCGACGAAGTACGCGCTCGTCAACCTGGGCGAGGCCCTCCGGGAGCCGGAGCGGGTCACCGGTGAAGGGCTCAGGGTCTGTGAGAAGTGTGGGGAGCGACTGTCGGGACGACAGGAGTTCGAGCACCGCAAGGTGGGAGATGCGACTGTCGGGACGACAGGAGTTCGAGCACCGCAAGGTGCGAAGCCGTGCGGGAGGGTCTGCCGGACGTGCCAGATCCTCGATGAGATGTGGGAGTTCTGAACAGTGAGGATGTCTGAGAGTTTGGTAAGTTTACCGGTGGGAAAGGGTAAAACGTAACAAAAAGGCCTTGGTAAAAACACTCTGCTTTCTTTAGGTGGAAGTTCAGGGCAACTTTGCTCTAATCACATCACCCCACCAACTGATATCTCCGGGCTATCGCCATGCACTGCCCCCGCCCCTTGGGGCTGGGAACGACTGCTGGAACAGCAGGAGTTGGAGCACCGCAGGTGTGACTGAGGAGGCCGGGTGGGGTGGGGTTACATGTCAAAATACGGGATAGAGACAGGGGAGGGGGAGCCCCCCTCCCCGTCAGCCCCTCCCCAGTGGCGATATCAGGTGGAAATCCGTATACGGAATCTGCGATGTTCTAAAGAACACCAGGTGGTAGAGTTGAACGGTGCTTGACCCTCTCTGGAACAGCGGTCTTGCCCTCTACCGCATCACCAGGCATCCGCCGGTCACGTCGGCGAAGATCTCCATGAACTGCTCGGGATGGTTTAAGAACGCGACCGACCGGGGCCGCCCGATGAGGTCGTAGAGCCCGACCCCCTTCTCGATGCCGATCTCCGGGACCTCCGTCGGGCTGCAGTAGCGCACCGGCGGGGCGTCGGGGTAACGCGGGTTCTTCACCAGCGCCCCCCCCTCCATCTCATAGTAGGCGGCACCTTGCAGTTTCCCGTAAGGGCCGTAGTTGCTCGAGAACTCCGACGAGACGAGGTTCGCCATCGCGAGGTCCTCGCGTCCGGGGTTGATGGTGACGTGGCCGTATCCCGGCGGGATCAGGATCTTGTCGCCGACGGAGGCCTCGATCATCACCACATCGTCGGCGTTCTTGGTCTGGAGGAGGTAGTGCCCTTTCCCCGCGAGCACCTCGTAGATCTCCGGGTAGAGGGTTCCTGCGGGGTTCTCGGTGTGGTAGTGCCCCTTCGTCTTGACGTACTCCCCGCAGAGCGTCCGGGCGGGAATGACGGTGATATCGTAGCGGACGTGCTGCTGCCGGAGCCACTCCCGGTCGTCGTCGGTCCGGGCGAGGTCCCGGTACATAAAATAGAGGGGCTGATCGGAGGGGCAGCCGGGATCCGCGAGAACCTCACGCATCTCATCGATCGTCCTTACCTGCGGCTCCGGTTTAGGCCCGTCCCAGTACCCGTTCATCACCTTTTCTTACGGTACACGAATATATAATACCCTGCGCCGATTATGACGGCTGCAATGGCCACAAGGAAGACCGGGTTCGTGAAAAGAGTCCCCTGCCTCTTCTCAAGCGCGACCCGCACCTTCATGGTGTCCGAGATCTTGCTGTTGTCCAGGTCGTCGCGGTAACGAATCTCAGAGTCGATCCCGTACTCCTTCTCGGTGCCGTCACCGTCGACGTTCACCTCGAAGCGCGCCGTCGCGCTCTCCCCGGGAGCGAGGTCGCCGAGGTAGGCGGTGTCGTCGCTGCTGGTGAAAGGGCTGACGGCGCTTATCCGGGCCTGGGCGTTGTAGACCGTTGCCGCGCCGGCGTTCCTGTATACGACCTCAAGAATGCTCTTCTGGCCCGGGTTGAGCGTTGCCGGCGGGGAGACGACCTCAAAGGCGATCTTGCCGCCGACCGGGATACCGATCGTCACTGCTTTGGACGTCATCGCTTTTCCCTCGTAATCATCGTAGGCGACCACGATGTCGAGCGGGTAGGACTTGGTCTCGGCGGTATCGGCGACCGAGACCTTGAACCTCACGTCCACCGTCTCTCCGGGCTCAAACGTCCCGATGTAGGAGTTGCCGTCGGTGGGGATGAGCGGGCTCTCGCCGTTCCTTGTGACCTTTGCGATCGCGTTCTCGGCCGGGTCGGACCCGATGTTCTTCAGGGTCATGGAGACGTAGCCCTCCGTCCCGACGTTGAGCGACTCGGAGCGTATATCAAGGACCTCGACGCGGAGGTCGGGCGTCACCCGCACGGAGAGCGGCAGGGTCTCGGTCTTCTTCTGGTAGTTGTAGCGGAGGGTGTCGCCTAAATCCTCGGCGTCCTGCAGGTAGGTGTAGGTCACCTCGAGGGGCAGCACGTAGGTGCCCGGCTCCGCGGAGTCGGCAACCTTCACGTTGAAGGTGGCGGTCCGGGAGGCCCCGCCCATGATGTCGCTCAAGAACTGGGGGTCCGTCTTGACGGTGAACGGCGTACCCTCACTCTTGAGCGCCGCGGTGGCCAGTTTTGCGGTGTTTGGCAGGTCATCGGGGGTGATGATCGTCGATCCGACCATCTTAATTGTGTTCAAACCGTTATTGGCTATAATCACCGTGAGACCGGTCTCGGTACCCGGCGCGAACTCGTTGGTGCCGGCGATCGTCGCCGAGAGTTCGGGATTCCCATAGAGGTATTTGGCTCCCTGTGCTGATGCCGGCACAGCCAGAAGTGCCAGCACGAGGAGCATTACCGGTACGTATTGCCAACGCATCTCGTCACCTTGTTGTTATATTAGCAACAACATTTATCCCTGGAGGGTATATATACATGATGGCATGACTGCTCCCCGGGATATTCCAAATAACCTCCTGGAATCTCTAAAATCACTGGGTCTTACGAAGTACGAGGCTCTTGTGTATATCGGCCTTCTCAGGGTGGCGGGCGCGACCGCGACCGAGGTCCACGAGACTTCCGGGGTGCCGCGCGCATCCGTCTACCCGGTCCTCGACCGGCTCGTCCAGAAGGAGCTGGTCTGCGTCTCGCACACCACGCCCAAACGGTTCGACGCGGTCCCCCCCGACCGGGGTGTCGAGAACCTGATGCGTCGGATCGAGAGCGACGCGGAGAACGCCCGCAAAACCCTCGATGCGATCTACCGGGAGAAAGGACCGGAGGTCCGGGGGAGCCAGGAACTGATCTGGACCATCTACGGGGAGGAGAATATCAAGACACGCCTTGCGGAGATGTTCCGGAGAGCGGAGCGGAGCGTAGAGGTGCTCGCGGCAAACGACCTCCTTGAAGGAGGCGTGCTCGCGCTGCTCAACGATGTCCTCGGCTCTGTCCAGGTCGATATCGTCACGGATCGGTTGCCGGGTGAGCGCCCCTCCCGGTTCGGCATTCATATCCTGCCGCTTGCAGCCCCGTGCGAGGTCCACCCCACGCAGGGGAAACTGCTGCCGTATGAGCGATCCGGGGTCTTTTTAGTGGACGATGCCAGGACGCTGCTCTGGCTGGGTTCGAGCGGGGAGCAGCCCTCGGCCCTCTACTCGGAGTCTGCGGGTTTTGTCCAGTTTGTGCGGCGGCATATCGCCAGCGTCACGGAACGGGCGAGGGCTGCAGGTCAGTAGTCTTTCAGGTAGCCCATCTCGCGGACGTCGATCAGCCCTTTGAGCGCCCGGGTCACCACCGGTCGTCCAGTCTCCTTGACCGCCGCGAGTGCGTTCGTGCCCCCGACCATCGCCACGCCCACGTACTGCGGGCTTACCGGGACCCCGAGCAGGGGGACGTTCGGGGCGCCGATATCAAGGATACCGGAGAACCCGATTGACGAGAGTTCGTCGAGCACCGTTCCCATAAGCGGTTCAGCCTCCATGTGGCACTCGCGGATGTTTGCAAGGATGTTGCCGCTTCCGGAGTGCATAACGTCGAGGATCGATGTGGTCTCCTGGGAGATCAGGACTTCGAGCGGATCGAGCGTCGTATCGCGGTAGAGGATCATGCTCGTGAACCGTTGCGCAACACGCTCATCGACCTCGACGATACCGCCCCCGATCGGGTTGATCGGGATGCCGCGCTGCAGGAGGAGGGCATCGAGCGTAATACTGCACATCGTACAGATTGCGTGCCTGCCGTCCGGTACGGTGTAACCGTCGACCCGTTCCCCCGGCCCGGCGACCCGGATCCGGTCGCTGATGGTGATGCCCGCTCTGTGCGCTTCCTTCATGATGGAGAGCGTGAACTCAAGGTCGCCACTCTCGATGAGCGAGAGGTTGTAGATGATCTTCCCGACGTCCTCCTCCGGGCGGTAGGTCACCCTGAGCGCGTATTCCTCGATGCGGTGATTGGTGAACTTCAGGGGGACATACATTACCAGATCTCTTGCATGATAGGGGAAAAAGTGTTGCCTTCGGGTGAACTTCAGGGAACCAACCCCCTGTCGGCCGACCCTGAAGGGAAAGCTTGTTCTACCTCTCTGTGGTATTGTACGGTGAATGGAGAGTGGGATTCGGGAGAAAGCCCGGAACACGTTGAAGCAGATCTTCACGGCAGCCTCATACGATGTTGCGGAGGTCGGCGAGCCGCTGGATTTCTCTGCAATCGGGAACGGCAACGCCCTGGTGGTGCTCTGCTCCGACGACCCGGAGACGATCAGGGAATTCGATTCGATGACCTACCGGCTGCGCACCGGCAACGACGATCTGGTCTGCAGGAAGCTGCTCTTCGCCCTCGACCCCGCGGTGCGGACAGAGGACTGCATACGATGGGGTGTGGACGAGTTCACCCGCTACGCAGGCAGGGCCGCGCTTGCCGATCTGCTCGGACAGAGCCTGGTTCTGGACTTCGGCCGCCCGGCCCCGGCGATCCGGGACAGGCCGGCAGAGGCCGGCCCTGCGGTGGCGGAGGAGGAAGAGCAGGAAGCGGGGCCGGAGTTGCCCCACCTGCCCCTCCGGGTTGCCGAGAAGCGCGCCTCCGGCATTGCCGGTCTGCACGGGTCGGCGAAGTGCCGGTTCATCCCGTACTGGAGTTATCACTATGTGAGCACCGGCGAGCGCGAGGTGAAGGACCGGCTGGTCTCCTTCGACGCCGAAGGAGCCGGGGCCATCAACGCCATCAACGGCATCAAGATGGAGATCGACCCTGGCGAGATCGAGCGGGGAACTGTCCCGTTCGGCTCCGAGATCGTGCCTGCCCGGCTCGTGCGGGAGGACGTCGAGGAGCAGATCGTGCGGGACGTCGTCGACCGACTCACCCAGCGGGTGCGGTTCCGCTACGAGAAAGGCGATGCCATCTTCTATGAGGAGAAAACCCTCAAACCTGACCGGAGCAACATCAAGGTCGATCTCGAGACCATCTACGTCCCGGTCTGGCAGGTCCGGGGCGGGAGCAAGATCGTCGAGGTCAACGGGTTCACCGGCGAGGTCCTCTCGATGCCGATGGACGAGGGTGTCGAACTGCTGTAGGTATACCATGATTGTCGTCATCGGCGGCGGGCCCGCGGGAAGGCTCGGGGCGATGCACCTCGCGCAGACCGGGGCGGAGGTCCGGCTCATCGAGCGGCGTAAGATCGGCGGACAGTGCCTCCACGAGCGGTGCATGACTGTCTGTGCCTTGAACGATACCGCCCGGCTCGTCGAGTACGCGCGGACCCAGAAAGACCTCGGTATCCTCGATTCGGTCCCGACTGTCTCCTACCCGGCGATACGGAAGCGGGTCTGCGAGGTCCAGGAGAAACTCTCCTCGGTCCTCGATGCCGAGACCCGCCGGGCGGGGGTCGAGGTGATCTATGGCGCCGTCGGTCGCCTGGAAGGCAACCGGGTCTTCATCGACGACGAGGAGGTCCGGGCAGACGCCGTCCTCGCGGCCACCGGGTCGCGAGCGGCAATCCCCGAGATCCCCGGTACCAACCTCTCCGGCGTCTACACCTACCAGACGCTTCCCGAGATGCCTGATCTTCCCCGGCGGATGGTCATCGTCGGCGGCGGTGTGGTGGCGGCGGAGTTCGCCCACATATTCCATGCCTTCGGGTCCGAGGTCGAGATCGTCACCCGGCACGGGCTGCTCCGGGACCTTGATCCGAAGATGCGTTCCGCTGCGCTGCGCGATCTTTCCGGGGTCGGCGTCCGGGAAGAGACCGGGCTTGCGAGTATCGAGGGTGCAGGAAGGGTTCGTTCGGTCCTTCTTTCCGGCGGCGAGGAGTTAGCGGCCGACGCCGTCCTGCTGGCCACCGGGCTCGTCCCCCGGTCGGAGTCGCTGCAAGGCCTCCGCAAAGGCCCGGACGGCGCAGTTATCGTGGACCGGCAGATGCGGACCAGTCTCCCCAATGTCTACGCCGCCGGCGACGTCATCGGCCCGCCGTACCTCACCCCCGCTGCCCGCCGGGAGGGCGTGGTGGCAGCCGAGAACATCCTCGGTCATCCCACCATCATGGACTATATGGGCATTCCCCACGCGATGAGCCTCCGCTACGACTATGCCTCTGCCACGGCCGGTCCCGAAGGCGGCTTCACCCTATCAGCCCCCGCACCCGCAGGCCCCGGCTCGTTCTGGGACGTGACGGGAGGGTTTGCCGGGCTTGCGCAGGTCAGGGTCGATCCGGAGACCGGCCGACTCATCGGGGCCGCCGCCGCCGTCCCCGGGGCGTCGAACCTCCTCTCCTACATCGGCTACCTGATGAAACAGGGCGTCACCGTCGACGAGTTCGACGATATCGTCGAGGTCCACCCCTCGACCGACGGCGTCTACTGGCTCGCCCGCTACGCTGCCGATGTACTCCGGCAGAGAAAGAAGTGATAGGGCTCCGGCGGCTAGAGCTGCCGGAACATCTGCCCGAACTTCGGGATAAAATCTTTTTTCCGGGACATGACACCCTCGAGCCGGACGGGCTGGTCCCGCAGGTCCAGTTTGGTGATGCAGGCTTCGTCCCCGGCGGCGAAGAGGTCGCTTGCGTTCGCGAAGACGTTCGTAAAGAGAGCGAAGAAGCAGTCGACCCCCATCGTCGTCCGCAAGTGCTCGAGTTCGGCCCGGATCTCGCCGGCGTTGTTCTCTGCAAACGCAAACGACGACGTCATCACCTGTGAGACCATGATGCTCCGCCCAAAGAGGTTGTAACGCTTCATGTCCCGGGTGAGGAGTTCCTCCCTGGGGAGGCCATCAAGGTCCATGCCTCTCCGGATCAGTTCCGGCCCGAACTCGGCCGGGTCGATCCCGGTGATCTCCGCGAGGTAGTCCGCCGCCCGAATATCCACGGGCGTGGTTGTCGAGAGTTTCATCACCAGCGTGTCCGAGAGGATCCCCGCGAGGAGGAGCCCGGCGGTCGACGGCGTGGGCTCCACGCAGGCCTCGATGAACTTGTTCGCCACGATCGTCGAGGTCGACCCCACGGGGTCGTTCAGGAACTTCACCGGCTTGAGGGTAGAGATCGCGCCGAGGCGGTGGTGGTCGATGATCTCGAGGATATCGGCCTGCTCGATCCCGTCCACGGCCTGGGAGTACTCGTTGTGGTCGAGCAGGATCACCGACTTCTGGACGTCCTGCATCAATGTCGTCCGGGATATGAGCCCGATGTGCTGCCGCCCTTCCCCGACGACACAGGCTGTCCTGAACTTGGAGTTCGAGACGATCTGTTTCGCGTACTCGATTGAATCCTCCATTCGCACCGTGGGGACATCGGTCTCCATGATCATGCTCGCTGGAAGAGAGAGGCTGATCATCTTGCCGACGCTGAAGGCATCGAGCGTCGTCGAAAGCACGGCAGCCCCTCGTGTCCGGGCGGCGGCGATCACCCGTTCGCCCACCGGCGCCCCTTCGGCAATGATGAGTGCGGCGACCCCGGCCGATATCAGGGCAAGCTGGGCCGGTTCGTTATCCCCGACGATCGCGATGTCGTCCGGTGTCATCCGGGAGAGGGTGACGTGCAGGGCGTCGATGACGGTGTAGACCCGGCCTTCCCCGAGGGTTTCGCGTGCCGGCACGACCGTCCGGGCGTCGAGGATGCGGGCGAGCGTCTCAAGCGGCATCGGTATGAGCGAGAGCTGTTCTCGGGGGTTCTTCCGGACGTAGGCCCGGGCAAGGCCATACTCGCTGACGAGGCCGACCAGGGTCTCGTTTTCGTCCGTGATCGGCATGTTCCGCATGTCGTAGGTGTCCATCAGGGCGGCGACGTCGATTGTCGGGACGTCCTGCCGGACGCTCCGGGTGTCGAGCGGTATATCCGATACCGTGGGCTCGACGCTCGCTATATAGGCCGGCGCTTCAGCGTTGAACGTATCGAGCGCAAACCGTGTCTCGGCACTCACCTCTCCGCACCGGGCGGGGATGTACTTCCCCGGTTCGGCGTGGTTACGGAGTTCGGCGTAGCCGATGACGCTACAGATACTGTCGGTGTCCGGCTGCCTGTGGCCGATGATGTAGATGTTGTTCTGTCCCATGCTCTCCTCGGATCCCCGGCGGGGCGGCGGTTGTATCAAGAGGTATCGCCCTCTGCCGTCAAAGGCTTTATGTCGGCTCCCGGGCCGCGCGGGAGTAACGTTGAAGTAGGGGCTCTCTCCATTCTCCTGTGTGGAAACCGATCGTCCCGGCCTCATCACAGTCGACGCCCCTTCGGAGAAGGCGGCGACGAGCAGCACGCCCATCCTCCGGTTCGAGGATGTGAGCAAGATCTATCCACTCCCGGCCGGCGATGTCGTGGCGCTCGACCACGTCTCCCTCACCGTCGAACCGGGCGAGTTCATCGCCGTGATGGGGCCCTCGGGCTCCGGGAAATCGACGCTCTTAAACATGATGGGCTGTCTGGACGTCCCGACCTCCGGGAAGATCTACCTCTCCGGGCAGGAGATCTCCCGGATGAGCGACGACGACCTCACCCGGCTCCGACGGGACCGCATCGGGTTCGTCTTCCAGCAGTTCAACCTCATCCCGCTCCTCTCGGCGGTCGAGAACGTCGAGTTCCCCCTCGTCCTCACCGCCGGCAGGGAGGAGAGCCGGCAACGGGCGATTGAGGTCCTGCGGATGATGCACCTCGACGACGCCCTCTTCTCCCACAGACCGGGCGAACTCTCGGGCGGCGAACAGCAGCGCGTGGCGATCGCCCGGGCGCTCGTGAACGACCCCGACCTCCTCCTCTGCGACGAGCCGACCGGGAACCTGGACTCGAAGACCGGGACCGCGATCATGGGGATCCTCGCGGCGGAGAACCGGGAGGGCAAGACGGTCATCATGGTGACTCACGACCCGGGGGTCGCTGCGTATGCCCGCCGCACGATCCGGATTGTCGATGGGAGGCTGGTGTGACCTTCTTCTCGTTCGCGGCGAGGAACCTCCGGCGGCACTGGATCCGTTCGGCGCTCTCGATCATCGGGATCGTCATCGGTGTCGTCGCGATCGCCTCCCTCGGCATCATGGGCAATAGCATCAACCTCCTCGTCGCGAACATCATCACTGATGTCGGGGACACAGTTGTGATCACGCCGCACACCGCGATCGGCGAGACCTTTGCCGGAGATCCGCGGACGGCGGTGGACGCCGGCATCCCCGCCCGCGAGGTCGAGGAGATCCGGCGGGCGGCAGCCCCGCATCGCACCATCCGGGTGCTCCAGGGCGCGGAAGAGGTGGAGTTCGGCCGCGGCGAGAGCGGGTATACCCAGATCATCGGGCTCGTATCGGGCGATATCCCCGTCCTGCTCGAGATCGCGGAAGGGCAGTACCCCCGGCAGAACCAGCCGGGAGCGCTCGTCGGGACCTACCTTGCCCGAGAGTACGGCATAACCCCTGGCTCAAGGCTCACCATCGGGAACCAGAGCATCCGGGTGGCCGGCGTGCTTGCAGAGCGCGGGTTTGCCGTCGACATCAACCCCGACTACGCGATCGTCGTCCCCGACGACTGGTACGAGGGTCACTTCGGGGCCCACGACGCCTATCCGATGGTCATCGTCCGGGTCGGCGCTCCGGAGCAGATCGATACCGTGAAGGAGACGATCGAGAGCCGGGTCAACCGGCGGGATGAGGTGGTGGATATCTTCGATTCGCGCGAGATGCTCCAGCAGTACGAGGAGATCTACCAGCAGATCACGGTCTTTCTTCTCGGTATCGGGGGGATATCTCTCGTTGTCGCTGCCGTCAACATCCTCAACGTCATGTATATCTCGGTGACGGAACGTATCCGGGAGATCGGCGTCATGCGCAGCATCGGCGCCCTCAGACAGGAGGTTCTCCGGATCTTCCTGTACGAAGCGGTGATCCTCGGGCTCATCGGAAGCGTCATCGGCGGCATCGCGAGCACCGTCTTCGGCTACCTGATCAGCATCGCCGCGGTCGAGGTCTTCACGGCCGGGACGACATTCGGCGAGAACTTCACGGTCTTCAACCTGAGCGCGGTCGGGTACATCATCTTCGGGATGGCGTTCGGTATCGCAACCAGCATCTCGGCCGGGTTCTACCCGGCCTGGATCGCTTCGCGACTGGCCCCGGTCGATGCGATGCGGCAGCGATGACAGGGTGTGACAGGACATGATCTTCCTCGATCTCGCGGTCCGGAACCTCAAGCGGCACAAAGTCCGCTCGGTCCTCGCAACGGTCGGCATCATCATCGGTGTCGTCGCGATCGCCTCTCTCGGCATCATGGGGAGCAGCCTCTCGGTACTCGTAGGGGGGATGGTCTCGGATGTGAGCGACACCCTGCTCGTCACGCCGCATCTCGCGATATCGAGCGGCGACCCGTTCGACCCCCGCAACACCCTTGCTGCGCGGATCTCAGGGAGGGACCTCGGGTTGATTGAGAAGGCCGCCGAACAGCACCGTGTTATCCCCATGATCCTCGCCTCAGATCGCCTCCAGGTCAGGGATAAGGGCGGCTACGTGGCGCTCTACGCAATGCCGGCGACCGAGATTCCCTTCCTGCTGGAGGAGGAAGCCGGGACCTACCCGCGGGCGGGGTCTTCGGGGGTGATGGTGGGCTCGCTCCTTGCCGATGAACTCGACCTGCATCCCGGAAGCCGCATCGAGGTCGGGGGCGAGAGCGTCCGCGTTGCGGGGATAGCGGCGGAACGGGGGATGGGCATCGATATCAACCCGGATTATGCTCTCATCGTCACGGAGGAGTGGTACACGGAGCGGCACGGGGATCAGGACTACAGCCGGGTCATCGTGAAGGTCGGCGATCTTGCCGAGATAGAGGAGGTGAAGGTCGCTATCGACCAGCAGGTCAACCGCAGGAAAGAAGTCGTGGACGTGCTCGACTCGCGTGAGATCCTGGAGATCTACTACGAGACCTTCGACGCCATCAACATCTTCCTCATCGGGATAGGCGCGGTCTCGCTTCTCGTTGCGAGCGTGAGCATCCTCAACGTCATGATCATATCGGTGACGGAGCGGACAGGGGAGATCGGGCTGATGCGGAGCATCGGGGCGCGAAGGCGGGAGGTGCTCCTCATGTTCCTCTACGAGAGCCTGATCCTGGGGATCGCCGGCAGTCTTGCCGGTGGGGTCGTCAGCATGGCGATCGCCTACTCTGTCACCACCTCTGTAGCGGGCCTCTTTGCCGACTTCGCCGTCTCGGGAGGGGATGGTATCCCCGTTGCCGTGGTAATCGGCTACACCGCCTTTGCGATGGCGTTCGGGACGGCAGTGAGCATCGTTGCCGGGTTCTATCCTGCGTGGAAGGCGGCGCGGTTAAATCCCATCGAGGCGCTCCGCTACGAGTGACCTATCTCTCTCGAGCCCGGAGTCGGTCGTGCGGGCGATCGCGACGATGCCCCCCTCCCGGGGTGGTGAGACCATGCGTAATTTCATAGTCCTGGAGACCGGAAACTCTATGAGCACCTGCAGGATGATAGACTCCCTGTCAGAGAGTGCTCCGACCCTCATCCGGTCCTCAATACGATAGCAATACCAGAGTTGTGTGGAACGAATGTTGCAAATGATTACGTGGCTCGACAAAAATTTCAGCTCGCTTCAGCCGACGCGGGCGATCATCATGAGAGCGCTGCGCCACCTGCGCCCCGCTGATCGAAAAAAACTCTTCTCCGAGGATCTCCCTGAGATGCGGACCGCCGAAGGGCGGTGGTTTGAGGCGATTGTCTACGAGATGATCCTCGACCTCTCGACTCAGACCGACCTCATCCTCTCTGTCGTGGCCCGGGGGGCCGACGGGCCGTCGAAGGTCCGGCGTGCGCAACTCGGCCAGAATGGGCTCTTTTACTCGAACATCGGGGATATCAAGGTCCGGGGAAACGGCCAGGACCTTGCCGAGGTGGACATGATGCTTGTCGACCATACCGGGGCCCTGACGTTCGGCGAGATCATCACCTCTCCCGCTGACTTAAAAGAGTTCGAGGCGGAGATCCACTACAAGAAACAGCTCTTCGGCTACCTCTACGGTCAGCCGACCGTGCCGTTCCTCCTCATCTCCTCGGTCGACATATCCAGGACGGCCGTCGTCCGCCGCCTCCTCAAGGAGCCCGATAACGCTCTCCTCACCACCCCTACCTGCGAGAATCTGAAGGCACTTATCCGCCCCCGGGACCTGAAGCGAAGTCCGCCTCGCCAGATCCGGCACGAGAAACTGATCTCGATCACCGATATCCCTCCACGGCGGCCGTTCGACTACAAGAAATTGCATGACGAACGGTTGCAGAGCATCGTCGCCGCCGTCACCTCAAAGAAAGGCGTCGGGGAACTCGGCACCCCGGACGAGATCCCGCCGATCGTGAAGAAAGTTCTCTTCGGCGGCCTTTACCCCTCTGCTATCCGGATGCTTGACACCCGCTACCCCATCCGGATCAAGGGAAAGACCTACGATCCGGAGACGATCCAGAAACAGTTCTCGAAGGTTATCCTGGCTGTGAACATCCCGGAGTACCGGCCGATCATCTATCTGCGGACACGGAACAAGAAGGAGTACCTCAAGATGGTGCCAAACAGGACGGGCGGGTTCAAGTTCGAGAGTCGGCGGACGCCCCACATGGCCGGGTTCTTCCTCTGGCTCGAGTCCGTCCAGCCGTCGCTCGGGGCGGAACTGACGCGGGCGCTCCTCGATGCATTCCCGGCGGTTCACGTTCCCGAAGTGGCTGCGGCTGAAGAACCGTAAAATACGTATGCTTCCGGGGCGCATACCTCGCTGTATGATCCTCTGGTATGGTGATCCGGCGTGGACCTGATCACCGAGCTTGTCGAGTTTGTAGGGTTCAGTCTGGTCTCGGTCGCTTCGATCGTCGCGGTGATGAACCCGGCCTCCACAGTCGCGGTTTATTCGGCGCTCACCGAGGGGATGGACAGGTGCGAATGCCGGAATATCATTCAGACCACCATGAAGATAGCCTTCATCGTGCTCGCTTTCTTCGCTCTCACCGGGCAGTTGATCTTCTCGATCTTCAGCATCACCGTCCCGGCATTCCAGATCGCCGGCGGTATCCTGCTTGTCAGCGTGGCGACCGGGATGCTCGGCACGAAGAGCGAGACCTACTCGGCCGCGGACCTGGAGAACATCGCCATCGTCCCGCTGGCCTTCCCGCTCTCGTGCGGTCCGGGGACGATCACGACGGTGATCCTGCTCGCCTCGGGGCCGGAAGGTATCGCCGGCCTCGCCGCCGTCTTTCTCGGGATAATCGTGGCTCTCGGCATCTCCTACGTCGGGATGCTCTACGGACCCCGGATATTCTCTCTCATCGGGGAAGGGGGGCTGCGGGTCGTCCCGAAACTGATGGCGATCATCGTGCTCGCGATAGCCATCCAGTTCATCATCAACGGGACCGCTGCGGCGATGCCCCAGCTACTCGCGAACCTTGATCTCTCCGGACTGGTATGACCGACTTCCAGATTGCGCTCATCCAGGCGCTCCAGGTCGGGGCTGCGTGGCTCGCGGCCCCGATGCAGTTCTTCTCTCTCCTCGGTCAGCCTGAGTTCTACCTGCTCGCCATCTCGATCCTCTACTGGTGCTGGGATCCGCGTCTTGGGCTCCGTCTCGGGCTTCTCATCGGGATATCGGGCGGGCTCAATGAGGCCCTGAAAGTCGCGTTTCATCTTCCCCGTCCCTATTGGGTCAGCCCGGAGGTCCGGGCGCTCGGGAGTCACCCGTCGTTCGGGCTGCCATCGGCGCACGCCCAGGGAGCGGTGACATTCTGGGGGCTGATCGCCGCCGACGTCCGGCAAACGTGGCTCTCTCTCGTTGCGGTTGCCATGATCTTCCTTATTGGCGTGTCCCGGGTCGTTCTCGGGGTTCATTTCCCGACCGACGTCCTTGCGGGCTGGGCAATCGGCGTCATCGTCCTTCTCGGGTTCCTCGTCCTCGAGGAGCCGGTGGGTCGCCGGGTCGCCGCCCTCCCGCTCTCCCGGCAGGTGACCGTCGCGTTCGCGGGTTCCCTCATTCTGGCGCTGATATCCTTTGCCGCCCTCACCGCCCTCGGTGACTGGCAGGTTCCGGCATCCTGGGCGGCGGGGGCGCTTGAGCGGTCCGGCGAGTCGATCCACCCGCTCTTTCTCCGGGACGCCGTCACGGCGTCGGGGCTCTTCTTCGGGTTCGCGGCCGGTGCGGCCGCAGAGCATCACCACGGGAGCATGTGTGCCGTCGGGAAGGGGTCCGCCCGCCTGCTCCGTTACGCGTTCGGGATCGTCGTGACGGGGGTGATCTGGTTCGGGCTCGGGTTTCTCGTCCCGCAAGACCCTGCCTGGGCTGCTTACATCCTCCAGTATCTCCGGGCCGCCGCCGCCGGCGCCTGGGTCTCGTTCGGCGCCCCGATGATCTTTGCCCGCGCGAACGTGCCGGGAGGCAGGGCCTAAGGCCGGGATATCCCCTGCAGGCAAGGATCCTGTATGGGTTCGGCGGGCGGCAGTCTCACGGTGCTTGAGGGGGCGATCCTCGGGGTCGTGGCGCTCCGGTTTGCTGTCCTCGCGTTCCACGCGGCGCCAGGTGAAGCGTTCCGGATCAGCACCATCCCGGCGGACAGCGTGCTCCTGACGGTCGAGCGAACGTGCCGCCCCCGGATCACGCCGGTGATACATCTTGGGTGATAATGCCCTTCAGCAGAGTTTTATAGCCGAAAGTAGACTCATTCCCTATGCTTGCAGAGGGGATCGCTCTCGGCTGGGTGCTGATCGTGCTCGGGGCGGTGCTGCTCCTGATCGAGGTCTATCAGCCGGGATATTTCATCGCCGTTCCTGCGACAGTCCTGATCCTCCTCGGGGTCCTTCTCCTCCTCGGCGTCGATATCCTCAGTTCTCCTGCCGGTCTCGTCGTCGGGGTTCTTGCGGCAATCGGGGCGGCTTCCGTCACCGTCTGGCTCTACGCCCGTCTCACGCCGGGGAAAGAGCCGCCGAAGACCCTCTCCCGGGACTCACTCGTCGGTCTTGAGGGGATTGTGGTCACGCCGGTCGATCCGGAGACGCTCGCGGGGAAGGTGCGGCTCGGGAGCATGGATTGGAGCGCGCGTTCCGAGTCCGGGAGCATCCCGGCCGGGAGAAGGGTTATTGTCATCCACTCCGAGGGAGTGCATGTTGTTGTGAAGGAGGTTGTGTAGTATGCTTCTTACCGGAGAGTTTCCGTGGACCGGGTTGATCACGGTCTTTCTCATTATTGTCATCATCATCATCTTCGCCCGTGGCGTAGTGATCGTCCAGCCGTACGAACAGGGGCTCCAGATACGCCTGGGACGCTATATCGGGAGGATGAACCCCGGATTCCGGTGGGTGGTCCCGCTGATCACGGTGGTCAAGAAACTCGATCTCCGGACCGAGGTGATGGATGTCCCGCGGCAGGAGGTGATCACGAAGGACAACTCCCCGACGAACGTGGACGCGATCGTCTACGTCCGGGTGATCGACCCCGAGAAGGCTTACTTTGAGGTGATGAACTACCGGTCGGCGACGGTGGCGCTGGCGCAGACAAGCCTGCGGGGGATCATCGGCGATATGGAGCTCGATGAGGTCCTCTACAACCGGGATATCATCAACGCCCGTCTCCGAGATATCCTGGACCGCGAGACCGACGCCTGGGGCGTGAAGGTCGAGCGGGTGGAGATCAAGGAGGTCGACCCGGTGGGTGCGGTCAAGCAGGCGATGACCGAGCAGACCGCAGCCGAGCGGGAGCGGCGTGCCGCGATCCTCCGTGCCGACGGTGAGAAGCGGGCGGCGATCCTCAAGGCGGAGGGGAACCGGCAGAGCATCATCCTGGAGGCCGAGGGCGAGCGGCAGAGCAAGATTCTGCGGGCCGAGGGCGAACGGCTATCAAGGATCTTGCAGGCGCAGGGCGAGGCGCAGGGGCTGCGCATCCTCTCGGTCGGTGCCCGGCCGCTGGACCGGCGGGCGATCACGGTCCTCTCGCTTGACGCCTTGAAGAAGATGGCCGAGGGTCAGGCGACGAAGATCATCTTCCCGTTCGAGCTCTCAAGCGTCGTCAAACAGGCTGCCGAGTACCTCGGCGCCACGGCCGAGGCACCCGAAGTCCCGGAAGGTGTGGAGTTGCCGCCGGAGGATATTCTTGGAGATATTCCGACCCGGGAGGAACTCCGGGCAGCAGAGGAGGCGGTAAAGAGCATCGATACCGATGTCGACGTGGAGATCCAGAAGAAGTCGCGGGACATGCTCGGGAAGGAGGAGGAAGGGTAAGACTTCGCCGGGGGTACCCCCCACCTTTTTGCCGAATCCGGGCTGTCCATCCTCGCTGGCGGTGCCGGTTACCCGCTGTCTTCTCCCGGCCTTTCTGACAAATAACGGGGTTCAAGGGGAGCAAGAAAGTCCTGGAATTTAGCCCTTGGGGAGAGTTGCACCCCCTGGTCCGTTTACTTTCACCCCGCACGGCGCCACCTTGATACTAGAAGCGGGTATATGAAAGGATAGGCATGGGGCACGCCGTCGAACCTGTGGACCTGCTCCGCCGCCCGGTCGGGCCTGAGTCCTCTGGTGAGGAGCAGCATGAGGAGATCTCCGCACCTGAGGGTCGGCCCGCACAATGAATCGGGGTGGACAACCGTTAAGAGGGGGTACTCCGGTGCAGTTATGTAAGAAGGGATATCAATCATAGAATCAGCAGCATGAGTTCCAGACCGTTTCATCCACCGAGAACGACTCCCATCTTTGCCGAGAGATCGTTTCTCATCAATAAAACCGGGCAGGATCAGCCCCTGGAGGAGTATGTACCGGTTGAGATCCGTGAGGTGGCGGAGGGCGAGGGACAGCGGGCCATCCCGAAGATAGCCAAGAACCTCTCGCTGATGAAAGAGATAGAAGCCATATCCGGCAATCTGCCGACACAACACCGTTTCGTAAACGCAGATAGCCGCAATCTTGCTTTTCTCCCCGATGAGAGCGTTCATCTGGTCGTGACATCGCCTCCCTACTGGACCCTGAAGAAATACCCCGAGAAGGACGAACAGCTCGGACAGATTGAGGACTATGAGATTAGAGGAACTTGACAGGGTCTGGAGGCATATCTACCGGGTTCTCGTTCCCGGGGGCCTAGAGGAACTTGACAGGGTCTGGAGGCATATCTACCGGGTTCTCGTTCCCGGGGGCCGCCTGGTCGTCGTTGTCGGCGACGTCTGCTTACCCCGGCGAGAGGCCGGGCGTCATGTCGTCATGCCACTCCATGCCAGCATTCAGGAACACTGCCGAAAGATCGGATTTGACAACCTGGCGCCGATCATCTGGTACAAGATAGCCAACGCCTGCTTTGAGGCAGATTCACCGGGATCGTTCCTGGGCAAACCTTACGAACCCAACGGGATTGTCAAGAACGATATAGAGTACATCCTCTTCCAGAGGAAATCCGGCGGTTACCGGAAGCCCACACTTGAAGCACGGTTGCTCTCGGTCATCTCGGAGGAGAACCAGAAGGCATGGTTCCGCCAGGTCTGGGACCTTAAAGGAGCATCGACCCGGGAACACCCTGCACCCTACCCTCTGGACCTGGCTGAGAGACTTGTACGAATGTTCTCGTTCGTGGGCGACACCGTCCTCGACCCCTTCGGCGGCACGGGGACGACCGGCCTCGCTGCTGCGCGGTGGGGGCGAAACAGTATCAGCGTCGAGATAGAAGAAAAATATTTCCTCATGGAGGTTGAACGGTTTACTCATCAGGCAAAACAGTCCCGATTGTTCTGATAGAGGCAAATTCATGGTGAGCGACAGAATACTCCGGGAAATCTCCCGGAATGACTATCTTTCCTGTGCGGTGCGGTATTTCTGGGATAAGCGGGCATCACAGGCAAACGATCAGAACAACCGGGGTGTAAAAGACCAGGGTTTTCGCTCGGAGGCAACGGGCGGGAAGCACATGGATCAGTTCTTCTTCCTTATCCGGGATCTGCTGCTGGATCTCGGGGTCCCTGAGGGTGATATCTGCACACAAAGGAGATCACTTGACCTTCCTGGATATTTCCGTGCGGAGAAGCAGTGGGACCTTATTGTTATCAAGCACCATCCTGACGGCAAGAAGGAACTGGTCGCCGTCCTTGAACTGAAGTCCCAGAAGGGACCATCGTTCGGGAACAATATCAACAACCGGACAGAGGAGGTTTTAGGGAGTGCGTACGACCTCTGGACCGCCTACAGGGAGGGAGCCTTCAAGACATCTCCGTCGCCCTGGCTTGGATATCTGCTCCTGCTGGAAGACTGCGAGAAGTCGCGAAAGAGTGTGAGAAACAACGAGCCGCACTTTGAGGTTTTTCCCGAGTTTAAGGAAGCCTCCTATATCGAACGCTATCACCAGACCTGCCTGAAACTGGTGCGAGAGAGGGTCTACTCAGAGGTCTGCTACCTGCTTGCGAATGAAGAGAATAAGATGCAGCCCCGGAATTATTCCGAACCGGATGAGACTCTGTCGGGGTACCGGTTCTTGCGATCCGCCTGTTCGCATCTGAACAACTTTTACGAGATCGAGTGATCCCGTCCCCGACTGTCGCCGCCGCCCGGGAGCCCGACGATGGTGGAGGCACGCAAGAGTTTGAGATGCCGCCTCGGCCGCAGGAAGAAGAGGAGGGTTTTATCCCATCGTCAGCACGAACCGCAGCGCCGCGACGATCATCGGCATCGTGATGAGGAGGATCAGCATCACCGTGACGAACCCGCTGATCGAGGCGACGACCCGCTGCGCGTATCGCGACCAGCCCCGCCGCTCGAAGAACCGCTCCACCCCCTCCTTCATCATGTAGCCGCCGTCGAGCGGGACGATCGGGATGGCGTTGAACATCCCGACCAGCAGGTTGAACCACCCGGTCCAGAAGAAAAGGTGGACCGTGCCCCAGAAGAAGGGGAACGGCTCTTTCCAGGCGACCTGCTCGGGGGTGTCGGCGAGCAGGATCGCAAGCTGCTGGGTGTTGCCCTGAATGAAGGCGTCGATCGGGGCTATCGTCAGGTAGAGCGGCGCAAGCAGGCCGAGGTCCGCGACGTTCCCGATATGCTCCTTCACGGCCGGAGCGTTGTAGTAGTAGACCCCCATGAACCCGGCGTCCCGGTCGTCGCCGAGCGCCTCCGGCCATTCGGAGAGGGTGAGGGTGTAGGTCCTCTCGACCCCATCCTGTTCGGCCGTCAGGGTGACCGTCTCCCCCGGCCGTGTCTCATCCATGATTGCCGAGATCTCCTCCTGGCTCGTCACGGGGATGCCGTTCACGCTCGTGATGACCGAGTAGCCGGGAAGGCCCGCCTCGGCCGCCGGGTAGTCCTTGTAGACCCCCTGGACGAGCGGTGTGGCAAGGGGCGTCGCCATCCCGATGAGGAGGAACATCACCACAAAGCAGGCGAGGCCGATGACGATGTTGTTTGTGATCCCGGCACCGAACATCCGGATCTTCGGCATCCCTTTCGCCGCGTCGACATCCTCCTCTTCGGGTTCGACGAACGCCCCTATCGGGATGACGGCGATGAGAAGGCCCATGCTCCGCACCCGCATATCCTCGACCCGGGCGAGGATCGCGTGGCCGAATTCGTGGATGACGATCGTGAGCACGAGACCGATGATGACGGCCGCCGTGATCGGTATTGCCTGGTTGACCCCGGGTATCGCAAGGATGTTCCGGGGGTCGTAGATCCCGGTCGGCTCCGGGGTGTGGACCAGCAGTTGAGGGACGGCGAGGACCAGGGCGAGCGTCATGAAGGCCGAGACCACCACAACCATGAGGACCCCGAGCGTTGCGTAGGCCCGGAGCGGTGTCTTGAACCTCCGGAACCAGTCAAAGAAGCCGACCCGTTCGGTCTTGATGGCGAGGATAGGACCGAAGAACATGACGTGGTCGCGAAACAGCCCCCGGTCGCGGATGTAGAAGGCTATCAGGAGATATGCCGCGACGAGAAGAAGGAGTATCTGGAGCCAACTCATCACTCACGGTTAGCGCGCGTGAGGCATAAAATCTTCCCGGGATTATGGGAAATCCTGCATCGTCTTCTGGTAGAGGTTCGTCACCGTCTTCCAGCTCCGGCGGGCGCACGGCGGCGGGCTCCCGTATTCCCGGATGTAGCCCCGGAGGAACTCGATCGTCACCGCATCGGAGGGGTAACCGCTCCCAATCTTCCCGTACTGCTGCTCGAGTTCCCGGATCGCCCGGTCCCGGGTGACTTTCGCGACGACGCTTGCCGCGCCGACGATCTTGTAGCGGGCATCCGCCCGGTGCTCGGCGACGATCGCGCAGGGAAAGTCGAGGTGCCCTGCAACCGTCCGGCCGTAGCGCTCAGCGTTCACATCGCAGGCGTCGAGGTAGGCCGATTCCGGCCTGAGCCCCGTGAGCGCCTCGGCGTGGAGCTCGGCCACACACGCGTTCATGCTCATCCGGGTCCGGGCTTCGTCGATCCCGGCGGCATCGATGGTGACGATCGCTATCGCGAAGTCCCGGAAGAGGATCTCGTAGAGCGCCTCGCGCTGCTTGGGCCGGAGAACCTTCGAATCCCGGATAGGGAGGGCTGCAAGGTCTTCGGCCGCCCGGCACCCGACGGCGGCGACCACCATCGGGCCGAGGACCGAGCCCTTCCCCGCTTCATCCACCCCGCAGATCACACCAACTGGTTTCTTCGCAAGGTATTTCAATGTCGACGATTGAATCCAGATGGATGTACACCATCATCGTCGGCCTTGGCGGAATCGGCCGGAACCTGACTGCGATCGCCGTGAACGCCGGCGATTCCGTGGTGGTGATCGACCAGGACGAGGAGCGTGCGAGCGATATCCTGGAGCACTACGATGTCCTTGCCATCACCGGGAACGCAACCGATAAGGCCGTACTGCAGGATTCCGGGATCGACCGGGCCGACGCCCTCGTCGCCACCACGAGCGACGATGCCGTAAACCTGATGACCTGCTGGCTCGCCAAACGCTACAACGTCAGAAACGTCGTCTCGATCGTCAACCAGAAGGAACACTCCGACCTCTTCAACGAGGTCGGGGTGAGGATCAGCGAGAACCCCGACGAGCTTGTGGCGACCCGGCTCTATTACTGGGCGAAGAGCCCGAACCTCCAGCAGGTCGCTTCGATCCCCGGCGGCACTATCTTTGAGGTCATCGCCGAGGAGGGCGCACCCATCATCGACCACGAGATCCGGGACCTCGAGGTGCGCGACTTTGTCTTCATCGCCATCCGGCGCGCCGGGGGCGACCTCATCATCCCGAGCGGCACCGTTCGTATCCGGCCCGGGGACGTCATCACGGTCTTTACAAAAAAGGAGGCGGAGCGGGAGACGATAAAGACGCTCAACCGGCAGTTGATACGGTCAGGATAGCGTATCCTTGAGCGCCTTGAGCTCGAGCAGCATCTTCGGGTTCCGTTTGATCAGTTCCCTGATGAGTGCCGCGACCGAGAACTCACTGAAGCTGATGCTTGCAATCGAGTCCGCGAGGGTGTTGAGTTTCTTATCGTCGAGCGTGACGAAGTACTCCTTGACCTTGTAGTTCCGCTCGATACCTGCGCCCATCCTGGATGCCCGCCACTCCGTGTCGTAGGGCATCAGGGCCTCCTTTGAGCAGTTGCCGGCCTCGATGCACTTCAACGCCACCTGAGCGGCGAGCCTTCCGGTATACATGGCGTTGCCGATCCCGCCGCCGGTGATGGGATCGACGACTCTTGCCGCGTCGCCGGCGACGAGAAGGCCGTCGCCGACCGTGCAGGTGAGCGGCCGGCAGACCGGAACCCCGCCCGCGATCATCTCGATCGTCTTTCCGTTCGGGAAGTTCTTCGCGACGAACCGGTCCAGGTAATCCTTTGCTCGTGACCCGTCCCGGCTTTTGCGGCCCGTGATGCCGATACCGACGTTTGCCGTCCGATCGCCCTTCGGGAAGACCCAGAGGTAGCCCTCGGGGGCAATCTCGTTGCCCAGGTAGAAGTCCGTTGAGCCGGCGTCGATATTGATATCGGTCATCAGGTACTGGGCGCAGCTCATCATCTCCCGGAGGGGGACGGTGGTGTCGAGCCCGGCCCGGCGGGCGAACTGTGCCTCTGTGCCGTCGGCGGCGATGACCACCTCGGCCCGGATCTCGGCCGGGACACCGACCGAGATCACCTTCGCGCCCCGGACTGCTCCGTTCTCCATGATCGGCTCGGTCGCCCGGGTCCTGACAACCACGTCCGCCCCGGCCTCGGCCGCCTGCCAGACGAGCTCCCGGTCAAAGACCTTCCGGTCGAGGACGTAGCCGACTTCGTTTCCGGCCCGGTCCTGGTCGAGTTTGATGGCGGTGCCGTTCGGGGCGATGATTCGGGCACTCTGGATATCGGCGGATATCCAGCGGGGGTCGGGCCTGATGAACTCTTTTAAGAGTTCCTTGCCGATCCCCTCTGCGCACCGGACCGGCGTGCCGATAGCGGCACGCTTCTCGATGAGGCAGACCGAGTTTCCTGCCTCGGCCGCCGTTTTCGCAGCAAGAGCGCCGGCGGGGCCTCCCCCGATGACGAGCATATCGTAGTTACTCTTCATGGACGACCTCCAGTGCCCCAAGCGGGCACGCCCGTGCGCAGATGCCGCAGGCGATGCACTCCCGCTCAAGGCTGAGGTAGGCGTCGATCAGCTCGAGCGCATCCTCGGGACAGACTGCGACGCAGGTACCGCAGTATCCACACTTGTCTCGGTTTATCCTGAGCATTGTACTAACGTTGTTGTTGTTATCGCAAAAACCTTTACGTTCTCGCTTCCTCCGCTACCCTGGTCTCTCCGGTCGGATGGAGGATCGCCGGTGCCTTCCCTCGTGCCGATCGGACCCGGGTGCCGCGAGGGTTCACTGGGCCATTTAATAGGAGTTAGCACAAATTTATCTGGGAACTGATGATGCTATGGGACTGAAAGGAGGACCTACGCAGGATGAAGTCATGGCCGTTTCGCTCGCGAAACTCGGTATCCGCCCGGGCGATCGGGTGGTAGATGTCGGGTGCGGGACCGGGAAGGTCGCCATCGCTGCATCGAGGCTCGCTGAACGCGTCTACGCGGTCGACAGGAGACCGGAGGCCATCGCCTATGCCCGGGCTCAGGCGGCCGCCGCCGGAGCCTCAAACGTCGAGTTCTTCGAGGGCGATGCGGTGGAGATCCTCCCGGACCTGGGGCCGCTCGACGCCGCCTTCGTCGGGGGGTCCCGTCGCCTGCCGGAGGTCCTCGACCTCCTGGCCGGGACGGTGCAGGGCAGGATCGTCGTGAACGCGGTGATGGTCGAGACGCTTCAATCGGCGGTAGCAACCATGCAACGCCTCGGGATATTCGTGGAGGCCGTCCATATCCAGGTCTCCCGGTCTGCCGATATCGCCGGCGGGATGATGTTCAAGCCAGTAAATCCCGTCTACATCATTGTCGGGGGTGCCGGATGCTCGTAGGGGTGGGGCTCGGCCCCGGCGACCCGGAACTCCTGACCCTGCGTGCGGTCCGGCTCCTTGGCGAAGCGGCGGCGGTATTCGTCCCCGGCAACCTCGCCTACGACCTGGTGCGGCGCTACCGCCCCGATGCCGTCGTCCTCAAATTCCCGATGACGAGCGACGAGGCCTACATCCGGGAGTGCCTCGAAGAGAATGCCGACAGGATTGCACCACGGGCAAGAGACGAACTGGTGGTCTTCGGGATCATCGGGGACCCGAACTTCTACTCGACATTCTCGCGGCTCTGCGAGGTGATTGCCGGACGCTACCCGGAGATCACGTTTGCGACCGAACCCGGGATCAGCTCCATCACCGCGTTCGCCTCCGTGGCGAACGTCCCGGTGGCCGGGGGGTTCTTCGTCTCGGACGGGAACGGGCCGGAGTCCCGAATCTTCATGAAGGTCAGGAAGCCGGCGGCGCTCGCCGCCTCCCTCTCGAAGGAGGGTTATTCGGAGTTCGTTCTCGTGGAGCGGATGTTCATGCCGGAGCAGCGGGTCTACCGGGGGGCCGACCTCCCCGAGAAGAGCGACTACTTCTCGATCCTCTTTGCGAGGCGGTCGCATGCATAAGGTCTACATCGTGGGTGCAGGGCCGGGAGCGCCCGACCTCATCACCGTCCGGGGGATGGACCTCCTCCGGCGGGCGGACGTCCTCATCTACGCGGGTTCGCTCGTGAACCCGGCGCTTGTTGCAGAATCCGGCGCGGGCGTGAGACTCGACAGCTGGGGGATGACGCTTGAAGAGATCGTCGATGCCGTCGAGGAGCACGTTCTGGCCGGAAGACTCGTCGTCCGGCTTCATTCCGGCGACCCGGCACTCTACGGCGCTATCGTCGAGCAGATGGCGGAGTTCTCGCGGCGCGGTATCGAGGCCGAGATCGTCCCCGGCGTCTCGTCGCTCTTTGCCGCCGCTGCGGCCTTGAAGACCCAGTTCACGCTCCGCGACGTCTCCGAGAGCCTGATCGTCACCCGCCCGGCGGGGGCGACGCTTGAGGCGGACCGGATCGCCGAGCTTTCCCGCCTCGGGCAGACGATAGTGGTCTTCCTCGGCACCGAGCGGATGGAGGAAGTCCTTGCCCGGGTGGAGTCTCCTCCGGAGACCCCGGCTGCGGTCGTCTACCACGCCTCCTGGCCCGACCAGAAGGTCGTCCGGGGAACGGTTGCCGATATCGCGGCAAAGGCCCGGGCGGCCGGGATCGAGCGAACGGCGCTGATCGTCATAGGAGATGTGGTCGATCCGGCGACGTCGGGGTTCGGGAGGTCGGTCCTCTACTCATGACCGGGACCGTTGTTGTCGCGCTCGACCGGTTCCTCCCCGATGCTCGCCGGCTTGCCGATGCGCTCGGCGCCGAGGTCATCCTCTACGGGCCGGAGGCTTTCCGGGAGGCATTCAGCCGCTACGGCCGGATCGTCGCCCTGATGTCGGCCGGGATCGCTATCCGGGGGATTGCTCCGCTTCTTGCAGATAAGTGGCGTGACCCGGCGGTCGTGGTGGTCGGCCCGGATCTGCGCTACGCGGTTCCGGTCGTCGGCGGGCACCACGGCGCAAACGACCTTGCCCGGGACCTCGCCCGTCTCGGGATCGAACCGGTGATCACGACCGCGACCGAGACCCGCGGCCGGGAGTCGGTCGAGGGACTGGCCGCCCGGACGGGGTGCGATATCGTGAACCGCGACTCCACCCGGGCGGTGAACGCCGCGGTGCTCGACGCCGACGTACCGCTCTACGCCGTCACCGGACCCGGGATCGTCGTCGCGGGTCCGGGGGTCTCCCTCCTCGTTCGGAAGGGTGAGTACGCCGTCGGTGTCGGATGCCGGAAGGGCGTTGCTGCCGCCGACGTGGTCGGCGCCATCCGGCAGGCGCTCGCGCGAGCCGGGATCGGCCCTGCGGAGATTCTCGTCTACGCGACGACCGCAAAGAAGCGCGGTGAGGAAGGACTCCTCCGGGCTGTTACTGACCTCGGCGGCAACCTTGTCTTCTTTGACGACGAAACATTGAACGCAGAGGCGGCCCCCTCCCCCTCGCGGGCCTCCCTGATCGGGCTTGCCGGGGTCGCGGAACCCTCGGCTCTCGCAGCCTCGAAACGCAAAGTTCTGGTTCTTGCCAAGCAGACGTATGGGAGTGTTACCGTTGCAATCGCACGATAGGAGAGGAAGACTGTATATCGTCGGGACCGGCCCCGGCGACCTGCTGCAGATGACGCCCCGGGCATTGAAAGCTCTCGGTGAGGCCGACTGTGTCATCGGCAACGGGTTCTACCTTGACCTGGTCGAGCCGATGCTCGCCGGAAAAGAGGTTGTCAGGAGCAGCATGGGCCGGGAGGTCGACCGGGCAGGAAAGGCGCTTGCCCTCGCGGAGGACTGTGTCGTCGCGATGGTGAGCGGCGGGGATGCCGGTGTCTACGGGATGGCGAGCATCGTGCTCGAGGTCGCCGAACGGTCGGGCACGAAGGTCGAGGTCGAGGTCATCCCCGGCATCACGGCCGCGGTCTCGGCGGCGGCGCTCCTCGGTTCGCCGCTCTCGGGCGACTATGTCACGATGAGCCTCTCGGACCTCCTTACGCCCTGGGAGGAGATCGAGCGGAGGCTCGACCTCGCCTTCCGGATGCAGGTGCCGGTCGTCCTTTACAACCCCCGGTCCCGGGGGAGGCCGCACAACCTGGATACAGCGATCGGGATCGCCCGTCGCCACCTCCCCGACACGACGCCTGTCGGCGTGGTCAAAAACGCCTACCGGGAAGGGGAAGAGCGGCTGGTGACGACGCTTGGGGAGTTTGCAGATCACTTTGCCTTCGTGGACATGCATTCGATCGTCTTTGTCGGCGGAGAAGAGACGAGAGTATGGAGGAGTGAGACTGATGGGAGAGGAATCATCACGCCCCGGGGATACCACCGGAAGTACGTATACTGATCTTGCGGCGGTCACCCCGGAGGCCTACGCGATCGCGAGCACGAGCCGGAACCTGGCCCGGGAACGGGTGGGGAACGCCACCCCCGAGGACCGGATCCGGCAGCGGTGCTCGATCGCGGTCGGCGACTTTGCGATGGCCGACCTGATGCGCTTTGCAGGCAGTCCGGTCGATGCGGGGCTTGCCGCGCTTGAGCGGCAGGCGCCGATCATCACCGATATCCGGATGGTGCAGACGGGCATCCTGAAACGCGGGCATGCAAGCGAGGTCGTCTGTGCCCTCGATTACGGGGAGGATATCGCCCGGAACCAGGGGATCACCCGGACGTCCGCCGGGTTCGTTGCCCTGCGCGACAGGATGGAGGGCGCGATCGTGGTGATCGGGAACGCCCCGTCGGCGCTCCTCGTCGTCTGCGATATGGTCCGCGAAGGGGTCCGGCCGGCGCTGGTCGTCGGGACCCCGGTCGGGTTCGTGAACGCTGCGGAGTCAAAGGAGGCCCTCCGCACCCTCGACGTGCCCTCGGTCTCGAACGTCGGCACCCGGGGCGGGACCCCGGTCGCGGTGGCGGGAATCAACGAGATCATCACGATCCGTGCCGAGCGTGCAGGCTATGCGGGACCCGGTTACTGACTTCGAGTATCCCGCAGCGTGGGTGGCGGCCTGCCGCTCACCTGCCCTTCTCGAGGACGTCCGGCGGGGGCTCGCGGTCCTGACGGCATCCGGCTCCATCCTCCGCCGGGGGTTCACCACCGGAACGACGGCAGCCGCGGCCTGCAAGGCGGCGGTTCTCTCGCTTACGCTCGAAACGGTCAGCGAGGTGAAGGTCACTCTTCCTTGCGGTATTGTGGTCGGTATCCCGGTGGACGGCTACCGGGGCCGGGCGTCCTGCTGGAAAGATGCCGGCGATTATCCTTCTGACGTGACCGCGGGACTCGAGTTTGTTGCGACTGCGGTCCCCTCCCTATCGGGAGGCGTCCAGTTCGTTCCCGGCGAGGGGATCGGGAGTTTTGCCCGCGACACTCCCCGCCACCGGCAGGGAGCCGCGGCGATCGGGGGGCCGGCGCTCGACTGCATCCGGCGCTCGATCAACGAGGCGGTGGAGGAGGCCGGCCTTCATGGGACGACGGTCATCCTTACGGTTCCCCGGGGGGCGGAGGTGGCGCAGAAGACGCTGAACCCGAAGGTGGGGGTGCAGGCCGGTATATCTGTCCTCGGGACGACCGGGCTCGTGGAGCCCTGGGACGATCACATAACGGAGGGGGTGCTTGAGAGGGTCACCCGGGCGGCAGGGAGGGTCGTGCTGACGACCGGCCGGCTCGGGCTGCGTTCCTCCCGGCTCCTCTTTCCCGAACGGGAGGCAATCCTGGTCGGGAACAACCTTAAGGAGGCGCTCCGGGTCGCCGACGAGGATGCGGTGATCTGCGGGCTCCCGGGCCTGATCCTGAAGTTCATGAACCCGGACGTGCTCGAGGGGACCGGGTGCGCGACGGTTGAAGACCTCTCGGCAACTGCGCTCTGGAACGAGGTCGTCCGCCGTGAGCTTCGCGCGTTCCAGGCCGCCCATCCGGATGTCCGGGTCGTGATCGTCAACCGCGACGGGCGTATCATCGGGGAGTCGCCATGAAGATCGTCGGGGTCGGTTGCGGGCCGGGGATGCTGACTGAGGCGGCGGCCGCGGCCATCCGGGGGGCAACCCTCATCTACGGTTCGGAACGTGCGATCGGGATCGTCCGTGACGTCATCTTGCAGGGGTGCGAGGTGCACGAGATCACGGACTACCGGGGTCTCCGGTCTCTCCCGGACCACGCGGTCGTCCTCTCGACGGGGGACCCGATGCTTGCCGGTCTCGGCTACCTCCCCGGCGAGGTCGTCCCCGGCATCTCCTCCCTCCAGGTCGCCTTCGCCCGCCTGAAAGTCCCGCTGACGCGGGCGGCGGTCGTCTCGGCCCACGGGAAGGACCATACCCCGGCGATCGCGGCGGCCCGGGAGGAGGTCCTCCGGGGTCGGGTGGTCTTTCTCATCGCCGACCCGGCCTTCGATGTCGGGGCGTTTGCGGCCGCCCTCCCGCCGGAGACCCGGTTTGCCGTCTGCGAGGACCTCGGCTACCCGGCGGAAAGGATCGCCGTCGGGACGGCGGCGGCGCCCCCGGCACCCCCGGGCGACCTCTTCGTGGTGGTGGCGGGGGAGTTTTAGCCGCTACAGCACGGGAGACTGCAGATCCTCTGCGGCGCACCGGGCAGGCTCCCCTTTCCGGAACTCATAGCCCGACCGGAGAAGGTCGAGGAAGATCGCCTGGTAGGTTCCCCGCTCACTCAGTTCGAGGTGGTAGCGGTGGACCGTCGATTTCGTCCCGTACTCAGCCGGGACGTCGCTCCAGGCGCACCCGGTGGTGAGGACGTACAATACTCCGTTGAAGAGGTGCCGGGGGTCCCGGCGGGGCCGGCCGATGTGTGGTTTCTGGGGCGGAAGGTGTCTCTGGACGATCTCCCAGAGGTCGTCGTCGATCTCCCGGAATGCCATGGGGCTGCATGCCCGCCGGACACTTTATAGTTTTGGGACGGCCCGCTCCCGGTGGTCGTGCGGATCGTAGTTCGTCACAATGATCTCGCGGATCGCTCCCCGTTTCGCCCCGTCGCAGTTGATCATCCTCTTTGCCGGAACCCGGTCGATATAATACCCGGCATAAAGGTCGTCGAAGAATGCGTCATCGGGATCGGTGTTCCTCGGGTCGGAGTTGCTGAGCATCAGCCTGGCCCCGCCGGCATCGCAGAGCCTGTAGAAGGTCGCGAGGCGCCGCTGCTCCCAGTCGGTAAACCCCTCCTTCGCATACTGCGTGAACGACGACGTCCGGTTCAGGGGCCGGTAGGGAGGGTCGAAGTAGACGAAGGTCTCTTCTGATATGTAGGGCCGGGCCTGCGTGAAGTCGCCAAGGTGGACGGTCGTGTTCCGGAGCAGCCCGGCGTCAGCCCGGAGCAGGCCTTCGTGCAGGATCCGCGGGTTCCTGTACCTGCCGAACGGGACATTGAACCCGCCCCGCGCGTTGACCCGGTAGAGGCCGTTGAAGCACGTCCTGTTGAGGAAGATGAATTGGGCAGCCCGCCCGGCCCAGTCCTCGCCGTACCGGCTGAAATCAACGTCACTTTTTGCGCGGTTGAACGCCTCGCGCGCGGCATAATAGTATTCTTTCTGCCCGGCATCGTCCCGAGCGAGGAAATCGTCCGAGATCTCACGTAGGTGGCTGATGAGGGCGTCGACGTCGTTCTTCACAACGCTGTAGGCGAGGACCAGTTCCTCGTTGATATCGAAGAGATGGCACTCCCTGAACCTGAAGGTGCTGTTAAAGAGGAAGTAGACCGCTCCACCGCCCATGAACGGTTCGACAAATATCGGCAGGGTCCCCTCCCGGAGCTCGCCGGGAACTCTTGCCGCGAACGCATCGAGCAGTTGCGTCTTCCCTCCTGCCCATTTGAAGAACGGTCGCGCGGTGACTGGTGGTGTTGGTCCTTCCATTCGACGTGAATACTTCGCCGTATCGGCAAAAATGTGTTTTGATGGTCTTAACGACTCCTGCCGGCCTTCCTCCCGGCAAGAACACCCTGTTTCTCAAGCATCTTCCGGATAGCCCACCGGCCCCGGCCGAGTTCTTCCCCCACCATCTCGATGGCACGCTTCTTCGTCGTCCCGGACGCGGTGAGCCGCGTGAACCGGGAGACCAGAGCCTCGACATCGCCGTCCGTCCAGGTCCGGCCCCGGTTCCGCTGCCTCACGATCTCCGGGACCCTCAGTGACGGCAGCAGCCATCCCGGTTCCGCACCTCGCAACTCCGCAACCTTCAGGTCGAAAACCCGGCCCGAGACCTCAAACCCGGTCGCCCTGCGGTTGAGGCCGATCGCCACCCGGGCGGTCGAGAACCCGCCGAGAAACATATCGCAGACCTGGTCGCCCTCGTTGCTGCTGTACTGGATCATCTTGACGAGCAGGTCGGTCGGGAGTTCGTTCTTGTTCTTCGTCTTCCCCGGTTTGTACTCGCGGTTGATTATCCAGACGTCCTCACGGTCCCGGTAGTTGGGCGACCCGTTCTCCGGCCCCTTCTCCCCGATCCCATACCTCGACTCCAGGTTGAACGTCCTCCTGCCGCCCGGTTTTTCGTAAAAGAGGATATGGTAGTGGGAGGAGACGTATTTCCGGCTTGTGTAGACGCCGAAGTTGTATTTCCAGATGATATGGTTGACCTCACGCAGTCCCGTCTGCCGCAGGGCGTGGAGGATGTGGTAGAGGTTCGTGTATCCCGATACGATGTAGATCGACCCGCCGGGCCGGAGGATCCGTTCGGCTTCCCCGATCCACCGCCGGCTGAACTCACCGTATCCGTCTGCGGGGACCTCGACGTAGCCCTCGACGACGAACGTCTCGTCCCGGTTGTAGTGCTGGTGCAACCGGTCGCCGTTGATGCCGTATGGGGGGTCGGTGACGATCAGGTCGACCGAACCGTCGGGGATATGTTCACCTGCCCCGCGGACGCAGTCGCCGTTGTAGAAAATGTTGCCGTTGACCTCCTCAGACCTCATACGCACCTCCCGTCAGGCTGCAACGTAAATCACATGGGTTGTATGACAATAAGAGTCTGACCCGGGGCCGCGCTGCCGGAGGTTACGGCCCCGGGAAGAAGGAGCACCGTCGCCGGGGGGTCGGAGTTCATGGCTCTCCCCCTACCCGCTCAAGGTAGTATTAATACACTACGGATGAATCTCAGTTGATAATCAGCGTGAGAACTCCACCGGGATCTCAAATGACGGCACGTTCCGAGGAAGCAGAGGCTTTGCTCACCAGCGGAGCAGAGGGGGGCGGGCAGGAGGGCCCCGCGGCAGGAGATCTGTCGGTTGACGAGCGCATTGCGGCACTTCTGGCCGAGAACCGGGCGCTCCGGGCCGAGAACGCGACCTTGCAATCTACGAAGAATGCCCTGCTGGAGAGCGAGGAACGTTACCGGCGGCTGTTTGAGAACGATCTCACCGGCGACTTCGTCACCGCGACGGATGGCCGGATAATCGCCTGCAACCCTGCGTTTGTCAGGATCTTCGGGTTTGCCTCCGTAAACGAAGCACTGGACACCAGCATCCTGGACCTCTACGAGGACCCCGGCGACCGGGAGCTGCTCCTTCTACGCCTCCGGCAGGAGGGAAAGATCGAGAACCAGGGTCGAACCCGAAAACGCCGGGACGGCACCCGTATCCACGTCGTCGAGAACCTGGTCGGGCGCTTCGATGCGAACGGGGAACTGATCGAGATCCAGGCCTACACCTACGACGACTCCGAGCGAAAAAGGGTGGAGGATGCCCTGCGGGAGAGCATGGAGTGGTACCGGCAGGCGCTCGACAACCCGCTCGTCGGCTACGCTCACTGCCGGATCATCACCGATGCTTCCGGGCGGGCTGTTGATTTTGTCTTTTTAGAGGTTAACGGGACATTTGAAGCGTTTTCCGGGAGATCTCGCGAGATCGTCCTGAACCGGCGGATAACTGAAACCTTTGACCCGGTGGAGGTCGCCGATCTCATTGCCACCTACGGAGATGTGGCGTTGACCGGCAGGTCGGTGACGTTCGAGTACCGGATGCCCTCTCTTGAGAAGTGGCATGAAGTCACCGCCTTCTCGACCCGGCCGGGATACACCACAGCGTTCTTCACCGACATCACGAAGCGGAAGCTTGCAGAGAACGCCCTGCGGGAGAGCGAGGAACGGTTCCGGGCGGTTCTTGAGAACTCGCTCGACGCGGCTTACCGGCGCAACCTGCAGGCCGACCGGTACGACTACATGAGCCCGGTCATCGAGCAGATCCTCGGCTTTACGGCAGAGGAGATGGCTGCGATGAATATCGCAGAGGTCATGGATCGCATCCATCCCGATGACCGGCCGTCGGTCGGAGCGGAGCTCAGCAACGCAATCGCATCGGGCCAGGGACTTCTCGTGTACCGGTTCCGGGCAAAGCACGGCGAATACCGCTGGCTTGAAGACCACTTCACGGTCATCTGCGATCCGGACGGACGGCCGCTCTACCGTGGCGGCATTGTCCGGGATGTCACCGGGCGAAAGGAGGCGGAGGAGGAGATCGCCCGGGTTCATCGGGATCTCGAGTCCGCCCACCGGGAGGCGAACCTCTACCTGGACATCCTGACGCACGATATCGGGAACACCGAGAACGTCTCGAACCTCTACGCCGAACTCCTCCAGGACTCGCTGGATGGGGAGGCGGCCTGTTACGTGGCGAGCCTGAAGAAGAGCATCGGCAAGAGTATCGAGATCCTCGGCATCGTCTCGAAGATCCGGCGGATCCATGCAGGACCACCTGATATCCGGGCGATCGACCTCGATGCGGTCATCCGGGAGGAAGCCACCCATTTCCCGGATCTTCCCCTCCGGTATGAGGAGGTTCGCCGGCAGGTCTTGGCCGACGATCTCCTCTCCGAGGTCTTTACGAACCTGATCGGGAACGCGGTCAGGCACGGGGGTCCCGGTGTCGAGGTCTTCATCCGGGCGGAGGACAGAGGAGACGGGTTTGTCCGGGTGACGGTTGCGGACACCGGCCGTGGCGTCCCCGACACCCGGAAGGACGAGATCTTTCACCGCTACGAGAAGAAGCAGCGCGGCGTGGGGGAGGGCCTCGGCCTCTACCTGGTGGGGATCCTCATCGACCGTTACGGCGGCCGGATCTGGGTCGAGGACCGCATACCGGGCCGACCGGAGGAGGGGGCGGCGTTCTCCTTCCTCCTCCGGGAGGTGAAGGGCGAAAGTACCGGGCGGGCCTGAACCGGGCTGTTCACCCGGTCGTTGTGGCGTTGCCCGTCGCGTTCTCCGCTTCCGCGTACGAGACGCGGTAGATCACGCCGTTGGTGTCGTCGCCCACGAGCAGCGACCTGTCCTCTGCGATCGCGAGGCCGCAGAGAAGGCGAATTCGATCCAGCATGCCTTATCTCCTTTCCCGGAACAATCTTATTGATGAGCCAGAGCGAGCCGGAGGGCCACCGGATCAGGATCCCGGTCAGGACCAAGTTCCTCCTCGTATTCCTGGCCCTCTCGACGGTTGCTCTCCTCCTCGCCGGTTCTCTTGCCTTCGTTCAGATGGACGATGTCGGCCGCTACGCGCTTGAGCGGAGCACCGATCTCGGGGCGCGTGCGATGAACGACAGCACCGCCGCGCTCGAACGCAACGCCGAGGAGTCGCTTCTCCGGCTTGCGCAGGACCAGGGCTACATCAGCAACATCGTCTTTGAACAGGTGAGCGGGGACCTTGAGGTCATGGAGCGCTACGCCGCGACCGTCATGGAGAACCCGTCCATGGTCCGGCCGCGGCACTTCTACCTGCAGGATGAAGAACCGGCAGACCGGCGTGCAACCTCCGTCCTCTTCCTCTCGCCCGGCATCGACGCCGGCCATCTTAGCGAGGAGCAGGACGCCGCGGGGACGATGGACGACATCTTCATTCCAGTCTCCGCTACGAACCGGCATCTTGCCGGCGTCTACGTCGGGACGAGCTCCGGGATGGCGATGATCTACCCCTGGACGACCGGGCTCGATGCCACGTGCGATCCCCGGCTCAGGAGCTGGTTCGTGCAGGCGAATGAGGGGGGCGGACTGGTCTGGTCTGAGCCGTACGTCGACCTTATCGGGCACGGCCTGATGGTGACCTGCTCACGGCCGGTCTACGACCCCGACAGGGGCTGGGTCTGGGTGGTCGGTGCGGATGTGACGATCGAAACGATCAACCAGCAGATCGTCGGGACCCAGGTGGGAGACCGGGGCTATGCCATGCTGATCGACCAGTACGGGAACGTCATCAGCCGGCCCGGCCTCACGTCGGGGGATATGCGGTGGGACGAGTCGTTCGTCACCGAGAACCTCCTCGCGAGCGAGAACCCGGACCTGGTCGCAGTTGCCGGGAAGATGATCGCGGGGGAGACCGGGGTCGCCCGGGCCGGGTTTGAGGACGGCGAGCGGTTCATCGCGTATGCTCCCATCCGGAGCGTGAACTGGAGCATCGGGGTGGTGATGCCGGTCAACGAGGTGCTCGCGCCGATCCGAACGACGCGGGAGAGTATCCTTCAGGCATCGGAAGACACTGCGGCGCACATCAGCGCCCAGCAGGACCGGATGAAGACCGTCTTTACCGGGGCGTTCCTGGCACTGCTTGTGATCGTCGCCCTCCTGACTCTCGCCGTCACCCGTCACATCACCCGGCCCATCGAGGAACTGCAGAAGGGCTCGGAGGCCATAGGCCGTGGCGATCTCGGGTTCAAGGTGAATGTGGAGACCGGGGACGAGTTCGAGGACCTTGCCCACTCTTTCAACCGGATGGCAACGGAACTGAAGGAACATATCGAGAACCTCCGGCGGACGACCGCAGAGAAAGAGCGGATCGCGAAGGAACTCGAGATTGCAAAGGAGATTCAGCAGAGCATCCTGCCCGAGTCGGCGCCGGTGCTCCCCGGGTTCGACCTCGCGGGCTTCAACCTCCCCGCCCGGGAGGTGGGCGGGGACTTCTTCGACTACATCCCGGTCGGGGAAGGCTGCTGGGGCGTTGAGATCGCCGACGTCTCGGGAAAAGGCGTTCCGGCCGCCCTGTTCATGGCGCTCGCCCGCACCCTCGTCCGGGCGAGCGCCTCGCAGAGCCTGGACCCCGCCGGGTCGATCCTTGAGGCGAACCGCTACATCTGCATGGATTCAAAGACCTGCATGTTCGTCACGCTCTTCTACGGCATCCTGGATACCCGAAAAGGAACCTTCTCTTACGTGAACGCGGGGCACAACCCTCCTCTCCTCTTCAGGGAGGGATCGAGCGCGGCAGAACTCCTCAGGGGGAAGGGGATCGCACTCGGGATCTTTGATGACATCGAGCTGGAGCTCGTGGAGCTCAAACTGCATCCGGGCGACACGGTGGTCTTCTACACCGACGGAGTGACCGAGGCCACAAACGAGCATGAGGAGGAGTACGGCATGGGGCGTCTTACCGCACTCATCTCGGGACTGCTGGACCGCGGGGCACGGGAGATCATCGATGCGATCGTGGAGGATGTCACCGCCCACGCCGGCAGTCAACCACAGTTCGACGATATCACGCTGGTGGTGCTGAAGGTCGGGTGACGGGGCCCTGGGGGATCATATCTCTCCTGGTCCGTGTATTTTTCACCTTCCCGTCCCTCCTGTGCCGGACAATAGCGGAACGTTTATTTTACACGGCGCAGGATGAACTTCTGCGCACGGGATGACGGGTTCTAACGGTTTGGCGTTCTGTATTGTGTTCAAACCATCCGCAGGCGGCATGTCCTGCCGGTTTCAACCTCTTTCGGTGACGCATCATGCGGAGTGGAGATCTACCATGATCAAACGAACGGCATTTCTGGCGGCGGTTGCCGTGGTCCTCCTGGCCATGCTGGCTGCGTCCCCGGCTACAGCACGGAGTGTTTACAACGGTGATACTATCTACGTTGGTGAAGAGAGCCTCGACCTGAGTCCTGTCTTCAATGCCCCTCCGGTCGTCCTTTCCGGAGAAGGAGACCTGCCCGATCAGCCGGGATGTGAGACGACGGCATCTTATGAAACCCTCAGTGTCTCGTCCGGGACACTGGTTTACTACAGCAGCATATCAACGCCGAGTTCCGGGACCGTCGGGCAGACCATCGCGGTAGCCGACGTCTCGAAGTTCGAACTGACCGCTTCTGCGGTTGGAACGGCGACCGGTACCTGGTATGCGTTCACCGACGGCACCCCCCTCTTCGATCCGAGCCGGGCTGCCGGTGTTGTCTTCATCGAGATCCCCGCGACGGGTCTTGATGTTCTGTTGAACGGCACAACCACCTCCGTGAACGGGCGGTCCGTTTCCCGCTCAAACGACATCCAGTTCCGGATCGTTCACAACGTCGGACCCCTCCCGGACGCTGCCATGGAGATCAGGGTCACCACCCCTGGCGGGGGTACGTTGACGGTGTTCGAGGGCGTGGATCTCAGAGGTGTGGGTCTCGCCGGCAGCCAGCAGAACATCACCGCTCCCATACCGCTGCAGAACGCCGGGGCAGGGACTTACACCGCACAGGCTGTCTGGCCCGCCGTTTCCGACTTCTACGGGAAGGGTTTTGACACCAATACCGTGGCTTTCGAGGTCATCACTTCACAACTCTTTTTGTCGACCAATAAAGAGACCGTCATTCGCGGCAACAGCTTCACCGTGACCGTCGCCGGTGAGCCGAACAGGGACTACCGTCTCTCTGTCAGGGATGTCGCTGGCCTTGACCCCGGAGAGTACCCGGTGATCGCCCCCGGCCAGGTCGGTGTCACCACCATCACTCCCGCTGAGGCGAGCCTCACAACCACCGCCGCCGGCACCCGGTCCGTCCAGTTCAACACCAACCAGAGCACCCACAATCGGGCTTTCTCCATCTGCGTCGAGGACCTGGCAGACGCGACCCTCTACGATGAGGTCACGGTCTGGGTCGAGAAGGGCTCTGTCACTGTCATGGCATCCGGCATCGGTGCCTACACTATTGGCGAGGAGATCGTCTTCTCCGGGACCAACACCGAGAGCGACACCACCTACCTCTTCCTGACCGGCCCGAACCTTGACGGCAACGGCGTCAGGCTTGAGGAAACCAGCGTGAAGGTTCGGACCGGCGACGGCAGCACCTTCACCCGGGCAACTGTCGCGCCCGACGATACCTGGTCTTACCGGTGGAACACCGCCGATCTCGACCGGATCCTCGATGCCGGCATCTTCACCATCTACGCCGCCTCGCAGCCCTGCGCCAGGGGGGATCTCGGCGACGCCCGGTACTCAACGGCCTCATTCCTGCTCCAATCTCCTACCCTCACCGCAGAGGCCTCCGGCCCCACTCTTGTCCCGGGCGACGAGTACCGGATAGGTGGGACTGCAACGGGAGCGCCGGGCTCCGTCCAGGTCTGGATCATCGGTCCGGACTGCCGGATACTCGGTGTCCCGGTGCGGGTTGATGCTGACGGCACCTTCGAGTACGTCCTTGAGGGCACCGAGACCGGAAAATTCGTCCAGAGCAGTCCATACTACGTTGTCGTCCAGCATCCGTTGACCCGCAACGAATTTGAGGTCTTTGCCAACGATACCGGGTTTCTTTTTGCACCCGGCATGGGTCCTGTGGACATCACGAACCCCCCGGTGTCCGACGCGGTGAACACGCTACTCGGCGCCTTTGACCCCCGGTATGTCGATGACATCTATACCAAGTCCATGTTCTCGGTAGTGAAGGAGTCCTGGATCTGGATCGACCGGATCGACGATCAGGCACACGGAGAGCCCTTCATAATCACCGGTGGTACCAGTTACCCGGCAGGCACGGCGCTGGCCTACCAGATAACCGCAGAGGAGGGCGGGGTCCGTATTCTCTCCGGGGAGGTCGTTGTAACCGACGGGGGAGAATGGAGTTTCGATCTGGCAACGGTGCTCGAGCCGGGTAGCTACAGCGTCCGGGTCGTCTCCCCGGACGGGCTGGTCTCGGAAACCATGCCGTTCAACGTCTGCGATAACATCATCCACCCGGTCACCCCGGCAGGGGCCACCTACAGGATAGAGAGCATCCGGATGAGCCCTCCACTTGGCGAACTCTCTCCCGGTGGGAGCCTCGCCCTTGCCGCCGTCATCGATACGCCCTGGGCCGAACACCTGGCGGGCCTTGAGTTCTCCACCGATCTCGAAGACCCGTACTGGTCTTACGATATCGAGCTTGACAGGGTGACGGTCTATACCGGGTCCCGGTACTCCAGGTCTTTCGGGCTCTCGGCATTCGAACTCGATTACGGGCAGGATGTCCGTCTCCGGATCTCCCTTGACGGCATCGTGCCGGAGGGGAAAGCGGAGAGCCCGGTGCTTCTTGGTCTTCTTGAACGCAACGCTAAAGGAGAGGTCGTGCCGAAGAGCGGGTACTGCCTCCTGTTCACTCCCGGCGTAGACGGCCCCTGCCTCACCCTCTCCCCGGGCTGGAACTTCATCTCGATCCCGCGGCCGCTTGCGGCCGGGAACGACACCGCGGCGATATTTGCCGGCGTCGATACCGACAGGCACTCGGCCCTCCGCTACGACACCGCCAGCGGAACCTGGATACCCCTCCAGGAGACCGACCGGATCGCCCCTCTCGAAGGGATCTGGATCTACTCTGCCGGGCCTGCGACGGTCCCGCTCACCCTCTCGACAGAGCTTCCGCTCCCGCCGTCGGAGCGCACCCTCGTCGCAGGGTGGAACGCCGTCGGGATCACCGGCACGACCCCTCCTGCGGCACGGGATGCCCTCCTCTCCGTAGACGGGCAATGGACGACTCTGATCGGGTTCGATGCCGGGACCCAGGTCTTTGAAACGGCAATCGTTAACGACGGGAGCGGGGAGTATGCCGATAACCGGTCCGTCTACCCCGGCCGGGGCTACTGGCTCTACATGACCGGGCCGGGCACCCTCTGTGCCATCGGAGCGTGATGTGGGTGAGGCGGATCCTCGTTATACTCCTTCTCTTCGCCCTTGCCGGGCCCGTGTCCGCCGTCCCTCTCCTCCCGGCGGAGTTCTGGGGCTCGGTCACCGTCGACGGGAGCCCGGCACCGGCCGGGACCGTCATCACGGCCCGGATCGACGACCGCGATTGCGGGTCGCTTACCCTCGAGACCGCCGGGGTCTACGGCGGTGAGGCCCTCTTTAATGAGCGGCTGATCGTTGGTGGGGAGGAGGGCGATGCCGGAAAAGCGATTGTCTTCCTCGTGAATGGAATGTCCGCCGGGACGGCGGTCTACACACCCGGCACTTCCACCCGCTTCGATCTCGTGGTCATGTCCGGGGTGGCCTTTTCTGCGGATGTGACCGCCGGGCCGGTTCCCCTCACCGTTCGGTTCACCGACATCACGACGGAGAATCCATCGTCCTGGTACTGGTCGTTCGGCGACGGCGGCACTTCTATAGAGCAGCATCCGGTGCATACCTACACCCTCCCCGGCAACTACACCGTCACGCTCTCGGTGGATGGAGGGCTCTTGACCGCCACGAGACCGGGGTATATCAGAGCCACCCCGGTCCTCTTCGGCGACGCGAACGACGATGGCGAGGTCGACCAGGCCGACACCCTCCTCGTCCTCCAGGAGGTCGTGGGTTTGAAGGATATGCCTGGCCCCGGCACCGAAGAGTTCCGTAAGACCGATGTCCACACAAACGGCGTGATCGACGTCGGGGACGCCCTCTTCATCGCCCAGTACAACGTCGGCCTCCGGGACATCTGGTTTGCTCTGTTGTGACCTGGTTTAACCTCTTTTTCGGGACAGACCGGAGGCCGGCCGGCTCCAGCCCTCCGCGCGGGTGTGAGTGTGGGGGTGGTCTAAAAACACCAAATTATTGTTTTTTTTAAGAAATTGTCCTGAAATAAATAGCCAAAATGATTGAGGTCGCCATATTTCGTGGCATATCATTTGCGGGAGAACTGTAGTTTCTATATATGTCTTTCTCTTTGAAAGGTATCTTTCCGGTGGATAATACCCTGAATCGCGGCCGAGATTTCGAATATTTTTTATTTCTTATCTGTAATGATGGAGATTAAAACCAAACAATTATATGTTGAATAAATGCTTTATCTCCCATTGATCGTTTTCGGGTGATCAAGATGAAACTGTCGAAGTCAGAAGCAGGATTAATCGTTCTGCTCCTTGTATTCTTCCTGGCGGGCACGGTAAGTGCCCTGCCGGGTGACGACCAGATCGTGCGGGACCCCCCCTCCGTCCAGGCGGGGGAACGGGTTCCGGTGTTCCTGGTCATGGATGAACAGCCAAAGCATCTCACATCGTTTGGAGAGCTCAAGGCCAATGCTTTGAGCCGCCAGGCGCAGGTGCTGCAAACAGTCAGGTCGGTCGACTCTGCGGCCGCGAAGACCGCCCGGTCTTACTGGATAGCAAACGCTGTCTGGATTGAGGCCGATCCGGCAACGCTCGATAAACTTGCTGCGATTCCGGGGGTCGACCACATTGAGCCGGACCTGACCGTCACGCTCAACGACCCGGTCGTGGAGGTCGCATCGACGATCAACCCCGACTACATATCGCAGCCGGAGAGCGGATACGCCACCGTCTGGAGCGTGGACTACATCGAGGCCCCGTCCGTCTGGAAGCATGGAAATACCGGTGAAGGCGTGACGGTCGCCATTGTCGACACCGGTATCGACGGCGACCACCCCGCGTTCGGCGACCGCGTCGTCGCATTTGCCGACTTCGTTGAATGGCACAATGAGACTCCCTACGACGACTACGGCCACGGCACCCACTGCGCCGGTACGGCAGCAGGCGGCACGGTCACGGTCGACGGCTACTACAGCGGCGATGAATACGAAGTGGCCCTGGGTGTCGCGCCCGGGGCGAACCTGATCGGGGCGAAAGTCCTCAACGAAGCAGGTTCCGGTTCGTTCAGCACCATCTTCGACGGTGTCCAGTGGGCGATCGATAACGACGCCGATGTCGTCTCGATGAGCCTTGGGGCCTATCCCTCCCGCGGCGTGGCTGATACCGACTTCTACCTCATGCCGGGCGAGAGCTGGAATGTCTGGCTCGGTGTCTCGTCGGAGATGTACGGGAGTTCCGATGTCCTCTATGAGCCCCAGTTCGTGATCGGATCGGTCAGGGTCGAGGAGCCGTATTACTACGCCACTGCGGCCAGCTCATACTTCGCTGACCCCCTGGAGAACCTCACCATCGCCATCACGGATGCTAACGGCAACGTCGCGACCGGCGCCGAGATCGACTGGCTCGGTTTCGACCAGGAGACGAACTGCTACTACTTCAAGGCACCTCATGCCTCGAACGCCGATAACTGGGACGGCGACTGGGTACTCAACGTGACCAACACGGGCGAGACCGAGGTCGAGATCCAGGAGGCCGGGCTCGCTGAGTACTATCAGTCCAACGGTGAGACCATCCTTGATACCACCGTCAACACCATGGTCGCCGGAGGCACCGTCGTCGTAATCTCCGCCGGGAACAACGGCGGCTTCGGCACCGCCACCATCGGCACCCCGGGAACCGCAGAAGACGCCATCACCGTCGGTGCCACCGACTACCTGATGGACTACCGCGCCTCCTTCAGCAGCATGGGGCCGGTCAACCGGGCAGCGCCGTACATCAAGCCCGATGTCATGGCGCCCGGTGTCGGGGTCATCTCGGCATACCCCGGCAACCAGTACGCCTCCATGCAGGGCACATCGATGGCCTGCCCGGCCGTAGCCGGGGCGGCGGCGCTGATGCTCTCGGGCAACAGCTCGCTTACGCCTGCCGACGTCAAGGCCACCCTGATGGAGACCGCGGTCCACATCGGTGAAGACGGGGCCATCCTGCCGGTGATGCAGCCGAACAACGCCTACGGTGCAGGCAGGATCAACGCCTACGAAGCGGTGAACACCACCGGCGGCCTTAACGGGGCCGAGCCGTGGGACGGGATCCAGCACGAGCTCATCGGCGGAACACTCACCTCGGACTACATAACGGGTGATACGCTCCCGGTCATGGCGGTCCTCTGGAACACCACCGCGGGAGAGCCCCTTGCGAGAGAGGATATCGGGATCAGCATATGGTATACCGCTAACGATTCCCGTGTTTACATTGAGAACCTGACACGCACGACCGATGCACACGGGCATGTCTACTATGAAGCAGACATATCCGATGTCCCTAACAACATGCGGGTGTATGTCGGGATAACCCACGGCACGCTCGAGTTACAGGACGATGTATACAAGAATCCAGTCTCACCGACCCCGACCCCAGATCCGACCGTCCCCATCTTTGAGTCGGCATACTACTCGGTGGGTTACAACGCGACCGTCGAGATCAAGTATCCGCTTCTCACCGCCGACGGTTCGGCCTATGACGAGAGCGTCACCTTCGTGGTCAGGAATTCCAGTGGAATTCGTGTCGTCGACACGGTGCTTGTCCCGGTGGGCGGTGTCATATCTTACTCGCTTGACCTTGCCACTCAACCTGCCGATGAGACTTACTACTACATGAAGATCAACGACAGGGACGCGGGAAGCATCTACGTTGGCGAAGAGGGGTATATGTACCAGGAGGTCATCCCGCTCCCGGAGCGCGCCATCTGCCCGCCGGGAGAGAATGTCAACCTCGGTATCATGGCCTTCCCGCACCATGGAGCGAAGACCATAAGTCAGGAGTTTGACGTCTATGTCACCACGCTGACCGAGACCGAGATCCTCTCGCTCTCGTCGGCAGGCGCCCGGGCGCTCTCTGCCCCGGAACAGGGCGACATGCAGGCGTTCCTCGCCGAGATCGACGGGATGAAGCCGGGGACCTACTCAGGTACCGCCAGTCTCACGAACGGCCTCGCGACCTACAACTTCACGATGCCGGAGGAGGGCTACATTGCAGTCGTCCGGTTCGCTACCGACTATCGCGAATACATGCAGGAGACCCCGGTTTTCGTCTACGGGACGCTTGAGCCCTGGTTCATGCACCGGAGCACTCCCCCGGTATACGAGGACGTCTACGACGGGAACCTGACCTCCATCTATGGCTTCTATGACTGGCCGGCGACCTGGGACTCGGACGCCTACGCGTCGGTCCCCGGCGATGAGGCGACCATCACCGCATACGTCTACACCTATGACCCCATCATGGGAGTATCCGTTTTGACGCCCGGACAGACCGTCTACCTCTACACGGAAAACGGCGTTCAGAGCGGCGTGACCGATGCGGCCGGGATCTACACTTTCACTGTCGAGACGGCCGGAAAAACGCGGCTGGACTACCTCGTTCTCACCGCCGGAGTCTCCGGTTACATGGATGTGTGGGAGGGGTACAACCCGCTTGACATGTACACAGATGGCCCCGTCAACCCCGGTATGATAGGAAACACTCTCTCTGCACCGGCGTATATCGGGACGCTTTACCCTGATACTGAGACGCGCAGTGCCAGTGTTACCCGGGACGGCGATGCCTACGACGTTATCGCCAGGAGCTACGGCCCTGCCGACGAATCCATCCATGAGGTGGGCGCCTTCACCGTCAACAAATTCTCCGAAACGTCGATCTGGGAATATGCCGGGACCGAAGCGGCTGCCGTTGTGGAGTTCACCGGCACGGGAACCCAGCGGGTAACCCCTGCAACGGACGGGAACTACGAGGCTTACTATGGTCTCCTGAACCCGAATACCCAGAGCATTGACAAGTACATCTACACCACGTTCCGCAACCCGGAGAGGTCGGTTTCCTACGAGATGCCGGACTCAGTCCTTGCCGGGGCGTCGGTTCCGGTCGTCTTCAACGCATCGGCCGATGACGGAACCCCGATCTCCAATGCACGCGTCGTGCTTGCACTGGGAGCGGCAGGGGACTGGGAATGGTCTTCATACTACGACGATCCGAGGGATGCCAACATCCTCCTCGCGGCCGACTACTACCCTGACCCCTACACGGTGATCGCGACCGGCTACACCGACAACTCCGGTAAGGCAACCCTGACGTTCACCGCACCGACCGCCGGCCAGCAGGCACTGCGGGAGGCCCTCGTTCACGAGTCGGATCTCCCCTACATGGTGCTCTGCTACCACGACGGCGAGCAGGTGCAGGAAGACTACGGCTATATGGGCGTGACAACCGCGCTCCTCCCCGACTTCGTGCCGGACATCTCCGCGCCGCAGATCGTGAAACTCGAGCGGGACGACACCATCACGATCTCCAACTTCGCCCTCCTCATCAGTAACATCGGGACGGCGGACTACGTCTATGACCCAACCAACAAGATGGCCTGCACGGCTGAGGTCGGGCCCTACAACGAGAGCACCTACTTCATGAAGAGTCTCGCTCAGGGTGAGAAGACGGATGTCCTCACCACGACGGTCCCGCTCAACGCACGCGATTTCGGGATCAACACGAGCGACTACCGGCTGCCCCTCGACGTCAACGTCGGGATCGAGGTCAACTCGAACCGGGTGGTCGAGGAACTGAACTACCAGAACAACCGGCTCGTGCATCCAGTCCGGATCACCGCACCGGACCTGGCCGTGGAGGTTCTCGCGCCGAGGTATACCACGCCGGCGAGCACCACTACGATCGGCGTCCGGGTGACCAACCTTGGTGAGGTCGGGAGCAACGCGGCGAACCTCTACTACAGCATCACCGGCAAGCCGGAAGCGACGATCGCGGTTCCGGCGCTCGAGCCCGGTGCGTCGACGATGATCTGGCAGAACCAGACACTTGTCGCCGGCGAGTACACGATCGATACCGAGGTCAACCGGGCGGGTGCGACCGACTACGAGACGACGTTTGCAAACAACCGCGCAAACGCCACGGTCGGTTCGTATGCCAACCCGGCGACCAAGATCGAGCTGCCCAGAGACCTTGTGCTCGTGCCCGGCACGACCTACGACCTCCCGATAACTGTCAATCAGGTCTCCGGCCTTGCGGCCTACCAGATGGAGCTCACTTTCAACGGCTCTGTCCTTGAGGCGCAGGACGTCATCCCCGGAGCCCTGCCCCTGACGGCGAAGAACATCGCGAGCGGAAGCGTCCAGTTCAACGGCGCAACCGTATCCGGTGTTGACGGGAACGTCACCGTCGCGACCGTCCGGTTCAATGTCGTCGGCGTTACCGACGACGAGACAGCCCTGAACCTGGATGCACAGCTCTGGGACGAGAACCCCCTCGTGATCCCGGCCGATGTCGTGAACGGCGACGCATATCTTCTGCTCTACGGTGACGCGAACTCTGACGGTGAGGTCAACCAGGCCGATACCCTGACGGTTCTCCAGGAAGTCGTCGGCCTTAAGTCGAAGCCCGATAAGTCGAAGCCCGATGAGCGGACGAAGTTCCTCGTGACCGACGTCACCAGGAACAACGCCGTAGAGGTCGGCGATGCGATGTTCATCGCCCAGTATTGCGCCGATCTGAGGGACGAGTACTTCAGGATCGTGTGAGGAATAAAGGAGGAAAAAGAAATGAGACATATGGTATGGAGCATCCTGCTCCTCACCCTCCTCTGCGGCGTCTGCTCTGCTGCCACGCTCTCTGTGGACCCGGCGGAAAGCACCTGCGCCAGTGGGGAGACCGTAGAACTGACCGTCTGGGTGCAGGATGTTAGCAACCTGGGCGGGTTCGATATCGACCTGCGCTGGAACCCCTCGGTGGTCACCCTTGACACTGAGGCAGGAAACGTCACTCTTGGCCCATTCTTCTCGGGCCTGCATAACAGCTCCGTCTACTCCCAGAGCGGACGCATCCGCGTTGCAGCGGTGAACGCCACTCTCGATGGCGTATCGGGCAGCGCCCCCCTCTTCACGGTGCGCCTGGAGGCGGTTGACAACACGGGCGCTTCGACGCCGGTTACCCTCAACGTCAACAACTACGGATTCCTGAATTCCACGTCTGGTGAAAACATCACGGTATCGGGAATCATGAACGCCGTCGTCACGACCGAGAAGAGCAACGTCATCGATGCCCGGGTTGCCGTGCCATCGAACCAGGTGATCACCGGCCAGGAGAGTCACATCACCGCATCTGTCGTGAACCGCCGGGGTTTCACGACGTCCCCGCTTGATATCAATGTCAGCATTGTCGATGGGGACGGCATTACGGCTGAATCCTGGAGTTACCCTGGCGAGATCATCCCTGCCTGGGGCAGGTTCCAGCAGGGACTTGTATGGACCCCGGAAATGGCCGGGCCCTACACCGTGCGGGTCAACGTAACAAGCGATAAGCCCGTCTCCGGGACGGCCGATTATACAACGACCGTTACTGCACAGGAGTATACCCTCGAGTTCACCGACGGCTATGTCTACGGTCCCTGGGACGGCAGGGCAGCCGCCGGTTCATCGTTCTCCATGGGTACCTACGTGAATGCAAGCCATACGGGCACCATCTGGTTCAACGTCACCGCCCCGGACCATGTCACGGTCGAGGGCGGCAGAAATCAGACCCGGTACGCGTATGCCTCTGAATGGAACTACATGAGCGTCCGGATACAGTCGAACACGCCCGGCCAGATCGCTGCAGGTGACATCAAGTTCGATATCGCCGCGAACGGGGAGTCCGACTCCCTGGACGGAACGGCGATCCTTATCTGGATCCCCTCGATAAAGGTCTCGTCCGTCAACGCCACGTCTGTAAACAGCGGCCAGCCCGGCGAACTGACCTTCAACACCCTCCAGACCAACAACACCTACGACAACGCAACAAAGATCATTGTCCAGTCCGGCGCCCGCGGGCGCACCCTTTCCGGTCTCGATTACCTCATCGGCTATCCATACGGATGCGTCGAGCAGACGACGAGCCGGATGCTGGCGTCGCTGAATGTCAAGAACTACTACCTCGACCGCGCGGACAAGCCCGCGGACTGGGATGACATCCGGGAGAATGCAAACTCCTCGGTCTATAACGGTGTTAAGAAACTCGTTGTGGGCGGCGAGGTAGGCCAGAACACCGGAGAGTATTATGAAAGCAGTGCCGGCGGCTGGAGCCTCTGGGGCGGCGAGCCCTCGGAGTCGTCATCGAGCTCCTACGCGGGCTACACCCTCGCCCGGATCAATATGCCTGGTGAGGACTTAAACCGGTTCCTTGAAGGAAATATCACAAACGGCAGCACATTTGAACGCGACAAGGTGAACTTCGAGAGCCTGATCAAGTGGTTCCACGACAACCCGGACGACCCGAGCAGCGGCACCTGGACGTGGAGCGCTCACGTCTGCCACTCGTGGACGCCCGAGTCGAACACCGCGTTCATCATGCTCATCCATGACATGATCAACCAGACGGTTGAGCTGGACGCCGAGCACCGCGGCTACATGGAAGACAACATGAGGAATGCCACGCGGTACTTCGTCGAGAAAGAGAGGGAAGGATCCTGGCCGGCAGGCGATGATCAGGCAATGGCGAGGGCGCTCGCCCTCTGGGGGCTTGAGGTCTTCGCGCTGCCGTCTGATGATGTCAGCAGCGACGATATTAACGATACCAAGGCGGCTTTGACGGATTGGTTGATCGGGGAGCAGGACCGTAACGACGGCTCCTGGCCTGTTGGCTATTCGTACGGCTGGTATGATAATGGAAGAAAGACAGAAGCGACTGCGTATGCTATCCTTGCGCTGAACGCGACCGGGGTCCCTGCCGAAAATGAGACAATTCAGAAAGGGGTCAACTGGCTCATCGAGCAGTACGAGAACGGCGGAGGCTGGGGTTACACCTGGGCCACTCAGGTAGCCGTTGATGCGCTGGTCCAGTGCCAGCCCAACACCGTCACCACCGGCACGGTTGATATCGCCATCGACGGGACGTCTATCGGCACCTTCAGTGTGGATGCGGCGAACCCCCGGAGAACCTACCCGCTCACATCCGCTCAGATGGACGACCTTATGGAGGGCGGAACCCTGAAGCGTGACATCTTCAAGAACGGCTACTCCACGGTGAAGTCCCATACGCTCACCGCCACGACCAGCGACGCCAGCGGACCGATCCTGGTCAGCATCGACCACTCGCAGTCCGCCCCGATCAACGAGATCGACAACACGATCCGGTCAAACCCGGTGATCCAGTCCTTCGGCTACGAAGAAGAGGCCGGGCTCCTGCAGGTCTCGACCGATATCGGTATGCTCACTGATATCGAGGAGGAGAATCCCTACACGGTTGACATCACCTCGACACCGATGGTTGCCGGCGGGGAGGCAGATCTGACGATCACGGTCACGTCGAGCGAGAACGTGTACTCCCCGATGATCGAGATCCCGATAGCCGGGTTCAGTTTCGATAACAACTCGGTCATCCGAGAAAACGGCACCACAGGCGCGTTTGAGGTTCTGAACAGCTCGACGGACAGCGACCGGCTCGCGCTCTTCATCGAGTCGGTCGGCTGGGAGCAGGGCATGGAGATGACCTACGAGTTCACGATAACGCCCGAGGATCATGGGGCGCTGGATCTCGACCTCCGTATCCGGCCGCTCTATGATGACACCGATGTCTACCTGGTCAACGAGACCTTCCAGGTTTTGGGCAGAGGGAATGTTACCGTCAACGTCGTCGGTGAGGATGGTGCACCGGTCACCGCCGACAGCATCGCTCTCGGCGCGGACAGGGTTACCAACAGTGCGAGCCACACCTTCACCGGCATTCTCGAAGGGACCTACCCGCTTGTCGTGAACGAGACCGACTACCCCTCGATCCACACCACGGCCCGGGTCACGCCGGATGCGACGGCGCTCTACAACATAACGCTCCCGTCGTCCCTCATTGACCCGACCCTGGTCTTCTCTGAGGGAGGCGCAGGGAGCATCGCCGGCGTGGCATGGGTGGAGCCCGAGCCGCTCAACGCGGCCCGGAGCGAGAACACCACCTACAACGTGACGGTTCTTGGGAACGGCGGCGAACTCGGCATTGCGCTTGAGTTCCCGATGAGGTACCTGATGAGCGAACCGGTAGTGAAGGTGAACGGTGTGGAGACGGCGTATGAGTTGATCAACGGTACGTTCGAGTACGATCCCACCATGAGGACCTACTCTACCACGAATGCCACCCTGGTCATCTATAACGCGCCGGTCGGCAGCAACACGGTTGAGATCGAGTTTGAAGGTGGATTGTTGGGTGATGCTTACAAAGATGGTAAAATCAACGTAAATGACGCTCTTTACGTTTTGCACTTTGTTGCAGGGAACATCGAAGGATTTGAAACCTACGATTATCCTAACGTCTATGATCGCGATGATCACGTAATCAACGTAAATGACGCATTATATATCCTCCATCAGATTGCGGGCAACGTAGACGAATACTACGACCCTGTCCTATAAGAGAGGGGCAACTTATGAAACCCATTTTTTCACGCACACTCATTCTTGTAGCGGTTCTGTGCGTATTGTTCACAGCGGTACAGGCAGCGGAAGTGCGCCTCGCCGACGGGCAGCTCATCGTCGCGGGCGTAGACGACAGCATCGGCCTTGGAGGCTTTGACGTTGTTCTCTCGTACGGTCCCGACGTCTCGGTCACCTCGGTCGAAGGTCTTTCAGGCTTTCTGGTGGCGAGTAACATCCAGAACGACGCAGGGATGACTGTCATTGCAGGGATATCGGCTGATGGGCTGACGGGAGATGTTCCTGTTGCATCCGTACAGGTTGAAGGGACGGGTCCCATCGCGATCGCCGTCAGGGAACTCGGGAATGCACGTGGGGACCCCATTGCCTTCACCAACCCGACATTTGGTGGGACAATCCCTACTCCCGGGACTCCTGCTCCGGGAACCCCTGGCACGCCTACGCCCGGGAGCGTGACTCCTGTCTCCACACCGGCCGGAACGCCCCAGACGACGGTGACCCCCGCGCTGGGAGAAACGGGGCAGACAGCAGAGAATGAGCCGACAATGACCGTGACAGTCACAACATCGACTGCGTTGCAAGAGGAATCACCGACACAGTTCGGGGAAACCCCTGAATCGCAGGATCTGCCAGAGAGTACACCAAAGGCGGCATTACCCGTCTTAATTACACTCTTTGCGGTCCTTGCTGTAGTCATATTAAATGGAAAGGAATAATAATAGCTAAAAAGAGAGGAGAATTCATGAAACCGACGAAGTTCAGGATAGCGTGCATAATTCTGCCGTTATTCATTGCTCTCTGTGTCGGTACAGCGAGTGCTGCCGGTAGCGGGACACTTGCTGCAACTGACGCTTTACAGATCAGAGGAGGGGAAGATGGTCACGTGTTCATCTTCCTCAATGGCTCGTACGATCCCGCTGTAGGAGGCTTGGAGTTATCTGTATTCTATAATGAGTCCATTGCCGAAGCTACAACGTTTGTCAGGAATCCTGAGGCAGGCTCTGGAGTAACACCAAGAGATCTCTCAAGTGGGTTCTCTCCTCAGCTTGCGAATGATGTGGGAATTCCTACTGAGACCTGGCTATGGGACATCACCTTTAGGGCAAGGGTGAACGATGGAAGCGTAATGACAGTTGGACTTGTTCCCTCTGTCGTTAGTAGTGTAAACCTCCCGCCTGATGACTATCTGAGTGTTACGGCTGTCCACAACGCCACCTTCTCCACCAAGGATGAAGTGCTCCCGGTGATCAATATCACCACGCCGGTGACTGTCTCGCCCACGTTCAACATCGCCGGGACGATCTACGATGTCGGTGGGATGGGCACCGCGCAGGCAACCCTGAAGAACACGACCCATGCAGCGGTCACGTACGATCTCACGCTCAACGGATTGGCCCCGACCTGTACCTTCAGCGAACAGGTCACCTGGCCGATTGAGGACGGCGTCACCCTGACGGTCACCGCGACCGATGACGCAGGGAACACCAACACCTCGTCACAGGTCATCAACGTCGTGGACGTCGGTTTCTCGAATCCCGAGCCGACCGGTTACATCAATGCCACCCCGGCCCAGGCTCAGGCGTTCATGTCCCAGATAGACAAGACCGAGCCCATCACGATGTACCTCGGCTCTGCGACCTACGGGCCGACGCGGCTGACCCTCGATACCACCACCGACTACGCGAAGGGCGACCTGCCCAACGATCTCGTTGACGGCGAGTACTGGGTGAACGTCAGCGGAACCGACAACTTCGGCGATGAGCGGTGCCTCAACTGGACATTCACGCTCGACGCCACCGCGCCGGTGATCAACTCCTTCACGATCACTGACAGTGACGGTGACGGCTACATCGAGGCCGAGGAGGATCTTACCCTGACATGGGTTGCCACCGATCGGTATTTCAAGAATGTCACCCTCATGGACGTTAACTCGCGCGAGGTTCTCTGGTCCAGCGACGACGCCTCCGGGTCAGATACCATCCAGATAGATGACGGAAACCGCGACCTTGCGTTCCGCGCCTACGACCGTGCGGGCAACTACGACAGCCGCGCATTCCACCTCTACTACGACTACATGATCTGGGTGAACTCGACGAAGGTGGGCGAGGTCTCCGGCCTCGACACGACCTACACTGCGGTGAAGGATGTCAGCAGGACCGCGGTAAGTTCCATCACCCTCTACGGGTGCACTGTAACCCTCCCTACCCTGAACCAGTTGCAAAAGAATGTTACAAACGTCGGCTGGGTCACCCCCGACACCTATGTGGTCGTGGACAAGAACGCTAACAAAACCATTTCCGGAAGCGAGACCTACCAGAATGCCTGGGTTCTCGATCCGAACACGGACCTCGACTTCCTGGTGAAGGTGCCGCACGTCCACAATGCCACCCTCGTCCTCGGTGAGGCAAACGAGTCGTACATTGATGAGCTGATCCGCGGCGGAAGAGGCGGCATGCACTCGGTCAACTACACCGAACTTATCAAGAAGGCTGCCTACATCTTCATCGATGGCGGCTGGGCGAAGGTCACGGTGGATGACGACGGCACAATCTCCATACCCGAACACTCAGGAAACAACATCACTAACGCGGGCAACATCTCGGCAACGCTGCGCCACCCCGATAACCAGGTGGACCTGCACACCGGCTACCGGCTGAGCACGCAGGGCCTGACGGCAATTACGCCCGCTCCCGGCGACTACGCCCTTGCTGCAATCGCCATGGACGGCGACCGGATCGGTCTCCTCGGCGCGATGCCGATTATGGTAATGGAGAGCCCTGACCAGGGCGCGATCACCCCCACGAGTGTGCAGCAGAACGCGACCTTTACCGCGCAGTTCAGGTATGATACACCCTGTGAGCGTCTCGGCGTGGTTGTTCTCCGCAACGTCGCCTATGATGGCAACGCACTCATCGACGCGTTGACGCTCGGTAGGGATACGCTCCGCCTGAACCTCACCTACAACGGTATCGCCGCAACCCAGAAGCTCGCTGGTAATGTCTACGTCAGCCCGAGCAGCGGGAAGTATGTAGTGGCGAACACCAACCAGGCCACGATCTCGACGACAGGCCTTGAACCCGACACCTACCAGGTCTACATGGTAGGGCAGAGCGCCAACGGCACGATGCAGGCCTACGGGCAGCATACGCTCACCATCACTCCGCACGTGACGCCCACGCCCACCGCTCCTCCCCACCACGGTGGCGGCGGTGGCGGCGGCAGCAGCAAAGCCCCTGTCTCTTACACCACGACAGGCACCTTGCTGACCAACAGCGCAGGAACCGTCCTCAAATCCATCAGGGTTAACGCCGAGGACAACGTCGGGAGCCTGCTCATCCCGATCGGCACGAAGGCACTCGACGCAGACGGCAACCCGCTCTCCAGCATCAGCCTCAAACCCCTCACGGGCAGCGATGTCCCGGCGGCTCCGACCGGAGCAGTCTTCCAGTTCGCCGGCTACGCCTATGAGGCCAGCCCCGCGGGCGCCACCTTCAGCCCGGCGATCACCCTGACGTTCACGATCCCCGATGACGTCTGGGAGACGCTCGACCCCGCCAGCGAACAGTTCACGGTGAAGTGGTACAACGCGGAGGCCGGCCTCTGGGAAGACGTGGCAGTAACCGTCAACCCCGGTGCCCGGACCGTGACGGCGACAGTGACGCACTTCAGCGTCTACGCGCTCTTCACCGAGCCGGGGTCAACGCCGGTCACCCCGACCGAGACCCCAACCACGACAACGACCACGACCACGACCACGACGACCCCCGGGGGCCAGCCCTCTGAAGGCCTGCCCATGACGATGATCCTCGTGATCTTCGCCGTCGTCGTCATCATTGCAGCGGCCGGATACTTCCTCATGATGAGGAAGTAATCCCGCCACTCTTTTTCTTGAACCTGCAAACAGCGGGCTCCAGGGACCATCCGTACCCATCTTGCCGCCCGGTTCGTTCGACGAAATGAATACAGCCACACCATGTTGTGCTGTCACCACAATGCGAGCGGTCTCCGGCAGACGGGGACCGTGCCGGGCGAGGCGAGGGAGCGCTCCTTGGCGGTCATCCCACCGGTGCGGCGCTCTCCACTGCAGAACACTTTGTGGCAAGCAGAACAGCGATCTCGGCTTCACTCTTCACCTCCCCTGCTTTGCTACGGGGAGGTGCGCGACACACCAGGAGTTCTGCTATTTGGGTACACCGCCTGTTATTACGGCGATGTTGACGGGTAATGGTGTTTTTCACCCGGAACATCCACGCGATGTACCTGATTGCAAGATGGCCGTGTACCACGCTGCTATGGCTGATTTCCACTCTATGTTTCAGTTTTCCATCAGGGGGTAAAGTTTATTTACGCCAAAAGGTATCGTCCACCGCATGAAGAGATTGTTTGGTATCCTTGCGCTCATGGTGATCGCGAGCATCATGATCGCAGGGTGCGTGCAGCCAGCGGGCAACGAGACGGCGACCCCCGGTATGACTCCGGGGGCCACCGAAACCCCGATGGGAACCGAGAGCCCGACGATGACTGAAACCCCGATGGGAACCGAGACTACGAGTGAGACCGGGACACCGGGGGCCACCGGGACCCCGATGGGAACCGAGAGCCCGACGATGACCGAAACCCCGATGGGAACCGAGACTACGAGTGAGACCGGAACGCCGGTGACGACCGAGACCACCACGATGGCCGGGACCACGCCAACGACCGCCGCTGCGAACGCGACGGAGACCCCGCCCGGACCGCCTGCCGCTGCCGTCGCCGACGAGCTCGTCTCGATCACCGATGGCGGATTTTCGCCGAGCACGCTCACCGTTCCCACGGGCACCACGGTGGGCTGGACCAACGACGGCGAGATGAACCAGACCGTCACGGGGACCGGGGCTCTGGGTTTCTTTGACTCCGGGATGCTCCAGCCGGGCGAATCGTTCACCTACAACTTCAGAGGCACGGGGAACTACACCTACACCTCACAGACGTCCGGAGCCACCGGGGTGGTGATCGTCACCGCCAACACAACTGCTTAACCCTTTTTTCCGGTATCGACGGGCTTAGGGGGCAGAAATCTGCCCTACGTCCGCCGGTATGTCCCGGCGGCCCGGACCAGGCTGCCGGCCAATCCTTCTGTGAAGTAGGCGTGGGTGTACTGCCCGACCGCGTTCTGCACGGTGAGCCCGTCCCGCGCGCCGTCGATCCCCCGTCCCCGGAGGAGTTCCAGGGCAAACCGGGCATCCGGAGCGCAGTCAAGGCGCGAATAGTGGAATTCATGGCCCCGGAAGGCGGAGCCCGGCGCAAGGACCGGCGCCCCGCCGACCACCCGGGCCTCCACATAGCCGAGACCCTGGATGCGGTTCGTCATCGCGGCCGCCGCCGGGAGGACGCCCACCATCGGGCAATCGCCCTCGTCGGTCACAAGTTGCTCCGTGAGGTAGACGAGCCCGCCGCACTCCGCGTAGACCGGCATGCCGTCGTCGACTGCCCGTCGCACGTCCTCCCGGCAGCGAGAGGCCGAGAGCGCCGCCGCGTGGAGTTCAGGATAGCCTCCTCCGAGATAGAGCATGTCCACGTCCGGGAGCCGGTCCGTCATCGGTGAGAAGAAGACCAGGTGCGCCCCGGCCCGGGCGAGCCGGTCGAGGTTGTCCTGGTAATAGAAACAGAACGCCGCATCGTTCGCGACGCCGACCCGGACCTCAGCCTCCGGCCGGTCGGGGATATTCACCGGCGCCGGGCGAGGTGGGGCTGTCCGGGCGAGGTCCAGGATCCCGGCGAGATCACAGGATGCCTCCACCACCGGCCCGAATCCTGCCATCGCTCCGGTCTCTGCTGCCATCGCGAGCCCGAGGTGCCGGCTCGTGACCACAAGGTCGTCCTGTCGCGGGACCCACCCGTAGGCCGGGAGGCTCTGCGTGGCCTCGATCAGTGCCCGGTGGCGAGGGCTCCCGACCCGGTTGAAGACGACCCCGGCGACCCGGACCTCCGGGTCGAACCCCGCATACCCCCGGACCGTTGCGTGAACGCTTCGTGACGCCCCCTTTGCGTCCACAACAAGGAGGACCGGGGCGTCGAGGATCTTCGCGACGTGGGCCGTGCTCGCGGCATCGGTCCCGTCAACCCCGTCGTAGAGCCCCATCACGCCCTCGATGACGGCGATATCGGCCCCGGCGGATGCGCGGAAAAATGTCTCCCGCACCCCGGTCTCCCCCATCATGAACGGGTCGAGGTTGCGCGACGCGCGATCGCAGATAGCTGTGTGGTGCGTGGGATCGATGAAGTCCGGGCCCACCTTGAAGGGCTGGACGGCGAGCCCCCGGGCGGTGAGCGCCGCCATCAGGCCGCTTGCGAGCGTGGTCTTGCCGCAGCCGCTATGAGTTCCGGCGACGACGATCCGTGGAATTGGACGCATAACGTTCCTGTAGTGTTGAATATCGCAGAAGATAAATATGACCTGGGATAACCAGCATATACCAAATAATGTTTCATTAAAACAAGTCTATCTGATTTAACCCCGTCAGGCATATTGCAGGTGATATCATGCACATTATGGAAGGATTCTTACCGAGTCCCTGGTGGGAGATCTGGTTCATTGTCTCCCTACCCTTCATCGTTATCGGAATCTACCAGCTCAACAGGCTTGTACAGGAAAAAAGGGATGCCCTGCCGCTCCTTGCCGTCGCAGGCGCTTTCGTCTTCGTCCTCTCCTCGCTTAAACTCCCCTCGTTCAACGGGAGCTGTTCCCATCCCACGGGGACGGGACTTGGCGGCGTCCTCTTCGGCCCCTGCATCGCCGCCGTCCTCGGCCTGATCGTCCTTGTATTTCAGGCGGTCTTCCTCGCACACGGCGGGATCACTACCCTCGGGGCGAACGTCTTCTCGATGGGGATCGCGGGGCCCGTCGTCGCCTACATCATCTACAAGGCCGGGACCCGGGCAGGCGCAAACACTTACGCGACGGTCTTTCTTGCCGCGGCCCTCGCCGACCTCGTCACCTACGTCGTCACCTCGGTCCAGCTCGCGCTCGCGTTCCCCGGAAGCGTCGGGTTCCTCGGGGCTTTCTCTGCGTTTGCCGCGATCTTCGCCGTCACCCAGATCCCACTCGCCATCATCGAGGGCGCGGTCATCGCGCTGGTCTTCAAGTACATCGTCCAGATCAAACCCGAGATCCTCACCCGCTTAAACCTCCTCTCCGAGAGTACCATCACGAAACTCCGGGAGGCCGCCGCATGAAGCACGGTCTGGAGATCACGGTTGCCGTGATCATCATCGTCTTTGCCGCCGTCTTCCTCGTCCAGGACGCCGCGATCCGGGCTTCCGGTGAGGAGGCCTGGGGTGGGGCCGACGGCGAGGCCGCCGACCTCATCGAAGCCTCCGGCTACGAACCCTGGTTCGAGTCCTTCTGGGCACCCCCGAGCGGCGAGATCGAGTCGCTCTTCTTTGCCCTGCAGGCGGCCATCGGCGCGGTGATCATCGGTTACGTCTTCGGCTACTGGCAGGGCAGCAGGAAAACCGCCTGATTTTTTTGGTGATCCGGCTAACCAGATAAGGGAACGGGACTGCAATGCATAATATCCTCGAAGACGTTGCCCAGACAAACGGTCTGCGTGAGACGAGCTCAGGCCTCAAACTCTTCATCGGGCTATCAAGCATCCTCATCTCGGTCTCGTCGCCCGGTCCCGTCGCCCCTCTGCTGGTTGCGGCCTCGATGAGCGCCGCCCTCCTCGTCCTCGCGCGCATCCCGGCGCGGTTCTACGTCCGACTCCTCCTGGTCCCGGTTCTCTTTGCGGCGACGAGCATCGCCGTGGTCCTCTTCATCACCGGCGGCGGGGCGGTGCTCATCCAGGTCCCCGGTCTCCCCCTCGCGGTCACGGTCGGCGGCGCGAACCTTGCCGTTCTTCTCCTCGCCCGGGTCTTCGGCGGAATGTGCTCGCTCTACTTCATCGCACTCACGACGCCGATGACCGAGATCCTTGATATCCTCCGGCGGCTCCGGGTGCCCGCCGTCTTCATCGACCTCGCCATGCTCACCTACCGGTTCATCTTCATCTTCATCGAGGAGGCCGGCCAGATCTATCGATCTCAGGTGATGCGGCTCGGGTATGGCCGGTTCCGGGAGTCGGTGCAGTCATTCGGGATGCTCACCGGCGCGCTCTTCCTCCGGACCTGGGAGAGCGGCGAAGCCCTGGTGCTCGCCATGGACGCGCGTTGCTACGACGGCAAACTCGGCATCCCCGGTGAAACACGCCCCGTCTCATCCTCTGCGCTCGCAACGGCCCTGTTCTACGTCGGGGCCGTCTTCGGCGTCTCGCTCTTCACCGGAGGTCTGGTACTCGTATGATACCGCTGCTTGAGACCGACGCGATCACCTACACCTACCCGAACGGTCCTGCCGCCCTCACCGGGGTGAGCGTCCGTATCGCCGCGGGATCAAAGACCGCCATCGTCGGCCCGAACGGCGCCGGAAAGTCGACCCTCCTCCTGATGCTCAACGGCATGCTCCGGCCGGCCTCAGGCGAGGTCCGCTTCAATGACCGGCCGCTCGCCTACGACAACCGGAGCCTCCGGGACCTCCGCCGCCGGGTCGGGTTCGTCTTCCAGAACCCCGACGTCCAGATCATCGCCCCGACCGT
>NZ_DAXW01000001.1:64093-86856 GCF_002506585.1 Methanoculleus sp. UBA430 | reverse complement strand
CCGGCCGCTCGCCTACGACAACCGGAGCCTCCGGGACCTCCGCCGCCGGGTCGGGTTCGTCTTCCAGAACCCCGACGTCCAGATCATCGCCCCGACCGTTGAAGCGGACGTGGCGTTCGGTCCGGTGAACCTCGGTCTTTCTCCCGACGCCGTCCGGCGAGCGGTCCGGGACGCGCTCGGGTACGTCGGGCTCCACGGCTACGAGAAACGGCCGCCCCACCACCTCTCCGGCGGCGAGAAGAAACGAGTCGCCATCGCCGGCATCCTCGCAATGGAGCCGGCGGTCCTGGTCTTCGATGAACCGACCAATACCCTCGACCCGGCAAGTTCCGAGGAGGTGATGGAACTCCTCGACGAGCTCGCCTCCGGGGGCCGGACGGTGCTGATATCCACGCACGACGTCGAACTCGCCTACCGCTGGGCCGACTCGGTCATCCTGATGGAACGGGGGCGTGTCCTCGCCCGCGGGCCGCCGGAAGAGGTCTTCTCTGATCACAGTCTCCTCGCTGCCGCCAGGCTGAAACCACCTGCTCTTCTCGACCTCTACAACGAGCTCGGTCTCCGGGGCGTCATCGACCGTGGCGTTCCTCCAAAGAACGTGCTCGAGTTCACCGACCGGATCGAGCGAGAACTGCGCGGCCACACCCCGACCCGTGACGAAGTCGGGACGATCTACCTCTGCAACGCCGACCGGATCGGCGGCGACGAGTTGCGAGCGCTCGTGGAGCAGGGCGCGGTCGAGCACATCGGGGCGATGGGCACCCGGGCCAAGGAGTTCGCCAACCGGGAGCGGATCCTCCTGGACTACACCTACGGTGTCATCGACAAGTGCATCTTAAAAGCCCTGATCGGGGAGAACTCACTCATCATCACCACCGGGGGCATGGTCGAGCACGTCCACCGTCGCATCGGTGAATACAGTGCCGAGAGCGGGCGGGCACTCGAGGCGACCCCGGTGCGGGACCTGGTGGAACCAAGACCCGACCGGGAGGGCGTCCTGGAGTGATCCCTCTCGCACCACCGGGAACAGGTGCGTAACTCCTCTCTATTCTCTCTTTTTCCGGGACCCCTACCCCGCTTTGCGAAGGTTAATCCGGTGCCGGCACCTGACGATACTTCATGATGCTCGAAGAGGTGCTGCAACGAATATCCGAGCAGGCAAAACGGAAGCGAATGACCCTGCCCGAGCAGAAGACCAAGATCGTCTGTACCATCGGGCCCGCATCTCGGTCCCGGGAGGTCCTTGCCCGGATGGTCCGGGCCGGCATGAACGTCGCCCGGCTCAACCTCTCTCATGGAACGTTCGACGAGCATCGGGAGAACATCAGGAACATCCGGACCGTGGTCGAGGATACCGGTCTTCCCGTCACGATCCTGCTCGATCTCCCGGGACCGAAGATCAGGATCGGCGATCTCGCCCACGAGCCCCTGGAACTCCACAAGGGCGAGACCGTCACCCTCACGACCGCTCCGGCGCCGGGTGATTCCTCCCGGATCCCCGTCGACTTCGAGCAGTTTCCGCAGCTGGTCGCGGAGGGGAGCACCATCTTCCTCAACGACGGGTTCCTCCAGCTCCGGGTCGACGAGGTCGAAGAGAGCGATGTCAGGGCGACAGTGGTTATCGGTGGCCTGCTCCTCTCGCGCAAGGGGATGAGCCTCGTCGGGGGTGGGGGAATCGTTGCCCTCAGCGCCGTGACCGACCGGGACCTCGAGTGCATCGAGTTCGGGCTCGCCGAGGGGCTCGACACCTTCAGCATATCCTTCATTGAGCGGGCGGAGGATATCCTGAAGGCCCGGGAGTATGCGGCCCGGTCCGGAAAGTCCATCCGGGTGATCTCGAAGATCGAGCGGCAGGAGGCGCTCGCAAATCTCGACGGGATCCTCCGGGAGACTGACGGGGTCATGATCGCCCGGGGCGACCTCGGGGTCCAGACCCCCATCGAGGAGGTCCCCACGGTGCAGAAGCGCATCATTCAGAAGGCAAACATCCTCGGCCGGCCGGTGATCACCGCCACCCAGATGCTGATGTCGATGACCGACAATATCCGGCCTACCCGGGCGGAGGTGACCGACGTCGCAAACGCTATCCTCGATGGGACAGACGCGATCATGCTCTCCGAGGAGACATCCATCGGGAAATATCCGGTCGAGACGGTCGCGATGATGGCGAAGATCGCCCGGTCGACCGAGGAGAAACGCACAAGTGTCGGGGCGGGGTGCAGCCCGCTCGCCTACTTCCGGCAGGGGAAGGGCCGGGAGAAGATCACCGTCAACGACGTCGTCTCTTTAAACGTCATCGAGGCGATAGATGCGCTCGGCATCCGGTTCGTGCTGACGCCTACCCGTTCCGGGAGCACCCCGCGGAACATCTCCCGATTCAAGCCGGGGGCCTGGATCCTCGCCTTCACCCGGAACCCGAGCACTTTCAAGTTCCTGGCATTCTCCTACGGGGTCTGCCCGTACCTGATCCGGAGCGAGAAGGAGTACTGGCATGGGGCAATCCTCGACTCGATACGCGATTCCGGCATCATCAAGCCCGGAGAGCGCGTGGTCCTCACCGAAGGTGTCTCCCCCGGACGCGAAGGGACCGATTCGCTCATCATCCTCACGGTGGACTGAGAGGGGTCTGCCGGCACACCCTTCTTCGTTCGGCCGCCTCCGGCACCCCTTCGGGGGACGCAAACCCTATCCCGGCGGAGGGCGAACACTCATCAACCATGGACGTGATCGTTTCGGGCGAGCGGGATGATCGGGGTCAGGATAGCGCGCTGAAGGAGCAGACCGCGCGCCTCTCGGTCGTCTCGAACATGCTTCTCGTCGTGGCAAAACTGGTCGTCGGCATCGCGATAGGCTCGGTTGGCATCATATCCGAGGCGATACACTCCGGGATCGACCTGGTGGCCGCGGTCGTCGCCTACTTCTCGGTCAGGCAGTCGGCCCGGCCTCCTGACGAGTGCCATACCTTCGGGCACGGGAAGTACGAGAGCATATCCGGGCTCCTTGAGGCGGTCCTGATCCTGGTGGCCGCCGTCCTGATCGTCAACGAGGCGTTGAGAAACCTCCTCGGCGGAGAGGAGACGCTGAACGTCGAGGGGCTCGGGCTCGGGATCGCCGTCATGCTGTTCTCGGCCGGGGTGAACTTCTACGTCTCCTCCCGACTGATGGCGGTGGCGAAGAAGACGGAGTCGATCGCGCTTGAGAGCGACGCCTGGCATCTCCGCACAGACGTCTACACCTCCGCCGGGGTCGTGCTCGGGCTTGTCCTGATCCGGCTGACGGGCCTTGTCGTCCTCGACGCCCTCATCGCGCTCGTGGTTGCCGGGATCATCCTCCGGGCGGCATTCGACCTCATCCGGCGTTCGTTCGAGGACCTTGTCGACCGGAGCCTCCCCCCGGAGGAGGAGGCCCGGATCCGGGAGATTATCAATGAGCACTGCACGGACGTCATCAATTTTCACCGGCTCCGGACCCGTCGGTCGGGGCCGAACCGGTTCGTGGACCTCCACCTGGTCGTCCCGAAGACCGCGACCCTTGAGGAGGCTTACGGTATCGTGAAGCACGTGGAGACCGACGTCAAAGGGGAATTCCCCCGCACGAGCGTCACGATCAGGGTCCAGCCCTGCACCGGCGAGGACTGTTCCGCCTGCGGGGTCTTTTCCACCTGCCCGGAGTGCGACCGGTTCGCGTTTCACCACGAAGCGCCGCCCGGGAGATAGAACGGAGGTCTCCGGGCTCTTTCAGAGCAACGCCGCAAGAGTGAGGCAGGCCACGACCGGGATGACGAGGTTGTCGTCCACGGGGCTTATCAGTTCGGCGAGGGCCGTGACCGCGGCCGTCGCGAGGGCGACGGCCGACGGGACGAGGAAGCAGAGGGCGGCCCCCGTCACCGCGACCCCGGCGAGCGTGCCTTCGAGGGACTTGTGGTTGTAGATCCGGGTCCTGCCGAACCGGACGCCGACGAGGGTGGTGACGCTGTCGAGGAGCGAGAGCACTACGAGCCCGATGAAAGCGATCTCTTTTTCAAAGAAGACGAGACAGAAGAGGGCACCGAGCGCGAAGAAGAGCGCTCCCTTTCCCGGGGCGGCGTCCCGCCGTTCAAGGCCGGCAATGACCCACGAGACGATCGGGATGGTGTAGCCCCGGGAGACAGCGTCGGAGAGGAGGAACCCCGCGAAGAGAGCGAGCACCAGGACGGAGAGGGTGAGGCCCCGGTCGAAGAGGAGGACAAACCCCGATATCCCGAGGCCGAAGACGAGGTGGACGACCTGCCGGAGCGACTCGTTCATCATACCGGATGTTGGCGTGGGACCGGTTAAACTCTCTGTAGGCGGAGGAGGTGGGACCGGATCGGCCCCGGTCGGGTGGGGAACGCCGTTCTCACCGCGAGCGGCAGTCCCGGATGAACGCCCGAGCCTCGTCGTCGGTGATCGCGTAGGTCGCCTGGGCATCGAGCGCGACCACCCGAAGGATGACCGCGACCTCGTCGAGGCGGCGCTTGTGATCGCCGCGGACGTGCTTTCTCACCTCGTGCAGGGTTTCGAGCGCGGTCCCGACGTTTGCGATCGTGCAGAGGGCGCTCTCCCGGGTGCCGCTCTCGACGGCGGGGAGGGTGCGGGGCGGCCGTATGGCAGGGGGAGAGGTCATATTCTGTATCCTCGCGGTGCATACCCTTGAACCTGCTGGTACCCACTTTCGATAACGTATTATTCCGTCGTCTCAAATCAGAACAGAGGAACTTCTATTCAATCACCATGGACCATATAACTGAAACCCCCGGGCCGGATCGGTGGAAGGCAATACTTCAGAGCCCCTACCTCGCCGGCTCCGTGAAGTTCATCCTCCCGCTCGCCATCATCCCGGTCGTCTTTCTGGTGCTCTACCTGACCGAGCCTTACGAGCAGTTCCTCATCATATCAGGACTGCTCGTCGCCTATTTCGTCCCCCCGGCCGGGAAGGAGACGATCATCCCGCTCGCGGTCGTCCTGGGCTACCCCTGGTGGCTCATCACGCTCATGATCTTCCTCCTCGACGTGGCCGTCTCACTCTTCGTCGTCTGGAACCTGGATCTGGCACTGAAACTCCCTCTCATCGGTCGGCTGATCGAGAGCGGGATGACGGCGGGCCGGAACTACACCGAGGCCCAGCCCTGGCTCCGGCGGTTCTCGACGGTCGGGCTCATCCTCTTCGTCTTCTTCCCGCTCCAGGGGACCGGGGCGATGAACGGGGCGATCCTGGGGAGACTGCTCGGGCTGGAGAAACGCCGGGTCTTTGGCTGCGTCTGTATCGGGTCAATCTTCTCCTGCCTTGCCTTCTCCCTCGGGGCCGATGTGCTTCTGGATGTCTACCGGCAGAACCCGGCGCTCGGGATTGGCATCCTGGTCGCGATCATCGTTGGGGTCGTGGCCGGGGTCGTGGGATGGCGGGTGTACAAGAAGCGGCTCCGGGAGCGGACGCCCGGGTGATCCGGACCCGGTCGATCCCGCAGTGGGTGGATTTCACGGGTGTTCCGACGGCAGGGGTCGGGAAGAGGAGGCGGACGCCGGCTGGATGCCGTAAACGACGGCGATGAGCCTCCCGTCGCCGTGACGGGAAAATCCAATGGCCGTTTCCCCTTGATACGCCCCTCTCCGATTTCGGTGGAAAAATTCCTTCGGATAACGCTGATTTTTCGACGAAGACGATTTCGCAGGCCTTAAATCTCTTGACCTCAATTTTCTTCCAAACGAGGGAGCAGATGAGTTCTCAATCATACCCATGGATCATCGCGGTCGTAGCGGTCCTCGTCGCTGTCGTCGCCGGTTTTACGGCATTGAATCAGCCGATAGTGCTGCCTGCTTCCGGAACCAATGAAGACGCGAGAGAACTCCTTGTTCGCCTGCAGTCGGATATCGCTGTGGCGCTTGAGGCTGTTGACGGCCGCTTGAGCCACGCGGCGTCTGACCTCAGGGGTACTGGCCTCAACGACACCGCCGCCCGCGGGATCCTTCTGAACCTGAGTGATGTTGACCCTGCTATCGTCGACTGCACGGTCACCGATGCGGGAGGCACGCTCCTCGCCGCCGAACCGGCGGCGTACCATGGCGTCGAGGGCGCGGATCTCCGGGACCAGCCCAACGTCCGGCACGTTCTGGCATCGAAGCGACCGATCATGAGCGAGGTGATCACGGTCGCGGAAGGTATCCCGGCGGCGGTCATGTCCACGCCGATCTTTACCGGCGAGGATCGGTTTGCCGGGTTTGTCTCTGTTGTCTTCCGGCCGGAAGTCCTGATCGGCAACGCCGTCGGCCCGGCGGCGAACGGCACTCCCTTCCAGGTGATGGTCGTCCAGACGGACGGGCGGGTGCTCTACGACACCGACACTACCCAGGTCGGGCGGATGACGTTCGATGACCCACACTACGCGGACTACCCGGACCTGCTCGACGTGGCCCGCCGGACTGCCGCCGAACGCTACGGCACCGCGACCTACGGGTTTGAGATCGACGGAGAGGCGGTGCGGAAGGAGATTACCTGGACGACGACCGGCCTCCACGGGACCGAGTGGCGGGTGGCGGTGATCCGGGCGGTGGAGTGAAGGACCCCGCTCCTCTTTCATTTTTGGCATGCGCGCCCGGGGGGACCTCCACGGATGACCCGTTCCCCGGCTGAACATTTTTATAACCGGGAGCGGATAGGAGTGGTCCATGGCGGGACTGGAGACGCGCAGGTTCGGAAAGACCGGGCGGGAGGTCACCCTCGTTGGGCTCGGCGGCGAGGGGGTCCTCAGGACATACGGGCGACATGCGGAGGCAGCGGCCGTCATCATGGAGGCCCTCAACCAGGGGATCACCTACTTCGACTCGGCAAAGGCCTACGCGGGGAGCGAGGACTACTACGGCGAGGTCTGGCGGAGCCGCCCTGACCTCCGGGAACGGATCTTCCAGGCCAGCAAATCGGCGAGCCGGCTTCACGCGGATGCCGAGATGGACCTCCAGGCGACCCTCCAGCGGATGGGCATCGAGACCCTCGACCTCTGGCAGATCCACGACGTCCGGACGTTTGCCGAGATCCGGGAGATCGAGGGGGTGAGCGGCGCCCTCGCAGCGTTTATCGAAGCGAAGGAGATGGGCATCGTCCGGTATATCGCGGTGACGGGCCATCACGACCCCGACGTCCTCTCGCACGCGGTGGAGAACTGGCCGGTCGACGCCGTGATGATGCCCGCAAACCCGGTGGAAGGCGCACCCGGAGGATTCCTCGATACGACGCTTGCGGCCGCGAAGGAGCAGGGTGTCGCCGTCATCGGGATGAAGGTGCTCGGCGGGTCGAACTACACCGCCCCCGGCACGGGGGTGACGCCGGAGACCCTCGTCCGCTACGCCCTTGCCCAGGATATCTCCGTCGCGATCGTCGGTTGTTCTACGCCCACGGAGGTGCAGGCGCTTGCCGCTGCCGGGAGGAGCGGCCCCCTGCCCGACGACGAGACGACGGCCCTCGTCGAGGCGTTCCGCCCCTACGCCCGCGAGCTCGCCTACTACCGGGGAGTATGGTGAGGAGGGCCACGATCCTGCTACCGATATATGCCCGCGGCGCCAACCTACGGGATAGAGGAGCGGCACCGCGGAGACGACGGTGGTCGCGTGGAGAGATACTGTCATGAGAACCCGGGAACCGCAACGACTCCGGGATCGCATCGCCGCATCGCCGGACGCGATCCTCGTTCTGGTCGTGCTCGTCATCTTCATGGATATGACGATCTACGGGCTCCTTATCCCGGTCTTCCCTCAGTACGCCCCCCGGCTCGGTGTCGACGAATCGGTCGTCGGGATCGTCTTCGGGGTTTACGCCGCCATGCTCCTCCTCTTCTCCATCCCGATGGGCCTCCTCTCCGACCGGGTGGGGCGCCGCCCCCTCATCATCGCCGGGATGCTCCTTCTTGCCCTTGCGACTGCCCTCTTCGGCTTCTCGACCACGGTCACGCACCTGATCGTCGCCCGGACGGTCCAGGGGGTGTCGGCCGCGGCCACCTGGTCTGCGGGGCTTGCGCTCCTCGCCGATACCTGCGACCCCGCCCGGCTCGGGGAGAGGATGGGTATCACCCTCTCGGCGGTCGGGCTCGGGACCGTCCTCGGGCCGGTCGTCGGGGGGCTGCTCTTCGAGTACCTGGGCTACACCGCGACCTTCCTCATCCCGGCGGTGCTGGTGGCTTCGGTCGGTTTCGCGGTCCTCGCCGTCCCGGTGCGCACCTGCAGGCAGGAACGGTCGGGTATGCTGCCCCGGGGGAGTCTCTTCCCGCTCGCCGCCTGCGGGGCCGCGGTCGTCGCGGTCTCCGGGACCTACGGGGTCGTGGACCCCTACCTTCCGGTCTACCTGCACGCTACCTTCGCGGCCTCCCCGGCGACGATCGGGCTCGTCTTTGCGGTGCTGGCGGTCGCCGCCGCCGCCGCCCAGCCGGCCGCAGGAAGGATCTATGACCGGTACGGGGGGAGCCGCTCCCTCATCGGCGGCGGGCTCCTCCTCTCGGGGGTTGCGATCGTTGCTGCCATGCAGGCGCCGACCCTCGTGCTCGTCATCGCTGCCGTCTTCGTGCTGGGGGTCACGCTCTCCTGCGCCCTGGTGCCGGTGATGCCGATCATGGCCGAGATCTACCGCGACCGGAGTTCGCAGGGCGCCGCTTACGGCATCTACAACACCTTCTACTCGCTGGGGCTCGCGGCCGGACCGTTCGCCGGAGCGTTCTTCACGAGCCGGTGGCCGCTGCCGGCGTTCTTCCTCGCGACGTCGGCGGTCCTCGCGGTTGCAGGGGCGCTTGGCTGGGTGGTCATCGGGAAGCTGCGTTGGCAGTGAAGCGTGCGCTACGTTCATCGTGCCGCCGGGCCAACAGATACTGCACTGTCTGGTGTTGAACCGAGGAGATCATGTCGCTGGAATCCTTTCGCCGCCACACCCCCGAACTGCTGATCGCCGCCTTCGGCCTCATCTTCCTCGCGGCGGTCTCCGGGACCGTCGGCGGCGAGGCGGGATCATTCCTTGTCGCCTCGCTCGACGTGGCGTTCTTCGTCGTCCTCGCGATGCTCGTCTACCTCGCCGATGACCGGCACCCCGCGTACCGGTGGGCCGCCGTCTTCTGGCTCCTCGCTCTCGTCGGGGGGGTTGCGGCCGCTGCAGCCGGCGTCGGTGTCATAGCGATCCTGCCGGCGGAGGTGCTTGAGGGCGCGGAGTTCGATCCGGAGACCGTCGACCTCGCCCTGGCCGGAGAGGTGGCTCTCCTCCTGCTCGGCGTCCTTGCCGCGGCACTTGCAAGTCTCGTCGGGCTCTCCCGCCGGTTCAGGGTCCGGCTCGCCCGGTACCTTCCGTTCGACCCGGACTCGCTCCTCCATACGGTTGCGCTCGTCGTCATCCTCGCCCTGATCCTCATCCCGACCATACCGCTCCTGGCGACAGGGGGTCCGCCCTTCCTCTCGCCGCAGTTCCTCGATCCCCTGCTCGAGTCCGGGGACCTCCTCGCGGATACGGTCACGTTGAACGCCTACACCCTCTTCTGGACGCTCATCGGCTCGTTCTTCATCGCCGGGGCATGCGTCCGGCGGACGCCCCGTCAGGTCCTGAAGCGGCTCGGGCTCGTCCGGCCGACCGGAAGAGAAATTGCTCTTGCTGTTGCTGTAGCCTTCGCGCTCGTGATCGCGTTCCACTTCATCGACCCGGCGCTCGCCGCGCTGGTGGGCTGGCTCGGCCTCCCCGTCACCGATGTTGAGGCTGTCAACCTGCTCTTTGCCGGTTCGCTCACCCTGCCCGGGATCATCGTGGCGTCCATCGCGGCGGGGTTCGGCGAGGAGGTGAGCATCCGCGGTCTGCTCCAGCCCCGGTTCGGCATCCTCCTCCCGGCGCTCCTCTTCGCATCGCTCCACGCGTTCCAGTACAGCTGGGACGGCCTCATCTCGGTCTTCCTTGCGGGGCTCGTCTTTGCCTGCATCCGGAGGTACTCGAACACCACAACGTCGGCGGTCACGCATACCGTCTACGACCTGGTACTCTTTGCCATGCTTATGGTGGGAGTATCGTTCTGACGGGCGAAACCCCTTTTTCCCGGGAGGATGTCAGTGCTTGCGGTACACCTTCGACCGGTGACCGACTTCCACCACGACAATCACAAGCATGTCGTCAAAGATGTTCAAAATAACACGGTATCTCCCTATTCGGAGCGAGTAAAAGGGACTCTGACTTCTCCCTTTCAGTTTCTTCACGTGCCGGGCGGGATCCGGCTCCTGAGCGAGGGCCTCCACCTCATCAAGGATCCGGGTTCCGACACTCGCGGGCATCTTCGCGAGGTCGCGCACCACCGCCGTCGTGAGTCTTACCGTGTACGCCATGCCGCCTGCAACTCGGCGCGTGCTTCCTCCAGGGTATACAGGCGACCGGCCTTAATGTCTTCAAGTGACTCCTCGATTCCCCGGATAGCCTCGTCGCTCAGGGGCTCGTCGTCCTCGGTAGTATCCATAAGGCGCCTGATGACGTCGTCGAAGGTTTCGCGGGGATACCGCTTCATCGCTGCCAGCCGTTCCTTTGTCTCCTGAGATACCCACACTGTTGTCGTCCGGGACATGCTATGATCTATAGCGGCCTATTGAATATCATCGTTACGATCGTCCTCGAGGTTTCGATACGACGTTGCCTCTCCCGGTTGCCTGCGCCGGACGAGGAGTCGAGTCGCTCATTGCCCGACATGGCTCCCGTCGCAGAACGGTTTATTCCACGATCTCCCGCACCGGCAGAGGGTAATCCGGTTCCTGATCGTATAGGTCCCTCCCTCGGCGGACTCGACCGGGATCCCGCCGCGGACCCAGAGCGGCCCATGTTCATCCCTGACAGGATCTTCGACCACGACGATGGACTTATCAAGAAAAGGCTCGATCGTCTCACCGGTCTTCCGGTCGCGGAGAACGAGCCGGCCGGAAGGGCAGTTGCATGCTTCCTCTATTGCCGTGTTCCGTGCCTCCGGGATACTGGACCGTTCCGTGAGGTTCCAGATTCCTCCGGCCCGCATGCAGAACCGTGCGTGCACACAGAGCCCTTCATAATCGATCAGTTCCAACTCCGGTCCGCTGATGATGGTCGGGCTCTGGAGATACGGTTCGTTTCCGGCTGTCTCGGTACCGTCAAAGCGGACCTTCGCATGCGTCCCGTCACAGAAGGGTTTGTTCCTCGACCGTCCGCAGCGGCATAAGGCATACCGTTCCTGCAGCGGGTACTCCCGTACCTTCTTCCACGACCGGCAGTCGCCCCCGTCATCGTAGGAGATCTCCATCACCATGAGCGGGACACCCCCGGTCACAATGTATGGACCATGCTTGCTCACCTGGATCTTCATGATGTCGTTTCCCCTTTTTTTTGTGATCGCCACAGGTATTCTCTCGTTATGGAGGGGTGATGGGCGTTCCCGGAACTATCACGAATGCGGGATAAATAATTTGGGCCTCTTTCCGTCACCGATATGGAAACATTGAACGCGATTAAATTGCTAAATTCCCAGTATGACGATGCCATGGGCAAGCAGACCGAAAACGTCAGGCAAAAAGCTCGCAAAAATCGTTTGAAAAGAAACGCTGAGGGGGAGATTTGAACTCCCGAGGGGCTCAACGCCCCACGGGCTTTCCAGGCCCGCGCCTTACCGGTCTAGACTACCTCAGCAGAGAATGTGCATCATTAGTTGGCGGGACAGTCTATTAATAATATCCTCCCGGCGGGGTTCTCGCCACGGGGCCAATGAGATCATGAGTGTTCCTGCGCCCCGGCGTGCGTCTTCCAGCCCCGGGGGTAGGTGCCGGGCTGCATCAGGACGGTGGTGGGTGCGACGACGAACCCGGGTTCTCCCGGTTTCAACGCTGGCGAACCGACGAGGGCCTTCCCGAGCCCCACCAGTTCGCCGCGTTCCGTCACGATCGCGACCGTCTCGCCTTTCCCGAATCCGCCCACCTTTGCCGTGACCCCCACCGCGGCGAGGACCGCGCCGTGGCAGACGGCATCGACCGCGGTGTCGCGGATGACGACCTTCGGGAGGTCGCCGACGGCGGCGTCCGGGGCAAGGATCATCCCCCGGAGGGGCTCAGGATCGCCGTCCCGGGCCGCCGCGCAGGCATCGACGAGGTCATGAAGCGAGACCGCCGCTGTCTCGTCGAACGTGCCCGAGCGTATCCGCCGGAGTTCCTCCATGTGGGCGCAGACCCCGATCGCGTAGCCCATGTGGATGCAGAGCGTCCGGATGTAGGTCCCGGCGTCGCACCTGACCCGGAAGAGGACGAGCCTGCCGGCCATATCCAGGATCTCGATCTCCTGGATCTTCCGGATCCGGAGGCTCCTTTTCACCGCGCTCTTCCTCGGGGGCCGCTGGTAGATCCGGCCGGTGAACTCAGCCGCCACCCGGTCCACGGCCTCCCGTGGCGCATCGGCGTGGAGCCTCATCAAGCAGACATACTCCTTGTTGTGCGAGAGGAGGACCGGGGCGAGCCGGACGGCGCCGCCGAACATGACGATGAGCACCCCGGAGACCTGTGGGTCGAGCGTCCCGGCGTGGCCCACCCGCCGGCCGAGGATATCGCCGACCCAGGCGGTCACCTGGTGGCTGCTCGGCCCCCGGGGCTTGTCGATGACGACGATCCCCGACGCGGGGAGAGCCCCGCCGCAGGGGTTCTCTGGACCGTTCATATTCGGTGTCATATTTTCAACCGGTTCAGCGCTTGAAGGGTTCCCGCAAGCGACCCGTCTCCGACGACTGCCGGGGGGTGCCCGCCGGCCCGCATGGCATCGGCGGTGATATCGCCGATGGCGACGAGGAGGAGACCGTCCCGGGGCCGCCACCGGGCCTCCCGGTAGGACATGGCGCTCGTGAAAAGGACGGCGTCGGCGGCGTCGAGAGCGAGTTCGGTCCCCGTGGGGGCAAGGGCGTAGACCCGCTCCTCCCGGACCGTCCCGCCTGCGGCGGCGATCGCGTTGAGGAGGCCCGGGTTCGGGACGTCGGCCCGCGGGATCCCGACCGTCCGCCCCCGGAGCCACTCCCCGAGGTAGGGAACGAAGTCCCGGGAGTAGAACGAAGGGAGGATCTCTGCCTCGATCCCGGACTCCCGGAGAGTCTCGGCAGTCTTCGGCCCGATGGCGATCACCCGTGGCCATCGTTTCAGCCTCGGCCCGACGATCGCGGCCGGGAGGGCGCTCGAGAAGAAGAGGCAGTCGAACTCGCCGCGGTGGACGGCCTCGACGAACGCGGCAACCCGCTCCATCCGCACCTCCGCCCGGAGGGGTGAGACCGTGTAGCAGTCGTGGCCGCAGGAGGTGCAGAGAGCGCGGTCTCCCGCCGCCTTGTTTTCGAGCCGGGTGATGGCAATCTTCATTGCCACAACGTTCGTCCCGGTGGAATATGACTGTATCTGTCGGGATGCCTCCTCCTCGCCCCTGCCGGGCACGATTCGGTTGGTTTATCCCCGCCGGCTTCGACCGTAGATCTGCGTGCTCGCAAGTATCGTGCTCGGGGCCGTCGTCGGTATCGGCTGCGGCGTCGTGAGCGGCCTCGTTCCCGGCATCCATGCCAACACCGTGGCCGGCGTCCTTCTTTCGCTCCAGGCGCTCCTCCTCGCCTGGTTCGACCCGGTGGTCATCGCCTCCGCGATGTTCTCCACTCTGGTCACGCATACGTTCCTCGACAACGTCCCGAGCACGTTCCTCGGTATCCCCGATGCCGACACATCCCTCGCGGTCCTTCCCGCGCACGCCCTCTGTCTCGAAGGGCGGGGAGAGGAGGCCGTCCGCATATCGGCTCTCGGGAGCGCCGCCGGCGTCGCCCTCTCTCTCCCGCTCGCGCTTGCGTTTGTCCTGGCTCTTCCGGCACTTCAACCGGCGATCGACTGGGGCATCGGTCTCGTCATCCTCGCCGTCGCCGGCTACCTCATCGTCGTCTCCGAGTCGCCGGGATGGGCGCTCGCCGTCTTCTCGGTCTCGGGTCTCCTCGGCCTCTTCTCCCTCGGCTATTCCTTCCTTGCCTGGCCGGCGGGCGGTGAGTCCGGGGTGCTGATGCCCCTCCTCTCCGGGCTCTTCGGGATCGCGGTCCTCCTCAAGGCGTCGCACGGGGTCATGCCCGAACAGAGTTTTACGGGGATCGACCTCCCGGCCGGTGCGGTCCGGCGGGGTTCCGTCCTCGGCTCCGCCGCGGGCGCTCTCGTCGGCTGGCTTCCGGGCCTCTCGAGCGCCACGGCAAACGCCCTCCTGACGTCGGTCATCGGCTACGACTCCAACCCGCGCGAATACATCCTTGCGACCAGCGCCGCAAACACCGTGAATGCCTTCCTCGGGCTTGCGGCCTTCTACGCCATAGCCCGGACGCGGAGCGGGGTGATGGCGGCGATCGGGGCGCTCGAAGAGGTCCCGCCGGCAACCGCCATCCTTCTTGCCGGCGCTCTCGCCGCGGTCGGCGCCTACCTCCTGACCCTCCTCCTCTCGCGTACGGCCTGGTGGTTTGGCGGTATCAACATCACGAAGATCAACCACGGTGTCATCATCTTCGTCGCCCTCCTCTCCCTCTTCCTCTGCGGCCCGTTCGGAGGGCTCGTCCTCCTGCTCGCAACGGCGGTCGGCTATGTCCCGGCTCTCGTCAACATCCGCCGGGTCTACTGCATGGGGGCGATCATGGTTCCGGTGATGGTCTACTCGTTCGGCATCGCCTGACCGCCCGGGTTATATCGACAGAGTTCCAATACCGTACCATGCTACAGCGCTACTGGTTCGGAGATGTCGATGAGCAGGGGTGTCGGGCCGCCGGCACCGATCCGGCCGCGCTCGCCGGGCGGGCTGCCACGCTCCGCACCGGTATGGAGTCCTACGTCCCCATCGACTGGGAGATTGCCCGGGACTGCGGCGTTGTCCGGACGCGGGCGGAGTACGTTGACCTGCTCCGGTCCGTCTGCACCACCCTTGCCCGGGAGAAGATCGCCCGTTCATACCAGGCGAGAGACGTCGAGCTCCTCCAGATGGTCAGGATGCTCGACGAACTCGACAACGTCATCAATCTCCTCCAGGAACGCGCCGCTGAGTGGTACCAGGTCACGAACCCGTCGTTCTCCCGGAAGTACCGGTCGCTCCCGGCCAGAAAGATGCTCGACCTCATCCGGCGGGGGGCCCGGGGCGGTCTCCTCGATGTCTCCGGCGAGATCGAGCGGCTCACCGGGACGAGGAGCCGCCTGATGCGGGAGGTCTCGGCCCGGGCCGACGAGGTGCTGCCGAACACGAGCGCCCTCATCGGCGGGCTGGTCGCGGCCCGTCTCCTCTCCCGGGCCGGGGGGCTTTCCGCGCTCGCGAGGATGCCGGGGAGCACCATCCAGGTCCTCGGGTCGGAGAGGGCGCTGTTTTCGCACCTCAGGGGCGGAACGCCGCCGCCGAAGCACGGGATCATCTTCCAGCACCGGCGGGTCCATAACGCCCCCCGTGAGGTGCGGGGAAGGGTGGCCCGGGTGCTCGCGGCAAAACTCGCCATCGCCGCCCGGCTCGACTACTACCGGGGAGAGGCGGTGCCGGAGTTCCTCAACGCTGCCCAGGCGCGGATCGACGAGGCGGGGGTCACGGCATGATCCGGCTCGGGAACGTGCTCGTCTCGCCCGGCGAGGGGGGGGTCTACGGGGAACGGACGCTCGACGGCTACCGGGTCTGGGATCCCTACCGGAGCAAGCTCGCGGCGCTCTACACCCTCGGCGGCGGGCTGGACCTCACCCCCGGGATGAGGGTGCTCTACCTCGGTGCAGCGAACGGGACCACGGTCTCGCACGTCGCCGACTACGTTGAGACCGTCTACGCGGTGGAGTTTGCGCCCCGGCCGATGCAGGACCTCCTCGAGGTGGCCCGCCGGAGGAAGAACATCGTCCCGATCATGGCCGATGCGAACCGGCCGGAGGAGTATGCCCCGTTCATGGAGGCGGTCGACCTGGTCTACCAGGACGTAGCGCAGCCAAACCAGGTCGAGATCGCGGAGCAGAACCTCGCCTTCCTCAAACCCGGCGGGCACCTCATCCTGATGCTCAAGACCCGGAGCGTGGACGTCCGGCGTGACCCGGAGGAGGTGTTCGCAGAGGCCCGGGCCGGGCTTGAACAGCACCTCGACGTGGTGGACGTCCGGTGGCTCGAACCTTACCACCACGACCATGCCGCCATCGTCTGCGTCCGCAGGGGTAGTCTATATTAGTGGGAAGGGTAACTTCTTGATATGGACCGGGTCGTCTTCAACCCCTTCTCTCCCCTGTTCCTCCTCCTCCTCTTCGGGATGCTCGTCCTCTTCCTCTTCGCCGTCGTTATCTTCCCGATCCTCTTTCTGACGGTGATCGGGGCGACGTTTGCGAGGCTCGGGTTTTCATGGTGGCAGGTGCTCTTCATCCTCTTCCTGACCCTTTTCGGGAGTTTCATCAACATCCCCGTCAGGACGCTGGAGAGCCGGTCGGCGACGCCGATCTCCGATCGCTACGTCGCTATGTACGGGCGGCTCTACCGCATCCCGCAGCCGGTATCAAGGACGGTCCTCGCGGTCAACGTCGGTGGGGCCCTCATCCCGGTGGCGATATCGCTCTACCTGCTCTACGACTCGGTCCTGCTCAGCGGGGGTTACCTGCTCCTCGGGCTCGCTCTCCTCGGGGTCGGGATCGTGACGGTCACAACAAAACTCGTCGCCCGCCCGGTGCCGGGGCTCGGGATCGCGACACCGTTCTTCATCCCGCCGCTCGCGGCGCTCTTTGCGGCCCTGATCCTCTCGCTCTTTGCGGGGGGTGTTCCGGGCGCGGCGGTGATCATCGCCTATGTGAGCGGGACGCTCGGGACCCTGATCGGGGCGGACCTCTTGAACCTCGATCGTATCGGGGAACTGGGAGCGCCGATGGCGAGCATCGGCGGGGCGGGGACGTTCGATGGAATCTTTTTAACCGGGATCATCGCGGCGCTGCTGGCGTGAGGGGCATCGACCGGTTGTGACACCGGCTCATGGCCCGTCACGCAACCGACTGCAGGAAGCGTTCAACTTCCCGCCTGAAGAGAGAAAAGTCATCGATATGCACCTTCAGGATCGAGAAGGCAAGATCATCATCGATTGCCCCGTAGTGGTACACAACAATGTTCCGGAATCCCTTCATTGCCTTCAGATTCTGCCGGATCGCCGGGGCGAGCACCTCGTGCAACACGAGGTTCTCAAGGATATCTTCATCCGTACCGGGGACACCGAGGTGGAGGTCAGCATTCAGGATTGCGCATATATCATAGACGTTCTCGATGGAATATTCGGTGCGTTTGTATATGCCGTCTTTTACGATGCCGAGCTGCCGGAACGAATCGGCTGAGTCGGGGAGGTGCTCTTCGACCATATCGACACTCTCGGCCATCTCCTGGAGTTTGATACGAATTGCCGTATCGCGGACGCCTCCTGTCACGCCATTGCCTCTTTGCCGATGTAATCATACAACCGGTGCTTAAAATCATCGAACTCCCGGATTGTTTGGTATGCAAGGTCGTAGAGGAACCGCTCGTCGGGGCAGTAGATCACCTTTCCGCGGAGGACTTCCGTCCGGACGTAGAGGGGCAGGTGGGAGAAGATCTGGATGTCGTAGCGGTCGTCGCAGAGTTCGGAGAGTACCGCAAACCGGAATCGGGACGCCTCCTCGCGATCACCGTCGTAATAGATGCAGAGGTCGACATCAGACCCTGCTTTTGCCTGCCCATCGGCAACGGAGCCATAGAGGATGATGAAGCGGACTTTCTCGAACCCCTCAACGGTTCTCATCCGTTCAAGCGCCTGCTGGACAGAAGGATTCACGTGCTCTCACCCCGGGGCATGCCCGTAGTTCTAGATGGGGATCGCTCCCACATTAACGTTTCCCGCGGTGGGGGCGTGGGTTCAGTTCCCGGCATGGTCTTCCCAGAGACCGGCAAAGACCCGCACCTGCCGGGCGTAGACCTCCGGGACATCCTGCTTGTACTCGAGTGTCACCGGGACGGCGGGGTGCCGCCGGAGCCGGGAGAAGACCGCCGCGAGGTCGAGGCCGCCGTCGGGGTGGTCGAGTTCGAGGTGCTCGTCGGTGATCGAGCCGCACCGCAGGTTCGAGAGGTGGTGGAGGGCCACGTTAAGGGTCTTGAACCGCTCCAGTTCCGCTGCAAACGAGAGTTGGCGGTGATTTGCGGTGCAGGCGAGGTGCGGGAAGTCGAGGCAGAACCGGGTCATCTTGCCGCCCGCAAGGGTCGCGAGTTCTCCGGCGGTGTTCCCGAGGAGCGGGTAGCCGGCGTAGACCGAAGGAAGGTTCTCGAGGGTGAGCCGGGGGTCGGCCCAGGTGTCGAGGAAGCGGGAGAATTCTTCCACGGCGGCGGAGCGCCCGCCCGGTTCATATCTTCCTGCGTGGAGGACGATCGTCTCTGCGCCGAGGACGTCGGCGGCTTCGAGGGCCTGGCTCATGGCAAGCTCGATATGCTCCTTGATATCCGCCGCCGGCCGGTCTTCGTAGGCCGCGGGGGCGCAGGGGTTGACGCCGTGGCTGTGGTGGGGTGCGTGGACGACCGAAGGGATGCCGGTCGCGGCGACCCTCTCGAGGCTCTCACTGAAGAAGGGCCTGGGAAGCGGGACGGCCTGGACCTGGATATGCCGGATCCTGCCCACTTTGTAGAGTCCGGCAAGCAGGGCGAGCGTTTGTTCGTCGTCGAGCTGCACGGTGCAGCCGAGATTGTAATCAGCCATATATCGCCCCCCGGTGTATGCTGTTGAGAAAAAGGTTCGAGTAGCCCGGAGCAGATTCGAACTGCTGTCGCAAGGTCCAGAGCCTTGCATGATTGACCTCTACACTACCGGGCTATTGGGCTCTAAAATGTTGTGTGTAGTTCCTAATTAACCTGACGCCCCGGGGTCACACTTTTGAGGCGCGGGAGCACTTTCCGCAGGCCCGGCAGACCTCGGCAACAGGCTGGATCTCGGTTCCGGATCTGCAAAATGCCGGGATATCGTTCATATCCCGCCGGAAGTACACATGGGGGACAAGCGCGATGTGGGTGTAGCGCCCGCAGGGCACGCCAAGTTCGTCCGCGATCGCCTTCTGGAGGTGGACCAGCGCGTACATGTTCGAGCCGGCGGCGGAGAGGATGTCATTGCTCCGGAAGACGACCTTCATCTGGAGTTTCCCGTCCCGGAGGAGGCACTGGACGAGCTGCAGGCAGGGGCAGTCGTCGAGGTTCTCGTCGACGACCGGGTTCCAGGTGACCGCGACCGCCCGCCGGGAGTTCGCGGCGGAGATGAGTTTCCGGACGATGTAGGCGATCTGGTCGACGTGGACGTCTTCGCCCCTGGCGCTGAGCCGTTCGCCCCAGTCGAAGAGCCGCCGGTGATAGTCGTACTCGAACTTGGCGTCGGAGCCGGAGAGGAGGTTCTCGGCGTAGGCATCCAGGAACCGCTTCTGGAACCGGGAGGCGGGGCTCGCCATCGGCTCGCTTCCCGGCGACTCCACGTCGAGCGCGAGCTCCTCGCACTCGATCGTCGCCTCGTCGTTCTCGGTCTCCAGCACCCATCCCTTCTCGAGGACGGTCCTGACCGCCAGTTCGTGTGCCCGTGCGAGCGTGGGGGCCCGAATGATCCGCATGGAGAGTAGTTGGCCGGCCGGGATAGAAAAGTCTCCGCACTAGAGGTGGTCTCCTATATACATGCTCCGGCATGTGGCACCGTCGCCGGGGTGCGTGGGGCAGGCACCCGGGGTGCTTCCCGGGCTGGGGCGGTGCCTGCCGCGGGTGGTGCGGCCGCACGGGTGCGGCGCGGGAGAACAGGCGGGGATGAAAGGTCCGTATGGTCGGGCGCTCCCCGGTTTGGCCGGGGTAACATTTTTATTCTCACACAGTAATGAAACCCGGTGATCCGGGAATGAAGCATGATCCTGGCGTATTCGGGGCGTTTTCCCGTGTTGTGGTGCCTATCAGGGACGTCGGATACCCGGTCGACCACAAAGGATATAATAAGTGTTCCACAAATATTGTGACATATTCCGTGATTCGGAGTATAGAGCGTGGTGAACCCGTATTCGACGTCTGTCGAGTACCTCGCGTTCACACTCCCTCATGTCATCACAATGGAGGTATAGTATGAAGAGTATGACAAAATTGATGGTTGTCGCCATGATCCTCGTGGCTGCGCTGGTCGTTGCACCGGCTGCGGCACGGAGTATTAGCGATGGCGATACAATCTATGTAGGCGAGGACGACCTCGATGTAGATTCTCTGTTTGGCAGTCCAGGACCTGGCACTGCCGGGACTCTGGTCTGGTACAGCAGTGTCTCAAGTGCGACCAGCGCGACTGTTGGCAAGACTATCGCGGTAGCCAACGTCTCGGATTTCGATCTGACCTCATCGGCAGTTGGGTCTTCGACCGGAGCCTGGTATGCTTTCACTGCGCCCCCGTTCACCAACCAGAGTGCAGCCCTCGGGACCGTTCTCGTTGAGGTTCCCTCGGTGAGCCTTGATGTTCTGCAGGGAAGTGGAACCACTTCTGTGAACGGGAAATCTGTAACCCGGGGACAGGACATCCGGTTCCAGATCCAGCACAACGTCGGAACTCTTCCGGCGGGGGCCGCTAATGTAGAGGTCCGGGTTACCACACCTGCCGGCGGTACGGTGACGACGTTTGAGGGTGTGCCCCTCAATGTGGATCTTAGCGGCACCCAGAAGGCGGACACTGCACTAATCTCTCTGAGAAACGCTACGACGGGTACCTACACCGCTCAGGGGGTTTGGAAGTCCGGCAGTGCACTTTACGACAAGGGTTACAGCACCAGCTCCGTGACCTTTGAGGTCACCACTGGGTCGCTTGCCATCACAGCCAGCAAGGACACCGTCATCCGCAACAGCGGGTTCACCGTGACGATCACCGGCGAGTCGAACAGGGGGTATCTCCTGAACGTCACGACCACCGCGGGCTCCGGTTATACCACCCCGATGATCGTACCCGGCCAGATCGGTGTGATGCCCGGCAGTATGAACGCCGCCGCTAACGGCGCGATCATTAATACCACTGCCAGCGGCACCCGGTCTATCGAGTTCAACACCACTGGATCGACTGATGCGAAGACCTACACCATTGAGGTCAAAGAGCTTGCGCCTGGCGACAAGTCCGACGATGTCAGGGTGAAGGTTGAAGCGGGCAGTGTCACCGTCACGTCGTCCGGCACCGGCACCTACTACATCGGTGAGGAAGTTACCCTCTCTGGAACCAACACCGAGGGTGAGACGGTCTATCTCTTCATGACCGGCCCGAACCTCGATAGAGACGGTGTCAATCCAACGAACGTAACAGACACAACACCCTACCCGGTAAGCGTCGAAGCTGACGACACCTGGTCGTACAAGTGGAACACCGCCGCCACCACCCGCAACATTGATGCCGGCAGTTACACGATCTACGCTGTCTCGAAGAACGTAAACAAGGACAAGCTTTCCAGCGCCAAGTACGACACGGTCTCCGTATCGCTCAGATCCGGGTTCATCAGCGCGACCACGAGCGGCGCCACCGTCGCAAGAGGAAACGACCTGACGATCTCCGGAACCGCACAGGGCAACCCGGACAACGTGTTCATCTGGATCTTCGGTAAGAACTACTATGGTGCAACGGACGGTACACTGGCCGTTCTATCCCCGTCTATTGAGTCCGACGGCACCTTCGAAGACGACGTCGAAACCGACGATCTCGCTCCAGGCCAGTACTTCGTCGTCGTCCAGCACCCGATGGGTGTTAAGACTGGTGATGCTGGATCAATCAACTGGAACTCCAATGGAACGATCTCGGGACCCAGCATAACCACTGTGAAACTCACCAGCCTGCAGGCACCCGCCGCGGCGTCCGCGCTGATTGCCGCTCTCGACTCCCCGAACATTCCGGACACCTACGTGAAGCTCACGTTCGTTATCGCTGAGCCCCAGCTCTTCATCGACCCGATCGGCGACAAGGCTGCGGGCAGCAAATTCACGATCTCCGGAACCACGAACCTTGCGGTCGGTGACACGCTGAATGTTGAGGTCACCTCCGCTGCGTTCCAGCCGGGCCAGAAGACCGAGGGTTCCACCTTCTCCGGCGTCGGTGGCTCTGCAATCATCCAGCAGGGTGACGGCATGAACACCTGGTCCTTCGAAGTCGACGGAACCGGCTTCAAGGTCGACCAGTACATCGTCACGGTCGAGTCCATCGATGCCGGTCAGACCGCAACCACGATCTTCAACGTAGTCGAGGGTCAGCCGACCACGCAGCCCACGGGCAACGTGACCACGGCCCCCACCGGCACTGAGACCACCCCGACCACCACCACGACCACCCAGGCTACCCCGACCACCACCCCCGGATTCGGAGCACTCCTTGCTCTCGCCGGTCTTGGTGCGGTTGCCTTCCTGGTCCTTCGTCGGGACTAAACCCTAACCAACCCTAATTTTTTGTTTTGTTCTGCTTTTGTCGAGCAGTTTTTCGGGTACGGGACGGTGCCACGGACCCGGGGATCTCTGGGTTCGCTGGCGGTCGGACTACTGGGGAGGGGCGATGTGGCGGAGCCTGAGGTGTCGCTGAGATTGCCACCCGGGTAGTGCCCTATGAAACAACACCCCGGAATCTGCGATCCCCTCCGTGTGTTCCCGCTTGCCTGCCAGTCCGGGGAGGAGGCCGGGCGGGGTGCCCTGAGGAGTGCCGTGCCGCGTGCGGGGAGGGGGAGACCCCCTCCCCGGTCCCCACCCCCCGCGTGGCGATAGCCACCACGGTCCAC
>NZ_DAXW01000001.1:0-63944 GCF_002506585.1 Methanoculleus sp. UBA430 | reverse complement strand
GATAGCCACCACGGTCCACAGCATGAGGAGATGCTTGCCGAGCGAGGGGCGAACGCAGGGTTAGGCCAGGTCCCGCACCAGTCTCGGCAGGGAAGAACGGCAGCCTGAATTGGGTGTCACCAGTGCCTGATACGGGAAACTCGGATCCACCGAGAACGAGTATCAGATATATCCCAGGGCACTACCAACGCCGGGGCATGGGAACCGTTCGGCTCGATCATTCGCCCCTGCCTGGAACAGGACCGGAGAAAAGATGGGCCCAAACACCATCCGCCGGGCGATAAGCAAGAAGAACCTATTTATTCCCACCCCTCATATTGAAATTTGATGAAGCGATTCTTCGCCGTTGCAGCAGGGCGGGTTCAGAGGGTCGGATTCCGGGATCACGTCTACAAAGAGACATTCAACAAGGATATCTCCGGGTACGTAAAGAACCTCGATACCGGTGAGGTCGAGATCGTCGCTGAGGGGAGTGAAGAGGACCTCCGCGCCCTCATCGAGAGGATCAATATCATCCGCTATCCGATTGCGGTCAAATCATTCAGCATCAAATGGCAGGAAGCAACCGGGGAATTCACGACTTTTGAGATCATCCGCGGAGACCTCCAGGAGGAACTGTTTGAGAGGGTTGATTTCGCCGGCACGATCATGTACCAGACGCTGGAGAATTCTGAACTGAGTTTGAAGAAGCAGGATCAGATGCTGGATAAACAAGACCAGATGCTTCAAATCGGGATTGAGACAAAAGATGAGGTTGCAGGGCTCCGAAGGGATACCCGGAAGTGCCTTGATGACGAGTTTACAGAGATCAAGAAGGAACTTGCCGCCATCAAGGGTGCCCTTTCCAGAGCCGGCATCCAGGTCTGACCGCACGCCCCGGAGTCCCTGTAGCGGTTGGTGGACGAGCGGATCCAGACGGCGATGAGAGGAGCGTAATCTTTTGGTCTACAGGGCAACCCGCAGGGGACCTCCATCAGTACACCCCCTGCCGTCCTGGAGGATCTTGTCGGGAACTACCGCTGTGTATCTTTGCCGGAGAAAATGACCGCACCCGGTGAGCCGTTGTCCCCACCCGCTCACGCCACGCCTTCGAAGACTCGGACCCTGCCGATGATCAGGTCTTCCTCCGGGGGAACCGCCCGCCCCTCCTGCCGCAACGCTTCCACATGCCCTTCGATCGCCTCCTTGATATTCTCCAGCGTCTCCTCAATCGTCTCCCCCTGGGAGTAGCACCCGGGAAGCATAGGGACTTCAGCCCAGAATCCCCCCTCTTCGGCCTTCCGGATCACAACGGTAAACTCCATGTTTCCCCGCATTTTAGAGTAACTCGAGAAACCCATCCTCTGTCGACGGCTTTCTTCGCATCATGACCTTTGATCGCCCGGAGTCTGCCTACACCAGGCCCTCACTCAGGGGTAGTCCCAACACAAGGATATGCGTTTCGTTCTGGGGATCAGCGCGTTCCCATCTCCGGGCGAACCCTTATATCCCTTGCTTCATAAGATCGATGCAGGATGAGTCTGCATGCGGAACTGCTCGAAAGAAGGGATGAGATCCTCGAGATCGCAGCCAGACACGGTGCCCGTACTGTCCGAGTCTTCGGATCGGTTGTCCGGGGTGAGGAGACCACGGGAAGCGACATTGACCTCCTTGTCGAGTTCGAGCCCGGGAGAAGCCTCCTTGACCACATTGCCCTTGCCCAGGACCTGCAAGACCTGCTCGGCCGTGATGTCGACGTGATGACTGAGAAGGGACTGCATTGGTTTATCAGGGATCGCGTCTGCCAGGAGGCCGTGCCACTGTGAGCGACGACCGGCTCTATCACTCCGGGTTCTTCCACCCCCATCGCTCCCCCGATCAGCCGCTCTTAAGTAGTACAAAACCTCAGTTTCAGGTAGGATAGGATTACGCGTATGAAACTGACCGTAAAATTGCTCGACATAGCAAACAAGGGAGTCCTCCTCCACAGCACCGACGCACGGAACATGCGTATCCGCGACGGCGACCGCGTCCAGATCGCCGACGAAACGACCGGCAAGAGCGCCCAGGCCCACGTCGACACCACCGGCTCGCTCATCGAGCCCGGTGTCATCGGCATCTACCGGCCGCTGAACGCCACGCTTGCCGTCGACGAGGGGACTTCCGTCGAGGTCCGGGGCGCCGAGCGGCCGGCATCCCTTTCGCACATCAAGAAGAAGATGGACGGCGGCCGGTTCGGCAAGGACGAGACCCTGGAGATTGTCAGGGATATCGTCAGCGACACTCTCTCACCCGGCGAGATCACCGCTTACGTCACCGCGTCCTACATCAACGGCCTTGACATGGACGAGGTGGAGTACCTGACGAGAGCCATGGTCGAGACCGGGGATCGCCTCCGCTTCACCCGGCATCCCGTCGTCGACAAACACTCCATCGGGGGGGTGCCCGGGAACAAGATCACCCTCCTGATCGCGCCGATCGTCGCCGCGAGCGGTCTTAAGATCCCCAAGACCAGCTCCCGGGCCATCACCGGCGCCGGCGGGACTGCAGACCTGATGGAGGTCCTCGCACCGGTCTCGTTCTCGGCGACCGAGGTGCAGCAGATGACCGAGAAGGTCGGCGGCGCCATCGTCTGGGGCGGGGCAACAAACATTGCCCCTGCAGACGACAAGATCATCACCTACGAGTACCCGCTCCGGATCGACGCCCGGGGCCAGATGATTGCAAGCGTCATGGCCAAGAAGTTCGCCGTCGGCGCCGATCTCGTTGTCATCGATATCCCGGTCGGCCGGAACACCAAGATCGCGACGGCCCAGGAGGGGCGGAAACTCGCCCGGGAGTTCATCGAACTCGGGGAGCGGCTCGGCATGCGTGTCGAGTGTGCGTTGAGTTACGGGGAGTCGCTCGTCGGCCACACCATCGGCCCGAACCTTGAGGTGCATGAAGCACTCGCCGTTCTCGAGGGGGCGACCGAGCCGAACTCCCTGATCCAGAAGAGCCTCTCGCTCGCCGGGATCCTCTTCGAGATGGCCGGGAAGGCAGCACAGGGGCAGGGAGCCCAGATGGCTGCAGATATCCTCCAGAGCGGAAAGGCGCTCGAGAAGATGCGGCAGATCATCGAGGTTCAGGGCGGCGATCCGACGGTGAAGGCTGAAAATATCGTTCCGGGAGAGTACCGGTTCGAGGTGAGGGCGCCGCAGGACGGTTACGTCATCGAACTAAACAACAGCGCGCTCGTCACGCTCGCCCGGCTCGCGGGCTCGCCCTACGACCACGGCGCGGGGCTCTTCATCCACGCAAAGAAGGGGACCCGGGTCAGGAAGGGCGACCCCATCTTCACCATCTACGCCGAGCGGGAATGGCGCCTTGAGCGTGCGATCGAGATCGGCCGGGTGCTGATGCCGGTGGTCGTGGAGGGAATGGTCATCGAACGCATTCCCCCGGAGCGCTGGGTGTAAACCGAAGCACTCAAATTTTTGGGCCGCAATACACTCAAGTATGGTAAAACGTCGCCTCATCATAGCCCTTCTCGTCTCGTGCATCCTCCTCTGCTGCACGGCGCAGGCGGTCACCCTGCGCATCAGCGTGGTGGACGAGGAGACCGACGATGCCGTTGCCGGCGCTTCCGTGTACGTCGACGGCGCCTACGCCGGGAAGACCACCTCGGACGGCACCTATTCCTACGTTCATTCCGGGGATGACGACCTGTACCTGAAGGTTGTCCGGGCAGGTTACCGGAACTGGATGGATTACATCGATTATGACGCGACCCACGCCCGGGTTGATATGGTCCGCGAGGACGAGACCCTCACGTTCGAACTTTACGATGCGGTGACCCTGAAACCGGTCGTCGGTGCTGTGGTGCGCGTTGAGGGTGACGACTACTCCGACTCGGAGGTCACCGGAAAAGACGGGAGCGTGGACTTCTCGGTGAGAGCGGGCGGGTCATACAGCGTCGAGGTACGCGCGTCAGGCTACCACGACCTCGAAGAGACTGTTGAGCTGGCAAAGACTGGTGGGGTGGAGGACGGCCCCATCCAGTATTTCCTCTTCAGTAAAGATCTTCTCGGGGTCCGGGTCCTGGATGCCGACACTTCTGCTCCCCTTGGAGGGGCAGAGGTGTATATCGACAACGCGCGCGCCGGAGTGACCGATGCCGAAGGCAGGCTGCAACTCCACCTGGAACGGGGAAAGAGGTATTCCCTCAGGGTCACGGCTACTGACTACCAGCCATACCTGGAGAACCGTGACCTTGAGGCGGACGATGTGCTTCTCCAGGTGCGCCTCTCGAAGTCGGCATACTCTGTCTTGATAAAGGCCTGCAACGAGGCAACGACGCCTATTGGAGGAGCGGAGGTCTACCTCAACGGGACGCTCCAGGGGAAGACCGGTCAGGATGGTCGATTTGTATTCACCGAACTCCATGCAGGCACCTATGAGATTCTGGTCCGGGCGTCCGGCTACAAGGACTGGAGCGAGATACGGCACATCTCCGGGGTGGCGGAGGCAATCTTTGCCGAACTCCAGTACGACCGGGCGAGCGTGACCGTCCGGGTGGAGGGGTCCGACCGGAAAGCGTTGGCCGAAGCGGTCATCGTCATCGACGAGAAGGTCGTCGGGGTGACCGACAGCCTCGGGAGGTTCCAGACCGCGCTCGTCACAAACAGGGCGTATACTGTGACCGCCGCCCGTGACGGCTACCAGAACATCTCGGTCGATGCGGATATCCCGCTCGGCGCGACCGAGTTCACCGTCCCGCTGATCATGGAGCAGAACTTCAATGTCTGGGTGCTCGTGGCCGGCGTCGGGGTCGTTGCCGTGGTTCTCATCGCGGGGGTTGTGGTGGTGCGGCGGAGGCAGGCCGGGCAGAGTCGGGGCAGGTCACGCGACCGGGACAGCCTTTAGGCCTCCGGGTCACCTTTTTTTTCCCCGGGGTCCCGACCCCGGGCTGCAGGATCTCTGCTTCCAATGGCGGAATTCGTCCCGCACGGAAAGAATATTCTCGTGCGGCAGCCATGGAAATACTTTTTTTTCATCTGATCGCCGCATCTACTGAATATTTATTCAATTTACGCGGTTTTCGTTATCCGATCGAAAAACGGAGCCATTATAGTTGTGCATTATGTTAGAAACCATTATATATTCCTATGTGCCAGGAACAGATACGGTGACGTATGAGTGAATGGACATATGCGTGCCTGGTGACGGGGTTGATGCTGCTGGCGGCCCCGGCCGGTGCGCTGATACCGGATGCTATTACAATTAACACGAGTACCCCGTGGGTGACGGCGGGGAGCGGGGAGACCGTGACTGTGACGGTTGAGGTGTTGAACGGCACCAGCACCCCTGTTCCGGGGGCCGTCGTTGAGTTTGCGGTGAACAACAGTACGTACGGAAGCGGCTTGCCCGCGCGCATCTTTACAAACGACGCCGGGTATGCAACGGCGGTCTTCAAGCCCGGAACCACCAGTGGGGATGTGACGTTCACGGCAACGGTTGCACAGGATGATTCCCTGAAGACGAGTGTCGACCTGGGGATCAACCACGCCACCCCCTATCGGATCGCAAATATCTGGTACTTGCCGGAGGTGACGGTCGGGGAGAAGACAAATATCACCGTCCGAATAGAAGATCAGTACAAGAACGCAGTGGACAACCGGAATGAGACTGAGACTGTGAGTTTCATGGTGGGCTCGCCCAACGGAACTGCGGTGTTCAATAACACAGCGGATGATAATGTTGCCGTGTCGGTGGACGCGACCGGGAACGCCACCGCAACGCTCTGGGTCGATACCATGGCCGGGGAGCACCTTATCTATATCCAGCCGCCGGCGCCGGTCAGGAGCGACTACATCTCTCTCTTCAGTGTGGCGGGGCAGCCGTTCGACATCACGGCAGCCGTTGATCCCGACGACGCCTCGGTTCGTGCCAATGGGGAGGACAAGGTCTCGTTCACCTACACTTTGTTTGACAAGTACGGGAACCCGTCCCCCGGGCAGGGCCTCTGGGTGAACGCCTCGACGAAGCGAGTGGATCAGCCGGATGAGACATATAGTCGCCTCCTCACCTCTAACTCCCGGGGGGAGGTGATGATCGCCTACGGGCCTGAGGACTCTGTCGGCGTCGCGACGCTCACCGCAACGGCTCTCGGAAATGAAAGTGTGACCAATATGACCGTGGTGGAGTTTACCAGCACCGATCCGGTGAACATGCTCCTCACCGCAAGCCCGCAGTCGATGCCGAGCCGTGAGATCCAGCCAAACTTTGTCGCGGAGCTCCGGGCCAAGGTGATGGATGTCAAAGGGAACCCGGTCAAAGACCGGGAGGTGACGTTTACCCTTGATAATAAATCCGTCAACGTCAACGGCAACGAGACCAAGGATGGAAAGCCATACCTTAATGAGGAGAAGCTTAACGAGGAGAAGAGCACGGTCACGGTCTCGGTCGAGACTGATACAAATGGATTTGCCATAGTCAAATTCCACCCCGGTGAATTTGTCGGACAGGATGATCCGCTGAACTGGAGCGCCACCGCGAGGGGTAATGCGACCGTCCGGGCGACGTGGGGCGACGTCAGCCGCGATATCACCCTGACCTGGATGAACTACCCCTACCTCTCCGTGGAGACGGAGGTATCCAGAGAGACCGTTGAGGTGAACGAGACGGTCGACGTCACCATACGGTTGAAAGGCGATGGGTATAAACTGGAGCCGGACCCGATCGATGCGGTGCTGGTGATCGACCAGTCGAGGAGTATGCGGTATAATATTAATCATGTCAATAATGATGAGGATTCAAATGAGAGGATGGACGCAGCAACGGCTGCGGCAAAGACGTTTATCGGTAATATGACCTCTGACCGGGACCGCGTCGGTCTGATCTCATTCAACTCCTCTACGACGCCTCAGAACACTCTGACTGCCTCATTCGGTAACGTAAACACAAGTTTGAATGCCCTTAAACCGGACGGCGCAACACAACTGCGGCGGGGGATTTACGAGGCGATACTCATGCAGAATCAAACAGGGCGATCCGATGCTATCAAAGCTGTGATCGTCATGACTGACGGCGACTGGAATTACGACGGGAGCCCTATCGGGCATGGGACGGGGTATCCTGAAAACGCATTATGGGCTTACTCATTCAGCGGCAATACGTTAGAACCAGACAACTACCGGTATTACGATGGCCTCGGTGGAGAACTTTTAGATGGGAAATCATATGGGAAATGGACAAGTAATGGATATAAATGGGTGGAGTGTTGTCGTGAGCCCAATAAGTGTCGGCGTAGTCATGATGTTACTCGTGATTACAAATATTGTACCAACGGCAACGGCGAGTTCACCAACCAGAACATGTCCCGATTTGCCAGCGACAATGGCGTGAAACTCTATACCATCACGTTTGCTTATAACCCCGATGATACGGTCAACAAGACGATGGAGATACTCGCGAACTCAACCGGCGGATTCTATGAACATGCTCCCAGTGGCGATAAACTCACTGATATTTACAAGCGTATCGCGGGCGATCTGAAGACCGAGGCCGGTGTCAACACCACGGTGGCCCTTGCCTTTGAGAACGTCAACGTGACAGGGATAGACGTTCCCGGGAAAGATGTCTTCGATTATGTTTACGACTATGGAAACTCCACCCATATCTATAACCGGACCGGAGCTACGGAACATTTTAATAAAACCATCAACCAGACCACCCAGTGGAACGACGACCACGCCCTGCAATTCGACATCGGCACCGTCCGCCTCGGCCAGACCTGGGAGGCGACCTTCCGCCTCAAGGTGAAGATGGAGGGAAACATCAACGTCTTCGGCCCGCGATCGACGATATCGTTCAACAACGGCGAGGAAGAACTAGAACTCCCTGTCACGTACATCACGGCCGTCAAAAGTCTGAACAACACCGGGATGGACTTCCAGGGGCTCAATATCAGCAATCTCCACGTCACAGGCGGTGTCACCGATTTCCTCCCGGTCGCCTGGGACCTCAACTACACCGGTCTGGAGACCGCGACGGAGGACGTCTTCTACTCCAACGACAACAACTTCACCTGGGTGAAATTCAACAGCCTCAGCGCTACGAACACGACAACGAGCGGCAACGCAACGCTGGATGTGCGAAACCTCCCGGCCGGCTACTACACCATCACGGTCTACGGCTATGCCCCGGATACCGGGGATGCCACGGCCATGTTGGTCCAGGAAGTAACCGGCGGTGCGGGTAAAAGCGCATACATACGGATCCAGTGAACCATCCCGGTATCCTTCCTCGGGAGGGCTTCCCTCCCGGGGCCTGTGCCTCCGTCCTTACGGCACCTCACGGTGCTCGAATTTGCGTTTGCTCTCCCATACCTTGTGACCCCTGACCCTCCGGTATCTCTTTCCATCACAGGGATCGGGATGCGCAGGAGAGCGGCCCGATCATCCCCCTCCCGTTGCGGCCCGCACCGCTCCCCCGCACAACCGCGCAAACCGGTATTTAACTTTCGTGGAATGCCCTGCGCTTTCCGCAAGGCGATTTAGCACCGGATTGAATTATTTTCACTGGAATCAGCTCTCAGAGGGTTAAAAATCCTCTTTTTACAGCAGGGAATGGGTGAAAAACATGCCGTGGAACTATTATATGATTCTTATGCGCAGTGGCCCGTCTCGCTGCCCCGGTTCTAAGTGAAAAGTATCTTCAAACATAATTATAATAGCCAATCCGTTGGCTAATGACGGGTTTATCGCTTGTCCCTCAGACCGATATCAAATGAGAAATATTATATATATGATGAGGGATCAGGGCTGCTTGATCTCAGCATGAATTTCCAGAAAATAATCATCCTCACGATCTTGCTCGGCCTGATCGTTCCTGCGGTGGGTGCGGCAGACCCAGGCCGGATCGTCCTCTCGAGCGATATCGGCTGGCTGGTGGCAAACGGGGCCGATTCCTCCGGAATAACCGTGCAGGTTCTCGACGGGGACGGGGCGTCGCTTCCAAACTGCACCGTGGCGCTCGACGTCGACCCGATCTACGGCCGCCTCGCGCCCGCGACCGTCACCACCGGTGCGTCGGGGACTGCCGTCACCACGTTCACGGTTAACAAGACGAGCGGCGTCGCCGTGATCACCGCCCGGGCCGGAGCGGTCGAGGAAACCCTCTCCCTCTCAATCGACCATGACCTGCCCTCCCGCATCGTATACCTCCACTACGACTCTGAGGTGACCGCGGGCAATACCACCACCATCACTGTGGGCGTGGCCGACCGGCACGGCAACCCGGTGGACGATCGGAGGGTCGCCGAGACGGTACGTTTCAGCGCCGGTTCGGTCGACGACGATGCCGTCTTCATCGACGACGGGGGCTCGCCGGTGCCGGTGCTCGAACGGAGCACCAACGTCACGGGCTTTGTCCGGGCGGAATTTCGAACCGGCCGCACCGTCGGTGAGAATATCGTCCGGATGACCGTCCTCCCGGCCGGCGTCGACCGCTACATCTCCATCCGCGGGCTGCCCACCGGGCTTCCCGCCGCAATCGACGTCTCGGTCAGCCCTGATGCCGACCCTATCCCCTATCGGTCCGCGAACGGGGAAGATACCTTCACCCTGACCTACAGGCTCTTCGACGCCTGGGGCAACCCGGCGGCCGGCCGCGGCCTCCAGGTCAACACCTCCCTTGGAGAGAATGCCGTCCTGACGACGAACGGCACGGGCATCGCCTGCCTCACCTACGGCCCGAAGGACACCACCGGCAGGATCACCATCACCGTGACGACCGTGGACAACGCGAGCGTGACCTCATCAGAGACCGTCGAGTTCATCCACACCGACCCGGTGGATATGCTCCTGTCGGCAAACCCCCAGTCCATGCCGAGCCGGGATGTCAACCGAGATTCCATCTCGGAACTCCGGGCCAAGGTGATGGATATCAAGGGGAACCCGGTCGCGGACGAGACGGTGACGTTTGAGATTGTTCCCGGATCGGTCAATGTCGGTGGATACACCAAAATTCAGGATCCGGCACTGACTACGACGTCTGCCGAGACCGATGAATACGGGTACGCCACCGTTGAGTTCCAGCCGGGGACGTTTGCCGGTCCGAAGGAGAATGGCTGGGACGCCACTGCAAAGGGTACGGCGACTGTCCGGGCGACGTGGAGGGATCTCAGCCGGGATATTCTCCTGACCTGGATGAACTATCCTTATCTCTCCGTGGAGGCGAGCGTCTCTAACCAGACAGTTGCGGTGAACAACACGACCGAAGTCACCATCCGGCTGAAGGGAGATGGGTATGCGCTGCAGCCGGACCCGATCGATGTGGTGCTCTGCACGGATCGTTCAGGGAGTATGCTTTATGATAACCCCGACCGGATGCACTCGGTGAGGGAGGCGGCAAAGGAGTTTGTTGACAGCATGTCCGAGAGAGATAAGGTGGGTCTTGTCACCTTCGGGAGGAATACCGGTTCGAGAAATCAGATCGATGTTCCAGGGGAAAGTTCGTTTACCAATCCTTGGAACTATATCGACAATGACTATAGCACGCCGAAACGATATCGCGATTATGCGACGGTTGATCTGCCGCTTATTGATACTCTCTCTTCGGTGAAAACTGAGCTCAATAATATAGTGCCTGACTACGGAACACCGATGCGAGGTGGCACCTACAGGGCGATCAACGAGTTGAGCGTTAACGGCAGTTCCGATGCTGTGAAAGCGATCGTTTTACTCTCTGATGGGGATTACAATTGGTACGGTGATCCTCTGGCCAGAGGGAATGGTTATCCCTCTTCCTGGTATGGCCCTACTGCTTATGGAGATCTCGTTCAGGACTATTACATGTTCGACGGTCTGTTAGATGCCGAACAGAATCTTTCTGTCTATGCCCGGCATAAAAATGTCACGATCTACTCGATCGGATACGCGGACAGCATTTCTCCTGGCGGCAGAGCTGCCCTGAAAACACTTGCCGAGTCCACAGGCGGGAAGTATTACAACGGCACTGCAGCTAACATCGGTGCTGTCTACACTGCCATTGCAGGCGACCTCAAGACCGAGGCCGGCGTCGACACCACCATGACCCTCGACTTCGGCACGATCCGGGTCAACGACGAAGATCGGGAGGGGGAGGCCGTCTTCACTTACGTCCACGAAGACGGTATCTCAACCACCATCGAGAGCTGGGTTGAGAACGATACAGGACGCCACGAGATCACGCCATTTACCACTATCAACCAGACCGACGACTGGAACGACGACCACGCCCTGCAATTCGAGATCGGCACCGTCCACCTCGACCAGGTCTGGGAGGCGACATTCCGCCTCAGAGTGCTCACCGACGGCAACATCAACGTCTTCGGCCCCGGTTCAACGATCACGTTCAACGACGGTGCGGAGCTCGCCCTCCCCGACACCTTCATCACGGCCGTGCCGGACCTTGCCAACACCGGTCTCGGCTCCGCAACGCTCACGCTTGCAAACCCGCGTTACACCTGCACTGAGCCGGTGCTGGAGTTCCTCACCGCCGCCTGGGACCTCGCGTACACCGGGTCGGGGTCCGTGACCCAGGTCGTGGAGTACTCAAACGACGGCGGCCTCTCCTGGGTGCAGTTCGACACCCCGACCAGTGGTGCTTCCTCCCTCGACGTCCGAAACCGGCCGCCCGGAGAGTATCGGATCCGGGTACGTGCCTCAGCAGACGACGCGCCGGATGCCGGGGTAATCTTCCCCCCTATCCGGGTAGGAGAATGGCAGAATGCGTATATCCGACTTGCATAAGATCTCCGGGTGCCACAAGAGCGCACCCGGAAGAACTGACGGACCCAGCGGGAATTGAACCCGCGTCCTTGGGTTCGAAGCCCAAAAGGATGTCCTCTACCCCATAGGTCCCCACATGGTTTTCTATCATAAGTTATTAAGCGTTTTTATGTCAGTACAATATACAATGATTCTCTCGTCCAGCGAAATCGTTCGCCGGCTCCAGGACGGCGATCTCGTCATCGAACCATACCACGGCATCTCCCAGCAGCCCGCATCCTATGACCTCCGGGCAGCTGAAAAGACCGTACTCCCGTGCGGCACGTGCACCCTCGTCCCCTCGATCGAGCGGGTGGAACTTCCCGCCGACCTCGCGGCAACCCTCCGGTGCCGCTCCTCGCTCGCCCGCCGCGGCGTCCTCCTCGGCGGCGGATTCGTAGATCCGGGGTTCCGGGGTCAGCTGACGCTCTGCCTGACGAACACGGGTACAGAACCGGTTACTCTCGCCGGCGGAGACAGGATCGTCCAGATGATTCTCCAGGAAGTGCGGAACGGCGACCGCGTCTACCAGGGCCGGTATCAGGAAAGTGTTGGCGCGGTGCAGACACGATGACCTCCTCGATACGCTCGGAACGGAAGTACCTTGAGATCCTGCGAATCCTCGCCGATTCGCACGAACCCCTCGGCGCCAAAAGGTTAAGCGAGAAGATGGCTGAGAGGGGGTTCGTCTTGAGCGACCGCGCCGTCCAGTACTACCTCCAGTACCTCGATGAAGCGGGATTTACGGAGAAGGTCGGGAACCGGGGTCGCATCCTCACTGACGCGGGGATCGCAGAGAGCGAGAGCGCCCTCGTCGACGAGCGGATCGGCTTCATCATATCGAAACTCGAACAGCTCTCCTTCCGGAGCACCTTCGACCCGGCGACCGGGACAGGGAGCGTCGCCTACAACCTCTCCTTCGTGCGGGAGGAAGACCTCCCGGGCGTCGAGGCAGCCTTCGACGAGGTGGCAGGAGTTGGTTATGGATTCCTGAACACCTACCGGATCGTCGACACCGATCCCCGCATACCCGAAGGCCATGTGGGGATCATGACGGCCTGCAGCGTCACGCTGGACGGCGTCCTCCAGAAGATGGGTATCCCGACGAGGCTCGAGTACGCCGGCAGGATCGCCGTCGATGAGGATGGCTCTGCCGGGTTCCTCGACCTCATCGGCTACCGGGGGACATCGGTCGACCCCCTCCAGCTCTTCATATCCGCCGGCCTCACCTCGATCAACCGGCTGGTGACGACCCGGGCCGGGGTAGGGCTAGCCAACATCCGGGCGGTGCCCGCGGTTGCGCGGGGTCAGGTGGAGGAGGCCGCCGGGTTGATGATGGAGTGTGGGTTCGTATTCCCAGCCGGCGGGGGCATTGGAGAGTTCAATCTCCCGAAACATCCCTATCGGCTCTCCGTCGTCGCGTTTTCCGGCATGAACATGGTGGGGAACGCCCTTGAGAAGGGATACGCCATCAGGACCGAGATCGGCGCCGGGATCATACCGTTTGAACGAATGGCAGACGCTACCGGATCCAGGTGAACCCTTCACCGTCCGGATCCTCTTCGGCCTTCTTCTCCGCTTCCTTCCGGCTCCGCGACCGAGTGGTCGCGTCGATCACATCGAGCCTCCCGCGCGAGGGGTCAATCTCCTTCGGGCGAGGACCCCCGTGGCCGAATCCCCGGCCGTTCTGGTCCAGCAGGGCATCCTTCGGTGCGGGGGCCGCCCCACGCACACGCAGGTCGCGCCCATCGAGGGTACTGTCGCTCGGCCGCTGTATCCCACGATCGATCGAGGCCCGATCGCCGGTGAGCGCCCCGTCTTTCGGGCGCTGCACCGTTTTTATGGTTGTGGGGTATACGATTGTATCGTCCTTCGGAGCAGTCTTCTCGATGCTGATTCCTTTCGGACCAAAGACGGAGTTCTTCGGCGCAGGCATGGACGAGGTGACCGAGGTCGATCCCGTGAGGTCGATCTCCCTCCCGCCCTGCTTTGGGGGGAGGATGACGGCGCCGTCGTCTCGCTTCTTCTCGGCTTTCGGAAGGATATCGATGGTATCGTCCCTGCGCACGTTGCTGCCCTGGCCACTGCCCGGGAGCATGATCATCTCATCCCTCTCCGCTGCATGCTGTTCTGTCATATGCTTATTCTCCTCCTGAAACGCTGACTCCAGGGGAGAGACGAACTCCGGGGCGTCGTCCTCGTCCGGTGCCCCGGTCTCCGCCGCCCGGGCAGCTTCCTCGCGCAGCCGCTCCTCCTCTTCGGCCTTCAGTTCTTCTTCCTCGCATTCAAGCCGGTATTCGGTTCGGATCTCCCGGAGTTCTTCGACGCGGGGGACATTGGATAACCCCGAGAGCACGATGATGATCCCGACAAACGAGGTGTTCCTCACCGGATAGTCCCCGGACCGCATCTCGAGGCCGGCGATGCTCCGGTCGATCCATTTCCTGACGGTCTGAAACCCTTTCATCGAGAGCTCGGCCGAAGGCCCGGCGATCAGCACCAGTGCCTTATCGGCACTTGTGAGGTCGCAGGGGACCGATACCTCCTCGTAGACCGCTTTCTTCGCGAGCGAGACGATCCGGGCGGCCTTCTCCTGGGAGCCCTGAATGAAGTACTTCAGCGACCGCCGCCGGTAGAGGAGGTCCAGCCACCCGGTCGGCAGGCGTTCGGTGGCGTAACCGACCGCGACGAAACTGTTCCCTTTCAGGGTGTTGAGGACTTCCCCGGCATCCAGGACAACCTCGGCGAAATCGAGCCCGGACTCGTTGAACTCGCCTGCACGGAGGAGGAGGCCGATCTGGCGAGCGATCCGCTCGTTGAGCAGACCGTAGTGGGTCCTCGGGTCGAGCACCCCGGAGTTCCGGCGCAGCCTGCCCATGAAGCCGGGCTCTTCCGTCTCGGCTGCAGCCGCGGCCGCCCTGATCTTCTGCGACCAGGTCTCGTTATCGAAGAGGATGACCGCATCGACAAGCCCCTGGAGGGTATCAAGGTCGTCGGCGGCCTTGGCCGAGACCCGTTTCCCCTCATCCAGGCATGGCAGCATAGCGAGCGCGAAGATCGGTTCTACGTAGGACTTCCGGAGCTCTTCGATGATGGGCGGCGCGATGTCGATTACACTGCCTCCGAGCCCGCAGCAGAGCAGGACGGCGTCGATATCCAGTGTATCCAGGGCCTGGATCCGGGTCATCACCTCCTCGATATCGATCACGCTCGTGATATCGCCGGGATCCATGATATCGATCCGTGGGAAGAAGATCCTCGCGGGGTCAGGGAGGTGGCGGAGCTGCACGAGAGAGTTCGGGTCGATGTCGATCGCTACCGCACTCATGCAGTAAACTCTGCTTCGCCGATCGTGATCGTAGAGGCTATCCACAACCCGCGACCCGGCGCCACCCAACCCTATCGCCAGCACTCGCATACCGTTATACTCCCCCGTCCTCGTCGTATGTCCGGAGTGGCTTTTGCCGCAGAAAAGGGCGCGCATGCCACTCAAAACCATTGATGAATATGTGGGCGGGCGAACATATATATTTCTGTCACGTTCCGGGCCGGGAGCGCATCCGTTTTCAAAAGCAATGTATTTGAATCCTTCGGTTTCATCCCCTTGTGCTGGAGCCCTTCGTCGGGTTAGGAAGGAAATTCTCCGGATGTCCTGGAGAACACATTACATCTCTCCGTTTTGCAGTACCTGTGCAGTACGTGTCGTTCGGCGAGCACAAAATGGTAATATATATAACTCTCGGCACGTAACTACTCATTGAGGTGTATAGCCTTGACTACATATGGAATTGAATTTGTGCCCGGAGCAATCAATGTCAAGCAGGTGGTGAAGTTCACCAAGCTTGCAGAGTCAAAAGATATTGACTACGCTTGGATCACCAACCACTACAACAACCGTCATGCCTATCCGACCCTTGCCATGATCGCGGCAAACACCGACTCGATCAAGATGGGACCGGGTATCATGAACACGTTCACCGACACCCCGGCAGCCATTGCCTCCTTCATGGCTACCTTAAACGAGATCTCCGACGGACGCGCCGTCCTCGGTATCGGGCCCGGCGACCTCTCGACCCTCCCGAAGCTCGCCATCGACCCCGTCAAGCCCGTCGGCCACCTGAAGGAAGGCGTCGAGCAGATCCGAAAACTCCTCGCCGGTGAAGAGGTCAAGAAGAGCGGCAACATGGAGTTCTTCGACTACGACGGTGCCAAGCTGACCGGTGTCACCCTGCCCGGCAAGAAGGGCATCCCGGTCTACATCGGTGCCCAGGGACCCAAGGTGCTCGAGCTCGCCGGCACGATCGGTGACGGCGCCCTGATCAACGCATCGAATCCCAAGGACTTCGACATCGCGATCCCGATCATCAAGGGAGCCATGGAGAAAGTCGGCAAGAAGACGTTCGACGTCGGTGCCTACACCGCCATGTCCATCGACATGAACGAGAAGAAGGCCCGGAACGCCGCAAAGATTGTGGCCGCATTCATCGCCGCAGGCTCCCCGCCCGCGCTCCTCCAGCGTCACGGACTCGACCTCGCCAACGTCGCGAAGATCAAGGAAGCGCTCGGCCGCTTTGACTTCAAGACCGTCGGCGGACTCGTCGGCGACGCGGAGATCGACGCCTTCACCATCGCCGGAACCCCCGACATGGTCAAGCAGAAGTGCGAAGACCTCGCAAAGTCCGGAGTTACCCAGATCATCTTCGGCTCGCCTCTCGGCCCCGACATGACCAACTCCATCCGCCTCCTCGGCAAGTACGTCGTATAAGTCAGGAGACAGCACTCATCTTTTTTTTATCCACGATCCCGGGATCATTTCGTGCCGGCCCGGTATTCCCGGCTCTTCCGCCCGCTTCCACATCTCCCGGAGCCTTCGGCTTTCGTTCCCCGCAACCCGGACAGAGTTTTATACGGTCGGCGCGCCAATCGGATTACAAAAGGCCATGTTCACCACTCGCGAGATTCGGACCGATCGGGGAGTTCTCCAGTACCGCCGGGAGTCACTCACCGGCATCCGGTGCCGGATCAGTCCCGTCCGGGTCGAACGACGGATCGACGCCTTCCCAGCCCTGCCCTGCTCCCGTGACGGCTGCCCGTTCTGCCCCAACGCCATAGAAACATCTACCCCGACGTTCGCGGACGGCACCCGGCTCCGGTGCGGGAAGAGCGTGACGTTCCCGAACCTCTACCCTTACGCCGAGCACCATGTGGTCACGGTGATCACGCCCGATCACGATACGGCAGGTCCATTCGACCAGAGGACCCTTGCCGACGCCATATCCGGTACGGCGGAAGCCCTCGCCCGGGGACCGGGCTACGCGACCATCAACTGGAACTACCTCCCTTCAGCCGGTGCAAGCATCGTCCACCCGCACCTGCAGGGTCTGGCCGACCGGGAGCCCGCCCGCCTTGCGGACCTCTATATCTCCGGTGGCCGCCGGTACCTCGCCGACCACGGCCGCCTCTACTGGGACGACCTCGTGGAGCACGAGCGCACCTCGGACCGGTTCCTCTTCGAGGACGAGATCTTCTGGTCGGCAAGCCCCGTCCCCCTCGGCGAGCGGGAGGTCCGGGGGATCCTCCCGGTATCGACGCTTGCCGAACTCGGGCCGTATGTCGAGCCGCTGGCCGCCGGGATCCTCCGGGTCGTCGCCTTCTACCGGAGCCTCGGCACGCACGCCTTCAACGTCTCGATCTTCTTCGATGCTCCCCGTGCGGGGCAGGGTCACCGGGCCTTCTGTTCCCTCATCGCACGGCTAAATCCAAACAGCCTCTCCATGTGCGACTCGGCGTTCATGGAGCGGCTGCACCAGGAACCGGTCATTCTGACCCTCCCCGAGGACGTGGGCCCCCTCTTCCGGGAGAAAGGTTGATTCCGTCCAGTGCCGATTCTTTACCATGACGGGCGCGCGCGAATTCCTTGTCGGTGGGGAGTGGCGAGCGAGCAATGAGATCCTGGATGTCCGTTTCCCCTACACCCGGGAGACGGTCGGCCGGGTCTGCCTTGCCGGGAGCGTGGATATCGAGGACGCCCTTCGATCCGCAGCGGCAGGCTTCTCTCTCACCCGGCATCTTCCGGCCCACCGCCGGTCCGAGATCCTCTATGCCCTTGCTGATCTGCTCCGGGAACACGCGGCGGAGTTTGTGGAGACGATCGTCCTCGAAGCGGGAAAGACCCGGGCTCTTGCAGAGGGCGAGGTTCTGCGTGCCAGAGAGACGATCGAGGTCTCTGCCGAGGAAGCGCGCCGAATCGACGGCACGATCCTCCCTCTCGACTGGAACGAGGGCGGTGAAGGGCGGATTGGATGTATCCGCCGGTTCCCGCTTGGCCCGGTGCTCGCGATCACACCGTTCAACTTTCCGCTCAACCTCGCCTGTCACAAACTCGGGCCGGCCATCGCCGCCGGGGACTCCATCGTCCTCAAACCCGCGTCGGCAACCCCGATCTCCGCGTTGATGTTCGGGGAACTGATGCTTGACGCCGGGTTTCCCCCGGCGGCAATCAGTGTCGTCCCCTGTCGAAGCGAGCTTGCCGAGCGGATGGTGCAGGACGACCGGATCGCCTGCCTGAGTTTCACCGGAAGCCCGGCCATTGGGTGGCACCTTCGCGGCATCGCGGGCCGGAAAAGGGTCGGGCTGGAACTTGGCGGCAATGCGGCTGTGATAGTTCACGAAGATGCCGATATCCCCTTCGCGGTCGGCCGGATCGTCGCCGGCGGATTTTCCAACGCCGGCCAGGCTTGCATCTCGGTGCAGCGGGTCTACCTCCACCGGCCGATCTTCGAGGAGGCGCTCGCGCTGCTCGTCGACCGGGTCCGTGCCCTCACCGTCGGCGACCCGCGCGAGCCCGGAACTGCCGTGGGGCCGATGATAACGGGGGAGGCTGCCGGGACGGCGTTTGCAAAGGTGCAGGACGCGGTCGGGAAGGGTGCGAGGGCGATCACGGGCGGGAGCTGTGAGGGTCCGCTCTTTTACCCTACAGTCCTCCTCGACACGACCCCGGATATGGAGGTGAACCGGACCGAAGTCTTCGCCCCGGTGGTGACGGTCACCCCCTACGATACCTTTGAAGAGGCGATTGCACTCGCAAACGACTCTGACTACGGTCTGCAGGCCGGCCTCTTCACCCATGATGCCCGGAGGATCGCACAGGCGTTTGCCGGCATCCGGGTCGGCGGGCTGGTGATCAACGACGTCTCGACGTTCCGGATGGACCACGCTCCGTACGGCGGGGTCCGAGGTTCGGGGATCGGGCGTGAAGGGCCGAAGTATGCTATCGAAGAGATGACTGAAGAACGGATGATGGTCTTCTCTCCGTAGGCGGCAAGGATCGACCCGGGTTCCTGTCCTCTCGCATTGGTCCGATATCTTCTGGATCCCTGTTCGGGCTGTCCATCCGGGGAAGGCTCAAGCGTGCGTTACGGGTTGACTCATTCGTGCCGCTGCTCCAGGGAGCCCTGCGGCAGCAGTCGCTCACAAACGATGCAAAAAATAGACTGGTATTGGATTTACTCGGGCTTGCTGATGAGCGCAGTTTTCGAGACGATCTCGCCGGTCTTCTTGTGGGGCTTCCTGATGACCGCGTCCACACTCTTCTCGAGGTTGCGTGCTTCCTCGCAGAGGATCATCGCCTGGCGCATCATCTCGTGGGCGCTCGTGACGATCGGGATGTACTTCTCCCACTCCTTCGTCATGAAGCAGCCCTTGACGTTGACGCCTGCAACCGCCTGGGCGATCTCGTAAGCCGCGCGGGCCTTCGCGAGCGCGTAGGGGTTGCTGAACTCGCCCTCGACCGCCTTGTCGGAGGTCATGACGACCTTCGGGAGCGCGAGGTCCGCGCCCTTCTTGCCTGCCTTGACCTGGTCGATGACCTTGTCGAGCTCCGTCTGCATCTTCCGGAACGCGCCGGTGATAGCGAGGACCTTGACGAGGTTTCCATTGTAGTCCGCCATCTCGATGGGGTCGAGGAACTCACGGCGGGCGCCGATCATGGCGTCGGCCTTCATGATGATGTAGCCGAAGTTGCTCGCCTTGAGCGCCTCAAACTGCTCCTTCTTGGTGGTGACGTCGTCGGTGATGACAACGCAGGGAATTCCGGCCGCTGCGAGGTCTTCACGGGCCTTTACAGGTCCGGGGAGGACGCCGTTCGGGGAGACGACGATACAGAAGTCCGGGCCCCATGCCTTCATGTTGCTGACCACGCGGTCGATGTCCTCGGGCTGCAGTTTCGTGCCGGAGGTCGCCATGAACGTGATGATGTCCTCACGGTCGGCGCGCTCGTCGAGAAGGAGTTCACCCATTACACCGCTGGCGATATTTCCCAGTTTTGCAATTCCTACTTTAACAACCACTTTAACACCTCTCAAAATTTGAGAACACGATAGTATCGCCAAGTTCTCATATAAACGTTTTGAAATGGCCCGAAACCTCTCCCTGGAGTGGGTGAAGTTAAGGGGAAGTGTTTAAATTGAATGTGATTATATATATTTCCCTAATGAAACAGGGTCTGCTTACCGATCGCCAGAAGGAAGTGCTGCGCTACCGGAAGAAAGGGCTGACGCAACAACAGATCGCGGAGATTATCCATACCTCGAAGGCAAACGTCTGCACTATCGAAAAGGCCGCCATCGAAAACATCTCGCGCGCACGTGAGACGCTCGAGTTCCTCTACACCCTCGACGCGGCGCACCTCTGCACGCTTCCGGGCGGCCTCGACCTGCTCAAGGCGCCTGAGATCATCTACACGGAGGCCGAGAAGATGGGGGTAAAGGTCAAGTATGATACGATATCGCTCATTAACCGGCTCAGGGACGCTAACCCCGACCGGTTCAGGGGCAGGCAGGTCCGCGACGCGGTCGAGATCTACATCAACGAGGACGGCGACCTGTACTTCGGGTGATGGTGTTCCCTGGCGCGCGGGCTTATGCCGGCGCGGTCGTGTCGGGAGTCCTGCGGGCCGGGGTCTTCCCGCTGGGTGCCTGCGAGCGGCCCACTCGCGGCCCTTCGTTCATCCCCCGGGCAGCTCAGTTCGCCGAATTAATGCCGGACATGCAGCAGATATCCGTTTTGTCCGGGTTTCCGGGAAATTGGATGACAAGGTTTATATCCAATTTTAAGTAATGTTTAAGAAACCGCTCTCCATTGCTCCGCCCTGATCCACGAGATAACCGGCACTGCACGTGCCTCTGATCTCGGGGATCTCTCCGGTTTCGCTTCATACGCGGATCAGAGACTCGCGGCGGGGCAGTGTAGGGGGTACCAGACAAAGCAACGATCGAACCTCCTCATGGAGGGCCGATGTCGATATGGAGTTGTGCTCGTCACAACGGGATGACAGGAGCTGGATCTGATCGAGACGTTGGGCCAACGCCAGTGCAGCGCGCCCGGTTCCGGGAACCCCCTTCCCGGGAGCGTCAAAGTGTCAGGATCTATTGGCGAAGACTGGAACCACGCCCGGTGCACACCGGGCCGGCAACGGAGATGAGCGATCGGAAGGCGCGGAGACGGACGTCTCTGCGCCTTCTCGCTCCCCGCTGCCTCCATCAACTGTTTCCCTTCGCGTCGCGCCGTAATGGCGCGGCGTTCGATATCCTGCCCCGAATCTACGGGTTCGTCAGAAGACCGATCGTGCCGGCACGTCCGGCACGGAATTCGGCGTCGAGCACCGCTCTCAGGAGCGATGTATCGCACTACAATGCACGAAGGGTTGATTGAAACATGCCGAAGATTAACAGGCCACGCAGAGGATCCCTCGCGTACAGCCCGAGAAAGCGGGCAAAGAGCCCGGTTCCCCGCTACGGTTCATGGCCGAAGTACGCGGGATCCCCGGCTGTGCAGGGATTTGCAGGGTACAAAGTGGGGATGACCCACGTCATCATGGTGGACGACCACAAAAGCAGTCCCACCGAAGGCAAGGACGTGATGGTGCCGGTGACCGTGGTTGAGGTCCCGCCCATGCGGGTGGCGGGGGTGCGCGCATACAGCGAGGATACCTACGGAAAGCACGCGCTGACCGAGGCCTGGACGACCGACCTCGACGAGGAGTTGTCCCGCCGCATCAACGTCCCGAAGAACCACGACACCGCTGCCGCCCTCGATGCTATCAAGAATGCGATCGGTGAGGGCAAGGTCGCTGAACTCTACGCTCTGGCCTACACCCGGCCCATGGAGATCACCGGCGTTCCGAAGAAAGTTCCCGACCTGATGGAGATGCGGATCGCCGGCGGAAACCTTGACGATCAGATCGCCTACGCCGCCGGAATTCTTGGAAAAGAGATTACGATCTCCGGCAACCTCGAGGTCGGCGAATACGTCGATGTGACCGCTGTTACCACCGGTAAGGGCACGGAAGGCCCCGTCAAGCGCTGGGGCGTTCAGGTCCGGAAGCGGAAGCACTCCCGTGGCGGCAAGAAGCGCCACATCGGCAACCTCGGTCCGTGGCATCCGCACCATGTTCGGTGGCAGGTGCCCCAGATGGGCCAGATGGGCTACCAGCAGCGCACCGAGTTCAACAAGCGCATCTTAAAGGTCGGCACCGACGGCGCCGACATAACGCCGGCAGGCGGATTCCTCCACTACGGCCTTGTGCGTGGTCCCTACGTCTTGATCAAGGGTTCCGTCCCGGGACCGAACAAGCGCCTGGTCCGGATCCGGTCCGCAATACGGCAGGGTGAACACACCGTCCGCACGCCGGCGATCAGTTTCGTCAGCGCGCAGAGCCAGCAGGGGTGAGCAGCGATGAAGGCACAGGTTCGAACACTGACAGGCGAGATCGCCCACGAGATCGATCTCCCGGAAATCTTTAATGAAGAGTACAGGCCCGACCTGATTAAGCGGGCTGTCCTCGCGCTCCAGAGCACCCGGTTCCAGCCGCATGGGACAGACCCCTATGCCGGGATCCGCACCTCGGCAGAGTCGTGGGGTAGCGGCCGGGGTGTCGCTCAGGTCCCCCGTCTGAAGAACGGCAGCAAGGTGGCACGAGTGCCGCAAGCAACCGGTGGGCGTGCAGCACATCCCCCGAAGGTCGCAAAGATCCTCGTCAAGGAGATCAACCGGAAAGAGAAGCGCAAGGCCTTCCGGTCTGCCGTCGCAGCCAGCACGTACCAGGACCTCGTCCGGGGACGCGGGCACCTCTTTTCGGGTGAACTCCCGCTGGTCTTCGAGGACCGGTTTGAAGAGGTCGTCCGGACGGGCGATGTCATCTCGGCGCTCTCCGCCCTCGGGGTCTATGCCGACGTCGAGCGGGCGAAGGACAGCAGAAAGGTCCGTGCGGGACGCGGTACCATGCGTGGCCGCCGCTACAAGCAGCGCAAGAGTGTCCTCATCGTCACCGGGAGCGAACCGCTCCGGGCGGCCCGGAACCTTGCCGGCGTCGATGCCGTGGCGGTCAACCAGCTGAACACCGAACTCTTAGCACCCGGCACGCAGGCAGGACGCCTGACGATCTGGACCGAGTCTGCAATCCGGAGACTGGAGGAGTTCTCATGATGCTGAAATATCCGTTCGTTACTGAAAAGGCAACGATGATGCTCGAAGGCGAGAGCAAACTCCAGTTTATCGTGCAGAGGAATGCCACCAAGCAGGATATCAAGCGCGAGCTGGAGTCTTCCTTTGAACAGGAAGTGACCTCCGTCCGCACAATGATGACCATGAAAGGCGAAAAGAAGGCCATCGTAACGTTTGCGGATGCGAAAGCGGCTGAAGAGATTCTCAGCCGGCTGGGGATAATGTAAGGTGAGTGACGAATGGCACATCGAATTATAGCACAGAGCCGCGGAAAAGGCGGTCCATCCTACCGTGCACCGTCGCACCGGTATAAGGCCGAACTGCGGCACATGGGGAAGACTGACGCCCTGGTCTCCGGGATCGTCGTCGACATCGAGCACGACCCGGCCCGTCACGCGCCGATCGCTCTCACGAAACTCGAGGACGGCCAGAAGGTCTACATCCTCGCCACCGAAGGGCTCGGTGTCGGGGATGCGATCTCCTGGGGCACGGGAGGCGTGGTGAAGAACGGAAACACCCTGCCGCTCAGTGAGGTCCCGGTCGGTGCATACGTCTGCAACATCGAGGCCAGGCCCAACGACGGCGGCAAATTTGTCCGTTCAAGCGGCGTCCAGGCCCTCGTTATCGGCAAGGCCGACGACGGCAGAGTCGGTGTTCGGATGCCGAGCGGCAAGAACAAGTGGTTCAACGGTGCCTGCATGGCAACCGTCGGTATCGTTGCCGGCGGCGGACGGGGAGAGAAACCGTTCGTCAAGGCAGGAAAGAAGGCTTTCCACGTCAGGTCCTCCTCTGAACGGTGGCCGCGCGTCAAGGGTGTCTGCATGAACGTCATCGACCACCCGTTCGGTGGCGGTGGCCACCAGCACTGCGGACGCCCGAAGACCGTCTCCCACGGGACGTCCCCGGGGCGGAAGGTAGGGCATATTGCCGCCCGGAGAACCGGCAAGTGGAAGAAGTGAGAGGTGAATCATGGCAAAGAAGACACAAAAGCGAATGCCGCGGCGGCGTGAGGAATTCACCTATCGCGGCCACTCCATGGAGGACCTGCAGCAGATGGCTCTCTCCGAGCTGATGCCGATCATGCCGGCCCGGGCACGGAGGAAGTTTGATCGCGGTCTCTCACGGGAACACGAGAAACTCCTCGCCGATCTCCGGTCAGGAGACGAGAAGATCCGCACCCATCTGCGCGACATGGTCGTCCTGCCCGAGATGATCGGCAAGACGATCGAGATCCACAACGGGAAGGAGTTCCAGAAGGTGGAGATCCAGCCTGAGGCGGTCTTCCACTATTTTGGAGAGTTTGCACTGACCCGCAGGAGGGTCTCTCACGGCAGCGCCGGTATCGGTGCAACCCGGTCGAGTAAGTACGTACCGCTGAAGTGATGGCTATGGCACGAACAGAGTATTCAGCAAAGATTGAGGGCGAGAACGTCGCTCGCGCAAAGGCGAACGAGCTTCCCGTCTCTCCCAAGCACTCGATCGAGATTGCCAGGTTCATCCGGAACATGACCACTGTCGAAGCAAAGGCATACCTTACTGAAGTGGTGGCGCTCAAGAAGGCCATCCCCTTCAAGCGGTTCAACCGCAACGTCGCCCACAAGCGCGGCCTCCAGAAGTGGGCGGCAGGCCGGTACCCGGTCAAGGCTGCAGAAGCCTACATCAGGCTGCTCGAGTCTGTCGAGAAGAACGCCGAATACATCGGCCTTGATACCGCAAACCTCCGGATCGACCACGTTGCCGCGAACGCCGGCCGTGGCCTCCGGGCGTTCTTCCCGCGTGCGATGGGTCGCGCCACCCCGAAACGCAGGGAGACCGTGAACATCGAGATCGTAGTGACTGAGGTGGCGTAATGGCAATCGAGAAAAAATTTATCACTGACGGCGTGCGTAACGTCCGTGTCGAGAAGTTCCTTACGAAGGAACTCAAGCGGGCGGGATACGGCGGCATGGACATCACCCGGACGCCGCTCGGCACCCAGGTGACTATCTTTGCAGAGAAGCCCGGTATCGTGATCGGGAAAGGCGGCAAACAGGTCCGCCAGCTCACACAGGACCTCGCCACCGACTACGAGATCGAGTCTCCGCAGGTGGAGGTCCAGCAGGTCCAGAATCCCAACTTCAACGCCCAGATCATGGCTGAGCGGCTTGCAAACGCTCTTGAGCGGGGCTGGTACTTCCGAAAGGCCGGATCGAGTACGATTCGCCGGGTGATGGAGTCCGGTGCCCTCGGCTGCGAGGTTGTCGTCGCCGGGAAACTGACGGGCGCCCGGTCACGGACCCAGAAGTTCACCGAGGGCTACGTCAAGCACTGTGGTGAGCCCAGCGAGACGATCGTCGAGAAGGGCTACGCGCTTGCGATCAAGAAACTCGGGACCATCGGGGTTCAGGTCAAGATTGTCCCGCCGGATGCCCGGCTGCCCGATACCTTTGACGTTCTCGAGCCGGAGCCCAAGAAGGCTCCGGCCGAGCTGATCGAGACCGAAGAGGTCGGCGAAGAGGTCTTCGAGGAAGAGTTCGAGGAGACCTCCGATGAGGTATACCCGGAGGAGAGATAGATGGCAATCTTTCGCGCACGGGAAGTGAAGCAACTCTCCGATGTCGAGCTCCTCGAGCAGGAGCAGAAACTCTCCCTCGAACTGATTCAGGAGCGCGGGAAAGTCAGCGCCGGCGGTGCCACCGAGAACCCCGGGAGGATTCGCGAGGTCAGGAGAACGATCGCGCGCATCCGAACCGAGCAGAATGCACGGAGGAACGCATGATCTCTCCCCAGAACGTCCTGCGGCACGAATTGATCGGCCTGGACGTTCTGGTCGCCCGCGCGAGCAACCCGGGTCATGTCGGGGTGTCTGGTCGCATCGTCGATGAGACCAGAAACACCCTGGTCATCCAGACCGGGCAGGGAGAGACGCGGATACCAAAACGGTGCAGCGTATTCCGCCTCCGGCTCCCGGACGGCACGACCGTCGATCTGGACGGTTCGAGCCTCGAGACACAGCCGGAACGGCGGATCAGTATGCGCATCAGATAAACGAGGATGAATAATGGCACGAAACATTGGGTTGGACGTCCCCCTTCCGGAAACGGAATGTGAGGACGCAAATTGTCCGTTTCACGGCACTTTACCGGTACGCGGCCAGGTGATTACCGGCAAAGTCGTGAGCGACCGTATGAACGGTACCGTCGTCGTGGAGCGTGAGTTCCTCCACTACGTCAAGAAATACAAGCGGTACGAAAAGCGCAGATCCCGGTACCACGCCCACAGCACACCCTGTATCAATGCGGGTGTGGGTGATGTGGTCCGGATCGCGGAATGCAGACCGCTTTCAAAGACCAAGAACTTCGTGGTGGTCGAGGTGATGAAGGAATGAAGGCAATGCAGTCGACCATTCCTCGCGCCCTCGCCACCGGCTCCCGGATGGTCTGCTCCGACAACACCGGCGCACGGCTCGTGGAGATCGTCTCGGTTGACGGCTACCACGGTGTCCGGCGGCGGCAGCCCTGCATGGGTGTCGGCGACATCGCGACCGTGAGCGTCAAGAAAGGCACTCCCGATATGCGGAGGAAACTTGAGAAAGCTGTGGTCGTCCGGCAGAAGAAGGAGATCCGCCGCCCGAACGGCATCCGGCTTTCGTTCGAGGACAACGCTATGGTGCTCATCAACGAGCGCGGCGAGCCGAAGGGAACGGAGATCAAGGGTGCCGTCCCTCGCGAGATCGCAGAGCGTTTCCCGAAGATCGCCTCCATGGCGACGATAATCGTCTAAGGTGTGGTGAAGCATGGTACGCATAGTAAGCAAACAACCAAGAAAACAGCGTAAGGCACGCTATAACGCGCCGAACCACACCCGGGGCCGGTTCCTCTCCGCACCGCTTGCCCCCGAACTCCGCGGCAAATACAATACCCGGCGGACCCGTGTGGTCAAGGGCGATACCGTCAAGGTGCTTCGTGGAGACTTCGCCGGCGATGAAGGCGTCGTCGATGCGGTCGATATGCAGATGTGCCGGCTGGTCGTGCACGGCGTGATGGTGACGAAGTCGGACGGAACCGAGGTTCCCCGGCCGGTTGATCCCTCGAACGTGCAGATCACGAAGCTCAACCTGAAAGACAAACTACGTGAGGAGAGACTCGGAGGCGGAGCATAATGTCCAATTATCTCAAGCGGCTGGTAGCGCCGGAATCCTGGCATATCCCGAAGAAAGTACAGAAATTCGTCATGAAGACCGCCCCGGGCCCCCACAACGCCGGCGCTCTGCCGGTAGGCGTCTGGCTCCGCGAGCACGTCGTTCTTGCACAGAATGCGAGCGAGGTCCGGAAGATCCTGCACCAGCGTGACATCATCGTCAACGGGCGGGCCTGCCGGAACCCGCAGATGGGCCTTGGCGTATTCGACATCGTTTCGATCCCGAAGCTCGGGAAACACTACCGCATTCAGCTCGATATGCGGGGCAACCTGGTCGCCGTCGAGATTTCGGCAGAGTCTGCGAAGACCCGGCTCTGCAAGGTCCAGAACAAGACCACGGTCCGCGGCGGCAAGGTGCAGTTGAACCTTGCGTTCGGTGCGAACATCCTCGCCGACAACACCTACAAGGCAAAAGACTCCATCGTCGTGACCCTTGGTGACGGCGAAGACCGGTTCCGCATCGTCGACCACTTCCCCTTCACAGAAGGCAACGTGGCCACAATCGTCGGTGGAAAGCACTCCGGAAAGGTCGGCAGGATCGTCGAGATTATCAAGACCGCAAGTTCCGTCCCGAACCGCGTCATCCTCACGGACGACTCGACCGGAACCCGGTTTGAGACCATCGAGGAGTACGTCTTCATGGTCGGCCGCTCCGCGATTGCACCTGAACTGGAGGCACTGGCATGAGCGCGATGCAGGATATCTACATCGACAAGGTCGTTGTGCACATGGGCGTCGGAGAGAGCGGTGAACGGCTGGTCAAAGCCGAGGATCTCATGAGAAAGATCACCGGCCAGAAGTCCGTCCGCACCATCGCAAAGCGGACCCAGCCCGCGTTCGGTATCCGGAAGGGCGCACCCATCGGGTGCAAGGTCACCCTGCGCCGGGAGAATGCCGAGAAGTTCATCACGACCGCGCTTGATATCATCGAGCGCCAGCTTGCAACCTCGCAGTTCGACCAGACCGGCAACGTCTCCTTCGGTATCGAAGAGCACACGGACTTCCCGGGCATGTCCTACGATCCGGCGATCGGCATCTATGGTATGGACGTCAACGTGGTGCTCGAGCGCAAAGGCGTTCGGATTGCACGGAGGGCCGTCGAGCGCAGGAAACTGCCGGCCGACCAGAAAGTGAATAAAGAGGAAGCCATCGCGTTCATGCGCGAGCACTACCAGGTGGAGGTGTAAAGAATGGCAGATGCATCAGGAGCACCTTCAGCAGGCGAGAACGTAAAGAAGTTCGGCCGTGGTGCAAACGAGTGCCGCATATGCGGCAGAAAGCAGGGCCTTGTGCGTAAATACGGCATCTACTTCTGCCGACAGTGCTTCCGCGAATGGGCAGGGAAGATGGGCTTTAAGAAGATGAACTAGAGGTTAGAGAAATGGCACGACTGAATCCAATCGCTGACGCGATGAGCACGATCAAGAATGCCGGCGACGCTGGAAAGAACGAGGTTATTGTCGAACCCGCCAGCAAGCTTCTCGGTGCAATGCTCCGCGTTATGCAGGAAAACGGCTTTATCGGCAGCTTCGAGTTCATCGACGACGGCCGCGGCGGCCAGTTCCGGGTCCAACTCTCCGGAACGATCAATAAGTGTGGCGCCATCACCCCCCGGTTCCCGGTAGCGATGGCCGATATGGAATACTGGGAGTCGCAGTACCTCCCCGCAAAGAACTTCGGTATCCTGATCGTCTCCACCTCGAAGGGAGTTATCTCCCACGCCGAGGCCCGGGGCGAGGGTATCGGTGGGCAACTGCTGGGATACGTCTACTAAAGGAGGGGAAGAGTATGGGAATAACACGACAGGTCGAGATCCCTCCCGGTGTGAACGTCACGCTCGAGGGCAGCATGCTCACGGTCTCGGGACCGAAGGGCACGCTGGTTCGTGATATACGCTTCCCGCAGATCGATGTCACGGTCGGGGACGGCGAAGTTGTCGTCTCCACGGCATCCGATAAGAAGCGGTTTCTCGCCATGAGCGGCACGCTTGAGGCACATGTGAAGAGCATGTTCCGGGGTGTCGTCGAAGGCTACGAGTATCGCATGAAGGTGGTCTATAGTCACTTCCCGATCCAGCTCAAACAGCAGGGCGATCGCCTCGAGATCAACAACTTCCTTGGGGAGAAACAGCCCCGGTTAGCAAAGATCCTCAAAGGCGTCACCGTCAAGATTGGGAACGACGAAGTGACTCTCACCGGTATCGATAAGGAGAAGGTGGGCAACACGGCCGCAAACATCGAGCACGCAACCAGGGTCACGAAACGTGATCCCCGGGTGTTCCAGGACGGCGTTTACATCACCGAGAGGGCGTGAAGAGCATGGATGAGACTAGAAGATTGATCCGCGTCCGCACCCGGCACAACAAGCCCGCCTTCAAGAGGCGGGGACTTCACCGCAAATCGAGACTGGCAGACGTCTGGCGGCGTCCACGCGGTCTGCAAAACAAGCAGAGGCGGCAGTTCAGCGCGAAAGGCGCCCTTCCCCGGCCGGGATACGGGAGCCCTGCTGCAATCCGCGGCATGCATCCGAGCGGCTATGAGGAGGTCCGGGTCTTTACGCCGGCAGAACTTGCGGGACTGAACCCGGAGGTTCAGGCTGTCCGGATCGGCGGATCCGTAGGAAACAGAAAGCGTGGGGAGATTCAGGCACGGGCCCTGGAACTGGGGCTTAAGGTGCTGAATGCAAAGGATCTTACCCGTGCGGCCGCGACTGCGGAAAGCGAAGAAGAGGTGAACGAAGATGAGTGATCTCGCCAGTCAGAGGCGAATGGCAGCCGCTATTCTCAAGTGCGGTGCCAACCGTGTCTGGTTCGATCCTGAGCGCCAGGCTGATATCGAGGCGGCTATCTCCAGAAACGACCTGCGCGAGCTGATCGGCGAAGGCGTGATCAAGGCTCACGTCGTGAAGGGGAATAGCCGCGGCAGGGCCCGGGCACGGATGGCAAAGCGTTCCTACGGCCACCGGAAAGGACCGGGGCGGAGGAAAGGCGCCGCTGGAGCACGTGGCCCCAGCAAGCGGGCATGGATACGCAAGATCCGGGCGCAGCGGCGCACGCTGCGCGAGATGCGCGACGAAGGAACAATCGAGCGGAGTCTCTATCGCGTGATGTACCGGCGGGCTTCCGGAGGGCAGTTCCGGAGCGTGTCGCATCTTGCATCTCATGTTGAGACGATGGCAGGGAGGATGAGATAATGGCAACCGGCCCAAGATACTTCGTGCCTTTCCGGAGAAGGCACGAGGGCAAGACTGATTACTACAAGCGGATGTCGCTCCTGTCATCAGGAAGCCCCAGGATGGTCGTCCGGAAGACAAACCGGCAGATCATCGTGCAGCTGGTCGTCCCCGAGATTGAGGGAGACCGCACCCTGGTGGCTGCATACTCGGCTGAGCTTGCCGACTTCGGCTACGAGGGATCGACCTCCAGCACCCCGGCAGCCTACCTGACCGGGATGCTGTTTGCGATCAAGGCGTTGAACGCAGGGTATGAAGAGGGTATCCTGGATATCGGGCTCGCCCGGGCGAAACCCGGAGCACGCGTCTTTGCTGCCCTCAAGGGGGCAGTGGACGGCGGTCTCGACGTTCCCTATGGTGAATCGATCCTCCCCGATGAGGAGCGGCTCAAAGGTGCACACATCGCCGGGTATGCCCCTGAAAAGGCAGGCAACCTGGTGGCAAATGTAGAGGCTGTGGCTCTGGCCATCAAGAAGGAGCTGGTGTGACATGGCATACGTACAGGAAGAATGGATTCCGCTCACCGGTCTCGGGCGCATGGTCGCTGCAGGCGAGATCACCAGTATCGATGAGGTGCTCGCAAGCGGCAGGCCGATCAAGGAGCCCCAGATTGTCGATATCCTCCTGCCCGACCTGGAGGACGAGGTGCTGGACATCAACATGGTCCAGCGGATGACGGACTCGGGTCGCCGTGTAAAGTTCCGCACCGTCGTGGTGGTCGGGAACAGGAACGGTTACGTCGGGTTCGGCCAGGGCAAGGATGTCCAGGTCGGCAACGCGATCCAGAAAGCGATAGCAAACGCAAAACAGAATCTCGTCAAGGTCTCCCGTGGATGCGGGAGCTGGGAGTGCGGTTGTGACACCGCCCACTCTATCCCCATCGAGGTGACCGGCAAGGCGGGCAGTGTCCGGGTGACGCTGAAGCCTGCCCCGCAGGGAATCGGTCTCGTGACCGGGGATATTCCAAAGAAGGTCCTGCAGCTTGCAGGCATCAAGGATGTCTGGGCCTTCAACCGGGGGCAGACCCGGACGACCATCAACTACGCCAAGGCGACGTTTGAGGCACTCAAGCAGACGAATATCGTCCGGATCGGAGGGAAAGAGTGATGTACGCGGTAGTGCAGGTGCGCGGCGTGGTCAATACCAACCGCGAGATCAAGGACACCTTGAAGATGCTCCGTCTGCACCATATCAACCACTGCGTCCTCGTGCCCGATACCCCCGCGTACCTGGGCATGATCCGCAAGGTCAAGGACTTCGTGGCGTACGGCGAGGTGACCGGAGAGACTCTGGCCACCCTCCTGCGCACCCGGGGCAGGCTGACCGGAGACGAGCGGCTGACCGACGAATACGTCCGTGCGCATACCCCATATGCCGGCATCGACGAATTTGCAACGGCGCTCTGCAGTGGCGAGGCAAGCTTCCGCGATCTGACTGAGATTAAGCCGGTGCTGAGACTGCACCCTCCACGAAAGGGCTATAAAACCATCAAGCGAACCTTTCAGCAGGGTGGGGCTCTTGGCTACTATGGTCCCGAGATCAACGATCTCCTCTACAAGATGAGGTGAGACTGATGCCCGTAAACAAGAGAACCAAATATCGGGGTTCACGAACCTGTGGCGGCGGCACGCACAAGAACCGGCGTGGCGCCGGTAACAGGGGTGGACGGGGTAGAGCCGGGCAGCGGGACCACCGCTTCTCCCACTTCTACCTGAAGGGTGAGATATCCAATGGCAAGCACGGGTTCGTCAACAAGACCTCTGTGTCGGTATCTGCTCTAGATATCGGTGATATCGACCAGATGGCCGAAGCGCTGCTCCGTGAGGGGTTTGCCACCCAGGAGGGTGATCTCATCACCCTCGACGCCACTGAGATCGGTATTGAGAAAGTGCTCGGTGGCGGAAGAGTCACCCACAAGATGAGTATCTCCGCCCGGGAGTTTTCAGAACGAGCCCGGGCAAAGATTGAGGAGATGGGCGGTCAGGCAACGACCGCCTGATCTTCTTTTTAGGTGAAATCATGGGAGATCTGCTGGATAGATTTGAACCCATCCTTGCAGCGATGCCTGCAGTCCGAAGCCCGGAGGGGCACGTCCACTTCAAGAACAAATTGATGTGGACACTTGCGATTCTGCTCCTCTACTTCTCATTGACGAATATTGATATCTTCGGACTCTCTGCGCAGTCGCAGGATATTTTTGGAATGTACCGTGCCTTGCTCGCTGGTGCGAGCGGTTCGCTCCTGCATCTCGGTATCGGGCCGATCGTCACCGCATCGATCGTGCTGCAGCTGCTCAAGGGCGCCGGACTCCTGCAGATCGACACCAGTGAAGCACGCGGTCAGGTCATGTACATGGGCCTGCAGAAGATGCTCATCTTCGTGATGATCATCGTCGAAGCGCTCCCCATGGTCGCGAGCGGGCTGATGTTGCCCGATCCGTCGGTGGCAATGCAGTTCTTCGGCGGGAATATGCTTGCGGTCTCGTTCCTGATCTTCCTCCAGCTCTGCCTCGGCGGCCTTCTGGTGATGCTGATGGATGAGGTCGTCACCAAGTGGGGTGTCGGATCAGGGGTGGGGCTCTTCATCGTTGCAGGAGTGTCCCAGGGTCTCGTGAACGGCTTCCTGAACTGGCAGACGGGCACTGACCCCTTCCCGATAGGATTCTTCCCGCGGCTCTTCGCCGTGGCGACGTCGGGAGCCGACTTCCTCCAGTACTTCGGTACGGACCTGCTCGCCCTCGTCACGACGATCGCCATCTTCATGATCATCGTCTACGTGGAATCGACCCGTATCGAGATCCCGCTTGCGCATACCGCTGTCCGCGGCGCCCGCGCGCGTTTCCCGGTGAAACTCATCTATGCGAGCGTTTTGCCGATGATCCTGGTCCGGGTGCTGCAGGCGAACATCCAGATGATCGGGATGTTCCTCTCGAATGCCGGGATAACCATCTTCGGTGAGTTTGAGGGGCAGACACCGATGAACGGTTTCATGTGGTATATTGCTCCCATCAACCAGCCGCAGGATTGGATGTGGTGGCTTGCCGATCTCGGGCATGCCCCCTGGGAGATCCTCCTGCGCATGGGAATCGATACTGTCGTTATGGTGGTCGGGGGTGCGATCTTCGCGCTCTTCTGGGTCAAGACCGCAGGTCTCGACTCAAAGGACGTGGCACGGCAGATCCAGAGGAGTGGGATGCAGATCCCCGGGTACCGCCGGAATGCCCAGGTGCTTGAGAAGTACCTCGACCGCTACATCCCCCGGATCACCGTCATCGGCGGTGTGTTCATCGGGCTCCTCTCGGTCGTCGCGAACCTCTTCGGTATCGTCGGTGCGGTCGGCGGGACGGGACTGCTGCTTGCGGTGAGTATCACCTACCGGCTCTACGAGGAGATCGCAAGCCAGCAGATCATGGAGATGTACCCGTTCATGCGGTCGTTCTTTGGGAAGGAGTAAGTCCGAAGGCCCGACCCGGGAGGGTCGGGCCGGAGGAGTCATTCTGGGAGAAGCGGCGCGAAGCGCTCGCTTCGACGGGAATGTCCTCCTCCTGCTCAGAGGTGCCTCAGCACTTTTTTCGACTGGGAGTGAGTCCGGAGAGAGATCCATATCCCGGATAGGATCTGGAGTCAGTCTGGAAAATCAGTCCAGAAGACCTGCTCTCCCCCTGACCAGACCACGCGGGGGCTCACAACTCCCATATCTGCCCAGCAACTCATTTTCTCGCCTGGTTGCCCGCCCGGGCCCCGAGTGATTCCGAAAGAGATTACTCTTCAAGCGTGGATTTATTTTATACTGAACTACAATCTACATGGAGTGATAGAGTTGGGGAAGAAAGTCGTCGTAACAGGAGTTCCCGGTGTCGGGAAGACTACCGTCATCAACGGTGCGATGGAGAGACTGGCGGCCGAGGGCGTTGCTTACACGGCCGTCAACTTCGGCACGTTCATGTTTGATGTGGCCAGGAATGAAGACCTGGTCTCGAATCGCGATGAGATGCGCAAGCTCGGGAAAGATGACCAGAAACGCCTCCAGCAGGCGGCTGCCTCGGGGATCGCTGCCATGAGCGCCGATGCGAACATCATCATCGATACTCACAGCAGCGTCAAGACCCCGGCGGGTTTCCTCGCGGGGCTGCCTGCATGGGTGCTCCGCGAGTTGATGCCTGATATGGTCGTGCTGGTGGAGACCGACCCGGACCAGATCCTGATGCGCCGGCTCGGTGACGCCTCAAGGGTCCGCGACATGGAAGGAGCCCGGGAGATCACCGAGCACCAGGAGTTCAACCGCGCTGTTAGCGCGGCGTATGCAATGTACACCGGCTGCACCATCAAGATCGTCAAGAACGAAAACTTCCTGCTCGAGAAAGGCATCGACGACCTGGTGAGTGTGCTGAGGTAACCTGATATGGCGGACCTGAAGAAGCACGGCCCGACGATCGCCCTCATCTTTACCATGCTCGTGATGCTCTCGTACAGCGTCGAATGGATACGGGTGACGGTCGGTCAGGGGATGGACGTAGTATTGGGCCCCTTGATCGATACCCTCGGCGTCCCGTTTTTCGTCATGATCCTGATCCTCTCGAGCATCACGGGCCTCTACTCGTCGCTCGTCCAGAAGTACACCATCGACTACGAGAAGATGCAGGAGACGCAGGCGAAGATGCGGGTGTTCCAGAAGGAGTTCCGGGAGGCCCAGCTCTCCGGAGACGAAAAGAGGGTCAAGAAACTCCAGGGGAAACAGGAGCGGATGATGCAGGACCAGCTTGACATCTCCCGGCAGCAGTTCACTCCGATGGCGATCATCCTCGTGCTGTCTGTCCCGATCTTCTTCTGGCTCCTCTTACGGCTCCCGCCGATCGGCACGCCGACCACCATCGCGAGCGGCATTGTGCTGCCCTTCATTGGAGCCGTTGGCCTCTCAAGCTTCGCGTTCTGGATCGTGCCGGCCTGGATCCTCTGGTACATGATCTGCTCGCTGACCATCAGCCAGGTGATCCGGAAATCCCTCAACATCGGAGGGCTCTGATGCGGATCACCATCAGCGGCCCGCCAGGGAGCGGCACCACGTCGCTCGCCCGCTCCCTGGCCGGGAAGTACGGGCTTGACCTCATCTCTGCGGGAGAGGTCTTCCGCCAGCTCGCCCGGGAGCACGGCATGGACCTTGCTGAATTCGGCAGGTTCGCAGAGAACGATCCCTCCGTCGACCGGATGATCGACGCCCGGCAGAAAGAGATCGGCGAAGGTGCCGACAACATCATCATCGAGGGCAGGCTCTCGGGCCGGATGATCGAGAACGCCGATCTCCGGATCTGGCTCTCCGCATCGCTCTCCTGCCGGGCGAAGCGAATCGCTGGCCGTGACGGGATGGACGAAGCGGGGGCCCGGGTCTACACCGAGAACCGGCAGCGTTCCGAGGCCACCCGCTACCGGAACTACTACGGTATCGAGATCGACGATCTCTCTTCGTATGATATCGTCCTCTCGTCCGAGACCTTCGGCGTGGGCGCCCTCGGGACGATTGTGGATACCGCAATCGGGTGCCTCGCGCGGCAGAAGCAGCCCGAGACCCTCTAGGGTTTCTCTGCTCTCTTTGCTTTTATTCTTTTAATGCGCCGGAGCCGCACCAGATCCTGCCGCTCTATCTCGTCGCGCTGATCCTCGATGAACCGGCGCAACTGGGTGAGTTCCGGGATGACCTTGAACTCCAGTGCGTTCACACGCCGCCGGGTCCGTTCGATATCGTCGAGCAGTCGCCTGACGCCTCCTTCGAGTTCGGCACTTGCTATGATCGTTTCAAGGAGGTCCTCGTAGGCATCGGCGGCGTCATCGATGACCGACGTGGTCCCGAGGATGCCGTAACCCCGCTGCTCGAGCGTCTTCTTCACCATCACCGGTTCGAGTTCCGGAAGACGGACCCCGAAGACGTTCTTCTGCCGGGCCGTGTAGATCGGGGTGGTCTCCACCGAGAGCGCTGCAAGGAGCACTCCCGTCGCCCCTTCCATCATGGCGGCGACCGCCACCATCTCCCGGGCCCGGGTATATTGTTCTTCGAGTTCTCGGCGCTGCAACGCGGCCCGGTCGGTGAGTTTGACCAGTTCCAGCATCATACCGTCGAGTTTCATCGCGAGGAGTCGATGTATCCGCTCAGCAAGAGCCATCCGCCGCCTGACGATCAGGAGGCCGGCCCGGGTGGGTTTGATCTCATCAACCGGCATGGTGCTTCCTCACAGGACGATGTACTGCCATACCCGCTCGGTCGGCAGACCGAACGCCTTTCCTCGCGCGATTGCCCGCAGGTTCGCCACCTCGTACTTCTTCCGCTCCAGGTACGCAAGCACCGGCAGGATCGAGAACGGATGACGCCTGGAGAGGGACTCCAGCCGGTGAAGCCTGATGCGGGTGACTGCTATCTCGACCTCATGAATGGGCCGCTGACGCTGGTGCCATCGTTGCCAGACCAGTTCCGCGGCGTCAATGCTTGAGAATCCCGGATCCCGCCGGAGATCGCGCACCGCCTGGGCCAGGACCGGAACGATGTCGGTCTCCAGGAAGGCGCTGACAAACTCCTCCTCCGTCTCGATGCCGTAGAGCCGCCGGAAGTGTCTGATGGGAATACGGCCGCCCGGGATCATGGTCTGGTCAATGACCGCAAGGTTGCACGCTTCTTCTGCGCAGTGGAGCCGGAGAAGGTTCCTCATGTTGGTGATATCAATCTCAAACCGGAGATAGGCGTTCAACTCCTGACACCCGCTGCACCTGGTTCTGCCGGGATCGAGCAGCCCGGCGTAGTAGTGCCTGTAGAGTTCGTTCTCGATCTGGGCAAAGACGCCCTTCTCCCCGCAGACCCGGTAGGATTCTGCAAGGACCGGGTAGAGTCGCCAGTCCTGAAGAGCTTCGATAGTCTCGCCGCAGGTCGTCAAAGAGAGAAGATGGTCGAGGAGTGCGCTGTCGATCTCGCCTGCCGGGATAAGGAGGTCGCGGACCTGTTGCCCGGGTATGTTGTGAACCGTGCCCCGCAGGATAGCCATGACGTTTGCTATATCCCATCGGGTGAGGTATTCACGGGTCAGGATCTGCAGGTCTCCGGGAGCGATCGCCATACTGCTCCGGAACGACCGCGCCAGACTGTGGTTCACCGCCTCTTCGATGAGCTGGGCGCCAGAGAAGTCGGGTGTGAGATTCGCAATCTCCCGTGCGTACTCCAGGCACCGACCGAGGTGGGCGATGATCTCCGGTATGCTCATCCGCATAAGCCGCAAGTACTCTTCACGGGGGAGGAGCGCGGTCCTCCGGACCCGGAACCGGGTGCAGGCATAGATGAACGACGGAGAGGTCATACCTGGCAGGGGCATGCACCCCCATTACCAGCCCGCCTTATAAATGCGCACCCGGAGGTCCGGCCGCAGGAAGGAGGGGTAGCGACCACCGGCACACCCTGTCTCTCGAACGGATTGCAGGGTCGGAAAGACCCTGGCGATGCCGAAGGCGTCGAGCGTATCAACGGCCCGGGGTGACCGAAGAAGATGGTGACCTCATCGGGGGACCGGGATGGCAGGGTATGCTTGCGACTTATACCACCGGCATGACGATCATCGTCAATAGTTCGTTCTCCGGATACTCGGGTCCGTTGTAGTAACATTCGTAGACGGTACCGGTAGGCTTAAGCCCGTTCTTCTCTATCCAGTTCGCCATCTCAGTGTACGTCGAGACCATCTCTCTATATGGGCCACGATACATGCAGGAGACAACGTTGCCTTCCGGGATAGAGCCCGGGTGGATGTCCCCTTTCCCCGGCAATATCTTCGATACGGGAAACCCAATCTCGACATCAAGACGTTGCATATCCATGTTGTAGTAGGCCACATACGGGACATCTGAGACAAGTTCGCCCAGTTCCTTCAGGTAATCAGCTATCCTGCAGTAACTCTCGCCGATCAGCATGGGTAGATGTTCGACGTTTGTTCTGGTGCGAATCGATACGGTAGGTTGCTCCCTTTTACGGAAGATATCAATGTTCGATACTTTCGGCATCGTACTCCTCCAGTTGTGCAATATCGTTGACACCCGCTTCTGTCCCCCGATAAGCGGTCTGAGATCTCCTCGTTTGATGATTTTTCCTCCCACCTCAAATACTTTCTGCCGGGCTGCCTGCTCCTCGTTGAGTTGCACCTCCGGTGCACGAGCGGCGCTCGTCTCACGACTCGACCTCATCAGGCACCCGGTTATGGTCAGCGGGAACCGGTCGGGTCCCCTGCTGCCATGCATACCCCGGTCCCCGTCCGGCAGGTAAGATTCATATTCGGTGCCGTCAACCCCTCCGATAACCATGCCATACTCGGTCGTTACGGGGGATCTCTTCCGGGCCCATGACGACCCCGGTCACCCCGAGTCGCAGGCACGCCTCGATGCCGCTCTCACCGGGGTGCCGGCTGATGCCTACCGTATCACCCCGGAGCAGACGACGCTCCGGGACCTCACCCGGGTACACACGCACCGGCACATCGCGACCCTCCGGTCGTTCTGCAGGGCGTGTCCTCCCGGACGGGCCTGCTACCTCGACTCCGACACCTACGTCACCTGTGGGTCGTTCGATGCGGCCCTGTATGCGGCGGGTGCCGCGTGGCAGGCGGTGGAGCGGGCGCTCGAGGGCGAACACTCGTTTGCCCTGGTCCGTCCGCCGGGGCACCATGCCGGGCCGAACCGGGCTATGGGATTCTGCCTCTTCAACAACGCTGCCGTAGCGACAGCCCGCGCGCTCGAGTCGGTCGACCGGGCAGCGATCCTTGACTGGGACCTGCATCACGGCAACGGGACACAGGCAGCGTTCTACACCTCGGACCGGGTGCTCTACTGCTCGGTCCACCAGGCAGGGCTCTTCCCCGGAACAGGCTGGCCGGATGAGCGGGGCGCCGGCGCGGGCGCCGGGTATACCGTCAATGCGCCTCTTGAGCCGGGTTCGACCGGCGCCGACTACACCCTGGTCTTTCGGGAGATCTTCATCCCGGCACTCCGGCAGTTCGAGCCGGACCTCGTCGTGATATCGGCAGGTCAGGATGCGCTCTTCGACGACCCGCTCGGTTCGATGCAACTCCGCCCCGACGACTTCGGGGCTCTGACCGGGATGCTGGCGGACGCGAGTCCCGTGGCTCTCGCCCTTGTGCTCGAGGGAGGCTACGGGCGGTCACACGCCGGGGCCGTCGGTGCGATATGTGCCGCCCTCGGCGGAGCGCGCGTTGTGCCCGGCGGCGGTAAACCGAAGACGAGCACCCGGCTGCTTGTGGAGGCATATGGCGACGACGGGCGAGCTGTCCCTCTCTGAGGGAGGTTCATCGTCTCCCTGGTGGGGATGAGTTGCACGCCGGACCGTGGTGGAACCCTCGTGGCGACCATTCCCGTCGCCCCCGGGGATACCTCCGGGAACTCCGGCAACGGGGCTGCCGCTTCGACTACCACGGTGCCCACGGAGCCGGGGACCCCGACGAGCGCACCCTCCCCCGCGCCGACCACAGCGGCATCCGGCTTCGCCGTACTCGCCGCGGCCGGAGCGGTTCTCGTTGCAGCGTGGCTGGCGTGGAGGTGATGATTCCCGGCCACAGGTATCTATATATACAATAATGTATAATTTTGTACAATGATGTTTGTAATGGGTTCCAGACCGGCCGCCCGGTCCATCGATGCCGGAGAGCGCTCTCGCCCCCTTTCGCAGCCACGTTGGCGTCCTTGCTGATCTCTCAGTCCTAAAAACCGCATAGCCCGTCGAATACCATACTCGAAAGATAGGATACTATGAAATCAAGAGATATTGCAATCATCGGCATACTCCTTGCCGTAGGGGCTATCATCAGGTATATGTCCCTCCTGATCCCCGGCCCCATCGTATCGAACCTCGTGATCGCCTTCTATAGCCTTGCCATCATACTGGTCGTGCCCACATTCCGTGAGGCGATCGGGATCGGCGTTGTAGCGGGCATCATCTGTGCCCTTCTCAGCCACTCGATCTTCCCGCCCGCGAATTTCGTCAGCGAACCCATCGGTGCGGTCGCCTGCCTCGGGGTCTACCTGATGCTGAGAGACCGGTTCGTCCTCGCCCCGGCGGTGACGACGCTTCTGGCCACCTTTGCGAGCGGGTTCTCGTTCATCCTCATCTCCATCCTTGCCGTGGCGCCGACGGTCCTTGGCAAGTTCGGGACCTTTGAAGCGTTCCTCGCGGTCACCGTGCCGATTGTCCTGATCACCGCGGCGGTCAACGCCGGCGTCGCGCAGGCGCTCGAGATGCCGGCATCGCGGGCGCTGATGCGGGGGGTCCGGCAGGCGGCCCCGGCGCGGGACATGAGGCAGGCGGATGAGTCCTGAGGCCGGCCGGGAGACCGCCCTCTCTCTTCGAGGCGTCTCTTACGCCTATCCCGGCTCCGATTCACCGGCGCTCGACGGGATCAACCTTGATATCAGGAGAGGGGAGGTCGTCTTCGTCACCGGTCCAACCGGGGCGGGGAAGACGACCCTCTGCCTTGCGGCGTCCGGCATCCTCCACCACGAGTACGGCGGCACGCTCGAGGGCGCGATCACCATCCTCGGGAAGAGCGTCCGGGACTACCGGAGCATGGCCGGGATCGGGAGGCACGTCGGCGTGGTCTTTGACGATGCCGATGCCCAGCTCATCTTCTCCACCGTCGAGGAGGAGGTGGCATCGGGGCTTGAGAACCTCGGTATCCCGAGGGCGGAGATGGAGCAGAGGCTCCGGCACGTGATGGAGGCGACCGGGATCGCCGACCTTGCAGACCGGGCCCCGCACACCCTCTCCGGCGGGCAGAAGCAGCGGGTCGCCATCGCAGCAACCCTTGCCCTGGGGACAGAGATCCTGGTTCTGGACGAATCGACCGCCGAACTGGATGCAGAGGCAACCTCTACGGTATCCGCTCTCCTTCGACGGCTCGCGGACGAGGGGACGGCCGTCCTCATCGTCGAACAGAAGCTCACCGAACTCGCTGCCGTCGCGGATAGAATGGTCCTCATTAACGACGGCACGATCACAAAGGTCGGGTCCCCCGCGGAGATGATGCAGGAGGTCGTCCTGCAACACCCGACGGCCGGCGACATCCGCGGTATCCGGCCGCCCGCACCGGGGGCAGCCTCCCCGGGCGGGGTGCTCCCCGTCATATCGATCCGGGGGCTCGTCCACCGTTACGATGGGGTTACGGCCATCGGGGGTCTCGACTTCGAGGTCGCTCCCGGTGAGATCGTGGCTGTGGTCGGGGAGAACGGGTCCGGGAAGACGACGCTCGTCAAGCACTTCAACGGGCTGCTCCGCCCCACCAGCGGCAGTGTTGTCGTCGACGGGCTGGATGCCGCCACCGTGCCGATAGCGGAACTTGCGCGCCACGTGGGCCTCGTCTTCCAGAACCCGGACACCATGCTCTTTGCAGAGACCGTGGAGGAGGAAGTGGCCTTTGGTATTCGGAACATCAACCCGGATGGAGACCCGGGACAGACAGTCGAGGCCGCCCTTTGTGAGGTCGGCCTCTTCCGCCGGAAGGGAGCCTACCCGCGGTCACTCTCCCGTGGCGAGCGGCAACGCCTGGCGATCGCCTGCGTCATCGCAATGAGGCCGAACGTGATCGTGCTCGACGAGCCTACGACCGGGCTCGATGCCCGGGAGTCGGAGCGGGTCATGGAGGTTCTTGAGCGCTTGCGGCAGAATGGTCATACAATCGTCATGGTGACGCATGACATACACCTTGGAGAAGAGTATGCCGACCGTATCGTCAGGATGAAGCAGGGAAGGATCGTCGGCGACGAGAGAATGTACGAGGAGGAACCATGCCCGAGATTATGCAGTATCTCACCCGGGAGAGCGCCTTTCACCGCCTCCACCCGATTACCAAACTGATCTTTGCAGCCGTCGTCGTTGCCCTCGCAGTGCTGACGAGCGATACCGCGATGCTCGCGGTCCTTGTCGGGGCGGTCGTAGCCGTAGCGGTAGTGGGGGGGCTCGCCCGTGATCTTCTCCGCCAGGTGCCTCTGCTGCTCTCTCTTGCGGCAAGCCTGCTTGCCCTCACCGTCCTCACCATCCGGAGCGGGGGTATCCTCGGTTACCTGATCCCGCCATCGGTCCCGGTCATCGGGGGGGCCTTCCCCGTCACGACGGGGGCGATCGACCTCGCCGTCGCGATGACGCTCCGGTTCGCGGCGATGCTCTTTGCCTTCCAGCTCCTGGTTATATCGACTCAGCCGCGCGACCTCGTCCACGTCATGGACCGCCTCAAGATGCCTGTGGACTACACGCTCATGTTCCTGATTGCGCTCCGGTTCATCCCGAGCCTGCAACTCGAAGGGAAGCGGATCCACGAGGCACAGCTCGCCCGGGCCTACAACCCGGGGAAGGGCCTCTCCGGGAAAGTCCGGGGGCTCTTTCCCATCATCATCCCCCTGGTTTCAAACTCCCTTGGAAAAGCCACGGTCCTTGGTCTGACCATTGATCTCCGGGGCTACCGCTCCGGCAGGCGGACGCCGATGCGTGACCTCTCTCCGGGCCGGGCCGATGTTGCCGGCATCTGCTGCATGGGGCTTCTCGTCGCAGGGTATTTGGCTGTGCTGGTCATATAATCCGATATGTGCGACGGTGCATCTCCCACTCCCTCTTTTCTGCTTCCGACGGCGTTTGAGTTCTACATCGGCGGAAGTGCCGGGCCGTCCCTCTACGTCAGGCTCGTGGACGGGCGGCTCCTCTATGAGTGGGCGAGTGCCGGCGGCTACTCCGGGGTGGTGATGGAGGCGTCGCCCACACCGGATGAGTGGGCACGATTCCACGAGACCGCCGACCGGCTCGGTGTTTGGGAATGGGAGCCGGAGTATGTCTCTGCCTACTCCTGCTGCGATGTCACCTACTGGCACCTGCGGATGGAGATGGGTGGACACAGTATCGTCGTGCGGGGCGCAAATGGGTATTCGGGCTCTGCCGGCCCGGAGGCATCGCGGGAGTTCCGCGAATTCCGCGCGGCAGTGGGAGAACTGATCGGGCGCGAGCCGTGATTGTTTCAGGGAGAGAGCCCGCCCAGGTGTTCGAGGCTTTGTTCGTAGTGCTGAAACGAGTTCGGCTCGACAACCTTCGTGACGCCCGGTGGAAGAGCGGCCATCACGCGGCGAAAATCGATATTCCCGTCACCGCAGGCCAGGTGTTCGTCACGGCGGCCGTGGTTGTCGTGCAGGTGGACATGGATCGTTTCTCCACACTCAAGGAACGATGCCAGGTTACCGTTTACATGGGCATGCCCCACGTCGAGGGCGAAGCCGAGGTCCCGGTCGGCAAGGCGGTCGAGAAAATCCGGTTCCCTGAAGAAACAGATCTCCCATGCCCCCATGTTCTCGACGGCGAACCGGACATCCACCATATGTTGAACTGCAGCGAGGTCGTCAAGCGATCGGTCGAGAGCGGCCTGCGCGGCGCTCCGCATCTCTTCTCCCCAGATGTGTCCCGGGTGGACGACCAGCCGCTCGGCGCCGATCCGGTCGCAAACTTCTGCAAGATCGGCGAGAACCTTGATGGCCGCCCTGCGCAGGTGCTCGTTCTCGGACGCGATGTTAATATCGGCGACCGGCGCATGGACGGTGTAGCGGAGATCGAACGAGTGGCAGACCTCTTCGCACCGGAAGAGGCAGTGAGGGCCGTCGGAGAGAATCTCCGTACGACCCGTACGGCCGGAGATGAGACCGAGCGCCTCCTCAAGCGCCCGGTCCATCAGGCAGCAGGTGGAGCACCCGATCGTATTCGTCGACTGCATGGCGTCCGACCTACCGCTTCCCTCTCCTCCACCAGGCCCGCGCGGCGACAAAGCACACGCCTGCCGTAACCGGCGCTGCCGGAGAGAGCGCCATCCCCTCTTGCGGAGCTGCGTGCTCCTGATCGGAGACAGCGGCAGTGCGCGACAGTTCACCGATAAGAGTTGCCTCCGGCAACGGCATGTCGAGCGTCTCGGCACGGAGGGGTTCCGGCTGCACCTCAAGCAGCGACACGGTCCCATCGAGTGCGCCGGTAAGGATCTGTGTTGTTTCGGACGACTGAGCCGAGACACACCTGATCTCCTCCTCCGTTGGGTGCGTCCACACGTTCTCTCCGTTCCGGTTGAATAGGGTGATCCCACTGCCTGCCAGCACAAGAGTCGACCCGTCTCCGGAGATCGATACATCCGCGATCCGCTCCTGTAGTGGAGATTTCCACAGGAGCCGTCCGTTCCGGTTGAGGAGATATGTAACCTGCTGGGCCGATCCTGCGGCAACCGTCGAACCGTCGCGGGAGATGGCAACCCGGATGCCGTTGCTGCCCGTCCTGTAGTTCCAGAGAAGCCGGCCTTCCCTGCTGAAGAGATATATGTTCCCCTGACCGTCGCCGACAACGATGCTCGAACCGTCGCCGTCGATCGATACGCTCTCGATCGGATCTCCGGTATCAAAGGACCAGGAGACGTTGGCAATCGTTTGTCCGTTGTCCTGGGAGAACACCCGGAGCATGGTGCCGATCCCTGCACCGATCGTACGCCCGTCTGCGGCGATAGCGACGCTCTGCACCCGGGATTCCGGTCTGGAACGCCAGAGCACCTCGCCTTTCCGGTCGAACAGCAGGAGGTGGTCCCCCCCGGCTACGATGCATTCGCCGTCGGAGGAGATGGCCACGCATCTGCTGCAGGATACTGGGTAACTCCAGAGCATTGTGCCTTTCTGGTCATAGAGGTGGATGCTCTCTTCTGTGGTGACGGCACCGTAGAGACCGCTCTCTGCGAGTGCGGCCGCCGCAATCCGGTTGCCGAGTTCCGCTCGCCAGAGTTCTTCGCCGGAGAGCGCCTGCCCCAGGACCGGGTACGCAAGGCCGCTCGCGACGATAACCACGAAGAAAATGGGTAAGATCTGGTTCCACCGCATTCCGCACCGGTCCTTCTTACCTGCCCTGATCAGGAGAACGGTGAGCAGCGCAAAGGCAGGCAAGATCGTGCAGAAACCCGGCGACTGGGCCGCATGAGTCTCTTCGGGGATGCCCGCATCAAAGAGGTCCGGGTGGAGGGTGGCCGCCACCTCTTCCAGCGCATCCACGATCCGCGGGCTTCCGCGGCTGATGATGTCAGCGTCGACGACGTAGACGTGGCCGTTTCTGACCGCATCGAGCCTCTGCATCCGGGGCTCGTTCATGAAGTAGTCGTAGACGATGTCGTATCCTCCATTGCTCATGCCGGTACCCGAACTGACGAAGATGTACTCCGGGTTCGTGGTGATGAACTCTTCGAGGCCGACGATGCCCCACCCCTCTGTCGAACCGAATGCATTGGTCCCCCCGGCCATCGTGATCACCTCGTCCTGGAATGTTGCCCCGCCGCTGACCCAGATCGGGTCGTACCAGACGACATGGGCGACGGACGGTCTCTCCGCCAGGGCCTCTGTCGTATCGGTCACCGCCTGAATACGGGCCTGCAGTTCCCGAACGCACGCCGCTGCCCGCTCTTCCTGCCCGGTAGCCACTCCGACCAGTTCGGTGTCCCGCAGGACATCGTCGACCGTCTGCGGGTTGAGGGTGACGACGGTCATCCCGAGAACTCTCAGGCGGTTGACCACGTCTTCGGTGTTGCCGGTAGCGGCGAAGATCAGGTCCGGTTCGGTTGCGAGCACCTTCTCGATGTTGATGGTGCTGTATCCGCCGACCTTCAGTTTGCCGGCGGCCTCTGGCGGGTAGTTACAGTAGTCGGTGACGCCGACGATCCGGTCCTCAAGGCCGAGGGCATACAGGATCTCGGTATTGGATGGTGCGAGCGAGACGATCTTCTGCGGCAGGCCCCGGATCGTGACGATCTCCCCATAGTCGTCGGTCACCGTCACGGCTCTCCCGGCCGCGTCCGTCGCTGCCGGAGCGTACGTCCCGGCCGGGGTCGTGGTAGGGGCGGCGGCCATGATGCCCGGCGTGGGTGTGGCGGACGGCGAGTGCACCGTCGGAGAAGGGAGTATGGGGTATGGTCGCCCGAGGAGTGCGGGAATTGCGCTTGCAGTCATGCCGCAGGGATTGTCGGTCACGTACGCCGTGTAGCGGAACGAACCGTCGGGGTTCTGCAGGCCGGCAAGGTGGTCCACCACACTCGTCTCACCCGCTCTCCAGTTCGCGGGGTTGTCTCCCGTGGCAACGATGCCCTGAATGACCCAGGCATCCGACGCAGCGTTTGCGGCGCTCGTTCCCCCGTAATGGAAACCGCCGTTCTCCTGCTGCATTCCCTTCAGGTATGCGAGCGCGTTCTGCACCGCGGCTGCATCGTGGGGGATGCCTGCCGCCGCGAGCGCCTCGAGTGCGGCACCCGTGTCGTCGGGGTCGCTCTCGGCACCCGGCGTCCAGGGGAAGCCGCCGTCGGCGTTCTGCCGTGACATCAGCCACCCGGCCGATCTCCCGGCATCCTCGCCGGCGGAGGCGAGGGCTACGATCGTCCAGATTGTCGTGTAAACATGGTCCCCGGCCTGTCCGTCGGACTTCACCCGCGACTTCAGTTCAGCAACGTAGTCGGTCCCGGAGAAGGCGCGGGGGTCTTCCCCGACTGCAACCAGCGTCAGGATCGTGCGCGCGATATCGACAGTCCCTCCTTTTGCCAGGATGTCGTCGTTCATCGACCGGAGGTAATCGATGGTCGAGTTGCCGTTCTTCACCCACATCCGCGGGTCTTCGCCCGCAGCGACGGCTGCCATGATCGTCCACGACGTCGTGCCCGGGCTGCTCTCGCGCCCGGCTTCCCCGAAACCCCCATCGTCTTTCTGGCAGGCGCGGAGATAGTCCAGGGAGGTCTGGACGGCCGGGTCGCCCGTGCTCAGTGGATAGGCGCCGCAGGAGGCGATGCAGAGGAGGAGGATGAGCAGGATGCTGCCGATCCGCTTCATTGTCTTCTCCTCCGCTCGATGAAGAGGTATGCCGCTCCGATGAGCAGGGCCATGCCCGTGCCGGCGATGATGAGCGGTGATGCTCCTGCAGGCGCAGGCGTTCCGGCTGCGGTCGGTGCACCGGAGGCGGCAGCGGTAGCGGTGCTCACCGGGATATTCTGTGCCGCGGGCGCTGCCGTGACCGTCAGCAGGCCGAAGGCCGAGAGGCCGCCGGGTGAGATTCCCTCGAAGATCAGGTTCCCGTTCCTGTCGGTCCCGGCAGGCCGGGTTTCGAGTACCTCGTATCTGCCGTCCTCCGCAGACCGTGCGATCCTGACGGCGTCCACGCCGCCGTGCTCTTCCACCCACGTGGGGCTTACGGTCATCCGGATCACCGCTCCGGCGATATCCTCGCCGTTCTCCAGGTTGGTCCGCGTGACGGTCATGGTATAGGCAAGAGCATCGATCTCCTCACCGTTCTCTGCCGCGGCGAGGTGGAAGGCACTTGCCGCACCTGCATCGGGTGTCTCGGTGATGGAGATCTCGATGCGGCCGTCTCCCGGTATGCCGGTGAGGTTCAGGTCCAGCGATGCGGCGACGAGACCTATCGAGCTGATGTTAGCCGTGACGGGCTCGATCGATGCCGTGACGCTCTCGATCAGGCCCGTGGCCGTCCCTTCCTTTTCGTTGATGTTCCGGGCGGTAAGGACCATGGTCAGCCCGTTCCGCTTGATGATAAAGGAGTTCCCCGATACGGTGACCTGCTCCGCGGACGTGTTCCCGCTGCCGGTGTAAAACGAGAAGACCTGACCCCACTCCCCGAGTTCGACGAAGGCCCCGGCCGGCAGCCCGAGGAAGAACGACGGGATTGCCGCTCCCGGCTTATTGGAGCCCTCGGTTACGGTGTCCGATGCGGAACCCGACGAACCGGAACCGCCGCCCGACGAACTCGATTCCGAACTGCCGGCCGATGCCGGGATCGTAACCCTGATCGGGACGATGTCCGACGATGTCGCCGGGGTCGAACTCATCCCCTCGCTCCAGAAGAAGACGACTTCATCGCCGTTAGCGAGCGCATATGTGTTTGCACCGACGGCGGGGCTTTCGCCGTTCACCTGGTACATCCAGCCCTTCGTCCCCGTGCCTGCTCTGCCCCTGACGGAGTTGAGGAAGAGCGACCCGTACTCCCGGTAGTACGAGTCGTCGACGGTATAGGCGGTTCCCGTCGCATCGAGGGCACCCAGTGCTGTCTGCCGGCCGACCGTGTAGGTCTTTCCGCTGTTTGCCGCGGTGATGTTAAACTTACCTGATTCGAGGGTGACGGTGATCCAGGAGGCCGGCGAATCGCCTCCTCCTCCCTCCCCTCCCGGTGTCGGGGTGGGCGTTGTCGGGATGGAGACGGTGATGTTGACCACCGCGCCGGCGCTCTCGGGTGGCGAATCCCATGCCCCGTACCAGTAGGTGACGACGTCCCCGTCGGCGAGCTGGTAGTCCGCTGCTCCGACGCCGGCGGTCACCCCGTTGACCGCATAGAGCCACGAGTCCCAGGAGGTTTCGTTGTAGGCGATACCGCCGATGGAGTAGAGGTACGAGCCCCAGCTTTCCTCCTTGAGGGTATAGTTGAAGTTGCCTCTCGTCGCTGCCGCGTCCAGCGCTCCGAGGGCCGAGGTCCGGTTGACGGTGTAGGCGGCACTCGCGTTGTTGAGCGGCGTGACCGTGAATGTTTGCCCGTCCGTCAGGTTGACTGTTCCTTCCCATGCGAAGTCGCAGACGTTGACGTTGATGTTGATGACGTGGTCGGCGGTCTCCGGGGTCGAATCCCACGCTCCGTACCAGTAGGTGACGACGTCCCCGTCGGCGAGCTGGTAGTCCGCCGCTCCGACGCCGGCGGTCGCCCCGTTGACCGCATAGAGCCAGGAGTCCCAGGAAGTCTCGTTGTAGGCGATACCGGCGATGGAGTAGAGGTACGAGCCCCAGCTCTCCTCCCTGAGGGTGTAGTTGAAACCGCCTGCCGTCGCTGCCGCGTCCAGCGCTCCGAGGGCCGAGGTCCGGTTGACCGTGTAGACGGCGCTCTGGTTGTTGAACGGCGTGACCGCGAAGGTCTCTCCCCTGGTCAGGGCCACGGTCCCGCTCCACAGGCCGGGCGCCGGGGTGGGCGTTGCCGGGATGGAGACGGTGATGTTGACCACCGTACCGGCGGTATCGGGCGTCGAATCCCACTCCCCATACCAGTAGGTGACGATATCCCCGTCGGCGAGCTGGTAGTCCGTCGTTTCGACGGTGGCGGCGACGCTGTTGACGCTGTAGAGCCATGAATCCCCGGAGGTCTCGTTGTAGACGATGCCGGCGATGGAGTAGAGGTACGAGCCCCAGGTTTCCTCCCTGAGGGTGTAGTTGAAACCACCTGTGATCGCGGCGGCATCCAGCGCGCCGAGGGCCGAGGTCCGGTTGACGGTGTAGACGGCGCTCTCGTTGTTGAACGGCGTGACCGTGAAGGTCTCTCCTTCGGCGAGTCTCACCATTCCGCTCCACCCGGAAAACGCCGATTCCGGGACCTGCCCTTCCCCGAAGGCATAGAGGTTCCCTTCATCGGACCCGATGTAGAGGATGCCGTTCGATACGGCCGGCGAGGACTGGAGGTAATTGGTCGTGGCGTACCGCCAGACTTCGTTGCCCGCAGTATCAACCGCGAAGATTGTGGCTGTCCTGGTGTTGGAGGCGAAGTAGACGGTATCGTTCGCAACAACCGGTGAGGTGTCGATCCTGCCGTTTGCAGTAAACGTCCACTCTTCGTCTCCGGTCTCTGCATCGCGGCAGTGCATGACCCCGTCGGCCGTGCCGAGATAGAGCCTGCCGCCGGCAACGGCGGGCGTGCCCCACGATGCACTGACTGACCTGTTCCAGACCTCGATACCCGTGACGGTGTCGAGGGCATAGAGCCGGTTTGCCGACGCGGCATAGACCATGCTGCCGGCGATCGCCGGCGACGACTTTACCTGTCCGTCGGTAGTGACGTTCCAGATCTCCTCACCGGTATCGATGTCGATACAGTAGAGGGCATCTGTCACGGCGTTGCCGGCGAAGTACGCCCGGCCTGCGGCATCGACAGCCGGCGAAGAGTAGGCAAACGTCTTGTTTCCGGTGGTATACGTCCGGACTTCGTTTCCATCGGGATCGAAGGCGTGCAGCGTCCCGTCGGTCATAGAGGTCACCAGGACCATGTCGTCGTACACAACCGGGCTGCAGGAGAGGCCGTGCCAGTTACCGCCTTCTCTCCCGGTATCGACGGGAACGTTCCAGAGCGTGCTGCCGTCCGTGGTATCGATACAGTAGAGGTTCCCGTCCATGCATCCGACAAAGAGCCTGTCGCCGGAGACGGCCGCGCCGGATACGGTGCCTTCGCCGGCACCCAGGGGGTTCCTCCAGACCTCGCTGCCGGTGGAGGCATTCAGGCAGAAGAGGTAATATTCCTCCTCGGAATCAAAGTTCATGTCCGGCCAGACCCCGATGTAGACCCGGCCGCCATCCACCACTGGTGATGCGCCGACGAACTCACCGAGGTTGGCCTTCCAGAGGATAGTGTTGTTCTGCGGCCCGTCTTCGGGGACGTAGCCGGTTCGTTGCCCGTCGTGGTGAAACATCGGGTATGCCGCGCTCACCACGCCGACGAGCATGAGTGAGAGCATGATAAGCCCGATAGAGATTTTAAAACCGTTTGATTTCATTAGTACAAGTACACTTGATATAACTTAATAAAATTTTACAAATTGATTCTTCAATAACTAATTTTCATTTGTATTCAGGCCGGTTCTCCACCCGGACGCCCTGATGCCGGCGCGCCTTCCAGGGCAGTTTCCGGCCCGATTTGACGACGTTATCGCGGAGAAATGCGGGGGATGGCTGTGCCGGATCCGCCAGCCGGGGTGGCGCCGCGCGCATACGGTTGATCCAGGAGAGGGCACCCGGCACGCAGAGCCGTACAGCGGACCGGCTCCATGTGACTACCGGCAACAGCCCATGCCCGCCCCTCTTGCTTCCCGGGCACGCCCTTGCACATCATCTCCGGTCGGTACCCGCGATCCTGCAGCGGCGGGTCACGCCGACCCCATAAGGAACTGCAGGACCTGCTCGATCCGCTCCGCCGTGACCGCCCCCCGTTCAAGCAGCCCGTAAATGATCGCTTCTGCCTCTCCTCCGGTGCAGTCCTGGAAGGACCGGTGCGTGTCGCCGTTCAGGAGCACAATCCGCTTATTCCGGTAACCTTCCAGTATCCTGATGTTCTCGATATTGCCCTGCCCTACGGGCATTGCCGTTACGACGACCGCATCCGCGGCAGCGATGCACCGCGCGAGGTCCTCGCGGGCGCCCGGAGAGATTGCGCTGAACGGTGCCTCGGTAACGCAGGGTATGTTCAATGCCGTTGCGGTTGCATAGTCGGTATCGAAAACGTTGAGCACACCGGTGCTCACCCGGAATCCCTCCTTGTGGAGAGCGTAGAGGAGATCGGACCCCGTCCCGCCGCCGCAGACGACGTGCACGCCCCGTTCCGGCTGGCGTTTCGCGGCGTATTTGTACGTAGGGAGGATATACGGCTTCCCTGTCAGGGGATGGGGTTTTACCAGTGCATCGATCCCGTATACTGTATTGAGTGTCTCACGGGTCAGGACATCCTTCGGCGGTCCGGCAGCATAGACCCGCCGGTCTTTGAGCACGATCAGGCGGTCGCAGTAGTATGCAGCCAGATTCAGGTCGTGAAAGACGCTGATCACGGTGATATCCTCGGTGAGACCCTTGATGATGTTAAGAATTTCGATCTGGTGACTGATATCGAGGTTTGAGGTGGCCTCGTCGAGCAGCAGGACCTCTGGTTCCTGTGCGAGCGCCCGCGCGATGAGCACCCGCTGGCGTTCGCCGCCGCTGATCTCGTGGACCGACGAACCGGCGATGTGAGTGACGTTTGCAAGGTGCATGGCGTGGTCACAGATCTCCAGGTCCTCCGATCTCTCGGAAGCGAATCTCCCGATGTAGGGGTGCCTCCCCATCATGACGATCTCGCGAACGGTATAATCGAAGCTGATTGAGATCTCCTGCGGCACGACGGCGACCTGTTGCGCCAGATCCCGGAAACTGAAGGTGCCCAGGCCCTGTTCGGAGAGACGGACCTCTCCCGAATCCGGGGCGACAATCCGGCTCATCGCTTTGAGCAGTGTCGTCTTCCCGGACCCGTTCGGCCCGATGATCCCGAGAATCTCGCCCCTGTCCGCGTAAAACGAGACTGCCTCAAGAATCTTCCTTGCGCCGTAAGAGACGTCGATATCGATGATTTCGACCGGCTTCATGCTCTCATCCGACTCCGCAGAAGGTATATGAAAAACGGTGCGCCGAAGCAGGCGGTGATGATCCCGACCGGCATGTCGTTCGCGAACGTCCTTGCGAGCGTGTCGGACCAGACGAGGAGGATCCCGCCTGCAAGGGCGGCTGCAGGAAAGAGGATGCGATGGTCCGGCCCGACGATCAGGCGCATCACGTGGGGGGTGATCAGGCCGATGAACCCGATTGCCCCTGCGATAGAGACCGCTATGCCCGTCAGGGATGCGCTCGCAAAGAGGAGGATCCGCTTTAATCGTTCGACATTCACGCCGAGATGGATCGCGTCCTCTTCCCCGAGCGATATGATGTTGATATCGCGTGCATAGAGGTAGATGGCCACGCACCCGATCGGGATGAGGATGGCGATGAAGACGTCGTCCCATGCGACATTCCAGAACCCTCCCATCAGCCAGAACATGATCTGGTGCAGGCTCCGTCCGGAGGTATACATGAGGAACGAGAGAAATGCGGAGAGGAGCATGGAGAGGGCGACGCCGGAGAGCAGGAGCGTCTCGACGGGAATCTTCCCGCCCTGGCGGGCGATGGTGTAGACGGCAAAGGTGGTGATTGCCGCTCCTGCGAATGCGAGAACCGGCAAACCTGCACCTGCCAGGAAGACGATGGACAGCGTGGCCCCGAGGGACCCGCCGGTCGACGTGCCGATGATGTAGGGATCCGCCATCGAGTTCTTGAACAGTCCCTGCATGGCCGTGCCTGCCACGGCAAGCGCACAACCGACCAGCGCTGCAGCGATCACCCGTGGAAGCCTGACGTCCCGGACGATCATCCCTGCCGTCTCCGGACTGAAGAGTGATGCGATCGAGACGTTGGTTGGTCCGATGGCCACAGCAAGGATCATGCTGGCAAGAAGGATGCAAATGAGTATCGGAATCGCAATCAACCTGATTCTGGACATTCTCTGTTAAGTAAAGTATTTTTTACTTTATTAAACTTATCTTGTGTATAGCCGCGCGCCAGGTTTCTAGAAACGTAGATTGACCGGATTCTTGTGCATTGGAGGGAATCTGGGTAAGCCTGATACGATGAGCCGTCAAACCTCTCTGCCATATGGGCAACCTGAACATTGCTGTGCTGGGACCCGGTGGTTACGCCAAAGACCTCGGGAAGAAGGGCACGGAATCCGATATCACCTTCTATAACCTGAAGAAGGGCGATGATACCGTCACCATCATCGAACCGACCCGGTATCCCGAGCGGCTGGCCCCGCTCTTCTACGCCGCATCGATGGCGGATGCGGTTCTCATCGTGGTGAGCGAGATCACCCCGACACTCGGGGAGTGGGTGCTGATACTCGATGAGGTAGGGGTAAAGCAGGGTTACATCGTCCTCCGGAACTATCTGACCCCAGGTGACCTCGCGCCGCTTCTCCGGGGAACGGTGCTCGAGCACTACGAGTTCGTAGACGCTGACCCGATCGCGCTCCGAGACCTCCTGCTCGACCTGGCGCACGCTCGACACCCTGTTCCGCCCGGCGCCGGTGCTGTGGGAACGATCCCCATCGATCATCACTTCAACGTCCGCGGTATCGGGACGGTTATTCTCGGCGGCGTGGTGCGGGGTGGGATCAGGAAGCACGATACCCTGAAGATCTACCCCGGGGAGCAACCGATCACGGTGCGGTCCATCCAGAAGCACGACGACGACTTCGACTGGGCCGCCGAAGGCGACCGTGTGGGGCTCGCGCTCAAGAACGTCGAGTCCGACGACCTTGACCGCGGCTTTGTCCTCTCAAACGATCCCGCGATCCGGACCCGGACGAGCCTTGAGGCGCGGGGGACCCTGGTCAGGTATTGGCCGGCGCCGCTCACGGCGGGGACGGTCCTTCACATCGGCCACTGGATGCAGTTCATCCCGGCGCGGGTGGAGGCCGTGCGGGACGAGGGGAACTGGCGGCAGCCGACGCTCTCACTTGTGCTGGAGAAAGATCTCGTCTACCTTCCCGGCGACACGGCGGTGCTCCACTATCTCGAGGGTGGGAAACTCCGGATCGTCGGACATATCGAACTGCCCTGAGCAGTTTGGGCGGGAAGATCCCGTCAAAGATATCAACTCATTTTTAATCAGGCCCCGGGGGCCTCTGCCGTACCCGTGAACCCGGAGACTCGCACCAGTCACGCCGGGTCTGTGATGCTGGAGCAACCACGGCGAAGAGCCGTGCGACCTAAAAAAAGGGGGGGTTAGACGAGTTTGAAGAGCGGGTGGGTATCGACCTTGGGCTCGATGCCGAGGTCGCGCACCGCTTCCAGCACAACGATATCGACGTAGGCCTGTGCGGTGATCATCGCCTCGACATTCTCGATCGGGCCGTACATGATCAGGTCGGCACCAAGCGTGCTTGCAACCATGTTGCATCCGATATCGGGTGCAGACCAGGCCGCCTGGCGCATACCGTCCGTACCACCGAGGTAGTGGTGCGTGAGCTGCTCGATGAGGGCATCCTTGCCCTCGAGGCCGGCCAGCTGCTGGGAGGGGACTTTCTTCGTTCCCTTCCACCGCTTGAGCCAGGTCCAGGAGACGGTCATGTTGTGGTAGGCACCGCCGGTCGGCAGACCGTGGATCGCCTTGCAGGCGAGGATCTCGCGGTATGAACCGCCGGAACCGAGACCGAGCGGGGTTGCTGCGGTATCGAGGATCGGGCGGGTGATGCCGCACTTCTCCGCGATCTCGAGCATTCCCATCTCCTGCCCGGCGACGCCGCCCTCGGTCAGGACCTTCTCACGGCCGGCAACCGACGGGTCGGCGGGGTTGAAGGCGAGGACGATGGCTGCATTCACATCGCTCTTGGCCAGCGCCTCGATGTTCTCCGGTCCGATCGAACCGTTGATCGAGTTGTAGATCGCACGGTCTGCGGTGCCCGACTGGGTGACGTACTCGCACGCATGGGCGAGCGCCGCCGGGACGGACGAGTCCATCAGGAACGCGGTCTTGTCGTCGATGCTGCAGAACCAGTCGATGTAACTCTCGAAGGCCTCGCCGTATTCCCCGATAATCTGAATGAAGTGGGGAATACCGGTAAGGTCCGAGAGTTCCTGGCAGCGGTTCCAGAGCCCCTCTGCTTTCAGCTTGTCGATCTTTCCGGTGTGGTCATCCAGAACAACCTCGTGTTTGTTGTAGAAGATGGATGCACCGAGCACGGTCGGGTATTCACCAGGCTGCCCGCCGATCATGGTACCGTTAAAGTCGTGTACCGTCTGCTCTTTTTCGAACTTGAACATATTCGTCAATCCTCCTTACAGGTACCCAACCAATTTGGGCAGTAATACCAACAACATCATGAATACAATCAAACCTGCAACCAGCCCATACAGGATGCCGATATCGCGCCCGATCTTTCTTCCGACGCGTTGGGCTATCTCTGCATCGACGAACTCGATCCTCTCCTCGATAGCGTTGAGCCGCTCCTCGATCTCAAGGAACTGTGGGTTTGCGCCTGCGGCGGCAACTTCCGCCGCGCCGCCTGCTTCCTTGACCTCGACGATCATGGGTTCTGCGGGGAACGCACCGGGGTCTTTGGCCTTGAGTTCATCGATCTTGGCCTTGATGGTGCCCATATCCTCGCTTTCCATGATGTTGACCATCTCGACCTGGTCCTGGAAGCGCTTGATCGCCTCGTCGGTAAGGTTCTCGATGAACGGGATGGCTCCCTGAGCGCCGACGATCTTACCGCCGGAGACTCCTCCGGCATGCAGCGCTATGAAGCTCTGACCGGAAAGGTGTCCCTTAACCTCCGTACCACAGCAGAGGATGAACCTGATGTTGGGATTGGAGATGACGTTCGCAATGATCTTCTCGATACCGAGGTTCTCGGTCTTACAGGACCCGGCGATTGCCGCTCCGGCATCGCAGATGCCCTGCTCGTCGAGGTGAGATCCCATGGTGACGACGCCGACGCAACTCTGTGCGTCTCCCGTGTGGAAGTCGCCCTGAACAATCGGCCATCCGCTGGCCGGTGATTTCTTCTCAACCATGTTAGATCGCCCCCAGCATCAGTGCCGGAATCACGATCAGGAGCATGGCTACGATGAGTCCGACTGCGAACCCGACGATGCCCATGCCCATGATACCGGATTCGAGTTTCGTCGTGCGGGCAAGGATCTGTGCCTTGTACCGAATGCCGTCCATCATCGTGTTGATCGCCGTCATCCGGATGGGGCCTGCAGCCTGTGTAGTTTCTTCTGCCATCTATCTCACCCCAGCAAGATGAACCCCAGGATCACGAACGAGACGATCAGGCCGATCATGAGGCCCTCAATCTTGCCCGAGTAGACACCGGCGGCAAACTTGTTGCGGTAACCGATGTCAGTGACCATCCGTTCGATGACTTTTGTCCGTGCGTGTATCAGTGCCAGTTCACCGGAAAGCGGCTGTACTTCGCCGGTCGCTTCCTCTGCCTCACCGCCTGCTTCCTTGACCTCGACGATCATGGGTTCTGCGGGGAACGCACCGGGGTCTCTGGCCTTGAGTTCGTCGATCTTGGCCTTGATGGTGCCCATATCCTCGCTTTCCATGATGTTGACCATCTCGACCTGGTCCTGGAAGCGCTTGATCGCCTCGTCGGTAAGGTTCTCGATGAACGGGATGGCTCCCTGAGCGCCGACGATCTTACCGCCGGAGACTCCTCCGGCATGCAGCGCTATGAAGCTCTGACCGGAAAGGTGTCCCTTAACCTCCGTACCACAGCAGAGGATGAACCTGATGTTGGGATTGGAGATGACGTTCGCGATGATCTTCTCGATACCGAGGTTCTCGGTCTTACAGGACCCGGCGATTGCCGCTCCGGCATCGCAGATGCCCTGCTCGTCGAGGTGGGATCCCATGGTGACGACGCCGACGCAACTCTGTGCATCTCCCGTGTGGAAGTCGCCCTGAACAATCGGCCATCCGCTGGCCGGTGATTTCTTCTCAACCATGTTCTTCACCTCACAGCAGTCCTAATACGACGACACCGGCAACCAGAAGGCCGATTGCCATGCCATACCAGAATGCGGTCACGCCTCCGGCGACGTTGAGAACTCCCTCCCGGTTCGGGAACGAAGCCAGGAAGTTGCCCTCCCCGGAGAGCATGCCGACCAGGTCGTCGGTAATCTTCTCGAGTTCTGCTACCTGCTCGAGTACGGGGGTATACGACACACCTGCGGTGGTGACGACGCCGACCAGCGGGTCGACGACCAGTCCGTACTCAGGCAGTACCTGAATGTATGCCATTTACGCACCTCCCTTGGGCTCCAGGATCGGCTGTGCGTCGAGCCACGCATAGGCGTCACGCTTCGAGAGCGCGATGTACTGCGTGTAGGTGTAGATCCACCCGATGACCGATACCAGCAGCGATATGAGAGCAGGGATGAACCCGATAAATGCGAACGATATGATCGCAACGGTGATCATGGAGAGGAAGCCGCACTCTGCAGCGAGCATGAGCGTCCGGTCCTGCCGCTCCCCCGGCCCGAGACAGGCGTTGAAGGAGTGCTGGATGGCGATGGCGCCGAGCATGAAGATCACGGCGATGATGCTGCCGCCGATGAGGGAGAATTCGTAGGTCTCGACAGCGAAGCCGAGGATCGAGATCTCGCCGGTGATCATGCCGATGAACTCGAACGTTCCGCAGGCCATCGCCGCGAGACCGAGCACCGTCATCGCGCCGACGATTGCAAGTTCCGTCAGGGAGATGATCATGACCGGGATGTCCATCCGGACGACATGATTTGCCATTACTCCGGCGACCGCACCGATGATCGCGGCGATGATGATCGTCACGATGGGCGCAGCGATGCCGGTCGTCGCTCCGAAGAGCGCGGCGATGACACCGGACCCGAGCGCGATCATGCCCGCCGACGGGACACCGGTACCGAGACCGTAACTGCAGAGGTGCTTGATCGTGTCGGTACCCCAGATGAGCGCGACCACGGCAGCAAGCCCGCCGAAGAATGCGAAGTACTGGGTGCCGGTGATCGTGTTTAAGTATGTCAGGTAGATGAGGACAAGCGATCCCACGAGGCCGTAGATCACGAGCTGATTGTGCGGGATGCCGCCTCCTGCTCCTGCTTCAATCTTTACCGACATTTAGAACACCCCCACCAGTTCGAGCAGCCCGATCGAGAAGATGCCTGCAACAGCGGATGCCACAGCGGCCGCGATGACCGCTCTCGGGAACCGTTTGAACTTGGGGTCATGCGGCCCTTCGATCGTACCGGTGATGTTGTATGCGGCAAGCACGGCGTTCATCAGGAACATACCGACCGCGAAGACACCGGCAAGCGAGATGGCGACGGGCGCGATCTGCTCGACCGTTGTGTCCAGGATTGTAGGCAGCTGTGCCTGGTAAATATCGAGGAGTTCAAGGTAGATGAGCGTCCCGCCGAGACCACCGAGTGCGCCGCCGATGACACCGCCGACCCAGGAGATGAACGGGAGGCCGTGCCCCTCGGTACCCTGGCTCTTGTACTCGGGGAAGGTGTCGCCCGTGATCGGGTCTTTTGCGACTTTACCGGAAGCTGCCGGGATACCCATGCCGAAGACGTAGATGATGTTGACCATCGTGCAGGTGATCGCCATCAGCAGCCCGCCACCGACCGCACCGCCGGCGAGGGCCAGCGGGAGTCCGAGGGGGGCAGCCCATGCGCCACCGAAGAGTCCGGCAAGGCCGGCGCCGGCGGCAAGCATCGCGACACCGGTCGCGATACCGGGTGCCTGTCCCATTGCAGCGGGGGCACCGCCGACCGGGACGAAGTGGACGCCGAACCCGATCAGGACGCCGCCGATGATGATGCCGACGAGCGCGATCAGCCCGGCCATCTGTGCGAAGAAGAAGGCAAGCACAAGTGCGACGATGATAAGAACTATGCCGATAGCGATGCCCATTCCTGTCGGGGACTGGACACCCCCTGTCTGTTTAGGTCCACCGAGCGCGCTCATGACGATGCCTCCTCAGGGGCCGTGTAGGGTCCGAAAGTCTTCCTTGCCCAGACCTCGATGTAGCGGTCGATGATGGCAAAGATCAGGATGATAACGATACCGATGATGACCGCTCCCCATCCGGCGGCGAGCGGCTCAAAGACAACGGTACGCCAGAGTTCGAAGAAGACGATCAGGCCAAAGCAGATCCCCGATGCGGGGCCGCCGAGTTTGGCGCTGAAGAAACCGTTGTCGAGCGAGTTGCGCTGTCCGGCTTCGGCGTAACGGACGATGTTGCCGGACGCGGAGATCGGAACACCGGCTCCAAACTTCTGCTCCTGGTACTGCCGCTCCTTTCCGTAGAACGGGTTACCGGTTGCAGACCCGGCTGCACCGAGTGCGATACCCCATACGAGACCCAGGAGCGGGAGCGGGAAGGGGTGACCGAGTGCGCTGATCATCAGGTGACACATCGCGACGGTGGTGAAGATTGCTACGAACGCGTGTGCCATGGTCACGGTCGTCATCGACTTCAGGATGTCGATATAGACCGGCTGTCCAAACTTAGCGAGACTTGCAGTACGGCCGAGGTATGCGGTTGTCGCATAGACGCCCTGCACGAAGACCGCGAGAGCGCTCCCGAGCACAATTGCAAGTATCGGGTTTATCTGCATCGCCATGAATGCCCAGGCAAGGCCTGCACCCAGAGCAACCCATAAGCCGTACGCTGGGGGTTCACCGGCAACTGCCTTGTTAAAGATGCGGTGAATATATCCCATTTGCGGAGCAAGCTGAACCTGTGAGTTCGGGTCACCCTGTGATCCGATATCAGACTCAGTGTCTTCCGCAGCGCCGGCGACGGTTGCAAGAGCACCTGCCAATGCGGTAATGCCGATGCCAAATACGATCTCTTCCATTCAGCATCCTCCTCTGATGCGCATTGCGCCAGAGTATAAGTTCAAAACCTTTTTGGTTCATTTAACAGTTGTTTATGACTTAATTAAAGGTTTCGAAAAGTTGCGCCGCTATAGCAATGAAATGTAAAAAATCGTCCGGAATGCCCGTTTTGGGCATGTTAAGTTACGCTAAAGAAAAAAAAGTTGATTTAGGGTTACCGCGCCGGGATGATGAGCGAACGCTCGCCGGCGGGCATAAACTCGCGGATTGCACCCTTCGCGAACTCGCGGCGGGGCTCGGCGAAGTCGAACTTCAGGGCCGGGTCGGCGAAGCAGATCTTCACCCGCGGGTCGAAGCACCATGCGTCGCCACGGCCGTAGTGAGAACCGGCGACGATTGCGGCGTATTCGCCCTGGTGACCGACGTTCATCGCGTAGTTCGGGTAGTTCGGACCACGGACCTCGCCGATCGCGCCCTCGTCTCCACGGATGGAGAGGGAGTTCGCGGAACCGCACTGGTCCTGGAGGTCGTAGCCGAAGAAGCCGAGACGCGACCATCCGTCCTTGTGCAGGAGCATGCAGAGGTACCAGGCGTTCAGGCCGGCGTTGGAGTTTCCGGTCGCGATGGAGGTCGACAGACCGCAGGCGGCGGCAAGCACACCGGCACGCTGGGACCCGCCGAAGTGGTCCTCCATCATGGTCGGGAACTGCTCGTACTGCTCCATGCCGTTGAGGGCGACCTCGGTCGCGATGTCGTTGACGATGTCGTAGGTCGGCTTGACCTTGTCGTTCGGGCTCGGGTTCTTCCAGTCGACCTTGTACTTGTCCTTGATGTAGTCCATACCGTAGTAGGTGAACTCATCGAGGATGTTGTCGGTGTAGGCCGCGGTCGCGTACTGGGTGAATCCGACACCGCCGGACATGTAGGAGCCGAGCCAGATCTGGTCGTAGAGCATGGTTCCGGCGCCGACAACCTCGAGGGAGGCCCGGGCGGGGTCGTTGGGGTACTTCCGGTTCGCCTGAACGATATCCGAGAAGAGACCGAATGCAAGGCCACCGGGCTCGTTCGGGCCACGGGCACGCCGGGCGGGCAGGTGGGACGCCATCTGGATGACACCCGCGTGCTTCGCGGCGTAGGAGAGGTCGGCGACGGCTGCTTCGCCGGCGCACATGCGGTAGGCGCCGATGAAGGACATACCGATCTGCATCGCAGACCACCGGGAGGTCGTTCCACCGTCGCAGGTCCGGACGACTGAGGTCGGGATGTGGATTGCCTGCCAGAGGGACTTTCCGACGGCGGCGGAGAGAGCCTCGGCCTGCTTGGCGGGGAAGGCCTTCTCGACGTCGATGACGAACTGGGGTTCGATATCGTCGGCAAGTTCCTGGTCGCCGGTGAAGACCTTGACGTAACAGTCGTCGACGAGGCCGGGGTGAGTCTCGACCATGTGTTCCTGGACGACGGCCGCGCCGGGCATGGCGTGGTTCAGCACGTGCAGGTACTCGTTGATCGTCTCGGGGGTGACTTCCTTGCCCAGACGCTTCTGCAGGGTCTGGTGAGCGAGGTCCATGTTGACGATGACAGTCCGCCGGATGTCGTCCCACATCTGCTGCATCGCAGCGTTGTTGACGAAGTGCAGGTCGTCACCTTCGACGAAGACGCCGGTGCCGGAGACCTCGTAGGTCATCAGCTGGCGCTGGCCGAGCGGGATACCGCCAAGGTGGCAGCGCACGGGGTCGTACATGGAGATACCGCGGTCCATCTCGACGGCGCGGCTGGCCTTCACGAACTCCTCCTTGCGGGGGGACTGGTGGTACCCATTGAAGTTGTAGTACTCGGCCGTATCAGACTGGACGTCCTGTCCCTGGAATTTCTCCTTGAGCGATTTCAGGAACAGCTTCTGGGATCTTTCAATCTTTGCCATATTCAATCACTCCTTGGGAAGGAACCCGTATTTCGTCCGCAGCGTGTGGATGCGCTGGACGTACTCGATGTATTCGGCATCGTCACGGTACGGGGTGCCACCGAGTGAGTGGAAGATCGTCGTGCGGGCCTTAAGCCACTTCTCGTCGAGCGGCTTGCCGACGGCAACCGCACGGTCGAGGGGCTCACCGATCTGGTTCTTGACGTAACGGACGATGCCGTCATCGCCAAGGACACTCCTCTGGAGCATGTCGAACATCATGCCGTTCTCGGCAAGACGGAGCGAGTGACCGTGCACGGTCGCACCACGGATGCCGGTGCGGGCTGCGTCGAGGAGCTCGGTGTTGATAAGTTCCTTGGAGTACTTCTCGAGATCGCGCTCGCGGCACTCGACGATCTGACGGCCGGAGAGCGTACCGGGGTCGATACCACGGAAGCGGTAGCACTCGGTGTAGGTCCGCTGGTAGGGCTGCGAGGGGGCGAAGAACATCGAGTCCGCGAACTGGATGTAGCGGACACGGTCGCCGGCCTTGGCACCGTCAGTCGGGGTTACAATCTTGCGGATGGGGCAGTCGGGTTCCTGCTGCTCGGCGAGCGGCGGGTGGGCCGTCGGATAGGCGGATCCCGGCGCCCTGTGGCCGAGGATCAGCACGATATCCTCGTCTGTCACATCGCGCATCTTTTCAAGCTTCTGGTTGGGGTTCATCTGCTTGCGCCGGTTCTCGGCGACCTTGGATGTACCCGGTCCGTATTGGGGCTTGTATGCCATGTCTCAATTCACCTTCATGTTGGGCTTTTTAGCACTTTCATAACGGCACGAACGACTTCTGCCAATTTTTCCCTGCCAGGGGTCTGACCCCGTGTCACACCGCTGACGATATCCATCACCATGCCTTTCGTCTTAACCCGGTCGGGCGGCGGCATAACAACCGCTGTCCTGACTCCCTCCTTTGCGAGATCTTCAAAGTCTATCGGGACCTGAGAAACGACGATCGCCCTGATCTTCACGTGCTCAAGGATAAACCGGATCTTCTGCACCACATGAGAGCGGACATTCCCGTGGTGCAGGATGGCGACCTTGTGCTGCTCGATCTGAGCAATCTCCTTCTCCGTTAGCCCGAAGTAGGCTCCGAGGACATGACCCTTGATAGGTGAATCTGCCGGGACTCCGCTCCCTGCGTTCAGGACAAGCGTGGTCACGGAGAACTCCGTCCCTTCCCTCCGGAGGCCGGAGGGGATGTCGCAGACCGGTTTTGGGACGGGTCTGCGGCCGGGGGACATTCCAATCACG
>NZ_DAXW01000003.1:330930-449609 GCF_002506585.1 Methanoculleus sp. UBA430 | reverse complement strand
TATGTCCCATCCCCAGATATAATTCGATATTAACGTTGTGTGGTAGAGAAGGGAGATCGAGATGCTGAATATGGCAAACGGATATAAACGCTCAGGGATTTTATTGAATAGGATAAGATATGGCACTAAAGCAATAAGGGGAATCAAAATCCATAATATAACGCTATTACAATGTATGTTCACAAAATAAGTCCCAACAATACTGAGCATTGGGAGAATTGACAACAACACGACGCTTGGGGAAACCTTGATAGGATCGTGGTGAAGTGCAGGTAAATTGGGATGCCGATCCTTGAGGCATAAAGCCATCAGAAAAGTAACGACACCGCTTATAGATATTACCAGGGGGTAGAGAGAGATCGGATAGTCTAGTCCAACTAAGGGGCAGATGGCATTCAGAAGAAATCCGGTAAGCATTATGATGGCAATACTGAGTCCTATTGCGTACAGAAGTGATTCGACGAAATTAAGGTAATATAACCTAAGAACCCTAAGGACCAAGATGCCCGGGACAAACGTAAGGTATACGAAACCAACAAACTGCCGTAAGAAGGCAACGGGAAAGCCTAGTATATCTAACCCCATTAATCCCCAAAAGGCAATCTGAACTGCCATTACAACTATGAGGAAACGTCTAGTTTCCCAATGCAGGATCGCGGGTGGCGCAGTTAACTTCAGAAGGACCCCTCAGGATAATAATGTCTTTGTTCCTTTTTGTACATCAAAGGAAATTGATGTAGAAACTGTGACCGATTAGCATAAGAGGATTTCGAAAATCCTTTGCCTTGTCGAATATATTTATTTGTTATAATGGGGACAAAGAGCACTAGATTCCGTGTGTCGTTGAATGAACAATAGTTGAGAATGATTACTGAAATCTCTGCTTGCATGGGATTTCTCCGATTCTGCATTGGATCTGGGTCCAAACTCTTTCACACGACTTCCCATCCTGAAACTGGTTAATTAAATCATTGATGGTATTTCTTTCTCTCTCGTAGTAATTTGGAGCTGAAATGAACTTTTGAATTTCATCCATGAGCGTTTCAATTGTCGTGACTTTTGGCCCTGGCGTCCAAAAATCATAAGGTTCGAGCAAAAACCCTCGAGTTTGTGCATATTGCTCTAAATCCAAAGTTAAGAAAATTATTGGCCTATTTAAGAGTAGGAAGTCAAAATATATCGAAGAATAATCTGTAATTAGGATATCAAAACACTCGAGTACCTCGTATATGCTGATAAGGTGGGTCGTAAGACATTCTGTCTTTAATACGACAATATTTTCGTTACACTGCTCGAAATTATCCTGAGATAACCAATATTTCTCTTCAAAGGGATGTAATTTCAGAACGAACAAGATATTATTATCTCTCAAGAATTCGTTGAAAATTTCCAGCCTTAAAAAATCTAAATGCTCTGTTGTGCCTTCGAATCTATCATAGCCCACTCGAAAGGTCGGCATATACAGAAGTAACTTATTATATTCTGATAGATCCCTGTTCAGCAACTGGGCTAATTTTTGTTCTTTACTGACCATAAAAAGGTAATCATTGCGTGGTTGGCCGGTAATAGCAACCTTTCGTGGATCAATTAAAAAACTAACTACCATTGCATTTCTTGTAGTACTCGATGTCGCGATTAGTATGTTATCAGCTTCTCCTCCGATCCTAAAACCTTGTAGCGAACTTTCAGTTTCCAGATGATCTGCAAATCCCATGGCTTTAAGTGGCATTCCGTGCCACAAATTTACCAGATATTGTTTTTTCACTTTAAGTCTACAGTAGTGATTATGAGTCCCGATGATATATTTCGATCTAAAAATACTATACAGCCCATGAACACTTTTCTCAAGATAAGCTTTTATCCCATTTTGAGTTAATATCTGTAATGTCTCAGGATCGCTAACCAACCAAACAATATCGTATTGCTGATATATTTGATTCGCCATAATATATTCATATAGTGCTTTTGCGTTATCCGAATAATCGGGTTTACTAGCAAAAAGGATTTGGTTATCCTTTTTAGGTATTAGCATATTCAGATTTCGTAGTCCAAAATAAAGCAGTTCTTTTAGGATGCCCTGGTCTAATTGTGGCCGAATCATAGTAATTATCTCGTTTAGATTTGCTGACAGAATTCGTCTGAAATTATACCTTGGAAGGTTCTCTCCCATGAGACATTACCTCATGATAGACACTGCATGTTCTTTTTGCTACTGTCATCCAGGAGAGATTATCTTTCATAAAGATGTAAGCATTCTCCGCCATCTCATCACGCAACGATTTGTCGTCTAGAACTGCATTAATCGCGTTAGCAAGGGCATTTTCGTTTTTTGGAGGGACTATTATCCCTGTTTTACCCTGTTTAACTACCTCTGCGATACTACCTACATCGGTCACAATAACGGGTTTTCGAAATGCATATGCAATAGGGATAATCCCTGATTGTGAAGCATCCGTATACGGGAGTACAACTACACTGGCTCTCTGAAAAAGGGGCGCAACGTCCTCATCAGGAATGTAGTCATTGTACACCTCATAGACAGACTTATATGCCTGATACTCTTCCATTGCTTCGTATTTCGAAAAATCTCCTTCACCTGCAATGATCACCTTTGCTTCCGGACAATGAGAATGAACGAATGGGATCGCTTTAATTAAGTAATTTAAACCCTTATAGTCTCTTATTAACCCGAAAAACAGCATTGTTTCTCCATCGGGCTCGATCTTCTCGTTATGCCACTTTGTATAATAGGAGTAATCACCATGGGGAATTACTGAGATTTTAGTCTCAGGGATTCCTCGTAACAACAGAACGTCCTTCAAATTTTTCCCGTGCACAATTATCCTGCTGCTGGACCCTTCGAGGAGAAAACGGGCGAAGGACCAATTTATTCGTACAAAAAGACTCTCGCCCATATGAGGAGTAGGATCATGCTCTGTTAGAATTATAGGATACTTACGTTTGATAAGATAGAGAGTTATTGCGGCTAATACATCCTCAAATAATAGATGAACAACATCTGGTTTTTCAGAGTTAATTATCTTTAATAACCTGAGATAGGTAAGCGGGTTGATGATACTTAGAAGCGCTCTTCCATACGTTGGATGAAAGTCGAACAGAATAAGTTTGACCTTATCATCCGGATAATGTGATTTGTCATAAAGATACCGACTCATTAAAACAACAACTTCGTTATCTGTCTTGGCAAGGGCTGTTGCCAATTGGGAGAGGTACAACTGTGTGCCCCCCTTGCCGGTGAATTGCATCAGTAAGATTTTCATAAATCATCTATGCCGTTTTGAGGGCCATTTTTCTGTTTCAATATTTTAACAATCATAGATATGAGGAGTATAGAGGGCTCAGCAGATGGAACCTCATTACGTACCCCTCCCTGAGACAGCCTCAATTGTCCCTTTCCAGAACCCGATCGTATACGATGCGTGCTCAAGGACGAACACAATAGGTATCGAGAGAAGATACTCGGGCCTTCGTGCTTTAGCGAGGAGAACCAGAGTGTAGCCGCCGATGATCGCCGCATAGACACCAAGCAGGGCAAAGAACACCAGGGGCGAGATGAACGCCGTCAGGAGGATACCAATGGCCGCGATCGGCGGGGCCACCTGGAGATCCCAGAGCCGGTTGACACCCCGACCGTAGCCGAAGAACTGCATCCTTCTCGCAAAATCCCCGAGCCCCCTCTCCTGGTGGTGGTGAACGATGGCATCCGGCGTGTAAATGATCGTGCCGAGTTGTTGGAGCCGTGAGTTCAGCTCGGTGTCTTCGTTGATGGAGAGGCGGACATCAAACCCGCCGACCGCTACGATATCCTTCTTCCGGTAGATGCTGTTGCAGCCGCTGATGCTCTTGACGATCCTCTTCCCCTTGAGCACCCGGTCCTGGACCGAGTTGGCACTTCCGAGGAAGGTGTCGAGGGCGAGGGCAATGGACTCCTCCCAGAGCCCTTTGCCAACGTTCTTGATCCCCCCTCCCACGCCCACGATGCCGTCGTCAAACTCGCGGACCAGGTTTTCAAGCCAGTCTTTTCGGGGGATACAGTCTGCATCGGTGAAAGCGACGTAATCTCCCCGGGCATGCTCGACACCGACCTGACGTGCACCGCCGACGGTCCCGTGGTCCTCGTACACCACGGTCACCGGGAACTTTCCGGCAACCTCCACGGTGGAGTCGGTGGAGTGCCCGTCTACGACGATGACCTCGTAAGGCTGCAGGGTCTGTTCAAAGAGGGCCTGGAGACACCGTGCGATCTTAGGTACCCCGTTGCGGACAGGAACTACTACGGATACTTTAGGGGTTGAACGTTTGGTCGTGGTCATTGTAATCCTACGCGAAATCGGGAGCTCGTGGCATGCTCCGGCCGGGTTCCAAGCACAATTGCAATCATTCTCAGATCCTCTCTAGTGGGAAGTCCCCTGCTCAGCCTTCCCGGCTCCCTGTCCAGCCGAGGCTCCAGCCGCGGGAGCGACCGCTCCCCCGCTCCCCTGCATCAACTGCACGAGCGAGTACAGGATGATCCCCACCGTCGCCAGCAGCAGCCCGAGGATCAGCATCGAGAACCCGCCGGTGAAGACGATGTAGTGGAACTGGGCAGTCCGATAATACTCGGAGAAGGTGTAGATCTCCGCAGCAACCCCGATGAGGGCAAAGAGCGCCCCCGGGATCCCGAAGAAGACCAGCGGCCGGCGGAGACTGATGAGCCGGACGATGTTCATCAGCACCCCGACGCCGTGGGAGACCGGGTTCTCGCTCGAGGTCCCCTCGATGTCGTAGCGGACCTTGATCGGCACCTCGGCGACCTGCAGGTGGTGGTCGCTGATCTGGATCAGGATCTCGGAGCCCGCGCTCATCCCCTCGCCGCTGATGTGGATGGCCTCGATCGCCTTCCTCCCGTAGGCCCGAAAGCCGCTCTGGGAGTCGGTGATCGCGAGGTTGTTCCCGGCAAGCGTGGTCGCGGTGTCGAGGACCTTCATCCCTACTTTCCGGTAGGCGGGAATATCGCCGGCCGAGCCCTCGACGAACCGGGAGCCGATGACGACGTCGTTACCCTTCCTGAGCTCGGTAAGCAGCCGGGAGATGTCCCCCGGGCTGTGCTGACCATCGGAGTCGATGATGACGAGCTCCTCGGCGCCGAGGTCGCGGGCGGTCGCAAAGATCGTCTGGAGCGCCCCGCCGTAGCCCTTGTTGGTCTTATGCCGGACGACGATCGCGCCGAGCGCCTCGGCGATCGGGACGGTGTCGTCCTTCGAGCCGTCGTCGACGACCAGGACCGCATCCGCGTGCTGCTTGGCGCCGACGATGGTCTTTGCGATGTAGGTCTCCTCGTTGTAGGCCGGCATTGCGACGAGCGTCCGGATGCTGCCGGGGCGCTCCCCCTTCGGCCGGGTTGCCACGCCGTCGACGAGAAGGATCGTCTCCTCGTCGTCCTCGACAACCATCTCGACCGTGCGGGCAGGAGGAGCTGGCGTGCGGGTCCGGGTGGTCACTATCGGTCCTCCCCGGATATGCTATGGATCGCCGGCTCGGGGGAGGGGGCAGCATGGACGCTCTCCGGGCAGGAGAGGGGCTGGGGGGTGGCTGGCTGCATCATGAGTATGCTGGAATGCTGGGTCGTCGGGGAGTCGCCGGAGTGCGACGTTCCTGTGGAATGCGACGGTTCGCGAGAACCGGAGCTTGAGCACCGATAGGTGCAGAGTGCGGTGGGCCCATGGGCCGGAGCATGAGCACCGGAGGTGCGAAGTGCGATGGGCCAGGGGGCCGGAGCTCGAGCACCAATAGGTGCGAACGCGGCCCCGCTGCTTCTAATATCAAATACCATAAATGAAAGTAAAAAGGTGCCGGTATGATTCCGGGCGAGTTAACGATAAATCATGAAAAACCACCCGGTTCCAGGGAGGGAAAGGCGGCGTCCGACACGGAGGGGCGAGAGACTTTTTGGAGGGAAATCCCAATGCGACATATAAAGATGTCTAAAAACGATCGTTTCGCAAATGCCCCGAATTGGGATAATAGCGGTTAAAATGTTGCCTTCCGGGAAATATCATTCATCTCGTGTGAAATTTGAGCAGGGGCGGATCGGGGCGCAGGAATCCCCCCAGGAAGCGATCCGGGGGCGTACCAGAGTTCTTCCGGCGGCCGGGGTCGGCACCCCGGGAGGCCCGGGGCCGGGAGGAAAAAAGCACACGAAACGGCCCCTATTGCAGATGCGCGCAACAAAAACAACTATAACAGAAAACAGAGCGACCAGAGAGCACCCCCGCGGCCGCAGGGAGCACCCGGGCCGGCAGACGGGACAAAAGAGCGGTCCCGCACCCCCTCGTGCCCGCGGAGCGGGTGAAGGCCCCGCCGGCAGACAGTCATCGCTCAAGGCCTGGCCGGCGTATTCTGAGGAGTCTCGCCCGGCACCGTGCTGCCCGGCAGAACCTGGAGCGGCCGGGGATCCCGCCGGGACGACTCCACCCCCGACAGAGGTCGGGGCATTGTTACCCGGGTGCAAAACCGACGGTATTCTATGGCATCAGAGGAGTATATTGAGAGAATGCAGGAGACGGGATGGTAGAATGGGCCGTGTGGAATACACGCATACTGCCGAAAAATTCTTCGGAGAGTTAAGGGGCGATAACGCGAAATATATCAGAAAAATATTGGACAGGGCGGACTACTGCCTTGATGAGCATCTTTTCGATTATGACTCCCGCTGCAATAAAAAAGCAAGGGGTCGAAAACAGGTGCACACAGGCTGCACATAGAAAGAAAGTTTACCTTGATATATACCATTGTTGGAGAGAAACCGGACAGACACGCAAAGGTCCACGAAATTTTGACGTACGAGAGAGCACACCAGACTTACGGCCAACTATGATTAAATCCCGTACTTTGCGCGGAGTTCCTCGGATGTGTACGTTTTCTCTCTGTTGGTTCTTCGGACCATCTCGTCTACCTCTTTAACGTTCACGGCAGTCCCACAGGTCGCCACCGCTTTTGGTTTTGGCTTTAATTCACGCTCAAGGGTCTTGCTGATAGATTCCTTCCCTTTTCTGCGCGAGAGGATCTCGTTATATATCGTGTCGGATACCTCTATCGTCTGCATACACATGGTGTCTGTCAGAGAGAGAAGTATACTTTGTGTGGTGCCCGCGAACTACCCTGCCGGATTGAACCGTCGATAGAAAACTACCCGGTTCCCGGGAGGGAAAGGCAGCGTCCGACACGGAGGAGTGAGAGGCTTTTCTGGAGGGCGATCCCGGTGCGGCCTATAAAAAGAAAATCAGTATAATCCGTATCTGCTGTGCGCCTGGTTTATTCCCATCACATCATCTATGAGGACCCGCTTGTTTTCGTCATCAATACGGTAGAATACGGTGTGTGTCATCGATATGTGAAGGCGGTACGTGCGTTTCTTAGAACCCTTGAGGAGTTTCTTGTTGCATCGCCTGGTCATCGTTTTCAGAAATTCTCCAAGGCATAAAGAGATGACCTCTTTCACATGTACCAGGTCTTTTTTCGGTATTTGTGATAAGTATTTGAGCGCTTCCTCACTGAAGATCAGTTCATACACCTTTGAATACCTCTTCGAAGGTGTAAAACTTAGATTTCTTCTCGATGTTATCTAGATCGGCATCCAGTTTTTCAACATCCCAATTTTCATCGTTGACCATCTGAGATATCACATCATCGTATGTCATGTTCCCCTTCTTCAGCTTCTTCAGCTTCTCCTGGGTCGCACGGCTGACACGGATACTCACCATATCGGAATTATCTGGACTTGCGCTCTGAGTCATAGATAGTGATGATCGCTGCAACGGTATTATGTTTCTGCCGGTGCCGTGGGTGCCGAAGCTGTGGACCGTGAGGGCTATTCGCCTCAGGGGGTGGCGGCTCGCGGGGAGGAGTCTTCCCCTCCCCTGTTTTGCGCAACGATCCGCACTAACCATCAACCCCACCCGCACCCTCAGTGCTCGAACTCCTGCCGTTCGGCAGTCGTTCCTCTCCCCTCAGGGGCGGGGCAGTCATGGCATAAGCGACGTTCCGGAACGTCCGGAACTCGAGCACCACCAGGTGCGCAGCCCGAGGAAAAGCCGTACCCCGGACGGCATGCAAGCGAGAACACCCGCAGGGGATCGCAGACTACCAGGTGGCTCGGGGGGCACCACCCAGACGATCAGCCCGGGTCCGTATGGCCGCGAGGAAAAACCATCCGCACAAGCGACCCCCGACCCCGCCGAAATATAGTTAAGAGCGCTGATGATGACTACCAGTCATGACCCCGGCTGTCACCATCGATGAACGCTATCATGTTCGCCCCGGCATGCCTCGACTGCACGCGGTCGGCTGGTGGTGCCCCATGGGTGGGTCATTTCGGACCTATGTGCAGAGCCGGATTGAGGGGGAAGCGATCGTTCGTGCCGGTCGGGTGGTGCTGCGTCGCGTGCCGGCTAACGAGCTGGGATTGACCTATCGGTTTCGCAGTTTTTGCGACACATCAATATTTCCGATAGACGTTGCTCCGGTTGCCGACATCGATCGCGGCAATAACCATCACATTATCCTCGAACACAAGAGTGATCCGGTACTGTCCCACACGAAAAGAATACAACGGACTATTCGGATGTCCTTTCAGTTTTTTGGCGTACAGGCGAGGGTACGGCTCGTCTGCCAGGGCGTCGAGTTCGTCCTTGATTCGTTGGGCATCAAGGTCCGGGAGTTTATTGAGTTTCCGCTCGGCCTCTGGCAGGAGGTGAAGCCGCCAGATCATTTAAGGCCACGTTCCCGAGCATACTCTTCGAAGGGGCGACCCCGACCGGCCCGCATGTCCGCAATGCTTTCTTCGATCTCCTGCAGGGTCTCTTCAGAGAGCGGTTCCGGATCGAAGAACGCGTCCAGGATACGATTGAGTGTCTCGTCATAACTCTCCCGAGGATGCGTTTTCAGGGTATCCAGGCGGGACTTGGTCTCGGGTTGGAGCTGGATCGTCGTTGCCATAACTACCCATAGGTTGCCATAAGATATAACGATTTTGTCAGGGCTCCGTTCAAAATAATGGGCTGAGGATTCCCGCGACTTGAGTCGTGGGAGGAATCGGCCCTCCACATATCCCGATACCCTTTTTCACTTTCACCTCGCGGCGGTATTCTTTATGCCGGGCGAGCGCCAATCGAGACGGTGTATGCAATCGGCGACTGAGTTGCGGTTTTTTGCGTCTCCCGACGAACGACTGCTGCTGTTCGCCACGATGGAGCGGTACAATGCGGCCTCGCCGGTTGCCTTTTCTGAGGGGCAGTTCTCTGACCGTGGGCTCCAGGCCAGACGGTATCATCGTATCCGGGGGACCTCCGGGCTCTCGGCACAGATGACCCTTCTTGCCCTCCGCAAGGTTGCCGGGAGTTATCGGAGCACCCGGGAGGCGATCAAGGAGCAGAACAAGATGCTCGCCGCTCTCGGCAAACCCCAAAAGTCTCTCACCGAGATCTCGTTCCGGGAGCACAGGGCCATCTGTTACGATGCCCGGGTACTCTCCCTCGGTCGGGACCGGGTAAGCATTTTGACGCTGGACGGCCGGATCAACCTCCGGTACAGGAGGCGGTCTCTGAATGAGACCGCCGAAACCCTCCATAACCTCCTCGCGGGCGAGGCCGGCCTGCCGGATGGTCGCTCGCAATATCCCTCTCCCGGGTTCTTCTCTCTGATGGACAATGATACTTCTTCCATCAGAATGCTGCAGAATGATGTGACTGCCCCTCTGCCGGGTAAAAACCCATATCGTCTACCGGGATCAACCGGCGCGATCCAAGGCCAACCCCTAACCGGCAAAACCTCATATCCCCTGATGGCAAAGAACTATCATCGGCAAGTCCCGGAGGCGATCGCTGGTGAAAGAATATCAATCCATCAAACCGCAAGTTCTGGCCCTCCTTGAGCGTGAGCTTCAGGTCCTCCGAGAGAAATAGATATTGAAACAATCGGTATCTTCGGCTCCGTGTCGCGTGGGGAGGATACACCGGAATCAGATCTGGATATCATATACTCATTCTGTCCGGAGATGGACACTTACGACAATTTACTGAATTTAGGGGACTTCCTTGAGGACCTCTTTCAGAGGAAAGTAGATCTGGTCTCCGTTGAGTGGATGAGTGAGAGGTTCCGTGCTAGCGTGATGGCGGAGGCTGTTTCCTGTGCACGCGAGCGAGGTACGGCATGACCGGGTTGCGGTTGCGATCGGCCGTATACGGGAGGGAAACCATCCCCATAGCAGCCCCGGGTTCCATCGAAACACGTTGCGCTGGAACTGGCGGTGACTACCGGCCATGACCCCGACCGTCACCCTCGATGAACTCTATCTCGAGATCAAGAAGATCCAGGAGACAATGGTCCGGCGGGAAGATCTCGATGCCCTCCTCGATACCATCGAGATCTCGAGCGATCCCGAGACGATGGCGATGATACAAAAGAGCGAGGAAGATATCGCTGCCGGACGATTCCGAGAGATCTCTTCGATAGACGACCTTTTCAGCGAGTGATGGAATGGACGATCCCGAGGATCGACACGTTTGACGAGAGCCTCTCAAAACAAACAAAGAATGGATAACCGACCCGGAAAAGGCTCCAACGCTTAAAACAGGAAGTAGAAGGTCATAAGCCGGGTTAATTCACATCTCTCCCTTTCGCTCGGCCTCCTCGACGTTTTTTTGATTGAGCGCCATATACTCTGCAAGCGACTCATAAAATTGCCGGGTCATCCGTATCTGGAAAAGAAACACCCTTTTCACCTCCGGAATACTGAGGTTTCCTTCGTTATCGACCTTCGGCTCAATGACGTCACAGAAAAAGTCGATGGATCCGGCCTGGGCGTTCAGCCAGGTATAAGCCCCGTCTATACTGATAACCCTATAATCCGGCGCCTTCTCTGCGATAATGTGAACATTCCCGTCTTCTGGCATAATTACGCACCTACCGCCGTCGGGAGTCTTGGTTTGGCTGCACCCCTGATAGCGGACGATCTACCGTGTTGAGACCCCCCAAGTACATGCGATGCGGGATTCATGGGTGACGTGACTACCTGCCTGTGCTCAGGCGAACTCGTGCTGTAAGCAGGCGGTGCATTTCTTTTTGGGGGAATAACCAGATCGAACATGGCGTTGTAAAAATTTTGACCGAGCATCGATAATTCGTAATAGGACCTGGCGTTATCATCTGCGTCTTTGAGGCTTTTAGCACGTTTATAGACAATTCCGCCTGCAACAAGCGATTTCAAAATTCTATCGATCTGAGATGGATTCATATCGAACAAATCCCTCAACTCGCTGAAACTCATTCTCTCATTTTGAAGAAGAGCGGCGTAGACAGCCCATTTTTCATTCGCGTCCAGGTTTTGCACCAATTCCCTGGCCTGCACGGGAATTTTATTGAGATAGGTATCAACCACTTCCTGATCCATCGTCTCAGCACCTCACCCCGGGTTTAGAACCTGTAACTTATTATATCTTTATATCAGCAAAGTTACATTTTTTAAACTAACTGCCTTAATGGTTTGTAGGGGACTATGATAGTAACGTATGATACCTCCGGACAATCGCAGTAGAGAGGAGGAATACACTACATTTTTTAAAGACGGTTCAGATTGGTATTTTCGGTTACTTCTCTCAATCCCGCATAGATGACCTGGCGAGAGTCAAAGAATCTTTGACAAAGCGTGGATTGAACGTAAAAATGTCGATAAACCTGCATGAAGCGTTTCCAAGACGACCAGATGAGACCTATGCAGGATACTCCCTTCGGATCAGCGAAACGCTATACAATTCAAGTAAAATATATATTTTCGTTCTTATTCCGCCCGCCGAAAGAGAAACAAGACTGCTCGATTCCGTCGGGATGGAATACGGCTGGTGCTATCGAGATAGAAAACCACATGTTGCGACGTTCATAAGAAAAGGAACCAATCTGGCAACATTACCTCAAGGGGCACTTGATAGTATGAGGCCTACATGGACCGTAGATAGCTACAACAAAATTGACGATATCTTTGCTACTGCAATAGCATACTGCGAATCCGCTATTCGGGAGATGTTCTCCAGAGTCAATTGAGCCTGTTGCTTCGCCGTATGCTCTCCGTGACAACAATGAACCTCTCCGGGCGGTCGCTTTCCGCCTTCCTGGATGAGGAACCCGATCTCTATACCGCGAGAGATGCCAGGGCCGCGTGCCGGCGAACGGGGTACTAAGGTATATCTACACAGAGGGCGAAATTACACCGTAACGCACCAAAGCCTGCGAGGATGGTGATAACATGGCCCAGAAGATTGAATTAGGCCTCTACCTGGAAGGCGACGACGCCCGCCGCTTTGAGGAGTACATGGCGGATCCCGACCGGTACGACACCCCGGAAGGGCGGGAGATGACCCGGTGGGTACGTGCTCACGGAGAGGAACTGGTAAAATCCATCCGCTGACACCTCTCGGCTCCGACCTATTTTTAAGCGATTGAGATGCCCTCCAGAAACCTCCCGGCAACCCCGGACGCCAAACTACCAAAGATACCCCTATCGGACATATCTTTCGAGCACCTCGCCTCAGATCACGACCTCCTGTCTTTTTCCTGCAGGCAACAGGAACTGAACGACTACCTGACCGCCGACGCGCTGAAAAATCAGGATGCTCATGTTGCTGTTACCTATCTCGCCATCTACGACGGAACGTGTGTAGGCTATTTTTCAATCTTAAACGACAGTATCATCAAGAAGGACATCGATCCTGAGGACGATAAAGAGTGGTATACCCACTCTTATTATCCTGCAATCAAGATCGCCCCTACACACCAGGATTACGAAGGAAGAGACATTGGGCGAGCCATGTTAACCGCGATACGGTCGATAGCGACGGAAGTATCGAGACACTCAGGATGTTGCGTTCTCACCGTCGATGCCAAACCCGATGCCGAATCATTTTACGAGAGGTTTGGATTTCACAGAGCTTTGAAAACCAGGAAGAAGAACACCATACCAATGTATCGCTGCAACATATTCTGAGATCCCGGGTAGGATCACGTCATGAGGGTTTCACGGCATAGAGAGGCCTTAGCATCCCCTGTATTGCAGGTAAGTCGTTTCCTCAGGCCCCCTCACCCCGGCGGCGGAGCGGACGAAGATTGATAGTTCCTGCACCCCATACAGAGGTAAGGAGGTCACAGCAGTTGAGTGCAGAGCGCTATGTCGTCGATGAACACGGCAACCGGGTCGCAGTCATTCTCCCCCTGCAGGAGTACGAGCAAATGCAGGAAGACCTTCACGACCTCGCCGTTGTAGCGGAGCGGCGCGACGAGCCGGCCATAGAGTTCAGCGAGTCCAGGAAGCGGTACAAGCGGTAATGGCGGGATGCGCGATCCGCATCAAGGCAAGCGTCAAGAGAGATATCGTGGCATTGCCGCACGATATAGTTGCGATGGACCGCAGCACCGGAGTTCGAGCACAGAAGGTGCGAGCGACGACTGTCGGAACGACAGGAGTTCGAGAAGCCGTCAGGCTTCGAAGCCGCGCATTCTCCAGAGTATAGAGGCTCTCTCCGAGACGCCCCTGCCGTTGTGCGCAAGTTAAGCGGCGGCAAGAGCATCTCTACCGGATCCGCGTGGGGGACTATCGGATCATATACGCCGTACACCACGCGGAGCAGGAGGTTATCATCCTCTACATCCGCCATCGTCGCAGTGCCTACCGTGGATTGTGATCTCAAGAACTCGTGGGCCCGGAGGGGAGACCGGGGCGATGATGAACCTCTCCGGGCGGTCGTTCTCCGCCTTCCTGAACGACGAGCCTCTATACCATAGGGGACATGAGAATCATTAATAGTTCCCAAAGACCATGATCACCAAGAGGGGTACAGGAGGCGGTCTTTGAATGGCAAAAACACTGAAAGTCCTGTTTGACGGCTCGGTCTTCCGGCCGTCCGGTCCCGTCGACCTCGAGGCGGGGAAGAAATACACCATTACGGTACAGCTCGCCCCGGAGGAGCCTGACAAGGATCCCGCTTTCGACATCGCGTCGCTTGCCGTAGATACCCATATCTCCGACCTTGCAGAGGAGCACGACCACTATCTGTACGGATCGCCAAAACGGGTTGCTCATGAGTAATGACAGGTGTTTTGTCGATTCGGCTTGCTGGATCGCTCTCCTGAACAAACACGACAATCTCCATAAAACCGCCGAAACCATTTACAAAGACCGAATGGAGGCAGGATCCGAGTTCGTCACCACGTCCTCCGTACTCGTCGAGACATCCAACGCTCTCTGTCATCCCGCATTCAAACCGTCCGTCATCGCATTTCGCCGCCGCCTTGAATCGTCACCCCGGGTAGAGATTGTCTTTGTCAATCCCGACCTATGGGTGAAAGGATGGAGTATCTACGAGACACGGCTGGATAAAGCCTGGAGTCTTACTGATTGCATCTCCCTTGCAGTCATGAAGGAACAGGGGCTCTCCGATGCCCTGACCGGTGACCGGCATTTTGTCCAGGCCGGCTACCGAGCTCTGTTCGTCGACGACTGAGGATGGCCGGATAGAAGCAGTCGAACGGGGGAGCCGGCGCACGTATACCTTCAGCGACAAAAGGGGCGCGAATATGCAGGAAACGGAGAGAGATCTCGACAGCGCCTATATTACCCGGACAAGCATCGCAGGAAACCTGACGCCGTCCTACGATAAGGAGAATGCCGAGGAGTGCATCGAACACGCGGACTCGATCTGCAGTGCCGCGAGACAAGCGCTCTCTTTGTGATCGAGCAGGTCCGGGACCTTGCCCGGGGCGCGCCGACACGTCTCCGCCGTCATCCTGCAAAGGCTGTTCTCCCCGGCGACTTCCACGAGGGAAGCGATGTCGTCGGGGACGTTCGCAAGCGGTTCCACGAGGCCGGGCGGCTCGATCTCCCGGTCGAACCGATCTGCTGCACCGGGGAAGAGTTCGCCGGTCCGGAGCCCTAACCCGTTCATCCGGGAGGGCGTCCGGGTGTAAGCAGGAACACACAAGCTTCCCGATACGTTGCACTGCTGAGCCTCTCGATTTGCGGTCTCCGCGGTGCACCCCGGTGACCGTGAGAGTGCCTCCGGCGCCAGTCGACGACCGGCTCAGCGTACCACCGTCCCTCGATCGCTTCCCTGACGTTCTCCAGCCTCTCCTTGACCGTCTCGCCCGGGATGCAGCGTCCCGAAAGCGCCGGACCCCACCGTCCCGGGTGTCGCGACGACGAGACCCGGTCAACCTGCACGCCCCGTTCTAAATTAAGCAAACTTAACATAGAAGGCGATCCACCACTCTAAGTAAACAAAAGTTAACTTAGAAAACACTCATCTCACAGGTGCACCATGCAAGAGAGTCGATCCGGGAATTTTGTTCACCAAAAAGGTGGCTACAACGCATTTATACCAAAGAGCCTCCCACCCGACCCGCCGATCGTGTACGATGAAACACTACAGTACCTCCTCTCGGAGGCCGACCGGGCGCTTGCAAGGCTCGACGGCATAGCGGTGACGCTCCCCAACCCCGACCTGTTCATCGCCATGTACATGAAGAAAGAGGCGCTGCTGAGCTCACAGATCGAGGGGACAGAGGCCTCGCTCAAAGGGGTCCTGGAGTTCGAGGCGAACCTCAAACCGACGGAGAACATCAACGATCTCCGTGAGGTCGTCAACTACCTGCGGGCCATGGACAGCGGGCTGGAACAACTCAAAAATGCTCCGATATCCCTGGATCTCATCAGGGACATCCACTGCATCCTGATCAAAGGGACGCGGGGTTCGGATCGGGAGCCGGGCAACTTCCGGACCGTCCAGAATTACATAGCTCGATCGGGGGCAACCTCGATCCGGGAAGCCGTCTTCGTGCCGCCACCCCCAGAACGCATTGAAGCCCTGATGCAGGACCTCGAAGCCTTCATCCTCGAAAAAGGCTCTATACCGCCGCTCATCAAGATCGCTCTCATTCACGCCCAGTTCGAGACCATTCACCCGTTCCTGGACGGAAACGGCCGTATGGGGCGGCTGCTCATAACGTTTTACCTCTGCGGGAAAGGGATCCTTGCAAAACCGCTCCTGTACCTGAGCATTTATCTCAAAAGACACCGGGAGGAGTACTACCGGATCTTGAACGAGATCCGGACAGATGGAGCATGGGAGGCATGGCTCCGGTTTTTCCTGCAGGGAATCATCGAGGTCTCAAACGAGTCGATCGCGTCGGCACGGGAGATCATCCGCCTGAAAGATAGTGTCATCGATACGCTCCTCCAGCACGACATCGGTGGGGCGAACGCCGTAAAACTGGTGTACGCACTCTTCGATGAACCGATCATCACCACGCGGGAAGCAGCGGAGGTGCTCGGGGTGAGCGGGCCTACGGCATACCAGTTGATCGGGAAACTGGAGGAGATCGGCATCTTAAAGGAGATCACCGGGAGGCAGCGGTTCAAAAAGTACATGTTCACGGATTACGTCTCGATCATCGAGCAGGGGACTCGACCGCGCCCTGGAAGTTGAGATCCCACCAGAGTGCCGGATCTTTCGGGAGGGATACGCCTGCCCGATAGCGATGCCGGCCGGATTCCATACTGGTGAGCGCGATGCTGATACGGAGCCGGCAGATAGCCTCCTGCTCCCGGGAATCTTCACGAGTAAGCTCCCACTAAGTAAAGAAAACTTAACGTAGACGGGGGAAGCCCACTCTACGTAAACAAAGCTTAACGTAGAGGAACCCCGGCGGGTGGCCCGGGCATCCCGTGGGGACCCTCCGGATCAAGACCACCGCCCCACGAAACCGCCCGATTCCCCCCACCCCTCCGGAAGGGGAATACCACAGTTTCAATAGAATTATCACCCGTAGAGCCGAAAAATGATCAGGATGGCGGGTGCGAAGAAATACCATGCGGCGGCCGTGCTCGCAGCCTGGCTCATCATCGTCGCCTTCTTCATGGTCCTGAACCGCACGCTCGACCTCGAGGTCTTCTTCGTCCTCGCCCTGATCGGCCTCCTCGTCGTCGCGGTCCTGATCGACGGGGCCTTCTCCCGCCCCCGCTACATGCGGTATGTCGGCTACCTCATCGCGGCCGGAGTCGCCCTCTTCGCCTACATCGTCGCCCAAAAAATCCTGGAGATCCTTGCCGCATGAACGCCCGGGCCTCGCACGCTATCCTCGCGGCGGCAGCCGTCCTGGTCCTCCTCCTCCTCGCCGGGGAAGCAGTCGATCCCGTCCTCTACACGGCCGAGAACACCTCGACCGCCGCCCACGCCGACCCCGCGACCGTCAAAGAACGATCCCCCGGGAACGCCGCGGCGCTCGTTCCCCTGATGGACGACCTCCTGGGCCAGACCGGGACCCTCGCTCTCACGATCAAGCTCAAGGACTACGAGAGCGCCGAGCGCGACCTCGCCCGCTACAGCGACCTCTCGGCGCAATTTGACAAACTCGTCGTCACGCTCGACGTCTCCGGGACCGACGTCGGCGAGTTCCAGCAGAACAACCGGCAGAACCAGGAGGCCCTCGCGACCCTCTTGAACGACACCCGGCGGTTCGAAGACCTCAAGCGCCTTGAGATCGAGGTCCAGGACGGCGAGCAGCGCATGGCGATCGCCTACGAGGGCGAGGCCCTCCGGCAGAAGATGCGGGAGGGCTTCGCTTCCTATGCGAAGCGAGAGACCGCGACGACCCGGATCGCCGAGCACTACGGCGCGAACGCCACCCCCTACCAGGAGAGTGTCGAGGACTTTGCGGAGGTCGCGGATGCCGCGGACGACCGGCCGACCGGCGGCGGCACCGTAAGATCCCCCCTCGGTATCGCGGTCACCCCCGATACGGGGCGCTACGGCGAGACCCTCAGGATCGCCGGCCGCTACGCCGGCGGCACCCCGGGGACCGCCGTCGAGGTCTACGTCGACAGCCGGGTCGCCGCGACCGTCGCCCTCGATGCAGACGGCACCTACGCCTACCCCTACCGGGTCGGCCGGGTCCTCGCCGGACCGCACCTTGCCTACGCCACCGCGGGCGGGGTCTACTCCGGGGTCGCGACCTTCGAGGTCTTCCCCAAAAACACCACCATCACCCTCGCCGCCGCGGAGGTGAACGCGACCGCCGTCGCCTGCACCGGGAACCTCACGGCGGAAGACCGGCCGGTCACGGGTGCCCCGGTCCTGCTCCGGGTCGATGATGGTACCCTCGTCGCCGGAGAGACCGACGGAAACGGCACCTACCGAACCGAGATCGTCCTCCCCGCCGGGGAGCACACCCTCCGGGCGGAGTTCCACGCCGCAGGCTACCCGCTCAACGCCTCCGGGAGCGAGGCAGCGACCGTCTTGATCCGGGGCGAAGGGCTCTCGCCCCTCCCGTTCATCGCGGCAATCGCCGCCGCCCTCGGGACCGGGTGGTACCTCCGGCGGCGCCGGCCGGAGGAGAGCCCTCCCGCGGCCGCAGAACCCCCAGCGGAGCCGGAGATCATCGAGACCGAACCAGAGGTGACCGCCGCGGGCCTTCCCCCGCGGGAGGCGGCGACCGTCCTCTTCCGGGCCCTCCGTGCCCGGCTCGGTCTTCCCGAGACGAAGACCCCGCGGGACTGCGCCCTCCTCGCCCCCGACCATGCCGGGTTCTTCGAGCGCTACGAGCGGATCCGGTACGCCGGCGAGATCCCGACGGAGGAGGAACTCACGAGCATGGAGAAAGTTGCCCTCGGAGGTGATCCGGATGCGTGAGACCTGGACGGTCCTCCTCATCCTCCTCCTCGCCGGTGCTGCCGCCTACGCCCACGCGACGACCACCACCGAGGAGTTCAGCCGCTACAACGTCGGCTGGAACGGCACCTCGGCGCTCACCGTTGACGAGGACCCCGGGGCGACCCTCCTCATCCTCGCGCCCGAGAAACCGTTCACCCCCGAAGAGGTCGGCTACCTGCGGATGTTCCTCGACGACGGCGGCTCACTCCTCGTCGCCGACGAGGAAGGCAACGCCAACCAGCTCCTCGCCGACCTCGGGAGCACGATCCGCGTCCGGCCCGGGAACCTCTCGAGCCTCGACCGCGGCCACACCGACCCCGGGCTCTTCAGGGGCTACGTCGTCGGGAACAGCACCCTCTTTGCCGGCATCGAGACCCTCCTCACGAACCGCCCCGCGGCAATCGAGGGGGGCGAGCCCCTCGTCGAGACCTCGGTCCTCACCTGGGACGACGGCGACGGTGACGGCCGGGTCAGCGGCGACGAGACCTTTGCGAGAAGAGTCGTCTGCGCACGGGAGGGGAACCTCACCGTCCTCGGCGACCCGAGCCTCTTCGTCAACGCCATGCTCGCCGAGAACCCGGCGTTCATCGAGAACCTTCAGCCGGTCCGGATCGACGTCCACAGCAGGACCGGCACTGCTAACCCGATCATCAACACCAGAGTATGGATACAGCAGACGCCGCTCGCCGCGGCTGCCCTGGCCGCCCTGGCCGTCCTGCCGGTGGCCTGGCACTTTGGGAGGAAGAGAGATGACTGACGACCAGACCAGACAGATCAAAGAGATTACAACCGCCTACGAAGAGATCCGGACGACTGCCCAGCAGGTGGTCGTCGGGAACCTCCACCTCATCGAGGGGATCTTCATCACCATGATCAGCGGCGGCCACCTCCTCATCGAGGGGGTGCCGGGAACCGCGAAGACCACGATCTGCAAGATCATCGCACGACTGATAGATTACGAGTTCCGGCGGGTCCAGGGTGCCGTGGACATCCAGCCCGCCGACATCATCGGGGTCCGGATCTACGACCGGAACAGGAACGAGTTCATCCTCCAGAAAGGGCCGATCTTCACCAACTTCCTGATGATCGACGAGATAAACCGCTTAACGCCCAAGACCCAGAGTGCGCTTCTTGAGGCGATGAGCGAGCGACAGGCGACGATCGACGGGACGACCTACCCGCTCCCCGACCCCTACTTCGCCATCGCCACCCAGAACCCCCACGAGGCCGAAGGGACCTTCCCGCTCATCGAGGCGCAGTGCGACCGGTTCATGTTCAGCACCACCCTCAACCATCTCGACAGCGAGAACGAGCTCGAGGTCCTCCGCCGGGAGCGTGCCGGGGAGCTGGACTGGGAGATCTACCAGAACCAGGTCGCCTCCATCCTCAGCCCCGCGGACGTCCAGGCCATGGCCGCGGCCGCCCGGGAGGTCCGGGTCGACGAGACGGTCATGGCCTACATGCGCGACCTCGTCCTCGCCACGCGAAATCACGGCGACGTCCGGCTCGGCGCAAGCTCCCGTGCCTCGATCGCCCTCCTCCGCGGCTCGAGGGTCAAGGCGGCCCTGAACGGCCGTGACTACGTCATCCCCGACGACGTCCGGGCCCTTGCCCTCCCGGCGTTGCGCCACCGCATCCTCCTCACCCGGGAGGCGACGATCACCGGGATCACGGCGGAAGGGGTCATCGCCGAGATCGTCGAGAGCGTCGGGGTGTCCTAGGGATGATCCGGCCGACCCGGACGAGCGGGGGCATCGCCGCTCTCGCCCTCGCCCTCACCGTCACGGCGCTCCTCATTGCAAACCCCGCCGCGGCGCTCGCCGCCGGGACCCTCGCCCTCTTCCTCCTCTGGCGGGGATGGCGGTTCGAGCGCGACCTCGCGGCCGCGGCAGCCTCGCTTGCGGTGACCCGCGAGGTCGACCGGACGATCCTCCGGCAGGGGACGGCAACAGCCGTCCGGGTGAAGGCCGACCTCGCCGTCCCGGCCGGCCTCGCAGTCCGGGTCCGCGACCTCCCGCCGGCCGTCGCGGTCGGCGACGCCCCGCTCTCCCCACCCGGGAAGACCGCGACCTACACCATCCGGCTCATGGCCCCGGGGGAGACCGCGTTTGCCGGCGTCGTCCTCTCGGCAAGCGACGCCTTCTTCTCCCGCGACCTCGTCTGCCGCCGCTCTAACGCCCCGCAGATCCGGGTCTTCCCCGCGGGGACCGCGGAGAACGGGAGGGGAACGGGTGCCACCGGGAGCGACGCCGAGGTCGACCGGCGGGCCGCGCTTGAAGGGCAGGGCATCCGGGGGTTCCGGCCCTACCAGACCGGCGACGACCCCGGCCGGATCGACTGGAAGGTCACGGCCCGGCGCGACGCCTACTACGTCCGGGAGCAGGCCGGGCTCGAGGGGGGCTCGCCCCTCATCGCCGTCGACCTCCCGGCCCGGGCCGGGGACCCGGAGACCAACGCCCGGTTCTCGATGGCCGTCTGCGGCGCCGTCGAAGGGGCGATCAACGCCCGCGACGGCTGTTCGCTCCTCGTCGTCGCCGGCGGCGAGGTCGTCCGGTTCCTCCCCCGGACCATGGACATCCGGGAGGCCGTCGCGGCCCTCGGCGGGCTTGCACCCCTCGAACCCCGGACCCCCCTCTACCGCGCGCCGGGGCCCGCCGTCCTCGCAGGACGGGCCAGGGTGAACGGGCGGGGATCCGGCCCGGAGGAGAAGACCTACCTCACGAGGTTTGCCTCCGTCATCGCCGCGTTTGCGAAACAGAGCCCCGTGCATTTTTCGGCAGCGGTACGGGCGGCGCTCGGCCGGGCGGATGCCTCGGAAGTCCGGATCTACTCCCTTCTTGCACCGGGCGATAGAAGCCACCTCGTCCAGCTCGCCCGCGAGGCGAAGGTCCGGGGGATGCGGATCGTTCTCCGGGCCCCCGCCGGCGCCGGGACCATCCCCGGCATCGACACCGTGGAGGTGCTCTGATGGAGTTCGACCGAACGTTCCTCCTCCTCTGCGGGGCCGAGGTCCTCGTCGTCGCGGTCGGCAACCTCGCGGCGGCCCTCATCCTCCAGGTGATCGTCCTCGGTGCGTTCCTCGACGAGCGGCGGGGCTACCCGGTCTTCGCTGCCGGTGCGGTCCTCTTCGCCGCGGTTCTCCACGTCACCGGGATCACCGTCCTCCTCGGCCTCGCGGTCGCCCTCGGCTGCGGCTACCTCGCCCTCACCGCCTACGACTACCGGCTCACGCTCCGGGCAGGAGAGCGAGCATGACCAACAACCCCTACCGGGGAGCCTTCCTCCTCATCGTCGCCGCGGCAGGCCTCCTCGCCCTCGCGGCCGCGACCGGGAGGGGGGATATCACCACCGCGACCCTCGTCCTCGCGGGCGCCGGGTGCTTCATCGCCGGGGTCTTCCTCCTCGCGCTCCACAAGGGCGAGCCGCTCGATCCCGAGATCGCCGCCCTCCTCCCCGCCCAGGGGACGATCACCATCGCCACCCTCTGCGCCGACCTCGGGGTCCAGGGCGACGCCTGGTTCGTCCCGACCGATGGGACGGTCATCGAGGTCATCCCGGTCGCGGGCACCCTCCCGGCGATCACCGGCGACGACTACTCCTACATCACCGCCGAAGGCGCAGCCGCCGTCAGGATAGCGCCCACCTGCGCCCCGCTCCTCGCACACCTGCGCGCAAAGCACGCCCTCGAGGTCCCCGAAGAGGACGAGGCCCTCCTTGCCTGCATCGTCGAGGTCTGCGACGACCTCCTCGAGGTCGCCGGAAAGACCGGGGCTACGAGAGACGGGGGAAACATCGTCGTCACCCTCGCCGATTACCGGCTCATCCCCGGCTGCCGGGCGGTCCGGGCGGCCTCGCCGAAGTGCTGTACCATGGTCGGCTGCCCGGTCTGCAGCCTGCTTGCCGCGCTCGCGGCGCTCGGGACAGGGGAGCCGGTAACGATCGAGCACGTCGGCGTCGACGAAAAAAGAAAGATCCTCAGGGTAATTCTCAGGCCGGCCGGACCCGCACCCAGAGATGCAGGTCCCGGTAACTCGCGTTGATCCGCTCCTGCCCCTGGACATCCGGGCCGGGAACCGTCTCGTTGAAGAGCAAGAACTCGATCCGGTTGTAGTCCGGCGAGGGGACGGAGAAGTTCCAGGCCATCTCTTCTGTCCCGTTGTGGGGGACCGTCACCATAAACCCGTCGAGCGGCTCGGCGGCATGGATCGTCGACGTATTCGTCGTGGAATCAAAGGTCTGGTTGAGGGCCAGTGCCTCGACCGTGTAAGGGATCTCCCGGTACTCGTGGTTCCCGACGCCGACGATGAGCGACTGCGTCGAGCCGGCCGCAAAATCGATCGGGTAGTCCGCGGCCTTCCCCCCGGGCCCGAGGATGTAGAACTCGGTGAAACGCTCCCCCTCTTTTGGCACCGCGATGACGTAGGCGGTCGTGGAGATGGCCGCGACGATCGAGACCACGAGAAGAGCCGAGAGCCCACGGTCGAGCCGGGAGGCGCCGGGATCATAGAACTCCGTCCACGCTGCACCGAGCATCTCCCGGGCCGGAACGGTGAACCGGTCGCCGGCCGGGAGGAGGAGGCGCCGGTACCAGGCGACCAGGGTCATGGCGAGGGTGAAGAGCGTGAGCGATGCCAGGATCGGGTCGAGCCGGATCCCCCAGGGGGTGTAGTTCAGCGCGAGCCCGATGAGGGGGACGACGGCGATCGAGAGCCCAAACGAGAGGGCGACCCGCTCGATCCCGTCGAGGTCGCCTTTCGCCGGGAAGAGCGCGGCGATCAGGGCGTAGCCAGGGACGAAGAGGACCATCGCCACCCCCAAGAGGATCCGCAGAATGCTCTCGTTCAATACCGGGACGTAGACACAGAGCAAAGTCGCGGCCGTGACGGCGGCGACCGCGACGAGGTCGCCGGGGACGTCCCCGGCAGCCTCGAGGATCAGGGGTTGTTGGTCATCAGTCGTCATGGGTTGATCGTGTCAGCCTCTTCTCTTCCAATCAAGCATCAAGATTGCGAAAGCGATGACCGGAAGGAGGGGGGCGACCGGCGCGGCGGCAGGCGTCGTCGTCACGGAGACGGTCGTGGAAGTCGCGGCAGGCGTGGAGGTCGTCACGGTCGTAGCCGTCGGTTCAGGCGCCGATGCGGCGACGAGGAGGACGTAAGACCCTCCCCGGGCGACCGAGGCCGATATCCGGTCGCCCTCGACCTTCGAGGGGACCGGGGTCCAGGCGCCGTTCTCGTAACGCGCAAGGGTCGCCGTCGTCTCGGCCGACGGGAGGCGGAGCGAGAGGGTCGCCGTTGGGTCGAACGCCCGGTTCGCGGGGGTCACGGCGTAGGCGCGCCCGGCCGTGGCCCAGCCGGTGGGGAGAGTGCCCTGGACTGCACGAATGAGAACCTCAGCACCCGCGACATCGGTCCCGGTGAGGCTGGCTTTCCCGTCGGCCGAGGTCACCGTCGCGCGGGTGGCGGCGGTGGAGGTGGCCGTGGGGCCGGTCGATCCGCCGCCGTTGCCGCCGCCGTTCTGTGTGGTGGTAGCGGTCGGCATCGAGGTTGGAGTGGGAGCCGGTCGCCCATCGACATTGACGACGACCGTTGCGGTACCCTGCGAGGCACCCTCGACGGTAAAGGAGACCGTCCCATCATTGGATCCCTGCTTCGTGCCGAGCACAGTTAAGTCAGCAATAATGCTATCTGCCGCGGCATCTCCACGGAGAGTGACAACATTGATGGTTCCGCTAGGAATGCGATCACGGGGTTGACTGAACAAGATTTCATCGGTCTCACCAGTGGCGTTCTTGCGCGCGATATAGGAGCCCCCATCTGGGAGGGCTACCTCAAGTTCAGTACGATTCGTACCCTTCGTGTAGGCGTTTACCTCAGCGGATGTGAGATTGAAGGGGAGTGAGATCTCCCTCGCCGTAAAGGTAAACACCTCACCCGGTGTTACGCCGAATTCGCCGCGGATTCTGAGCGAGAAGACAGAGCCATCCGGCAGGTCTTTTATGTTCACAGTGACAGTGTCTCCGGACTGGATTGTTTCAGGATTGATGCTGACCGTCGTCGCCGCGGTCGCGGCCGGGATCAGCAGAACAAGCAGGAGTAGTAGTCCACCAAGTCTCTTCACGAATAAAATCTCCTTATCTCTTGAATAGGTTGTACATGACTCTCTAGAAATAAAAACGTTGATGAGAGGTGCCGAAATCAGCGGTATTACAGGCCAGAAAGGAATCCGGCGGCCGCCGCGAGGAGATAGAGGAGGAGGAGCCCCTGGAAAGCGAAGTAGCCCTGGATGTTCGCGACGGCGTGAGGGAGGGCGGATGCCCGGTCGGGAGACCGGTGCAGGAACCCCCGGAGAGCGAGCAGGAGCGGGACGAGCGAGATCAGCGCCACCGGAAAGAAGTTCACGGGGTAGAAGATCTCGGTGAGGGCAAAGACGGCGAGCGCCGCGGTCGCAAGGGCTGCCGCGAGGGTGATGAGCGCAAAGCCGAAGACCCGCCCCCGCCGCACAACGAGGGTCCGTTTCCCCCCCAGGATGTCGCCCTCCATATCCGGGATCTCGACGCTCACGATGAAGACGAGGCCGTAGAGGAAGAGCGGGAGAGCAAACGCAAAGAACGAGAGGTCGAGCATCCCCGCCGCGACGAAGTAGCCCGCGCCCGGCATCAGGAGGCCGAAGGTGATCATGTTCGTGACCTCGCCGAGGTTGCGGTAGGCGAGACGGAGTGGGGGCGCGGTGTAGAACCAGCCGAGCAGGTTCCCCGCGATGCCGAAGGCGAGGAAGACGGCCGGGTAGTCGTAGATGACCACAAAGGCGTAGCCGATCAGGACCGAGACCGCCATCAGGACGACAGCCGCGACGAGCGCGGCGGGTCTGAGGGACGGGTGGGCGCGGAGGACGCCGCTCCCCCCCGAGATCGCCGTCGTCTCGACGAACCGGTCCGCGTCGGCATCGAAGTAGTCGTTGCTGTAGTGGACGGAGAGATGGGCCGCGGCCATCGCCGCGTAGCCGAGGAGGAACTCGCCCGGGGTGAACCGCGCGCCGAGGAGGAAGGCGAGGAGCGCCCCGGCGGTGAACGGGACAAAGCCCGAAAGAAGGAACGGAAACCGGCCGAGCCGGATGAACTCGACGGCAGTGCGCGCATCCATGGCGATGGTCTCGCGGCGCCGGAGTATTATAGTTTTCTGGCCGGCACGAGCAGCGGCGCCACGGCCCGGAGCGCACCGGTGCCGCCGTCGACGTAGAGGAGGCCGAGGACGGCCCGGGCGAGGGTCTCCTTCTCCTGCGCGGGACCGCCGCCGGCCGGAGAGCCGGTCCGGCACGCAGACAGCCCCCACCGGTCCGCGAGCGCGGCAAATTCCGCCGCCGGGGCCTGTTCGCCGGAGAGGACCTTCACCTGCAGCGTGACGTCGCCGACGATCGCCGCGGCATGAGCGCCATCGGGGAAGGCGGCGAGGAGTGTGAGGTCGTCCGCCGGGATCGGGAGCGCCGCATCGGGGAAACCGGCCCGGATCGTGAGAAAGAGCCGCGCCGTGGAGGGGTGGAGCAAGATCCGAACGAGACCGTCCGGGTCGCGGAAGGAGTACCCGGTATCCTGCTCGATGCGGGGGAGGATCTCCCGCACCACGCGGTCGGCCTGCGACGCCAGGCGCCCGATCTCGCGGCTCCATCCTCGTATCCGCCGGAGCCGCCGCGTCGTGAAGGAGGACCGCCGGTGGGCGGGACGGTACTCCGCCCGGTACCCGCGCACGAGGCCGCGATGGAGCGCCGCGAGGGTCTCTCCCACCGGGCGGCGGAGAGGGCCGTAGCCGTATGCCATACGGAGTAGGGTGGGAGAGAAAGATATCTTTACCTTTCGGACAATGTTAACCGGTCATATCATCCCCAGGACGAGCGCGGCAAAGAGGAGGAGGTGCAGGCAGACGAAGACGGGGACGAGCCGGAACTTCCCCTTCTGCGTCTTATGCCGGAAGCGCCGCATCGCGGCCAGCGCCCCGAACGGCCCGATCAGCGCGAAGGCGAGGAGGCTCCGCTCAGGGGTCCGCCATGCCGCCCGTTCCGCGGACTTTTTGTCGTGGCGGTAGGCGGCGAACGCGAAGATGTTCAGCAGGGCATAGATGAGCAGAAGACTGACCGGTATAAGGACATCCGTCATGGCGAACTCCCGCCGCCCCGGTTCCGGGGCGGCAGCCAGGTACTCTACGCTCTCAACCTTTTTATGCGACCTGCAACGCTTTTTGAACCAGGACGTGGTATCCCCTACGTACCATCATGAGAGAGACCCTCACGGCGCTCGCCGACCTGACCCGCATCCACTTCTTCTTTGTCTGGCCGCTGCTCTTCTGTTCGGGCCTCGCGCTGGCGTTTGAGAACTACGGCGGACTATCGTGGGAACTCGTCGGCCGGGCGGCGCTCATCGGGCTCTTTGGGTTCGAGGCCGGGCTCGTCTTAAACGACTACGTCGACCGGGAGTACGACAGAAAGGACGTCGACGAGTCGCTCACCCGCTACTGGCGGCCGTTCAAGGCGCGGCCGATCCCGGCGGGACAGATCTCCCCGCAGGCCGCCTTCGCGATCTTCCTCGTCCTCGCCGGGACTGCGGCAGCGCTCGCCGCGACCCTGCCCGCGCCGCACAACCTCTACGTCCTCGGGATCATGGGCTACTCCTACCTGGTCGAGTACTTCTACCAGAAGAAGAAGCGGCGCCAGACCCTCCCCGTCGCCCAGGTCGTCGGGCGGACGGACTTCGCGCTCTTCCCGGTCGCCGGCTACCTCGTCATCGGCAGCCCTGATCTCACCGCCCTCCTCTACTTCCTCTTCTTCTACCCCTGGACGCTCGCGCACCTCGGGGCGAACGACATCGCCGATATCGAGAACGACCGCGCCCGGGGGATGGCGACGGTCCCGATTCTGACCTTCGGTCTGACCGGGTCGGCTCCGGAGGACCCGACTCCGGTCCTCTACGGGATGAGGGGCGCAGCCCTCTGGGTCCTCGGCTTCTCGGCAGTTCACGCCGTGATGGCGCTCGTCTTCGGCCTCACCCTCGGCCCGGTCGCCCTCGCCGGGTTCGGCGTGGGGCTCCTCCTCCTCGGGGCTGCAAACGCCTTCATCCTCCAAACGAAGAGCCCGGCCGCGGCGATGCGGGCGCTCCCGCTCATCCACGCGACCGTGATCGTCTACGCGGCGGCGATCATCGCGGCCGCCGTGCTCTAGGGGACTCTTACGTTACGACGAACGCCCCGTGCATCGAGGGATGGACGTCGCACCGGAAGAAGTAGTTCCCCGGGGTCTCCGGCGCCGTGAAGGTGTAGGTGATCTCTGCAGGCCCCGTGACAACCTCACCGATGAAGATCGCCTCGCTCGCCGAAGCATCCGTGTAGACCGCGACGTTGTGCGGAGTGCCGTCGTCCCGGTTGTCGAACTCAATCGTCACCTCCGCACCCGCCCTGACCGTGATCGTCTCCGTACTGAAGGAAAAACCCTCGGCCATGACCGCCACGGCCATCTTCTCCGCAGCGCGGGCCGCCTCAGCGGTCACGCCCGCACCCCCATGACTGCACCTGCTCGTATCATGCGCCCAGCCTGTCGGGCAGGAACCATAAAGGTTACCCGGCCCGCGCATACTTGCGCCCACCCCCGGGCAGGGGCGGTTTTACCATGATGCCGGTCATATCCAGATCCAGGATATGGCTGAACAGACAAAGAGACGGCCCGGAGTCATCCGCCTCCGGGAGAAAGGAAAAGTCGCCGTGCGGGGGAAGGTCCCGGCCGGCGTGATGACCGCGGCGCAGATGGCGGCGGTGGCCCGGATCGCGGAGGAGTTCGGGGACGGCACGGTCGGGCTGACCACCCGGCTCAACGTCGAGATCCCCGGCATCGACCGGCGGGGTGCCGGTACGGTCGCGGAAAGGCTCCGGGAGGCCGGGATCGAGGCGGGGAGCACCGGGGCCACCTTGCGATCGGTCGTCGCCTGCAAGGGCACGGTCTGCCGGCACGGGTGCTGCGACACGCAGGGGCTCGCCCGGGCGATCGAGGAGCGCTACGGGGGGCGCGACCTCCCCTGGAAGCTCAAGATCGCCGTTACGGGGTGCGTGAACAACTGCGCGAGAGTCCAGTCAAACGACATCGGGATGATGGGCCGGCGGCTCCCGGCCTACGGCGCCGGCGAGTGCAACGGCTGCGGGGCGTGCGAGACGGTCTGCCGGGAAGGGGCGGTCCGGGTTGTCGACGGCGAGGCCTGCCATGCGGAAGAGAACTGCGTCGGCTGCGGCGACTGCATCACCGTCTGCCCCATGGAGGCGATCGGCGTCGCGGCGGAGGGGGTGCGCCTCTATCTCGGCGGGAGGTCGGGCCGGGTCCTCCGGGTCGGCGTCGAGGCCGACGGGTTGATATCCGAAGAAGAGGTCACCGGCGTCGTCGGGCGGTTGCTCGACTGCTACCGGGAGAACGCGCTGCCGGGCGAGCGGCTCGGCGAGATGATGAACCGGGTGGGGACGGAAGAGGTCTTTGCGGCCGCCGGGCTCCGGCCGCTCACTGTTGCGGCACCTCCGCACGCCTGCCGTCCCAGTCCCCGCACTCCGTGACGATCCGCCACATCTCCCGGACCCCCTCCTCTTCCAGCCGCAGGATCCGGGCCGTCCCGCCGAGGCTCTCCTCGACCTCGAAGAACTCCCGTGCCTTCTGCTCGTTGAACGGGCCGTAGCGCTCGATGCCGTCGTGGTCGCCGAGGACCTCGACCCGGTACTTCAGACGGGATACGTTCATCATCATTCACCGGATGTGAAATCGCCTGCAGATCTATAAACCTTGGGGGCACCCTGGCGGGAGGAGTCGGGTCCGGGCGGAGCAAAGATTGAACGCCCCCTTAACCTTATTACCTCTCAAAGAAGGTTATAACAATGCCACAGAGGCCGGAGGACATCCCCCCGCACTGGACCGTGCGGTCGATCATCGATACGCTCAAAAGAGCGAAGCCGTACCTTCGGGAACGGTATCGCGTCCGCGAGATCGGGGTCTTCGGCTCGTATGTGCAGAGCAAGCAGGGCATGGGGAGCGACCTCGACATTCTGGTCGAGCTCGATGAGCCGCTCGGCTGGGACGTCGTAGACCTCAAAGAGGATCTGGAGAGGATCCTCGGTCTCCCTGTAGATCTCGTGGTGAAAGGTGGGATTGCCCGGCGGCCGCGGCTCATGCAGGCCGTCGACGCGGAAGCGGTATACGTCTAAACGCGACGAATCTCTGTTGATTGGAGATATCCTGGAGGCTATCGGGCGCATCGAGGAGTATACTGCAGGATACTCAAAGGAGGGCTTCTTCCGGGACAGAAAGACCATCGATGCTGTGATCCGTAACCTCGAGATCATCGGAGAGGCGTGCGGACAGGTTCCCGAACCGGTTCGGGCGGAGTATCCCCTGATCCCTTGGAAGAGGATTGTAGAGAAATATCGTCATCCATCATTATTTCGGCGTCGATCTCGAGACCGTCTGGTTCATCATTACGCAACAACTCCCGGAACTTCACTCGCTCCTTGCGGCAACGCCCGACCGAAAACGCCTCGAAGATTAACCGCGCATACCCCTTTCCGGCTCCCACACCACCCGGAAGCGCCCGTAGGGATAGGGAGCAATCCAGCAACCCTTCCGGACCTTCTCCGGTCCCGAACTCTGCCTCATGCGGGCAAGCCGGGAGGTCGCCCCGGATAGGATCCCGATCACCCTCACTCTCCTTCCGGGCCGGTGAAGTACATTATATACTATACACCCGTATCTCTACAGGCAGTGTTCTTATCTGCATGAGCAATCCAATGGATTATAACAGAGGCAACAGAAATTTCGGTGGTCCTTCGAGGAGCTTCGGCGGTCCCCGTGAAATGACGAAGACCGTTTGTTCAGACTGTGGGAAGGAGTGCGAAGTCCCCTTCAAGCCGACCGAGGGTAGACCCGTCTACTGCCGGGACTGTCTCCCCAAGCACAGAAAACCCCGGTTCTAAACCAATATATTCTTCTTTTTCAGGAAACGTTTGAGCGTGGATCTTCGGTCTCGACCGAAGAGTCACGAGACCTTTGCCGGATCTCCGGCAACACCCTGCCCGGAGCGGAGCGGCCCGGGGCATCGCAACACCCCGGGCGGCGGGCTCACGGAAGCCCGAGTTCAGAGAAGAGGTTGTCGCGGAGTGCCCGGAGCGCCCCGGCCGCCGGCGACTCGGTCCGGGTCACGGGCCGGCCGCTCCGCACCGCCCCGACGACCGCCGGGTCGAAGGGGATCTTCCCGGCCACCGTGATGCCTTCCCGATCGCAGTAGTCCTCGATCCGCCGGCAGATATCCTCCGCGAGGTCGAACCGGTTGATGGCGACAACGATCCGGACCTCAAACCGCCGGCAGACCGTCACGAGCCGTTCGAGGTCGTGGAGCGCCGAGACTCCCGGCTCCGTGACGACCAGAACCGCGTCCATGCCGCCGACCGTCGCGATCAGCGGGCACCCGATCCCCGGCGGGCCGTCGGCGAGGAGGAGGTCCTTGCCGGCCGACCGGGCGAGCGCCCGTTTCTTCACCTCGTTGACGAGCAGCCCCGAGTTCCCGGAGCCGGGGAAGAGCCGGGCGTGGGCGAGGTCCCCGAGCGCCGTCGCGGAGACGTAGATCTCCCCGCAGAGGCGCGGCTCCATCGAGACCGCCCCCATCGGGCAGACGTAGGTGCAGACGCCGCAGCCCTCGCAGTGCAGGGCCTCCACCGTCCAGGCATCGTCCCGGCGGACGATCGCCCCGAACCGGCAGCGGTCGGCGCAGATCCCGCAGTCGCGGCAGCGTGCGAGATCGATCCGGGCCGCTGCAAGCCCCCGGAACTCCTCCGTGCTGACCCGGCGGGGGTCGAGGAGGAGGGAGAGGTTTGCGGCGTCCACGTCGCAGTCGGCGAGGACCTGCGGCACACCGCTCACGTCCGCGAGCGCCGCCGCCACCATCGTCTTCCCGGTGCCGCCCTTGCCGCTGACGACGGCGAGCCGGATCACGGGCTCACCTTCCTAACGAGCCCGGCGAACCGCTCCTCCCAGCCGGGAAGGTCGCGGCAGATGAGCCCGCCCCGGTTCTGGACGGCCGCGATCTCCCGCGAGAACGGGATGGTCATCAGGACGGGCAGATCGTGCTCCCGGCAGAATGCCACGGTCGGAGCGTCCTCACCGTCGCTCCGGTTGATCACGACGCCGGCGGGAATGCCGAGTTTCTCCACCACCTCCGCCGCGAGCGAGAGGTCGTGCAGCCCGAACGGGGTCGACTCCGTCACCAGGACGCAGGCGTCGCTCCCCTCGAGGGTCTCGATCACCGGGCAGGCGATCCCCGGCGCGGCGTCGTAGACGGCAAGCGGGTGTCCTTCGCCGAGCATCTTTGCCGCCCGGATGACCGCCGGGGCCTGGACCTCCCCCTCGTTCAAGACCCCGCTCACCAGCGTGAGGCGGGGGAGGGGGCGGGAGCAGGCGACCCGGCCGACGGTGCGCGGGACCTCCCGGACCGCACCCTGTGGGCAGACGAGGACGCAGCCCCCGCAGGAATGGCAGAGTTCCGGGAAGACGAGGACGCTGTCTTTCAGGACCGAGAGCGCCCCGAACCGGCAGAACTTCCCGCACTCGCCGCAGAAGGTGCAGCGGGCGGGGTCGATCGCCGGAACCGGTGTCGTCACCGGCACGTCCACGGCCGCGGCCGGGAAGAAGAGGTGGAGGTTCGGCTCCTCGACATCGCAGTCGACGAGCACGACATCGCGGGAGCGGGAGAGCACGTAAGCGAGGTTTGCCGCCACGGTGCTCTTCCCGGTCCCCCCTTTGCCGCTTGCAATCGCTATCTTCATGCCAGGTCCCGCTTCAGGAGAGGGAGAGCGGCGTTAAGGTCCCGGCGGTGTACCCGGCGAGGGCGTCGGCCACGCTGCCGCTCCCGCGGTAGGCGTATGCCTTGATCCCGCCCGCTTCGAGGGCTTTTCCGGCGTTCCCGCCGACCTGGCCGGTGACGAGGACCGTCGCGCCGTGCTCCGAGAGCATCTGGACCGCCCGCGGCCCGACCCCGCCTGCGGCGTCGACGAGGGGGTTCTGGACCGATTCCGATGCTCCCGTCTCCGTGTCGACGAAGACGAAGTAGGGCGCCCGGCCGAACCGCTCTTCAACCGGGGCATCCGTGCCCGCGGCGCGGGCTGTGATGCAGACAATCATATTCTTTCACTCCGCTCTGAAATATTACTCATATGTGCATAATCCTTTGGATGGTGTACCCACCTTAGTGGTGCCCGCTGCACTCCCCGCCGTCCTCATGGTGGCAGGAGCTCTCCCCCGGCGAGAGGCGGCCGGCGATATAGTCTTGCGCGACGTAATCGACGTTTCCGCTGATGCCGAGGAGCACCTCGATACCGTTCTGGTGGAAGATCTCGACGGCCCGCGGCCCCATCCCGCCGGCGATGATCAGGTCGACCCCGTGCTCCGCGAGGAAGACCGGGAGCCTTCCGGGTTCGTGGCCGGGGCTCGGGAGGTCGTCTCTCCGGTAGATGATTGAATCCTCCACGTCAAATATCGCATACTCCCCGCAGTGCCCGAAGTGTTCGGATACCTTGTTTCCGTCCTGTGCAATTGCAATTCTCATGATCTCACCCGTCCCCGCGGCCCCGTGCAAGTAGTGAGCCGCATATAAACATACTACACATAAGCGCGAAAGTAAGTAAAACCACCTATCGTACCATCCGGTAGCGGGAGTGAAATTCCGGGAACCTTTTTTAAGGCATGCGACATCCAGCGGTGTAAGTTTGTAGAAACTTGGTGAGATTGATGATGCAACCTCTGGATATTGAAGACTACCGGCACGTTTACGAGCCGGGAAACGTGGAATGCACCAGCACCGAGGAGATGCGGCCGCTCGAAGAGATCATCGGCCAGGAGCGGGCGCTCCGGGCGCTCCGGTTCGGCCTGGAGATCCGGGAGCCCGGGTTCAACGTCTACACCGCCGGAGCGCAAGGGACCGGACGGATGCGGGCCGTCCGGAGCTTCCTCGACGAGCTCGCGAAGGCCAAACCCCGGGCGAGCGACTGGGCCTACGTCCATAACTTCCAGAACCAGTACGAGCCCAACGCCATCGCCCTCCCGGCAGGACGGGGGCCCCGGTTCAGGGAGGATATGAAGCGGTTCGTCGAGGAGGCCCGCCGGGCGCTCCCACGAGCGTTTGAGAGCGAAGAGTATGCCAAACGCCGGGACGAGACCCTCCAGTCGCTCCAGGGCAACAGGACCGACCTCATCGCCCGGATCAACCAGAAAGCCCAGGAGGCGGGGTTCGTCATCCAGATGAGCCCCATCGGTCTGCTGACCATCCCGGTCATCAACGGCCAGCCGGTGCCCGAGGAGGAGTTCATCAACCTCCCCGACGAACTGCGGGCGGAGGTCCAGCGGCGGCGGGAGGCCCTGAACGCCGAACTCCGGAGCACGCTCCGGCAGGTGCAGGATATCGAGCGCCAGGGGGCCGAGGCGGTCAAGGACGTGAACCACGACATCGCCCTCTACGCGATCGGCAACCTCGTCGCCGAACTCAAGGAGAAGTATGCCGACGTCGCGGAAGTGCCCGAATACATCGACGCCGTCCAGAACGACATCCTCGAGAACCTCCAGGCCTTCCTCGGCGTCCCCGAACAGCCGGGCGCCCCGCCCCAGTTCCAGGCCTTCATCCGGGAGATGCCGTTTAGGAAGTACGAGGTGAACGTCGTCGTCGACAATGCCGGGACCGAAGGCGCGCCGGTGATCTTCGAGCAGAACCCGACGTTCCAGAACCTCCTCGGCAAGATAGAGAAAGAGGTCCAGTTCGGGATCTTCACGACCGACTTCACGATGATCCGGCCGGGCTCGCTGCACGCAGCCAACGGCGGCTACCTTGTCATGAACGTCGAAGACCTCCTGCGCGCTCCGCTCTCCTGGGACGGGCTCAAAACAGCCTTAAAGACCGGGGAGGCCGTCATCGAGGAGCCGGGAGAGCGGATGGGGTTCATCACGGCAAAGACGATCAAGCCCGAACCCATCCCCCTCGACATCAAGGTGGCCCTCGTCGGGACCCCGATGATCTACCAGGCCCTCTACCAGATGGACCCCGACTTCAAGGAGCTCTTCAAGGTCAAGGCCGATTTCGATATCGTGATGGACCGGAGCGACGAGAACGCCGGGAAGTATGCCGACTTCATGTGCAACCTCGTCCGGGAGGAGAACCTCCGGCACCTGGACCGGGAGGCGATCGCCCGGGTGATCGAGTACGGCTCGCGCCTCGCCGAAGACAAGGAGAAGCTCTCGACCCGGTTCTCCGTGGTCGCGGACCTGATCCGGGAGGCGAACTTCTATGCCGCGAGCGAGGGGACCGAGGAGATCGGCAAGCGACACATCACGAAGGCGATCGAGGAGAAGGTCTACCGTTCGAACCTGGTCCAGAAGAAGATCGAGGAGTACATCCGGCGGGGGATCTTCCTCATCGATACCGAGGGGGAGAAGGTCGGCCAGGTGAACGGCCTCTCGGTCATCGGGCTCGGCGACTTCATGTTCGGCCGGCCGTCGAAGGTGACCGCGAGCATCGGGGTCGGCCGCGAGGGGATCATGGATATCGAGCGGGAAGCGGCACTCGGCGGACCGATCCACACGAAAGGCGTCCTGATCTTGAGCGGCTACCTCAACAACAACTACGCGCGGGACAAGCCCCTCTCCCTCTCGGCCCGGCTCGTCTTCGAGCAGAGTTACGAGGGGATCGAGGGCGACTCCGCGTCGAGCACCGAGCTCTACGCCCTCCTCTCGGCGCTCTCGGGGCTGCCCTTAAAACAGTACCTCGCCGTCACAGGCTCGGTGAACCAGAACGGCGAGGTCCAGGCGATCGGCGGGGTGAACGAGAAACTGGAAGGGTTCTACGAGGTCTGTAAGGCGAAAGGCCTCAACGGCAACCAGGGAGTCCTTATCCCGGCAAGCAACGTCCAGAACCTGATGCTCAAAGAGGAGGTCGTCGAGGCGGCGAAAGCCGGGAAGTTCCGGATCTATCCGGTGCGGACGATCGACGAGGGGATCGAGGTCCTCACAGGCGTCCCGGCGGGCACGCGCCGGGAGGACGGGACGTATGAAGAGGGGACGGTGAACCACCTCGTGGACCGGCGGCTCCGGGAGATGGCGGAGGCGATGCGCGGGTTCCAGCCGATGGCGGCGAAGTGACGGAGATGGAGCGGAAACGGACAGTCTACATGGACCATGCGGCGACGACGCCGACGCGGCCGGAGGTCGCCCGCGCGATGCTCCCCTACTTCTCGGAACGGTTCGGGAACCCTTCCTCGCTCTACGCCCTCGCCCGCGAGGCGAAGGAGGCGGTGGAGGAGGCGCGGGGCAAGGTGGCGGCGGCGATCGGCGCAACCCCCGAGGAGGTCTTCTTCACCGCAGGCGGGACGGAGGCCGACAACTGGGCGATCAAAGGGGTGGCGGCGGCGAACAAAAAGAAGGGCGACCATATCGTCACCTCGTCGATCGAGCACCACGCGGTCCTCCACCCCTGCCGGGCCCTCGAGAAGCAGGGCTACCGGGTCACCTACCTCCCGGTCGACGAGTTCGGGCGGGTTGAGCCGGCATCGGTCGAGGAGGCGATCACGGATAAGACCATCCTCGTCTCGGTGATGGCTGCAAACAACGAGATCGGGACGGTCCAGCCCGTGGCGGCGATCAGCCGGATCGCCCGCGACCACGGCGTTCCCTTCCATACCGACGCCGTCCAGGCGATCGGGGCCTTTCCGGTCGACGTCAACAGCATGGGGGCCGACCTCCTCGCCATATCCGCCCACAAGTTCGGCGGGCCGAAGGGGACGGGAGCGCTGTATATCCGACGGAAAACCCGGATCGGGACGTTCATGGACGGCGGGGCGCAGGAGCGCGGCCGCCGGGCCGGGACCGAGAACGTCCCCGGGATCGTGGGGATGGGGCGCGCGATCGAGCTTGCGGTCGGCGAGATGCCGCAGAAAGCCCCCCGGCTCGCCGCGATGCGGGACCGGCTGATCCGGGGGATCCTCGACGCTGTCCCGGATACCCGGCTGAACGGCCACCCGGTCGAGCGGCTCGCAAACAACGTCAACGTCGCGTTCCGCTACGTCGAGGGGGAGTCGATCCTGCTCATGCTCGATGCGCTCGGGATTGCCGCCTCGACCGGGAGCGCCTGCACCTCGGCGTCGCTTGAGCCCTCGCACGTCCTCACGGCCTGCGGTCTCCCGCCCGAACACGCCCACGGCTCGCTCCGGCTCACCCTCGGCCACCGGAACACGGAGGAGGACGTCGACTACGTCCTCGAAGTGCTGCCCGGCATCATCGGGCGGCTGCGGGAGATCTCGCCGCTCCGGGGGGAGGCGTGAATGGCCGGGATCTTCAAGGCTTATGACATCCGGGGGCGCTACCCGGACGCCCTCGACGAGGCGACGGCGGAGCGGATCGGGAACGCTTTTGTCGGGCTCCTCGCGGCGGAGCGGATCGTCGTCGGGAGGGACATGCGGCTCTCGTCGGCGTCGCTTTCCCGGGCATTCACTCGCGGGGCGGTCGCGGCCGGGGCGGAGGTCGCCGATGCCGGCGAGGTGAGCACGCCGCTCCTCAACTACGCCGTTGCGGCCGGGGGATTCGACGGCGGGGCGATGGTGACGGCCTCCCACCTCCCGGGGGATATGAACGGGCTCAAGCTGGACCGGGAGAACGCCATCCCCCTCTCCGGTGACCGGGACCTCCCTTTGCTTGAAGCACGGGTCGAGGAGGAGCCGGTCGCCCGGGCCGGCGGGTCCTGCCGCCGGATCGCTATGCTCGACTCCTACATCGGGAAGGTGGCCGGGTTCGTCCGGAACCCGCGGCCGCTCACGATCGTCGTGGATGCGGGCAACGGCATGGCCGGGCCGGAGGTGCCCCGGCTCTTTGAGCGGGTCCCGGCGTGGCAGCTGGTACCGATGTATCTCGAGCCCGACGGGCGGTTCCCCCACCACCACGCAAACCCGCTCGACCCCGAGACCACCCGCGAGCTCCAGGACCGGGTCGTGGCCGAGGGCGCGGACTTCGGGATCGCGTTCGACGGCGACGCCGACCGGTGCGGGTTCATCGATGAGCGGGGCGAGCGCGTCCGGGAGGACCTGGTGACCGGCCTCGTCGCGGCATACCTGCTCGAAGAGAACCCGGGGGCGGCGATCCTCTACGACCTCCGGTCGAGCCGGGCGGTCGTCGAGGCGATCGAGCAGGCCGGAGGGAGGGCGGTCCGGTCAAGGGTGGGCCACGCCTTCATCAAGGCCCGGATGCGCGAGGAGGACGCCCTCTTTGCCGGGGAGCTCTCCGGGCACTACTACTACCGGGAGATGGGCTTCACCGACAACGGGCTCGTGACGATGGTCCTCGTCGCAAACATCATCGCCGCGAGCGGCAAGACACTCTCGGAACTCATCCGGCCGCTCGACCGCTACCCTTCGACCGGGGAGATCAACCTCCGGGTGAGCGATCCGGCGGCGGTCTTTGCGGTGCTTGAGGCGCACTACCGGGACGCGGACCAGGACCACCTCGACGGGCTGACGGTGGGCTACCCGGACTGGTGGTTCAACATCCGCCGGTCCCACACCGAGCCGGTGGTGCGGCTGAACCTGGAGGCGGAGACGAAGGCCCTGATGGATGAGAAGGTGCAGGAGGTGCTCTCGGCCATCAAGAGGGCCGACCCGGGCGTTCAGGTGGTGTAGAGAGGACCGCTTTTGAGAACGGCAGCGGTTCCATAGACCGGGACGCCTGTTTCCGGGCCCGTAACTTCGTCCGGTCAGAGCGCCCGGCACATAACCGGGCGGTCCTGGGTTAACCGTCGCCGACACTCTCCTCTGCATCGGCGCCGCCGGGTAGTATCGACCACGCAGGAGAGTCGTTCAGAACTTTGTCGCACAAGAAGGCGCCGTTCATCCATTGCTCCGGTGGGAAGAACGTGATGGCCGGCAGCCGCAACTTATAAGTATCCGATATCCCACTGTTGCCCGGCAGGCTGCAGCTTGCAACCGGAGCGGGGCCGGATGAATCTTCCGGAGATCGTTATCCGGGGGAAGAGAACCGGGATACAACGGGCACCCGGACCCCGCGCCGGGAAGGCAGAACGGATATTGATGTGGTGATGAGAATGGCAGAACAGCAGCAGATGGAGTCCCGGTCCTGGCAGGAGACCATGGTCCGGAAGAGCAACAACCAGGAGGAGCAGTTCAACCCTGACAAGATCAGGAGGTCGATCCAGAACGCCGGGGCAGACCAGCAACTGGCGGACGAGATCACCCAGCAGATCCAGGGGAGCACGCACAGCGGAATGACGACCTCTGAGATCGACAACAGCGTCCAGGATATCCTCAAGCAGAGGGATTCAAACGCCTACAACAACTGGATGCAGTGGAAACAGCAGCACCAGAAGATGCAGTAAGGAGTTTCCCGGAGCGTTTCGCAGGCAGCCCCATAGACAGGCGCCGGAGGCCGCCCCCAGGTTTAGACGGCGGAGTTCCGGACGTTACGCCTGTCGGGCATGTGGATGCCCTGCAGAACGCGCACAATGTTTTTATGATCAAAGAACAATATTTATATGCAGTCAGAGTCCGGGATTTCCCGATCATTCGAACTAAACGCGCCATTTCCAGATTCAGGCCGGCTGCATCACAATTCTCGGGCCCGTAGCTTAGTCCGGTCAGAGCGCCCGGCTCATAACCGGGCGGTCGTGGGTTCGAATCCCTCCGGGCCCACCTTTAATCGGGGTAATCGTAACAATCGTTGCTTGGATTTTGTTTTCAGCACTAACTATTAGTTGTTCTATGAAACGGGACGTATTCGTAACCCGGTTTTTCAGAAAATCATGCGCCTGATCCGAGATCGTAATGTTCAATCTTCTCCTCTTTCGCTCGTATTCCTTTTCTTTTGCCATTTTCTCTTTTCTCCTGTTTCTTTTCTACTGTCCGCACAGTGCTGTATCTGTCCGCACAGTTTCGGGTATCCTAACTCTCTGTGGGATGGGTCTTAAAGAGGTGGTAACCAAAAACGGGGGCGTTTAAGGGGGACGCCGTGAAGTTTTGGACGGCCGAAAGTGTGGCCATAGTTTCGGGTTGCCGAAACCGCTGTTTTTGTCACCACCTCTTTAAGTGACCAGAATTGCCACCTACAGGCCATGAAACACATCAACGCAAAGGGGGAGGTCTTTCAGCAAACCTCGGTTCGGATACACGAGAATATCTATCTTCTCGCGAAGGAGGCGAGCATCCCGATATCTGAGGCTGCAGAACGGGATGTGATTGCTGCGCTGCGTGCGCGGGGCGTCGAGATCTGAGGGAGGCGCATGACGAAATACGAGATCATAATCACAGAGACAGCAGAGAAACATCTTCAGGCAATCAGGCGTGGAGATAACGAGTATGTCAAAAAAAATCATCGATAAAATAAAATTCTGCCTGGGTGAGCACCTGTTCACTTCGATCAAACAATGCAATAAGAAGAAACTGAAAGGGAAGGAGAACACTCACCGGCTACATATTCAGAGGAAATACACGGTGTTTTATAAGGTGGTTAAAACAGAGCAAAAAACATTTGTGGAAATCCGTGAGGTTATGGGTTTCGAGGCGGCGCACAAGAAGTACTCACACGTCGATTTATAACCCCAGCCTTTTTTCTACCTCGGCCAGGGTATATTTCCGACCCTTTCCCCATCTCTCCATGTCTGCATCCAGTCTATCGATACTGGCCTGGATTTCAGCCTGAGTAGGGGTTCTTTTAGGCGTGGTCTTCGGGGTTGCCTTCTCCCGCTCGACTACCGTCTTCGTCGGCATGCATGATGATGTCTGTATCAGGAAAGATATAGTTTTGGGGAGGATCTCTTTCACGCCGGGACCGCGGCCATACTTGAGGGATACCCGGCAACATCCTCTGTGGACTCAGCATAGATGTGCTTCTCGAATCTGAAGGATACATCAGCCCACACACGGCAGTGCGATGAGACCCGGACCGGCAGCAACATTAGTCAACCCACCCCTCTTCGACTTTGACCCACTTCTCCGGATTTTTACGCTCTTTCCCTTCGGCCTCAAGGAATTCCACATACATCGACAGGATGGGATCAACCATGTTCGAGCGGTCCCTACGCTCGATCTCCGCGAGGTGGCCGATCTTCCAGGAGAGAGACCGGCACCCTCACCCCAATTTGCTTCGTTCCCTTAACCATCTCTCCGCTCCCCACCAATGCTATGACGATTGTAGGTTTGTTCGTACACTTATGGGACCCAGAAAGCACCGATACTTCCTCCGTCTTCTGGAGCGCCAAGACCGATCTGGCCTCGGTCCGGCGTGGAGGGGCCCCGGGAAACCGTGCATCACCTACTACTGGCAGAAGGTATTTGTCAATGGAGAAGGAATGAACAATCAACGACGTAAGATGCGAGCAGGCCATACAAGCGTGAGACGCTACCATGACCACGATCCCGGAATCAACAAAGAAGACGCCATCCGTCGTCAGGCTTGAGGAAGTGCTGCCGGTACTCCGGGAGCGGTTCGGCGTGGTAAAGATCGGGGTCTTCGGGTCCACCGCCCGCGGCGAGGAGCGATTTGACAGCGACGTGGACATTCTCGTTGAACTTTCGCCGGGCCGCCTCACGTTCCGGAACTTCATGGCGCTCGCCGATTTCCTGTAAGAGTTTTACGAGCGGAAGGTCGATCTCGTCACCGTCGGAGGACTGGATCCGCTCATCCGGCAGGACGCGGAGAGCGAGGTGGCCTGGTGTGAAGCGTGATTCCGTCTATCTCGCCCACATCCTGCAGGAGATGGATTTTATCGAGGCCAATTTCCCCTATCGAGCCACTGAGGAGAATGTCGGGGACGATATGATGCAGCGATCGCTTGTCCGGAGCCTTGAGGTCATTGGGGAAGCGTCGAAGAATATCTCAACCGAAGTCAGGGAGCGATATCCTGGCGTCCCTGGGGCGGTATGGCCAGGATGCGCGACCGGTTGATCCACGGATACTTCAGTGTCAGGTGGGAACTTGTTGAGGACGTGGTGCAGAACGAGATCCCGGCAGCCAAACCAGAGATACAGGCGATCTATGCAGCGCTGCTTCGTGAAGAGGCGAGCAGCCGGTGAAGGCGGCCGTCGAACCCGGACTTAAGATTGCAAAGGGTGAGAGCCGAGAATGTCCGCGAGACGTTCATGTATTCTGGTTATTGTGGTAACTACCGATCTTCAGAGGATTCAAATCCCTCCGGGACCACTCGGTTTTGAAAAACGTGTAGAGCGGATGCCCTGCGAATCACAGGCCGGCGTGGGTCTCCCCGTCCTCGGGACACCCCTCTTCCTGCCGGCGGCCGCACCCGGCGATCCGGATCGTCTTGCCGTTCACCAGGGCGTCGGCGACCTTTGCCCGCGCCTCGTGGAGGTCGCGCCAGAGGGTCTTCCGGGAGACGCCGATGGCATGGGCGGCTTCTTCCTGCTCGAGCCCCTGGAGGTCGACGAGGCGGAGGGCCTCCACCTCCTCGGGGAGGATGACAACGACCTCGTCGGGCCTCCCGCAGAGAGGGCCGAAGCAGCGGAAAGCCCCCGGATCCCCGATCCTCCGGCGGGCCCGGGGCCGGCCCCGCCCACGGCGGCAGCGCCCCTCGCCATGCTCGCTCTCGTTCACAGTATCATCTCTGGAGAAGATCTCCGTCCCGCGTGCAGATAGTGCCTTCGCTCCGGCACCGGGGGTTACCGACGACCGCGTGCTCGGCCGCCGCAGTGACCGCGGCCGCATCCGCACGGGATGCCGCCCCGGCCGAGACCGCGGAGGACCGGTGCGGCGGACTCGCCTTCCGGCGCCTCTGTCGCGGAGCACCGGCCCCGGCGACCGCCCGTCATCGGGCCGGCCCCGGCAGGTCCGGTTCCATCAAATCCTGGCATGGTGTATCACCTCAATTATTACACATATGTGTAAAAATAAATTAAAGTATCGTATGCGGCAGAGTATTATGTTATTCTTCGTTCATCTGCGCATAGTATTGCCGCGCCTCATTGAGCGAGAGGGTCTCCTCTATCTCGACTTCTTCCATGTACTGCGCAAGTCCGCAGTTTTCGAGGAGTACCTCAATTCTCTCGAAAGTCTCTATGTCAAGCACGACCCCAATCTTTCTGCCGCTGCCGGTTATGATATACTGTCATTTGATATCGATCGCCGTGAACTACCCCGACCTGCTCATTCCACTTCCCGGATCATCGTTTTGACCGTATCTTCAAGGGGTCCGAGCCCCGTCTGGATAATATCCCAGAGGATTGTCGGTTTCACCGAATAATAAGAGTGGACACTGATATCCCGAAGCCCCGCGATCTTTCGCCATGCAATCTCCGGATGGCATGCGGTGATGTTGTCGGGGATCTGCTTCACTGCTTCTCCGATGGTGATGAACCTGAGCACGACAGCATCGAGGCACATGGAATCGCCCGCAAACTCCTCAAACGTCCGGTCTCCCACGTAGGAGTGGATGGAGACGATAGCCTCCCGTATGTCCTCCAGATAGAGCAGAAGATCTCTAGGCATAGGCGACCTCACCCAGGACGGCTTCCCGGATTCGGGGTTTTAACGTGTCGATGATGACGAGATCTGCCTTTCGTCCCAGGAGGTCCTCAAGATAGAACTTGAGGTCCATGAAATGATCGAAGGTCTCCTCCCCTTCTCTGAACTCCACCAGGATATCGATATCGCTTGCTGCGGTGGCTTCGTTCCGCGCCACAGATCCAAAGACACCGATACGGGCTACACCGTAGCGTTCCCGGATGGTGCAAAGGTTTTGCCGGATCTGGGTAAGTGGGTGCATCGTTACTCTGTGATGTTGCGCCCATCCACTTATATCCTCCGGCATCCGGTGTTCCCGTTACCCGGGGCGGGAGAGGGGGTCATCTCTTCCGCTCACGGACGAGAAGGGCCACCCCGGCCAGAGCCGCAAGACCGGTGAGCCAGGAGAACGGCAGCCCTGCCTGCTGCACGGCGGTCGCCGACGCGACGGGGCCGAACGTCAGGGTGGGGTCGGTGAGGGGGGCCGTGGTCTCCTGCGTCGCGGCGGCCGCTTCACCGGCGCCGGGGGGGCCGCTCACCGCAGGCTCCGTCGGCGTCACCGTCGGCGTGGGGGTGGGGGTGGCGGATGGACCGCTGCCCGAACCACTGCCGCTGCCTGACGATAATCCGGAAGAGCCGCCGGGCGCCGTGCTCCCCGTCACCGCAAGATCAAGGCTGGAAGAGGTGCCGGGGGTGTAGACCGCGGTCCCGGCGGCAGCACCGTCGACGAGGAAGGTGATCGTCTCTCCGGCATCGGTCTCCTCCCCTTTGACGACCAGGCGCTCATCATAGAGCCCCTCACCGCCGAAGGCCCCGGCGACGGCGAGGGTAAGCGACCCGCAGTCGCGATCGCCGATCCGGGCGGTGATGACGGTCCCGGCCGGCGCCGGGCTCCCGTCGATCGTGGCCGTGCCCGAGAACTCCGCAGGGAGGGTGGGGATGGCGGAGGCAGGCGCCGCGAGGGCGAAGAGGAGGAGCAGAACGAGGATTCGCCTCACCGGTATCACGCTCCTATGGCATAGAGGGTGCCCGGCCCCGTCATAGAGAGCCAGTAGCCCCGGCCGGGGTAGACCGGCCGGGTGTCGGCGTTCGCGCCGGTCCCGCTGTTGACGATCCCGGTCTCGAAGGCCTGGGTCTGGGCATTAAACCCGATCAGGGTCGTCCACTGCTCCTTGACCGAGTAGAAGGCGTCCCGTGCCGTGGCCGGAGTGTTGCCGGTGATTCCGACGGCGTTCCAGCCGGTCGAAAGGGTGCGTTCCGGTGGTGAGACGAGGGGGTCGATCGAGAAATTCAGGGGGATTGTCGCCGGCCCGGTTGAGTAGATCCAGTATCCTTCGAGGGGGGCGAGGCGGTCGGTCTTTGTGAGGTTCATCCAGGTCCCGCTGGCGGTGTCGTAGCGGAAGGCCGAGTGCCTGTCGTTCTCGACGCCGGCAAAGATCGCCGCGGTGTCGTTGCCCGCAGCAAGCGGCCGGGGGATTGAGATGAAGTTCCAGCCCGGGGCGAGGGTGAGGTTGTCGGTGATGGCCGGGGCCGGGTCATCGGTGAGGGGGATCGAGAGAAGGTGCTCGCTGTTCGGGACGACCCTCCCGTCAGGGTCACGCTCGAGGATCCTGAGGAGAGCTGGGTTCTCTGTTCCTTGCGGCACCGCGCCGGAGAGGGAGAGGAGGATGCGAACACCGCCTTGATAGTCAAGATCCCAGCCCGATAGCGTGAATGACCTGGCGTTCACGGCCAGGGGCGCGGTATAGAGCAAGTTACCGTCCACCTTGAGGTTATAGGACCATGCAGGGCTCTGGAGATCAGTGGAGAACTCAAGGATCCGAGAGGCACGCGGGGATTGGTAGGGGTAGCCGAAGGTGCCATCAAGTCTGATGATTCCGTCAAGTGCAACTCCCTCGCCGGAGGAGAGGCTATCAAGGGAGGGGGTTGTGCCCATTCTCTCCACCCGGTAGGACCCCCCTCCCGGTGGGAGCGGATGGGTGACGTCATCGTAGACGTCGAAGATCGCCGATGCCGACGCCTGGCCGTCCGGGGCTGTGATTCGAAGGATAAACCCACCCGACCCGATCGCGGTCGTGTCCAGGTCAATACTCCAGTCCCCGCCATCGGCCACAACAGCCTCACCCGAGAGGACGAACGTGTTATCATCCTCGGTAGCGATCCAGAAATCCAGCACCGTATCTGCCGGGTAACCAGTCCTACCGGTGACCGTGAAGGTCTCCCCGTAGGTCTGGTCGCTGACCCCATCGATCCAGATCCACGAGGCGTCTCCTACCGTAAAAGAGAACTTGATATAGATGTCATCGACATTCGGGGACTCAAGGGCGCTGATCAGCGCGCTCGCGGCTTCGGCCGGCTGGAGATTCGTGAGCCGTGCTACGAACACGTTGAAGTTACCTCCACTATCACGTCTGTAAATGCTGTCGCCGATTGCTCCAACTTCGAACTCAGAGCCCGCCGGGTGCTGGACAACGACGTAGTACCGGCCGTCCTGAAGAGCGCCGGTCTCAGCGCCTGTAAGGATGCACTCAAAGGTGCCGTCCGACTCGACAGCGACGGAGCGTACTGCCAGCGCTCCATTAGCGCCGCCATAATAATTCTTGCCAAAGATCCAGACGTTCACGCTGGACGGGTTGCCCGTCGCTATCCCGCCGATCCGGTACTCGTCGCCCTTCGCGAGGGTGGTGCCGGAGGCCTGAACACTGAGGGAGCCGGGCCGGAGCTGGATGGTCTGGGTGTCGTACTTAGTACCAGTGAGGTTGTTCTTGCCCTGGGGCTCTGCGACCGCATAGATCGTGTAGCCGCCGGAGTCAAGGCGCCTGGTAATGCTGCTGGTGTCCCACTTGTAGGACCAGGTGTCGTCGGCCTCGACAGATGTCGAGGTAAAGGAGGTTGCATTGTTGTTCTCCACCGGCGACATACCGCCGTCCAGCCTGACGCCGTTGACAGGGAGGTTCGGGCCGGTCAGGAAGAGGTAGGTTGTATAACTGTCGGAGTTCGTCCCGGAGAGGGTGATCTCCTCGCCTAAGTAGTAGGTGCCGGTGCCGGAGGCGGTGACGGTGACGGCGCCCCGCTTAACCTCCACCTCGATGTCATCATACGCAGTCGGGTCTACCGGGTCCTCGACGCAGATGGTGAAGGTCTGGGCGTCGATGCTCCGGTTGGTATTGAACTGGATTGTCCGGGTGCCGGCGGCGGTGGTCAGAATGGTTACGTTGGCGGGGCTATAGGTGCTTACAACCCCGACCTGGCCGGGTGTGATCACCGGGTACTCTCCAGGGCCGTCGACCTCCCTGATAAAGAGATGATACTCCTTGCTCGGCTCACCGGTGACGGTCACAAGGAGGTTGTTCCCGCGGATGACGCTGCCCTTATTGACAGTAATGCCGGGTGTTCCGGTGCTCATGGTTCCCATCATCCCTGCTGTCTCAGTGCCGGGTCCCGCTGCGGGGGTCTGAATGAAGGCAGTATCGTTGGCTGCACCGGGGCTTTCAAGTGCCGCGGCCGGTGCAACGACCAGCGCAGCAAGGAGGGCCACAGCGACAGCCATCCAGATTGATATTCGTTTTAGACTCATCGTAATCCCGTTCTCGATGGCACGTAGCCGGGGGCTTGTATTACACAGAATGTTGACTGCGGAGGTTAGAGCACGAACAGACACCGCTCGATCATCTTGGCCCTCTTCTCGTGCGCAGGTTTTTATCTCGTTTAAGGCAGAATAAAGGTGCCGTTATTGTCCAAATCTGTAAATTGGGGGCGGATGTAATCAAGCACCGTAGAGAAGCCCGGCTCTCCTGCACTGCGATGACCGGGGTTCCACCCGCTGCCTGGGCCCCGGGCAGTCTAGCGGTACACCGTTGCCCCGAATAGGCGACGTCACAACCAGTTAGACTACAATCCCCGGAGACGTTCAACCGCTGAACTACTCGGAATCCCCGAACAGTTGCCCGGCAGGGCAACCTATATCCCGGCGCCCGCCCCCTCCCGGAGCATGCCCGCCGGTGGACCGCAGGTGAAAAGCCTCCCCGCCGACCTCGCCGCCGGCGCGACGACTGCCCTCGTCGGCATCCCGCAGGCAATGGGATTCGCCCTCGTCGCCGGAATCAACCCCCTCTACGGCCTCTACACCGCCGCGTTCTCGACGGCGATCGCCGCGTTCCTCACCGGCTCCTCCTACCTCAAGGTGATGCTCTCAAACGTCCTCGCGGTCTCGATCTACTCCGTCCTCGCCCCGGTGCCGGAGGCCGACGTCCCGGCCACCCTCTTTGTCCTGACCCTCCTCGTCGGGATCTTCCAGCTCGGCTTCGGACTCATCCGGGCCGGCAGCCTGACCCGGTTCATCTCCAACGCCGTCCTCACCGGGTTCGTCACCGGGGCTGCGCTCCTCATCGTCCTCGGGCAGCTCGGGAACCTCACCGGCTACGAACTCCCGAGGGACGCAATCCAGGTTCTCGCCATGCTCGACCTCATCCTTCATGCGGGCGAGATCCGGCCAGATGCACTCGCGGTCGGTCTCCTCACGATCGCGCTCGTCATCGTCATCCGCCGCGTACCGCACCTCAGCTCCGTCGCCCTCCTCCTTCCGCTCATCGTCGCCACCCTCCTCGTCCGGGCCGCGTTCCCGGGCGTCGCGCTCGTCGGCGACATCGCCGCCATCCCCGCCGGCCTCCCGGCCCTCATCCTCCCCGACATCGCCCTCGCCCCCGACCTGCTCATCCCGTCGCTCGCGCTTGCCATCATCGGGCTCGTCATGGCCGTCGGGGTCACGGAAGCGATCCCGGAACGCGACGGGACCATCGCCGACGTGAACCGGGACTTTACCGGACAGGGAGTCACGAACATCGTCTGCAGTTTCCTCCAGTGCGCACCCTCGGCCGGCTCGCTCTCCGCGACAGCATTGAACGTCAGCGCGGGGGCAGAGACCCGGACGGCGAACCTCATCTCGGGCGTCATCGTCGGGGTCGTCATCATCGTTGCAGGACCGCTCGCAGAACAGATCCCGCTCCCGGCGCTTGCCGGCATCCTGATCCTCATCGGGGCCGAACTCCTCTACCGGCCCCACGAGATCGCCTGCATCTGCAGGTACTCCCGCTCCGGGCGCTGGGCGATGGCCGCCACCTTCATCTCCACCCAGGTCCTCCCGCTCCAGTACAGCATCTACATCGGCGTCCTCCTCTCGCTCGCCCTCTACCTGCTCACCTCCACCCGCGAGGCCTCCGTCATCCGCCTCGTCCCGGTGGACGGCGGGATGTTCCGCGAAGAGCCCCCGCCCGTCCGGCTCCCCGCGGGCCGGATCACCATTCTCACCGTCTCCGGCAGCGTCTACTTCGCCACCCTTCGGGCTATCGAACGGTCGCTCCCCTCCCCGGAAGGGGCAGAAGGCGCCGTCGTGGTCCTGGCCCTCCGGGGGAGGGTCGAGGCCGGGACCGGGCTCTTCCGGATGCTGGAACGCTACGCCCGGCGGCTCCGCGCCCACAACAACCGGCTCGTCCTCGCCGAGGTCGACCCCCGGCTCCTCGGGGGTCTGGAGGAGACCGGGGCGAGCGCCGCCATCGGCCGCGGGAACATATTCGTCGCAACCCCGGTCATCGGGGAGGCGCTCCGGGAGGCGATCCGGGCGGCGGAAGCCGGGGAGTGAGACCCGGCCGGAAAAACTCTATCTCGTCGGGCGCCCAACCCCTCCCGATGGATATGACCGGCGAGCGCCTCTCCCCCCCTGCCCGTATCGCGATAGTCGGGGCTGCGGTCGTCATCGTCCTCGCAGGGCTCCAGGCGGCCACATCGATCATCGGCCCGCTCCTCGTCGCCGTCTTCTTCGCCATGATCACCGCGCCCATCATGACGTGGCTGACCCGCCGGGGAGTGCCCCCGGTCCTCGCCGCCGGGATGGTGGTCGTGGGGCTCATCGGGGTCCTCACCGGGGTGATCGCCTTCCTCGGTGCGGCCCTCACCGGGTTCGTCCGCTCGCTGCCGCAGTACCAGGCGAGCCTCGACGAACAGATCGCCGTCTTCCAGTCCCTCCTCTCCGAATACGGCATCACCCCCGGCGGCACCCAGATCGGAGACTACATCGACCAGGGGTTCGTCTTCCAGCAGGTCGCCGGGATCGCCCGGCAGGTCGGGTCCATCACCGTCGACGCCTTCATCGTCTTCGTCGGGATAGGGTTCCTCCTCCTCGAAGCGCCCCGGATCGCGGCCGTCATCAGGCAGCGCCTGGGGGCGGAGAGCTCCCCCTACCGGCACCTTGCGCAGTCCGGCCGGCTCCTCATCGACTACGTCGTCGTCAGGACGAAGGTGAACCTGATCACCGGTGTCGGGACCGGGCTCTTCCTCGCCGTCCTCGGGGTCGACTTCGCGCTGCTCTGGGGCTTTATCGCCTTCGTCCTGAGTTACGTCCCCTACATCGGGCTCGTCGTCGCCGCGATCCCGCCCACGCTCCTCGCCCTCATCGAGTTCGGGCCGGCCGGGGCCGTGGCCGTCATCGCCGCCGTCGCCCTCATCGATGCCGCCGCGGAAAACCTCGTCCTCCCCAGAATGGCCGGGCGGGACCTCAACCTCTCGCCGTTCGTCGTCCTCTTCTCCGTCGTCTTCTGGGGCCTCATCTTCGGGGCGGTCGGGGTCTTCCTCGCCATCCCCCTGACGATCGCGGTGAAGCTCTTCCTCGAGAGCTGGGACGAGACCCGGTGGATCGGGGAACTGCTGGGAGCCGGGGAGCAGCGGAGGTAGGGTTTATATACGCCGGGGTGATACCCCCGGCGCATGTCACCTGAAAGGAGAGAGCCATGAGCGACCTGGTCGCCATCGCCTACGACGGCGAAGAGACCGCGTTCCGTGTCAGGGACCGGCTCGTTCAACTGACAAAGGAGCACATCATCGAACTGGAGGACCTGGTGGTCGTCGTCCACCGGCGGGACGGCAAGACCGAGATCAAGCAGGCGACCAACCTCGCCGGCATGGGAGCACTCTCCGGCGCCTTCTGGGGACTCCTGATCGGCCTGATCTTCTTCGCCCCCATCTTCGGGCTCGCCATCGGCGCGATCACCGGGGCGCTCGCCGGGCGCTTCTCCGATTACGGGATCGACGACAACTTCATCAAAGAGGTCGCGGAGAACGTCGGGCCGGGCAACTCCGCGGTCTTCCTGCTTATCAAGAAGATGACGCCGGATAAGGTGGTCGGCGCCATCAAGGACTACGGCGGCCGCGTCATCCGGACGTCGCTCTCGGAGACGGAAGAGACAAATCTCCGCGACGCCTTCGGCGCCGGAAAGGCCGAAATTCCGCCGCCCGCCGTGTAAGCGGTGTGGCAGCCTTCACTCTTTTCCGGCACCCCGCCATAAGGTGTTTACCGGCCGCCGCCCAACACGATCTCATGCAGAGACCCGCCGGGCTCTACCTCGCCTGCCTCTTCCAGGTCCTCATCGCCGCAAACATCCTCATAGCGTTCTCGCTCGGCGAATACTCGCAGGTCTTCGGCGGCGTTGTCGGGCTTTGCCTGACGCTGGTCCCCGCCGTCGTCACCCGCCGGTGGAGCATCACCCTCCCCTGGCAGATCAACCTTCTCATCGCCTTCCTGCTCTACCTCCATGTCGCCGGCGAGATCCAGGGATTCTACCTGATGTACTACCCCTACTACGACAAGATCGCCCACCTCATCGCGGGGATAACCGTCTCGATCCTCGCCTTCGTCATCGTCCTCCTGCTCGACCGGTTCAGCCGACTGAATCTCTCCCGGTGGATGATCGTCGGGTTCATCGTCATCGCTGCAATGGCGATGGAGGGGTTCTGGGAGATCTACGAGTGGCTCTTCGACACCTTCCTCGGGACCAACCTCCAGCATGGTCTTGACGATACCATGCTCGATATGATCTTCGTCCTCATCGGGTCGGTCGCCGTCGCACTCGCCGGGAACCGCTACCTCGCGGAGTACTCGAAGGAGGAGATCGCCGGGAGGCTGGTGGCCCCGGAACCCGGCCGCGAAGAGCCCCCGACCGGGTGATGACCGGAACCTTTTTCCCGTCCTCCCCGGAGAGGGGGGCGCCATGCTTGAACGGATGGAGACGGGTGCGGAGAACGTCGTCGGATTCCGGTTCGACGGCGAGCTGACGGAGAAGGACTACACCGGGACGCTACTCCCGGCGCTTGAAGGGGCGGGAACAACCCACCCGGTCCTCCGGATGCTCTTTCATATCGTGAACTTCCACGGCTGGAAGGCGCACGGGCACTGGGAGTCCCTCAAGACCTCGCCGTGGATCGGGAAGGTCGACCGGATCGCGGTCGTCGGCGGCGAGAAGTGGGAAGAGTGGATGAGCCACCTGCCGGGGCTCTTCGTGGGATTCGTCGGGATCGACGCGCGCTACTTCACCGAAGGCCACCTGGACGCCGCGATCGACTGGCTGCGGGAGCCGCTCGCCGTCGAGGAGACCGCACCGGGGGTGGGATAGGGGGGGCGGGCAACCCTTTTTCATCCCGGGCAACCTACCGGTGATCAGACAGACAGCACATGCACTATTATAAAGATATCATATTCGAAAAACCCCTGCCGAAAGAGATCCGGCGGCTCGGGCTCCTCCCGGCAGACCTCCACGTTCACACACGCCACTCCGACTCGGCCACCCGGGTGCGGGACGTGCTGAAACTCGCCGCGCGACAGGGGATCGGGCTTGCGATCACCGACCACAACCAGGTGAGCGGCGTAGCCGAGGCGAAGGGGCAGAAGATCCGCGTCACCCTCGTCCCCGGTATCGAGGTCAGCGCCAACGACGGCCCGCACCTCCTCCTCTACTTCTACTCGGTCTCCGACCTCCAGGACTTCTACCGGCGCCATATCGAGAAGAACCGGAGGAACGGCCCGTTCACCGCGATACGCCTCGACACTCCGGAGATCCTCGACCGCCGGGAGGACTACTCCTGCATCGCCGTCGAGGCCCACCCCTGCGGCTACGCCTTCCTGAACCGGGGCGTCGAGCGTTGCGTCGCAGGCGCATGTATCGGCAAAGAGGTCTTCTCCCGCCTCGACGCCCTCGAGGTGATCTGCGGCGGGATGGCCCGGTCCCACAACATGAAGGCCGCCGGGCTCGCCGCGGCCCACGATCTGGGCCGGACCGGGGGGACCGACGGCCACCTCCTCCACGAACTCGGGGGGGTCGTCACCTGCGCCGAGGCCGATACCGTCGACGAGTTCCTGGACGCCGTCCGGGCGAGAAAAACCGTCATCATCGGCCGCGAGCGGCCGTTCGTCGAGAAGGCGGTGATGGGCACCGCGGTCCTCCCGCACCACCTCCCCTATGCCGTCTCCATCCTCCAGGCCCGCTGGGAGCAGAGCCTCCCCCGGATCAGGAAATTCGTCGAGAGCCGGCTGAACAACCGGTGAGAAACCTCACCCGAGCGGCGAGAAGAGCCGGGAGACCGACTCCTTCACCCGGACCCGGAAGGGTCGCGCCCGGTAGCCCTCCGGCGTGATCTCGGTGGAGACGGCGAGGTCCTCCTCGAACGTCCGCGCAAGCTCCGCCCCGACGGTCGCGTCGTAGAAGAAGGCGTTCGCCTCGAAGTTCAGCCGGAAACTCCGGACGTCCCAGTTCGCGCTCCCGACCGACCCCGCCTTGCGGTCGACGACGATCGTCTTTGCGTGGAGGAACCCATCGTCGTAGGTGTAGGCCCGCACCCCGGCATCGAGCACGTCGCCAATGAACGAGAGCGTCGCCCAGTAGACGAACGGGTGGTCGGGCTTGCAGGGGATCATGATCCGGACGTCGACCCCGGAGAGCGCCGCGATTCGCAGGGCGTCGGTGACGCTCTCGTCGGGTATGAAGTAGGGCGTCTGGATGTAGACCGACTCCCGGGCGGAGGTGATCAGCTTGATGTAGCCCTCCTTGATCGGGTTCCACCGGGTATCCGGGCCGCCGGAGACGATCTGGACGGGCGTCGTCCCGGGGCCGCCTGTGTCGGGGAAGTAGGGGGCCTCGAGAGACAGGTGCTCGCCGGTCGTATAGTTCCAGTCGAGGAAGAACCGGAACTGGAGCAGCCTGACGGCATCACCCGTGATCCGGACGGCGGTGTCGCGCCAGGGGCCGAGCGGCCCTTCCCCCAGGTAACTGTCCCCGATGTTGAACCCGCCGATGAACCCCACGACCCCGTCGATGACGGCGATCTTTCGGTGATTGCGGTAGTTGACCCGGTAGAACGAGGGGAAGAAGACCCCGATCTTCCCGCCGGCATCCTCCAGTTCCGAGAACGCCGCCCGCGACCCGCCCCCGGACATGGCCCCTATCGCGTCGAAGAGAAAGCGGACCTCGACACCCTCCCGCGCCTTCTTTGCGAGGGCGTGGACGACCGCCTGCCCGAGGTCGTCGTTGTTGACGACGAAGTATTCCAGGTGGATGTGGTGGCGGGCGCCCCGGATCGCCGCAAAAAGCGCGTCGAACTTCTCCTCTCCCCGGGTGTAGATATCGACCCGGTTCTTCTCGGTCAGGTAGGCCCTGTTGTTCTGGAGGAGGAGGAAGATCATGTCGTGGAACTCCTCCGCCGCCGGGGTGGCGAACCGGTGGAGGCGACCGGCGAGCACACGGCGCTGTTTCTCGAAGAGGTCTTCGAGGTAGCACCGGTCCTCCCGCTCCTTGACGACGAACATCCTCTGCCGGGTGTAGTTCTGCCCGAAGAAGAGGTAGAGCACAAACCCGGCCAGGGGCAGGAAGAAGAGGACCATCAGCCAGGCCGACGTCGCCGTCGGGTTCCTCCGCTCGAAGAAGACGATGGTGATGCCGGAGATGATGTTGATGAGTATGATGATGGAGAAGACTACCGGGAGATCCATTCTGCCGCCTCCTCGCCGGAACCGGGCATACCTCTTCTTCTCTACACGGGAGTATATTCGTGTATCTATCGTCGGAACGTTTCGTTGCGGCCGGTCGGATCGGTCCGGCGAAGAGGAGGAAGACCGTGACGCCGATCCGCCCGGCGGCCCCCGGCCCGGGGACGGGTCGAAACGGCCTGTCGCCCCCGCGAAGGGAGGGCAATCGCACAGGTGGTACCGGCGGCGGACCGGAACCGCAGACCCGGCCGGACGGCCGCAGCTTTTTTCCCTTCAGCAGCCCAAGGGGCACCCATGCTTGACCGGATGAAGGAGAGTTCGGGGCGTGTGGTCGGGTATCGGTTCGACGGGAAACTGAGCGAGAGTGAGTTTGCCACCGTCCTGATCCCGGAGCTCGAACGGGCTATGAACGGCGGCCAGAGCGTCCGGATCCTCTTCAAGATCGAGGGCTTCCGGAGCTGGAGGCCGGGGGAGGGATGGGATGCCCTCAGGCAGTGGCATGGGTTGGAGCGGGTTGACCGGATCGCCATCGTCGGCGGCGAGCGGTGGCGCGAGTGGATGAACCGCCTGCCGGGGCTCTTCGTCGGCTTTGCCGGGGTCGACGTCCGCTACTTCCCCGAGAACCGCCTCAGGGACGCATGGGGCTGGCTTCGCGAAGGGCTCCTGGTCCCGCCGCAGGCGGCGTGAAATACGTATATATTCCAGCCCCCAACCCTTCAGGCATGCACTGTCCCGTCTGCGGGCACGACTGCGTCACCGACGCCCCGGCACTCCTCGCGGAGCTTCCCGGGCGCTTTGCCCCCTGCCCCGACTGCATGGGGCTCGTCTACGACAAACGGAGCCCGCCGCCCGATATCGATACCGCAGAGCCCTGCCCCTCCTGCGGGAAGCGGTTCATCGACGAGGTCTTCGCCGCGATCTACCGGATCATGGCCGAGGAAGGCGACCTCGCCGGGACCGAACCCCTCGCCGCCGCCGCAACACCGCTCGTCCACCCCGGAACCGCGCTGCGGAGAGCACCTTACCTCCCGCCGCGGTCGCTCGTCCTCCTTTCGCGGTCGGTCGGGGAGCGGGCGGCCGCCCGGCTGGTCGGCGAGGTCCCGGAGGTCCGGGGCGTCGTCCGGACGGATGCCGGGACGCCGGGAGTCCGCGACACGGATGCGGCGCCGAAGGAGTACACCCTGCTTGCCGGCTGCGACGTCCGGGCCGACGTCTTTGCCACCCGCAGAGGCCCGATCGTCGTCTACAAGCAGCAGTCGGTCCTGCATGTCGAGTTCCCCCGGGGCCGGAACGAGAAGATCCTCTCTCTTGAGCGGGAGATCGCCCGGCACCGGCCGCAGACCTTCGTCGACGCCTGCTCCGGCGCCGGCACCCTCGGGCTTGCCGCCGCCCGGGCGGGTGTCCCGCGCGTGATTGCAAACGACGCCTGGTTTGCCGCGGCCTGCTGGACCGCCTGCAACCTCCGGGTGAACCGGGAGTTCCTCGGGATCGAGGAGGTGACGATGCACCGGGCTTATGACGACCTCCGGCGCCGACCGGTTGCCCGGGACCCGATCCTCGTCGCGACTGCCGCAGGTCCGCAGGAGATCGAGGTCTACCAGGGCGATCTGCGGCTGCTCCCCGGCGTCCTCCCGCCCGGAATCGACCTCACCGCCCTCGACCTCTTCGAGAAGGAGGACGCCGGGAAGGCCGACCGGATCACCCGGGCCTGGCTGACACGGGTGGGCGGAGCTATTTTTATCCCATAGACTCCAGTATATATGGGGACTAGCCTGGGTGGCTCGGCGTCACCTGTTACCCGAAACCGCCGTTACGCGGGAGGCGAAGTCCGGAGAAGGCCGCAGCGGCTTGCAGAATCCGTTCTATCCCGACGGAGAAGCCTCGTCCCATGAGGTCGGCGGAGAGGTATCAAAGCCCCGGAGGGGGCGGCGACCTTTTACCGCGGGTACCGGTTCAGGCCCGGAAGGGAGCAGACTTACCGTGGACGTTCGGCGCCCATGGGGTTGCGGGGTGGAGGAGGGATGCAGCGGTGAATGCTTGTGCGTACGGTCGACCGAGGACGCGTCCCCAACGGCGATCTCCATGGCAAAAGTAACGATTCTTGGGGCTACAGGGAACGTCGGCATGTTTGCGGCCCACACCATATCCGAGATACCCTACGTCAGCGATATGCTGCTCGTCGGGCGACCCGGACGCGAAGATTTTCTCGCGGGCTGCTGCCGTGACCTATCCGATTCATTTGCTGCACGGGGCACCGACGTCCGGATCTCGCACAGCACCAATCTCCGCGACGCCGAAGGCTCGGACATCGTCATCTGCACGGCAGGCGTACCCCGCCGGCCGGGACAGGACCGAAACGATCTCGCCTTCGAGAACGCAAAGATCACCGCCGAGACCGCCGAGACCATCAGCCAGTCTTCGCCCGACACCATCTTCTTTCTCGTGACAAACCCCGTCGACGTCATGACCGCCGTCGCCCTGAAGTATTCGGGGTTCAAGCCGCGGCAGGTCTTCGGCCTCGGGACGCATCTTGACTCGATGCGCTTAAAGTCCCTGATCGCCCGGTACTTCCGGGTCCACGTCAGCGAGGTGCATACCCGTATCATCGGCGAGCACGGCGAGAGCATGGTCCCGCTCTGGTCGGCGACGACGATCGGCGGCATCCGGATCAGCAACCTGCCCACGTTCTCGGGGCTGCCCGTACAGGAGATCATCGATACGGTCCGCACGAGCGGCGAGGCGATCATCAGGGATAAAGGCTCTACCGTCTACGGGCCGGGGGAGGCTATTGCAACCCTCGTTCAGACGATCCTCGGGAACGAAAACCGGATCCTCACCGTCTCAAGTCACATCGCGGGTGAGGTCCACGGGATCGGCGACGTCTGCATCGGCGTGCCTGCCCGGATCAATCGTGACGGTGTCTTCCCGGTTCCGCTCAATCTCGAAGTGGACGAGGTCGCCGGGTTTGCGGAGTCGGTCAAAAAGATCCGCAAGGTCACCGCCGAAGTGCTGGAACGGCTCGAAGAGGCCCGTTAAGCGGGGAAAAGTGGGTATCGGGAATCCACTCAGACAAGTGTGGATTCTATGATCTCGGCGCTTCCGACACCTTCAAGGCCCTGGAGCGCTTTTTCGACCTCATCGGGAGCCCCGGCTTTGTCGGCGACGACGATGGCGGCTTTCAGCGCCACGAGACCGAAGCCGATCGGCTCTTCCCTGATATCATCGACCGGGACGGCCGCCCTGACCGCCGCCTTGAGCGCTTCGCGGTCGACGTCGGGGGACTCGGGCATGATCTTCACGATTAAGGCTACGTTGCCCATGATTATGGCCCCTGGAACCCGCACTTCGAACACGTATAGGCTATGCTCTGCTCCCTGCACCGGTAGCACCTGTTGATCCTCTGGCCGCAGACCGGGCACGAGAACCCGGTAGAGCCTTCTTCGGCCAGCGTGGCATTGCAGGAGGTACATCGCTCGCTTGCTATCATCATCGTTTCCTCGAAAGTTAACCTATCATATTTCCCCCGGAGCAGTTAAAATCTCGGATCGAGAAGAGTCCCGATGACGGTCTCGTCGCGGAGGGCCTGGCGGAGACGGTCGGAGTGCCTGCCGTTGACCACCCGTGCCACGAGACCGTGCTCGAAGACGAATCGGATGAACGTAGGATCGACCTCGTCGGAGATGATGCCCGGGTCCTCGACCCGCGAGAGGAGTCTCCGGCGGTGGTGAATGCCGTCGACCGACTTGAGGAGGAGGAGGTCGGCCGAGAGTTCCTTCGCGACCCAGGCGGCGATGGTGTCGGAGGTGACGTTCCAGGAATGGGGGAGGGGGTCGGCCTCGCGGAGAGCGCAGTAGGGGAGGAGGACCGTCGTCTCCGCCGGAAGCGCGAGGATGGGTGTCGCCGGGACGCCGTGCGAGGCGATGTACCACCCGAACTGCTCCATGCCGGCGATCGCCATCCAGTGGGCGGGGGTCTCCGGGACGGCGAGACGCCGGACGAGTTCGACGAATTTTCCGCCGCCGGGCACAATCAGCACCGGGCGCCCGACCTCATGGAAGACCTCGATCAGGGAGGCGACCCGGTCAAAGAGGCTTCCGCCCACCTTGACGACCAGGGGGGGTGCAGGCGTACTCATATCGCCCTGTTATTTAACCGGGGGCTACATAACCCTGTGTATGCGCCGGATCGCCGCCGCCGTCCTGCTCCTCTGCCTCTTCGCCGGCACCGCCGGCGGCGTTGCGATCGTCGAGTTCTGCCCGGACCCCTATCTTGCCGGCGACCTCGACGAGTACCTGGTTCTCGAGGGGGAGGGGGTGCTCGACGGCTACGTTCTCTCGGACGGCGAGGGCGGCTACCGGTTCCCGCCGGGGACCCGGATCGACGGGCGGCTGGTGGTCGCGCGAAGCGGCCCCGCATTCGAAGAGACCCACGGTTACCCGCCCGACTTCGAGATGGAGGGGCGGACGGAACGCATACCGGACGTGATCCCGAACGGGAACCTCCTGATGGCGAACGCAGCCGACGAGCTCCTCCTCTACCGGGGAACCACCCTCGTCCAGAAAGTCGCCTGGCCCGCCGACGTCCACCCCCGGCAGGGACAGGTCCACTACCTCGAGGGAGAGGTCTGGGACCCGCGCCCGCTCAGCCTTGGCCAGTCCCGCCTCGCGTCTGAAACGTTCGAGGAGGTCGCGGTGACCGCGTTCGTCGCCCCGGACTCTTCGTATGAGGTCTTCTCGGCGGTCGTCGCGGGAGCGGAGCGCGAGATCCTGGCAAACGTCTACGAGTTCACCGACGAAAAGATGGCCGAAGACCTCATCCTCGCTCGCGGACGGGGCGTGGCCGTGACCGTCCTTCTCGAGGGCGGGCCGGTGGGCGGCGTCTCCTCCGAAGGGAGGGCGGTCGCAGGCGCCCTCAACCGGAGCGGCATCCCGGTCCTCTCGATGGGGACGACCGATGCCGGCCACGCGAAGTACCGCTACGACCATGCGAAGTACCTCGTCGTCGATGCCGGGACGGTCCTCGTCGGGAGCGAGAACTTCAAGCCCGGCGGTTACCCGGCGCCGGGGCTGCAGGGCAACCGCGGGTGGGGGGTCACGCTTGAGGACCCGGGGCTCGCCGCCTACTTCCGGGAGGTCTTTCTCTTCGACGCGGCGGGCGGGGATATCGTCCCGCTCGAGGGGACGGCGGCGGAACTCCGCACGCCCTGGGCACCCCCCTACACGGTGGAGTTCGGCGTCTGCCGCGCGGAGGGGGCGCGGGTGACCCCGGTCCTCTCCCCCGACACGAGCGCCCTCATCCTCGACCTGATCGCGGGGGCACAGGAGAGCATCGCGATCGAGCAGGCCTACATCACGAACGAGACCGCACTGGAACTCAACCCCTACCTCGCGGCCGCGATCGACGCCTCCCGGCGGGGGGTTACGGTCCGGGTGCTCCTTGACTCCGTCTGGTTCAACACCGAGGGCCGTGCGGACAACGACGAGATGGTCGGGGTCATCAACCGGATCGCCGCGGCCGAAGGGCTCCCGCTCGAAGCCCGGCTCGCGGATCTGGAGGCGAACAACCTGGCAAAGATCCACAACAAGGGGGTCGTCGTCGACGGCCGGGCGGTCCTGGTCAGCAGCATCAACTGGAACGCCAACTCGCCGGCGTTCAACCGGGAGGCAGGGGTGATCATCGAGCACCCGGGAGTTGCGGCATATTACGCCCGGGTCTTCGACGACGACTGGAACGCCGCCGGGGTGGGCGATCCGGGCGGCGCATCCGGTCCGGATCGGCTCAAAATAGTGGCGGCGGTGTGCATCCTCGCCGGGCTTACGGGGCTCTACCTCTACCGGCGGCGGCGCACGTAAGCGGCCTCACCGTCTTCCGGTAAGGTCGGCGGAGCGGCAGACGTCGCAGATGGTGATCGCCCCTTCGCCCGAGGCGACGGCGGAGACCCACCGCTCGATGACCATCTCGAGGGCACCGGGGAAGTCGTTCCGGGAAAAACCGCGCTTCCGGTTCATGTACTGGGAGATCGCGGCCCTGCTGATCCCGAGGCGCTTGGAAGCCTCGCTCTGGCTCAGCCCGCGCTCGTTCACCAGGCGGTAGACCATCTCGGCACGCATCTGTGGGAGGAGCATCCGGGCGAGGGTGTCGCAGCGCATGATGTCGCAGGAAGGCGGCTCGGTCATTGCGCGGACACCGCCTGGGACTCTTTGTATTCGTAGAGGATCTGCCGGGCGTCGCGGAAGTTGAACTTCTCCACGATCATATCGTTATCTTTGAGCCTCTTTAAGGCGTAGCGGACGGTGCGGGGTGCGAGGCTGCTGAGACGGACGAGCTCCTTGTGGGTCAGGGCACCCCCGTCCTCGAGCAGCAGGAGGATCTTCCGGGAAGACGGGGGCAGGTTCACATCATCCATGGGGAATAGTTAACGCTGTTAACATATCAAACTGACGGATGTTATAACCCGGCGAACCCATACGATATCTATGCTCGAACAGCAGGAGAAAACAGCCCTCGTCGTGCTGGTATGCGTCGTCGGGATCGTGCTTGCGGCGCACCTCCTCTTTGACGCCGTCGGCCGGCCGATGGTGGCGGCTCCCTACTCCGAGGAGGTCCCGGACGGGGCGCTGGTCCTCCTCGAAGGAAGGGTCGAGGAGGTCAGGAGAACCTCGACCGGCGGACACCTGGTCCTCACCGTCAACGGCACCTCCGTCTTTCTCCCGCAGGACGTGGCCGTAGCGCTCGAACTCGGTGAGGACGAGAACGTAACCCTCTACGGGATCGCCCAGACCTACCGCGGGAAGCGGGAGGTCGTGGTCTCCTCCGCCGCGGATGTCAGGATCGTGAAATGACCTACTTCGTCCCGGTATAGAAGATATCGGCTCCCCCGTCGTCGCCCCCGATCCGGGGCCGTACGTGCCGGGATCTCCCGGAACTCTGCTCCTCCCGTTCGGTCGCCGGTTCAGGCTTCTCCCGGGCGGGCGCCGGGGTCTCGTCGGGCCTCTTCTTCCTCGCCCCCTCCACGCCGCTCCCGGCGGGGAGGTCTCCGTCGTTGATCCGCACGTTCGGCATACAGGAGGATCGTCGGGCCCGGTATATGACACCTTGGATCCACCGCCGGCCTGCAGAAGAGAGAAAATCCGGAAAGCATTTCATCCTGGAACGAAAAATGGGATCATCGACAGAGCGGCAATGATCCGGGAAAAGATGGCCGTTGCGGCGATGGACCAGAGTGGCGCGGAGGACTACCCGCTCTCCGCCGTCCCGGACGGGGCCCGGCAGGGGTTCTGGCCGATCACCCTGGTGCTGCTCGGGTTCACCTTCTTCTCCGCCACGATGTGGGGCGGCGCAAGCCTCGGGGTTGCGTTCCGGTTCTGGCCCGATCTTGCGGCGATCATCCTCTGCGGGAATGCAATCCTCGCCGTCTACGTCGCCGGCCTCAGCTATGTCGGCTTCAGGAGCGGCCTCTCCACCGTCCTCACCGCCCGGTTCGCCTTCGGGAACGCAGGCAGCCGGTGGTGCGACGCCCTCCTCGGCCTCACCCAGATCGGCTGGTACGCCTGGGGGACCGCGACGATCGCGATCGTCCTCGTCCGCCTCCTCGGCCTCGACCCGGGACTGCAGGCGCCCCTGATGATCGTCTTCGGGCTCGGTTTCTGCCTGACGGCGTATATCGGTTGCCGGGGGCTTGCCGCCCTCTCGCGGGTCGCGGTCCCGGCGATGCTCCTCCTCATCGCCGCAAGCGTCACGATCGCCCTCCGGGACGCCGGAGACGCCGCCGGCCCCCTCATGACAGGCAGCCTCACGGTCGCCGAAGGCCTCACCATCGTCGTCGGCACCTTCGTCTCCGGGGGGACCCAGGTCGCCAACTGGACGCGCTTTGCCGGGTCGGCCCGGACCGCGGTCGGCTCATCGATCCTTGCATTCTTCTTCGGGAACGGGCTGATGATCGCTGTCGGCGCCGTCGGCGCAGTCGTCTACGGCCTCGACGACATCGTCGAGGTGCTGGCGGTCCAGGGCATTCTCTCCGCCGGAATTCTCCTCCTCTTCTTAAACATCTGGACGACCCAGGACAACACCATCTACAACGTTTCCGTCGCCGGATGCCACTTCTTCCGGACCGAACGGCGACGGCTGATCACCTTCGCCGGCGCCGGCGCCGGGACCCTGCTCGCGCTCTTCGGGATGTACGACTTACTGATCCCGTATATGGTCATGATGGGAGTGCTCATCCCCCCGCTCGGCGGGGTGATCATGGCCGACTTCTTCGTCCGCCACCGGGGCCGCTACCCCGTGCTCAACGAAACGGCCGCCCTCCGGTTCAACCGGCAGGGGCTCGCCGCCTACGCCGCAGGCTCTCTCGCCGCCCTCGTGATCCCGGGAATCCCTCCGGTGAACGGGATCGTCGCCGCATTCCTTCTCTACGCCTGCCTGGTCCGGTTCACATGAACCGTTCGAACCGGTCGCGGGAAACCCGGCAGATCGGGCAGGTCTCGGGCGGCTCGTTCCTCGCACAGAGGTAGCCGCAGACCCGGCACCGCCAGACCGGGTAGTTCAGGCCTCCGGGGGCCGGGCCGGCCGTGGCGCGCTCTTCCTTTGCTCGCCGTCGTTCCGCCGGCGGCGGGCGCCGTTCCGGGACGGGGGCGGCGGCGGAGAGGCCGGCCTCCACCTCGGCGTTGACGTAGAGAGCGCAGTAGCAGGCCGCGTACTCGGCGATATCGGGGTCCCGGTAATCGCAGGGGCAGATGATGTCGAGGTCGTCCTCCCGGTTCCCGGAGGCGAGCCGGCAGGGGCAGGATATGTAGCCGTACCGCCCCCGGTTGGCGAGCAGGCCCCGGACAAGGCCCCGGGTGAACTCCTCATCAGGGTTGATGTGGTAACCGCCGGCCTCCGCCTCCTCGACAAGGCCCTGTATGAAGCGGTCGACCTCCTCGTCGCTCGCCGCGTCAGGCACCGACCGCCTCCCGGATCTCCTGCTCCTGGAACCCCACGATCGCCTTCGCGTCGTTGACGACGAGCGTCGGGAACGAGAGCCGCGGGTTCCAGCGTTCGACCTCACGGACCACGCGGTCCCGCTCCGCCCCCGTGAGCAGGTCCACGTAGACGTACGAGAACTCGACGCGGAGGCCGGTGAGGAACTTCTTCGTGTCGGCGCACCACCCACAGGTGCTCAGGGCGTAGAGAATCACCTTGCCGCGATCCTCTCCGGGCACATGCTGCATACCGGTCATGATCACTCCCGTTTCGAGGGCCGATGGTAAGTAGTTTGTCCCCGCTCCGGGGAGGGCGGGGACTACCCTCCCTCAAAGAGAAGAAAGAGGCCGGCACCGTCGCCGCCGGCCGCGAGCGTGACTCCGGCGAGGCCGAACTTGCGCCGGTAGAACCGGAGCCTCCGCTCGGAGAGCGCCTCGCAACCCGGGATCCGGAGCCCGACTGCATCCCCCTCGCGCCGGAGGGAGAGCCGGATCTCGCGAGACCCGGCAGCCACCATATCCTCGAGGACACCGACGACCTCGTCGCAGAACCGCTCCCGGTCGATCGACACCGGCGGAAGGGGGTCCTCGGTCTCGACGGAGAGGCAGATGCCCTCAAAGAGCGGGAGGTAGGCGAGCCGGCAGACCAGCTCCGCCCGGTAGGCTGCCGGGTCGTCGGCCGCCTCGATGAACGCTTCGTCCGAGAACGGGCACGACGAGACCCCGGCAACGAGATTCCGGAGCAGCGGCGGGAGGTCGACGACGGAGAGGCTGACGGTGTCCTGGTAGCCCATGATCATGCTCATGAAGTCGGTGAGGAGGCGGTCGGCCCGGCGGAGGAGCGATGCCTCGACGACGTGGTTGAGCCGGTCGCCCGCGAAATGAGCCTCGATCCGCTGGATCACCTGGACGGCCTTGAGGACGAGCTGGACCTCGAGCTTCTCCCCCGCCCGGAACTCGTCGGCGAACCGCGAGAACTCCGCCAGGAACTCGTCGATCCGGTCGGATTCGAGCAGTTCCTGGTAGCGCCGGGCCTCTTCGGCCTCGCCGAGGTCGTCCAGGCGGTAGACGAGGGCGTAGAGGCGGCCCGCGATCACGGCAAAGAGCCGATTGGCCTCCTGGAGCAGGTCGACGGCGTGCTCCAGGGAGTCGTCGAGCCGATGCCGGTCGAAGGTCCCGATGCCGGAGAGTCTCTCCGCCTCTCCCTTGAGCCGGTCGAGGAGCCCCGGCATCGCTGCGGCCGGGATGCTCCTCCCGTGGCCGGGGCAGCAGAGGCTCACCGGTTCGCGGGAGAGGATCCACCGGACCCGTTCGATCGAGGCAAGCAGCGCCGGGTGATCCCACCCGGCAAGCCCGGCGACACCGGGGCTCGCCGCAAAGAGGAGATCGCCGATGAAGAGGAGGCCGCCGAAGCGGATGCAGATGCTGTCGGGCGAATGGCCCGGGGTATGGTAGACCACAAGGGCATCCCCGGAGGGAAGGGGGACCTGCTGCCGGTAAAGGACGATCCCGCCGTTCGTCTCCAGGGTCTCGCGGTCGCGCCCGGCAAGAAGCGGGAGGCCGACCGGGAGCGGCTCGATCTCCCACCCCATGATCTCCGCAACCGTCCGGGCCGGATCGCCGGACTCGAGCGCCCTGGCACCCTCCTCCGCCGCAGCGATGGTGAGGTCCGGGAGGGAGCGGAACCGCCGGTCCCGGGTGGCCTGGTAACAGTGGTCGGCGTGGCAGTGGGTGATGAGGAGGAAGACCGACCGTGGGGTCTCCCCGAGGCTCTCCTCCACGAGCGCGAGGATCCGGTCCATCTGCGCGGCGTCCGCCCCCGTGTCGACGATCAGGATCTCGCCGGGTGTCCGGATGAAGTAGGCGTTCGAGCAGGTAACGTCCGGTTTCCGGAGAAAAGGGTAGATCTCGGCGCCGATGGTCCCCGGCACCGGCTGCCATCGCTGGTCTTCGAGCATTCCGCAACACCCTGGCTGATGGAGGAGTATTGGAACGGAAAGGAGAAAAACCAGCCGGATATCGCCCACGGTGCCGTGCCTGGATAACGCTTATCCCGCCGTGCGGAAAGAGGAGGGGGTGTGAAGAGAGGAGATGATCGTCGGAAGATATGCACGGATCCTGGCCGCGCTCGTGCTCGCCGCGTGGATCTGCGGCACCGCCGCGGCGCAGCAGGATCCGTGGTGCCGGTGGCGGTAGGCACCGTCACCGCCGGTCCACGATCCGCTTCGGCCGGCCGGGCGCCCGGTGGAGTTCGAGTCCTCCCGGCGGCGTGACGGCGCAGACGATCTGCAGGGATCCGTCCTCGTAGGCCTCTACAAGGGCCGGGACCGACCGGAAGAGGGTGGAACGAAAGGTCTCCTCGACCTCCCCGGGGTCGGCGCCGGCCGGGTCGTGAGACTCCATGCTCACCCGGAGGACGGTCTCCCCCGCCTCGTCGCCGCCGTAGATGAACGCCTCGTACTCCCCGTTCAGCGATGCCATATGCTCGGGCGCAAAGACCGCCGCCTCCACGTCCACCCGGTTGAGCGGGACCCCGGCGACCAGGACCGTCTCCGCCTCGCGCCGGGGATTCTCGATCCGCATATGCGTCCGCCCGCACCCGCACCGCTCCCGGGAGACGACCGAGCAGGTATCCTCCGTGTCGTAGTTGATGAGGAGCGTCCCCGCCCTCCTGCCGGGTTCAAGGAGCGTCGTATAGACCAGCCGGCCGGTCTCGCCGTCCCGGACGAACCGCTCCATCCGGGGATCGTAGAGGTCGAAGTGAACCAGATCCTCGGGAACGTGGAGCCCGGCCTGGCGGGTGCACTCGCCGCACATCGTCCCCTCGGTGCTCCCGTAGGTGTTGTAGACCGGGCAGCCCCAGACCTCCTCCAGGTAGCGCCTCGATGCCGGGGCGAAGCTCTCGCCCCCGACGATGAGGCGCTTGATGCCCGCCTCCTCGGGCGGGTGCCCTTCCGCCTCCATCCGGCGGGCGAGCCGGAGGAGTTTGAAGACGCTCCCGATCACCGCCGTCGGGCGGTAGTGCGCCATCACCCGGACCGGGAAGGTACATTTCCCCTCCGGGATGACCGTCACCCCGAGGTCCCGGGCGGCGAGCGTCATGGTGTTCGCCCCGACGTTCATCCCGTAGGAGGCGCAGACGATCACCCGGTCGCCGGCGAGAAAGCCCTGCGAGACGAAGAGCCGGGCGTACTTCCCGGCATACCGCTCCCAGTCCTCCCAGGTGAGGAAGAAACTCTTCGGGACCCCGCTCGTCCCGGAGGTCTCGTTGACCGTGAAGACCGCATCCCAGGGGACGCTCTTAAAGCAGAACTCAGTGGTGTTCGGAGGCTGGTAGCGCCGGATCGTCGCTCCCGAGATGATGGGGAGGTCGCGGAGGCCCTCGTGATCCCGGATCGTCTCCGGGCGGATCTTATGCCGTTCGAACCACCGGCGGTAGAAGGGGGAATGCTCCGCCGCGTACCGGACGGTGGCGTGGATCCTCTCGTCGACGAGCGCGTCAAGGTCTGCTCGTGCGAGCGTCTCCACCGCCGGGTTGTAGTACCGATCGCCTGTCATCCGGGCGGGATAGACGCCCGGGATAAAATAGGTGCCGGGGGTCAGAGTGCCCAGGCAGGAATATCAAGGGGGACCCCGAGCGCCCAGAGGACGATCGTGTAGAGGCAGACCATCCAGAGCACGACCCCGACGATGTCAAGCGCCCAGCCGGACCGGAGGAGGTCTTTTGCCGAGATGTAGCCGCTCCCGAAGGCGACGGCGTTCGGGGGCGTGGCGACCGGGAGCATGAACCCGATCGAGGCGCAGACCGCGGCGGTCATCATCAGGACGATCGGGTTGACCCCCATACTGATGGCCGCGATCGCCATGATCGGCATCAGAATGGCGGCGATAGCAGTGTTCGAGGCGATCTCGCCCGAAAAAACGACTCCCAGCGCCACAATCAGGATCAGGAGGACGATCGGGAGCCCGTTGATGAGGGTGAGCGACTCGACGATCGTCGTGGCAAGCCCGCTCTCCAGGAACCCGTTCGAGAGGGCGATACCCCCGCCGAAGAGGAGCAGGATGCCCCAGGGGATCTTCACGGCCCACACCCAGTTCATCGTGAAGACGCCCTTCTTCGCGTCGACCGGGAGGACGAAGAGGAGAAGCGCCCCGAAGATCGCAATCGTGGAGTCCTTGATCCCGGGGAAGATCATATCAAGGCCCGGGATGATGATCCCATCGATCTCTTTTGTCTGCTCGAAGATCCAGGCAAGGGCGGTTAGAAGAAAGACGAACAGCGTCCACCGCTCCCCCTTAGAGATCGGGCCGAGTTTCCCGAGCTCCTCGCGGATGATTCCCCCGGCGCCCGGCAGGGTCGACCTCATCTCACGGTACGGCCCCTCGACGAGCCAGAGCCAGGCGAGGAAGAGGAAGATCGCTGCAAACGGAACACCGAACTTCATCCAGGAGAAGAAATCGATGGGGGGCGCGTCGGGAAAGATCGTCGCGAGCTGGGCGATGAAGATCCCGTTCGGGGGTGTGCCGATGATCGTCGCAATTCCCCCGATGCTCGCGGCGTAGGGGATGCCGATGATCAAGCATTTTGCAAGCGCCTGTTCTCCCCTGTCGAAACCTTCAAGCGATTTATCGGCGCCGGGGAGGATCGTCAGGATGATCGCGACCGCGATCGGGATCATCATCATGGCCGTTGCCGTGTTCGAGATCCACATCGAAAGGAACCCGGTGGCGACCATGAACCCGAGCACCAGGCGGCGCGGGCTCGTCCCCACGACCCGGATGATCTGGAGAGCGATCCGCCGGTGCAGGCCCCACCGCTGCATCGACATCGCGATGATGAACCCGCCGAGGAAGAGGAAGATCACTTCGTTGCCGTAGGATTCCGCCACCTTCACCGGGGAGAGAACCCCGAGCGCCGGGAAGAGGACCAGCGGGAACAGGGCGGTCGCCTCCAGGGGGACGACGCCGGTAACCCAGAAGAGGACCATAAGGATGGTGACTGCCGCAACCGCCTGCGCCTCGGGCGCAAGGACGGCGGGATCGATGGGGATCGCCAGGATCACGAAGAAGATGAGGAACGATGCGATGATGAAAGCGACCCTTCTCATTCTCAAACGTGGGAGAAGAAATTATTTAAGTGTAAGGAATTGGAAGTCAACCGGGTTTGGAGGAGAATAATCGAAAAAGGCACTTTCAAGCCGCCCGTCTCCCGACGGCGATCCCTGCCGCACCCGTCGGGGGACGGGAACCAACGACCGGCGATACCGAGAGGGCCGCAGTGACGGTGCGTCGATGTACCCGGGCGGACCGGACCCCCAGCACACAACCTATATCAGCAGAATCAGCACACGGGATAGCATGACACCAGAGTGGATCCGCAGGCGAGGCTTCATCGTCCTCCTCGCCGTCTGCCTTCTTGCCCTCTGTGCCGGAGAGGCCGGGGCCCGCGGGCCGGGGATCAACGACATCCAGCCCTACGATACGATCTTCGTCTACGAAGAGGGGCTCGATCTCACGCAGCTCCGGAACGCGACCACGAACAACCCCATCACGGCGCTCCAGAAGTACCAGGACAACGACCCCGACCGGGGGGTCACGAAGAGTATCCCGGTCGCTGACGACACCGACTTCGAGGTCCAGGATATCCTCCTCACCGGCGGGGAGTACGGTCCCTACTACGCGTTCAACCCCACCGACGGGAGGACGGCGCTCGTCTTCATCCGCGAGCCGACGATCTACCTCGACGTGGTGCTCGCGAACCCCTACCACAACGAGCCCCTGACCGGACTCACCGTCTCGTCGAACACCAGGATAGCGTTCCGCATAGCCTCCCCCGACGTCGGTTCCTTCTACCGGGCCGGCGGCGTCTACCCGGCGATGGTCGACATCGTGCTCACCCACCCGGGCGGTGCGGAGACCACCGCCATCGGCGGGATCAGCCTTGCCGGGTTAAACATCAGTTCGACGCGGTTCTACACCGACGACCCCGGCATGCCCGGTGCGATCCCGCTCTCCGGCCTCCGTGAGCAGGGGACGTACACTGCCCGGGCCGTATGGAGAACGCCGGCAGCCTTCGACGCCTACGCCGCCGACACCGAACCCGTGACGTTCACCGTCGGCAACCGCGTCGGGATCGATACCGGGACGCTGACACCCACGCCGACGGTGACCGCGACGACGGTCCCGGCAACCCCCACGCCGACAACCGCAGCCCCGACGACCTCGCCCACGACCGCACCGACGGAGACGGCGACAACGGCACCGACCGGGACCGCGACGACGGCTCCGGCAACCCCCACGCCGACCACGGCCCCGCTCCCGGCAGCGCTGGCCGTCGCGGCCCTCGCCGTCGCTCTCATCGGCAGGCGCAGGTAAGAGAATCAGCAGAACCGGCAGCCGCAGCCGCCGGCCGCGTCCCGGATCCGGCGGAGGGCGGCGGCCGCCCACCTCCCGACACCCGGGTCGGGGTCTTCGAGAGCCCGGATGAGCGCCGGGGCCGGCCGTCCGTCCCCGATCATCCCGAGGGTGTAGGCCGCCCACATCCGGAGGCGGGGGTCGGGGTCTTCGAGCGCGGCAAGGAGCCCCGGAAGGGCGGCCGGCCCGAGGGCAGAAAGGGCCCTTGCCGCCTCCATCCGGTCGGCGGTCGCACCGTCGCGAAGGATGCGGATCAGGCTTTCCGTCACGGCGACTCGTTCCCTTTCGTCTCCCGCTCCTCTTCGGCGAAGATCTCGTCCAGGCCCACGTAGATCGGGAAGACCTCGTGGACCCCCGCGAGGAGGAAGACCCGGTAGACGTCGGGCTGGACCGAGCAGAGCGCCATCTCCCCGTCCACCACACGCAGGTCGCGGAGCTTCTTCAGAAGCACCCGGAGACCGCTGCTGCTCATGTAGGCCGCCTTCTCCAGGTTCAAGAGTATCCGCTTCCCGCCGCGCGCCAGCACCCCGGAGAGCGCCGAATCCAGGTTTTCTGCCGATTCCGCATCGATTCTGCCGTCGACCGATACGATCGCCGTATCGTCCCGCTCGCTGACCGAAACGTCCATGGCTCTTCTCTTGGCGCGTGAGGGAAAAAGCAGCTCGTTTTGCACCGGGCCCGCGCCCGTCAAAAATTGGTTAGTGGGTCTGCCGGTAGTAGTCCCACGCATCGACTACAGTACCGTTGGCAAAGATACAGACGCCGTACTCGCTGCCGTCGGGGTTCTGCCGGGTCTCGTAGGCATGGCCCTGCTCTATGCACCAGACCGCGGCCGGGTCCGCCATGCCGGCCATTCCGCCGCACGAGGAGCAGGCCCACGGGACGGCGATGATCTCGACCGGCGTCCCCCACTGCTGGATGGTCATGACGCCCTCCTTCACCTCCCCGACAAAGGTGATCCGCATCCCGTCGACGCGGTAGCGCTCTTCAAGCCCAAACGGGAGGTAGTGCTCGCCGCCATCGGCGACGATCCCGTAGAACCCACCCTCAAGGTCGACGTAGGTGACCGTCCCGGTCGTTGCGACGAAGGTCGCGTTCCCCGCCGTATCGATGGCGAGGACCTTGACCGGCGTCCCCCACTGCTGGATGGTCGCGACGTCCTCCTGCACCTCCAGAACAAAGGTCACGTTCAGGCCGTCGATCAGCCGGGCCTCATCGAGACCGAGCGGGAGGTAGTGCCGGCCGTCATCGGCGACGATCCCGTAGAACCCGCCCTCGAGGTCGATGTAGGTGACCGTGCCGTTCCCGGAGACGAGCATGACGCCGTCGATCCGCTCGATGGAGCGCAGCTCTACCGCCGTTCCCCACATCTGGATCCCCGCGCCGCCGTCCAGGACGTCGGCGCTGAAGGCCACCCGGAGACCGTCGGTCCGGTACTCCTCCGGGAGGTTCTCTGGCAGGAAACGCCGGCCGTCATCGGTGATAAGCCCATAGAACCCGCCCTCGAGATCGATATACGTGACCGTGGCGTTCGCTGCAACCGTCCGGCGGGTATCGGCCGCCTCGATCTCGACAATCTCGACCGGTGTCCCCCACTGCTGGAGGGTCACGGTATCCTTGAGGACGTCGGCGACGAACCTGACCCGGAGGCCGTCCTGCTGGTACTCCGCCGGGAGGTTTACGGGGAGGTAGCGTCCGCCGCCGGCGGTGATCCCGTAGAACCCGCCCTCGAGGTCGACGTAGGTGACCGTGCCGTTCCCGGAGACACGGTCGGCCGGCCCGTCCTCTCCCCCGGCGGCCATGCACCCGCAGGCGATGACGGCCCCGATCAGCGTGAGGAAGACGACCATGTAGTTTGGATATGAACCCGTCATAGGCATCAACACCGATACGTTCTCCCCCCGGAGGTAAGTAGATTGCCTTAACTACGAAGGGATTCGGACTTATCTGCAGGAAGAGGCCGTATGCCGGGTCGAAAAAAAAGGGGATGCGAGTCCCGGTCAAGAGACCGGAACAACCCGGAGAGCGTCAGCGTCCCCCGACGCCGCCGCCGCCAAACCCGCCGCCGCCACCGAAGGACCCGCCGCCCCCGAACCCTCCGGAACCACCGCTCGACGGCGGGGAGTAGAGGACGATGGGAGCAAAGATCACCGGCATGTTCGAGTAGAGCGGCACCCCGACATCCGGGAGGCTGATATTCAGGTTCTTCATCGCCTGCTCGACCTTATCGCCGAGGCCGAGCGCCGTCCCGTAGACCAGCCACTCGCCCCACATCGAGAGGTCCGCAGGGGAATACTGCTGGATCAACGCGAGATCCGAGAGGAAGTAGGCGAACGCATCCCATTCGAGTTTCTCCTTGTAGTGGTCGCCCTTCCAGAAGCCGAAGAGGGTCGAGGGGAAGAGGGCCGCGATCCCGACCTGGACCGCGACGATGAAGAAGAGGATGCCGGCCGGGATGAGGAGGTAGGCCGCGCCCGGTGCGAGGATGAACGTCAGGATCGCAAGCCCGCAGGGGATGGCACCGAGGAAGATGAGCGGGAGGATCGTCGTCCGGCCATCCCTGATGTACTGCCGGGAGAGCGTGGTATCCACGTCCCGGGAGAGGGCGGCAAGCGACTGCTGGTACTGCAGGATCCGGTGCTGGTAGCCGGGACTCCGCCGGGCGGTCTCGGCGAACCTGGCCAGTTCGTCGGTATCCACGACGTGGTCGTCGGCGACGTTGGCGAGGAAGTTGAGCACCCGCTGCTCGTAGGGGTCGGTCGACTCCCCCGAGACGATCCGGACCGTGACCCCTCCGCCCTCCGGCTTCTCGGCGACCACAATCTTCCCCTGCCGGTGGAGGTCGAGGACCGTCGCGTAGAATCCGTTGTCGTCGAACTCGAGGGGGTCGCCCTTGAAGAGGAGGTTCACCTGCCAGGGCTTGAGCGCGGTATTCGGCGTGAAACTCAAGTACTCCGGCACCGTGAACGGTTTCTCCCTTCCAAAGCGGAAATAAACGCCGAGGAGGACGAACGGCATGAGAAGGACGAGAAGGATCGCAAGACCGTAAAGGACGCCTGCCGCCCCGTAGAGGATCGGGGGCCAGCGGTTGGCATCCGCCGCCTGCTGCCGCACGTCCGGGACATACGCCGGGAAGCCGCCGACCTTCCCCGTAAAGGCCGGATCGAGGACCATCTCGACGTTCAGCGCGTCGTTCTGGGATGCGCTCCCCGTGATGATGACGGCCTCCGCCGTCCGCTCGATAGTGAGGGTCGGGGGATGAGTGTAGACCTCCTCGATATCGCCGGCGAACGGGAGCGTGATCCGGAGGTCCCGGAAGGGGACGTGCTCGTCGACGAGCTTCAGGTTCAGGTGCGCCCACTCCTCGTCGTACTCGATTGGCGGCCGGACCCGGTAGCGGTACTCCACCGTGTAGGTGCCGGGGTCGAAGTAGCCGGGGTCAAAGAGGCCCACCTCGTTAGCGAACGCAAGGTTCCGGATGACCGCAACATCCGAAGGGGTCGGGTTCCCGGCGGCCGTCCGGACCTCGTCTTCGGCGTTCTTGATGTAGCCGACGGTTCCGGGCGGGGCGGTCATCCCGATGAACTCGATGTGCGGCCGGTCGACGGCCGTAAAGGTGAGCGGTGCTTCCCAGTAGCGAAAGAGCATCCGGTACTCCCCCGCCGAACGGACGTCGTAGGTATAGCGCTCGATGAAGGTCCCATTCTCGAAGAAGACGGCGTCATACGCCTGGACCTCGAGATCGCCCCGGAAAAGGTCGGGGAGCGCTGCTGCTCCCGCGACCGCCAACACCCCGGCAAGAAGGGTGACGGCAACAAGGACGGCGATCTGCTGTCGTTCAGTCATGCCCACCGCCTATCAGAACGCTATCGTCGGGACGCGCTCGATCTCCTCGCCGAACTCCAGGTACTCAAGTTTCGAAAAGCCCATGACCCCGGCGACCAGGTTCGAGGGAACCGTGTCGGTCATGGTGTTGTATTGCTGGGCGATGTTGTTGTAGGTGTAGCGGTGCCGGGCGATCTCGTCCTCGACCCCTCTCACCGCGCCCATCAGTTCCTGGACCGTCTGCGAAGTCTTGAGGTCGGGATAGTTCTCGGCGACGGCGAGCAGCCGCCCGAGGACCGACCGGGACTCGCGTTCGAGTTCATTCAGGTCTCCCGGGCCGGCGCTGCCGATGCGGGCCCGCATCGCGGTCACGCCGGTCAGGGTCTCCTTCTCGAATGTCGCGTAGCTCTTCACCGCGCCGAGGAGCTGCTCGATCATATCCAGCCGCTTCTTCATCGCGACCTTCACCTGTCCGACCGTTGCTTCGGCGGAGTTTTTGAGGGAGAAGAACCGGTTATATATGCCAACTAAGGCCGCCGCGATGCCGATGACGACCAGCACCACGACGACGATAAGGACAAGGGAGATGATGTCCACCAAGGTCTGTCACCAGTATTGTATCTGCCCTGCGGTGTATTTAAGGAGTGACGTATCGCCGGGGTTCCGCCCCGGCTACTCCCCGACCACCTCGCCGGAACTCACCATCGCCACGACCTTCCCGTCGGTATCCCGGAGGAGGGCGTTGTGCCAGAGGATTGAACGCTCTCGACCTTCCCGGGTGACGACCGGGCTCTCCTCGAAGGCAGGAGGCTCGATCTCCCCGGCCGCGAGGCGGACGAAGTTCCGGGTGAGCCGGTCCCGCAGGCGCTCCGGGACGACCGTCGCAAACCAGTTCTTTCCGGCCAGATCTTCTCCAGCATACCCCAGGATCTCGCTTCCCTTCCGGTTGACAAGGTCGATGGAGCCGTCCGCCCCGATCACCGCGATCATCACGCCGGCCGCGTCGAGGTAACCCTGTGCCCGGTCGCGCTCGGCGACCAGGAGGTCCTCGGCGGCCGCACGGTCGGTGATATCCTCGGCGATCCCGAGCATGTACCTGAGCATGCCCCGGGAGTTGAAGACCGGGATCTTCTTCATGGAGATGCTCGCCCCCGTCGGGAGGTGGACCTTCCGCTCAAGCGCGGCCGACCGTTCCAGCATCTCCCGGTCGCCGTCGGCGAAGAAACCTGCCATCTCCGGCGGGAAGAGGTCGGCGGCCCGTTTTCCCGTCATCTCCTCCTGGGTCATACCAAGGAAGATCTCGGCGGCACGGTTCGCGAAGACAAATGTGTTCCCCTCCACCTCCCGGACGAAGACCATGCTCGGGACGTTGTTGACCACCGAGTAGAGGAACGACTTCCACTGGGCCACCCGCTTTGTGGCGCGCACCCGTTCGGTGACGTCGCGGCAGACCACCCGGTAGCCGGTGAAGTCGCCTATCATGTCGTAGACCGGCGTCCCGCTCACGTCAAAGACGACATGGCTCCCGTCCCGGTGGTGCATCGTCCACTCGAAGGCGACTTTCGGCTCCGGGTCGGCGAAGAGCGCGGCAAACCGGGCCCGGACCGATTCGGCCTTCTCCGGATTCATGAAGTCGCAGGGTGTCTTTCCAAGCATCTCCTCGGGGGCGTAGCCGAGGATATCCCGGCTTTTTGGGCTGACGTAGGTGAACGTGCAGGTCTCGTCGACGTTCAGGATCAGGTCGTTGATGTTCTCGACGAGGCTCCGGAAGAGCATCTCGCTCTCGCGCAGGGCCTCTTCCGCACGGCGGCCCTCGGTGATATCCTCGAGGATGATGGTGACGCCCGGCGCGCCGTCGTTAAAGACGGTCGGCAGGAACTTGATCCGGAAGAAGAGCTCGGCGTCGTGCCGCAGAAACCGGAGTTCTTCTGTGACCTCGCGGCCGTTCAAGGCGTCGGTGATCCGACTCCGTATCAGCGGGTGGTCGAACGCGGCGAGCGGCGACTCTTCGATGCTGTTCCCGAGGACGGCGTCGCGCTCTCTCCCCGCGAACGCGCAGACGGCATCGTTTGCCTGGACGATCCGGCGCTCACGGTCGAGCACCAGCACGAGATCCGAGGAGAAATTGAGCATGGCGGCGATCGGGACCCTTTGCGAGAGGTAGAAGACCTTGGCCTTTCCGTAGGTCTCCATCTCCACCCGGCCCGAGACGAGGAGGATGTCGAGGTACCGGGAGACGGTATTCCGGTTGATACCGACCGCGGCAGCTAGATCGGAGACCGACATGCCCCGCGGATGCTCTTTTAGCGTGCTGAGCAGGAGAGAGAGTGCATCGGTAGTGCGATCCATGTGCGAATAGAGTTCGGCACCGGGGGATATAGTGTTTTGCAGTGTCGTGTGCTATGATGCCGCACGCAATGCCGCACCTCAATGCCAGGCATTAAGAATAAACTATAAATAGAAGATAATTCAACGTATGATCCCCCAGAGTCGGAGAACCTCTCCGGCAACCCGGACCACACAGGCACAGGTGGCTCGGACCGGCACAAGATCGGCTGGGATGGGTGAACGGAACATTCACCACGCTGGTTGCATCAACGTCAAGGCTAACGTCCTCGCCGGGGAGTACTGCCCCGGGATAAACCAGAACACACCTCTCTAACCTCATACCGGCACGGTAGATGAGGGGGCCGGGCGGGTGGCACAACCGCCCCGGGTTCTCCCGCAGACACCGCATGGTTATCACACACCCGACAATATACCCTCTTTTTTTGCTGATCCGGCGGAGAAGTCCCCGGGCTGGAAAGCAACATCTATCTCGCATTAGATCGTAACTTCACGCAATGAGCGATCGTGTTGAGATCCTCGAGAGAAGAGCGGGCGGCGTCGATATCATCACGGTGAAGGGAAGGCTCGACGCAGGTTCTTCGGAGAGGGTGGAAGAACGTATAAACCATCTGCTGGACGCCGGGGGAAGAAGCCTCCTCGTCAGCCTCTGCGACCTCGACTATATCAGCAGCTCCGGCCTCCGGGTGCTGCTCGCCACGCTGAAGCGGTTGAAGCGAGACGGCGGAGCGCTCAGGATAGCCTGTGCGCAGCCGCAGATCCTCGAGGTCTTCACCATGGCAGGGTTTCACCGGATCTTCTCCATCTTCCCCGACGAAGCGGCGGCGCTCGATGAGTTCGCGGCGGGACCCTGAGCGGCACCCCGGGCGGTAACCAGCATGGCGCTCTCCGGCTTCAATGATATGTTCTTCGTGCTCCTGCAGATGATCTGTGTCATCGTGGTAGCCGCCTACCTGATCTCCCGGACGGCATCGTTCACCGAGGTCCTCGAGAGACGCGTCACCTGGAAAGGTCAGGCAATCCTCGTCCTCCTCTTCGGGGCGCTCTCCATCTACGGTACCGAGAGCGGCATCACCATCCTCGGCGCCACGGCAAACGTCCGCGACCTCGGTCCCATGGTCGGCGGGCTCGCGTGCGGCCCGGTGGTGGGGCTCGGCGCCGGCCTGATCGGCGCCGCGTACCGCTTCTCCCTCGGCGGGTTCACCGCCCTCCCGTGCGCGGCCGCGACCATCCTCGCGGGGCTCTTCGGGGGGCTGATCTTCCTTCTCGTCGGAAAGAAGTTCATCGGGATGCACGGTGCAGTCCTCTTCGCTATCGGGACGGAGGCGTTCCACATGGGGCTCACCCTCGCCATCTGCCGGCCCCTCGAGCAGGCGCTCACCGTCGTCGAGGGGGTGGCTCTTCCGATGATCATCGCGAACGCCACCGGAGTCTTCATCTTCGCGTTCATCATCGCAAACCTGATTACCGAGCGGCAGACGAAGGCGGAGCGGGACTCCTTCCTCTCGGAACTCGAGCGGAAGAAGGCCGAACTCCGGATCGCGCACGATATCCAGATGAGTTTCCTCCCCGAACGGCTGCCGGAGGTTCCGGGCGTCGACCTCGCCGCCCTTGCCCTCCCGGCAAAGGAGGTCGGCGGCGATTTCTACGACGCGATCCCCCTCCCGGGGAACCGGACCGCCCTGGTTATCGCCGACGTCTCCGGGAAAGGCGTCCCTGCAGCGCTCTTCATGGCGCTCTCGCGGACGGTGATGCGGGCGAACACCCTGGTGCCGCGGAGCGCCCGCGAGGCCGTCAGCGAGGCCAACGCCCTCATCGCCGCGGATGCAAAGTCCGGGATGTTCGTCACCCTCTTCTACGGGGTCGTCGACCCGGGCGTAAAGACACTCACTTACGTCAACGCGGGGCATAACCCGCCCTTCCTCTTCCGGGCAGGCGGCGGCCGGCCCGTGGAGCTGAAGGGGACCGGGATCATCCTCGGGGTCATGCCGGAGGCCGAGTACGGCGAGGAGACCGTCACCCTTGCGAGCGGCGACCTCCTCGTCTGCTATACCGACGGCGTCACCGAGGCGATCAATCCAAACGAAGAGCAGTTCGGGGAAAGAAGGTTGATCGAGACGATCATGGGCTGCCGCGACCTCCCCGCCGGGGAGGTCATCGACCGGATCCTTGAAGCGGTCACGCAGTTCTCGGGCGATGAGCCGCAGTTCGACGACCAGACGCTCATCGTCATGCGGGTGGCGTGATGGCGGAACTGACCGTGCGGGCCAAACTCCCGGCGCTCGCGGCGATCGCCGACTTCCTCGAGGAGACCCTTGCTGAGAGCGGCGACGAGATGGTCTTCGCGGTCCAGCTCGCCGTGGACGAGGCCTGCAGCAACACCATCCTCTACGGGTATCCCGACGGGGAGGCCGGGACGATCACGGTCACCTGCACCGTGGACGACGACGTCGTCTCGGTGATCATCACTGATGACGGCGTCGCGTTCGACCCCCTCTCCGCCCCGCCGCCACTCCTCGACATCCCCGCCGAAGAACGGCCGATCGGGGGGCTCGGGGTCCACTTCATCCGGACGGTGATGGACAGTGTCTCGTATGCCAGGACCGGCGACAGAAACGTCCTCTCGATGGAAAAGCGGCGGGCCGGATCATCCTGACGCCGGGAGGAGCGAGCCGAGCGCCCGGGGGAGATCCTCTTTTGCCGTGACGACCGCGGCCGACTCCTCGAGCATCAGGTTGACCAGTTCGTGGTGCCCGGCGATCCGGAAGTCGGTCCTGAGGGCGACGACCTTTTTTCCGAGGGCGTAGGCATACCCCATCTCCCACGATGTCCCGGAATCCGCGTCCGCGCCGTCGATGACCGCGACGACGATATCGGTCTCCTCGAGCGCCCGGAGGTGCCGCGCAAAGATGGTCCCGTTCTCCTCCCGGCACCGGGTGTGGCTCGTATCCCCCACCTCCTGGGGGAGGTAGACGTCGAAGAGGTGCGCTTCGAGGAGGTCGCGGAGGACGAGGTTGTAGGCCTGCTCCGCTTCCGTAAAGAGCGGGCCTGCGAGGTAGACCCGGTAGCGGGAGAACTCCTTCACGTCGACCGCCGGGATATCCGGGAACCGGGCGAGGAACGCTCCCCGGCCCGGCTGTTTTTCGGACGAGCGGTAGGTCGCCGTCACCCCGCAGGCCGGGGAGGAGTCCACCCCGACGATGGCGATGGGCGGCTCGCCGCGCTCCCTTATCGCGGCGCGGACCTCCGCTTCGAGCCGGTCGAGCAGTGCGGCGAACTCCGGGGTCGCGAGCCGGTTGAGGAATGAGCCCGGTTCCCGGTCGGCGCCGAGGTAGATCGTCTCCGGGCAGGGGAGCGGGACCATCTCGATCGAGAAGCGCCGGCAGCGTTCTACGGCCCGGGAAAAGCAGTCCAGGTCCTCATCGGTCGTTATTCCGCGGGCACGGCACGCGGGGTTCTGGATACAGGGCGCGACGAGCACGTACATTGATAGTACCTGGGCGGCGTACCATAACAAGACAGATGATACCGCTCTACGCCTATCGGGACAATACCTGCGACCCCCGGAAGTGCACGATGAAGAAACTCGCACAGCGCGGGATGGTGAGGATCGTCACCGCCGTCGCGAAGATTCCCCGCTCGACCCTCCTCCTCGACCCGACCGCCGAGCAAGCGGTCTCCCCCGCCGACCGGCACCTCCCCTCGATAACGGCGCTCGATTGCTCCTGGGAGGTCCTCGACACCGGGGCCGTTGCCTCCTGGCGCAACCGGCGGGCGCTTCCGTACCTTGTCGCCGCAAACCCCGTGAACTTCGGCCGGCCCCTCAGGCTGACCTCGGTGGAGGCGATGGCCGCGACGCTCTACATCCTCGGTGAGAAGGAGCAGGCACGGGAGATCCTTGCTCCGTTCGGGTGGGGGCTGCGGTTCCTCGAGGTGAACGCCGATCCGCTCGAGGACTACGCGGGGGCAAAGGACAGCGCCGAGGTCGTCGCCCTCCAGGCGCTGTATATGTGATACGCCCCTCCGGATCCGCCGGCCGGGATCCGCCGGCACGCTCTCCTTCTTCGTGTAATGCGACGGCCGGGGATGCAATCCGTCCGCATGGGCGGCACGTTTTTATGCTGATAGCTGTCTGTTGACAGCCAGGGAAGGAGGTTACCGGATCATGGACACCGAACGGGAGAGGGCGCTTCTCGCCGCGGCCCACGCCGCGACGTTCAAGCCCGATTACATGACGAACGACAAGCTGGAGGCGGCGACCCGCGGCCACGGGGCGCTCGTGATCCCGGCGTTCGCCGCGGCGAACTCGCTTGCTGAGGATATCTTCTGCACCATCGGCGCACCGGAGATGCACCTGATGAACATGACGGTGGTCGATGCTTCGGCCCCCCACCTGCCACTCGATACGGTCATCGGGAAGGCGGTGGGCGAGGCCCGACAGGGCGGGGCGGAACCGGCGAATGCGGCGCTGATCGTCGCGACGCTCGCCTACTTCTCCGGGAGCTGCGCCCGCGCCGGCGTGCCGCTCGGGAACCGGAAACTCGGGGCCATCGCCCGGATGCACGCCGGTGGCGACCGGACAAGCGCCATCGCCCTGACGACAAACAAGTTCACCCACCGGGTCCCGGCATTCCCCGCGTACCTCGCGATCTACGAGGCCCTGATGGATAAGAAACTGACCCGCCTCGATGGGGCGGTCCTGCCGCCCTTCGTCGCCGGTGGGGGCGTCATGGGCCACGCCGCCCTCGGCGAGGATTACAACATCCCCGAACTTGCCCGGAACGCCGCGAAGGTCGGGACCGAAGCGATGATGCGGAGCATGGAGGGTGCCGGGACGACCCCCTACCCCCTCTGGCCGGCCCTGATCGCCTCGGCGGTGACGATGGAGCTCGTCCACCCCGACGCCCTGCTCGGTGAGGAGTTCGGGAAGTTCGGTGAGATCGACTCGGCCTACCTCGCCGGGAAAGGGGCCGTCGAGGCGGCGAACCTCCCGGAGAAGATCCACATGCGGGGGACCGGAGAGGAGTTCGACACCGCCCGGATTGTCGGCGACTTCGGGCTGATCTTAAAGGACGTCGGCGGGCCGTCGGTGATCGGGTCGATGGTCACAAACGAGCTCTTCGCCGGGTTCCAGGAATCCGCCGTCATCGGGGCCGGGTTCTCCGGCGGGCCGGTGAACGTCCCCCTCGGCCACCTCGCCGGCGACATCCTGCCGGCGCTCCGGCTGCTGCTCGCGAACGGCGGCGACGTGGAGCGAACCGCGGCGGCGATCCGGGACTACAAGATGCAGTCCTTCATCGACCCGGAGCTCGCCCTCTGCGCCTTAAACACCATCGTCAGGAAGGCAGAAGTCGTGAACCGCGGTTCGGTCTCGGAAGCATGCATCCGGGCGAGCGAGGCGGTGCGGGACCGGGCGATCTACCGGCGGGCGGTGAAGGTCTACGAGATGCTCAAAGCGGGCAGATCCCTGGAAGATGCCGCAGGGGCCCTCGACGACGAGCGGAGAGCCCTCGTCGAGCGCCGGGGGTCGGCGGCCCTCTCCGGGTTCACCGGGAAGACGATCGAGTTCCGGTTTACGGAGATCGCACCCCAGGCTCGGAGGACCGATCCCTTCACCGCGAAGTACTGGGGGTTCGACGCGAAGGTCTCCTTCGATATCGCCATCGACGGGAAGGACTACCATATCGAGAACCTCACCGCCCGCGTGGTCCCCGGCTACGCCCTCGAGGGGAAGGGCCGGGACGACCCCAACATGGGCACCGCGATCTTCGTCGGGGCCGTCCTCGCGCAGGAGATGCAGTACATCGGGCACACTATCATCAACATGACCGTGCCCGCTGCCGTTGCGGCCGCGCTCGGCACCGACCCGGCCGAGGCGGCGAAGAAGGCCGCGAAGGGGGCATACCTGACGAACGCCATCCCCGGCGGCCGCGAGACGGCGGCACGGGTGGCGGCACTGGCGGGAGCGATCTCTGCGAGCCTCGGTACGCCGGAAGAGGGGGCGTAAGGATCCTCCCGGAAGTATGAAGATCCTCGTCATCGACCCGAAGTGCGCCGGGATAGCAGGGGATATGCTCCTTGCCTCCCTCATCGACCTCACCGGGGGGCGAGAGGCGCTTGACCCTCTCGCGGAAGCCATCCGGAGTCTCGATACCTGCCGGGAGTTCCGCTACCGGGTGGAGAAGGTGGATGCCGGCGGGCTCGCGGCGACCCGCCTCGCGATCGAGGTCGAGGAGACGGGCGCAAAGGACGGCGGCCATCTGCGGGAAGCTGCCGCTCTAGCCGCCGATGCGGCAGGCCTCTCCGCAGGAGCGCGTTCCCGGGCGCTTGAGGTCCTCGACGATCTCGCAGCCGTCGAGGCGCACCTTCACCAATCGGGTTTTTGCCGCCACGCGATCGCCTCGGTAGACACGATCTTTTTCGTCGTCGGGGCGATGATGCTCCTCGACCGGGCGGGATTCCTCGAGGGAACGATCGTCGCCACACCCCCGGTGCTCGGCGGCGGAACCATCCATACGGAGCACGGTGATATCCCCGTGCCCGCGCCGGCAACGCTCGAGATCCTCGCCCGGCACCGGTTTCCTTTCGCCTCTGCGCCCGTCGACGTGGAGCTGACCACGCCGACCGGGGCGGCCCTGCTCGCCCACCTTGCAGAGCACGCCGTGAACCCCTACCCGGCCATGACCCCCATCCGGGTCGGCTACGGCACCGGCACCCGGACCGTTCCGGGACGGCCCGACCTGCTCCGGGTGGTGGAGGGAGAGACCCTCCCCGGAGGGGAGGACCGGATGGTCATGCTCGAGACGAACCTCGACGATGTCTCAGGCGAGGCGATCGGCTACGCGGTCGAACGTCTCTTTGCGGAGGGGGCGGTGGACGTCTTCGTCACCCCCGCGTTCGGGAAGAAGAACCGGCCGGTCAGTGTCGTCTCGGTGATGGCGGCGGCAGCGGTGGAGGACCGCCTGGTACGGGTCCTGATGGAGGAGACCGGGACGCTCGGTGTCCGGGTGCACGAGTTCCGGAAAGTGGTCGCGGACCGGCACAGGGAGGAACTTCTGGTCAGCCTTGGCGGCAGGGAGTACCCTATCCGGGTGAAGACCTCGACCGTGAACGGCAGCCTGATCGCGGAGAAACCCGAGTACGAAGATCTCGCGGCGATTGCACGGGATCAGGCCCTCCCCCTCCGCTTCGTGAACGACGAGGTCAGGCTGTACCTGTCTCGAAGAAGAGAGCGCACCGCGCCAGAAGGTGGTGCGGGGGGTGAATACCCACCCGACCGCCGAAACGTGCTGAACGCCGCACGCGACGAGTGAGTGCAGACACCTTCCTACAGGAAGTGTCCCACTCGCGTTTACAGTTCTCTCATGTCACCGGGGTAATAGTTCCCCAAGCTATTAGATGACGCACTCGATATTTATACGATTCTATTTCGTATCGCCCGCAAACCTCTTTTTTGCCGTAATTATCCGAAAGCCTTTAGAATGGCCCTGCGTTTTCGGAACAGTTCTTGCATCAGTTCCGGGGATGGTGAAATAAACCATAAATTTGCAGAATATCATAGAAATAATCGTTCTTTGCCGTCAGCCGCCGGGCTTACGCTCGAAGAAGCGCGCCATCTGCCTCGCATCATCGAGCATGGTATGATCGTTGTTGAAGAAGACATACGCCCGTTTCGGACCGATGGCAACGATCCTATCCCGGATTGCGGCGAGTTCGCCGCCCGTATAGTCGTGCCGGTACCAGCCCTCCCGCCCGTGCATCCGGAGGTAGACGGCATCAGCGGGGAATATACGCTCCCTGAAGTCCGGGGAGTCGACCGAGACCAGGACCGCCGCTTCCTGCAGTCGCCGGCACGCCTCGTCGTCACCGAGCACCGTGGGGTTCCGGACCTCCACGGCACACCGCGCTCCGAGATCGACCGCCCTGATAAACGTGATGAGGCGGTCGAGGTCCGCGAACGCCGGCGGGGCCTGAAACAGGTAGAAATCGATGAGGTCGTCGAGGGGATGGAATCTCTCGCGGAACCGCTCCCAGACAGGGATCGCTTTCTCGTTGAACCGGTGCCGGTGGGTGACCGACCGGTTCACCTTGACGCTCCACCGCAGCCCCGATCCCGCACGGGCCCACGCGAAGACGGTCTTCTCCGACGGGAACCCATAGAAACTCGCGTTCAGCTCGACAGCGTCGAGACCCGACTGCTCCACGAACCACGCGAGGCTGCCGCCCCGGTTCCACGCGTACGCCCATCCGCTCGTGCCGACATGGACCTCCATGCGGTGAGTGCCGGCGGGCAAGCCCGATAATGTTTGGGATCGCCGGGCTGCAGGCGGGTTTACGCCCGAGATCACGCACACTGCCCGATGGCGTCATCCGGTCGTCGTCACGCCTCGTTCTGTCGAACTACCCGTTAGCAATGTATACCATTTAATAATACGGCCTGATAATTTCGATTATGCGCGTAACTCCACTAATCGTCATCCTTCTCATCGCCGTCACGGTGCTCGGAGCAGGCTGTATGGAAGGGGGTCAACCTCCTCTGCAGGCGACAGAGGAGGCTGTCCTCCAGGATGCCGTCTCGGGAATAAACCACGAACTTGAAACGGTCAGGGCCTCAATCGCCGAGAGCGCCCGGGTCCTCGGCGAGACCGGGCTCGCGAGCACCGCCGGGAAAGAGGCGGTGCGGCAGACAATGCTGGACCACCCCTGGACGGAGTCGACCCTGGTGATAACAAAAGACGGTATCGTGGCTATGGCCGTGCCCGACAACTATGCGGGACTTGTGAACGTGAGCCTCACGGCTCATCCCGTGACGCAGAAGACGATCCGGGAGCAGGTGCCGAGCGTCAGCGAGGTCTTCCCCCTGGAGGAAGGGTTCTCCGGGGTCGCCCAGAGCTACCCGGTCTTCGGGCCGGAATACCTGGGCTCCGTGAGCATCGCATACCGGCCCGACGCCCTCATCGGGCGGGTGGTCGAGCCCCTGACGAACGGCACCCCGTACGATGTCTGGGTGACGCAGACCGACGGTACGGTGATCTATGACACGACCCCCGAGGAGATCGGGCGCAACCTCTTCTCGGACCCGGGCTACCAGTCTCCGGGGCTCCAGGAGGCGTTTTCCCGGATCGTTGCCGAACCATCCGGATCTCTTGAGTACTCGTTCCGGGATCGGAACTGGGAGCGGAACGTGACCAAAGAGACGATCTGGGGTACCGCCGGGATCGACGGGGCCGAATGGCGGGTCGTCGTCACGAGGAATCTCGACGCAGGGGAGCGGCAGGTCGCACCGGCAGGCGGTCGGCCGCCGGCGGCCGACGCGGCCGATGAGATGAAGGCCTTCGTCGCCGGGGCTGCGGCATATGCACGGGAGCACGGCCGCACTGACGCGCTCGCCGCGTTCAACGACCCGGACGGCGAGTTCGTCCGGGATGAACTCTACATCTTCGCCTACGACGTGAACGGCACCGTCCTTGCCCTTCCCTTCCAGCAGGGGTTCGTCGGCACGGACCGGAGCGGCGTGCACGACTCGGGCGGCGTGGCCTACATCGCCGGCATGAGCCGGCTTGCGGCGGAAGGCGGCGGCAGCATCTACTATCTCTACCCGAACCCGGCGAGGGGGTATGCCGAAGAACTCAAACTCGGCTACGTCCTCCCCGTGGACGAGACCTGGTTCGTCGGATCGGGCATCTACATCCCGGATGCCGGGACCACGTTCAACACGAGCGTCAGGGAGACGCTCGTGCAGCGGGTGAAGGCCGCAAGGGACTATGCGCAGGAACAGGGAAGGGAGGCGGCATGCGCCGCGTTCAACGACCTATCCGGGGAGTTTGCCGACGGCGGGGCGTATATCTTCGCCTACGGGACGGATGGGACGACGCTCGCCCTCCCCTACCAGCCCGAATTTCTCGGGAAGAACCGCCTCGACTTCGAGGACCGGTACGGCGTCCGGGTGATCCTGCTTGAGAGCGCCGCCGCAGAGGCCGGGGGCGGGTTCGTCTACGTGACCTACTACAACCCGGATACCGGGGTCGACGGGCTCAAACTCTGCTACGTCGCTCCGGTGGACACCGAGTGGTTCGTCGGCTCCGGCGTATACGCCGGGGCATAACCCCTTTTTTTGGCTCACCAGAAGCCGGGCACCATGACGTACATCGCCCAGTCCATGTACTCCCGGCCGTAGCCGAAGTATTCATCCTGGATGCGGTGGAGGTAGTCGGTCATGAAGTCGCGGTCGGGATGGTCGGGATTGTCGCCGAGCCAGGCGAGGACCGCCTGCCAGATCGACGACTCGTAACGGTCCCAGTCTTCGGGACCCGACCGGATGACGGCGGCGAGATCGAGCCCTGCCTCGCGGGCGGTGCCGAGGATCTCGTAGCCGGTCAGGACGTCGGGCCACTCGCGGGCGAACTCCGGCGGAACATGGTCCGACCGCCAGCAGCGGTCGCCGATGACGATCGTCCCCTCCTCGTGGACGAGACCGAGGAGAGCGTCGAGCGTCGCCGCAAACCCTCCCCGGATGTGGGACGCCCCGATCGAGGCGGCGCAGTCGAACGGTTCGTCGGGGACGTAGTCACAGGCGTCCATGCACCGGACGCTGAGGTGGTCGCCAATCCCCGCCGCCCGAAGCGTCTCTTCCGCCCGTCTACAGGCGTCCTGGCGGGACTCGATGCCGAGGCCGGATATCCCGTACTCGCGTCCCCAGAGGGCGAGGATCGTCCCGTTGCCACACCCGGTCTCGACGACACAGGCCCCTTTACGGAGCCCTGCCGCCCGTCCCGCGGCGAGCACCTTCTCGGGGGTGGTGGGGTTCATGATCGCGAGCGCTCCCTGCGATATGCTGACGAGTTCGTTGATCTCCATCTCGGTGGTCCTCCGGGCCTCTCGTACAGGATACGCCTCCCCCTCATAAAGCCCTGCGCACCGCTCCGGCCTTTCGGCAGGCCAACGGCCACCCCGTTCATCGCCGGAGGGGCGCCCGGTCCACCGGGGGCGCAATCCCGGCACAATGAGAAAGACATATATACTAAATTATGGTGGTTAACTATCGGGGGTTATATGCAGCCAGAGCAGGATATCGCGAGAAGAGCCCTGCGGACCCTCAAGTTCCGGCCGAAGGGCATGACCATCACCGAGATCGCAAGGGCCCTCGGTGTAAACCGGAACTCGGTCTCAAAGCACCTCGAGGTGATGCAGGCGGAAGGCCATGTCGAGGCCCGGCTCGTCGGCAACGCCAAGGTCTATGCCGTCGCACAACGCGTACCCCTATCGGCGTTTCTCTGTTTTACGAAGAACCTGATCCTGGTCCTCGATGCCGACCTCACGATCGTCCAGGCAAACGACCAGTGCCTCAGGCGGTTTGGACGTACAAAAGACGAGATCATCGGGCAAAACATCCACGAGACGGCGCTACCCGTCGTCTCCACCCCCGAAGTCCTCACCGTCGTCGAGAACGTCGACCGTGAGCAGGTGATCACCGATATCTGCCACCGGCGGGACGACGGCAGCAAGGCCTTCTACCAGATGCAGGCGATCCCGACGACGTTCGAGAGCGGGGAGAAAGGGTGCACGATCGTGCTTGAGGATATCACCGAGCGGAAACGGTATACCCGGAACATGGCGTTCCTCGCCCGGACGGCGATCGACCTCGTCGATCTCCAGCCGGTCGAGGACATCTACGGCTATACCGTCGGCCGGATGCTGGAACTCGTTCCAGGAGCATATGCCTACATCTTCTCCTACAACGAGGCCGAACATCGGTTCGCCATCCGGGCTGTCACAGGTGAGGGGTTCCGTGAGGGGGTCACGGAACTCCTCGGACGGGATCCCACCGGCCTGGTTCTCCCGGTCGTCCGGATCTTCGAGGCCCCCTATCACCAGACGCCCCTCTCGATGCGCGGCCTCCAGGAGTTCATCCTCCGTCCCGAGCCATCTTCATGGTCGTTCTACGACCTCTGCTTTCGGGCGATCCCGGAAGAGATCTGCGAGGCGATCCTCGAACGGTTCGATATCGAGAGGCTCTGCTGTACGGGGCTGGTCTGGCGGGACCATCTCTACGGGATTGCAGGCTTCCTCCTTCCTCCCGGGAGGGAGGTTGAGAGCCGTGAGACGGTCGAGTCATTCCTCCGGCAGGTCTCGATCGCCATCGCACGGCGCGAGACCGCCGAGCATCTCCGGCTGAGCGAGGCGCGGTTCCGGGGCATGCTCGATTCGTCACCCTTCGGGGTCGCGCTCATCGATCATGACAGGCGGTTCGTCTACATCAACCGCAGGTTCGTCGAGATCTTCGGTTCCGAGCCGGAGATTACGACCACAGCCGCCGAATGGGTCCGGCAGATCTTTCCCGACGATGCTTACCGCCAGGAAGCCATCGATGCCTGGCACACGGACCTTGAACGGTCGGTCCCGGGCCAGGTCAGGCCCCGGACGTTCACCATCCGGGACCGGAACGGGGCGAAGAAGACGGTCCTCTCCCGCGCCGTAACGCTCTGTGACGGGACAGAGTACGTCACCTGCGAGGATATCACCGAAGAGGCGCGGGCCTACCGCCTCCTCGTCGCGGATATCGCCGACCTGCGGCGGCGCGAGCAGCAGATGCTCCTCAAAGACCGGGCGATCGCCTGCACCCGCCGTGCGGTCGCGCTCCTCGACCCGGACGGGGTGGTGACCTACGCGAACGCCGCATACCTCGCCCTCTGGGGTTACCCAACCGCAGAGGGGGTGCAGGGCTCCGACTTCTCCCGGTTCTGGGAGAAACCGGAGGAGATCCGGAAGATCATCCGGACAGTTATCGAGGGCGGGAGCTGGCATGGTGAGGAGATCGGCGTCCGGAACAACGGTGAGAAGTTCCAGGTGGACCTTCTCGGGACACCGATCGTCAGCGAAAACGGCAGGGTGCTCGGCATGATGGCGGCGGCGACTGCCCGAAGGGCAGGAGCCTGAGCACCGGAGGTGCGAGCGGCGACGGCTCGTTAGAGCCGGAGCTCGAGGAAACGCGAAGTGTTTCTGAGCGGCGACTGCCCGCAGGGTGCGACGGACAACGTCCGGAGCATGAGAAGCCGTTAGGCTTCGAGCAGGAGCCTGAGAAAACGCGAAGCGTTTCTGAGCGGCGACGCACCGACCACCCAAAAGAGGTATAAAAACGTATGCCCGGCACTGCCGTTCCGCAGTACTGCACGGCAGATCTGGTTCGTAAAGGCTTATTGTAGTCCCGTGACACCCCGCACCTGTCAGAGGAGGTAAGGAGATGCAGAAGACCATCGAGAGGAGAGAGGCAACGGAGGAGAGCACGGCGGAGGTCCGGGAGCTGATGCATGTGATGCTCAACGCCGACACCTACACCAGCCTGCAGGCCGTCAGCGCCCTCGGGGCCGTCGGGGCGTCGGCGGTCGGGCCGCTGGTGCAGGCCCTGCTCGCCACCGACAGCGACGCACGCTGGACCGTGGCGATGGCGCTCGCCCGCACCGGGGCCGAAGCGGTCGAGCCGCTCATCGGGGTCGTGCTCGTCGCGGACGACGAGATCAAGAACCCGGCAGTCTGGGCGCTCGCCGAGATCGGTGACGCCCGGGCGGTCGATCCGCTCGTCGGCATCCTCCGGACCAGCCGGTCCGAGTGCTGCCGGGCCCTGACCGCCGCAGCCCTGCTGAAACTGGGCGACCCGGCGGGGATCGCCGAGGTCGAAAAGGCGTTCAGCCAGTCGGACGAGGGGTTCCCGGGCCTTGTGATGGAAGCCTTCGAGGGAACGTGAACCGTCCCCTCCCGAAACAACTCTTTTCCTGTCGGCCGGAATGTGACGGATGAGAAACTACTAATAGCGCCATATCCGAAGAGATCAGTATGCAAAGGCGCCTTATCCTGCTCTTCGTCCTCCTCGCGGCTGCCGCCGTCGCCGGCGGGTGCACGGCGCCTGAGGATACCCCGGGTGCCCCGACGCCGCCCCCCGCACCGGCACCCGCAGAGGCCCAGATCGTGGGGGCAGGCCTCCCGGCCCCCACACCGGCCGCGCCCGCCCGGGCGGACACGGTGCCCCGGAGCGTCGGGTTCGTCGACCCGCGGACCTACCATATCCCGGCCCCGACACCCGCGATCACGATGGTGGGGCAGCCGGACGACCTCCGGGTCTCAGAGAGGCTGGTCGGCTACGCGACCGCATCGAGCGACCGCCCTCCCGGCGTCCTCGCCACCGAGACCTATCACATCCCCTTCCCCTACTGGGCCGTCAACGTGACCGCGGTCCCGATGAACGAGCATGCCTGGCTCGCGATCGAGATCTACGAGAAGGGCGACCCCAACCGGGTCGTCCACGCCGTCCGATACTCCCGGCAGGATTTCCCGTACTCGGAGGGAAAGTTCGGCGAGAAGAAGGAGGGGTTCACGATCCTCGAAGGCTACAGGGACTACTATTTCATCACCCGTTCAGGGGCCTTGAAGTCGCTTGAGATCTCCGTCCTGGTCCCGGAGAAGTACCTGGTCTAGGCGGGAGGAACCGTCTCCCCTTCCTCTGCGGCACGGAGCTCGCGCTCGTAGTCCGCCATCGCGGCGGCGTACTCCCCCCATGCCTCATCAGCTCTCGCGAGGTTCTCTTTTGCCGCGGAGTAGGCTTTCGCGTCGTAGGCGCCGGCGGCCGACGACCAGAGGGAGAATGCGCGGACCAGGCTGTCGAGACCCCGGACGTAGGCCGACTGCGCGCCCGCATACGCGATCGGGACCGCATCAGCAGCGACGGCCTGCCGGTGATAGGCCGAGACCCCCTTCCCGTACTCCGCGACGGCCACAAACTCCCGCGTGCGGCCGTCGATCTCACCGAGCGGGAGATGATCCGGGGAGGCGCGCATATACGCCGATATCTTCTCCGAGACCAGGAAGAGATCAGCCTCCGAGGCCGCGACGCGGGCGCCGAAGACCGCAACCTGGCGCTCGTCGGTGTAACCGAGGAAGAGCATCCACCCGATGAATGCAAGGGCTATCACGGCGGCCGCAACCCCGGCGGCGACGAGCGCCCGTCGCCGGTCGATGGCGATCTTCGGGAGACCGGGAAGGGTCAGGTCCATGCCCCTCACACCCCTCCCGCCGGCAGCCGGACCGGGCGGATATGGTACCCGGCAGGCTCGATGATGTAGCGGAGCGGGATGATCTCCGGCGTCCTCGACCTCACGCTCTGGAGCGGCCCGTCCTGGGTATCCCCGATGGGGAACGGCTTTCCCCTGAGGGCCGGAGAGCCGGGCGTGACGTTCTCCGCGACAAAACCCGTCCCTTCGAGATAATAGTAGTGCTTCCCCTCATGCACGAAGTAGCGCGGCGTGTACTTCGCGTAATAGGGGTTGAACCCCTCCATCCGGATCCCGATCGCCATATGGTCCGGGTACCTGAGCAGCACCGCATCATAGTCGAGGACGTCGAGGAGCCCCGCCATGAGGATAGCTGCATCCTCGCAGTCCCCCTTGCCGTCGACGAGCGTCTCGACGGGGTATCTGGGGTACTCGACGCCGCCTTTCACATGCCGGGCATGTCGGGGAAGGACGCCTTCGGTATAGGAGGCCGTGCTGTTGTCGGGCGCATACGGGATCTGCTGGACAAAGAAGACGAGGTTCATCAGCCGGTAGTACTCCTCTTCCGGGTTGGCGGTCGGCGGCGCGATCCGCCCCGCAAGGTCCGCGAGGAACGGCCGGTCGGCATCCGCGAGGGCGTAACGCCCCCAGGCAAGCGCGTCTGCAAAGCGCGGGGTCGCCCGGTGCTCGAGGAAGAGTGCCTCCGGGACCCGGACCTGCGTCGTATGGACACCGCCGTCGATGGCCGTCCAGCGGAACGTCCGGGTATAGACCTCGCCCTCCTCCGGGAAGGGCGTCGCCGTCGGCGCCGGCGTGGGAGGGACGTAGGCGGGTGGTGCCGGGGTCGGCACCGGTCCGGGGGAGACAGAACCTATCGGCTCCCCGAGAAGGGCGGGTTTCACTACGAGGGCGACGACCAGGATCACAAGTCCGCCCGCGAGAACCGGGATAACGTCCTTCCAATCCATCTCCGGGGTCCCGCCGCGTATCGGCAATAGATTATGAGCGGCCGCCCGCTAAAAAGATTGACTCACGATCACTGCCGGTTCTCAAGGCCCGCTTCCCGGACGAGACAGTCACCCTTCATGCCCCCGGATCCTCGTCGCAGACCTCAAACGCCGGAGGGTAGACGACGGTCCCCCCCGGGGTGCCGGGCCGGAGCTCGAGCGCCATGAACGCCTCGTCCGGGACGGGGAACGGCGCCGCAAAACCCTTCTCGTGCGCCGGGGAGAACCCGAACCGGGGGTAGTAATCGGGATGCCCGAGGACGATGACGGCGCCGTAGCCGAGCCGCCGGGACTCGGCGAGCCCGGCGAGGACGAGCGCGGACCCGACCCCCTGCCGCTGGAAGGCGGGGTCCACCGCCACCGGGGCGAGCGCAAGGACCGTGCCGCCGCCGGTCGTCTCCGTGGGAGTGAAGAGGATGTGGCCGACGACCCGGCCGGCCGTCTCCGCGACCAGGGAGAGCGCCGGGACGAACTCCGGCGACTCCCGGAGCACATCGACCAGCCGGGCCTCGTTCTCACGTCCGAACGCACGCCGGACCACGTTGTGGATTGCCGGGTAGTCGTCGCTCGTCTCAGGCCGGATGATCGGCGGAAGGGATGCCATATGCCCGTGTGTACCCCGCTGCCCTATCAACCTGCGTAAATCGGTCAGCGGGGGGCGCAGGGCTCCTCGAGGCCTGCCATCTGCCGTGCCGGCCCGGCCGCATACGTGCAGACCGAGGGGTAGTAGTGCGTGACGTAGTCCTTGAGCATCCGGATGGAGGAGTACTGCGGGGCGATGCTCTTGATCGACTCCTTCATCATCCGGACCCACTTATGCGGGACGTCGTCCATCGTCCGCGAGTAGTAGAGCGGCGCGACCTCGTTCTCGATGAGGTCGTAAAGGATCTCCGCATCCGCCCGGTTGTTCCCGGGACCGCCGTGACCCTCAAACCCCCAGCCGTTTCTCCCGTTGTAACCCTCGACCCACCAGCCGTCGAGGACCGAGAGGTTCAGCACGCCGTTCATCCCCGCCTTCATGCCGCTCGTGCCGCTCGCCTCCATGAGCGGGATGGGGGTGTTCATCCAGACGTCGACGCCGTGGACCATGTAGCGCGCAAGCTGCTCCCCGTAATCCTCGACGAACGCAATCCGGCCCCCGAACCGGGGATCCTGGGAGTACTGATAGATCTTCTGCAGGATACGCTTGCCCCGCTCATCTCCCGGGTGGGCCTTCCCGGCGAAGATGAACTGCACCGGCCTCCAGCGATTGTTCACGATCCTATCAAGCCGGTCCAGGTCCTCGAAGATGAGGTCCGCCCGTTTGTACTCGGCGAACCGGCGGGCAAACCCGATCGTCAGCGCCGAGGTGTCGAGCATGAGCCCTTCGGCGGCAAGGTTCGCCGGCTCCTCCCGGTGACCGGACCACTTGAGGCGCTTCCGCTCCCGGATCCGGGCAAAGAGTTTCATCTTCAACCACTGGTGCTCGCGCCAGAGCTCTGCGTCCGTGACCTCGTCGACGACCTCCCAGATGGCCGGGTTGTCGTAATCCTCCCGCCAGTTCGGGTAGACCGAGTCCATGTACCGGTCAAAGAGTGCCTCGATCCGGTGGTTCAGCCACGAAGGCACGTGGACGCCGTTCGTGATGGCGTCGATCGGGATCTCCTCGAGGGGCAGATCGGGCCAGAGAGGCTGCCACATCTCCCGGGCGACCTCGCTGTGTTTCTGCGAGACGCCGTTATGGAACCGGCTCATCCGGAGGGCGAAGGCGGTCATGTTGAACCCGGCACCGGGGTTGTGCGGGTCCTCGCCGAGCGCCATGAACTCGTCCCAGGAGAGATTGAGCGACGGGCAGTAACCACGGAAGTACTTCGCCATCATCTCCTCGGGAAAGACGTCGTGAGCCGCCGGAACCGGGGTATGGGTGGTGAAGACCGAGGTGCCCCGGACCTGGTCGAGCGCATCTTCGGGCGGCATACCGGCAACAAGCCGTTCCCGGAGCCGCTCGAGGATGGCGAACGCCGAGTGGCCCTCGTTTAAGTGCACCGCCGAGTAGTTGATGCCGAGGGTCTGGAGGACCTTCCTCCCGCCGATACCGAGCACCACCTCCTGCCGGAGCCGGCACTCGAGTTCCTTCAAGTAGAGGCGGTGGGAGATGCTCCGGTTCTCGGGGAGGTTCTCATCGATATGGGTATCGAGGAGGTAGAGCGGGACGCGCCCCACCTGCACCTTCCAGACCGCGACATAGATGGCGGGCTCGATCAGGGGGACCTGCACCACAAGGTGCCGGCCGTTCTTGTCGAGCACCCGGAGGACCGGTGCGGCGTCGCGGTCGAGGATCTCAGCGACGTTCTTCTGCCACCCGTTCCCCTCGATGTGCTGGTGAAGGTAGCCCTCGGCGTACATGAACCCGACGGCGACCGTCGGGACGCCGAGGTCGCTCGACGCCTTGACGTGGTCGCCGGCAAGGATGCCGAGCCCCCCCGCGTAGAAGGGAAGCGAGTGATGGAGCCCGAACTCGCTTGAGAAGTAGGCGATCGTCAGCGGGATCCGGCCGGGGTAGTGCTGGGCAAACCAGCTCGTCATCGGCTCCATGTACTGCCGGAATCGGCGCATGATGATGTCGTAGCGGCGGAGATATTCCGGGTTTGCTGCCGCCCGCTCGAAGAACCGCGGCGGGGTGTCGAGAAGCATCCGGACCGGGTTGTGGCGGCTCATCTTCCACTCCGCCCGGTTCAGCAGTTTGAAGAGCACACTCGCCGAGGAGTGCCAGCTCCACCAGAGGTTGTAAGCGAGGTCGACCAGCCCGGAGATCCGCTCCGGGACATGAGCGAACCGGTCATAGGGTATCTCCGTCTTCATTGTGGCGAGCATTACCAGTCACACCAGATAAGTGCTTCTGTCGTGGGGTCAGATCTATCGCCGCTCTTCACGTTCCATGATCTCCCGGATCTTTCTCTCCTCCCACGCCCTGCCGAATATCCGGCCTTCAACGTAGACGCCGAATCCATGAAGCACCACGCCGATCCCCCAGAAAAATGTCACCCAGTAGAGTGCAAGATGTTCGTAGAATCCCCGGATCTCCTCAACCCTCCTCCTCGCACGGGCATACCGTTCCTGCTCGTCCATGGGTTCCGGTTGAGATCCCGGACTCTTAGACCTGCCTATGCAACGCGCCCGGAACCTTTTCGGTGCATGGGCTCCAGTCTGGGGAGCGGCGGCGAGTTCACGAGCTGTTTCGAAGGATGCTCTCACACATCGGCCGAGGAGAAAGAGAAGGTATTATACAAACCTGCTGCCGATCTTCCTTGACCAGAAACCCGGAGGAGCGTGGATTCGAGTGCGGCAGATGATCGAGGCCGACGGCCTCACGAAGAACTACGGCAGCGTCACCGCGGTGAACGGAGTATCGTTCACCGTCGCGGAAGGCGAACTCTTCGGCCTGCTCGGCCCGAACGGGTCGGGGAAGACGACGATGATCCGGATGCTGACCGGACAGATCCCGCCGACGTCCGGGTCGGCCCGGGTGATGGGGCTCGACCCGGCAGGCGACCCGATCGGGGTCCGGAGACTCGTCGGGATCATCCCCGAACAGGAGACGCCGCCGAGTTTCCTGACCGCGGAGGAGTACCTCCACTTCGTGGCCCGGATCCGGAACCTCGACCGGATCGAGGAGCGGTGCGACCGCTGGTTCGACCTGCTGGAGTTCCGCGAGAAACAGGACGTCCTCTGCAAGGACCTCTCGCGGGGCACCCGGCAGAAGCTGATGTTTGCACAGGCGTTCCTCCACGAGCCGCGGCTCGCCCTCATCGACGAGCCGCTGATCAACCTGGACCCCATCATGCAGCGGACGGTCAAGGACTTCCTTCAGGAGTATGTCCGTGACGGCGGGACCGTCTTCATCTCCACCCACATTCTCGAGATCGCCGCCGAGATCTGCGACCGGGTCGCGGTCCTGCACGATGGGAGACTCCTCTACTGCGGCCGGACCGGGGACCTTGCCGGGTCCGGCGAGAGCCTCGAGCGCTCCTTCCTCGACCTGGTGCGGGGCGATGCCGGTGCCTGACCTCTTCCTCGCGATGATGAAGGAGGAGTGGCGGATCCACTCGACGATCTTCGGGAGCGCCGGCTTTGCCTTCTTCCCGGTGGTGGTCGGATTCTTCGCCTTCGCGGGCTCGCTCGCGCTCCCGATCTTTTCGGATACGCTTCCCTATACCGCGATGGCCATCCTCGCGCTCGCCCTCTTCCTGCTCGCGGGCGTGATGGTGGGATCGTTCGGGACGATGGGGCGGGAGTTCATGAACCGCCGGTTCGGGCAGGCAAGCCTCGTCGCCTACGCCTCCCGGAGCCTCCCGGTCTCGGAACGCCGGATCTTCGCGACGTTCCTCGTCAAGGACACCGTCTACTACATCCTGCTCTACGTCCTCCCCTTCGCGGCGGGGTTCACGGCAGCGACCCCCTTCATCGCCCTCGACCCGGCTCTCGGCCTCCTTCTCTTCGTCTCCCTCGCGCTCGCCTTCCTCACCGGGCTCGCGATCATCTGCCTCCTCTCGACGCTCTACGCCCGCTCCGTCCGCCTCCTCGCGGGGGCGATCGCGGCCCTCGCGATAGCCGGGCTTGCGATCGTTATGGCCGGGACCGTCCCCGTCTTCCCCCCGTATGCCTTCCTCCTCGACCCGGGACCGGGCCCGCTCGCCGTCTCGCTCATCCTCATCCTGGTCCCGGCCGCCGCCTCGGTCCTCCTGGTCACCGTCGACTACCCGGACCGGACGAGACGGTTCAAAAACAGCCTCGACCCCCTCGCTGAGAGGCTCCGCGCCGTCGGGAGCGCCCACTTCATCGCGAAAGACGCCCTCGACCTCCTGCGGAGCGAGGGCGGGGCCGGGAAGGTGATCTTCTCGTTCCTCCTCCCCCTCGGCCTCGTCTGGGTCTGCCTCCGGATCCTGATCCGGTTCATCCCGGGCATCGACCCGCTCGTCGTCTTTGCGGTCCTGCTCGGTGTGCTCTCGGCCACCATCTACAACTGGACGACCGAGTTCGACTCCTTTACGGCTTACGCGGTCCTGCCGGTGGAGGTCTCGGAGGTGATCGACGGGAAACTCAAGAGCTACGCCCTCGCAAACTTCCTCCCGGCCGCGGTGCTCGTGCTTGCGGCGGCGACCACAGGGGGCGGCGCAGGGACCTTCCTCCCGGCCTTCGCCGCGTTCCTCTCGGTCTCCGCCTACACCCTCGCGGTGACGGTCTTCCTCTGCGGCCTCTCCCCGAACGTCATGCTCTATTCCGCCGGGGTCTTCCTCCGCTATATTCTCGCGATAAGCCCGGTGCTCCTCTGCCTGATCTTCGCGTCGCTGCTCGACCCCGCGTACGCCTTCGGGAGCCTCCTCCTTCTCCTGCCGGCAGCGCTCCTCATCACCCGCGGGCGGAGGAAGTGGCAGGCGTGGGAGATGCCGGGGTACTGACACGTTCACCCCTGCACGACGCGGCTTTTAGACCCCTGCGGGAGACCCGGGGGTGTATGCTGCGAAGGGCGGGCTACATCCAGAGGTGCAGGTGCGCCACGGTCGATGAGAGGGGAAGATCCTCTCCGATCGTCGAGGTTACGCTTGATAACCGGCGGTTCGGGGTCAGGGTATGGGAACTCCGGCAGGCGCTCGACGGCCTGCGCCCTGCCCGGGTGGAATCGCTTCGCCAGGACCGGGGTCCGGTCCTCGGCGGCGCTCACGGTTACGCTCTTAACCGGGGAACGCTACGCGGTGCCGACGACGGCGACCCGGGCGGTCCTTCCCGCCGGCGGCCCCACTACCCGGCAGCGGGCCTCCGTCACCGGGTGAGCCCCGCCTCACGGATCGCCGCCTCCCCGGCATCGCGAAACGCCCGTCCGACGTTTCCCGGACCGAGGAGCACCCCGCCGAAGATCCTCGATACGACCAGCAGATGGCTCTCAAGACCGTATCTTCCGAGCAGGTCGAGGAGCACCCTTCCCGGCCGGCCGACCTCGCCGTCGTTCTTGAACTCCGTCACGGAGCCGCACCGGAGGGCGGCGCAGTGGTGAGCGGCCTTCCGGTAGGCCTCACGGTGCCCGGCAAGGACCGGCGCGAGATCCTCCGGCCCCGCGATCCGGTAGAGGTGGGCGTGGAACCGGGACCGCCGGACCTCGAGCGTTGCCGCGCCGAGCGGCTCTGCGGTCACGCGGCCACCCGCTTCATCGTGTACTCGTCCCAGTGCGCCGCAAGAAACCCCCGCATTCCCCGGCCGGGCTGATACGGCGGGTATATCCGGCGGTAGACCGCCTCAGCGGCGGCGAGGCTCTCCGTCGGCAGGGCGTCGGTGTAGGCCGCGAGGTAGAGGAGCCCGATCGACGCCGACCGGGAGACCCCGAAACCGCAGTGGACCAGCACCGGCCGGCCGGCCGCAAGACATCGGTCGATGAAGGAGAGGGCAGCGTCGATCGCCTCCTTCGGGACGTCGGCGGGGTCCCTCGCGTCGACCAGGTTCAGCATCAGCCGGTTCCCCCGCCGGGCGACCAGGTGTTCGGGGTGGTCCGGCGGGACCGTGCCGAGGGGCGAGTAGGTGACAGCCAGGCAGTGGTAGGGGCTCTGACAGGCATGCACCACGCACCAGGTCTCGTGGGTCTCCACCGCGACCTCGTAGTCCTCCTGCGTCCCGATATAGAGGTTTTGGTAGATCTCGATCATGCTTCCCTCACCGCACCTCCAGCGCGTACGCCCCAGCCCCGAGGAGCGGCGCCTGTCCGGCGAGATTGGAGACGACGATCCGGGGGAGGGCGAGGTAGCGGTCGATATAGGGTTCCATATACCGGATCACGATATCCCCGTAGTAGCGGGCGAGCGGCCCGTCGAGCACGACGACCTCGGGATTGTAGGCGACGATGACCGTCGAGACTCCCCGGGCGTTCATCTCCCCGAGCGCCTCCATGAAGGCGAGGGCGACCGGGTCCTCCTCCCGCGCCGCCGCAAAGATCGCCCGGGTCGAGGAGGCGTCGAAGGCGACGTCCCGGACGTCCGCCTCCGCCCGCCAGGCCGCAAAGAACGCAGGGATGTTCTTTGCCGAGGCGCAGGCCTCCCAGTGACCCTTATAGCCGCACCCGCAGGTGAGATTGTAGCGGGCATCGACGGGAATGTGCCCGATCTCCCCGGCGTTCCCGTCCATCCCGAGGAGGAGACGACCGTTCACCACCGCACCGCCGCCGATGCCGGTGGAGAGGGTGATGTAGACGACGTTATCGGAGCCGCGGGCGGCGCCCGCCCACCGCTCGCCGAGGACGCCGGCCCGGGCGTCGTTGATCAGGGCGACCGGGAGATCGAACCGCTCGGCAAGCGGGCCGGTGATCTCCACGACCGGGAAGACGATGTTCGGGGAGTTCGTGACCCATCCGCGGCCGAGGTCCAGGGGGCCGGCCGCCGCGACGCCGATCGCCGTGACTTCCCTCCCCTCCGGCAAGGCGAGGAGGGCCTCTATCCGGGCGACGATCGCGGCGGTGATCACCTCCCCGGAGGACCCCGCGGTCGGCGTTGGAACGGTGGAATGGGACAGTACGGTCGCGTCGGAGCCTACCAGGGCCGCGCGGAGGTTGGTCGCGCCGAGGTCAACGGCAATCACGGTCGTCATCAGGTCGCACCTCTTGCTCTCCTCGAATTACGCGGACTGCGGGCATAAATCTACGCCTGCCGGTTCGAGCGTCAGGCGAGTCCCGGGACAGACGGGAGGTTCTTGCATGAGCGCATTCCCGGCTAGACGTCCTCCCCCACCGCCATGCAGGGATACTTCTCCCGCGGGTACCTGCCCTGGATCGACTCGCGGAGGAACTGCTCGCGGGACGGGGCCGCAAGAAGGCCTTCGTGAACCTCTTTTGAGATCCCGGCGTAGCGGTAGGCGTTCCCGCTCTCGCAGATGACGAGGAGCGCCTTTGTGGTCGGGTCGTAGCCGACGGATCTGATGCCGCCGGCACCCCCGGTTGAGTTCTGAGACATGCGGCCGGGTGTGGCGGGCAGGGATGATAGCGGTTGCGGCGGGGTGCCGCCGGGGGCCGGACCGATCACCGGACCTTCTCGTAGGGGTAGCGCAGCCTGATGAAGTCCCCGAAGTACCGGCCCTTCGACCGGGCGGTGAGCAGTCCCTCGTAGACGGAGGCCGGCACCCCGACGTAGTGGTAGACGCCACCGCTGTGAAACTCGACCTCCAGGATCTCGTCTTCTTCGTCGTAGCCGATGGACTTGATATTGGTGGACTCAACGGCCTGGCGTTGCATGGGCGGGGGTAGGGAAGTCGTGGGGGATAAGAGTTGTGGGCGATGATCGTCCGCGATCACGGGGGAACCCGTTGTCCGGAGGTCTTGCACAGACCCCAGAAGACGGGCACCAGGTCGGCCAAGCGGAGACTGCGGCCGAGAGCGCCGGTTTAAGACCGATACCAACCACGTCGTCAGCAAGAGAATCGTTTACGCGGCAGAAGGCACGAAGCGAGGGATTGCTCTCAAAGACCTCACGGGCATCCTCCTGCGGACCACGGTTAGACATGGCCAGCCCGAACGACATCACAGGTGGGCGTTCCACCAGCTGTATACGAGCCAGCAGTGCAGTGCCTGCGGGTTCCCCCGGCAACCGCCCGGGTCAGGCAGCGTTCTGCTGCCTCGCGTGCGGGCATACCGAGAACGCCGCTCTGAATGCAGCCGGGAATATTGCTGCCGGGGCCGCTGTCAACCGGCCTATTGCGGTCGCTATCTCCTCTCAGCGTACTCCCCCTGCCAGAAGAAGGACGTTTCGACCTGCCCGCACCGGAACGTCGACAGGCTCATAACCTCTAAACACCACCCCTCCTTCGAGGATACGGTATGGCACGCAAAGAAGTGACCCGGGACGAAGCAAAAGCGATGGGCGATCACCTCGGCATCACCTGGAAAGAGTTCGACGTCGAACAGTTCCGGCGCGGCATGGTCGTGGAGCTCGAGCACGGTCTCCGCGACCCGGTGACGAACGTCACCGACGACGACCTCTTCACGACGGCAAAGATTGCGCTTGCGCACCTGAACGAGTTCCCGGACTACTACGACCGACTCGAGGCGATGGAGGAAGAGGCCGAGGCCTACTGGGCGGAACAACAGGCGCAGGGCTGAGGCGGCTACCGTCGCCACGGGCCCGGCGGGACCGGGAGGGAGGCGCGGCAACTATTTTGCCCGACCATTGCAACCATAAGGTATGGAACGGCGCTCGCAGACAGAGTGGATCAAGGTACGGCAGCGGCGGGTCGTCGACGAGGTGGAATACTACGCCGATCGGCTCTACGAGAGCCAGCACGCCGCGAGTTCCTACGCCCGGCAGTTGCAGCACCGGGGAAATGACGTCCTCGTCCTTCCGACCGCCCACGAGGGCGGGCACCGGGGCTACGCCGTCTTCGTCAGGAAGTAGGTTCCTGGCGCCGCACGGGTAGCCGCCCGGCTCGCTGTCCGGTGGAGGTCAAATGAAGCACGGGCGGACGCCTTCGGCGGGGGCGATAACAGAGTGGGGGGAAAACCCCATCCACACTCCCCGTTACTCCGTCGGTCGGAGGTGTGATAAATTCCCGGTACGATTGGGGTTGAAGGGTTGAACCGGCCGGTTCAACCCACCCGGCACTCCCGGATCGCCGGGGCCGTGCATCGCTCCCGCCATTCGTCGTGGAGGATCCCCCTGACGTCGAGGTCCTCGAAGATGCCCCACTTCCGGCCATGCTCCCGGAGGTGCGCCTCATACACCATCCCGCACTTCTCCATCACCCGGCCTGAGGCCGGGTTGCGGGAGAGGTGCAGGGCATAGACCCGGTGCAGCTCGAGGACGGAGAACCCATACTCGATCACCGCCCGGGCCGCCTCGGTGGCATACCCCCGGCCCTGGTATGGCCTTCCCACCCAGTAGCCGAGTTCGGCCCGCCCGTGGCGGCGATCGATCTCCACGAGGCCGGCCGCGCCCACGAGAGTCCCGTCATCGGGGCGGGTGACGGCGTAGACGACGTGCATCCCCTTCTCAAACCCGGGCCGGTGAGTGGCAATCCACGCCTCCGCCGCTCCGTCAGGGTAGGGGTAAGGGATACTGAGAGTGGAGGACGCGATCGCGTAGTCGCCGGCGAGCCGCTGCACCTCCGCGGCGTCGGCGAGGGTGAACGGCCGCAGGAGCAGGCGGCCGGTTGCGAGGACGGGTTGTCCGATCATGCGGACGGTCCCGGCGGCGACAGGGGGCGGAAGGCGGGCTCCCGGAGGATTCCCCAGAGATCGACATCCTCGTAAATACCCCATTTTCGGACGTGTCCCCGGAAACGACCTTCGTGAAGCATCCCGCACTTCTCCATCACCCGGCCTGAGGCCGGGTTGCGGGAGAAGTGGATGGCGTGGATCCGGTGCAGCCCGAGGGCGGAGAACCCGTACGCGATCACCGCCCGGACCGCCTCGGTGGCGTACCCCCGGCCCCAGCAGGATCGCGCGACCCAGAACCCGAGCTCCCCACGGGCGTGCTCCGTCTCGATCCGGAGGCGGACGCCGCCGATGAGGCTGCCTTCCCCCGCGAGCGTGACGGCGAAGGCCGCGGCGTCGCCGCGCTCGATACCCTCGCGGAGGGAGGCGATCCAGATCTCGGCGAGGCCGTCCGGGTACGGGTAGGGAAGGAGGGTTGCCGCGGCCACAGCATAATCTCCGCAGAGCCGCTGCACCGTATGAGCGTCTGCAAGGTCGAACGGCCGCAGGAGCAGGCGGCCGGTTGCGAGGATTGGCTGTCGTTCCATGAATATGCTCAATAGCACCACCGGATATAAATTCTCTCGCGCTGTCCGGCCTCGCAGGAGAGAGCGGGAGGAAGGCCCCGGGAAAAGCCGCCCCCTCCCTGTACGAAACCGTTCCGGCTTATACCTTGAGATCCGATCTGACAGGTTTTTAGGGTCCATTCGCAATTACACGCAATTAGAATAGCCACTTTATGATAAGGGTGCGTGATATCAGTTATATTCGCAAACCAGCAACCTTTATTAATTTTTGTTCTGTATTCCATCATACATGATCAAAGTCGCGATCAACGGGTACGGCACCATCGGCAAACGAGTCGCCGATGCGGTCGCCGCACAGCCCGACATGGAAGTCGTAGGGGTCTCAAAAACGAGCGTCTCGGCAGAGGCGTACATCGCGAAAGAGCGCGGATACCCCCTCTACATCGCGGACCTCGCAAAGAAGTCTGCATTTGAGAAAGCCGGGCTTGAGGTCGCCGGCGACGTCGAGGCAATGCTCAAGGCCGCCGACATCGTCGTGGACGCCACCCCCGGCGGCGTCGGGGAGAAGAACAAACCGCTCTATGAGCGCCTCGGCAAAAAGGCAATCTGGCAGGGCGGCGAGGGGCACGAAGTCGCCGGGTTCTCCTTCAACGCCCACGCGAACTACAACGAGGCCGCAGGAAAGCAGTTTGCCCGGGTCGTCTCGTGCAACAGCACCGGGCTCGTCCGGATCATCCACGCCCTGGACCAGGCCTTCGGCGTCGAGCGGGTCCGGGCGGTGATGGTCCGGCGCGGAGCAGACCCGAGCGACGTGAAGCGGGGACCGATCGACGCCATCGTCCTCAACCCGGTCACGATCCCGAGCCACCACGGCCCCGACGTCAAGACCGTCCTCCCGCACATCAACATCGTCACCCTCGCGATGATCGTCCCGACGACCTTCATGCACATGCACTCGATCCAGATGGAGTTAAAGAAGGAGACCACCCGCGACGCGGTCCTGAAGGTCTTTGAGGGGCACAACCGCATCGGCCTCGTTCGCAAGGCCACCGGGATCAAGAGCAACGCCGAGCTCCGGGAGTATACCCAGGACCTCGGCCGGCCGAGGACGGATCTCTGGGAGAACGGTGTCTTTGAGGATTCGGTCTCGATCCTCGACGGGAAGGAGTTCTACTGCTTCCAGGCCATCCACCAGGAGGCCGACGTCATCCCCGAGAACATCGACTGCATCCGCGCCCTGATGGGGACGGTGAAGGACCCTGAGGAATCCATCCGGATGACCAACGAAGCGCTCGGTCTCGTCGCCATCGGGTGAACGGAGAGCGGGGGAGGAAGAAGCATTAACTCCCCGGCAAACCCACTCTTTTCAATGGATCCGTACGAACTGGTGACGCGAAATACCGTAGAGGTCGTCACCGACGAGGAACTGCGTGCGCTCATCGACCGTCCGGTCAGGCGGGTCTACACCGGCTACGAGCCGAGCGGGGAGATCCACCTCGGCCACATGGTGACGGTGAACAAGCTGATGGACCTGCAGCAGGCGGGGTTTGAGGTGACCGTGCTCATCGCGGACCTCCATGCGTTCTTAAACCGCAAAGGCACGATGGAAGAGATCCGGGAGACTGCCGAGTACAACCAGCGCTGCTTCGAGGGGCTCGGCCTGGTCGGCGCAAACTACGTCCTCGGCTCGGATGTGCAGCTCACGCCGGAGTACGAGCTCGCCGTCCTCACACTCTCCCAGGCGATCACCCTCAACCGGGCGAAGAGGAGCATGGACGAGGTCGGGCGGCAGATGGACAACCCGACGGTCTCGCAGATGGTCTATCCGATCATGCAGATGGTCGATATCATGACCCTCAACGTGGACGCCGCCGTCGGCGGGATCGATCAGCGAAAGATTCACATGCTCGCGCGGGAACACCTCCCCGCAATCGGGTATCCGGCGCCGGTCTGCATCCACACGCCGATCATCAACGGCCTCGACGGGAAGAAGATGTCGTCATCGGCAGGCAACGTCATATCGGTCGCCGACTCCGAAGAGGATATCAACCAGAAGATGAAGAAGGCTTTCTGCCCGCCCGAGGTCGAGAATAACCCGGTGCTCCAGATCCTGCAGTACCACGTCTTCCCCCGGGCCGGGACGGTCGTCATCCGGCGACCCGCGAAGTTCGGCGGGGACCGGGAGTTCGCCGCCTACGAGGACCTCGAGCGGGCCTACGCCGCGGGCGAGATCCATCCCCTGGACCTGAAGAACGCGGCCGCCGCCCACCTCATCGATATCCTCGCCCCCGTACACGACTACGTCTGCAGCAGGTGATCCGGCCGTGGGCCGCGAAGAAGAGTATAAACAGTTCGATCGCGAGATCGAGGCGATGGGCGTCAGGCTCAAGGACGCCAATACGGTGAAGGTACGGGACGATGTCTTTGACGAGGTCACCCTCATGGCCCTCTACAAGCTCGTCCACAAGAAGCTGCTCACGGCGATCGGCGGCCCGATCAGCACCGGGAAAGAGGCGAACGTCTTCTACGGCGAGCGCGACGGTCAGGGGCTCGCCATCAAGATCTACCGGATCCAGACGGCGAACTTCAAGGCGATGAACGAGTACCTGGCAGGGGACCGCCGGTTCTCGAGCGTCCGGGGGACACGCAAGGCCCTCATCTTCGCCTGGACGAAGAAGGAGTACAGCAACCTCGCCCGGGCGCACGAGGCGCAGATCCCGGTCCCCGAACCGCTCGCGTTCGACCGGAACATCCTCCTGATGGGGTTCCTGGGCCAGGACGAGGTACCCTACCCGCAGCTCCGGAACGCCGCGGTCGAGGATTACGGGGCGGTATACCGCGATATTCTCGATTACATCAAGCGGCTCTACCAGGAAGCGCGCCTGGTCCATGCCGATCTCTCCGAATACAATATCCTCTACCACGAGAAACCATACCTGATCGATATGGGACAGGCGGTCACCCTGGATCACCCGCGGGCATCCGCGTTCCTGGTCCGGGACATAAAGAACCTCAACAGATATTTCTCCCACCACTGTGATGTGCCCGAGGAGCAGGAGATCGTCAGAGCGATCGTCGGGACCGGACGCCGGGAGATCTGAAGACCGGGGAGAAGGAATGTAATCATGACCACACAGGAGATGAAAGTTTCAACAGCCAGGATCGGTGTACTCATCGGCAAGAGCGGTTCCACAAAGCGAGATATCGAGGAGAAGACCGGGATAACGCTCCTGATCGACAGCGAGGAGGGACTGGTGACGATCGAGGGGGAGGACCCCGTCGCCGTCATCACGGCGCAGAACGTTGTCCAGGCGATCAACCGCGGGTTCTCGCCGGAACGTGCGTTCCGGCTCCTCGATGACGAGGACATGATGCTTGATATCATCAACCTCTCCGACCTCGCAGATACGACCCGGCAGCTCGAGCGGCTCCGGGGCCGGATCATCGGGAAGGCAGGGACATCACGCGGCCAGATCGAGGATCTGACCAGCACGGAGATATCGGTCCACGGGAAGACCGTCGCGATCATCGGCCTCCCGGACCAGGTCGATACCGCGAGGAAAGCGGTGGAGATGCTGGTCCAGGGCGTGCCCCACGAACACGTCTACGGGTTCCTCGACCGGAAGAAGAAGGAAGCCAAGCAGTCAATGCTGGAGTACTACTCGTGATCCGGCGGGGGCACACCGCCCCCCGTCCACGACTATGACGATACACATACAATGCGGTTTGCAGTGGAAATGAAGGGGTGTACATGGAGATAGCCGGTCTGCCGATCCCGCCGGATCTCGCGGCCGGCTACGCCCGGTCCGGGATCACGGAGCTCTACCCGCCGCAGGCGGCCTGCGTCGAAGCAGGGCTTTTCGCGGGGAAGAATCTTCTCATCGCCATCCCGACCGCGAGCGGCAAGACCCTGGTCGCCGAGATGGCGATGCACCACCAGGTGAAGCGGGGGGGTAAGTGCCTCTACATCGTCCCCCTGCGGGCGCTCGCGAGCGAGAAGTTCGAGGAGTTCTCGGGGAAGGGGCTCCGCGTCGGTATCGCCACCGGCGACTTCGACCGGCGGGACGACTACCTGGGGAGGAACGATATCATCGTCGCGACGAGCGAGAAGGTCGACTCGCTCCTCCGGAACCGGACGCCGTGGCTTTCGGAGATCAGCCTCCTCGTCCTCGACGAGGTTCACCTGATCGACGACCCCTCGAGGGGGGCGACGCTCGAGATGGTGATCGCGAAGCTCCGCCACAAGAACCCGGAGATCCAGATCATCGCCCTCTCGGCGACCATTGGGAACCCACGGGACCTCGCCGGGTGGCTCGACGCCGAACTCGTCGAGAGCGACTGGCGGCCGGTCGACCTCCGGGAGGGCGTCTTTTTCCAGGACGGCATCCGGTTTGCCGACCGCGACCGCGAGGTCGAGCGCCGGAGCAAGTACGAGGATCTGGACCTCGTCCTCGACACGGTCGCGGAAGGGGGACAGTGCCTGGTCTTTGTCAGCTCACGGAAGAACGCCGAGGCGTTCGCAAAACGCGCGGCATCCGGGCTGAAGATCGCAAACCCGGTCCTCGCCGGCTACGCCGATAAGCTCCGGTCGAACGCCGCGACCGGCATGGGCAGGACCCTTGCCGCCTGCGTCGCGCAGGGCGCGGCGTTCCACCACGCGGGGCTCGCGCGGGAGGAGCGGCGGATCGTCGAAGCGGGGTTCCGCGAAGGGCACATCAAGGCGATCGCCTCGACCCCGACCCTCGCGGCGGGCTTGAACCTCCCCGCCCGGCGGGTGATCGTCCGCGACTACCTCCGGTTCAGCGCCGGTGAGGGGATGCTCCCGATCCCGGTCAGGGAGTACCGGCAGATGGCCGGGCGGGCCGGGCGGCCGCATCTCGACCCTTACGGCGAGGCGGTCCTGATCGCGAAGTCCGAGGAGATGGTCGACGAGCTCTTCGCCTGCTACATCGAGGCGGCGGCAGAAGATGTCCGGAGTCGGTGCGCGGACGAGGCGGTCCTCTGCACCCACATCCTCTCCCTCATCGCGACGGGGTTCGCCCGCGAGACGGGCGAGGTGCTCGGGTTCATGGACGGGACGTTCTATGCCCACCAGGGCGAGAGCCCGTTCGCGCTCAAGCGCGCGGTCCAGCGGGCGCTTGAGTTCCTCCGCGAAGCCGAGATGATCACCGAGGTGGGGGAGTGGCTTGAGCCCACCGAGTACGGGTCACTCGTCTCGCGGCTCTACATCGATCCCCGGAGCGCCGAGGTGATCGTGAAGGCGATGATCGGCCAGAAAGAGTATACGGACATCGGGCTCCTCCACCTCCTCTGCTCGACGCCCGATATGCCGACACTCTTCGTGCGGCGGGACGACATGTACCTCCTCGACCGGTTCCTCGCCGACCACCGAAACGACCTCTGGATGGAGATCCCCTGGGACGCCGGCGAGGGGTTCGACCGGAGCCTCAAGACCGCGCTCCTCCTCGCCGACTGGGCCGATGAGCTCGGGGAGGACGTTATCTGCGAGCGCTACAACGTCGGGCCGGGGGACGTCTACGGTATGGTGGAGAGCGTCGCCTGGCTGGTCCACGCGAGCCGGCACCTCGCCGGTCTCTTCGCGCCGCACCTCGCGGGCCCTATCGAGGAGATGGAGCTCCGGGCCAAGCACGGCATCAAGAAGGAACTCCTGCCCCTCATCAGGCTCCGCGGGATCGGCCGGGTCCGGGCGCGCCGGCTCTTCGACAACAACCTCGGGTCGATCGAGGCGCTCCTCGCGGCCGGGCCGGAGAAGGTCGGAAAGATCCTCGGGCAGGGGATCGCCGCACAGATATTCGAGCAGCTCGAGGGGAAGCGGGACGAGATCGGGGAGGTCAGCCAGGAGCAGTCGACCCTCTCCCGGTTCGGGTGAACGGTACAATGAGAGAAGCAGCGTGCGATATCTACCAGGCGGTCTTCGCAGTCGATGAGAATGTCGATTTCCTGAAAAAGGTCCGCAAGATCGCCGATGAGTGCAGGACCCACATCATCCTCTTTGACGCCGACCGCCTTGCAGGGCGCGCCCATGTTGAGGCGGCGCTCCGGCACGCCCGACGGTCATGGGCCGGCGGCGAGGCGATCGCAAACTCGATCGAGATGGAGGCGCTCCTCTACGCCGCGGGGACCCGGCAGTGCCAGGTGGCCGCGTCCTTCGGGATCCATCCGGGAGAGAATCGTTCATATATCGCCGTCTGTCCCCCGGTGCCGGGCGTCCGGGACCGGCTTGCCGGTCTCGTGGCGTTCGTCGACGGGGATTGGGGGGAGGCGATCGATCCTGCGAAGCGGGCGCGCCTCGCGGACCTCTTCGAGATCACGCCCGAAGAGATTGCAGTCGTCGGCGAGGACCGATTCCGCGACCTGGTCCTCGAGCGGGTGGCGCTCCTCGACGTCTACCGCTGACCCGCCCCGGCGTGGGTCAGGATGTGCCGGATCTCGGGGATGATAATCTCCCGTGCGGCAAGCGTGACTGCCTTTGTGGAGCCGGGGATGCAGAAGACCGCCCGGCCGGCGATGACGCCGGCGATCGCCCGCGAAAGGATAGCGGAGGTCCCGATCTCCTCGTAACTTTTGAGGCGGAAGAGCTCCCCGAACCCGTCGATCGTCTTCTCCAGCAGCGGCGCGACCGCCTCGATCGTCACGTCGTCGGGGGTGAGCCCGGTGCCCCCGGTGACGATGACGCAGGTTGCACGCGAAACAGCTGTATGGACCTCGGACCGGATCCGCTCGAGATCATCGGGGATGACGGCATAGTGGGTCACCTCGATACCGGCGGCTGAGAGGAGGTCGATGAGTGTCTTCCCACTGGTATCGGTCCCGGGTCTCCGGCTCGAGGAGACGGTGATGACGGCACCGGTCACAACGAGGGGTTTAAAATGGTTGCTCTCCATAAAATCTGCCAGTACCCTTGTACCGTGCATTCGACTTCTTTGTATCCCCACGTTGCAAATTCGATCCCCGACCCCTTTGTTTCGACTGGAACTATGAGGGGGCAGGGGAGAGAACAGCAGAAGAGGAAGGGAACAGGAAGGAGAACGACCCGGACCCCGGCCGATCGAACCAGGTTCATTGGAAATGATTGACAGGGATCCGGAGCGATGACAGGCTTTGTTCTTTCCGGCTGCCCGACGGGGATCGGGGTGCGAGACCGGGGTCCCCCAGGATCACTGATCGTAAACCGGGAAGGTGATGACCCTGATTTCTTCCTGGTTCGGTGCACCTGTCCCGGTTCCTCCTTTCTTCTCCGGGTTTCTTCCTGGTTCGGTGCACCTGTCCCGGTTCCTCCTTTCTTCTCCGGGTTTCTTCCGGGTTCATCGCGTTTCTTTTGTTTCCGCTCTCCTTCTCGGTTTTACTATTTTCCTCTTAGTCTCCCCTTGTTTTCCTGTATCCATCCTTTTTCCTCTCTCTGTCTCCTTGTTTCTCTTCGGTTTTTGTTTTTCTCTCTTTCTTCTCTCGTTCCGCTCTTTCTTCCCTTGTTCCTCTCTTGTTACGATAAAACTTTATATCTTGAGTTGCAGAGGTACACATGACTATCATCATCACTTTGATGAAATGATACCACCGTATCATCATCACGTTCCAGTCGAAATAAAGGGGTGGGGGTGATCCCCTCTTCCCTCTGCGCACATTCACCAGAAGGTTCTTCCCGATCCCATCTCCATCCCCCAGGTTCACCCGGAGGGTTCATTCTCCTCCCGTTCTCTCCTCCTCCCAGTCGACCAGATCCCTCTCGTACCCCACCAGGCGACAACCATATCTTCGTTCCACTGGAAACGAAGGGGTTATCTGTCTCGAAAGCGATCAGTTTAAGGGTCCTTGGCACGAAAATTTTCTGTCCGGGCAACCCCCTCCGGTGACATCATGTCGGACGATAAAACCAATCCAATGGGACTATTCAAGAAATACCTTACCAATAGGCGTATATTCAAGAACAGGGAAGTGCTGCGCCACAGCTATCGTCCCCAGATTCTTCCTCACCGGAAACCGCAGATCGACGAACTCGCTTCCATCCTTGCGCCCGCCCTCACGAACGAGACCCCGTCAAACATTCTCATCTACGGCAAGACCGGGACCGGGAAGACAGCCTCGGTTCGGTATGTTGGAACGGAACTTGAGAACGCAAGCGCCCTTGCCGGGACAAAGTGCAGGATCGTCCACCTCAACTGCGAGGTGATCGATACCCAGTACCGGGTCCTCGCCCAGATCGCGAACTGCCTCGACGACGCCGACCAGCACCCGAGCGACAGCACGAGGAACCACATCCCGATGACCGGGTGGCCGACCGACCAGGTCTACATGGAGCTCAAGAACCAGCTCGAGAGCAGCGGCGGGGTCATGGTCATCATCCTCGACGAGATCGATAAACTCGTCAAGAAGAGCGGCGACGACACCCTCTACAACCTCACCCGGATCAACTCCGACCTGAAGTTCGCCAAGGTCAGCATCATCGGGATCTCAAACGACCTCCGGTTCACCGACTTCCTGGACCCCCGGGTCCTCTCCTCGCTCTCCGAAGAGGAGATCGTCTTCCCCCCCTACAACGCCCCGCAGCTCTGCGATATCCTCCAGCAGAGGGCCGAGATGGCGTTTGTCGAAGGGGCACTCACCGAGACGGTCATCCCGCTATGTGCGGCGCTTGCGGCACAGGAGCACGGCGATGCCCGGCGAGCGCTCGACCTCCTCCGGGTCTCGGGCGAACTCGCGGACCGTGAGAACGCTACGGGCGTGGGCGAGAAGCATGTCCGGATGGCCCAGGAGAAGATCGAGACCGACAGCATGGTGGAGTGCATCTCCACTCTCCCGACGCAGAGCAAGGCGGTCCTCTACGCGATGCTGATCCTCGAGCAGATGGGCAAACGGATCTTCACGAGCGGGGAGGTCACGGTGGTCTACCGGGAGATTGCCCGGATCATCGACCTCGACGTCCTGACGCACCGCCGGATCACGGACCTCATCTCCGAACTCAACATGCTCGGCGTCATCAACACCCGGGTCGTCTCGCGGGGCCGCTACGGCCGGACGAAGGAGATGTGGTTCGACGCGACGACGAGCAAGATCGAGGAGGTCGTGACGCGCGACCCGAGGCTCGACGATGAGAGGCTGAAGCAACTCGACACCAATCGCTTAAAAGCAATGTTCAGGTGAAACTATGGACGAGAAGGACCGTATCCTCCTCCATCTCCTGGAGGAGAACTGCCGCACCCCGGAAAAAGAACTCGCGGTGCTGGCCGAGATGAGCGAGCAGGATGTACACAACCGGATAGGCCGGCTGGAAGCGACCGGCGCCATCCGCCGCTACGGGGCGGTCGTCGACTGGGAGCAGGCCGGCAACGGCAACGTCGCTGCGGTGATCGAGCTCAAAGTCTCGCCCGAGCGGGACTTCGGCTATGACCGGATAGCAGAGCGGATCGCCCGGTTCCCGCAGGTCCGGTCGCTCCGGCTGATGACCGGGGCCTACGACCTCCAGCTCCTGGTGGCCGGGCCGAGCATGCACGAGATCGCCCGGTTCGTCTCCGAGCAGATCGCTCCGATGGACCGGATACGGGAGACGGCGACGCATATCATCATGAAGACCTACAAGGAGAACGGCACCACCTTCGCCGAGCGCGAGGGTGTCGAGCGTCTCCCCTACTCGTTCTGAGGTGAGGAGCGTGAGAGATTTCGTCTCGGCACGGGCCCGTGCCATACCCCCTTCGGGTATCCGGAAGTTCTTCGATATCGCCCAGACCATGGAGGACGTCATATCCCTGGGTGTCGGCGAACCGGATTTCGTGACCCCCTGGTGCGTCTGCGAAGCGTCTATCTACTCCATCGAGCAGGGATCGACCGCCTACACCTCGAACAAGGGGACGCCCCAGCTCCGGGGCGCCATCAGCCGCTACCTCGATACCCGGTTTCGCACCCGCTACGATGCCGAAGACGAGATCATCGTCACCTGCGGCGTCTCGGAAGCCGCCGATATCGCCATCCGGGCCGTCACGGACCCGGGCGACGAGGTGCTGGTCGCCGAGCCCTGCTACGTCTCCTACACGCCCTGCGTCTCGCTTGCCGGCGGCGTCCCGGTCCCCGTCCGCTGCCGCGCGGATGACGAGTTCCGGCTGACGGCCGATGCGCTCGCGGAGTCCATCACCCGAAAGACAAAGGCCCTGATTGCAAACTTCCCGAACAACCCCACCGGCGGGGTGATGCAGGAGGCGGACTGGCGCGCTATCGCCGATCTCCTGGTCGACCACGACCTCCTCCTCATCAGCGACGAGGTCTACGGCGAGCTCACCTACGACGGCGACCACTTCTCGCCGGCGAGGCTCCCGGAGCTCCGCGAGCGGACGATCACCCTCAATGGGTTCTCCAAGGCCTTCGCCATGACCGGGTGGCGGATCGGCTACCTCTGCGCACCGCCCGAGATCACCGCGGCGGCCTTGAAGATCCACCAGTACGTCGCGCTCTGCGCCCCGGTCATGGGGCAGATCGCGGCCTACGAGGCGCTCCGGATCGGGGAAGCCGAGAAGGACGCCATGGTCCGGGAGTACCGGCTCCGGCGGAACCTCTTCGTCGACGGATTGAACAAACTCGGTCTTGCCTGCCACCTCCCGAAGGGCGCGTTCTACGCCTTCCCGTCGGTGGAGAGCACCGGCATGACCGATACCGAGTTTGCAGAGTCCCTCCTCCGCGAGCAGCACGTGGCGGTCGTCCCCGGGAGCGTCCTCGGGCCGTCCGGTGCGGGGCACGTGCGGTGCGCCTACGCGGTTTCGCGGGACGATCTCAAGGAGGCGATCTCCCGTATAGGGGCCTTCCTGGACTCGGTCAAATAAAAGAATCTCTCCAGACATCCCCGAAAATCAGATCAAAACTTTTTTTAACCGGTTCTTCTGCATAAGCGGTCTACAGTTCTGTGTCCGACGGGAGAATGACGGACGGAGAACCCCTTTATTTCCACTGGAGATGTGGATTTATTCAGGGTTTCCGGGTGCCCCGGGATCCGATCACACCCCTACCGGCATACGCATCCCGTCCCCTGAACCCCGGGCAGATCCGCGGGTTCGCATCCGCGCTCCGGGGAAAAGATCCGGCTACAGATCAGTACGTCGTATCCGGGGAAAACTCGATGCAATGGCCGGGAATGTACAGGAGATGAAGTTTCCAGTGGAAATGAAGGGGTTCGGATCCCGACGGTAACCGGACCGGGGACGATCTGCGGCCACGAAAATTAATATACAATGGCTTCTCACTTCCGGGCACCCGGGATATGCGCGTTTCGCGACGCAACGCCGGAGACGCCTCTCCAGCACCCGCGCATGCCGGGATCCCGTCCGGCCGCAGAAGGTGCTTTTCATTGCCCCGTATCGTGATCCCGTCTTCCTGAGTTCCCCTGCGGTCAGTCCGGAACCCCATGGAGCCCGATTGCCGGGAGAGGGGTTGCCTCCCCTCCCGGTATCACATTGTAACGTTTATCATCAAGTATCGCTCCATCCTACATGATAGAACAATGAGTTGTACTATTATCGTCGGCGGATTCTTTGGTGACGAAGGGAAGGGAAAGATCGTGGCCCACATCGCTCACCAGGACAGACCATCCATCATCTCCCGGGGCGGCGTTGGTCCGAACGCGGGACACACCGTCTGTATCGGGGAGAAAGAGTATGGTGTCAGGATGGTCCCCTCGGGATTCGTCTACCCGGAGTCGGCCCTCATGATCGGGAGCGGCGTGCTCGTCGATCCCCGGGTCTTCCTGCACGAGGTCGACCTGCTCGGTGTCCGGGACAGGACCTTTGTCGATGGGCGGTGCGGTGTCATCGAAGAAGAGCATATCGCCCGGGACAGGGCAAGCCGGCACCTCAGGGAGAAGATCGGGAGCACCGGGACCGGGTGCGGTCCGGCAAATTCAGACCGCGTCCTCCGGACGTCCCGGCAGGCAAAAGACGTCCCGGAACTTGCGGACTTCATCACCGATGTAGCACAGGACGTCAACAGCGCCCTGGATAAGGGTGAGACGGTCCTCCTCGAGGGGACCCAGGGTTTCGGGATCTCGCTCTACTTCGGGACCTATCCGTTCGTGACCAGCAAGGATACCTCCGCCTCGCAGATCGCCGCGGACAACGGCGTCGGCCCGACCCGGATTGACGATGTCATCGTCGTCTTCAAGGCCTACCCGACCCGGGTCGGGGAAGGCCCGTTCTCCACCGAGATGACGATGGAGCGGTCGCACGAGCTCGGTATCGAGGAGTTCGGCACCGTCACCCACCGCCAGCGCCGTATCGGCACCTGGGACGGGAAGATGGCCCGCTATTCGGCGATGATCAACGGCTGCACCCAGGCGGCGATCACCGGGATTGACCGGATCGACCCGGCCTGCTTCGGCGCGACGGACTACGGCCAGTTGAGCAAGAAGGCGAAGGACTTCATCGCGCAGGCCGAGAAGGATATCGGCAAACCCGTCACCCTGATCTCGACCGGTCCCGAGATGTCCCAGATCATCGATCTCCGGGGGGATTTATGAGAAAAAGCCTCATGGAGATCCTCTGCTGCCCCGTCTGCAAGGGCGACCTCGTCCTCACGGTGACGGAGGAGAGCGACGATGAGGTGTTGGAGGGTACTCTCCGGTGCGCGGCATGCTGCGTCGACTACCCCATCAGCGAAGGCATCCCGAACCTCCTCCCGCGGACCGCCTGCGAGGACTGACCCGGCCGATGTCGGAGATTCATCTCAACCGCCGGGGGATCAACGCCATCGAGGTCCCGCAAGAGGTTGAGGCGGCGGCAGGGAGCGATCTTGTTCTCAGGATCGTCAACCATGGCTCGCCGCTCCATATCACCCTCGCCTCCTCCAACTCCTCGCCCTTCACCGGCTTCTTCCACGAGAACCTCTACGTGGGCGAGAGCGAGGAGTTCCGCATCCCGATCCGGGAGGACGCCTACCCGGGGATCTTCACCGTGGAGGTCATTGCGGGATACGGCGCGAGAAAAGCGCAGTTCCGGGTCGTCGTCAGGGAGCGCAAAGCCCCGGAGCCCGGACCGGCGGAACCGGCCTCCGCCGGCATGGCGGTCCCGGCACTACCGCTCCCGCCGCTGCCCCCCGTCGCCGTCCTCGCCCCCGTCGCCGCTGCCCTGGTCCTCTACGCGCTCTGGCTCGTATTCCGGGTCGATCTCGTAAACGCCGCTGCGTTTGCGGCGCTGCTCATCGGGGTTCTCCTTGCATGGTTGCGGCAGCGGTCGTAGTCGCCGCGTCGCTGCTGGTGGATCGCCTGGTCGGGGACCCGCACTCCCGGTATCACCCGGTGGCGGTCCTCGGCCGGTTCATCGGGTGGTGGGGGGTCCCGTCCCGCTACCCGGCCGGCATCCAGCGGTCGATCGGGGTCGTGGGAACCCTCGCGACCGTGGCCCTCTTTGCCGCTCCTTTTGCGCTCGCAGAGTTCGCGGCCCCCTGGTACCTCTACCTCCTCCTCGCGCCCTTCCTCCTCAAGGCCTGCCTGGCCTGGCGGGCGCTCGAGGAACATGCCGCCGCCGTGGTCCGGGCGCTTGAGACCGGCAGCATCGACGCGGGCCGCTCGACGGTCGGGATGATGGTGAGCCGGGATACCGCGCATCTCGAGGGCGAGCACGTCCTCTCGGCCGCCTACGAGTCGATGACTGAGAACCTGGTGGACAGCATCATATCGCCGCTCTTCTACTTCGGGCTCTTCGGCCTCGCCGGGGCCGCCGTCTTCCGGGCGGTCAACACGATGGACGCGATGCTCGGCTACCGGGACGAACGGCTCCGGATCGGGTGGTTCCCGGCACGCGTCGACGACGTCCTGAACTTTATTCCGGCCCGGATCACCGGTCTTATCCTCCTCACCTACTTTGCGGCGAAGGGCCGGTTCGCCCCGGCCTACGCCGCGCTTCGCCGGGATAGCAGGAAGCGCCCCGGGTTCAACGGCGGGATCCCGATGGCCGTCATCGCCGGCGGCGTCGGGGTGCGTCTCGAGAAGCCCGGCGTCTACACTATCGGGGCCCCGGGGCGGACGCTTGCGGAGGGGGGCGCCGATATCGTCGCTGCAGTCCGGGCGGCGACGGTCATCTTCGCCCTCGCCGAGATCGCCGCACTATTTTTATTGGGGTCCATGAACTATACATAGAAGTAATGAAACTCGAGGAACTGAGATTTGGCACCGAGCTGATCAAGCGCGGCTTTGCGTCGATGCAGAAGGGCGGCGTCATCATGGACGTGGTCAACGCAGAGCAGGCCGAGCTCGCCGAAGAGGCCGGTGCCGTCGCTGTCATGGCGCTTGAGAGAGTCCCTGCCGATATCAGAGCGGCCGGGGGCGTGGCCCGCATGGCCGACCCGCAGAAGATCGTCGAGATCATCGACGCGGTCTCCATCCCGGTGATGGGGAAGGCCCGGATCGGCCACTTCGTCGAGGCGCAGATCCTGGAAGCCCTCGGCGTGGATATGGTCGACGAGAGCGAGGTGCTGACCCCGGCCGACGAGCAGTTCCATATCGATAAGACCCGGTTTTCCGTCCCGTTCGTCTGCGGCGCCCGGAACCTCGGCGAGGCGCTGCGCCGTATCGACGAGGGCGCGGCGATGATCCGGACGAAGGGCGAGGCCGGGACCGGCAACGTCGTGGAGGCGGTCCGTCACATGCGGGCGATCATGGGCGGGATCCGGGCTCTCTCGGGGATGGACAACCAGGAGCTCGTCGACCGGGCGCGCGATATCGAGGCGCCGGCAGCACTCGTCATCGAGTGCGCACAGCGTGGCCGCCTCCCGGTGGTGAACTTCTCCGCCGGCGGGATCGCGACGCCCGCCGACGCGGCCCTGATGATGCAGCTCGGGGCCGACGGCGTCTTTGTCGGGTCGGGGATCTTCAAGTCATCGAACCCCGAGGCGACCGCCCGGGCGATCGTGGAGGCAGTAAACCACTACGATGACCCGAAGATCGTCGCCGAGGTGAGCAAGGGTCTCGGCGAGGCGATGAAGGGCCTGGATGTCCACATGCTCCGGGAAGACGAGGTGTTGCAGACCCGTGGGCGTTAAGATCGGCGTTCTCGCGCTCCAGGGCGACGTCGCCGAGCATATTACGGCGTTCCGTGAGGCGCTCGCAGACCGGCCGGGTTCAACGGTCGTCCCCGTCCGGCACGCGGCGGACCTCGGGGACCTCGACGCCCTCGCGATACCGGGCGGCGAGTCCACCACCATCTCCCGGCTGATCGGGAAAAACGGGCTTTATGAGCCGCTTGCCGGGTTCGAGGGCGGGATATTTGCGACCTGCGCCGGGATGGTCCTCGTGGCTGACCGGGTGGACGATCCACGGGTGCGGACCCTGGGTCTCATCCCGATGCATGTAGCGAGGAACGCCTTCGGGCGGCAGGTCGACTCCCGTGAAACGTCTCTCAACATCGCGGGCCTTGCCGACCCTTTCCGCGCGGTCTTCATCCGGGCCCCGGTGGCGACGGAGATCGGGAGCGGCGTCGAGGTGCTCGCCCGCATACCGGAGGGGATCGTCGTCGTCCGGCACGGCCGGCACATGGCGTTCGCCTTCCACCCGGAGCTTGGCGGAGATCTCCGCCTGCACCGGACCTTCTTAGAGGGTCTCGGCATATAGGATCCGGGATTCACCTGTTTTTTCGACTCCCGGCGTCGCCTATCACCTGTCTTGTCCAGGCGGTGCCATCGGCGGTCAGCCGGTAGATGATCCAGTTTCCCTGCGCCTCGCCGGCGATCAGTCCCATCTTCTTCAGGACGGAGAGGTGGTAGGAGAGCTTCGAGTCCGCTATCCCGAGCACCGCCTTGATGACACAGACACAGAGCGGCTGCACCGCGAGCATGGCGAGGATCTTGAGGCGGAGGGGGTCGGCGAGTGCGCGAAAAAGAGCACTCTCTCTTTTCAGGAGATCGTCTCCCGGCAACTGCCCCGTCAGCCCTGCGATGCCCCCGCACCGGCAGAGCGACTCCTCGACGTCAGGAGGGAGGGGCAGGGATGCATCCTGGTATTTTTTGTCTTCTGCCATCGGGACATCACACTCGATATTTCAAAAGAATCTGAAATGAAAACATCTATAACCTTTCGCTGCTCTCACACGGCGTACGAACTAACCGTTCAACAGCAGAGGAGAAAAAAGCATGGGCACTATGAGCATCGGTTCCATCGGCGGCAGCAGGGTCGTACGGAGCATCCTGACCGTGGGGGAGAAGGCCGGAGCGGGTCATCATCAGCGATGCGCACCCGTTGGCGCTCGCCGGGG
>NZ_DAXW01000003.1:319249-330809 GCF_002506585.1 Methanoculleus sp. UBA430 | reverse complement strand
TCGCCGGGGCATGCGAGGAAGAGAAACCGCGCTGGGTCACGCCGGCGTTCTTCGCCCTCCTGGTCGGGGTGCTGGTCTTCGGCGCTTCGCCGCTTGACTGGGCGCTCCGGCTCGGCATCGTCTACATTCTCACGCTCGCGATCGCCGTCCTGCTCATTTACTATTACGACCGGGACGAGGTGACCGACTGGGGGATGGAGACCTGGGATCTCACGAAGAAGATCTTTCCGATCCTGATCGCCGGGACATTCCTTGTCGGGATCATCGCCTTCTTCCTCCCGCCGGAGACCTTCCAGCCCTACTTCGGGAACAACTCGCTCGGCGCGAACTTCCTTGCGGCGATCGCAGGGTCGATCCTTTACATGCCGACGCTGCTTGAGGTCCCGATCATCGGCACGACCTTTGGCTACTCGTCGGGGCTGATGGCCAGCGGTCCGGCGCTCGCCCTCCTGCTATCCGGGCCGACGATCAGCCTCCCCTCCGTCCTCGTCATCCACCGGATCATGGGGGCGAAGAAGACAGCGGCCTACGTGGCGCTGGTGGTCGTCTTCGCGACCATTGCCGGGTTCCTCTTCGGGAACGGGATGCTACTCATATAGGGGAGAACCTATGGAGACAAAGAAGAGAGAGAAACCCTGCTGCGCCGCCGAGGCCATGCGCCGGATCCGCCGGATCGATGTCGGCGGGGTCGTCGTTGGGCTTGCGATGCTCGACGGTATCCTGGCCGATACGGTCGCCCTTAACCTCTCTGGCGAGATTGCTATCGGCGGTGAACTGATGAAACAGGTAAAGATCTACAACTACATCCCGAAGGAAGCGGAACCGCTCTACCGGGCGGCGCTCCTTCGTGAGTACCAGAACGAGGTGAAGAAACGATGAAGGTGGAAGTGCTCGGAACCGGCTGCGCCAAATGCAAGCGGCTCGCAAAGAACGTGGAGACGGCAATCAAGGAACTCGGCATCGAGGCCGAAGTCGTCAAGGTCGACGATATCACCGAGATCATGGACCGCGGCGTGATGCTGACGCCGGCTCTTGCCGTCGACGGGGAACTGAAGGTCTCGGGCCGGGTGGCGGACGTCAAGGAGATCAAGGAGATCCTGCAGGGGTGAGATCCCTCTTCCCCTGCAAAGGAGTCTGAGAGATGGTGCTGGTTGAAGTATTCGGGACCGGCTGCGCCAAGTGCGGGCGGATGATCAAAAATGTCGAGATCGCGGTCAGGGAACTCAAGATCGATGCGGAGATCCGCAAGATCGAGAGCCTCGATGCGATGATCGAGCGGGGCGTGATGCTGACGCCGGCGCTCTACGTTGACGGCGAGGCCAAAGTCGTCGGCCACGTCCCCTGCGTTGAGGATATCAAACAGATACTGCTCGGAGAGAAGTGAGATGGCAGAACAGACAGTGCCCCGGTGTGCCTGTGGGGGTGGTGCGGAGCCGGAAGGCGGAACGAAGCGGATCATCTTCGCCTGCGCCGGCGCATCGAAGGCCGGCCAGCTCTCGAACGAGGCTGCCGTCCAGTTGACGGAGGAAGGATACGGAAATATCGCCTGCACGGCCTCACTTGCCGTCGGGACACCCTCGATCAAGAAGAAGGTCGAGACGGCGGACGAGGTGATCGTCATCGACGGCTGCCCGGTCGGGTGCGCCTGCCAGATCGCCGAGCGGGCCGGGATTACACCCGACCAGGAGATCGTGGTCACGGACCTCGGGATCGAGAAGGGCGGAAGCCTCGATCTCTCCGAAGAAGACGTGGAGAAGGTTGTCTCCGCCGCCTGGGAGGGGCGGGGAAGAGAGAAGCAGGAGCAGAAGTCTGAGGTCTCCGGTGGATGCGGCTGCGGTTGCGGTACCGATTGCGGTTGCGAGGGGCCGGCGGAGACTCTCGTCGTCGAATGGCGGCATATCGGAAGAGACATTGAGAACACCTGCGAGCGGTGCGGTGAGACTGGACGGACGGTGATAGACGTAGTCGAGCAGATACGCCCCATCTTAGAGGAGGAGGGCATCGCGGTCCGGGTTGTCGAGACCGCCCTCGAGAATGAAGCGATCGCAGAGTCGAACAGCATCCTCTTCAACGGCGTGCCGCTCGAGAAACTCATCGAGGGTATGGAGGTCACAACTACGCCCTGCGCCTCCTGCGCCTGCATCACCGGGCAGGATAACGCGGAGTGCCGGGCAATCGAGTATAACGGCGAGCGTTACGAGTCGATCCCGCCGGAGCTGATCGCCCGGGCGGCACTCAAAGCGCTCGGGCTGGAGTGATACCATGAAGAAGAAAGTCCTCTTCGTCTGCACCCACAATGCTGCCCGCTCGCAGATGGCGGAAGGCTACCTGAACGCCCGCTACGGCGACCGCTATGAGGCCTTCTCGGCCGGCACCGCGCCGGGAACCCTGAACCCCTACGCGGTCCGGGCGATGGCCGAGATCGGGATCGACATCTCCGGCCACCGCTCAAAGGATCTTGGTGTGTTCGACGAGCAGGAGATGGATCTCCTCGTCGCCGTCTGTGAAGGAGGGCTCTGCCCCTTCTTCCCCTGGGCGAAGGAGGAGATCCACCGGGAGTTCCCGGACCCCTCGAACCTCACCGGCACCGATGAGGAGATCATGGCCGGTGTCCGGCGGATCCGGGACGAGATCACCGCCTGGATCGATACGACGTTCGGAGAAGCGTGACGATGGCGGTCACCGTCATCACCTGTTCCGGGATCTCGAACACCGGAAAGCTGACCGCCCAGGCCGGTGCGGCGCTCATGCGCCGCTACGGCGGGATGGTCGAGGCGTGCCTTGCGGCCACCCGGCCGACGGCGTCCTTGGAGAATGCGGTCCGGCACGCGGATCGCGTCCTGGTGCTGGATGGGTGCGGCGACTGTTGCGGGAAGAAGAAGGTGCAGGCGCTCGGAATCGAGCCGCACCTGCATATTGTCGCAACTGACTGCGGTATCGAGAAGAATGGGATGGCCGAACCGCGATTCGACGAGATCGAGCGCCTTTCAGCTGCCGTGCTTGAAGCGATCAGGGGATGAACCGCGGGTTGCCCGGCCATACCTGATCACATGTGACACACTCCCGGTAGATTCAGTGGTCCGGTACGCACGAACCGCAGAACGGCAGGGGTCACTCCCTCCAGACCTCCACCATGGATTGGTCGCCATGGTATCCGATAAACTCCTTGAGAGTGGATATCCTGGTCTTTCTTTTTCGGTGAACGGCATCAAGGGGATTGTTGTAGTAAAGGAACGCGTCATCGATTCCGGTCACCACAACCCAATGGGGCAGGTCTTCGTTGCTGCATACCAGGGAGTTTATCACGATCAACGGAACACGGTTCAGGGAGAGCGAGGTGCGGATGGTTCTGCCGGTGATTGCTTGCCGTCGTTCCCGGACCCCCAGCCTTCTGCATCGGATTCTTCTTTCGAAAAATTGCTCTCTAAGCAGTTGCATTTTCGGATCGCTCAGAGGTGGAACGACCTTTTCAACGAAATCGATTCTCCCCGTGTTGCTGGCAACTCCGGCAGAAAATCCACGGACGGCCGCAGAAAATGCCAGGCCGTACCTGCTTGTCCCGCGGACGGCAACGAGGTTTGCTTCCCGCCAGATATCGATCTCGAGATCCGTTCCTGTGCGCACGCTGTCATCCAGGTATTTCAGAGCCATCATCAGTGCGGCCGGACCGCATGTGAAGTCGTAATGCTGGCGGTAAAATGGGATATCCAGGTCGATTGACGCTCCGCGCTCGGCTCGCATGCCCTGTTTCCTCTCTGTGGATTGGATGAGTATCCTCAGATATTATTTAGTTTTCCTGCTTCACCGATTCTCCAAATGCACCGGGACGCTCCGTCCGGCGTGGTCTCCTCAATACCACTTCAAACAGCCTGTTCTTCGTTACGGATGAGCCTTCCGCACTGATTCAATTTTTTTTGAAAAGGTTTGATACCAGTGACAGTGAGGACTTCACTGATGACCATGGACGATTACGCCGGAGAGAGTGTGTCTGCCGATCTGCTGGCCATTAGAGAGACGACCAGCCGTTTTCGCCCCGTAACTCGACTGTCCGGGCTGCAGGCGGATGGACCGGGCCGCGATCCCGCACCGGTTGCCATGACCCTCGAAGCGGTTATATTACGGCGACAACTATAGCGTGGCGAGTTCGATGCTCTCAACCGTACTCTTCCCAGTCGCCCCCTCCGACACCACCAAACGGATGTTCTGCACCGTCCGCGAGCTGGTCGGCACCGGGGCCGGCGAGATTGCCTTCTTCCATACCGTCGAGAAGCGGGAGGCGGAAGCCGTTCCTGGGCGGCCATCGAATACGCCAGCGAGGTTCTCGAAGACTGGAGCCGGACTCTCGAAGCGGCCGGGACGCCCGTGGTCAGGTCCGAGGTGGCGGTCGGAACACCGTGGATAGAGATCGTCGACCGTGCGTCGCCCCATATCGTCCTTGCTGCAGCCTGCTTCTCTCGGGTGCTGTACCTGGCGCTCCTTCTCGGGGAAGAGGAGGAGACTCTCCGGGCGCTTGAGAGGAGTATCACACGGACACGCCGGAAGGTGAACGCGATGGACAGGGTGCTGATACCCCGCATCGTCGAGACCCTGCGGTATATCGAGGAGCAGGAGCGGGAGGATCTCCACCGCAGGAAGATCACCCGGGCAAAGAAGCGGGGTGAGCCGGAGTGACCGCTGCCGCGGATCGCCCCCGACACGCAGTGGAGGAGAGCCGATATTTCCGGCAGGGGGATGCGGTGATGGAGCACCCCTGGATAAAGCATATATATCAACCTGCACAAGAACACAGAATCATTTCAAACCAAATTGTAACAGCCAATCCAGCGACAGGAGTGTCCTTGATGAAAACAAAACAACCATGCAGTCCTGATGCCCCGCGCGTGCCCCGGGGGCCTGCCTGCAGCATAACCGGACGAAAGGTCCTGCCATTAGTTGCGCTGGCGGTGCTCCTCGCCTTCACCGCCCTCTTCGCAGGGTGTACGGCAGCACCAGGCGGAGCGGATGCCGCCACCATCTCGCCGCTCAACGGCACCGTCACGAAAGTCGAAGTCATCCACTTCACCGCGCCGAACCAGTGCTACTCCTGCGTGGTGCTCGGCGACTACGCCGAAGAGACCGTGAAGACACACTTCCCCGGTGAACTCGGCTCAGGGAAGCTCGTCTTCGATCACGTCGATGTCGCCGACCCGGAAAAGAAGGAGATCGTCGAGCGTTACGGGGCGACCGGCTCGTCGCTCTGGATCGGCACCTACGACGACCAGGGTGGGTTCTCCAAAGAGGAGGATACCCGGGTCTGGTACAAACTCAACGACAAGCCCGGATTCATGCAGTATCTCAAGACGCTGATCGGGATGCGTCTCGCCGGGGACTTCTCGCAATGAGCCTGATGGGGTTCATGGAGACGATGGGGACGAGCAGTGTTCCCCTCGTCGCCGCGTTCTTCATCGGGTTGATGATGGCCCTCTCGCCCTGTCCGCTCGCGACGAACGTCGCCGCGATCGGTTACCTTTCCCGCCGGATCGGTAACCCGGGGCAGACCCTCCTCGCCGGGGCGCTCTACAGCGCGGGGAGGATGGTCGTCTACGTCGGCATCGCCGCAGCGATTGTGACCCTCGGGCTCTCCGTTCAGGGGATCTCGCTCTTCCTCCAGACCTGGGGCGAGGTGCTCGTCGGCCCGCTGCTGATCGTGATCGGGGTCGTGATGCTCGATCTCGTCCCGCTCCCCTCCTTTCGGGGCGGCAGCAGGCGGTTTGCCGCATTCAAGGAGCGGGTCGCCGACCGGGGGCTCGCGGGAAGTTTCATCCTCGGCGTGCTCTTCGCATTGACCTTCTGCCCCTTCTCGGCGGTGCTCTTCTTTGCGATGCTCGTCCCGCTGGCGCTCCGGACCTCTGACCCGCTCGGGGTACCGGCGGTCTTTGCCGTCGCGACCGCTCTGCCGGTGATCGCGTTCTCGCTGATCATGGTGACCGGGATCGCGAAGGTGGGGAGCGCGATGAAGGCGGCGGAGAGGTTCGAGTACTGGACGCGGCGCATCGTCGGGGTGCTCTTCATCGGGATCGGGGTCTACCTCCTCGCGGCAATGCTGATTGGGTGAGGTTGAATACCACCGTCGTGCAGGGTCTACCATCGTTCTCCGGGCCCGCGCCGTTTCCCTCCCCCACGCGGCGCGTATGCGTGGGGACCAGGCTCCTGTCCGTGACCGGTCTGAACCGTCCTGCAGGTCCCTGCTGCGTGCTACAGGGATTCAATGTTATCGGAATGAGAAACGGACCATGAACTTCAATTAAGTAGTGCATGGACAGATTACTCTACACGGAAAAGGCCCCATGTCTTCCAACGAGCGACGGATAAAAAGCCGGATGAAAGTCGGTGCAGGGTTCGCGTTCTTCGGACTGGCGTGCCCGTTCTTCTGGTTGAATCTGTTTTATGGCGACTCCGGGTTTGAGACCTGGGTTTACGGCATCCATTCCGCTATTTTCATCATCATCGGACTTACACTGCTGGGAAAAGGGTGGTACGACCTGAAACGGGTCCGAATTAATGCCTAGATGAGAGCGCTCGTTGAACAAGATCCCCTCACATCCTCTTCGGCATCATACCCGTGCCGCTCGGGAGATCCGCTGCCCATCAGGGCTCCCGGTTATTGGGGGGAGGCGCCGGGGTCGCAGAGGACCTGTCCCCGGGACCCCGTTGGCGCCTCCTGGTAGCAGGCGGACGTTGATCGCCGAACCCTCTCTCGAACCTCTTCGCGGGCTGTCAAGACCTCCCCCTCAATTCCACGCAGGTGCAGGCAGGACAGGGTTCATACGACCCCCTGATCGATGGCGCACTGTGCGGCCGGCTCATTCGCGTACCACCGTTTTTTGAGCCAGAGCGCGACGTTGACGAGCCCTATCAGGATCGGCACCTCGATGAGCGGGCCGATCACGGTGGCGAATGCGACCTGCGAGCCGATGCCGAAGACCGCAACAGCGACGGCGATGGCGAGTTCGAAGTTGTTCGACGCTGCTGTGAAGGCCAGGGTCGCCGAACGCGGGTAGTCGACGTTGAGCCGGTGGCTCATCCAGAACGCGACGAAGAACATCACGAGGAAGTAGATCAGGAGCGGGATCGCGACCCGGACGACGTCGAACGGGACCTGGATGATGTTCGCCCCCTGGGTCGAGAACATCACGATGATCGTGAAGAGCAGGGCGACGAGGGTCAGGGGCGAGATCCGCGGGATGAACCGGGTCTCATACCACTCCTTCGATCGTACCCGAAGCAGGATAAAGCGGGTCAGAAACCCGGCGATGAACGGGATGCCGAGGTAGATGAAGACCGAGGTCGCGATCTCGGCGATCGTGATGCTGATCGCGGTGCCGGTCCCGATCCCGAGGAGCGGCGGCAGAACCGTGATGAAGATGTACGCGTAGATCGAGTAGAAGAAGACCTGGAAGACGGAGTTTAAGCCCACCACCGCGGCACAGTAGTCGCAGCTCCCGCCAGCGAGGTCGTTCCAGACGATCACCATCGCAATACAGCGCGCGATCCCGATCAAAATCAGGCCGTACATCAACTCCGGCCGGTCGGCGAGGAAGAGGACCGCGAGGGCGAACATCAGGACCGGGCCGACGACCCAGTTCTGGAAGAGCGATAAGCCCAGCACCTTCCGGTCGCGGAAGACGCTGCCGAGTTCCTCATACCGGACCTTCGCGAGCGGCGGGTACATCATCACGATCAGGCCGATCGCAATCGGGATCGAGGTCGTGCCGACCGCAAAGCCGGTGATCGCCTGCGGGACCGAGGGGAAGAAGTAGCCGATCCCGATCCCGATCGCCATCGCAAGGAAGATCCAGAGAGTCAGGTAGCGATCAAGGAACGAGAGCCGTTTCATAGTTTCAGCCATGGTTGTTCTCCGTGGTGTCCGGGGGTGTGCCAGCCCCCGGGCTGGCGACGTCCAGCCCCGGGGATCGACCATCGACCAGCATAATCATCGTCTTTTGTTGCATCAAGTCGCCTCGATTTGGTCCGTGTAACTGCAATCAGCGCCGGTCCCCAGGGACCGCGGTCACGCCCGCCTTCTTCACCGCCATCACGATATCGTCGACCGAGACAGCGGCCGGGTCGTAGGTGACCTTCAGCTGGTTCGTGATCCCATTCAGGGTGAAAGCGGTCACCCCCTTCAGGGCCTTCACCCGTCTCTCGACCATCTGCCCCTCACAGGCGCAACCGAGCCCTTCGAGCCGGAACGTCGTGGTTGCAGGACCGGACGATCCGGATCCGTTGCCGGGGATGGGGATTGGAGGCGGCACCTCGTCGGCAGGCTCTCCGCAACAACAGCAACCTTCTGTCTCGACGAGGGTTGGGGTCGGCAGATCCCGGTCAATCGACGTATCACCGCAGCAACATCCGTCTCCTGCGGGGGCTGTCGCCGTTGATGCCGCACCAACGTCCTCCGCGCCGGAACAGCACGAACCTGTCGCCCCGACGGCGACGGAGATCTGCGGCTCTCCGCACGAACAGCAACCGGCTCCGGCCGTTGAAGGAACGGGTAGCACATCGCCCGCAGGTGCGGTACAGGAACAGCAGCCGACAGCCGCCGTCGTCTGCGCTGCAGTCGGAATGGCAGGAGCCTTTATCTGGGCAGCAGCGGGGCTCTCAGGTTCGGCGCCGCTCCGCCACGTCAGCAGACGCAGGGCGTTCAAGATCACGAAGACCGCGCTCCCCTCGTTCAGGAGCAGGCCCGTGACCAGCCCGAGGTAGCCGAGCAGGGCCGCGACGACCATGAACGCGACGTTGATCAGCGAGACGGCGATGTTCTGCCGGATCACGGTGACCGTCCGGTGCGAGAGTTCACGCACATACGCCAGTTTCCCGAGGTCGTCGGACATCAGCACCACGTCGCCGGCCTCGATCGCGATGTCCGTGCCTGCCGCGCCCATCGCGATGCCGACGTCCGCGGCGGCCATGGCCGGTGCGTCGTTGATGCCGTCGCCGACCATGGCCACTGCACCGTACCGCTCTCTCAACTGCCGCACCACGTCGACCTTATCCGTCGGCAGGAGCTGCGCCCGGTATTCATCCACACCGACACGTTGCGCGATGGCCCGGGCGCTCCGCTCGTTGTCCCCGGTCAGCATCACGGTCCGGACGCCGGCGCGTCTTAACCGCTGCAAGGCCTCGACAGCGCCGGGCCGCACCTCATCGGCGATCGCGACCAGGCCGGCGAGCGTCCCGTCGCGGCTGACCAGGACCACGGTCCGGCCTTCACCCTCGATCCGGGCGATCGTCTCCTCCGCGTGACCGATCTCGATACCCTCTTCGAGCATGGCGCGGGGGCTGCCGATGCGGCATGCCTGGCCGTCCACCGTCGCCGCGACCCCGCGCCCGGCCGTCTCCTCGAACTGAACGGCCGGCCGACCCGAGAACGTCCCGCTCTCGCGAGCCTTCCGGACGATCGCTGCTGCGAGGGGGTGGCCCGACCACGACTCGATGCAGGCGGCAAGGTCGAGCAGTTCATCCCCGGTGAGATCGTCAAAGGTCACGACATCCGTGACCGCGGGCCGTCCGATGGTCAGGGTCCCGGTCTTGTCGAACGCGATCGCCTTCACCGTCTCGATGGTCTCAAGGTAGGCGCCGCCCTTGAAGACGGTTCCCTGCTTTGCAGCGTTCGCCATTGCGCCCACCACCGCGACGGGCACGGAGAGCGCAAGGCCGCAGGAGCACGAGACCACGAAGACGACGAGCCCGCGGTAGATGAACGGGTACCACTCGGCACCGAAGAAGAGCGGCGGCACGGTGGCGACCAGCACCCCGAGGACGAACATGACCGGCGTGTACCACTTCCCGAAGGAGTCCGAAAATCGCTGGTATGATGTCCGTTTCGCCTGCGCCTCCTCGACCGAGAGGATGATCCGGGAGAGCATCGTTTCGGACGCCGGTTTTGTGACCCGGACCTCGAGTGACCCGTTCTGGTTGATCGTCCCGGCGAAGACGTCCTCGCCGGGGCCGCGGTGTACGGGAACCGGTTCTCCGGTGACCGCTGCCTGGTCGACGTACGACGACCCCGCGACGACCGTGCCGTCGACCGGCACCCGCTCGCCCGGTCGGACGATCACGACTTCGCCGACGCTGATCGTCTCGACCGCACAGATGGTCTCGCGGCCGTTGCGCCGGACCAGCGCTTCTTTCGGCACGAGCGCCATGAGCGACCGGATCGCACCCCGGGCTTTATCCACGGCGTAGGACTCGAGGACGTCGCCGAGCGAGTAGACGATGATCAGGACCGCGGCCTCCCCCCAGAGTCCGAGCGCCATCGCGCCGACAGAGCCGATCAGCATGAGCAGGTGGATCGTCGGCGTCAGGTTCTTGAGCGCGATCAGCGCCTTTCGTGCCGGGTAGTAGACGCCGATGAGCACGGCGAGCAGGTAGAGCCCGTTCACGATGGTGAGCGACGTCCCGAGGTATCCCGCGACGAAGGCGATCACCGCGGTGAGGAAGCTCCCGTAGAGGGCGAGTTGTTGCGGTTCACGCCACCAGGTGCTCTTCCGCCCGTCGCTTCGCACCTGCGAGGCGGTCATCCCCGTCTCAGCGACGGTGCGGATGATCTCCTGGACACTGACGATCGCGGGATCGTAGGTGATCCGGGCCTGGCCGGTGACCGGCGTGATCTCGTGGCCCCGGACGCCGGCGAGGGCGTCCAGTTTCCGGGCGAGCAGGTCGGCGTTGCAGGTGCAGTCCATCCCCTGAATCTGCAGGGTAACCGTATCGGTATCGGATGTCGATGAAGCAATGCTCATCTCGCTCTCATCCCCTGGCGTAGAAATCCCGAACTGGAGATCGCTCCTTCGAATATTCTCACACTATCGTTTGTCATGGTGATTCCCCGCAGGAAATTGGTACCTCAATCTTCTGAATATCGAGGATCTCCAGGATCTGGACCGCCTGGCCCGACTTGATCCTGTACCAGATGTTCACACCGTCCCTCCGCGACTCGAGAACCCCGGCCTCCTCCAGGACCCTGAGATGCTGCGAAACCGTCGGCTGTGCCTTTCCGACGGCCGGCACGAGTGTACACGCACATCGCTCGCCGTCCATCAGGCATTGGACGATCTTTATCCGCGTCTCGTCGGCGAGAGCTTTCAGCAGTTTTATCCTCCCCTGCATATCCACAAATTGGTATATTCAAATATATGAATATGATCGCGCTGGTCGGGATCTGGCGTCTCCTGAGTCGGGCCCGACCGGAGACGGGTCTGGGCCGCCGGGAATGAGGAGAATGTCCGCGGTGAAGACGTCTGCAGAGACGATCACCTGCGATGCTGAACGCTGCCCCCCGGCTCCGGGACCGGTGGCATGGCGGAGAGGCGACAGAAAGATGTCCCGTCGATTCCCAAGATGATACCATGAAGAAGGAACTCGTCATCGAATGGAAGCACATCGGGAACGAGATCGAGAAGACCGCCGAAGAGTTTGAGGAGACCGGAATGACGCTTTCGGCTGTTCTCGCGGAGATCCGGATGCTCCTCGATATGGAGGGGATCAGCGTCCGGGTGGATGAGACCGTCCTCCCCGATGA
>NZ_DAXW01000003.1:179337-319070 GCF_002506585.1 Methanoculleus sp. UBA430 | reverse complement strand
GGGGTCGAGGTGACTGCCGCATCCTGCTCCTGCGCATCCTGCGACTCCTGCGGGGGAGACGCGGAGTGCCGGACGCTCTGCTACAACGGCGAGGAGTACGAGGCAATCCCGCCGGAACTGATCGGGCGGGCGGCCGCAAAAGCGCTCGAGATGGAGTGAGTCCGTGACGGAACCCATCATCCTCGTCACCTGCTCCGGCCTCTCGAACACCGGGAAGCTGACCGGTCAGGCGGGGATGGTGGTCCGGCAGCGGTGCCCCGGATCCGTCGAGGCCTGTATCCCGGCACGCCGCCTGTCGGCGTCGCTTTCCGGCCGAATCCTCGCGCTGGACGGCTGTGAGGACGCCTGTGCGCTCAAAAAACTCCGGGAGAACGGGGTCGAGCCGGACCTGCACATTGTCGCGACCGGGTGCGGGATCGTAAAGAACGGCATGGCGGAGCCGCGGTTTGACGAGATCGAGCAGCTCGCGGGCGCGGTGATCGAGGCGATCCAGAGCGGGCAGCAGCCCTGAGTGCATCACCCTTCCGGGCCGTAGCGCCGCCGGAGGATTGCCGGGGCACCCGGGGAACCCCCGGCGACTGCCTCGGCGAAGAGGGGAGCATCGTTCGTGATGCGATCCCCCGGAACCAGTGGCGCCGGAACCGGGGAGAACGTCTGCCTCTCTCGCCACTCCCAGACGGCATCCATCACGGCGTCCGCCGTCGCCATGACGCTCGCGGCCCCGACGTCCACCACGACGGGGTTCGTGATCTTCCAGCGGTCGATGACCGTATCGAGGAGCCGGCGCCGGACGGTCCAGATCATGGGGGGGTGCGGGAGCGCGACCAGTCGGTCGATCTGCTCCGCCCAGACCCCGCCCTGGAGCTCGAACCTCCCCACCTCGTCGATGACCACCAGATCGGTCTCGCCGGGATCCGGCAGCGCGAGCGCCCTGCGGCCGAAGAGAAGCCCTTCAGGCCGGAAGTAGAACCGGCCGTGGACCTCGCACCGCGGGTCGGGGTCGATCGACGAGAGGTCCTCGTGCTCGCCGGTGGCGAGGTCGACGAGGGTGAACCCGGACCGGCGCCCGTCCCGCACGTGGCCGGGAGCCAGCACGCCCCGGACCCGAACGTTTGCCCCGACAATGAGCCCGAGCACCTGATGCAGGAACGTCGTCTTGCACTGGCCCTGCTCACCGGTGATGATGAAGACTGGCGTCGTCCGGCTGTTCATCCGGAAAGACCCCCAGGTATGCGGGTTGGAGAGCGGCTTACAGGTATGTCCCGGCCGGGGTCCGGGGAGACGTTCGCTCCGGGGTACATGGATATACATCTGCGGTGTTTGTATAAAATAGTTTTACTCAATATGTTTGTTTAAGATGTACCATTTACTTTCCTGGAGAACCGGTTGCCGCGCCCGCAACCCATATGCGGGATCAGGTATCAGGGGTGCCCATGGACCGCGAGACAGCCTGCCAGGCCTGCAGGAAGAACCTCGTCCCGCACGAGGATGAGCCGGTAACGGCGCCGCCGGGGCTGGAGACACTCTCGAACCTCGACCTGATCGAGCGGGTCTGCCTGACGACGACGGAGACGGACCCGCTCGCGATCGCCTGCGCGATCATGCGGCACCCGCAGATCAGCCTTCACGGCCCGGAGCACCACTTCCTGGTGCCGGCCGTCCTGCTTGCCGCCTACTACAACCACCGGGGAAGCCCGGAGAAGAAGGAACCGACCCTCCGACAGGCGAGGAAGCGTGCCGAGGCCGTCCAGCCGGCTTTCTGCGGCACGCACGGGGCATGCGGGGCGGCGATTGGCACCGGGATCTTCATGAGCCTGATCACGCACTCCGGCCCGCTGAAGAAGGAGGAGTGGTCGCTTGCTAACCAGGTAACGGCACGGAGTCTCATGGCAATCGCGGAGAGTGGAGGGCCTCGGTGCTGCAAGCGGGACTCGTGGCTCGCGATCGGCGAGGCGGTGAAGTTCCTCGCCGGGAAGTGCGGCGTCAGCCTGCCGGTGACGGAGCATATCTCATGCGAGTACGCGACCGTGAACCGCGACTGCACGGGCTACGAGTGCTCGTTCTACCCTGGCGAGGAGACCCGGTCGCCCTCTCCATCAGTATAAGTAGCAACGACGGACAATACCATACGGAGTTAATGGTTATGGCAGAGACAAAAGTCGTGCTCCACACGACCATGGGCGACATCACGATCCGGCTCTACGACGACATGCCGGTGACTGCAGGAAATTTTGCGAAACTGGCGAAATCCGGGTTCTATGACGGGACGATCTTCCACCGGGTCATCGCCGGGTTCATGATCCAGGGCGGCGATCCCACCGGCACCGGAACGGGCGGGCCGGGCTACACCATCACCGACGAGTTCGTGAAGGGCCACTCGAACGTCCGGGGGACGATCGCGATGGCGAACACCGGCCGCCCGAACTCCGGCGGGAGTCAGTTCTTCATCAACCTGGTGAAGAACGACTTCCTCGACTGGGACAACCCCAGGACGCCGAGCGCCCACCCGGTCTTCGGTGAAGTGGTTGAGGGCCTCGACGTCGTCGACAAGATCGGGAAGGTCGCGACGAACTCCGCCGATAAGCCCAAGGTCCCCGTCCGGATCGAGAAGGCCGAAGTCCTGGAGTAACCCTTTTTTATGAACCGCCGGGACCCTGCCGAGATCGAGGCGCGGATCGGCTATGCCTTTATGAGCGGGGAACTGCTCGAGCGGGCGCTGACCCGCCTCGCCTATACCCTGGAGGCCGGCCTCCCGCCCGGCGCCCACATGGACGCCCTCGCCACCCTCGGCGATGCGGTCATCAACGTCGCGGTCGTGGAGGCGGTGGTTGCAGGGGGAGCGCACGACAAGGGTGCGATCACCAACCAAAAGATGAACCTGGTGAATATGACCCGGCTCCGCGGGCTTGCGGAAGGCCTCGACCTCGCCGACTACGTCCGCTGGGGAAAAGGGGAGGCCGCCCAGACGGTCTGGACCTCCGGCAGGGTCCTCGCCGAGTGCCTGGAGGCGCTCATCGGCGCCGTCTACCTGGACGGCGGGATGAGTGCGGCCGCCGGGGTGCTCCGGCGGCTCGGGCTCACCGGGAAAGCGTAGGCTTTCCTGCCCCCTCTTCACTCGCCGCCGGAACGGTGGCCGCCGGGCGCATCAGGAGCCAGGCGGCGACGAAGCCCACCGCGGCGAGAGCCGCGACGAGCGGGAAGACGCCGAGGTAGGTCCCGGTCGCCTCCCGGACGAACCCCGCAAGCTGCGGCCCGGCGATGGCCCCTGCGCCGTAGGCGAGGAAGACAACCCCGTAGCAGCGCGGGTAGTCGCACGTCCCGAAGTAGGACGCCGTCGCCGCCGGCGCGATGGCGAGCCAGCCCCCGAGGGACCCCCAGAGGACGGCGAAGGCGACGACGTAGGCCGGCACTCCCGGCGCGAGCCAGATCAGGACCGATGCCGTCGCGATCAGAGCAAACGTCAGCATCGCCGTCTTCTGCGGGGTTATCCGGTCGGCGAGGGTCCCGAACCCGGGCCGCCCGAGCCCGTTGAAGACGGCGAAGAACCCGACGAGGAGCGTCGCGAGCCCTGCATCCACCCCGGCGACCTCGGTCCCGACCGGCTTTGCAATCGAGATCGCGGCGAGCCCCGCGAGGCAGCCGATGAAGTAGCAGGCGAAGAGCCCGTAGAACGTCCCCGTACGAAGCATCGCGCGGCGGTCGCACTCACAGACCGGAGCCGTCCCGATCCCGGGCGCGGGAGGGGTCCACCCCGCCGGCCGCCAGCCCGCCGGCGGGAACCGGAGCGGGAGGGCGGCGAGGAGCAGCACGGCGATGAACACGGCCCCGAAGATCCGGAACGTCGCCATCACGCCGTAGGCGGCGATCAGGGCGCCTGCCGCGTTCGCGGTGACGAAGGCCGAGAATCCGAAGCCGAGCAAGGCAAGCCCCACCGCGAGCCCCCGGCGGTCCGGGAACCACCGGGCCGCGACGGCGACCGGCGCCCCGTAGGCGATCCCGACGCCGAGCCCGCCGATGACGCCGTAGACGACGTAGAGCGCCTCGACAGACGTCGCCGTCGAGGCGAGCAGCCAGCCCAGGCCCGTCAGGACCCCGCCGACCATCGTCACCATCCGCGGTCCGTAGCGCTCGATATACTTCCCGGCGAGCGGCATCGCTATCGCGAAGAAGGCGAGGAAGACCGAGAACGGGAGGAGGACCTCCCCCGCCGTCACCTCCCGGCCGAGCGCCTCCGTGAAGTGCGCCGCAAGCGGCGCGACAAAGACACTCCAGGAGTAGATGCTCCCGAGACAGAGGTTGATGAGGAGGCCGAGGGCGACAAGCCCCCACCGCCCCTTCTCCGCGGGCAGCCCGAAGACTGTGGATGCATCCGGCATGGGAGTCTACTCCTCCAGGGTGGAGACATCGCCCGGGTCCATGCCGAGCTCGCGGGCTTTCAAGACCCGGCGCATGATCTTGCCGCTTCGGGTCTTGGGGAGCCTATCCATGAACTCGATCTCGGCCGGCACCGCGACGGGGCCGAGGCTCTTCCTCACGTGGCGGGCGAGGTCGTCGGTGAGGCCGTCGCCGGGGTTTGCGCCCACGCGGAGGGTGACGAAGGCCTTGATGACGTTCCCCTTCAGGGGATCGGGTTTCCCGATGACGGCGGCCTCCGCGACGGCCTCGTGGGAGACGAGCGCGCTCTCGACCTCCGCGGTGCCGATGTTGTGCCCGGCGACGACGATCAGGTCGTCGGCCCGCCCGATGACCATGATGTAGCCGTCCTTATCCTTCACCGCGAGGTCGCCTGCGGTGTAGCAGCCGGGGATGGTCTCCCAGTAGGTGCGGTAACGCTCGTCGTTCCCGTGGACCGTCCGGAGCATCGAGGGCCAGGGTTCCCTGATGACCAGGAACCCGCCGGTCCCCGGCGGGACCGGGGCGCCCGTTCTGTCGACGACGTCCACGACGGCGCCCGGGATCGGTTTCCCGGCAAACCCGGGCTTCATTGGTTCGCCGACCATCGTGGTCACCATGTGCATCCCGGTCTCGGTCTGCCACCAGGTATCCACGACCGGGCACCGGTCTCTGCCGATGGCGTGGTAGTACCACTCGAACGCCTCGGGGTTGAGCGGCTCGCCGACGGAGCCGAGCACGCGCAGCGTCGAGAGATCGTACTTCGCCGGCCACTCGTCACCGTAGCGCATGAACATCCGGATGGCGGTCGGGGCGGTGTAGAAGATCGTCACCCCGAGGTCCTGGACCAGCCGCCAGTAGGCGCCGGGGTCCGGGTAGTCCGGCGTCCCCTCGGCGATGACGACGGTCGTGCCGACGGCGAGCGGGCCGTAGACGATATAACTGTGGCCGGTGATCCAGCCGGGGTCGGCGGTGCACCAGAAGACGTCGTTCTCCTTGACGTCGAAGACGCACTTCGTCGTGTAGTAGGTCCCGACCATGTAGCCTCCGCACGTGTGCACGATCCCCTTCGGCGCCCCGGTCGAGCCGCTCGTATAGAGGATGAAGAGCGGGTCTTCCGCGTCCATCACCTCCGCCGGGCAGTCGGGCGCGGCCTCTGCTATGAGGGCCGCGTAGTCGACCTCGCGGGTCGGGTCGAGGCCGGCGGCTGCGCTCTCGCGCCGGAGGACGACGACCCGCTCGACGGACGGTGCGTGGCCGAGCGCCTCTCTCGCGATCTCTCGGAGCGGGACGGCCTTCCCCCGCCGGTAGCCGACGTCCGCGGTGACGAGGACCTTCGCTCCCGCATCGTTGATCCGCATCGCAAGCGCGTCCGGCCCGAACCCGCCGAAGATGACGGAGTGGACGGCCCCGATCCGGGCGCAGGCAAGCATCGCGACGACCTGCTCGGGGACGAGCGGCATGTAGATGCAGACCCGGTCACCTTTCCCGACGCCGAGGGATTTTAAGCCGCTTGCAAACCGCATCACCTCGCGGTGGAGGCCGTCGTAGGTAAAGACCTGCTCCTCGCCCCCTTCGCCGCGCCAGACGAGCGCCGCCTTGTTCTTCCGGGCGCTGGCGGCATGCCGGTCCAGGCAGTTGTAGGTGATGTTGAGTTTTCCGTTGACGAACCATCTCGCGTACGGGTAGTCCCACTCCCTGACCCGGTCCCACGGCTTGAACCAGACCAGTTCACGGGCGACCCGGTCCCAGAAGGCTTCCGGGTCGCGCACGAACTCCTGGTAGGCCCGGGTGTAATCCGGTGTCCAGGCTGCCGCCTTGCACCGGGGGTCGGGGGTGTAGCGTTTCTCCTCCAGTTTCACGGCGAATGTCTGCTCCATACTTCCTCAATTTACATGATTCATCATACCCGATTGCCGCGATCGGTCCCCGTATGGGCCTCCGTACCGTGCAAAAGTGGCTGATCCTCCGACCGACAACCTTCCCGGCCGCTCGGTCCGTGGTCGTGCTGCCGTACATGCGGTCGCCGGCAACCGGTGCCGGCTCCGCCGGGAGCGTAACCTTCCCGGGCGCCTCCTCCCGTGCGGCGCCCCTATCTTACATGATCTATCATGTGCAATTTATCACGATCAATAATGTAGAATAAAAAGATAAATGTTGCGGTGGGGCGGGGTGGTGAGGTTGATGCCATCCTACAACCAGCCCTTCCGGTTGATGGCCACCGCGATGAGCGAGGAGACGATCAGGGAGAGGACGATGATGATGAGGAACCCGTAGGGATGGTTCTCGAGGGGGACCGGGACGTTCATACCGAGGAAACTTGCGATCATCGTGGGGATCGCGAGGATGATGGTGATCGATGTGAGGAGTTTTAAGATGTTGTTGAAGTTGTTTGAGATGATCGAGGCGAAGGCATCCATCGTCTCGGTCAGGATCGTCGAGTAGGTGTTCGCCATCTCGATCGCCTGCTTGTTCTCGATGATGACGTCCTCGAGAAGATCGGTGTCGTCTGCGTACATCCGGAGGGGCTGGAACGTCAGGGTCTTGTCGAGGACGATCTGGTTGCTCTTGAGCGACGTCGAGAAGTAGACCAGGCTCTTTTTTAAGTTCATCAACTGGATCAGCTCGCGGTTCCGCATCGACTGGTTCAGTTCGGCCCCGATACGGTCGGATATCCGCTCGATCTGGCGCAGGTACTGGAGGAAGTAGGATGCGTTCCGAAAGAGGATCTGCAGGACGAACCGGGTTTTCTTGAACGTGTAGAAGAGCTTCACCCGGCCTTCCGTGAAGTCCTGGACGATCGCGTTCTCGCGGAGGCAGACCGTGACGATGGTATCGGGCGTGACGATGATCCCGAGCGGCATCGTCGTGTAAAGGATCGTCCGTTCGGGATACGGCATCGGGATATCGATGACGATCAGGGTGACGCCGTCCTCCGTCTCGGTCCGGGGCCGCTCCTCCTCGTCGAGCGCCGCCCGGAGGTAGTCACCCGGGATGGCGAGCTTTGCCGCGACCTCCTCGATCTCACCTGCGGTGGGGTTGATCATCGATACCCAGGAGCCGGGCTCGAACCGGCCGGTCTCCTCCGTCCGTGGCACCGGGGCCGCTTCAACCGTGCGATAGATGCGGATCATGCGGTCTCTCACCCCTCCGGGGAGGGCTCACACTCTACTGTTGTCGGCGGGCGGGATGAAGGTATGGACGCCCGCCACGAAGTCGGGCCTGAAAAAAAGGGTTAGAGGACCAGGAGCAGCGGTGCAAAGACCAGCGATACCATGGACATCAGCTTCAGGAGGATGTTCAGGGACGGGCCCGACGTGTCCTTGAAGGGGTCGCCCACGGTGTCGCCGACGACCGCTGCCTTGTGGGCCGGGGAACCCTTGCCGCCGAGGTGGCCCATCTCGATGTACTTCTTTGCGTTGTCCCAGGCCCCGCCGGCGTTCGCCATCGTGACGGCGAGGAGGAACCCGGACGCAAGCGAGCCGACGAGCAGGCCGCCGAGCGCCTCGGTGCCGAGGACGAACCCGACGACGAGCGGCGCGGCGACGGCGAGGATGCCGGGCAGGATCATCTCACGCAGCGCCGCGTTCGTGGAGATGGCGATACAGGAGGTGTAGTCAGGGTCGGCCGTTCCCTCCATGAGGCCGGTGATCTCCCTGAACTGGCGGCGAACCTCGTGGACGATGCTGTATGCCGCCTTGCTGACTGCCATCATCGTGATGGAGCAGAAGAGGAAGGGGAGCATCGCACCGATCAGAACGCCGATGAAGACGTTCGGGACCGCTACGTCGATGGTCGTGAGACCGACCGCCTGGGTGTAGGCGGCGAAGAGGGCGAGCGCCGTCAGGGCCGCAGAGCCGATGGCGAACCCCTTGCCGATGGCGGCGGTGGTGTTGCCGACGGAGTCCAGGGTATCGGTGATCTCGCGAACCTCGGGCTTCTGGTGAGACATCTCGGCGATACCGCCGGCGTTGTCGGCGACAGGGCCGTAGGCGTCGACGGAGAGTGAGATCCCGAGTGTCGCGAGCATACCGACGGCGGCGATCGCGATACCGTAAAGACCGGCGACCTGGTAGGCGACGTAGATCGCGACGGCGACGATCAGGACCGGCCAGATGGTGCTCTCCATCCCCTTCGCAAACCCGGTGATGATGGTGGTCGCCGCCCCGGTCTCAGTGGACTTCACGATGGAGAGGGTCGGTTTCCGGTCAAACGAGGTGTAGTACTCGGTGATCAGGCCGATGGTAAACCCTGCGACGAGACCGGCGACGGAGGCATAGAAGACCCCGATATACTCCGCCCCGAGGAGCAGGTTCACCAGGAAGTAGGTGGCGGCGACCGTCACGACCATCGCAGCAACCAGGCCCTTGTTGAAGGCCATGTGGATGGCGCTGCTCTCGGTCTTGTTGGTCCTAACAAAGAACGAGCCGATGATGGACGCGATGATGCCGACTGCGGCGATGAGCAGCGGGAGGAGGATCACGTTCATGACGTCGGCGTTCGCGAACTGTGTCGCTGCGACGGCGACGCCGAGGACCATCGCCGATATGATTGCACCGACGTAGGACTCGTAGAGGTCCGCACCCATGCCGGCGACGTCGCCGACGTTGTCACCGACGTTGTCGGCGATGACGGCCGGGTTCCGCGGGTCGTCCTCGGGGATGCCGGCCTCGACCTTGCCGACGAGGTCGGCCCCGACGTCTGCGGCCTTGGTGAAGATGCCGCCGCCGACACGGGCGAAGAGGGCGATCGAACTCGCCCCGAGACCGAACCCGGTCACGTGGGTGAGAATTTCGGCCTGGGAAAGCCCCGTGAAGGTGCTGACGACCACATACGCGATCGAGAGCCCGAGAAGCCCGAGCCCGACCACGGCCATGCCCATGACCGAGCCGCTCGAGAACGAGACACGGAACGCATCCGCGATCCCGCGCCGTGCGGCGTTCGTCGTCCGGACGTTTGCGGCCGTGGCGGTGAACATGCCGATGTAGCCGGCGGTCGCCGAGAGGACCGCGCCGAGGACGAAGCAGGCGGCGGTGAGCACGCCGATCCCGAGCGCAAGGACGACGGTAAGCACGATGACAAATATTCCGATAGCGCGGTACTGCCTGTTCAGGTAGACCATTGCTCCCGTGTGGATAGCGGCAGCAATCTTCTGCATCAGTTCGGTACCCGTTCCCTCCCGCTTGATACTCGTATATGAGTATCCTGCAAACAGGAGAGCGAGAATGGCACACACGGGTGCCAGATACACCAGATCCATCTCTCTGTATTCCTCCGATTGTGTAACATATACAATGGGATTCAACACTTTTAAACATGCGGAAAGAATCCGGAAGATATACAGTGTATCAGCTGAAATCCATCACTTCAGGCTGGAGCGTCTGGAGATCGATGACAAATGCCCGCGCGGGCGTGGGATTGATGTTCATCTGCTTCTGGAACGCCGTCTGGGACTGCCAGGTGCCCGTGTTCACCCCGAGGACACCCCGGTAGCGGGTGATGCCGCAGATGTGGACGTGGCCCGTGAGGAGGATCTCGGGAAGGGGATCGATGACGAGCCGGTCGGTCTTCATCGCGGCGATGGGGGTCCGCATCCCGTAGGGAGAGGCGAGCAGCCGACGTTTCAGCATCTCATCCATGATCTCGCCGGGCCGCTCGTAACTTGCCCCCGGGATGAGCCCGATCATGTCGTCGATCGACCGGCCATGGTACATCAGGACCCGGACGCCCTGGAGGTTCAAGAGGCAGGGATTCTCGACGAGGGTGCAGTTCGACGGGAACCTCGTGGTGAACTCCTGCGGGATCGCCGGCTGCGGCTCGGCCATCCTGACGACGTCGTGGTTTCCCGGGGCGGCGACGATTCGGACCCGGGAGGGCAGGTCCCGGAGCATCTCCGCGAAGACGTCGTACTGCTCGTAGATGTTCTTGATCGTCAGCTCGTTCTCCTGTCCGGGGTAGATGCCGATGCCGTCGACGAGGTCGCCCGCGATCAGGAGGTAGCCGGCATCGGAGTCCTGGAGCCAGTCGGCGAACCGGTTCCACCCATCTTCGAGGAAGGTGTCGCTCCCGACATGGACGTCGGAGATCAGGACCGCTTTGCCCGGTCGGTCGCTCTTGAACGGGGCGTTGTTGATGGGGACGTCGGGGCGAAAGAGCTGCTCGGCGAAGAAGAGACCGCCGTCGTTTGAGAGCTTCCCCTTGACCCCGAGCACCTCGTCGGGGAGGATCCGCTCCGCCTCCGCAAACGAGTCTCCCCTCCCTTTGTTGAAGAGCACCCGGATGGCCCCGGTGGTGTCCTCCACCTCGACGAGCCGATGCCCCTTGGCGGTCGTCCGCACGTCGGCCACCATCCCGATGATGCTGCACTCTTCGTCCCGGTAGCGGTGGGGTGATTTGGCCAGCGCCTCGATCGGCATCGCGGTCATCCGGCCGCGAATCATCGAGGAGAGGCTGTTGTAACGGTCCCGGAAGTAGTGGACGGCGTCTTCGTGACCGCTGACGCTCCCCGTGGTTCCGGCGCTCCCCGTGATCACCTCGAGTTCCGGGTCGACGAGGAACCGGGTCCCGTCCCGGACCTTTCTCAAGCCCGGTATGTGCTCGGGTGAGATGACCGGGGTATCGCCCGTGACCCCCGCCGCTATCCGGTCGATGAGCGAGGGATCATTCTGCTCCCGGATGTAACTCACGACGTCGGGATGGACCTGGTACTTCAACTCAAGAAACCGGCGTACGATCTCGGCGTTGGCGAGCATGGGCTCCATCATATTCTCCTCCCGGCAATATGGGTTTATCTTTTTTACACCTTGCCCGGGTCCGAAGAACCTATGTATATGAAGGGATAGCATTCTCTTTAGAGCAAATGACGGATACCTCCTGGCTGCAACGTGCAGCATCGGCCTTCGCCGCGTTCCGGGAGAGCGACCACCGGGTCGTCTCTCTCGCCAGGGACCTCCTCTGGGTCGTCGCGGTCGTGGGCGGTATCGCCCTCGCCCTCTACCTCTTCGCCGGCACCTGGCCGGCGGTGGTCACCATAGAGTCGGAGAGCATGGTCCCGAACATGAACGTCGGCGACCTGGTGCTCGTCGTCGATGAAGACCGGTTCGGCGCGTTGACGACCTGGGCCGAGGGGCAACTGGCCGGGCACTCGTCTTTCGGGGACTACGGCGACGTGATCGTCTACCGGCCGAACGGCGCAGACTCGGTCCACCCGATCATTCACCGGGCGATGACCTACGTCGATACCGCAGCCGTGGTGGAGTCGGGGCTCGGTGAGTATTATACCGATCCGCACGGCGGCTACATCACCAAAGGGGACAACAACCCCTACATCGACCAGGGGAACCTCCGGATAACGGGCGTCGGCCTGATCGAGCCGGTCGAGAAGGACTGGATCGTCGGAAAAGCCCTCGTCGCGGTGCCGCTCATCGGTTACCTGCCCCTGCACCTCGCGGAGTTTGCCGTCATCGTCATCGTCATCATCCTCATCCACGACTTCGTCCTTGCGCGGCGTAAAGGGAAAGACGAATAAATCAGGGATTACGAGAGTTATTTACCATGCCGTACTCGCTGCACGACCTGCTCGACGATACGCTCGCCGGCCACCGGCTCACGGAGGAGGAGGCGGTGCGTCTCTTTGAGACGCGCGGCCGGGACATCTGGGATATCGCCGCCGCCGCGGATGCCCTCCGCGAGCGGAAGGTCGGCGACGTCGCCACCTACGTCCGGAACCAGAACATCCACGTCACAAACATCTGCAAGAACCTCTGCGGGTTCTGCGGGTTCGGGCGGCGGGCGGACGACCCGGAAGCGTTCTTCGACGACCCGGAGGCCATCCGGGAGAAGGCCCGGACGGCGGTGGAAAGGAACGTCACCGAGATCTGCCTTCTCTCCGGGGTGCACCCGGACTACACGCTCGACTCCTACGTCGACCTCATCTCGTCCGTGCGGGAGGCCGCGCCCGATGTGGACATCCATACGGCAAGTCCCGACGAGATCGCCTGGGCGGCGGAACGGAGCGGCGTCCCGACCACCACGGTCATCGAACGGCTCCGCGAGGCGGGGCTCGGGACCCTGCAGGGGACGGCGGCCGAGATCCTGGTCGACCGTGTTCGCCGGGTGATCTGCCCGAACAAATGCGACACGGCGACCTGGGTCCGGATCATCAAAGAGGCGCACGAACTCGGGATCCGTTCGACGGCAACGATCATGTACGGCTCCTGCGAGAACGAGGCGGACCGGGCCCGGCACCTCGCGGTCCTCCGGGAGATCCAGGACGACACCGGGGGGTTCACCGAGTTCGTCCCTCTTTCCTTCATTCACGAAAAGACCCCCCTCTACCGGGCAGGGCTCGCCCCGGCAGGAGCGACCGGGAGGGAGGATATCCTGATGGTTGCGGTCGCCCGGCTCTTCCTCGACAACTTCGACCACATCCAGGTCTCCTGGGGGAAGGTGGGGACGAAGATGGCGGAGATGGCGCTCCTCTCGGGCGCGGACGATTTCGGCGGGACGATGTTCTGCGACGACGTCTCGGCCGATGCCGGCGGCGAGGGTGCCGACTATCTGGACCCGGCCGAGATGCAGCGGATCGCGCGCGACCTCGGGCGGACGCTCCGGCAACGGACGACGACCTACGAGATGGTATAACCTGTCTGGATACGCCGCGTCACATCCGGTTCAACGCCTCTCTCCCCGACATCCCGATCTCGACTCGGCGCTGCACCGCCGGGAGGTTTGCCGCCCTCACCTCGGCGTCCATGAGGCTGTCGAGGTTATCAAGGGTCGATTCTTCCGAGACGCCTACGACCGCCGCCGGCACCCCGGCGTTTGCCAGAGCCTCGATGTCGAACCCGGCGGTCCCGATCATCCCCTCATCGGTCACCCAGGCCATCAGGCTGGTCCCCCCGATCGGGATAACGTAGCCGAATGCGTCCTTGTAGCTGAGTCTTGTGCGTTGATGACAGAGGATCTGCTGAGCCATGGCTGCCGGGGTGTCCCCCTGAGAGATAAGTGTATCCCTTCCGGCGAGACGTATCCAAAGGTTCTTGAGCTGACCGTGTCAAGAGGAGATCATCCTGCAAAACGGCGAAACGTATGAAACAGTCACTGCGACACCTGCTTGATGATGTGCTCACCGGTCACCGGCTCACGGAAGAGGAAGCGGTACGTCTCTTCGAGACGCGCGACCGGGGCGTCTGGGATATCGCCGCCGCCGCGGATACCCTCCGCGAACGGGCAGCCGGTGATCTCGTCACCTATGTCCGGAACCAGAACATCAACGTCACGAACCTCTGCGTGAACGCCTGCGGGTTCTGCGGCTTCTCCCGGAAACCGGGCGACCCCGATATCTTCTTCCACGATGAAGCCGCCGTCCGGGAGAAGGTCCGGGCAGCGCGCGGGCGGAGCGTGACCGAGATCTGCACGGTGAGCGGGCTCCACCCGGAGTTCGACGCCCAGTCCTACATCGATATCATTTCCTGGATGCGGGACGAAGCGCCGGGCGTTCACATCCACGCGAGCAACCCGATGGAAGTGGCCTATGCCGCAGGGAGGAGCGATCTTTCCACCCGGGAGGTGCTTATGATGATGCAGGCTGCGGGACTCGGGACACTCTGCGGGACGGCGGCCGAGATCCTGGTGGATAGTGTCCGGCGGGTGATCTGCCCGGGGAAGATCGATACGGCGACCTGGGTCCGGGTCATCAAAGAGGCGCACGAACTCGGGATCCGTTCGACGGCGACGATCATGTACGGCTCCTGCGAGAGCGAGACTGACCGGGCCCGGCACCTCGCGGTCCTCCGGGAGGTCCAGGACGACACCGGGGGGTTCACCGAGTTCGTGCCCCTCTCGTTCGTTCACCAGAAGACCCCTCTCTACCGGGCAGGGCTCGCCCGACCCGGGGCGACCGGCAGGGAGGATATCCTGATGTTTGCGGTATCCCGGCTCTTTCTTGACAACATCAGGAACATCCAGGCCTCCTGGGTGAAGCTGGGGACGAAGATGGCAGGGATGGCGCTTCTTTCAGGCGCAAACGACCTCGGGGGGACGCTTTTTGAGGAGAGCATATCCCGGGAGGCGGGCGCCCGGGACACCGATTACCTGGACCCGGTCGAGATGCGGCGGATGGCCGGGGACCTCGGGCGGACGCTCCGGCAGCGGACGACGACCTACGATCTCCTTTGAGGCTGACCCCCCCGGATGGCCCGACCGGGTTGTCCGGACCGCCGTTATTTCCGGAAAAGTATAAATATCCAAAAATAAAGTTTGGCTCCTCAACACCGGCCGGACGCCGGCAATTGAGAGGAGATAGATATGGTAAATGGTCTTGTAGGCCTTGCAATCCTCTTCTTTGTACTGGCACTTGTCTTTGCCTTACTCGGAGCACGGGGCGTTGCAGGGATGTCGATGTCGATTGCGAAGTGGCTGGTCATCATCTTCATCGTCCTCGCGATAATATCGCTGCTGCTCTGATGGCAGGGGGCTCTGCCCGCTCCACCGGGCGGACCCTCCGGCAGCACGGGCCCCGGCTCTCAGTCCTCCGGCCGAAGGAGCCTGACGATCGTATCCGCGACCTCTGTGGCCCTCTTCACCGCCCGCTCGTCCTTCAAGACGTCCCCCGGCGCGTAGCCCCTGCCGCAGACGTAGCCGAGGTACGAGAACTCGTGAGCGTTCAGGAACCCCTCCATCGTCTCGAGGGAGCGTTCGCCCCCCCGGTCGGCGTAGACGGCGACGGCCACCGCACTACGGCCGGCAAGCCGTCTGTCGTGGAAGAGGGAGTAGGTCCGGTCGATCAGGTTCTTCGTCTGGCCGTTGATGTCGTAGTAGTAGGTCGGGGCACCGATGACCAGCACCTCGCAGTCGATCATCTTCTGCGCCACAGAGCCCCAATCGTCGTCCTCCGTCACACACCACTTCGCCTCCCTGCAGGCCTCGCACCCGGTGCAGGGCCGGATATCCATATCGGCAAGCGAGAGGTATTCGGTCTCGATGCCCGCCTCACGGACCCGGTCGAGGATGGCGTTGACGAGCAGCGCGGTGTTGCCGTTCTTCCGCATGCTTCCGGAGATACCAAGAACGTTCATAACCTAGTGCTCGTTCCCCTCGTTCTTGATTCTTGTGATCCGGGCAGCGAGGCCGAGGCCCCGGAAGCGTGCGAGAACCTCCGGGACCGGGTCGCCGGGGCGGTAGAAGAGGTGTGAGGGGCAGGCGCAGTCGCTGCACCCGAACCCGGGGACGTACACCCCGCCGAAAGCACGGGCGAGGGCGCACTCGCAGTCCCGGTCTGTGGCGGCGGTGACGACGGCGGCGAGGGTGACATGCGGGGAAAGAAGGAGGTAGTCGATGTGCCACCGGGCCGGGCGGTCACGGTTGCGGGCGAGCCTCACGTGCCGGTCGGCCCGGGCAAGCCCGCCGCTCCCCAGCGCCGACCCGATGTAGACGTGCCGGCCGAAAGCAAACTCCCGGAGTCCCAGGGCGCCGACACGGACGACGCAATGGGAGTTATCGAGGATGAGGGCGTAGACACCCTTATCCATAGAAGCGGAGCGCCTCCCGGGCGGCCGCGATGTGTCTATCGCCGCCGTGGGCGACGGGCTCCCCGTGGCCGGGATAGAGTTCCTCGACCGCGAGGGTGCTGAGGCGCTCGATGGATCTTTTGAGCGCCGTGAGATCGCCGCCGGGGAAGTCGTAGCGCCCGAAGGACCCGCCGGTAAAGACAGTGTCGCCTGAGAAGAGCCGCTTCGCTGTCTCGTCATAAAGGCAGATCCCGCCCGGCGTGTGGCCCGGGGTGTGGATGACGCGGAGGTCACCGACCCGGTCGCCGTCGGAAAGGACGGTGTCGGGGACGATCCCGGGCGACCGGGCCCCGAAGTGCATGGCAAGGCTCCGGGTATCGTCGATGAGGCCGGGAGCGTCCGCTTCATGGATGCAGATGACCGGATCACCGCAGAGCCGGGCGATCTCCCTGATATGGGCGATATGGTCATAGTGGGCGTGCGTGATGACGATCGTCTCGATCGTCCCGGCGTGCGGCTCCACGGCCGTCGGGAGAACGCCCGCGTCCACAAGGATGGTTCCGTAAACGAACGAGTTGGCGTAGGTTGTGCCGCTCGCGATCCACCGGACTGGCATGCAGACTAATATGGCTTCCGGACAAATGGTTCTTATGCACACCCTGATCTCTGCATGCCTGCGTGGAGTCCCCCCGGAGGTGGAGACGATCGCCCGTGAGGAGGGTCTCGTCCCGCACCATGCCGCGCGGGCCGTCACCCGTGGACGGATTGTCATTCCAGCAAACCCCGTACGGCCGCACCGGCTCTGCGCCATCGGGGAGGGCTGCAGGGTACGGGTCAACGTGAACGTCGGGACGTCGGGAACCCGGTGCGACGAGGACCTTGAGGTCGAGAAGGCGAAGGCGGCCCTCCGCGAGGGCGCAGACGCGCTGATGGACCTCTCGACCGGCGGAGACCTCGCCCGGATCCGGCGCCGGATCCTCGAGCTCGATACGACCGTCGGGACGGTCCCGATCTACGAGGCGGTCCGGCGTGCGGGGGCTGCCGCGGACGTCGACGCCGACCTGCTGTTTAAGGTTATCCGGGAGCACTGCCGGCAGGGCGTGGACTTCCTGACCCTGCACTGCGGCGTGAACCGCGACGCCCTTGCGTCGCTCCAGACCGACCCCCGGACGATGGGCGTCGTCTCCCGCGGCGGGGCATTCCACGTGGCGATGATGGCCGCGACCGGCGAGGAGAACCCCCTGTATGCCGAGTACGATTACCTGCTCGAGATCCTCTCCGAACACGACGTGGTCGTGAGCCTCGGCGACGGGATGCGGCCGGGGGCGCTCATCGATGCCGGCCGCCTGGCGAAGACGACCGAGTACCTGACGCTCGGGCACCTCGCGAAAAGGGCGCTCGCCGCCGGGGTGCAGCGGATGATCGAGGGGCCGGGGCATATCCCGGCCGACCAGATCGGCTACAACGTCAGGATGCTCAAGGAACTGACCGACGGCGCCCCGCTCTACCTGCTCGGCCCGCTCGTGACCGACGTCGCGCCGGGCTACGACCACGTCGTGGGGGCGATCGGCGGCGTGATCGCCTGCATGCACGGCGCAGACTTCCTCTGCATGGTCTCGCCGAGCGAGCACCTGGCGCTGCCGGACGTCCGCGACATCGTAGAGGGGACGCGGGTGGCGAGGGTCGCGGCGCACGTTGGGAGCCTCTCCCGCGCTACCGGGAACACGAAGAACCGCGAGATCCGGATGGCGGAGGCGCGCCGGGCGCTCGACTGGGAGAAACAGTTCGAGACGGCGCTCGCCCCGGAGGAGGCCCGGCGGATCCACGAACGCGACGGGGAGCTTGAGACCTGCTCGATGTGCGGCGATCTCTGCGCCGTGAAGATGGTGCGGGAGATCCTCAAAGCGCCGCCGGAAGAGCGGATGGAGCATTAAAGCGGATCTCTACCCGCTACCCTGCCCGTTCACGTTCTACGGACCACTTTTTCTTCGATCCAGGCGATGATCTCGTCCCGGCTCCGCCGGTAGGCCGCAAGCACTTTATCCCTGGTCCCGGTGGCCCTGGTCGGGTCCGGGAAGTCGGGGTGGAGCGTCTCCTTCGTCCAGGGGAACATCGGGCAGACACCCCCGGCGCAGGCTGCGAACGCTAGCGAGGTTGAGAAACCCGGAGGGTTTCGAGCGCGATCACGTAGTCCATCTCTTTTCCGTCGAAGAGGCCGAGGTCCTTTGCCCGTTGCCCCGAGATCTCCACCCCGATCTCTTCCATCACCTCCACGGCAAGGGATCGAGGGCGGTCGGGGCTATCCCTGCCGAGCAGACATCGTAGCGGTCGCAGTAGCGGGCGCGGAGGTAGCCCTCTGCCATCTGGGTCCGGGCGGCGTTGTTCGTGCCGATGAAGAGCACATGACCCCTACTACACTGCCCCGGTGAAAAAAAAGTTATCTCAGGTGCGCCCGGCACCGAGGATCCGGACCGCGAGGAGTGCGGCGTTCTCGCCGTTATCGATCCCGACGCAGGCCACCGGGACGCCTCTCGGCATCTGGACGATCGAGAGGAGGGCGTCGATGCCCATCAATTTCCCGCTCACCGGAACGCCGATCACCGGTCGTTTCGTCTTTGAGGCAACCACGCCGGGAAGGGCCGCCGAGAGCCCGGCGATCGCGATGAAGACCCGGGCGTCGCTTCCCTTCACGTACTCGTCCAGTCGGTCGGGGTCACGGTGCGCCGAGATCACCCGGTAGTCGTAGGATAGACCATGCTCCTTTAAGACTCCAAACGCCTTCTCTGCGACGGGACCGTCCGAGGCGGACCCACAGATCACCGCGACGTCAACCATGCTATCTCCTTTCGGTATGCTCCTGCTCCCTCTTTTCTCTGTCGGTATCGCACGGTGGTGAGGTTGATATGAATCTACATCCAAGTTCCTTGCAGGAACTGCGTCTATACCCGACGAGACGATATGGACTGATCCACATGGAAAACGAACCACTCCTGATGATCCCGGGCCCCGTACCCATTCCGCAGCGGGTACGCGCCGCCATGACGCGGCAGGCTATCAACCACCGCGGCCCCGAGTTCGGTGCCGCGTATGCGGAGACTGTCCGGACCTTAAAGACCCTCTTTGGTACAGCAAACGAACTCTACGTCATCAGCGGCTCCGGAAGCGCCGGGATGGAGGCCGGCGTCGCGAACTTCGCACGGGACAAAAAGATTGTCTCGCTTGTCAACGGGAAGTTCGGCGACCGCTTTGCGAAGATCGGTGGACGTTACGGCACCATCACCACTCTCGAATCCGAGTGGGGGACCCCGCTCGACCTCGCGGCTCTCGAGCGCGAACTCGAGGCCGGGGCCGAGGTCGTCACGATGGTCCACAACGAGACGAGCGCCGGGATCAAGAACCCGGCTCCTGAGGTCGCGAAACTCGCCCGGAAGCACGATGCGCTCTTCATCATGGACGGTGTCACCTCCATCGGCGGCGACGATGTCCGGATGGATGAGTGGGGCGTCGATATCGCCGTCGTCGGGTCGCAGAAGTGCCTCGCGGCTCCCGCGGGCCTTGCGGCGATCGCCGTCGGCGACCGCGCCTGGGACCGGATCTCGGAGAAGCGCCCCTTCTACCTCGACATGGCGGCCTACCGCAAGAGCGGGAAGGGCACCCCGATGGAGACCCCCTACACCCCGGCGGTCCCGCTCTTCCTTGCGCTCCACGAGGCCTGCAGGATGATCGAGGAGGAGGGAGTACCCGCCCGTATCGCCCGGCACCGCAGGATGGCCGACGCCGTCCGCGCCGCGGCGAAGGGGTGGGGTGTTGAGCTCTTCCCGACGCTCGACGCACACCACGCCTACTCGAACACCGCGACAGCGATGCGGATCCCCGATGGTCTCACCGACAAGGATTTGCGGGGCACGGTCAAGAAGTTCGGGATCGAGATCGCCGGCGGCCAGGACCACCTCAAGGGCAAGATCTTCCGGATCGGCACCATGGGCGGTGTCGGAGCGCAGGAGATCCTCGCCACCCTTGCGGCCGTTCAGTTCACCCTCAAAAAGTTCGGGTTTGAGGCCGGCGACGGCGTTGAGGCGGCCGCCGGGGTGCTTCTCGGATGAAGATCGGGATCGCCGACACCACGTTTGCCCGGGTCGACATGGGCCGGATCGCCGCCGACGAGATCCGGAGGCACGCGAGCGTGGGGCTGGAACGGTACGTCGTCCCCGGCATCAAAGACCTCCCGGTGGCCTGCAAGAAGCTGATCGAGGAGCGGGGGTGCGACCTCGTCATGGCCCTCGGCATGCCCGGCGGGGCCGCGAAGGACAAGGTCTGCGCCCACGAGGCCTCCCAGGGCCTCATCCTCTGCCAGCTCATGACCAACAAACATGTCATCGAGGTCTTCGTCCACGAGGACGAGGCGAAGGATGCAAAAGAACTCGCCTGGCTGATGGAGCAGCGAACCCGCGAGCACGCGGTGAACGCCGTCCGGCTCGCCCTCCACCCGAAGGAACTCGAGAAACTCGCCGGGACCGGCCAGCGGCAGGGGTTCGAGGACGTCGGGCCGGCACGCCCGTGACGCAAAGAGCGATAATTATCAGTAATCGGTGCGAGTAGTACCACAGGAAGGATTGAGATGACGATAAACCTTGGATTTGTCGTCGCGGAGTTCAACCGCGACATCACCTATATGATGGAGATCGAGGCCCGCGAACATGCCCGTTTCCTCGGGGCGGAGGTGGCCGAGACGTTCTACGTCCCCGGCGCCTACGACATGCCGCTCGCGATCAAGAAGATGCTGACTGAGGGGAAGGTTGACGCGGTCGTCACGATCGGGTGCGTCATCGAGGGCGCCACCCAGCACGACGAGATCGTCGTCCAGCATGCCGCGAGGAAGATCATCGACCTCTCCCTCGAGTACGGCAAACCCGTCTCCCTCGGCATCTCCGGGCCCGGGATGACCCGGATGGAAGCGACCGAGCGTATCGACTACGCCAAGCGTGCCGTCGAGTCGGCCGTGAAGATGGTCCAGCGGTTGGAATGAAAAGCCTCTCAGAGAAGATTGCAGGCATAGCCCCCTCTGCGACGATTGAGATCTCGAACGCGGCAAAGCGGATGGCCGCTGACGGCATTGATGTCATCAGCCTCTCGATAGGGGAGCCGGACTTCGATACCCCGGCGCACATCAAGGAGGCCTGCATCGAGGCCCTCAGAAGGGGTGAGACTCATTACGCCCCGAGCGCCGGGATCCCGGCCCTGACGAACGCGATCGCGGAGAAGCTCGTCCGCGAGAACGGCGTCCCTGTAAAGCCCGACGAGGTGATCGTCACCTGCGGGGCCAAGGACGCCATCTACGAGGCGATGGAGGCCGTGCTGAACCCCACCGACGAGGTGCTCGTCCTCGACCCCTCGTGGGTCTCCTACGAGCCCTGCGCCCGGCTCGCGGGCGCCGGCGTCCGGCACCACGCGCTCTCCACCGAAACGTTCCAGGTCGACGATACGCTGCTTGACGCCGTCGGTCCCCGGACGAAGATGATCGTGGTCAACTCCCCCTCGAACCCCTCGGGAGCGGTATTAAACGGGGACTCGCTCCGGATGATCGCCGATATCTGCCGTGACCACGACCTCTTCGCGCTCTCCGACGAGATCTACGAGAAGCTGGTCTACGGCAAAGAGCACGTCTCCCTCGCCTCCCTCCCGGGGATGGCGGAGCGGACGATCACCGTCAACGGGTTCTCGAAGGCCTACGCGATGACCGGGTGGCGGATCGGCTATGCGGCCGCTCCCCGGCCGATCGTCCGGCAGATGGAGAAGGTGCAGCAGCATACCATATCGCACCCGACGACGTTTGCGATGTTCGGGGCGGTCGCCGCAATCGAGGGTCCCCAGGACTGCGTTGAATCGATGCGCCGGGAGTTCGAGCGCCGGCGCGACTACCTCATCCCGGCGCTCCGCGACCTCGGCTATGCCACCGCCCCCGCGGACGGCGCCTTTTACGCCTACGTGAAGGTCGAGGGCGACGACATGGCGGTCGCCCGCTCGTGGCTCCACGATGCCCACGTGGCGGTCACCCCGGGAACCGCATTCGGCACCCCGGGCTGGCTCCGGCTCTCCTACGCGACCTCGATGGAGAGCCTGAAAGAAGTGGTCGGGCGGATTGCGCGGGTCTGAAAGCCCATCTCTTTTCTTTCGAATCCTGATTCGAGGAGCCTGCACGGCGGACCGCTCTGCGATCAGCCGATCGCGAAGGCCCGGAATCGGTCCCGGCACCCTGACGTGTAGCTTGGAGGGACAGAAATGCTATATGGAGGACCGTTGCAGTCCTCATTGTCACAAGGGGGATCGATCACCGCAAATGAAGAACCCCCTGCGGCCCGAAGGCATGAGAGTGTGGGTGATCCGGGTAGATAACCCTTTCTTCGTGCCTCCGTTCACAGAACGAAAGGAGGTAAAGATGCGAAACACAGACATTTCCGGATACCTGGTGCGAGTGCTCTTCGTGCTGCTCGTCGCCGGTATCGCGGTTGCACCCGTACTGGGTGAACAGGGGACGGATGAGGAATCGGACCCTGGCGTTGCCGCACCGGACGAAGGGAGTGCGGTGATAGTTATGACATCTGCCGGCCCCGTCGCCGTGGAGGACCTGGTCCCCCCGTATCCGCCGGGATGGGAGCCGCCGAGATCGCCGGCAGTGCAGGGCGGGTTGTACCCGGCAACCGCCTTCGATCCGGCATCGAACACGCTGATCCTGCACGAGGGCTGGAACCTCGTCTCGACGCCCCTCTGGCTCGCCGACGGGCATGATACCATGATGGCGATCTTCGGTGGGGTGGACACGGCCGCCCACTCGGCTCTCCGGTATAACGGTTCGAGCAGCCATTGGGAGGCGATGGGTCCTCTGGATGAGTTCAGACCGCTCGAGGGGGTATGGATCTACGCAAACGGGTCGTACCGGATTCCCCTCTATCTCAAGCCCGCGCAGGAGCAGACGGCGGCGACAACACACCTCTATTCTGGCTGGAACGTTGTCGGCTTCTGGGACGTGCACCAGGCCTGCGCACGGGACATGCTCCTCCCCCTCGGGAGTGCATGGGCAACGGCAACCGGTTACGATGCGGGAGTGCAGGATTACGAGGTCAGTATGGTTAACGGCGGGACAGGCAGCAGCAGCGACCAGCGCCTGATGTTTCCGGGAAAGGCGTACTGGGTGTACATGACAGCGGAGGAAGACCTGATCCGTTCGTACTACAGGAGTTATTCCTACTGCGCAGAGTGGGTGGGCGACTATCACGGCACGCAGGCCCCCCTCGCCTGGGCCGACGAAGAGGCCGAGGGCTTCTACGACACGCTTGCCGGGTCGAGTTCATGGACCGGCCGGTTCATCAACGGCAACGACGCCGCGATGGAACGGCACTGGAAGGACCCAGCCTTCGGCGGGGTTGATTCGAACTACATCGACAACACGCACCTGGCCTTCTTCGTAGGCCACGGGGGGACGGACGGTTTTGTCTTCGGGACCGCTGCCGACGACTACAACCTGGACTACGACGAGGCGCGCTGGGGCAACACGAAGACCGACTGGATTGTTCTCGGATCGTGCAACACCCTGAATGCATCAACGTGCAGGGAGAACTGGGAAGACGCTTTCGAGGGGCTCCATTCCATATGCGGCTTCGACACAATCGGGGGCACGCATCCGGATATGGGATGGTATTTTGCGGATCTGCTGATGGAAGGCAAAACCATCTGGGAGGCATGGTACATGGCGACGGACATGTATGTCTTCCCGAACGACGGCAGCCTGCGGACGGCAATTCTCGCCGCGGACATCGACGGAGACCTGAGCACGCCTGACTGTCTCGACGACCATATTTACGGGTACGGGTCGTCGATCAACCCGCCCGGCGATCCGCCAAATTTTCAGTACAAAACAGATTCCTGTAAATTGGAGGTCTAGGTATGGTAGGGAAACAGATTGCAATCGGCTTTACCCTCCTCCTGCTGCTCGTCGCTGGGACGGCACTGATACCTGCGGTGTCTCCGCCGGACGATGAAGTCGGACATGGGGGAATCGAGGTTCTCGGACCGTATGGCGTGCAGAATATCTCTGAGATCGCTTTCGGTACTGCCCTTCCCAAGTATCCCGGGCAGGCCATGGTTTATAAGACGGTCGACACTGCCGTATCGAAGGATGACGCCCTGAAGGTGGCGGAGAAGTTCGGTATGTCCGGACAAATTGAGGAGAGCGGAAGAAGGATAAAACGTTACGTCGTCAAAGATGATCCCTATACGTTCGAGATCGAGACAGAATCCGGGTATATGATCTACACGTGGAATGACCGCTACTCCGGGGTTGACCCCCGGGACGGTCCCGAAAACATCCCGACCGACGAGGAGTGCCGGAAGATCGCCGAATCGTTCCTCACCTCCCACGGGCTCATGCCCGAAGGGGCAGCATATTCGGGTGTATCGCACGGGGAGGGTTTCTTTTCGAATAGTACGGATGGTACATCCATTCAAACATACAAAGACACCTGTGTCCACTTCACCGACACCCTGAGTGGCTATCCCGTGGCTGGAAGCGGGATCTACGTCACGGTCGGCGGGGGTGGCGATGTCCTTAAGGTCGGGAAACGCTGGCGCGACGCCGAACCCTACAAGGACTTCGCGATCCTCTCCCCCGAAGCAGCGATCGAGGAACTCAAGCAGACCGGGGTCGTCACCACGATAGGTTCACCGAAGAAGGCGGTCGTCGAGGAGGTCAAGCTCTGCTACTATGCCAGTCCTCCACGGGATGAGCAACCTTACCTCAAACCGACCTACTACATCCACGGCACCGTGGAGGGGGAAAACGAGACCGGAACCTTCTTCCAGTACGTCCCTGCAGTCCCTGAACTCGGGAAGGGGCTGTACTGACCCCTTTTTCGTGAAACGCTGATACGATGATAAAACAGATTGCAACCGGATTCATTGTCCTCGTGCTGCTCGTTGCCGGGACGACGTTGATACCGGCGGAACATCCGCAGGGGGATGAAGAGGTACACTTGGGGTTTGAGGCAACCGGGTTATATCCCGTGCAGAGTGCCTCTGAGATCACTCTTGGCACTGCTTTCCCGCGGTATCCCGAACAGGCCGTGGTCTACAGGACGATAGAGACTACTGTGTCGAAGGACGACGCGCTGAAGATGGCGGAGAAGTTCGGTATGTCTGGACCACTTGAAGAGAATGTACTGTCGTATTACATCAAAGGCGATCCCTATACGTTCGATATCGAGAAAGAGGGAGGTTGTTTGTCCTATACATGGAAAGGGCGGTGGAACAATGTAGATCCCCGAGACCGCCCCGAAAATCTCCCTGCCGATGAGGAGGCACGGAAGATCGCTGAGACTTTCCTCAAAGAGCATGATCTCATGCCTGAAGGGGCGGTCTACAAGAGTGTACGACACAGTCAGGGATTATTTTTTGATTCGGAAAAAAATACATCCGTTGTCTCTTCCGAGGACATTCAGGTTTCTTTCACCGGTACACTGAACGGGCTCCCTGTCTTCGGGAACTGGATGTACGTCACTATCGGCGGCGATGGAGACGTCCTCAGAATCTTCAAGCGCTGGCGCGACGCCGAGCCCTATAAGGAGTTCCCGATCCTCTCCCCCGAAGAAGCGCTCGAGGAGCTCAAACAGACCGGGGTCGTCACTGCAGTGAGCTCTCCAAAGAAAGCGACTGTCACCGAGATCAAAATCGGGTATTATGCCAGTCCTCCACGGGACGAGCAGCCCTACCTCAAGCCGACCTACTACTTCCACGGCACCGTGGAGGGAGAGAGCGAGACCGGGACCTTCTTCCAGTACATCCCGGCGGTTCCCGAGCTCGGGAGGGGGTTGTACTGATCCCCTCTCCCCTTTTCGTGAGACGCTAGGACCATGATGAAACGGGTTATACTTGGATTCATCGTCCTCGTGCTGCTCGTTGCCGGGACGGCACTGATACCGGCGGAACATCCGCAGGGGGATGAAGAGGTACACTTGGGGTTTGAGGCAACCGGGTTATATCCCGTGCAGAGTGTCTCCGAGATCGCTCTCGGTACTGCCCTTCCCAAGTATCCCGGGCAGGTCACGGTCTATAAGACGGTCGATACAACCGTATCGAAGGACGACGCCCTGAAGATGGCGGAGAAGTTCGGGATGTCCGAACCGGTTGAAGAGTACGAAACGAGTTATGTCATCAAAGGAAGTCCCTATACGTTCGAGATTGAGAAAGAAACTGGCTATATGACCTATACCTGGTATGGAAGATGGATGGGATCTAACGAGCGAGATCGCCCGGAATATCTCCCGACCGATGAGGAGGCGCGAAAGATCGCCGAAACGTTCCTTACCTCCAACGATCTCATGCCAGACGGGGCTGCTTATTCCAGCATATCACACGACAGGGGAGCGATGTTGAGTGCTGAGGGAAATGAGACGGTTGTCGCAGATCAGGACACTACAGTTCTGTTCACCGGTAGGTTGAGTAACCTTTCAGTGGTCGGAAACGGGATTTATGTCACCCTTGGCGGAGATGGTGATGTCCTTCGGGTTGCGAAACGCTGGCGTGACGTCGAACCCTACAAGGAGTTTGCGATTCTCTCTCCCGAAGAAGCGATCGGGGAGCTCAAGCAGACCGGGGTCGTCACCACGGTAAGTTCGCCGAAGAAGGCGGTCGTCGACGAGATCAAACTCTGTTACTATGCAACCCCGCCCGGGACTGAACAGCCCTACCTCAAGCCGACTTACTACTTCCACGGAACCATGGAAGGGGAGAACGAGACCGGGACCTTCTATCAGTACATCCCTGCAGTCCCTGAACTCGGGAAGGGGCTGTACTGACCCCTTTTTCGTGAAACGTTGATACGATGATAAAACAGATTACAACCGGATTCATCGTCCTCGTGCTGATCGCTATCGGGACAGCACTGATACCGGCGGCATCTCCACCGGATGATGAAGGCACAAACAGAGGAATCGAAATTGTCGGACCGTACGGCGTGCAGAGCGTTTCCGAGATCACTCTTGGTACTGCCCTCACGCGGTATCCCGAACAGACCATGGTCTACAGGACGGTCGATACCATCATCTCGAAGGACGACGCGCTGAAGATAGCGGAGAAGTTCGGTATGTCCGGACCGGTCGAGGAAAGCGGAGGAAGGATCAAGTGTTACGTCGTCAAAGACGAACCCTACACGTTTGAGATCGAGGAAGAATCCGGATATATGACCTACACGTGGGATGGCCGCTACTCCGGGGTGGACCCCCGGGACCGTCCCGAAAACCTCCCGACCGACGAGGAGTGCCGAAAGATTGCCGAGTCGTTCCTCACTTCCCACGGGCTCATGCCCGAAGAGGCAGTCTTTTCAAGCGTGTCTCAAGGTGGGAAGGGGACTTTCTCGAACCATTCGGGAGGTACACCCATCGTCACGTACGAAGATCGGGATGTCCTTTTCTCCGACACCCTGAGCGGCTATCCCGTGGCCGGAAGCGGGATCCGGGTCACCATCGGCGGGGGCGGCGACATCCTTAAAGTCACCCAACGCTGGCGCGACGCCGAGCCTTACAAGGAGTTCTCGATCCTCTCTCCCGAAGAAGCGATCGGGGAGCTCAAGCAGACCGGGGTCGTCACCACGGTAAGTTCGCCGAAGAAGGCGGTCGTCGACGAGATCAAACTCTGTTACTATGCAACCCCGCCCGGGACCGAACAGCCCTACCTCAAGCCGACTTACTACTTCCACGGAACCATGGAAGGGAAGAACGAGACCGGGACCTTCTATCAGTACATCCCGGCAGTCCCTGAACTCGGGAAGGGGCTGTACTGAACCCACTCCACCTTTTTATGAAACGCGGATACGATGATGAAACAGATCGCAATTGGCTTTGCCATCCTTATGCTGATCATCGCCGGGACGGCACTGATACCGGTGGCGTCTCCGCCGGACGATGAAGGCACAAACGGAGGAATCGAGATTGTCGGACCGTACGGCGTGCAGAGCGTCTCTGAGATCACTCTCGGTACCGTCCTCCCAAGATCTCCCGGGCAGGCCATGGTTTATAAGACGGTCGATACTGCCGTATCAAAGGACGACGCCCTGAAGATAGCGGAGAAGTTCGGGCTGACCGGGCCGGTTGAAGAGAAGAGAGTGTCACACCGCATCACAGGCGATCCCTATACGTTTGATCTCGATAGAGGAGGCGGTTATATGACTTATACGTGGTATGGTCGATGTAGTGGTGTGGATCCACGCGACCGCCCTGAAAACCTCCCGACCGACGAGGAGTGCCGGAAGATCGCCGAATCGTTCCTCACCTCCCACGATCTCATGCCCGAAGGGGCGGTATTCTCAAGTGTGTCTCAAGGTGGGAAAGGGATTTTCTCGAACCATTCGGGAGATGCACCCATCGTCACGTACGAAGATCGTGATGTCCACTTCACCGACACCCTGAGCGGCCTTCGCGTGGCCGGAAGTGGGACCCGGGTCACCATCGGCGGGGGCGGCGATATTCTCGAAATCACCAGACGTTGGCGTGACGCCGAACCCTACAAGGAATTCCCGATCCTCTCCCCCGAAGAAGCGATCGAGGAACTCAAGCAGACCGGGGTCGTCACCACGGTGAGTTCACCGAAGGGGGCGGTCGTCGAGGAGGTCAAGCTCTGCTACTATGCGACCCCACCCGGGACCGAGCAGCCTTACCTCAAACCGACCTACTACTTCCGCGGCACCGTGGAAGGGGAGAACGAGACCGGGACCTTCTACCAGTACGTCCCCGCGGTCCCGGAACTCGGGAAGGGGCTGTACTGACCCCTTTTTCGTGAAATGCTGAGACCATGATGAAACAGGTTGCAACCGGATTTGCTGTTCTCCTGCTGCTCGTTGCCGGGACGGCAATGCTGCCGGCGGGGCCCCCGCAGGAGGCTTCCGTTTACCCGGCCATAGCGCTCTTCGTGCTGCTCGCTGCCGGTCATGCCGGTACCCCTGCGCCGGACGGAAACCAGGGAACAGATGTGTCCGTTCTGCAGGTGGAGCGATGAGAGAGGACAACCTGATCCCGCTGGCGTTTGCCCTCGGGATCATGGTAATCTCTTCGGGCTGCATGAACACGGTCGACGTCCCGGTTGCCCGCCCGCTCCGGATCGAGAAGGGACCGATGACCGGGGTATAGGAGGAGATTCTTGAGGCATCGGGCCTCCGGGCATTTACCTGAGTGTATGCAACTACGCCGAGCCCGCCATGAACGGGACGGCGGATCACCGCGCGGGAGGCGGGGAGACCGGGGGTACGAGCAGTCGTGCGTCTTCCTGCTCACCGAAGACCAGACTGCAAAAGCGTCCCGGGTCGAGAGGTTGCCGGAGGCGGCCTCCCCCCGGGGTAGCACCGGTTAATCCCCACTCACCGCTTCAGCCGCTTCAGCCTCTCGTAGCACCTGACCGCCTCCGCCGAGCGGTCGAGATGGATGAGCGCCGTCGCCTTTCCGGTGAGCGCCTCGGCGTCGTTTGGGTCGATCGCGAGGACCCGGTCATAGGAGGCGAGCGCCTCCTCGTAGCGGTCCAGGAGGACGAGAGCGTTTCCTTTTGTGTTCCAGACCCCGGCCCTCGCGGGATCGACCTCGAGCGCCCGCGTGTAGCATGTGACGGCCTCGCCGTACCGCCCGAGGATGAAGAGTGCAAGACCTTTGTTGTACCAGGCATCCGCATTCCTTGGGTGGATCAGGATTTCCCGATCGTAACAGACAAGCGCCCTGTCATAGTACGAAAGAACGGAGAGGACGCTTGCTTTGTTCTTCCAGACCCGGGTGTTCTCCGGGTCGATCTCAAGCGCCCGTTCGTAGCAGACGAGTGCCTCCTCGTAGCGCTCGAGTTGATAGAGTGCGTTGCCGTAGTTGTTCCAGGCGACGGCGTTTTCGGGCGCCGCCCGGACAACGGCCTGGTAGCAGGGGACCGCCGCCCCGTAGTTCGCGAGTGCATAGTAACTCTCGCCCCGGTAGTAACATGCATCCGTATGGTCGGGCCGGAGCCTGAGTGCCTGGTCAAAGCACTCGATAGCCCCCGCGTAGCGTTTCAGGGTGAAGAGGAGGAGCCCCTTCTGGTGCCAGGTCTCCGTATCGGCGGTGTTCTCCCTGAGGGCCCGGTCGAAGCAGGCAAGTGCCTGGTCGTAACGCTTCAGCCTCTTATGCACCGTGCCCTTGTGGAACCATATCCCGGTCTGCTCCGGCCTGATCCGGTACGCCCGGTCGAAGCAGGCGAGCGCCTCCTCGTAGCGCTCCAGGCTCTGCAGTGCCCGGCCCCGGTTGTACCAGGCACCGTCGTCGTCGGGACGGAGGACGAGAGCCCGGTCGAAGCACCCGATAGCCTCTTCGTAGCGCTGAAGCGCCGCGAACGTGCATCCCCGGGTGTACCAGGCGCCGGCGTGGTCCGGGTCGATGGCCAGGGCCCGGTCATAGGAGGCGAGCGCGTCGCCGTACCGGGAGAGCAGGATCTGGATCGTCCCCCGGGCATACCAGGCGTCGGCGTTCCGGGGGTCGAGCGCGATGACCCGGTCGTAACTGTCGAGCGCCGCGTCGTACCGGCGCTCGGCGGCAAGCACCGTTCCGCGGGCGAACCACGCCTCGACCCGGCCCGGGTCGATGGCGATGGCCCGGTCGTAGCAGTCGATCGCCTCAGAGGCTCGCCCCATGCTCTTGAAAGCATGTCCCCGGGTGAGCCAGGCGTCCGCGCAGTCCGGTGCGAGTTCCACCGCCCGGCCGCAGTACTCAGCGGCCTCCCGGTACTGTTTCAGGCCGTAAAACGCCCGTCCCCCGGCGTACCAGAATCGGGCAGAGGTCGGGTCGAGCCTGATGGCCTGGTCGAAACACCCGATCGCCGGCTGGTAGCGCCCGGAGGAGGTCAGGGCACGCCCCTTGTGATACCAGATGTCTGCGCCGGCGTCGAGATCGATGGCCCGGTCGTAACACTCGATGGCCCGGTCGTACTGCCCCTGTTCACAGAATGCCTGTCCTTTTCCGCACCAGGCGTCGGCGCTCTTCCAGGGGAGTTCCACTTCGTGAGAGATAGCGGTCCCCAAACAAAAGCGTTTCGGTAGAGCGCCCGGGAGGGCGACTCTCCCGGGTAATGTCTCCTCCAGGTGTTCGGGATCGATTGAAAACGTATACATGCTCCTGGATCAAAATCGAGGATAGGGTACCCCGATCAGGACGGATGGGCATGAAAAAGATGCGTGATATCCCGAACCGCGATCGTCCGCGTGAGAAACTGGCGACACGTGGGCCGGAGGCGCTCACCGATACTGAACTGATAGCCCTCCTCCTCGGCCGGGGCACGAAAGGGCGGGATGTCTCGCAGGTTGCGGGCGAGGTCAAAGCCTACCTGGATAAGGTCAAGGAGGATAAAGACAGCCCGTCATACGACGCGCTCCTTGAGATCGGTGGAGTCGGTTCGGCAAAAGCCTGCGAGATCATGGCGTGCTTCGAGATCGGGCGGCGATATCTCGGGGATAACGACGTCTCGGGATGCCGGATCACCTGTCCCGGGGACGTGCTCCCGCTTGTTGCGAAATGGCGGGACAAGAAACAGGAGTATTTTTTCTGTATCACCCTCAACGGCGCCGGTGAGGTGATCGAGCGCCGGACCGTCACCGTCGGGATCCTGAACCAGAGCCTTGTCCACCCCCGGGAGGTCTTTGCCGAGGCGATCACCGACCGCGCCGCTTCGGTCATCCTGGTCCACAACCACCCCTCGGGCACCCTGGAACCCTCCACCCAGGATATCGGCATCACCCGGCAACTCGTCGAGGCCGGATCGATCCTCGGCATTCGGGTCCTCGACCACGTCATCGTCACGAAGAAGGGGTACGTGAGCTTAAAAGAGATCGGGCACCTCTAACGGGAGCCCGGCACCCCCCGTTTTCCAGCTGTCAATTCGGAGATCTTCGAGTTTTTGAAGATATGCGAACGTATCAGATAAGCCTCCCAACAAACTTTATCTCTTCTCATAGGTCAGAAGTACACAGGTACACACATGGAAACAGGACTTCTCCGGGTATTGCTCAACCCCGGACGCTTCTTTGAAGGGCGTATGCAGGGCGAGCCGAGCCTGAAGATACCGGCTCTGATCGCGCTCGTCATCGGGCTCATCGGTGCGGTCTCGGCCGTACTGATAGTGAATATAACCATTGCCATGCTCCCTGCAGATATGCAGGCCTTCGGGATGATCGGGGCGGTGTTTGCTGCGGCCTTCGGCGTCATCGGGGGGTTCCTGAACTGGTTCGTCTTCGGCATCGTCTTCTATCTTATCTCAATGGTCTTCAAGGGCCAGGGATCGCTCACACGGACGCTGGAGTTTGTGGGCTACGGGTTCCTGCCCCAGGTCTTCGGGGGTATCATCGGGGCCGTCTTCTCCTACCAGCTCCTCTCGAACCTGACCATCCCCGCCGCAACAACTCCCGAGCAGATTGTGGAGTTCTCCGAGAGCCTCGCGAGCACTCTGGCGACCGATCCCCTCGCGCAGATTGCCGGAATCGTGACCATTCTCTTCATGGTCTGGAGCGCGAACATATGGATCTTCGGCATGAAGTACGCGCGGAACCTCTCCACGCGGGACGCGGCCCTCACCGTCGGGATACCCGTGGGCCTCTATATCCTCTACCTCCTCATCACACTCACCGGGTGGCTGTAATATGAAACCGCTTTATCTTGTTATCCTATCACTCCTCTGCGCTGTTATGGCGCTCGCCGGCCCGGCCAGCGCCGGTCCGGCGGACATCACCGTGACCGCTTTCTCGCTTGACCCCCCGGTCCTTATGAAGGGCGATACCGGGACGCTCACGGTGTCGGTCGCGAACCACGGTGCCGTGCCTGTCGCCGTCAGGAGCGCCCGGCTCTACAGCAGCGGGGTCGTGGCCCTGAATGACCCCTACCTCTCGGTCGGAGATATCGGTGCCGGCACCAACCGGACGTTCACCTTCACCGTCCGTGCGGACGGAGGGGAGGGAACCTTCTTCCCCCCGTTCGTCCTTGACTTCCGTGACGGCGCCGGCAGCCTCCGCTACCCGATCCCGATCCGGGTCGAAGATACCCCGCTCAGCGCGTCGGTGATCAGTAAGCCGGATGCCTTCTCCGAAGGACGGACGGCCGATATCACCGTCCGGGTCGGCAACCCCCGCCCGAACGCTGCCTCCGGCGTCCAGGTCGTCCCGCAGGGGACCGGTTTTACCGCCACCCCGACCGGCGGGTTTATCGGCGCTCTCGCCCCCGACGCCTCCGGGACCGTCACCTTCAACCTGACCCCCGCCGCGGAGACGGACGTCACGTTCCAGGTGGTCTGGCATAACGGGATCAACACCCGCACCACCGATCTCGTTCTGCCGATCGCCTTCGGCGAGGACAAACGGCAGGCAGACCCCGTCATCACCAACGTCGAAGTCATGCCCGAGGCCGGGCGGTACCGGATCGTGGGCGACGTCATGAACGTGGGCCTCGAGTCCGCGCGGTCGGTGCTGGTCACCCCCGGTGCACCTGCAACGCCCACCGATCCCTTCCGGGTCTACGTCATCGGGACCCTCGATCCCGACGACGTCTCCTCGTTTGAGGTGACGTTTAAGGCCGATGCAGGCGTGACGGAGGTCCCGATCATCGTCGAGTACCGGGACGACAACGGCAACCGCTACACAGCGACGAGGATGGTCGAGGTCGGCGGTGCGGCGATGCCCCTCGAAGAGCAGGAAGGCGGCATACCGGTCGTCGGCGTGATCGTCGCCGTGCTTCTTGCGCTCGGGATAGCCGGGACCATCTACTACTCCTGGAGACGGACGTAACAACGATGCCGGTCATCAGTTTTGATGCGGTCACGAAAGTCTACCCCCTCCCGGCCGGCGACGTCGTAGCGCTCGCCGGGGTCGATATTGCCATCGAGAAAGGCGAGTTCGTCCTGATCATGGGACCGTCGGGGTCGGGGAAGTCGACGCTCTTGAACATCATGGGCTCGCTCGACGTCCCGACCTCAGGAGAGGTCACCATCGCCGGCAAGAGGATCAGCGGGATGGACGACGACGATCTGACCCTCATGCGGCGCGACCACATCGGGTTCGTCTTCCAGCAATTCAACCTCATCCCGCTCCTCTCGATCGTCGAGAACGTTGAGTATCCCCTGATCCTGAAAGGCCGGCAGAAGGGGTCCCGGGAACGGGCAGAAGACGTCCTCCGGGCGGTCGGGATCGCCGACACGCACCTCACCCACAAGCCCGGCGAGCTCTCCGGCGGGCAGCAGCAGCGCGTGGCGATCGCCCGGGCGCTCGTGAACGACCCCGACTTCCTCCTCTGCGACGAGCCGACCGGGAACCTGGACTCGAAGACCGGGACCGCGATCATGGATCTCCTCGACCGGATGAACCGCGAGGAGGGCAAGACCGTCGTCATGGTCACCCATGACCCCCGGATGACCGACTACGCCGACCGGACGATCCGGCTTGTCGACGGGAGGGTAGTAAATGACCTTCTTTGACCTTGCCCGCCGGAATGTCAGCCGCCACTGGCTCCGGTCGTCCCTCGCAGTCATCGGGATCGTCATCGGCGTGATCGCGATCGCGTCTCTGGGCATCATGGGCAACAGCATCAGCCTCATGTTCGGCGACATGGTCACCGATGTCGGCGACACCATCATCGTCTCCCCGGCGACGGGCGTCGGCGGCGGGAAACTCACCGAGCGGCAGATGAACGATATCACCCGCGCCGTCGGCTCAAATGTGGCGATACCCTTCTCGACCAACGCCGATAAGATAACTGTGGGCGATAAGGAGAGCGGCGCGATGATCTACGCGATCCCGGCAGGGGATATAGTCTCTCTGCTCGAGGTGGAGTCCGGCGCCTACCCGAAGGGCACCGGCACCGGATGCCTGATCGGGAGCCAGCTTGCCGCGAACAGCAGGGAAAACGGCCTGAAACTCGGCGCCCGGGTCAGGATCGGCGACGAGACCCTCCGGGTGGTGGGCGTGCTCAAGGAGCGCGGGATGGGGTTCGATATCAATCCCGACTACGCTATCGTCGTCCCCTATGCCTGGTACTCGAACCACTACGACGAGGACGAGTATGACCAGGTGATCGTGAAGGTCCGGGACGTCAACGACATCGACGCGGTCAAGGAGTCGATCGAGCAGAAGATGAACCGGCGAGAGGATACCGTCAACGTCATGGACACCCGCGGGATCCTGGAGAGCATCTTTGCGGCCGCAGATTCGATCACGGTCTTCCTCTCCGGCATCGGGGCGATATCCCTCATCGTCGCCGGGGTCTCGATCCTGAACGTGATGCTGATGTCGGTGACCGAGCGGATCAAGGAGATCGGCGTCCTGCGGTCCATCGGCACGCGCCGGAGCGAGGTGATGCGGATGTTCATCTACGAGGCGCTGATCCTCGGCCTTGCGGGCGCCGCCATCGGCGGAGTGCTCAGTTTCGTCGCCGGGTACGCGGTGACGGCGGTCTTCGTCGGGAACCCCGACTACCTCTTCAACCCGACGAGCCTCCTCTACATCGTCTTCGGGATGGCCTTCGGTGTCCTGACGAGCGTGGCCTCCGGCCTCTACCCGGCCTGGAAGGCGGCGCAGTTAAACCCGATCCAGGCGTTGCGCCACGAGTGACGGGCCTACCCCGTACACTTCTTTTTTTCCCGCTCGATATCGGCGCGGAGCTTCTCGATCGTCTCCCCGGTTTTCAGCGGCGCACCCGGGAGGAGGGTGAGGAACTCGCCCTCTCCTTCGGTGACGAGGAGCGCAACCGGTGTCAGGCTGACCGTGGCGGTTCCCCCTCCGTACACCGCAAACGCCCTGATGATGGGGATGATGCATCGGCCGCCGATCCTGCGGCCGCCGCCGACGACGAGGTCGGGCTCGCCGCTCCCCTTCTCCTCAGGCACCCGGAGCACCTCTTCCCGATACCTGCCGGAGCCGCTGCCGGACAGGTTTCTGCCAGAGAGCCCTTGCGACCGCGACCAGGATCAGGAGCGGCCGGCGGATCTGCATCTTGAGCGTGAAGGTGCCCGCAAAGACTCTCTCGTTAAAGACCGGGGTCATCACGAAGTCGGTCGCCTCCACCGGCCAGAGGGCGTAGCGGGCCGCCGTGCAGTAGCCGTAGACGACGCCGGTGTCGGCGGGGCTATCGAGGCCGAGGGTGACGCTGCCCCGGAGCGTCTCAAGGTAGAGGGACCGGTAGACAGCCTCCAGGATCCTCTTGATATGGGGCCAGAGGTCGCCGGCGGCATCAATGTAGTCCCCCACCGGAAGAGCCGGCCCCGGTTCTTCGGCCTTCTTCTCCTTCGCCGGTTCTGCTGCCGCCACCTCCCGGAGGTCCCGGGTCACGACCGGCCGGCCGGCGAGGAGGACCTCGAGCACCCCCACACCGTCTCCGACGCGGACCCGCCCCCCCACGATGCCCCAGGCTACGGTTGCCACCGCCCGGGCACTCTCCCGCCTGCAGTCGGCTACCGTCGAGACGGTCACCGGGACCAGGTAGAGGGCAAGCAGGAGAGCGAGGATGATGACGACGACGGCGAGCAGGATCAAGAAAAGAACGGTCGCAGCCATGGGATGGAGGGTAAGAGAACCTTACGCCTCTTCTTCACCGCCGATTGGGATCTCCTTTCCTTCCTCCGAGGCCCAGGGCATCTTATTCTTGCGCTGCTGCATCATCTCAGAGCCCTTCTCGAGTACCTTCTCGACATGCGGGCCGACCGTCTCCCCGAGCGTCGAGATCACCTCGGCCATCTGACTCTTCTTCTTCAGCGAGATCACCTGGATACCCTCAGGGCCGGGGACGCCTCTGGTGATGATGATCAGGGCGACGGCCGATATTCCGCCTCCACCACCGGTCCCGACCCCACCGTGCTGCATGCCTTCCTTACGCCCTCCCGTGCCTTCGCCGCCGCCGAATGCGAACCCGAACTCAGCGACCGGTATGATTACCCTCTCACCGGCCTCGATCGGGGCACCGAGGACCGCACTCGCGCAGAGAGTTCGTGCAAGCTGATCCACGGTTAGCTGGAGCATTGATTCACCAGTCATACTGTTCACCACAGATATTCCACTCTTCGGCCACGTATATAATGGTTGGGGTTTTTCAATGGTCGCAGGTCGCTTTCCGGGAATCGTATGGGTAACTACTTACCCCGGGAGGGCGACCGACAGGCGGATGAAGGATCAACTCGTCCCGGACTGGAACAAGATATGGAAGCGAAGGCTCACCCTGAACCGGTCGACCCCGGAGTTCCGGGAAGGAGCCGATCTCTGGGGCGGACGGGAACAGGCCCGGCGGTACGCCACCCGGTCGGAGCCCGGCCGAAACGCCCGGGTCGCCGAGGCCCTGCAGGACCTCAACGTCGCTCCCGGCGATCGGGTGCTGGATATCGGGTCGGGACCCGGGACCCTCGCCCTGCCGCTTGCCCGGGCCGGTGCCGCGGTGACGGCGGTCGATCCGGCTGAGGGGATGCTCGCCGAACTCCGGGCGGCGGCGGAGCAAGAGGGGATCACCGGCATCACCACCGTGCAGGGCCTCTGGGAGGAGATCGACCCGGCCCGTGATCTCGCGCCGCCTTACGATCGGGTGGTCGCCTCGTTCTCACTCTCGATGCCGGAGATCCGGTCGGCCCTCGCCGTGATGGATGCGGTCGCCTCCGGTTCGGTCTACCTCTACTGGTTCGCCGACGAACCACTCTGGGAGCAGCTTTATCTCACACTCTGGGATGACCTGCACGGGGCGCCGTATTATCCGAGGCCGAAGGCCGACTGTCTCTTCAACATCCTCTACGGCATGGGGATCTACGCAAACGTCCTGATGCGTCCGCTCGAGGGCACGACGCTCTTTGCGACCGTGGAGGATGCGGTCGAGCATTTCGCACCGCGGATGAGCGTAACGACCCCGCGGCAGCGGGCGGTTCTCCGGGACTACTTCCGTGAGCATCTCGTCCGACAGGCCGACGGGCTTGCCCTCGCCGGGTCCTCGACCTACGCCTCGATCTGGTGGCAAAAGCCGGGGTGAGACCCTCAGAGCAGACACAACCCACCCACGGCCAGCGCGACGACGACAGTGAGGCCGATGGCGGCGAAGAAGATCTGGAGGGTGGAGAACTCCTCGAGCCGGGTGAGGAGCGTTCTGAGTTCCTGCCGGTAAAGGACAACAAACAGCCCGACGATCAGGAAGAAGAGGAGCCACTCGCTCGGTTGGGCGAGTTCTCGCAGGATGGCGTCCCAGAAGAAGCCTCCCGGATAGTCGTAGCGCGGGAGTGGCCCGAGGAGGGGCCAGAACCACTCGATGGGGTGCCGCCACATGCCGTCGAGGAACTGGTGGCTCGCCATGCCGGCGGCGATGGCGAGGAGGCCGATCCGCCGGCGGTAGTGGTAGAGGAGGAGGCCGGCGATGAGGATGAGGAAGAAGACGGTGAGGCCGTGAAAGTAAATTCTTCCGTAGTTGACCGTCCCGGCGAGGATGATGTGCCCGAGGGGTTTGTCGATCAGGTCGGGGAGCACGGCGCCGAGCGCGCCGAGCGCGACAACCCGTCGGTCGCCGGCGATCGCCGCAAGCACCATACCGATGAGGATGCCGGCCATGGCATGGGCGAGGAGATACATCGCTATCCAGTGGTGGGGCAATCATATACCCTTTTTCCCGGAGACACGCTCCTGACCCGTCACCCGCCGGGGCTTCGTCTCTGCCGCCCCAAGGTGGTCAACATAGTTCAAATTTGTAGCGTAATGTATATATTTGTACAGTGAGTACCATACTGTATGCAGACGAAGATCCTCCTTGACGAGGGGGAGATGCCGAAGCGGTGGTATAACATCCAGGCGGATCTCCCGAGACCCATGGACCCGCCTCTTCATCCGGCTACCGCAAAACCGGCGGTCCCCGACGACCTCCGCCACATCTTCCCGATGGAACTGATCCGGCAGGAGATGAGCACGGAGCGTTACATCGATATCCCGGGCGAGGTCCGCGATATCCTCACCCTCTGGAGGCCGAGCCCTCTCTACCGGGCGCGGCGGCTCGAGGCGGCCTTAAAGACCCCGGCGAAGATCTACTACAAGTGGGAGGGTGTGAGCCCGCCGGGCTCGCATAAGCCCAACTCTGCCGTCCCCCAGGCCTACTACAACCGTGAGGCGGGGATCGAGCGGCTGGCGACCGAGACCGGGGCGGGGCAGTGGGGTTCGTCACTTGCGTTTGCAACGGGTCTCTTCGATATGGAATGCACCGTCTACATGGTCCGGAGTTCCTACGAGCAGAAACCCTACCGGAAAAGCATGATGCAGGTCTACGGCGCCGAGTGCATCCCGAGCCCGTCGCCAAAAACCCGTTCGGGCCGGGCGGTGCTCGCCCGCGACCCGGAGACGTCGGGCTCCCTCGGCATCGCCATATCGGAGGCGGTTGAGGACGCGGCGAGTCACGATAACACCAACTACGCGCTCGGCTCCGTCCTCAACCACGTCTGCCTCCACCAGACGATCATCGGCCAGGAGGCGCGGGAGCAGTTCGCGGTTGCGGAGGCCTACCCGGATGTGGTGATCGGGTGCGTCGGCGGGGGTACCAACTTTGCCGGGCTTTCCTTCCCGTTTGCGGGCGATAAGATGACCGGGAAGCACCCCGAGACGGATATCGTTGCGGTGGAGCCGTTCGCCTGCCCGACCCTGACCAAGGGGCTCTATGCCTACGACTTCGGGGACGTTGCGGGGCTGACCCCGATGCTGCGGATGTTCACCCTCGGTCACGACTTCGTCCCGCCGGCGATCCACGCCGGAGGGCTCCGCTACCATGGCATGTCGCCGCTTGTCTCCCGCCTCGCCCACGAGGGGGTGATCCGGCCGGTCGCCTACCACCAGAACGAGGTCTTTGCGGCCGCCGTGATGTTCGCCCGGACGGAGGGAATCGTCGTCGCGCCCGAGGCCGCCCACGCGGTGAAGGCCGCGATCGACGAGGCGCTCCGGTGCCGGGAGACCGGCGAAGAGAAGGTGATCCTCTTTAACAACTCCGGCCACGGCAACTTCGACTTCTCTTCCTATGAAGCCTACTTTGCGGGATCGCTCGTCGACTACGAGTACCCGGCGGAGTTGATCAAGGAGTCGCTCGCCCGGCTGCCGGTGACGGGGTGATGCCGGTGGACTGGACTGCGCTCCAAGAGAGCTGAACACAACCCCGGGATACGAGGAGGCCGTTGCCGCGGCGGACGCGGCCGGTCGGCCTCTCATCGTCCCGGTATTTACGGAGCTTCCGCTCCCCGCGTCTTCACCGGCCGACCTCTACGCCTCTCTCCGCGAAGGGTCCGGGTTCCTGCTGGAGTCGCTCGAGGGGAGCGAGAAGACCGCCTGTTACTCGTTCATCTGCACCGCCCCGGCCGCGACCGTTGCCGTTGCCCCTGACGGCACGCTGACGGTCTCCGGCAACGCCCGTATCCGCGAGGTTGCCGCCGGCATCGAGGCGGCCGATCCCCTCGACGCCGTCCGTTCGTTCATGAGCCGGTTCAGGGTCGCTCCCTCGCGGCTCGAGAGGTTTTCCGGCGGGCTTGCCGGCTACTTTTCCTATGATCTCGTCTCTTCTCTCTACCCGATGCCACGGGTGGAGACGGCGGAGGACCGCGAGGAACCCGTCGCCCGGTTCATGCTGGCGCGAGACTGCCTCGCCCTCGACCACAAAAGAGAGCGGCTCGCGGTCATCGCAAACATGCTTGTTGCCGACGGGACCGATGCAGAGGAGGAATACTCCCGGGCCCGGGCGGCGATCGCCGAACAGATAGGCCGGATTCGTGTTTTCTTCGCATCGTCTCCGGGCGAGCCGTGCAGGGCCGGCGCCCCGGCGTCGTCCTGCACCCCGGACGAGTTTTCGGACGCGGTTCTCCGGATAAAAGAGCATATCGCGGCGGGAGATATCTTCCAGGCCGTCCTCTCCCGGAGGCTCGCCTGCCGTATCGAGGGCGACCCGTTTGCCGTCTACCGGCGGCTCCGGGCAACAAACCCGAGCCCCTACATGTACTACCTGGACTTCGACGACCTGGCGGTCGCCGGGAGCAGCCCCGAGATGCTCGTCCGGGTGGAGGACGGCCGGGTGACGACCGTCCCGATCGCCGGCACCCGGCCGCGGGGGCGAACCCCGGCGGAGGATGACCAGCTCGCGGCCGAACTCCTCAGCGACGAAAAAGAGCGGGCCGAGCACGTCATGCTCGTCGACCTTGCAAGAAACGACGTCGGGGCGGTCTCGGCCTACGGGAGCGTCTCGGTGACGGACTTCATGACCGTCGAGCGGTTCTCGCACGTCCAGCACATCGTCTCGACGGTCTCGGGGAGGCTCCGGGAGGGGTGCGACCGGTTCGACGCCCTCCGCTCCTGTTTCCCCGCGGGAACCGTCTCGGGCGCCCCGAAGGTCCGTGCGATGCAGATCATCGGCGAGGCGGAGGGGCTCCGGCGCGGGATCTACGCCGGGGCCGTCGGCTACATCGGTTTTTCCAGCACGATGGATCTCGCGATCGCCATCCGGACGGTCATCGTGCAGGACGGCGTCGCTTCCGTCCAGGTGGGGGCCGGGATCGTGGCCGACTCCGACCCCGGCCGGGAGTGGATCGAGACCGAGAACAAAGGGCGGGCGATGCTTGCGGCGCTCGGTGCGGAGGTGGAGTGATGCGGGTGCTCGTCATCGACAGTTACGACAGTTTCACCTTCAACCTCTGCCAGCAGATCGGGGTGCTCGGGGCGGAACCGGTCGTGGTGAAGAGCGATACGCCGTTTGAGCGGATCCGATCCGAATCGTTCGATCGCGTCGTTCTCTCGCCCGGGCCGGGGCATCCCCGGGACTCCGCTCTTTACCGGGAGGTTCTCGACTCGATCAGCCGGACCGTCCCGACGCTCGGGGTCTGCCTCGGCCACCAGGCGATCGGCCTTGCTTTCGGCGCTAGAATTGCCCGGGCGGATCGGCTGATGCACGGGAAACGGTCGCTCGTCCGGCACGACGGCGCGGGGATCTACGCGAGGGTGCCCGATCCCCTCGTCGCGACCCGCTACCACTCGCTCGTCATCGACCCGGCATCCGTCCCGGACTGCCTCGCGGTGACGGCCGAGAGCGACGACGGGGCGATCATGGGTGTCCGGCACCGGGAGTTCCCGATCGAGGGGGTGCAGTTCCACCCGGAGAGCATCCTCACCCCCGAGGGAACCCGATTGGTGGCGAACTTCCTCTTCGGCCCGGGAGGTGCGGCATGATTCGCGAGGCGATCGTCCGGGTCTCCTCAGGCACGAACCTCACCTCGGCCGAGGCGGGAGGGGTGATGGAGGAGATCATGCGGGGCGCGGCGACACCCGCCCAGATCGGCGGATTTCTGACGGCACTCCGGATGAAGGGGGAGACAGTTGCAGAGATCGCGGCGTTCGCCCGGGCGATGCGGGCCGCCGCCGTCCCGGTCTCTCTTCCCGCTCAGGAGGCGCGGGTGGATACCTGCGGGACCGGAGGCGACGGTGCGGAGACGTTCAACATCAGCACCGCTGCGGCCCTCGTCACGGCCGGAGCGGGCGTCCCGGTCGTGAAGCACGGGAACCGCGGGGTTTCGAGCAGGTGCGGTTCGGCCGACGTCCTCGAGGCGCTCGGGGTCACTGTCGCGATCCCGCCCGAACGGGTGGCGGGCGTCCTCGCGGCCGCCGGGATTGCGTTCCTCTTCGCCCCGGCCTACCACCCGGCGATGCAGTACGCCCGGCTCGCCCGGCAGGAGATCGGGATACGGACGGTCTTCAACCTCCTCGGCCCCCTGACGAACCCGGCAGGCGCGGGATCCCACCTGCTCGGCGTCTACGACCCCCGCCTGACCCTTCCGGTCGCCCGGGTGCTCGGCGACCTCGGGGCGGAGCGGGCGATGGTCGTCCACGGCGCAGGCCTCGACGAGATCGCGACGGCCGGGCCGACGACGGTCGCGGAGCTCCGAAACGGCGAGGTAACGACGTATACACTCGACTGCACGGAGTTCGGGATCGCGTGCTCGCCCGTCGCCGCTCTCCGGGGAGGCGGGCCCGAGGAGAACGCCGCGACCCTCCTTGCTGTCCTATCGGGCGACAACGGTCCCGCCCGGGACATCGTCCTCCTCAATGCGGGGGCGGCGATCTACCTCGGCGGGAAGGCCGACGGCATCGCCGGGGGCATCGCCCGTGCCGAAGTGTCGATAGACTCGGGGGCGGCGCTCGACCGGCTCCGCCGCCTTATTGAGGCGACCGGAGGCGCAACATGATCCTCGACGAGATCGTCCGATCGACCCGCGAGCGCCTCCGGCACCTCGATCAACCGGTCGGCGATCCCGATCCCCTGCCCCGCCGGAGCCTCGGAGCGTCCATCCGTACCTGCGGGGAGAGACATGCAATCATCGCTGAAGTGAAGTTCGCCTCCCCGTCGCACGGGAGGATCCACGACAGCTGCACCCCCGAGGCGATTGCCCGGGAGTTCGTCGTCGCCGGGGCCGCCGGGCTCTCGGTGCTGACCGAGCCCACCTACTTTGGGGGGAGCCCCGAGTTCCTCGTCCGGGTGCGGCGTGCGGTCTGTGTCCCCATCCTCAGGAAGGACTTCATCGTCGACGTCCGCCAGCTCGGCGAGACCCGGGCGCTCGGTGCCGATGCTGTCCTCCTGATCGCCAGGGTGCTCGGTGATCATCTCTCCACGTTCGTCGACGGGGCGCTCGCGCTCGGGCTCGAGCCGCTCGTCGAGGTCCACGACCGAAGCGAGATGGAGCGTGCTCTCGCGACGAATGCGACCCTCATCGGGATCAACAACCGCAACCTCGAGACGATGATGATCGATCTCTCGACAACTGTCCGCCTCGCGGGGGCGGCACGCGACGCGGGGAGGATCGTGGTCTCGGAGAGCGGCATCACGTGGCCCTACGACGTTCGGAGCCTCTCCCGGCACTGCGACGCGTTCCTGATCGGGTCCGCCCTGATGTCGGCGCGAGACCGGCGCAAACGACTGGAGGGGTTCGTATTCGCGTGAAGATCTGCGGGATGACCAGCGTTCGCGACGCACTCCTGGCCGTGGCGGCCGGAGCCGACGCGATCGGCGTGGTGCTCGCGAGCCCCTCGCCGCGTTCGGTGACCCCTGAAGTGGCCCGTGAGATATTCGCGGCGGTCCCGCCGTTCGTGACCACGGTCGCGGTCACCTCGACCACCCGGCCCGAAGATCTGCCGGGAATCCTCGCCCTGCGCCCGGACGCGGTGCAGGTGGCAGGCGGTCTCGCCGTGCCGCGCGACGCGGGGGTGCGGGTCATCCGGATGCTTGCGCCTGGCGAACCCCTGCGGGACGACTGCGACGCGGTGATCGTCGATAACAGCCACGGGACCGGGCGGGCGTTCGACCCGGAGTATGCCCGGGAGTGCGTGGCCTCCTCACCGGTGCCGGTCATCCTCGCGGGAGGGCTCGCCCCCGGCAACGTCGCCGCGGCAATCCGGGCAGTCCGGCCGTATGCCGTCGACGTCTGTTCAGGCGTCGAGGCGGCGCCGGGAGTCAAGGACCAGCGCCTCATGAGGGCGTTCGTGAAGATATGCAGGATGATGAACGATCTATGAAACCAGGACGATACGGTATATACGGCGGGCAGTACGTGCCCGAGACCCTGATGAGCGCGCTGATCGAGGTTGAGGGGACCTACGCCCGGGTTCGTGAGGATCCGGAGTTCTCCCGCCGGCTCTCCTGGTACCTCCACGAATACGCCGGTCGGGAGACCCCGCTCACCTACTGCGGGAACCTCTCCCGCGACCTCGGCTGCCGGGTTTACCTGAAGCGAGAGGACCTCCTCCACGGCGGTGCGCACAAACTGAACAACACCCTCGGCCAGGCGCTGATGGCGAAGTTCATGGGCAAGCGCCGGCTCATTGCCGAGACCGGAGCCGGGCAGCACGGCGTCGCGACGGCGATCGCGGGCGCGGCCCTCGGTCTCCCGGTCGAGGTCTACATGGGCGAGGTGGATACCCGGCGCCAGGCGCTCAACGTCTTCCGGATGGAACTCCTCGGCGCCCGGGTCGTCCCGGTCGTCTCCGGGACGCGGACCCTCAAAGACGCCATCAACGCGGCGATGCGCGATTGGGTGGCGAACCTCCGGGAGACCCACTACCTGCTCGGCTCCTGCGTCGGCCCGCACCCCTTCCCCCGGATCGTCCGGGACTTCCAGTCGGTCATCGGCGAAGAGGCGCGGCGGCAGATCCTCGAGCGGGAGGGGAGACTCCCCGACACCGTCGTCGCCTGCGTCGGCGGGGGTTCGAACGCGATCGGGATCTTCTCCCCGTTCTCAAACGACGACGTGCGGCTCGTCGGCGTCGAGGCCGGGGGCGAGGGGCTTGAGTCCGGCCATCACGGGGCTTCGCTCTCGGCCGGTTCGGTCGGGGTCTTCCAGGGTGCTCTCTCCTATCTTCTCCAGGACGCCGACGGCCAGGCGTGCGAGACGCACTCGATCGCTGCCGGCCTCGATCACCCCTCGGTCGGGCCCGAGCATGCCATGCTGAAGGACTCCGGGAGGGTCCGCTACGAGGCGGTCACGGACGCCGAAGCACTCCGGGCTTTCCGCTATCTCTCCCGGACCGAGGGGATCATCCCGGCGCTTGAGTCCGCCCACGCGGTCGCCTACGCTCTCCGGGCGGCGGGGGACCTTGACCGTGACGGTATTATCGTCATCAACCTCTCCGGGAGAGGCGACAAAGACGTCGCCGACGTTGCAATGATCCACGGGGGTGCGGCATGAGCCGGATTGAGGCGCTCTTTGCCCGGAAGAATCCGGTCTTTATCGGGTTTACCGTCGCCGGGGACCCGGATGGAGAAAGATCGTTCGGGGTAGCCGCAACGATGGTCGATGCGGGCGTCGACCTCCTCGAGATCGCCGTTCCCTATTCCGACCCGGTGGCGGACGGCCCCGTGATCGAGCGGGCGCATGTCCGCGCTCTCCGGGCGGGCACGACCCTGGACGACGTCTTCGCACTCGTCCGGCGGGTCAGGAAGCACGCACCGGATCTTCCCATCGTCCTCTTCACTTACTACAACGTCGTCCACCGCCGGGGACCCGAACGGTTCTTTTCGGAGGCCGCCGCCGATGCGGACGGGGTCCTCATCGTCGACCTCCCCGTCGAGGAGTCGGACGAGGTTGCGCCGCATGCCGTCCGATACGGCATCGACCGGATTGCCCTCATCGCCCCGACGACCTCGCCGGAGCGGCAGCACGCGATCCTCCGGGAGGCCTCCGGGTTTGTCTACCTGATCTCGCTCGAGGGGGTTACCGGCGAACGCGACCGGCTCCCGCCCGGTATCGCCTGCCTCGTCGGCGCGGTGCGGGAGAAGACGAACCTCCCACTCGCCGTCGGATTCGGGGTCTCGTGCCCGGAACACGTTCGGATCGTCGTCGAAGCCGGTGCAAACGGTGTCATCGTGGGGAGCGCCCTTGTCCGGATCATCGAGGAGCACTCAAGCGACGAGGCCGCGATGGACGAAGCGCTCGCGACGGCGATCAGGTCGCTACGCGGCGGTCTCGTCCCCGACCCCGAACCTGATATACCCCGGCACAAAAGAGTAGAGGGATGAAAAAGACCATCGGTCTCCTGGTCAACCCCCTCGCCGGGCTGGGCGGCGCCGTTGGGCTGAAGGGGACGGACGGGCAGGCGGAGGAAGCCCTCCGCCGGGGCGCGGTTCCGCGTGCCGGCGATCGTGCGATGCAGGCCCTCTCTCTCCTCCGCGACGATGATATCACATGGTACGCCGCTGCAGCGCCGATGGGGGAGGACGTTCTCGTGACGGCGGGGATCGAACGCTTCACCGTTCTCTACCAGCCCGGCACGCCGACCGGCGCCGCCGACACAAAGGCCGCGTGCCGGGCGTTCCTTGATGCCGGGGTCGATCTGATCGTCTTCTGCGGCGGGGACGGGACGGCCCGGGATGTCTTTGACGCCGTAGGCCGGTCGGTCCCCATTCTCGGTATTCCCGCCGGGGTGAAGATGTACTCGGCGGTCTTTGCGGTCAATCCCTCGGCGGCGGCCGACCTCATCCGGCAGGCCGGGCGGATCGCCTGCCGGGACTCCGAGGTGATGGACGTCGACGAGGAGGCTTACCGCTCCGGACGCCTTGCGGCCCGGCTCTACGGCTACGCGTGCGTCCCCTACATTCCGGAGCGGACGCAAGGAGGGAAGCAGGTCTTCGAGCAGCAGGACGAGGAGCGGGCGAAGGATGATATTGCCGCGTTTATCACCGAAATCATGCTCCCGGAGACCCTCTTTATCGTCGGCGCCGGGAGCACGACGGCCCGGGTCATGGAGCGGCTCGGGCTTGCCCCGACCCTCCTCGGGGTCGATGCCGTCAGGAACGGAGAGACCCTCGCCCGCGACGCCGACGAACGGACGCTGCTCGCTCTCCTTGAGCGATACCCGCGGGCGAAGATCGTCGTGAGCCCTATCGGCGCCCAGGGGTTCATCCTCGGGAGGGGGAACCAGCAGGTAAGCCCCGCAGTGCTCCGGAAAGCGGGGCTATCGAACCTGATCGTGGTCGCCACGCCGGGGAAGCTCGCCGGGACCCCCCTGCTGTACGTCGATTCCGGGGATGCGGCGCTCGACCGGGAAGTCGGGGACTCTCTTCTGGTCGTCTCCGGCTACCGGATGGCGCAGAGGAAGCGGGTCATCCACCCGGAGTGACGTTGCCTCGACCGCCTTCTCGCGCGAATACTGCTCGGCGAGTTTGCGAAGGTCCCGCACCTTGGCGTTCGCTGCTTCGATGATGGAGAGGACCTCGAGGTAGCGGCTGTTCCCGAAGTCGCCCTCCTTCTTGAGACTGACGAGCTGTTCGCGGTAATGCTCGTTGATGACACGCTGGAGTTCGATGTCCCGGGCGCGGAGTTCCGCGACGGTCGTATCCCGGATCCGGGGGAAGAGGAGCCCGAGCCCGACGATGTTCCCATCAAGGATCCGGTAGACACTCTCGGTCTTTTTCACCCGGCCGGCAGAGACACCGTTCCCGTCTCGCGACACTCTGCGGAAAAACTCTCCGAGATCCGCCCCAAGGTAACCGAGCCGCCCGATCTCGTTTGACATCCGGACAAGGAAGACTACCTCGGTCGCTTCCGCGTCGGAGAGTTGCCGTGCCGAGATCTGCCGGAGGGCCTGTTCGATCCTCCGGTCCAGGTAGTTGTTCAGGCTCTTGAGTTTCTCAAGCATCTGGTAGTCCGATTCCTTTGAGGTGGCGAGGTAGGTCATCGCCGCCCGGAAGAGGTCGAGCGTGACCTCGTGGGCGTGCTTGAGCTCCTGCTGGATCAGGTCGAATCCCTGGTGCGTATCGTCGGGGAGGCCGCCCTCGAGGTGACGTGTCCGCATCAGGATCTCGGGCTCGCTCCCGGGCACCACCCGTTCGACGATCCGTCCGAACTGCCTGATGAGGAGGAGGAAGACGCCTGCCGTGATCAGGTTGAAGAGGAGGTGGGCGTTCGCCACCATCTGCGCCTCGGTCCCGCCGATCGTCGTCACGATATCGGTGAACGGCACGAGGAACGGGAAGATCAGGAGCACACCGCCGAGGTTGAAGGTGAAGTGAGCGACCGCCGCCCGCCGGGAGTGGAGGCCCATCCGGGCCGAGGCGATCAGGGTCGTCGTGGTCGATCCGATATTCGCGCCAAGCAGGAGCGGTATCGCCTGCGGGAGGGTAAGCAGGCCCTGCTGGGCGAGGACGACGGCAAGCCCGGTCGTGACGGCGCTCGACTGTATCATGGTCGTCACGAGAAACCCGATCAGGATGGCGAGCGGGAGTGCCGAGTAATCCGTGATAAGTCCGATGAGTTCGGGATCGTTCTGGAACGGCGCGAGCGCCGTGGAGATGAGGTTTAAGCTGAAGAAGACCAGGCCGAAGTAGAAGAGGGGTTTCCCCAGGAACCGGTAGCGCCGCCCGAAGATCCCGACGAGGAACCCGACCGGGATCAGCACCTGCCCGAAGGCCGTCATCTTGAAGGCGACGAGCTGGGCGGTGACGGTCGTCCCGATGTTTGAGCCGATGATGATCCCGAGGCTCTGGAGGAATGAGAGCGTCCCGGTGTTAACGAGGTTGACGGTGATGATCGTCGTCGCCGCGCTCGACTGGACGAGAGCGGTGACGACGGCGCCGAGGAGCGCAGCGAGGATGGGCCGCGCCGTCACCCTGCCGAGGACAGCGGCGAAGCTGCCCTTCGCGACCGCGAGAATCTCCCGGGAGAAGTTCTCTATCCCGTAGAAGAAGAGGATCAGGCCAGGAACGACGGCGAATACGAGCTCCCACGGGACCATTGCTGTTCGAGGAGTATGGAGCCTCTGCTCTGAAATACCTCTCTAAATGTATCTCCGTGCCGGAGAGTGCGGAACCGTAGGTATATTTTCGTTCCCGATCCAACCTCTCTTCGTGGCCTCCTTCGACCCCTCGGTCCTCGGCGTCTTCGTTTTCGGCCTCGTCGCCGGGATCTGCCCCTGCAACAGCGTCCTCTGTCTCGGGCTAATAGGCTACCTGACGAGCGGCAAGACGAACCTCACGCTCGCCGGGATCCTCAAATTGACTGTGGCGTTCTCGCTCGGCACGGTCCTCGTCCTTCTGCCGCTCGGGGGGGTCGCGGGATACGTCGGCGAGTACCTGCTTTTCTTGAGTGACACCGTCGCGTGGGGGATCGGCGGGGTGCTGATGATCCTGATGGGGCTGCAGCTCCTCCATGTCTACAAACCGCCGATACGGAGCATCTTCAACCTCTTTCGGGCGCCCGTATCTTACTCCGTTACGGGAGCGTTCCTCCTCGGGCTCTCGTTCGGGGCGATCACCGTGGGGCGCGGAGCGCCGATGCTCCTCGTCGTCCTGACCTACATCGCGCTCTACCAGACGGCTATCGAGGGGCTCTTCACGATCTTTGTGTACGCCGTGGGGCTCGCGATCCCCCTCATCGTGATCAGCTCGCTCGGCGGCGCGGTCGGGAAGAGGATCAAGGAGAAGGCGAGGGTGAGCGGGGAGGCCTTCGACCGGATCGTTGGCGTCGCGATCGTCGTGATCGGGGTTTATTTCCTATATCTGGCGTTTTGGTAAGGGATACAGAGCCCCCTCCTCTCACGAGCGGTCACCGGATATCCATCCGCATGAACCTCGTGTACGCGACGGCGAAGAAAGCGACGGGGTAGATGGTCAGGGCCGCAACACTCGACCATATCCCGCCGAGCGTATCTTCAAGGGTTGCCCCTGATGTCGGGGCGTTGGCGATCCCCTGGATGAGGGCATTGGTTGCCATCTGCGGTGATGCGAGGTTTCCGATGCTCTGGATAAGGTCAAACTGACCGTAATACGCCGTGATTGCTGCCTGGTAACCTTCCGACGAGATATCCCCACCATATGCCGCCGGATCGGGCTCCTCCATCATGAGCGCCATCCCGATATGCGTGGTGGCGTAGGGGAACAGGAAGACGAGGAGGATGAAGACGACCACGGAGAGGAGCAGGGCGCTGCCGCTCTCCCGGCAGAGGGTGGAGATGGCTAGCGCGATGGAGAAGAACGTCACGAGGAAGAGGAGGATGACGCCGGCGTAGGTCAGGATCATCCACAGATCGCCGGAAGAGGGCACGATCGAGAAGACGAGGAGGAGCGCGGTGGATATTGCGAGCACACTCCCGACGACGAGGGCGAGCAGCGCAACGCCCCCGAGCGCCTTGCCGTTGATGATCTCGTCGCGATAGACCGGGTGGGAGAGGAGGCTTTTGAGCGACCGGGACTCCTTCTCCCCGGAGACCAGGCTGAACCCGACGGCGATGGCAAGGAGCCCCCCGTAGGAGACCAGCGTCCGGAACATCGAGGAGTAGATGCCCTCGACCGGGGGTTTTGCGGGCATCATCCCGGCCGGTCCGTCGAACCGGTCTTCCATCGCCGCCAGTTGCTGGGCATACCTATCCAGTTCTCTCTCGTAGCTCCCGACCCCGCTGTAGGTTCCCACCAGGGCGATGACGAGGAACAGGGCGAGGATCACCAGGAACCGCCAGCCCGTGATCTGGTCGGTGAACTCTTTTTGGGCCACGGTGAAGACCCGTTCCGCCGTCATGTGTTATCACCGGTCAGTGTACATATATCTATCTTCATGCTCGTTCTCCGTCCGTGGTCGCAAGAGTGCCGCAGGCCCGCGACAATACGCGGCATCGCCCCTTAAGTGACAATCGAGGTTTTTCCGCCGCCCGGAACGGGCAAGGATTACTCAGATGCACTTCCACGGGTGTTGCCGTCTTGAGACTGGATCGTTACTCCATATACCTTTTCTCTCACATTCCTCTACACGTCGGGGCGTGAGAGGAGTGGATCCGACCAGTGGCCGCGGTACACCGACGATACTCTGCACCGGTCACATTTCGGAAACTTCAAGCCCGGCCGGTCCCATACTGACTTTAACCACGCCGGTTCCATCGGCCCGGAACTACCATGAGACGACCGATCCTTGCCGTCACCGTCGGAGTAATAACTGTCTACGCCTGCATGCACTTCTTCATCTTACCGGAGGCTCCGGACGTCACCCGTATCGAGAATATCACCCATCTTGAGTCCCCGGCGTACAACCCGGCCATCCTGGACCTCTGGGAGATCGCCGTCGATAGCACCGGCGTCGAGAACGAGTCGGCGAGACTGCTGCGACTGGAGACCAACATCGCCGGGGACGGCGCGATTCGGGTGATATGGCTCTACTTCTACGGCGATAAGAACGGCGAACAGCACGGCTACGAGGCGTATGTGGGGCCGGGCGGAACAGTATCGGCCAAATCGCAGAAGTTCAATTTTTCCGTGCAGGGGGTGCACCCCCTTGAACTCTTGCGGGAGGTCGACGCTATCGCCCTGGAGGATATTCCCTCCCGGGACCGGGGTATGAGGCTTCTTGTGAGCGTGAACGCGTACGGGGACCACTACAACGAGACCCGGGGAAGGCTCTACGAGGTCTTGGATGGAATATTCCGCCCGGTGAAAGAAGTGATGTTCGGCCCGGACGCGCGCTGGTACACCATCACGATCACTCCCCACCGGAGCCCGGGATCTCCACCATCTCCAGAAGAGGTTCTTATTGCGTTCACCCGGCAGGATCTCGCGGCAGCCGAGTCCGTAGTCTACGGGTAGGTGAGCGTCGAGAACCGGGACTCATTCATCGCCTCCAGCCCAACTGCCCCCAGGTGACCTAACCGGTTGCGTCTGCGCCCCTATTCGCCCGGAATACGATACCCCGCCGGGGGAAATAGCGCACCAGCCTTCCGTCCTTCTCGCTCCGTACGGCACCGTCCCGGATGAGCAGCGACATATGCCAGGTCACCGATGCACCGGAGATCCCGAGCGCGGATGCGACATCTTTTCGCGCTATCCCTGGATTCCGCGTGATGAGATCGAGGATCTCTCTCCGCGTCCCACTGAGAGAATAACTCTCTCCCTCATGCCCCCTCTTGCCGTTCGCATAATACCGCACCTGCCCGTGGTCGTGCTCCGCGAGAATCTTTCCCGTCTCGCGGAGGATTGCAAGGTGGTACCGGAGGGTTCCTGCGTTAACGCCCAGCCTGCAGGAGAGGAAGGCGTAGTTGATCCCGGGGTTCTCCCGGATGCAGAGGTACGCCGCACGGCGGGTGTCGTGTTCGAGAACGTTCTTTCTGGAGATCCTCCTCTGGCCGAGAATGAGCCATACGGTTACCGATATGAGGAATTGGACCGGGAGGAAGAGCAGGGGGGCGGTCATGAAGACGAAGTCGAGCAGGATCAGTTTGAGCGGCACGTTCCAGATGTACTCAGGGACCGGATCGCCCGGTATCGTTTCCGGATACTCCCATTCGCTCGGCTCTGTGCCGGCAGCGCTCCCCGGGGTGATGAGCAGCATGAGGACGATGAGGAGCAGCGCAGTCCTCGCGAGGGGGAGTTGATGCGACATTAAAGAGATCAGGTTGCCGTGAGTATAAAAACGGTGCTATTTTGTTATTCCCCCATCGCACGCCTCTACGTGTCTTCCGGTAGCCGGTCACCTCCGCAGTCCGGGTTCGGTATCGACCGGCGCAGCGAACGTCCCTGATGGACTGCGGCGAATTCTCCGGAACAAAACCAACGGATCCGGCTCGACGTGTAGAGGATCGTGACAGAAATCGTTTATAGGGGAACGTTGACTTCTCATGCATCGATCCGGAAGGCGGCCCCACCCGGCCGGGCGATGGTGAGGAGATGGACGAAAAATATACCAATACCAAAAAAACTCTGCTGAACCTGCTGATAGCGGTTACCATCCTCGCTGCGGTGGTCCTCCTGCTCTTTCTTGCTGTCGGGTTCGTCGAGACGACCATGCCGAACGATTCCTACGAGATCAGGATCACCGGTCTCTCCGATCTTGCCGTAAACGGCACCGCCACGGTCATGATCCCGGTTCCGGCGAACGCGAAGGGCGAGCTGGTGATCTTCGAGTCGTCCAGCGTTCTCCAGCCCGCCGGGTGGCGGACGGCGATCCGGGAGACGCAGTACGGGAAGATGATCGCGTTCACGACGACGGAAGACTACGCGCAGGATATCTTCAGACCGACCGGCGAGTTCGAGACGAAAGAAGAGCCGCGGCTGCTCGTGCCGGTCCTCGGGACCCCTGAGAACGCGAGCGTCGCCGAGTTCACCCGGGGATCGGGGGGCACCTACACCACGGTCGTCTTCCTCGACGGCTTCGTCCCGCCGTCGGAGGATGCAGCGGTGGTCTCGTTCGACCTCAGTTACCGGGGCGGCGGGGGCATGAAACACCTGATAAAGGAGGATACCTGGACGACAACGGTGCATGCGACCGTCCCCGGAACAACGTCCGGATTTGTCCTGGTTCCGGCCGAATACCATGTTATTGCCGGGGGTATCGCGTTTTGATGGGCAGCTCTGGAAGAGAACATCTCGATCGAAACGTATGTATATTGATAGTTAAACTCAGAAAGCCCGTAACAGGGCGATCTCTCTTGCTCTTTTCTCTCTCATCATCCTCACTGCCGTGTTGGGATGCCTCTCAAGCGACACTGTCGCCGACTGCCATAATCTCACCGTCACCCGAACCGATGCTGCCGGTATCGAGGTCCGGCACACTGTCTTTGATGAAGGGAGCGACGAATACGGCACCATTCTTTTGCCGGTTTCGGATGGCGGCCTGTCTGTCGGGGGGTCAGTCAAACAATCTCCGGAAAGCGACGAGCAGGCTCTGCTGCTCAAGATCGCGGAGGATGGTCGCATTGAGTGGAACCGGTTCTACTCGACGCAGCGTACCATTCAGGCAATCACCGCCCGGATATTCAACCACGGGAACTGAGCGATGAGGGGCCTGCAGATCGGTACACTTGTCTGTCTCACCGTGGCGATCGCGGCCGGCTGCATACTGGTTCTCGGTTCGGCGAATGCGGGTGGAGGTCAGTATGCTCTCGTTGCCGGGTTCCCGGAGGTTCCTGACTCCTGTACGCTCTACCGGGTCGTCCCCATCACCGTCACCGGGGAAGAAGTCCGTGAGATCGCGGGCCGGTTCGGGCTCTCCGGGGAGTTGAGCGAGAGATCCGGGGAGTTTTGCCTCGTCGACACTAAAAAGGACCCTGAGGCGTGGCTCTCGGTGTATGCGCATTCCGGTGGGGTGGTTTACCGCATCCCCGACCGTGAGCTGCCGGCCGAGGTGACCCGGCAGCCGGACCTCCCGACGGATGCGGAGGCGGAGGAGATTGTTCTTGCATTCCTGGAGAAGACCGGGATGCATTCGCCGGACGCCCGGGTCGTGGAGATCGGGGTGAACCAGAGGCACGAGGTCTGGAGTTCAGGTGACGGTGAACCTGAGGCATCGTACGATGTGACAATCGCCGCCCGGTTCGGCCGGTCGCTCGACGGGCTGCCGGTCTACGGCGACGAGTTCGCGGTCATCCTGGGCGACGGCGGCGATGTCGTCGGGCTCGTGAAGACCTGGCGGGAGGTGGAGCCGGCCGGAGATATCGCTTTAAGGTTGCCGGAGGAGGCGTATGCGGACCTCCTCGCATCACGGATCGTCCGCCCTTCGGCAAGTGCGGCCTACGACCGCGTCACGATCGAGAACGTCTCGCTCGGCTACTGGATGGAGCCTCGCGGTGTCGTGCAGGATACGGTCCGGCCGGTCTACGCGTTCTCTGGGACCGCAGTCCGGGACGGCGCTCCGGAGCCGTACGTCGCGTACGTCGCCGCCGCGAGGGATGGGTTGGAAGGAGGGGCATGAAAGAATTGACCCGATCGGTGGCAATCCTTCTCCTCTTCGCGCTGCTCCTCGCGACAATCCCGGTAGCAAGCGCAGGTATCGATCAGCACACGATCCCGGCACCGAGGGTGAACGAGACGATCGTCATCACCATCACCTCCCCGATCGAGGGTGCGGAGGGCTGGATCGACGTCGTGCCGCCGCACGTCGCCGTCGTCGGGGAGGTCCACGCCCCTGCAGGTCTGCACAACGTGGTTGTGCGGAGCGGAACAGAGGAGGTCTCGTGCGGAAACGGGACTGAGTTCGCCTGTTCTGTGCCGGTCCTGGCCGGGAAGAACGCGATCACCGTCGTGGCAACGGACAACTACGGGCGCCGGGCCGAGAAGACCGTGAACCTGACCGTCTGCATCGGCATCCCGCCGTCGCCGTTGATCACCGTCTCGGGCAGGGTGACGGACACCGGCGGCAATCTGATCCCCGGTGCATCGGTGCGGTTCGAGTCGGTGCTTACGCTCGACGACGAACCCCTCGCGGCGACGGCCACGACCGGTGAGGACGGCGCCTACCTGGTAGACACCCCCGGCTACCGGCAGACTGTCACGGTCGAGAAGGAGGGCTACGTCCCCCTCCGACAGGGGATCACCTTCGAGAACCCAACAAACACGCTCGACCTGGAACTGGAGCCACTGCCCCGGACGGTGCCGGGGTTCGGTCCCGCGGCCGGGCTCCTTGGGACTCTCGGGGCAGTATGGATTTTTTGGCGTGCAAAGAAGTAGGGCTGCAGGGGTGCTCCATGCTACCCGATAATATGACCCGGAGAGGGGGGATTTCCACAGAACCCTAAACCCTCTTTGCTATCGTCTCGATCGCTTCAATAATCGTCTGCTGTTGCGGCTTGATGATCGCCACCGGGCAGTCGACGATCTTCTCCACGATCGACGCGAGGATGGGGGCGCAGACGATCCCGAGCGCTCCCTCCTTCTCCGCCCGTGCCGCGGCGGCGATGCACTCCTCGAGCGAGTCCGCCGGGTAGCCCCGGATATGGTATTTCTTTTCACCGATGGGCAGATCCCGGTTATCGATATCGTCGAGCAGGAACCGGGCCGCGATCACCGCGATGAAACTCTTCTCCCGCGGCTCGAGGACGTTGACGATCCGCCGGACGGTCGAGAGGCGCGGGTCCGCCCTCCCCGACGTGAGTTTGTAGAGGGTTGCGGGCGGAATCCCGGCCCGCTCCGCGAGTTCGCGGATGCTCATGTCCTGGCGGGCGAGCTCCTCCTGGAGCGCCTCGGCAAACTCGGTCTCAAAGATTCTTCGTGAGAGCATTACTCTACTGTAGTAGGATTCTCAAGATAACTTTTTCCTCATATGGTCAAGAGATCTGCTATAGTGGCCAACCGCGGATCTCCTGATAATCCCGGTCAACCGGGTGGGGAACCTCGCGGGACAGAGGGTTTAAGGACGTTGAGGCCTATTACACCGCCTGTTTGACGGAGTTGCCTGGTAATGCAGGGCGAGCTCCGGCGTGACAGGGCCCGGTGCATGCAGGTGGAGGAATAAGATTATTATGAAGACACTGGCAGAGATCGACGAGAGAATCCGGAACGGCACCGCGGTTGTCTACACCGCAGCGGAGTTCAAGCACCTCATCCGCGAGGGTGCGGAGATCACGGCAGCAGACGTGGACGTGGTCACCACGGGGACATGCGGGGTGATGTCGGGGACCGCGGCGATCCTCTCGGTCCCGGTAGCGGCGCCGGGGACGTTCGAGCGGGCGGAGCGGGCCTGGCTGAACGGTGTCCCCTGCATGCCCGGCCCCTGCCCGAACGAGCGGTTGGGGCTGCTTGACCTGATCGTCTCCGGGACCGCCCACGCCGGGGCGGGCTACGGGGGCGGCCATCTCTTTCGCGATATCGTCGAGGGCCGCGAGATCGAGGTGCTGGTGGAGGCCGCCGACCGCTCGATCGAGGCGCGGGTGACCCTCGACGACTTCGCCTACGCCCGGCTCTTCACCACCCGGAGCGCCTTCAAGAATTACACCGCCTACGTCAACACCCGGCCGACCCGGGTGACGACGATCTTCTCGGTCACGGGGCTGGAGGGGCCCTGCCGGGAGGCATCGGTCAGCGGGTGCGGCGAGATCAACCCCCTCCAGAACGACCCGGCGAGGCTCACGATCCGGGACGGAACCCCGGTCTTCCTGAACGGCTCGGCCGGGATCGTGACCGGGGAGGGGACCCGGAGCACCCCGGCGCGGCCGAACCTCACGGTCATCGCCGATATGACGGGGATGCAGCCCCGCTATATGGGGGGCTTTAAGACCTCTGCCGGGCCCGAGTGCATCACGAGCCTCGGCGTCGCGATCCCGGTCCTCGACGACCGGCAGGTCGCTGCCCTCCGCGTCCTCGACGAGGATATCCCGCTTCCGGTCGCCGACATCAACACCCGGACCGTCCTCGACGAGGCGACCTACGCCGACGTCTGGCAGCAGCCCGACCGGGAGGTGACCTACCACCCCGAATGGTGCGAGGGGTGCTCGGCCTGTGCTGCGGCCGCGATCTGCCCGACGGGCGCGTTTAACCGCGAGACCGGGATCGACCGCGACCGCTGCCTCGCCTGCACCGCCTGTCTTGCCGCCTGCCAAAACGACGCGCTTGAGGCCGGGGAAGGGTCGCTCCGGGTCCGGGGCCGGAAGGTCCCGATCACGCTCCGCCAGTCCGGCCGGACGCTCGCGGAAGACCTCTGCCGGGACATAAAAGAGATGATCCTCGACGGTCGGTTCACCTTCACCGGGGGCGGGTGGCGGTGAGGGAGAAGTACCTCCTCCAGTGCCCGGGGTGCGGCAGGCCGTTTCCCGACCGCTACACCCTCGACTGCCCGTCGGGGTGCGACGCTCTCCTCCGGACGGTCTACGCGGAGCGCCGGCTCGTCCTTCGTGACCTCCCCGGGATCTTCCGTTACATCGAGTGGCTCCCGGTCGAGGGCCACCTCCGGATCGATGCCGGCCCGGTCTCCTACGGTAGCGTCGCCCTCGCCCGGGAACTCGGCCTCTCCCACCTCACCGTCACCTTCTCCGGCTACTGGCCCGAGCGGGGCGGGCGGATGGAGACCTGTTCGTTCAAGGAACTCGAGGCGCAACCGACGCTCCTCCGTCTCCGGGAGAAGGGAGCCGGGGTCATCCAGGTCTCGTCGGCGGGGAACACCGGGCGGGCGTTCTGCCAGGCCTCGGCCCTGACCGGGGCCCCGGTCGTGGTGGTGGTCCCGGCATCCGCCGCCGGCCGGCTCTGGACGACGGTTCCATCCCCGAACGTCTGCCTCATCACGGTGGACGGGGACTACTCGGATTCCATCGCGTTCGGGCGGGAGGTCTGCTCGCTCCCGGGGATCGTCCCGGAGGGCGGGGCAAAGAACGTCGCCCGACGGGACGGGATGGGGACGGTGATGCTCGATGGGGCTCTCGCCGCCGGGAGGCTCCCGGACTACTACTTCCAGGCGGTCGGGAGCGGGACCGGGGGGATCGCCGCGTGGGAAGCGGCGGAGCGGCTCATCGCCGACGGCCGGTTCGGTTCCCGCCTCCCGGAACTCCACCTCTCCCAGAACCTCCCCTTCGTCCCGATGGTCCGGGCCTGGGGGGCGGGGAGGCGGGAGATTGTTCCTGCAGAGGATATGCCTGACGCCGAATCCTCGATCGCCCGGGTCTCCGCCAGTGTGCTCACGAACCGCCACCCGCCCTGGGGAATCCGCGGCGGGGTCTACGACGCCCTCGCGGCCTCCGGCGGGAGGATGTATGCGGTCGCAAACGACGAAGCCCAGAGTGCCAGGCGGCTCTTTGCCGATACCGAGGGGATCGACCTCGACCCGGCCGCCGCCGTCGCGGTCGCCTCACTCGTCCGGGCGGTGGAGGAGGGGCTCGTCGGCCCGGATGACCACATCCTCCTGAACGTGACCGGCGGGGGTTACGAGCGTGCAGCAGAAGAACTCGACCGCTACCCGGTCGAGCCGTACCTCCGGGTCCGGGCCGGGGAGGCATTCGAGGGGGATGTCCGGGATGCCGTCAGAGCCTGGTTCGCGGAGCAGGGGGTGGCAATCCGTGCGTGAGGGCTGTGTCCTCGACCGGCTCGCCGCCCTCGGGGTCGATACCGTGGCGTCGCTTCCCTGCGACCGGACGCAGGAGTTCTGCGCCCTGATCCCGGAGCGGTTCCGGGCGGTCAACCTGACCCGGGAGGAGGACGGCATCGGGATCTGCGCCGGGCTCGCGATGGCCGGGGGGCGGCCGGTGCTCCATATGCAGAGTTCGGGGCTCGGGAACTCCTTAAACGCCATCATGTCGCTCACCGTCACCTTCGGCCTCCCCCTCCCGATCCTCGCGAGCTGGCGTGGGGTCTACCGGGAGGCGATCCCGGCCCAGGTGCCGTTCAACCGGGCGGTCCCGGAGGTGCTCCGTGCGCTTGGGATTCCGTATACCGTCATCCGCAGTCCCGGGGATGAGGAGTTGATCGATGAGGTCGTCCGGGACGCCTACGATTCTATGCGGCCGCATGTGGGCCTGATCCTCCCCTCGTTCTGGGAAGGGGCAGAGGAGGCCTGCCCGGCGGAGCAGGTCGTCCCGGCCCGGGCCAGGGAGTCGGCGGTGGACTACCGGCGGACGTTCCGCGACCCGGCGATGACCCGGAACGACGCGATCCGGGCTATCGCCAATATCCTCGACGGGGAGGCGGTCGTCGCGAACATCGGTGTCCCATCAAAGGAGCTCTACGCGGCTCGCGACCGGGACCTGAACTTCTACATGCTTGGGAGCTACACCCAGGCGACGCCGATCGGCCTCGGGCTCTCGCTTGCGACGGATAGAGACGTCGTGGTCCTCGACGGCGACGGGAGCCTGCTCGGGACCGCCGTCCTCCCGGTGGTGGCGGCGGAGGCACCGGAGAACCTCACGATCGTCTGCCTGGACAACGGGGCCTTCGGGAGCACGGGGAACCAGCCCACCCCGGCCTCTGGGCTGGTCGACATGGAATTCCTCGCCCGTGCCGCCGGGATCCGGCAGACGTGCAAGGTGCAGGACGAAGAAGAACTCGCGGAGGCATGGGAAGACCGGGGGCGGGGGCCGAACTTTATTCATGTGGTGTTAAGACCCGGGAACGCACCGGTCCCGAATATCCCGCTCGCCCCGGCCGAGATCCGGGAGCGGTTTGTGCGGGTGATTGGGAGGTAGGTGTTCGGTTCGTCTCTGTGGCGGAGCGAGTAAACCCTCTTTTTCCCGCTACCCGATATGACCCGCGGAACTTCTCCCAGTGTCCTGTCCCTCATCGCATCTCTTGAAGGTGCCGGACGGAAATGGTTGCACACATCATCGCGAGAAAAATGATTTCCTGTGCTTTTAACCCAAGAGGGGAGTTTTTTTTCGGCAGTTCCGATAACGGCTCCCGGACGTGTAAAGAAATCGGACAGAATTTATAAATAAACTCATACCCATGTCATTGTGTGGGCGCCTTGATGATGCGTCCGCAAAAGTTCGTGGGGCCCCTCCATCCACGGTTGACGCCCCGGATGATAGAGCCCCGCAAGCCCGGAGGCTATTTGGATGTATGCTCTTTCGGTACTTGAAAGTATGCCACTCCTGCCTCCGGGAAAAGGAACTGGAGGAAAAACGCATGAACGGAAAAATTGGAATGAGGGCGCTTTCCGTGCTCCTGGCAGTTATGCTGGTGGGCGTGATGATGGCGATGGCAATGGCAATGCCGATAGTACCTGCGGCGAGTACAGAAGAACAAACTAGAACTAATCCTTTGCTTCAAAATCAGGAGACTGAAAAGAACATCTATACCATGTTGGGGATAGAGCAACCTTCCAGAGACGAGGGTCCTCAATGGCAGAGATATAACGAAGCGAGAGGCCGGGTGGATGACCTGATCCGCGGATCAGAATCGAGAGAAAGCATCAGAGAAATCATTGGATATCTGGAGGGACAAAGAGAAAGAGTCGTCCTCTACTATGGAATGGATGGGAATATTTATGGTTTACTCGATAGCCAGGGTAAGGTATCCAAGAGCAGGGTGGACCCGGTAGTCATCGGTTCAAAGACAGAATATTTCGAAGACAGTTGCAAAGATTGCTCGGTAGGTAATCAGAGTAGCAATTATTCCGTCAGCTATGAATTGAGTCGAATCGATCTCTCGGCTCTGGGGTCAGAAGAGTTCGGCGCGAGATCAATTTATGAAGCCCAAGTTACAAGAACGGACAGCTGGATATATCTATCCATAACCCAGGCAACTCTTTACACTAAAGGGACATTCACTTATGACTATGGCAACAGAATTCTAGGCATATCGGACAATACTTATACGTCTCAGGGGATTAACTTTGATCGTTGTGAATTCGGACATTCAGTACGGGAAACCGGGTATACGGGATACGTTGAATCTAATGTTATCTGGGCATATCTTACGTTGAGTCCACCCAAACACTCTGTTGATGCTTGGATCAGTTGTGATATCTATGGTTCAACTGATGGAAGTTCTAGTACCTCGGACTGGGTGTCTATAGGAGTCGGATGTCAATCAGTTCCATAACTTTCAGAGGTAGTGTCATGTCGGTAAGATCCCCATTAAAAACTGTCTTAACCAGTCTCCGGCAATTTTTTCAGCAACTAAACAAAAAACCACTGGGAGGTGATCTTCAACTCTTTTTTGTGACAGTTATGACTATGTCAATCTTATTCACGTTAGCATCTTTCTTTACAGGGTTGTATCCTGGAAACGAATCCGGACCTGACGGATTGTACTTGATTGGGATCCTAGTATTGGGCATCTTCATCAACCTGATACAGGGTCTGATAGTCGGAGTCGTCGCACTCCTCGGAGTCAGCCTCGTTGAACATTTCTTCCTGCTTTTTGTCAATGTACGTTATGGATTTGAAAAAACGATGAAATCGGTGATCTATGCCCTGTTTCCCTGCATCCTGTTTTTTTGGGCGGTTGTGATCGTAGAGGTCCCATTGGCAGGCCTGTTGCTTCTCTTTGTTTTTGGTTTGATAACCTATTTGAGTGTACAGATATTTCATGAGATGTCAAAGGATCGGGCCATATTTGTCTCTCTTGCAACCAGTATCGTTCTCGCGATTCTTTTCTACAGATGGATCTTTGGTTCTGGATTGTTATTGTGATCTTTCTTTTCGATAGAATTCTGGAGCGAGGTGTTTAAATCATAAAAGAACGGTAGGGGACATGTTTTATGATGCTGACAGCAGGATTAACTTTCTGATAGATGGGTTATGGTTGGTCCGGGCGCATGGTCTTGATGTTTATTGGGGTTTTTCATGAATGATCTTATCTCGCGGATCGATGACGTCCAGAACCATCTTGGGGATGAGGTACCTTGAAAAATGGATACAGAAGAAAGAGCACTCGCATTGGAGCAATAGCAGCATGTATCTTCCTCTTGGCTGGAATGATTTCCTATGCGGGCGCAGCTCCTATCCCTATAGAGTATTATTACCTGGACGGCTGCACCGCCTGTGATCAGGTTAAACCTTTGATCGCAGAGGTTGAGAGCGATCTCGGCGATTCCATCTCTCTCGAATACGTCGATGTGGGTACAACTGAGGGTTTGGACCGGTGGCAGCAGCATGGATTTCACGAGATCCCAGCCGTGGTCGTGAACAGCACCATCAAGATCCCCGGAGGTGAGATAACCGAAGAGAATGTCAGGGCGGCGATCGAACAGTCTCGTGCTGGCGCTGAGCCGCAGGAGAATCCGCCACCGATCAACTGGAATATTCCACTTGCTTATTCTCTGGGCCTTTTCTCTGGTTTCTCGCCCTGCTTGATGGCGGTGCTGGGCTTTATTCTGGCGTATGTCACGGGATCGGGCGGAGGCCTCCGGAGTGGTCTCCTGAACTCACTGATCTTCGGCCTGGGACTGGTTTTCGCATATATCGTCATGGGGTGTTGCGTCCTGCTGGCGGGGCTCTCGTTCGGCGGGCTCGGCCCGTACCTCGCCGTCGCGGCGGGATTGATCACGATCTTCACCGGCGTGAGCTTGCTTGGGGTGGTAAAGCTCCCGGATGCCACAAACGGGTTTCTTCAGTCCTCTCTGCGGAAGTATTCGACCACGCTGGCCGGGTTATTCTTCCTGGGCATGCTGTTCTCGATCGTCAAGGCGCCGTGCGCCGCCCCGATGATTCTCATCCTGCTGAGCAGAATCCTGATCGACGGCACGGTGCAGGATCTCTCGCTCCTCCTGGTCTTTGGGGCCGGGGTGCTCACACCGTTTCTCGGCGTCGGGACCCTTGGGGGCTACGGTTCGTCGAGCAGGATCCGGGAATATCGGGATCTCATCCGGGGCATCAGCGGGATCATCCTGATCGGGTTCGGAGCCTGTCTGCTCCTCTGAATGTTGAGAGGGTTTGGGACGAATGAGGAAACGTGTGATTTCGGCTGATCGGGCTACCTCATCGTGGGAGTGAGTATTTGCCTTAATGGGGAGTTGAACGGAGTATTCACTCAGGGTTTACTTTGAATGGAAGGCAATGTGTGAATGTTTTACGGTAGGGGGCCCAGTGATTACCTCCTGTGGTCTTGTTCTCGCGATACTCCCTATATTCTGTTTCATTGGCCCGGTTTTTCTGGTCGTCCGGCGCTTATATCACCGTTTGTACCGTTGTTAGTCTATTATTCGCTCGGGGGCTGGCTACCCTCCCGTGTGTAGAGAAGATGTAGGTCAAACGGGGATACATGTGATCCTGGTTGGTCCGGAAACTTCCTCGTTGACGCAGGTATGCGCCTCGAAGAGATAAGATCGAACGTGGTATCCGTCCAGAGTTTCCTTGTGTGGGGGTGTAAGAATGCCTCGCAACTGGACATTTGATGTTCATCTGGTTGCCTCGGGCTCCATTCTCTGGGATTTAGCAGATATCTCCTGATTTCTACTGGACAAACGGATGTCCTCCTTCTCTTGCCGGAAGTTGACAGGTTGCCTGTATATAAAACGTGTAAAGAAATAGGACAGAATATTTATGCAGAGTGTCTTCGAAGTCTCTACCGGTGGATTTTGATGAAATTCAACCGTTTTATCGGACTCCTGGTCGTCTTCGTTATTGTCATACCGATAGTTTCGGCCAGCAGCATCGGAAGTGGGAATAGTGAGACCGTGTTGGACCTCCCGCAGGCAGACGGGTCTGCAACTCGTGCAGCGTACACGATCACATCGGGAGAGACGCACTATCATGGATTTTACGTGTCACCTGGTACGTCCTCGATACCTATCGATCTGAACTGGTTTACAGGTGCTTATTCCCTGAAATTAGGTATTATCAGGCCAGATGGGAGCCTATACGGTTATTACCACGATGATGATGGCGATGATAACCTGAAGGGGCGGATCTATCTTACGATAAACAACCCTACATCCGGGTCCTGGACATTTACTGTTTATGGTGAGGACGTTACTGGAACTTGGCCATATGATTTTAGCGTGGGCTAAAGAAAAGGAAACATTTTTATTTTCACTGGGCATATGAAACGCTATGGCGTCATGGTCGTTGACTGCCAGAATTGCTCTGTTTGTCTTCTGTCTCCTGCTGTTACCATCTGTTGGGTGCGCGATCTCTGTCCAGCCGACATCGGGAATACATCCGGAGCGGATTTTTTTAGATCCGACTCCATTATACGTCTGGAACGTTCCCCTGAACACCGTTATCCTCGGTCTTCTAGCCATAACCGTTCCGACCACGCTTTTCGTTCTGATACAAATCTTGTTCTCGCTGTCTGCGTGGCTTCAGCTTGGCCATAAAAGGGTCACAGATGGGAATATCCTGGACAACGAAACTCGAAATGCAGTGTATACGTGTATCTGGAAGAATCCGGGAACTAGCATGCGGAACCTCTCCCAAATGCTGGGAATGAATATCGGGACCCTCCGGTATCATGTGGGGGTACTGTACAGGATGGGAAAGGTCACTGCTGAGCAGAACAGCGGGGGAATGAGGTACTACGTCGGTGTGGGCACCTGTTCCGACCTGGAGAAGATATTGGCCGGATGCCTCAACGTGCATCCGAAGATCCGAATAATAAATCTTGTTCTGCAGCACCCGGGAATTGTGAGGAAAGATATCGCGTCCAGGCTCATCTTGTCGGGCCCGAACGTCACCTGGCATATGAGATCGTTAACCCGGGAAGGCATCGTCAAAAGCGAGAAGGATGGGCGGAATGTGCGGTACTATCTCCGCCCGGATGTGAAGGAGTATATAAAGGCACACAAGTCGTGGCATCTCGTGAGCGGTGGGAAAGGTGTTTCAGGTACTGGGACCTGATGCCGGCTTGAGACTCTGATTTCATCCTCCAGCATTTTTTCCGGTTTATCCTGCGGGCGTACCCATATATGCGTCTGCGATCAGGCAGTATCTCCGCATCACGCATAGACAACAGTATCGGCAAGGGCAATATCTTGTTCCGTGAAGAGAATGAGACAGTCCGGCACGCCTCCCGCGGCTGAACTTCCTTCCGGTTGCAGAACTTCCGGGGCGATCTCGATCGCGTACCAGCAGGCACCGTCCGGGAACGTTGCCTCCTTCAAGGGACGGAGCGAGCCTTCCGAGAGGATGTAAAGGTCGCCGTGGGTTTCGTTATATTCCCTCTTGATCTCGTACTTGAGCGTTTGAAGCGTTATATTGCGATCCCCCCGGGTGAGGTCGGCAAAATCGATCAGGGTCGCTTCACGGAAGATGGCGAGGGGGTGCGCTCCCTGCAGGGGGAACTCGAGTACCTGGTCTTTGTAGAGGACGTTGCCACCTGGATAAACATATACCTTGTAAAAATGCTGCTCTCCGTCCACGTCCCCGGTGTAGTACGTCTGAGTGCACTGTACCACCCCGTCCTTATCGACGAACTGGTTCAGCTGAATGAGTATGGCCGACTCGTTCGCGAACCCATGTTCACGTACCAGGGCATCCCAGAGGTGCACGAGATCGGGCTGACGCTCCCCGGGGTCGATTCTCATCTCTCTCGTAGTAATCACGGGCATTTCAGGCGTGTAGAAGTAGTGCACGAAGACGAGGCAGATGAGGATTATCCAGACGATGAGCGGGATCTTTTTCATTCTTGGGCTCCCGGACCAGGATGCGCAGTCTCGATGGTTAATGGTACCGTCGTCACGGATGATAGGGCTTATGTAATTGTCTCTTAGTCTTCTGTAGTGTGAACGATCCCTTAATTTTGATAATACTTTCCGGACGCGTAAAGGGATATGACAGAAGGCATATATCTCCAGCCGGCCACGTCGTTACATGGAACGCAACCACATCGCCGTGTTGCTCGTCGGCATCGCGGCCGGCCTGTACGCAGCCCTCACCTACCAGTGGGTTCTGGGGTTCATCATCGTTGCACTGGTGGCGCTGATCCTGGTCGCGAGCGACGTCGCAGGGCGGACCGGGGCGTAGCCTGCGGTGACCGCCACCGGCATGGAAGATTTATCCCCCTCGCCCCCCTCCCCCGCCCATGCGCATCACCCGGGCGGCCCTCCTTCTTGCCGCTCTCGTCCTCTTCCTCGCCGCCTGTCTGGTGGTCCGGTTCGACGATCCGGCGGTCCCGCCCGCCGTCCCGGTCGTCTTCCTGGTCGCCCTCGCCCTCCCCTCCTACATCGCCCTCGTCCGCTGGCTCGGCCCCGCCCGCGGCATCGCCCTCCTCCTCCTCCTCCTGAGCATCCTCCCGCTCGCCGTCGAGGCGTATGCCGTCGCGACCGGCGTCCCGTATGGCAGGTTCACCTATTCGGCCGACCTTGGCTACCGGGTCTTCGGCCTCGTCCCCTGGACGGTCGCGTTTGCTTATCTCCCGATGCTCCTCGGCGCCGTCACCCTCGCCGCAGCCGCCGCCGGGACTGCGTGGTGGCGGCTGGTCCCGGCCGGGGTTCTCGTCCTCCTCTTCGTCGACCTCGTCGTCGACCCGGCGGCCGTCCACGCCGGCCTCTGGGTCTGGACCGGCGGCGGCGCCTACTACGGCGTGCCGGTCTCGAACTTCGTGGGCTGGGCCCTGACCGGAGCGGTCTATATTGCCCTCTTCCGGCTCATCGCGGGCGCTCGATCGATCCCCGGCACGGTGGCGGCGAGTCTCCTTCTCATCCTCGCGTTCTGGACCGGCTACCTCACGCGGAACGGTCTTGTGATACCGGCCCTCCTCGGGGCGGCGCTTGCCCTTGCAACACTTCCGATCATCGTTGAAGACGACACTTCACGGTGAGCGCCGCATCGGCGGTGCGCCTTCCCCGATACCAAAGTTTATATTCGATATGACTCTTCCTGCACCAGTTTTCTGTTCCGGTGGGGGAGGTTATGCGGGCTGTCATCGTTGGAGCAGGGTTCGGAGGTCTCTCCGTCGCGGCTCTTCTTGCAAAAGGCGGCTTTGACGTCGCGGTGATCGAGAAGAACGAGCAGTCCGGGGGCCGTGCGAGCGTTCACCGCGACGGAGGGTTTACGTTCGATATGGGGCCGTCGTGGTATCTGATGCCCGACGTCTACGACCGGTTCTTCGCGGAGTTCGGGAGAAGCCCGAAAGACTACTTCCCACTCGCGAGACTCGACCCCTCCTACCGGGTCTTCTTCGCTGACGATCAAGTCGCGGACATCTCGGCCGACCTCGAGAAAAACTACGCTCTCTTCGAGTCGTTTGAGCCGGACGGGGCCGAGAAACTCCGGAGTTACCTCGCCGGCTCGGAGGAGACCTACGAGATCACCATGAGCGACCTCCTCTACCGGGACTACCGGAGCATCTTCGACTTCTTCGACCGGCGGCTCCTTGCCGGGGGGAGGAAACTCCATCCCTTCGAGAACCTGGAGTCCTTCGTAAAAAAACGCTTCTCAAGCGACGAGGCCCGAAAAGTCGTGCAGTACTCCATCGGCTTCCTCGGCGGCTCGCCGCGAAACACCCCCTCGTTCTACCACATCATGACGCATATCGACATGAACATGGGGGTGTGGTACCCGGAAGGGGGCATGCGGGCGGTCGTCGAGGCCCTCGTCTCGCTCGGGCGGGAGTTCGGGGTCGAGTACCGCTACAACGAACCGGCGACCGCCATCGACGTCGAGGGCGGGACCGCCCGCCGGGTCGTCACCCCCCTCGGGGCGCACGAGACCGATGTCGTCGTCGTCAACGCGGACTACCCGTTTGCCGAGATGCACCTCCTCCCCGACGGCTCGCGGTCGTACCCAGCCTCCTACTGGGCAAAAAAGGTTCTCGCCCCGTCCACGTTCGTCGCCTATCTCGGCGTCGACCGGGTGGTCGAGGGGCTTGCCCACCACAACATCTTCCTCGAGCGGGACTGGGAGGAGGGGTTTGAGACGATCTTCGATCCTAAAAAAGCCGCCTGGCCGACAGGCCCCTCGTTCTACGTCAACGTCCCCTCGCGGACCGATCCGACCGCCGCCCCGGAGGGCTGTGATACCCTCTTCGTCCTCGCACCCCTCGCCCCCGGCATCGAGGATACCCCGGAACTCCGCGAGCGGTTCTATGACCACCTCATGAGCCGGATGGAGGAGATCCTCGGCGAGAGTATCCGTGACTCGGTCGTGACCCGGCGGATCTTCGCGCTCTCGGACTTCTCGAACCGCTACAACGCCTACCGGGGCACGGCGCTCGGCCTCTCCCACACCCTCCGCCAGACGGCGCTCTGGCGGCCGGCGCACCGGAGCCGCCGGGTTCCGAACCTCTACTACGCCGGCCAGTACACCCACCCGGGGATCGGGGTGCCGATGACCCTGATATCCTCCCAGATCGTCGCCCGTGAGTTGATTGACCGTTGCCGGCGGTGAGGTGCGCCCCGTGATCGACGAGACCATCTACGATATCTTCAGGCGGGGGAGCAAGACCTACTTCTACTCGACCCTCTTCTTCCCGCCGCGGGTGCGAAAGGACGTCTTCTCGCTCTACAGTTTCGTCCGTGTCGCCGACGATTACGTGGACGCGGTGCCGCAGGAGGTCGATGAGTTCTACGCCTTCACCGGCCGCTACGCCGCTGCCGCGGCCGGGGAGGCGACGGGGGACGTGGTGATCGACTCGTTCGTCGAACTTGCGGGGCGGAAAGACTTTGATCCGGCGTGGACGGTGGCGTTCCTCTCCTCGATGGAGAGCGACATCACCGTCACCTCCTACCGGACGATCCGGGACCTCGAGGGTTACCTCTACGGCTCGTCCGAGGTGGTCGGGCTGATGATGGCCCGGCTCCTCGATCTCCCCCCGGAGTCATACGTTGCAGCCCAGAACCTCGGCCGGGCGATGCAGTACGTCAACTTCATCCGCGACATCGCGGAAGACCTCGCCCTCGGCCGGACCTACTTTCCCGCCGAAGAGATCGAGGCGTTCGGGCTCGACGACCTCTCGGCGGCAACCGCCGCCCGGCACCCCCGGGGGTTTGCGGCGTTTCTCCGGTTCCAGCTTCGGCGGTACCGGGAGTGGCAGGAGCAGGCGGAGACCGGGTTCCGGTACATCCCCCGGCGCTACCGGATCCCGATCCGGACGGCGTCGGACATGTACCGCTGGACGGCCCAAACGATAGAACACGATCCGGCCGTCGTCTACCGGGGGAAGGTGAAGCCCTCGGTGGGACGGATCGTCTCCAGGGCCGCCGCAAACACCTTAAAGGCGTGACCCCCCGTGGCTCCCCGGCTCCTCTCGCTTGCCTGGCGGGTCTCCCGGTTCCGGTTCTGGATCTACACCGGTGGGACCTACGTGGTGGGCTACGCCCTCGGGATGAACTCCTGGACGGCCTTCTTTGACCCCGCCTACGCCCTCTTCCTCGTCTACTTCTTCTTACCGGCAAACCTCTTCATCTACGGGGTGAACGACTGGTGGGACCAGGATACCGACCGGTTCAATCCCAAGAAGGATGTGAAGGAGTACCGCATCAGCGATGCGGACGGCCGCGACCTGCTCCTCCTCATCGGCCTTGCGGCTGCCGTCAGCCTCGCGCTCATCTTTGCGCTCGACACCGTCGGGCAGGCGCTTCTCTTCTTGTTCCTCCTCCTCTCCTACTTCTACAGCGCCCCGCCGCTCCGGTTCAAGGAGGTCCCGGTCCTCGACTTCTCCTCGAACATGCTCTACGTGGTCCCGGGGATCCTCGGCTACTACCTCGCGGGCGGCGCCCTCCCGCCGCCGGCTCTCGTCATCGCCGGCTACCTCCACATCGCCGCGATGCACCTCTTCTCCGCGATCCCCGATATCGGATGGGATGCGGCCGCGGGAATGACGACGACGGCCGTCGTCCTCGGGAGACGGCGCTCACTCCTCCTCTGCCTCGTCTTCTGGTCGGGGCTTGCCGCCCTCGTCATCTGGCTTGCCGGTCTTCACCCCTTAAGCCTGCTCGTCCTGATTTACCCGGCCGTCCCCCTCGCCCTCCTCCTCCGGGAAGGCCTCTCGATCGACCGGGTCTACTGGTACCTCCCATATGTCAACACCGGCCTCGGGGGGCTGGTCTTTCTTCTTGCGACCCTGCGGACGGTGGTGTGATAGGGAGGATGGCCTTTCGCACTATTCCCGGCTCCGGCTTGCAGACACCACAATGACGCCTGGAATCGATAAGGGATGCTTGATGCGTAGACGCGCGCCACAGAAAAGGTTTATAACCGAACGTCGATATCTCACCCGTAGGTACCGGTATCCGGGCATGCACGGTCCATCCCTGGGTTCGACTCCCGAAGCGAGGCCTGTATGAAGGTTGACTTTGTTTTCAAGGCGTTCACTGCCATTTTTGCTATGATTGTCGTGCTGTTCCTCCTTTCCGCGTTTACCGAGACCGTTCTGCCGGGCAACTTCTACCGGATCTCGATCACCAATCTACCCGATCCTGCCACGAACGGCACCGCCACGATCATGGTCCCTATCCCGGCGAACGCAACGGGTGAACCGGTGATCCCGGAGGAGACGTTCTCCGGCGCTCGGGTTACCGCGTGGCAGGCGGCGGTTCGGGAGACACCCTACGGGAAGATGCTCGCGTTCACGGCGACGGGAGAGTGCGCGCCTGATATATCCGTATCGTGTGAGGTGATGCAGACTGAAGACGAACTGCAACGCTTGCCCCGGCACCAGCGGCCTACCAACCTGACCGCATGGGAGATGAAGAGAGAACCGCGGCTGCTCGTGCCCGTGCTCGAAACCCCCGGTGATGTCGGCGTCGCTGAGTTCATCCGGGTTTCGAGCGGGACCTACACCACGGTCGTATTCCTCGACGGCTTCGTTCCGCCGCCGGAGGAAGCAGCCCCGGTCACGTTCAGCCTCGAGTACCGGGGAGTGGGGGGCACGAAACGCTTGATGAGAGAGAATACCTGGATGACAACGGTGGGTACGGCCGTTATGAGCACAGAGTCGGGCTTCATTCCGGTTCCGGCCGACTACCTGGTTATCGCAGGGGGTATTGACTTCCCATGAGAATCGGCGCTATAAACCTCTACGGGATTACGGTGACGGCTCTTGCCGCTGTTGGGGGGTTCTTGACGACCTGTTACGGACACCCGTTGCCGTGTTCGTCTGCAGGGAAGAGAAGATCTCTGATACAGGGTAAGCGTGGTCTATGGAGGATGATTCGACGAAGAGAAGATCGGTAACATGGCTCTTCCTCTCTCTTTCGGCAGCGCTGCTCGCGGCCCTGCTCCTCCTCCACGCACCGGGTGCGGGCGCTGTGCATGACCCGGTAGAGATGCCCGCCCCGACAAAAGAGCCCGGGAGGGCCGGGAACCTGACCATCATCCTGGTGACCAGGGATTCGAAACTTCCGCAGGCCGTCCCGATCCCCTCGTCGTGGAGGGATATCGAACCGGAGAAATGTGAACCGAGCGAGGAGGATTGGGCTTTTATCAGGGATGCCGCCACGAATCTCTCAGAGGAAGAGAAGACCCGGTTTGTTACGGAGGTCAGAGAGATCTACGCCGGAGTGTCAACGCTTTCGCAAGGAGAGCAGGACGACCTGGAGAGGAGACTCGGGTACTACCTGATTAAGGCAACCGAGAGAGCCGGGACAGCCCCATAACCGCTGAGGAACCCGGCCTGGCGGGGTCCTGCCGCCCTGGCAGGAAACCCCTTCCATGGGGGTTCACTGGACCCGGGTAACCTTTGTCGGATAGGCCAGTTTATAGTCGACCTCCCGATCGTCGATATATGTTCTCTGGTTGATGTAGCCCTTGACGTAGGGCCTGACCCTGGCATCGAACCTGATCACGTCCCCTTCCTGCAGATCCCCGAGGCTCTCGAACCCCTTCGTGTAGTTGAACCAGAGGTGGTCGGTGATCGGATTTCCATCGATGTCCTGGACATCGACAAGCAGCACCGTCACGTCGTACGCGACCCACTCATTCCCGACCTTCTTTGGCCTATAACGGTCCTTCTTCCCGAATCGTGCAAACGCCCCGGTGAATGTCCTTCGTTTTCCATCGATCTGCTGTAGTCCCGGCCTCATGCCTCACCACTCCCGGTCAGACCCCATAGTCGGCGACGATTATGTCGTTACATGCTCAATCAGAGCGGCCTAACATAACGTTTGCGGAGGCGGGGTGAAAGTGTGTTCTCTTGTGTCCCTATCATAGCCAGGGCCGCTAATAGTTTCACGTACCCCGGGTTACCCCACGCAAAAGTGGACGAAGACCGGGTGACCGGCGATTCGCCTTGCGCACCAAAGCACACTCTTAAAGATGCCCCGACACCACCCTACAGCAGCACCGTCGTCATCAGCGGAATCGTAACAAGCGACCCGATCGTTGAGACGAAGACGATCTGCGACGCGAGTCGGGCGTCGGCGCCGTACTGCTCCGCGAAGATGGCGGTGTTTGCGGCGGCGGGCATCGCGGCCATCGTGATCATGACGCCGTTGACGAGGGGGTCAGAGAAGACCGGGGAGAAGAGGTAGCAGTAGGCCACCGGGACCGCGAGGAGGAGGACGGCGCTCGTCGCCCAGATCCGCCAGTCCCCGACCATCTCCCGCGCCGGGAACGTCGCGAGCATCGCCCCGACGATGATCATCGCAAGCGGCGTCGTCACCCCCCCGAGGAGGTCGATCGAGTCGATGAAGGGGGAGGGGATCTCCACCGAGCCGAGGAAGAGGGCGAGCCCGACGACGGAGGCCGCGATACCGGGGTTTAAGAGCAGTTTTGGATCGAACCCCTTCCCCCTCCCTTCGGTCAGCATCGCGATCCCGACCGAGAAGACCAGGACGTTGAAGACGAGGTTGAAGATCGCGACGTAGAAGAGCGACTCCTCTCCGAAGAGCGTCAGGGCGACCGGGAACCCCATGAACCCGACGTTCCCGAAGACGATCGCGAACTGGAGCACCCCCTCCTCCGCGGCCGGGACCCGCATGGCCTTCGAGACTGCCCAGGCGAGGGCGAACGAAAAGACGTAGAGCATCCCGGTCGCGAGGATCAGGGTCTCTGCGCCGACGAGGCGCTCAGGGGTGAAGGGGACCTGCATCGAGGCGACGATCAGCGCCGGGATGGTGATGTTGATGAGGAGCCCCGAGAGCCCCCGGGTGGCCCGGGGGTCGACGATCTTTGTCGAAACAGCGACGTAGCCCGCGGCGATCAGGAGGACCAGGATGAAGATCTGGTCCGCGACTATCAGGAAATCCGTGACCATACCGTTCATGAATGGGGCGCTCCCTCGTGACCCACCAGTGTGGGCTCTGATTACTCTTTACGGTTCTGCCGTGGGGGAGGTATTTCTGTCGGTAGGGATCTATCTTGTCGTATGCCGGAAAAACCGTTCTATCTCGCCGTCTCGGCGCTCATCCGGGATAGCGCTGGGAGGGTCCTCCTCCTGAAGCGTGCCACCGACGACCCCATCAACCCGGGGAAGTGGGACCTCCCCGGAGGGACGCTCGACCCCGGGGAGACCTTCGACCGTGCCCTCCGGCGGGAGGCCCGGGAAGAGACCGGGATGCGGGTCACCCTCCGGCACGTCGCGGGCGCCGGGGAACTCGACCTCCCGACGAAGAGGATCGCCTACCTGGTCATGGCCTGCGATGCCGACAGGACCGAGGTCAGCCTCAGCCCGGAGCACGAGGACTACACCTGGGTCGAGCCTGAGGAGGCGGCGGCAATGGACCTTGCGGAACAGTTTCGGGGGTTGTTTGGTGGCGGCGGGTGAGCGGGGGGAAACCCGGCAGTTACCCCCGGCATGGGAAGCTATCCCTCCGGCACCGCACCGCAAGGTACCAGAGCGCGATCGTCACGCCAAGGAGCGCCTCGCCCGCGTAGAGGAGGAGGGGTTCCCGGACGGCGCTTCCCCCCTGGACGGCGAAACCGCGGAGGAACGAGGCGACGAGAAGCGCCCCGGCTGTCATGGCAACGAGGGACGTGCCGAGGAGGAAGATGATCCGGTGGTCCTTTCCGGGATGAAGGACCCGTCGGGCTCTCTTCGTCAGGGTGTAGTCCCGCCATTTCCGGGCGTTCTCGTGCGTCACCAGGTCCGCGTCGGCGAGAACGGCAAGGTGCTCATGGATGGTCGACCTGGCAAGATCGAGCCCATCGGCGAGCTCACTCACCGTCATGGGCCGGGAATCAAGCGCTTTGAGGATGGCGACCCGGGTGTCGGAGGCGAGAGCGGTGATGTCGTCCCGGTCGAGCGTGACGTCTTCCATAGTCTGACCTGAAACAATCAGGTACTCTTCTGCCGGGAGAGAAAAGCGTTCCGGAACCGCCCCGGGTTTCGGAAAAGGGGTGTGCCGCATCTCCCTCAGCTCGCCCGGAAGGTCGGCGGCGGGACTGGTTCCGGTGCATCTCTCCCCGCTACGACGAACGATGCCGGTGCACGGGGAAGGCGGGTCCTGTTGTAGCCGGGGTCGATCCCGCCCTCGCCGGCGGGGATGGGACCGGACTCGACGACGCTCACCCGCCGGAGGTCGAAGGTGACCGGCGTGCCGTTCGGGGTCGTGATGGTGCAGGGGGCGGCGAGATCGACCGTCAGAATAAGGCTCTCCTCCTGCCCGGGTCTTGGAAGGTCCGCCGTCACCCGCACCTCCCGCCACTCGCCGGCGGCGAGGTTATCGATGGGCAGCGTCGTCGCGATGCCGGGGAGGATATCCCCCGTCGGGAACCCGGTGGTGGCGTTCAGGCCCGTGATCTCCGTCGCCACGGCAAGGTCGGCACGGGCGCAGTCTTCGCCCGCAAGGTTCCGTATGAAGAAGTCGAGGCTGATTTTGTCGCCCTCGATTGCGATATCAGGGGTGTACCGGATATCCTCCGGGCGGGTCGGATCAAGGCTGTAGCGTTCGCCGAGGTTGATTGCCCGGTTGTAGGCAGTAACGTTCCGCAGGTGCCAGGTCTCGTTCGCTCCGTCGTAGACGATGACCGGGCTTTCGTAGGAGCCGGGGTACTCGAACCCCGGCCCGAACGGCAGTATCCAGTTCACCCGCTTGAGCGGTTCCTGCACGTGTCCCTGCTCCGGGGGAAAGGCCGCAAGTATGGCGAGGTTCGCCGCGGCAAGAACGAGAACGGCGCAAAGGCCAATCCATACCCACATCCTCGAGTGCATTGTTACCACTTAGGAAAAGAAGTGATTTAGAGGTATGGGCTTACCATCAGCACTTCTCCTGCTCGTGCATCGATGACGACGAGCCCTCCCTGGAGGACGTCACCCTCCGGCTCGCCTTTCATCGTCACCACCCACGTCAGCGTCTGTGCGTCCGGCCGGGTGTACTCGACGGAGAGGTCGGCCGTCGCACCGGTCACCCGGATTCCCGGGAACTCCCCGGCCGCGACCTTCAGCGCCTCGTCCCGGGAGAGTGCCGGCTCAAGCGGGCATTTGATCTCCCGCCGGATCCCGATGTACGAGACGATCTCGCCGGTACCGGGGTTGACGTTTACGACAACCGTGTTCGGCGTGAGGACACCGTTCTTCTCTTCCCTCCAGATGTACAAATATTCGCTGCCTGCATCGCCGTGAGAGACCAGGTTCGACTCGATAAGCCGCATACTCTTCTCCGCAAAACCGCTGTACTTCTCTTCAGCGTAGGCCCTTGCCGCCGCTTCGGCTGCGGCCTGATCCAGCCGGATCTCGTGGGAATCCTTCCGTGCAGAGTCAAACGTGGCGCGCTCAACAGCCCCGGTATGGGCGTTGACGTAAACCTGTCCGCCTCCGATGCCAAAGACGTAGTACTCTCCCTGATTCAGGCGCTCGGTCTTCTGGTACTGGACGGTTGCATCGGGTGCATTAAGAAAGTCCTGTGCTTTTTCTTTCGCAGTATCCACTCCGATCGGAGCGTTGATGCCAGCCGCTGCCGCGACCGAGACCGCAATGACGATGCATATGATTGCAGTAATAGGTATCCATTTCATAATCGGATCACTCCATTAATAGATTCCGTAGCGGGCGGGAGTGAGATAACTGTTGTAACTGCCGGAGATCTCGTAGGTGTCCACTCCCCAGTAGCCGATTGGCCAGTGCCAGTAGCAGTCGTCCTTTGCGTTGCTTGCGGCGCTTGCAACGGTCTCCCCGTTTCGCACCCGATCCCAGAAGTTCCCTGACCAGCACTTTCCGTTTTCGACCTCGACCTCGCCGTCGAACCCCAGGCAGATGTCTGCTCCTTTGTTCATGGTCTGCTGGAGGAGATCCCCGTTGTACTGGTTGTCGTGCGACGAATAGCAGGCGAGGTAAACCGCGAGCAGGACATCCCTGATATCGGTCCCGTAATCAGCGATGTAATACTGGTCGTTTCCCGGGTAGTGACCGTCGGTGTCGGCCAGTATCCAGGATTCCGAGGAGAACTTTATTCCACCGCCTTTATGCGAGTCGTCGTAGTAGAGGCCGTGGCCATTGAAGAAGAATATAGCATCCGACCTGAACGTACTGTAGGCCGTCGATGCGTGTGCATTCATGGACGACGAGCTGGAGTAGCCCATCGCAGCCTGATCCACCTGTGCGTCGTAGGCCGTCGGCGTCGTATCCGAACAGTCATAGTTGTGCGCAGGTGGTGCGGCGCTGACGGCAGCAGGCAGAGCCGCGAGCAGGAAGAGTGCTGCCAGCATGCATAACCATCGTTTCATGAGTACCCCCGAAGGTGCGCCCGGGCATTCTCGCACCCGGAACTAAACCCGAATTCGAGGGGGAATCTTATAAAACCCGATGTCGTCATTCGGTTCTGACCGAACAAACCTTAAACCTTACGATCCGGTTCCGGATGGTGAGGGCGATCTGATCCCGTGGCGGTGGTGCTGCCGGCGGCGTGCGGCACGGCTCACGGAAAGCCTGGTTTTGCAAATAACTCCCATACGAACCGGTATCGCCCGGAATACACCCCGTTGGGCGAGCAGCCAATCTGCTGATGGTCATCTGCTGATGGTCATCCTATAGAAACATTTTTGTATTGTTCGGAAAAATCCGACGGATTGTTGCGGGTTTTATATGTTCTCATGACGCAGATCCGAATGAGGTGCCGCGTGTGGTGCCCGCCCATCCCTGGAGGTAACAGAATGTATGCATTCCGTGTACTCAAAACGTGTGCCTCTCCTACCTCAGGTGAATGAAAACGGAGGAAAGACACATGAAAGGAAAAATCGGAATGCGGGCATTCTCCATGCTTCTCGCCGTCTGCTGGTGAGCATGGTTGTTGTGGCTGTGGTGAGCGCTCAGGATCCTTCCAGCAGGATCGGATATTAAAGGAGGTCACATGAAATCGAAACATGACAGACGTTTGATCATCGTGGGGGTTCTGGTGTTCATCGGCGTCGTCCTCCTCGTCGCGACGGTTGTGCTCACGTGCACCGCCCTCTTCACCTGGCTCGAAGCAAGCGGTGGATCCCCGAGATTGAACGTCTGGGAGATCAGGGGCGAACTGCCGCCGGAAAATGCATCGATCATCCACCTGACCGAGAAAGACTTCGAGCAGCACCCGGCGCTCGACTCCGCAATCCGGGGCGACAACCGGGGTCCCGGTGCCTGGTATTCGGGAGACACACCGTACGGTGTCCTCGACGAGCGAACGATTGGGAGCGCTCCGGTGACATACCTGGAACGGGAAGTACTTATCGAGTCGTTTGGTCCCAATGTCGAGGCGAGAAACCAGCCGTACATCGAATACGAGGGTGCGTATTACTACTTTCTCATCCTGATCCCCTAGGGTCGGGTCAAAAAAGGTGGCTATCGGAATGGAAGAAGATAAGAATCCGAAATCAAGGAACCAGCTCAAAACGGCAGGAATCGTTCTCGCCTGCGGTCTTGCCGTCGCCGTCGCCGTCGTCCTCGGCTTCATGCTCGCCGACGCCCTCATCGTCTATGCTTACGAGAGTTCAGGCGGGCAGCCGATGCTCTACGTCATGGAGAGAGCGGAGCCGGGAGAGAGCATGGTCGTTCCTCTGACCGGGCAGGACTTTGCCGATCATCCGGCGCTCGATGCGGTCATCCGGGGCGAGGAACGGAACCCGTCGGCATGGGAGTGGGGCTACCGGGACCAGCGCGTCATCGGGGGAACTAAGGTCTCGTACCGGGAGAGCAAGGCGCTCCACGATGCCTACGGTCCCCAGGGGGAGAGGGGGCTGTACCCGCTCATGGAGTACGAGGGTGCGTATTACGTGGTCCTGACGACGTGGCCCTGAAGGGGAGTCCCCGTCGCCCGTCCTCGATATGCATCGCTTCTTTCCACGGGGAAGGCAAGTCGGAGGAAGTGAACTGAACCACAACATCAGTCTGGGCGTCACCGCCTGGCCTCGGGCCACCCTATCCAGCTATTATCCAGCCTTAGAGGCCGACTGCGGGAAAATCCCGGGAGGTATCATCCTCCCCCTCAGCGAAGAAAAGGTTTGGGTTTTTCTGTTCCGAACCGGTTCTCCAGAGATCGGGTGAGTGCATCCTTTCGGGCATATCACCCGGCGGGGAAGGCGGCACACTGCCGTGCGATCGCCCCACAATGAGAAGGTTTAAGATGAATTCGGAAAAAAAACGGACGATGGCTGCTGATTTTATATGTTCTAACGACCCAGAATCGGATTGGATGCCGCGTGCGGTGCCCGCTCGTGTGCGGGGCCGCCCACCCCCGGGTCTGACGCCCGGATGACGCACCCCGCAAGCCCGGAGGCAAAGGAAACGTAGGCGTTCTGTGCACTTAAATGTGTGATTCTTCAATGGATTCAAGCGACGATGCCCGGATGACGTTTGATAAGGTAAAGAGCGAGGTGGATGCACAGAGGCCTTTTGTTCTCAGCCTGTGGGGCGGCGGCATGCCTATAGGAGGAGATAGGCCTTATGGTGATCACAGCGTTGCCTGTGTAGGTTATCACGACTATACGGAGGACTGGGTGTCCATACATGACACATGGGATACTCAGATCCATAACGTAGTCTATGGTAACTGGTGGGGTGCCATGGCGACCTGGGTGAGGCCCTGACCCCTCTTTATGGTGGTAGATCCAGATGAAATCCCTGAAAACCGACAGAACCAGCAAATTCGCATTCATTCTCCTCCTGATCGCTATCGGTGCTTTCGGTATCCTCCTGCTCATTGACCTCCTCGCCATCGGTCCCGGGTATCCTCCCCCTGAGGCCCTGCAGAAATGGTATATCCCGCAGCCCCGGTATGAGTATGCGGAGAACGGCTCTGTCGCCGTAAATAGAACGATCGATGGGAATGTTGTCCTGCTCGGCGATATCGAAGACGGGTGCCCATCCTTGTTCCCGGTCCTCTCACGGCACTGCAGCTATGCAATGTATGTCGACACCGTGTCGGGTGATCGGTATCTGGTCGTCAACTGGTACTTCGATGACAAGGCAGACCTCTTACAGGCTGAGATGGTCCTCTGCAGCCACCTCCGAGCATCTGGGAATGTCTCTTCCGCTGAGCTATTCCTCTCCAAAGAACCTGATTTATCACAGGGGGAACCGATCTTTAGTCCCGTTGCCGTAACAAAATTCGATAACGAAACGTCTCTTGGTTATTTCACCGTTGTTGAGAAGCCGCTGTCCCCGGAACACGACGATTACTTCGTTGTTTACTATGGGGTGGTCGGGCCGGCCATTCTCCCTGATCACACTGCTACCCTGGAGTATCTTATGCTCCGGAGTTATTCGCTTCATGGTGCAAGGCCGCTCGCACCCTGCTCGGCACAGGAAGCGGCAACAGGGTCTACGCATTCCGTGTGCAAAGGCACGCCCCTCCCGCCCCGGGCAGCGGAATCTCCCGGGATAGTAAATAGATGGTCTTAAAATGTCACTAAAGATTGGTGTACTCGTCTGTCTCGCTCTCGCGATCATAGCCGGGTGCGTATGGGTTCTTGGTCCGGGCCAGGTCCCGGAAAGCTCTCTTCCCGCCGGGGTGGGCGCAGGCGAAACTATGTTCTCTCTCACCGCTGAGTTTCCGGAGGTGCGGGACTCGTATACACTCTACCGGGTAGTCCCTGCCGCCGTCACGGAAGAGCAGGTCCGGGAGGTTGCAGGAAGGTTCGGGCTCTCGGGGGAACCAGGGGCAATGAACAAAAGGACCGGCGAGTTCCTTCTCATCGACGCCTCGAAGGATCCGGAGGAGCAGGTATCGGTGTATGCACATTCCGGCGCCGTGGCCTACCACATCCCTGACCTGGAACTGCCGACCGAAGTGACCGACCAGCCTGACCTTCCCTCGGACGCGGAGGCGGAGAAGATTGCTCTCGCATTCCTGGAGAAGACCGGCATGCAGTCGCCGGACGCCCGGGTCGTGAAGATCGAGGTGAACCAGATGCAGGAGATCTGGGAAGCAGGTGCCACCGAACCGAAGGTGTCGTACGACGTCACCAAGGCAGTCAGGTTCGGTCGGTCGCTCGACGGGTTGCCGGTCTATGGTGACGAATTTGCGGTGATTCTGGGCGACGGCGGGGGGGTCGCCGGGCTCGTGAAGACCTGGCGAGAGGTGGAGCCGGACGGGAACGTCAGCCTCCGATCCCCCGAGGAGGCGTATGAGGACCTTCGTGCAACACGGACTGTCCGCCCTCACACGGGGCAAGAGTACGACCAGATCACGATCGAGAATGTTGCGATTGGTTACTGGATGGAGCCGAGGGGCTTTGTGCAGGACCTTATTCGGCCGGTTTATGCGTTTTCCGGAACTGCGCTCCGGGACGGCGTTCCGGAACCGTATGTCGAATATGTCTTTGCTGATGAGGGGAAGCAGTGAGATCTACCCTTCTTCCCCGGTTTTTGGATGCCCATAGGAGAGATCTGCCCGCAGATGCGCCCTCCGGAGCACCGGCATGACCGAATTCGGCTTTGCTCAGGCGGTTCTCATGACCCTGGAGACTGTAGTTTCCCTGGGTCCGGTCTATCTCTTCCTTCTCGGCACGTTTGCCGTTGTTTTCTTTCTCTGGTACACTTGGCCCCGCCTCACCGGCCGGGACCGGGGGCAGGTCACGACAAAGGAGTATATCCTGATCGCCTTCAGTACCGTTCTCCTCTCCATGGCGATCCTGCTCCGCTGGCTCAGCCTCTCCCTGTGGGGGATCTCTACCCTTGCGGCCCTCTTTATCGCCGCTCTCCTCGTCTGGTTCTTTCGCCCGTTCTTCGCCCGGGGAAACATCCCGGTGCGGGAATATGCCTGGCTCGCCGTGGTCGTCTTCTGCCTGCCGCTACTGATTCTATTCTGGTTCGGCACCGTCTCCCTCGTTCTGCTCCAGGTGCATGGCTCGTTCTTCCCGACTATCGAGGCCTGGGCGTATGTGCTCGGGCTCGACGCCCTACTCCCGGTCCTCGGGATTCTCGTTCCACTCCGGCAGATCGGAGGTGCTCGAAAGCGGCGGCAGGGTGCGTGACGATCCGTCCCGGCATATCGTTGATGGGTCACCACGGGAGATCCCTGCAGACAAAGCGGTGTTCTTTCTGGATCTCGAGGATGATCGTCTGGAGACCATGATCATCGCGCGACTGGGAGACAATAGTGGAGTCTGAGAACTACGTGTGACCGTGACGAACTCCGGGATCTGGCCGGCCTATTCCTGGCTGACCCGGCCGCTCCCCGATAAATGCAGGTGATCCCCGGTGCAGCTCATGTCTCGAGGCCGTAAGGGCTCTTTCCGGGTGTAGATTCGATTGGACGGATCCGACATCTGTGCGTCACAGAAAAGGTCTATAGAATGAACGTTGACATGTGTACCTCTCCTGTCTCCGGGAAATTCTTGGAGGAACATGAAATGAACAGAAGAGCTGGAGTACTGGGTGATCGCACCCTCGGGCGCCGGGGGCTGGGTCTTGGCCAAAGGTAGTTTGATTGCAAAGATGGACGATAAAGGCACCATCGCGTGGCGAAAGTCGGCCGGAGAAGTGGATCCGGGTACGATCCCGATCATCGTCCCGGATCCGGCAGGAGGGCTCCTCGTCGCCGGAGAGATTGCAGGGGCGCCCGGGACCGTCACAACGGTCAGGTTCGATGATCAGGGCGCACCGGTCTGGAACACGACGGTCGGGGGCAGTTCCGGAGAGCCGTACCTCCTCTCGGCGGCGCGACAGGATCCAACCAGCGGCTACCATCTCCTTGCCGGGGTCACGGGCTCCAGATCGACGGAGGATCTGGAGGTCTCGCTTGGGGAGGATGGGAGCATCTTCCGGCAGGAAACGGCCAACGCCTCCGCTCCGGTGACCTGGGTCCCTGACGGCGGATACCTCTCGGCGGCCCTTGCTGAGAATGACTACGGTGGTACCCTCCTCCGGGTGGAGAGGTTCGATGAGAACAGTGCTGCGCGGTGGACGTCGACACAGCAGCTGGACGAGTACAGCAGCATCGTGGCCCTCATCCCGACGATCGATGGCGGTTCGGCGGTGCTCGGGATGTACATGAAATACTGATGTGGACCACGGCATCGGTGATCGCCGGGAGGTGAGCGGGGTGGTGCCCCCGTATCCTTCTCCCCGCAACGCCCCCATCAGGTGCTTCCTTAGGGGCCCGGTGGTCTTCTCGCTCATCCTGCTGATCGTCGCCGCCGGCCCCGGGCCTCAAGGATAGTACTCTCCGCTTCTCTCATGGGGAGGTCCAGTTTGAGCAGGCGCACTGGACCTTATCAGAAGGTTCGATCGCATGTAATCGTGCCGTCTGGGTGTCGGAAAAGGTTGCACAGGAGATCGTCTTATGTACCTGTTCACACCATACAAACCTTCATTGAGTATACCTGAGTATACCTCAGTATGACAAGCGTCACCATCAAGATCGATGTAGAGCTCAAGAGTCGGCTCAACACCCTGAAAATCCATCCCCGGGAGTCATACAATGAGGTGATCGAGCGCTTGGTGGATATGGCGGTCGATGAGGAACCCCTCAGCGAAGAAGCGATCCGGGACCTCGAACGATCGCTTGAGGACCTCAGGGCAGGGAGGGTCTATACCTTGGAAGAGGTCATGGCGGAGCTGAGAGGTGAATGACCTATCGCGTGGTCATCACCGCGGCAGCCCGCCATAACCTTAGAAGTATTCCCCGGCCTGTAGCGATTCGGATAGGCGAGGAACTTGCGTCGCTTGCTGGCGAGCCTGATCCGAAAAAACACCTCAAAAAACTGAAGGGTCCGGATAATCCTCCGTTCTACTCGCTCCGTATCGGGGACTATCGGGCGATCCTCTCGATCGTAGATAACCTTCTGGTGATTAATGTTATCGCCGTCGGACACCGGAGCAGAAGTTATCGAAGGTTCTGACCGGAGCATCACCGCAGGAGAGCCCGCCTGTAACCTGACTTATACATCTGGTGCGCACCTGGACGAGGATCAACCGCCCTCAGTCCCGTGGCCACCCTGCCCACCAAAACGGCTGCTCTCCGGTCCCGGAAGCCCTCACACCCCTTCCCGGCGGGTAGATACTCCCGCGTCGGATGTAAATCATAGCAGCGCCCCTGGAGGCCTGGGTATTCGTCGGCCGGACGATGCCTCTCTGGGGCGGAAGAAAGGCCGCCCGGCCACGCCATGCCGTCTTTTTTCTCTCCTCAACATTTCAGCCGGGCATTCTCCCGGGGTTTCACTGTACTTCGGGATTGTCCGGTGCCGGAGACTGTACCGGATCAATACCCCGGGCCGGCTCACTGAAGAATGAGGCTCCCCACCTCCGTAGCCTTTTCATCGCCCTCGCTGCAGGAGATAATCCAACGGTAGGTGCCCGGCCCATCAGGCTCCAGCCAGAACCCGATCTCACGTTTCCGGGTGTCGTTGAGGCCCGGCACGTCAAAGAAGCGGCATTCAGACCTCCGGCCGCCGGGACTATCTACTCGGAACTCCGCCGCCCGCAGGAACGCATCCGCAGTGTCCCGGTAGTCGCACCCCACCACGATACGGTAGCGCTCGCCGGGGGTGTAGGTGCGGGTGTAGGTTTGAGCCGATGCCAGGCAGGTTGCCCCGCCGGTCTCATCGACCTGCAGGATTCCCCCGTCGAGTTCGACCATCCTATAACTCGATATAGAGAAGTCGGCCCGGTCGACCCCGAGGACCGCACCGTCCGGTCCGTATGCCACGACCGTGAAGGAGTGCGGCCCCGGGACCGGGATGACCGCCTGACCGTCCTCAAGATCCCGGATCAATATCCCGTCCAGGTAGCCGTCGACCCGGACGACCACTTCCGGCCGGTCGAGGCGGTAGGAGAGCGGAATGGTCGCAAAGGTGAAATCGCCTCGATGAGCGTCGTCCTGTCCGGTTTTGTCCCCCCAGGGGATGATGACGACGCTCCCGGATACCACCGGCGGCACGATTTTCACCCCCTCCCCCGTGGCCGTCGCAATCGCTTTCGTTCCGGTAGGGCCGTAGGTGGCCGCCTGCACGACGTGGACCCCTCCCGGGAGGGTGACCGACCCGGACGGGAGCATCCCGAGGCTGGTGCCGTCGACGATCACCTCGACCGGCGCGTCGGCCGGGGTTCTGAAGGTGACCGTCCCGTTCTCGACCAAGAGATCGATCTCCGGCGCGTCATCGGCCGCGTCAATCCCCACAATCGTCCCGGCGACGATCGCGGCACACTCCGCGGCAAGGGTGTAGTTGAGCCTCTCAGGCTGGTCGTCGGGGGTATGGATGATCGCATAACTGTCGCGCTCGTAGAGCCGGAGCGCCGGTATCCCCGCGGCACGGAAGGCGTGTTCGTCCCCCCGTGCAGCGTCAAGCAGCCGCTCCGGCGTCTCCTCGATGCACGACGGGAGCAGATCAAGGATCCACCGGTGCTGAGGGAGCGCTGTTGCGAGCAGCCGGTCCCCGGAGGCGACGCAGTCGAGGTTTATCGCCGCGATGATCCGGTTGTGGAGGTCCGGGTTGTCGGCGAGCCACCGTGTGCTCCCCTCAAGCCCGGTCTCCTCGCCGCCGAAGGCGATGAAGTAGACGGTATGGTTCAGGGGGGTGTCGTTGAGGATCCTGGCGGCCTCGAGCATCGTTGCGACGCCCGCGGCGTTGTCGTCGGCACCGGGGGTCTCCGGGATGGCGGTATCATAGTGCGCGGAGATAACGACGATCCTGTCGGTCGATCCCTCCCTGACACCGATGATGTTTGAGGAGAGGGCAAGCGGCGGGTCGAAGTAGCAGTTGCTGTACGAAAACCTCCCGGTGCTGACCGAGAGCCCGCGCTCCTCCATCGCGGTGGCGATATAGGTAGCCGCTGCAGTCCGCTCCTTTGACCCCAGCGCCCGCTCGAACGTGCAGAGGTCATACGTCATCTCCTCGATCCCTACAGGATCGGCCGCGAGGTCGTCGAGGGCGGCCGCCGGCGCGATCCCGGCGAGCACCACCAGGAGCACGGCAGCGACCCTTAGTATTAATGGTTGTCTCATGGTTCTCTCTCGTTATAGGCGGTCCCCCTCACCCTTCCTCCCGTAACGCCTCCGCCAGGCGTCCCCTCAGAATCCCGATGGTCTTCTCGTTCATCGCCCCGACGATGTTCCTGCACTTCACCAGAAACCGGGGAGCGGCCCGGACCAGTTGGTCGCAGAAGAGGTCGGGAATCTCTCGCGAGACGTAATACTGGGCGTCGACCCGCGCTCCCCTTGCCTTTTCCACGAGTGTCGCCTCCTCCGGAGTGAAGTAGTCGGAGAGAAGCCGTTTCATGAGCAGGATGGTGCAGGAATGGTTTTCGCACCGTATTCCAATCCGCGTGAGGACCGCGTAGAGGGAGAAGTGGGAGAAGTACATCGCGTAATACGCGGTCGTTATCCTCCAGTCGTGAGTGGTGATCGTCTGCATCGTCTCAAGGGCCTCTTCGGCCTTCCCCAGGTATGCCGACGCTAGGGTCTCGTTCGGGGCGGTAAGGGAGATCCCGTTCTTGATCCGGCCGCACCATAGAAGCTGGTCCATCATCCCACCGCCTTCTCGACGAAGTGTTCGGTGCCTTTGATCAAGATATGGTTCCGGAGCACTTCCTGGAGAAAGGGGTCTGTGTGGAGACCACGATCAAAGATCTCCAGCGGGTAGACGGTGAGGTGAATTTTGATGCCGTAGGTCTTCCCGACTCTCTCGATCTCCCCCACCCGGCATTCTCCGGCAACGAACAGGTCGAGGTCGGACTCCTCGTCCGCGGTCCCCTCGGCGTGGCTCCCGAAGACAGCACCGCATCCCTCGATAAGGGGGATGACCCGGCTGAGAACTCCGGCGACGAAGGGTTCCTCTTCCCCAAAGCAGATCCTCCGGTAGACCTCGGCAAGGGTGCAGAAGTCCCGCGCGTGATCGCCCCGGCGCAGGGAGAATAACCGCGTCCTGCCTCTGGTAGCAGAACGGAGGATCTGCTTTGCCTCAAGGTATTCCAGGGCCGTCTGGGCCGTTCCGTGGCTGATGGAAAGGTGTCTGGCAACCTCCCGGATGTACATCTCGCGATCGTAGCCCCGGGTGAAGAGGGAGAGGATCCTGAGGTGGTCCTCTCGAATGTCCAATACTTTAGACATATGTCCAGAATATTGGACAGTCCCCGGCATCAGGGTTCCGGTCGGCTGGTGGCTACCGGGATGAAGGGTCCCTCCCCGGCTCAACCCGGGTTCCGGCCTGTTGCGTTCGTTCTGCGCTCGGAATCGATCGGATGGACTCGATGTGTAGACGCGCGGCACAGAAAGGGTTTATAGGAGAGCGTCGACGTCTCCATCGTGAATACCGGGATCGGTATGCCGGGACACACCGGCAGGTGAAGATCGATGAACAAAAGACGATTCATAAACGGTACCGGTCGGGGAGGGCTGATCTGCATCGCCCTGCTGCTCTTCATCCTGGCCGGCAATGGTATTGCACATGCAGCCACGGGTCCGGGTGAAGGCGTGCAGGTCGACCCGACAAGTGGTGAGGCATCGGCAGCCGATCTGGAGAATACCCGGCAGACCGGGCTTGCGGAGCCCGCAGATACGACGACGTATCACGGCGCCGAAAGTGTGTTCAGCATCTTCTACAACCCCGTGCACCTCGCGTGCGCTCTCGGGGCCGTGATCGTGCTCCTGGTGGGCTACTTCCTCATCCGGAGGTCCCGCGGGAAGGACGCACCGTGAGTCTGCTCTTCTTTCCGGCCATCGCCTTCGTCCTCGCATGGCCTTTCGCTCTTATAGCTCTGGTCGGGAAGCTGGGACGGGGAAAACGGCGCCCGGTGGTTTCGCTCGGGATAGGAATCATGGCAGCGGCGTCCGGCACCATCGCCACGATCTACGCAGGCACTCCCGCCAGCAGTGGCCTGATGAAACAATCAATACTCGTCGTTCTCGTGTCAGCTCTCCTGCCGTCCGGTCTGCCTCCTGCACATGGCTGACGTTTTCCGGCTATGGAACCATCCGGAAGCCCCGACGCGTAGACGCGCGACACAGAAATCGTTTATAGAAGAATGTCGAGACCTCTCTCAACCAATGAAGTGACCGGGTATGCGGGTAATTAAAATACTCCTGATATTGGCGTTCCTCCTTCCGGCGGGTTCCGCCGCGGCTCCGGCGCCCTCCACCGGGGGCACCACGAACTGGCTCGATACCTTCGACGAGTGGGTCACGCCCAGGGACATGTCGATGTACAATCCGGTCATTGAAACCCCGCAGAGGGTTCCGATCACTGAGGAGATTGCACGGCAGCACCCCGGTCTGATCCTGCTCGATGAGAACGTGACGTTCCCCGATATTGCATCTGCGACGGCGCCGGGCCTGCCGTCCGGCCCTGCGGTTGGCGTGGTCATGACCGATCCTGCGTATTTCAGCCCGGTCCCGCCGACCGGCGAGGTGAACCTCACGAGCCTTCCACCCCTCCGGAACTACGACCTCGTGACCGCCGATCCGGGAGCGTTCGTCGCCGCCGCGGGTTCGGGGAGCCCGGTGACGCTCAGGCTCCCCGGTGGTGAGTTCGTGCTCGACCTCGAACAGGTGCCGGGTCCCGTCGCCGAAGGTGCCCGGGCCTTCGTCAAGAACGAGTCGGGCACGTTTGAAACCGCCCCACCCCCGATCTGGTTCTTCGAGGGAACGGTCGCCGGGGATCTGGAGAGTTTCGCCTCGTTCACGGTCGGCGGCGATATGATCCTCGGGACGATCCGGACAAGCACGACATCGTTCGTCATCGGCCAGGCCGGGACCGTCGATATCGACGGAGAGCAGAAGGTCGTACACGTCGTCCACGACGAGCGGGACATCATACCGGAGGTCTGGTCCCCGGCACGGGGACTGGGCCGGCTTGCGAACCTCGTAATGGGTCTGATCGACGCCGTGCGGTTGTGATACCGGTCCGGTCCTCCCGGCGCCCGTACATCTCCAGCGTACTGGACGGCCCGGCGGCTCTACAAGCCTGAAAATAGTCGGGCGAAACGGGGCCTCTATTCCCCTGTTTTCGCGTCCTTCTTCCGGTAGCCCTCGAGCAGCACCGTCACCAGGTTCTTCACCGGCACGTCTGTACAATCCGCGATATGGAACTCGCAGAACGGGCAGACCGTCACCACCACGTCGGCCCCGGTCGCCTTCACAGCCTCGTCGCGCTTTGCGCCGAGGGCCTTCGCCTCTTCCGGTATCCCCGACCGGACGCCGCCGCCGGCGCCGCAGCACTGCGAGGGCATCTCGACGAACTCCCGGACGGCGTTGCAGAGCAGCGCCCGCGGCTGGTCGCGGATACCCTGGCCCCGGAGGAGGTGGCAGGGGTCGTGGTAGGTCGCCCGGACGTCGAGCTTCGCCGGGGGCTCGATCCCGTACTCCGTCAGGACCTCCGTGACGTCTTTGATCGTAAACGGCGTCTCGTAATCGTTCTTCAGCGTCGCCCCGCACCCGGCGCAGATCGTCATCACGGTTGTGATCCCCCTCCGGGCGAAGGCCTCGATGTTCTTTCGCTTCAGGTCCTCGACATCCGTCGTCTGCCCCGTCCGGATCAGCGGCGAGCCGCAGCAGACCTGGTCGTGGGGGACGAGCACCCGGATCCCGTTGCGCTTCATGACCTCCATCGCGTCAAGCGCCGTCTGCGGCACCCGGCCGTTGAACATACACCCGACGAAGAACCCGACCTCCCCGCGAACCGGGCCGTCGGGCTCGATCACCTCGGGCACCTGCTCAAGGAACGTCGGTTGTGTCCGCTCGACGCTCCGGCCCGTCTCCCGGACCAGCTGCGCCACCTCCCGGTGGCGGGGGAGGGTCAGCCCGCGGCGGTTCGCGACCTCGCGGAGCTTCTCGATGGCTTTGCCCGGGATATCGATCTCTTTGGGGCAGACCTCCGTGCACCGCTTGCAGGTCGTGCAGTAGAAGAGCCCTTTTGCGATGGCATCCGTGATCCGGTCCCCGGAGTCGCGGGGATCGAGGGCGAGGCGCATCTCCTGCCGGAGGACTGTCGGACCGGCGAAGTCGGTCACCTGGAGCGCCGGGCAGGCCGAGACGCACGAGAGGCACTCGATGCAGTCCCGGAGCGGCTTGATCGCCGCGATCTCCTCCTTTGCCGGGAGCCCCGCGTCGGGCGAGGGACAGATCCGGGCGATCTTTGCGATCACCGGCTCCATATCCACCGTGAGGTCTTTCACGACCGGGAGGTCGAGCGGCTCGACCGTCATCCCGTCGCGGGCCTCGGCCATGCAGGCGAGGGCGGGCGTCCCGTCCACCCTGACGGCGCAGCTCCCGCACTGCCCCGACCCGCAGCAGTAGCGGTAGGTGAGCGTCGGGTCGTGCTCGTCGCGGATCGCGTGGAGGGCGTGGAGGACCCGGGCGCCTTCGTTCACCCGGACCGTATACTCTTCAAGGTGCGGCTCCGCGTCGACGGCCGGGTCGAACCGCGAGACCGCGAGGGTGATCGTCTTCATCCCGCGACCTCCCGCCGCTCGATCCCTTCGCGGGCGAGGGAGACGTAGGTGTGGCAGAACGGCGACATGGCAGGCTCCGTGATAACCGTCGCGTCCCGCCGGACGTGGGCGCCCCGGTTCTCCGGTCGCAGGAGAGCGCACCGGACGATCAGGGACGCCGTGGTGCACATGTTCCGAACCGTGCAGCATTCGAGCAGGTTCGCCGTCGAGGCGGCGCAGAGCCGCTGGTCGGCGAGCCGCCGGATGTGGCCGAGCGCCGTCCGGAGGTCGGGGGCGGTCCGGAAGATCCCGGCCTGGTTCCACATCGTGAGTTTCAGGTCCTTCCGGACAGCGGCGGGGCTCGCAGCCCCCTCGAAGAAGCCGTCGAGCATCCGGAGCACCCCGTCGACCCGGGTCTGGTCGACCCGGCCGCCCCGCGCTGGCGCCTTCCCGGCAGACTCCCCGGCACGTTTCCCGAAGACCTGTGTCTCCGCGAGAGCATTGCCGCCGAGGCGGTTTGCGCCGTGTACCCCGCCGGAGACCTCCCCACAGGCGAAGAGACCGGAAAGCGTCGTCCGGCACTCCGGGGTGATCCGGAGACCGCCCATGATGTGGTGGGCGGTCGGGGCGACCTCCATCGGCTCCCGCCGGATATCCACGCCGAACGCGAGGAACTGCTCGAGCATCACCGGGAGCCGGGTCTCGATTGTCTCCGCGGGGAGGTGGGTTACGTCGAGGTAGACCCCACCGCGGTTCGTTCCCCGGCCCTCCAGCACCTCGGTCGCGATCGCCCGGGCCACCACGTCGCGGGTCGAGAGTTCCATCCGGGCGGGGTCGTAGTGCTCCATGAACCGCTCCCGCCGTGCGTTTAAGAGGATCCCGCCCTCGCCCCGGACCGCCTCCGTCACCAGGCGGCCGCGGGCGTCGTAGGGATAGACCGCCCCGGTGGGGTGGAACTGGACCATCTCCATATCGATCAACTCCGCCCCCGCCCGGTAGCCCATGGCGAATCCGTCCCCTGTCCCGGCGGCGGAGTTCGTGGATATATCGTAGACCTGGGTCCCCCCGCCGGTTGCAAGCACCGTGGCGTCGGCCGAAAAGAGGACGGGGCTCCCGTCCCGGTCGAGAGCGATCGCACCGGCGATTGCCCCGTTCTCGTCCGGTACGAGGTCGACGACCGAGACCTCCTGGTAGAGCTGCGCATCCGTCGCGTCCAGGCGGTCGAGGAGGGTCATGATCAGCTCGTGGCCCGTCCGGTCCCCGGCGTAGCAGGTCCGGGGGAACCGCTGCCCCCCGAACGGCCGCTGCGCCACCTGGCGATCCTCGGTGACGTCGAAGACCGCACCCCACCGGACGAGGTCGTTCATTCGTTCCGGCGCTTCATGGACCAGCGCGTCCACGAGTGCCGGGTCGTTGAGGTACGCCCCGCCCTTCAGCGTGTCCTCATGGTGGACGTCGATCGAGTCCGCCTCACGGAGGACGGCGTTGAAGCCGCCCTCTGCCATCGTCGTGCACCCGCCCTTGCCGGCAATGGTCTTGGAGACCAGGACAACGCCGCCGTACCGGGAGGCCTCGATCGCAGCCCGCACCCCGGCGCCGCCGCTTCCGATAACCAGCACGTGCGCGTCCACACTCTCGTCTACAAGCATCTTATTAGTCGGTGAGTTGTATAATACCATAAAGCAATTGCAGGGGACGCGTGAGCCAGAATGAGGCTTTTAATGAAATTTGGCGGCACCTCCGTTGGAGAGGCGGACTGTATCCGGCGGGTCGCAGACATTGTAGAATCACATCGGCGAGCAGGTGACGAGGTCGCGATTGTCGTGTCGGCATGCTCGAAGGTCACCGACCAGATCATCGCGGTGACCGACGAGGTCGTAACGAGTAAGGAGCAGCCCCTGATCGGGGATCTCCTCCGGACGATGCGGACCCGGCACACCCGGCTCCTCGAGGAGGCGGCCCCCGACTACGTAGACGAGGCGACCGCGGTCATCGACGACCGGTTTGTCCGGCTGCAGAACATCCTCAGCGCGGTGCATACCTTAAAGGAGCTGACGCCCCGGTCCCGCGACTACATCATCTCCTTCGGGGAGCGGCTTTCCGCCCCGATCGTCTCGGCCGCCCTCCGGCAGCGCGGTATCCCCTCGGTCGCCCTCGACGGTGCCGAGGCCGGGATCGTCACGACCGCGAACCACGGGGACGCCCGCGCTCTCCCGGCGAGTGAAGCGAAGATCCGGAGCCGGGTAACCCCGCTCCTTGCGGACTCCGTCCCGGTGATCATGGGGTTCATGGGGGCGACCGAGCAGGGCGTCGTCACTACCCTCGGGCGGAGCGGCTCCGACTACTCGGCTGCCGTCCTCGGCGCCGGGATCGATGCCGACGAGATCTGGATCTGGACCGACGTCGACGGGGTGATGACGTCTGATCCCCGGATCATCAGAGACGCCCGGGTTCTCGACGACATCTCCTATCTTGAGGTGATGGAGCTCTCGTTCTTCGGCGCAAAGGTCCTCCACCCGCGGTCGGTCGAGCCCGCGATGCAGAAGGATATCCCGATCCGGGTCAAGAACTCCTTCCGGCCTGAAGTCCCCGGGACCCTCATCCTCCGGGATAAGCACCAGGAGAAGCGGGTGGTCAAGGCCGTCGCCCTGATCGAGAAGGTGGCCCTGGTCAACGTCAACGGTGCGCAGATGATCGGCCGTCCCGGGGTTGCAAAGACGATCTTCTCCGCGCTCGCGGAGCGGGAGGTGAACGTCATGATGATCTCGCAGGGCTCCTCTGAAGCCAACATCTCCCTCATCATCGACGAGTCCCACCTTGAGGCCGCGATGGCCGCGCTCGATCCGATCGTGCAGCAAGGTGTCGTGCGCGAGGCCACCTACGATCGCGACGTCGCTGCGGTCGCCGTCGTGGGTGCGGGGATGGCCGGGACCCCCGGGACGGGAGGCCGGATCTTCTCCGCGCTCGGCCGGGCCTCTATCAACACCATGATGATCTCGCAGGGCTCAAGCGAAGTGAACGTTTCGTTCGTCGTGAAGGGTGGAGACGGCAAGCGGGCCCTGCAGGTGTTGCACGACGAATTCCGTCTCTCGGAGAACTCAGATGACTGAAGAACATACCTACCGTGAAGCAGGGGTCGATATCGACCTCGAGGCCCGTTCGGTGCGGGCGCTGATCGACTCGCTTACCTACCGGAGGACCGGTGCGTTCGGAATGCTCGGGAAGGTCGGGCACTTCGCCGGGATGATCGACTGCGGCCCCTATGTCCTCGCGCTCGCGGTTGACGGCGTCGGGACGAAGATGCTCGTCGCGGACGAGCTCGGTGACTGGAGCACCGTCGGGATCGACTGCATCGCGATGAACGTCAACGACCTTTACGTGATGAACCTCGAACCGGTGGCGTTCGTCGACTATATCGCGACCGATGCCCTCTTGCCGGAGAAGATGGCCCAGATCGGCCGGGGCTTGAACGAGGGTGCGAGACTCGCGAACATGAACATCGTCGGCGGCGAGACCGCGACCCTGAAAGGGCTCGTGAACGGCCTCGACCTTGCGGGGACGTGCCTTGGGGTCCAGAAGAAAGAGAAGGTCGTCACGGGTGAAGCGATCGTCCCCGGCGACGTCATCGTCGGCGTCCCCTCAAGCGGCATCCACAGCAACGGCTTAACCCTCGCCCGGAAAGTCGTCGAGGACTGCGCCTCCTACGAGACAAGGCTTGCGAACGACAGGACCCTCGGGCAGGAACTCCTGACCCCGACCCGGATCTACGCCGAGGTGCTCCGGGTGACGGAAGCCTGCGCAATCCACGGGATGTGCCACGTCACCGGCGGCGGGCTCCTGAACTTTACGCGGCTCACGGGCTACGGGTTCTCCGTCACCGATCCCCTCGCGGTCCCGGCAATCTTTGCCTGGCTGCAGGAGGCCGGCGGCATAAGCGACGTCGAGATGTACCGCACCTTCAACATGGGCATGGGCTACGCCTTCGTCGCCCCGGAGAAGAGCGTCGCCGCCATCCGGGCGATCATCCCCGACGCCCGGGTGGTCGGCACGGTGACACGGGAGCCCGGCGTCCGGCTGAAGGGCGTCGAGATTAAGTGAGGGATCTCCCCTCGCCCCTCACACCTGTCCGATATTCGCGTCTACGCCCCGCCGCCGTGCTCCTCAAAGTAGTGGAGCGCATCGGGGACGTGCTCCCGGACTTGCTTCAGGAAATGCTCGGTGAGGTCGGGATCGGCCACCATGAGCGAGTGCTGCATCGCCCGCTCCGTCTCCTTGGATAGCCCCCCTTCCCGGTCCATCTCTGCCTTTATATCATGGACGGCGTTCTCGACCTCTGTTTTGCTCTCCCACTTCAGCACCGATATTGTTCGTGCCATTCTGTTCACCTCAGGGTGTCGCGTATGGGAAGAGGTCCTACTTTATCTTGTGGGGGTGAAGGGGGCGGAGCGGGAAGACCCCACCCTTCAGGGTGGGGATGAAAGCGAAGCCGCCCTTCGTCACCCTCTCGGAGAGATTACCGGAAACTACATTTTATTATAAGGCCCAATATTATTCGTATGCTCCAGGCCTACAAGTATCGGATGTACCCTTCTCGGGGGCAAGTACCTCTCCTCATGCAGCACATCCATGCCTGTCGGTTTGTGTACAACCATTCTCTGGAGCAGAAGATCCGAGCATACGAACAGGATGGTCAGAAACTATCCTGTTTTGACCTGAATAACCGCCTTCCCGCACTCAAGGAAGAACACCCGTGGCTCAAAGAGGTCAACTCACAGTCACTCCAGATTGCAAACAAGAATCTTGATAACGCTTTCACCCGGTTCTTCCGGGAGAAGAAAGGATTTCCCCTGTTCAAGTCTAAGAAAAATCCGGTACAATCCTTTCAGGTGCCTCAGCATTACGCTGTGAATTTCGGGCGACATCAGATCAAACTCCCGAAGATCGGCGAGATCAGAACCATCTTCCACAGGATGTTCTCCGGGAAGATGAAATCGGCAACCGTATCGGTCACTTCGACCGGGACATGGTTTGTCTCGATTCTCGTCGACGACGGGAACCCCGCGCCCGCGCCCGCGCCGTTCTCATCCAAAACTACGCTCGGTATCGATGTAGGTCTGACCGACTTCGCTACACTATCGACGGGAGAGAAGGTGGGGAACCCGAGGAACCTGCGTAAGTCTCTCGGGAGGCTGAAGTGCCTCCAGCGCAGACTATCCCGGAAGAAGAAGGGATCGAAGAATCGCCAGAAGGCCATCAGGAAACTTGCCCGGTGTCACGAGAAGGTAGCAAACCAGAGAAACGATTTCCTGCACAACCTCTCTTTCCGAGTTGTGAGCGAGAACCAAGCAATCGCAGTAGAATCGTTGAACGTCTCCGGAATGCAGAAGAATCATAACCTCGCACTGAGCATTGGAGATGCATCGTGGAGCACGTTCTTCACGATGCTGGAATATAAGTGCCGAAAATACGGGAAGACCCTTCTCGCGATCGGGAGGTTTGATCCCTCCTCAAAGATTTGTCATCAGTGTGGGCATCTCAAGCGGGATCTCACACTTTCAGACCGGGAATGGGTCTGTCCCGACTGCGGCACTCACCACGACCGTGACATCAACGCGGCAATCAATATCAAGAAATTTGCCCTGCAAGAACAGAACCTTGTCGGAGTAGCAGGTGCGGAACGCGCCATAGAGCCTGTGGACTTGCCTCAGTAGAGGAAGGATGAAGCAGGAAGCCCCGTCCTTCAGGGCGGGGTAGTTCACAGTAACCCGGTGGGGCAAAAAGAAAAATATCAGGTCTCGCCCTGATCGAGGAGCATCTTTTCGGCTTTCTCGCTGACGAGCATGCTGTTTCCGGCGGGGTCCTCGAGGATGACCGTGAACGGGACGGCCACCTCCCGCGCTGCGGCGAGCGTATCAAGCATCTGGAGTGCGGCTGCCCGCTCCTCGTCGCTCTCCGGGTTCGCGAGGACTGTCTCCACCGCCTGCTCGAAGCGGGACAGAACCCCCTCGATGTTGGTGACGAACCCTTCACAGGCGGTCCCGGGCTCGACCGCGAGGCCGAGTTCCGGGATCTCGATCGTTCCCGTCGTGCTCCGGGCCACCCGGATGGCGAGGTCCCCGGGCTCCTCGACCCGCACCGTCCACCTGACCGGGTTGCCCTCCCCGAGGATGATGGTGTCGGTGTGCCGGTAGCCGCAGGCGCCGCAGGAGATCACGACGAGCAGGAGATCAGGGAAGTGGGGGATCTCGAGGCGGTGGTGGACCATCTGGATATCACCCCCGCACGCGGGACAGGTTCCGGGATAGGATTCCCGCACTAGACGCCACCGCCGATCTTCTCGCGGGAGACCTTGACGGACATCGGCGTGATGACGACGTACTTCTGCTCACCAAGACCGACGATATCCCCGTTCACGTCTTTTGCCACGTCGCGGAGGTCCTTTAAGACCCGCTCGAACGTCACCTTGTCCATCTTCAGCCGCCCGATATCGACGATGACGATGTTGCCGTTGTAGACCTCGTCTTTGACGCGGGGGGTATCTTTGAGGTCGGCGATGGTGGCGATCTTGATGTACATGGCTGCTGGTTCTTCGGTGCTCGACCCTTCATATGAGGCGAGATCGAGCTCCATGTATTCATCTTCGTTTTTAACGGGACTTTTACCGAGGATGCTGTCAAAGAGCTTCTTAACCATAAGAAAAGTGAGGGAAGAATTTTATTTAATAGTATCTTTTAAAATCGGTTCAGATCTCGAGATTCCAGATGTCGTCTCCGACAAAGTGGATGCTCTTGACCGACTTACCCTTCTCCTGCTGCTCCATATCGGCGGCATCAAAGAGCGCGATACCGACGGCGAGCGGTTTGCCGTAGCGCTCTTCGACGACCTGCACCGGGTGCCCCTCCCTGACATCGGGCGAGATCGAGACGATCCCGGGGCGCATGGCATCCGCGCCGTTTGCGACGAACCTGATCGCGCCCGCATCCACGACCACCCGCCGCTCGGGGATCGGGTGCTCGACGAGGCCGCGGAGGGTGGGGAAGGCCCAGTCCCCGGAGGCTATCAGGAGCGGTTTTTTATCCACCAGGTAGATCTCGATGGGGGCATCCGTCTCCACCCGCTCGATCCGGTCGGACCGGAAGAGTTCGGCCGACGCTCCGATCTCGTTGGTGAGCCGGTCCAGGAGCCCGGTTATCTGCGACTTTCGGATGACGTGACGTTTCTTTACGGTGATCTTCGGCATGGAATCGAGACCTCAAGGACCTATCATGCGATGCAGAGCAACGCGGTTATATTTAAGTAGCTTCCTCACTCAAATATATTACTCCAGAAAGGACGGCACAGGGTAATCATATGACGCCAAGACCGTTGGATATTTTAGATCAGGTACTGAATCGTCAGCCCGTCATCATCAGCCTTAAAGGTGGAAGGGAGATCCGGGGAATCCTCCAGGGATACGACGTTCACATGAATCTGGTATTGGATAAGGCAGAAGAAGAAGTGGACGGCACGGCGCAGAAACTCGGCACGTTGATCGTCCGCGGTGACAATGTGATCTACATTACCCCTTCAGTTGAATGAGTAGGTGAGAGATAATGTCAAAAGGCACACCCTCGATGGGCAAGCGGCAGAAACGCACCCACATCGCCTGCAGGCGATGTGGCAAAATCTCGTTCCACGCACAGCACAAGGTCTGTGCGGCCTGCGGGTTCGGCAGAAGCCGGAGAATCCGCAGTTACCGCTGGACGGAGAAGAAGGCAAAGGTACCGACGCATTAGAGCTGTATCATGTGTGGTATCGTTGGCATCGTCGATGCTGGCGGTGTCTCTTTTCCGCTGTACTATGCCCTGTACGCTCTCCAGCACAGGGGGCAGGAGAGCGCGGGGATCTCCACTTTTGAAGGCACGACCCTCTACACCCACAAGGCCCAGGGGCTCGTTGCCGAGGTCTTCAACAGCCATACCCTGCAGGATCTGCGGGGCAACGCCGGAATCGGACACGTACGCTACCCGACGACAGGGTCAAAAGTTCCTGAGAACGTTCAGCCGTTCAACTTTCGGTATCAGGGGCTCGACCTCTCGATCGCCCACAACGGCAACCTGGTGAACACGATCGAACTCCGGGAGGAATACGAGCGCCGGGGTCAGATCTTCTGCACCACGACCGATACCGAGATCATCGGGAGCATCATCGCCGATGCCCTCCGGACCTCAAAGAGCATGGAGGATGCGGTCCGGCTCTGCATGCGGCGCCTGCGGGGTTCTTATGCCGCCGTCGCGCTGTTAAACGAGACCGTTTACGCCTTCCGCGACCCGCTCGGCATCAAACCGCTCTGTATCGGCAAGATCGACGGCGGTTACATCGTCGCTTCGGAGAGCGTGGCGATCGATGCGCTGGACGGCACATTCATCCGGGACGTGCGCCCGGGAGAACTGGTCAGGATCGATGAGACCGGGCTCTCCTCCATCCAGATAGCGACCGCGAACCGGACGGCGTACTGCATCTTCGAGTATATCTACTTCGCCCGCGCCGACTCGGTCATCGACGGGACGCTGGTCTACGACGTCCGGCGCCGGATCGGGCAGAAACTCCATGATGCTGCCCCGGTCGAGGCGGATACGGTCTGCCCGGTCCCGGACTCCGGCATCGCGTATGCCGCGGGCTACGCTGAACGGTCCGGGATCCCGTTCGTCGAGGGACTGATGAAGAACCGTTACATGGGCCGGACGTTCATCATGCCGACCCAGCAGCAGCGGGAGCGGGCGGTCAGGATCAAACTCAACACCGTCCGGGGGAACCTGAAGGACAAACGGGTGGTCCTCGTCGACGACAGCATCGTCCGGGGGACGACATCCCGCCGAATCGTGAACATGATCCGGGACGCGGGGGCAGAAGAGATCCACCTCCGGGTCGGCTCTCCGCCGATCATCGCCCCCTGCTACCTCGGGGTGGATATGCCCACCCGCACGGAGCTCATCGCGAGCGGTCGGGAGGTCGAGGCAGTGCGGGCGAGTATCGGGGCAACCTCGCTCACCTACATCCCGCTTGAGGACCTGGTGGAGGCGATCGGGTGCGGTGATCGGAACCTCTGCACCGGGTGCCTGACCGGGTGCTACCCGGTGGATATCAACGGGGAGAAGAGCTGTCACTGCGTCGTCGACTACGTGGCCGGCACCCACCAGTCCGACCTCTCGGCCTTCAGGGCCGGGAAGGAACGGACCTGAGAAATCTTCACCGGATTACCTCGGGTTGAGGCAATCCCCTATTTTTGGTGCTCGGGGATTCTGTAAACGTCTTATCCACATGCTGATCGGTTCGCCCTGCTTGCGCGCGTCGTTTCGACCCCGTTTAGGGTCCATCGAGTGCGAGCGCGTCGGCTTTCCGGAAAGAAGAATCGTTGAAAGACGACCGGATGTGGCTGTGTACAAAAGCGCTGAAGAACCGGACATAGCGAGGGATGGATTTGAACCATCGGTCTACGGGTTATGAGCCCGCCGGGATTTCCTGACTACCCCACCTCGCTTCCCATCTGTGAGGTAGTAAACATTGTACTTCCGGGGTTATATATTTATCCGCGGACCCGGCAGCCATCTTCGGTGCTCGCGCTCACTGCCTCCAGCCACAGTCGCCCTTCGGGACGTCATTTTCCCTAACTTTAATACGGGCGTGAAGCATACTTCCGCTACATGGAAGAGAAAGGACCGGTGGACGACGACCTGCAGCGTCTCCGGGAGGAGCGCCTCCGGGAACTCGAGGCCAGAGTCATGGGCACCTCGGGCGGTGTCATCGAGATCGTCGACAATACGTTCGGGGAGACCATAGGGAACCATCCGTCCCTGGTCATCGACGTCTGGGCGGAATGGTGTGGCCCCTGCCGGATGGTGGCTCCGGTGATCGAGGACCTTGCGCGCGAGTTTGCGGGCCGGGTGACCTTCGGCAAGTGCAACGTCGACGAAAACCCGCGGCTTGCGGCACAGTTCAGCATAACGGCGATTCCGACGCTCCTCTTCTTTGCAAACGGCATGCACGTCGACCGGGTGGTCGGCGCGCTCCCGAAAGAGGCGATCAAAGCCCGGGTCATGCGGGCGTTCGGCTAGAGGGTCCCGGCCTGCCGGGACCGGAGCCGGTCGGAGAGCCGCGCGGCCATGATGAAGTCGTTTTTGGAGAGCCCGCCGATGGCGTAGGTGTACCACGCCACGTCCACCATCCGGTTCTCGTGGATTCCGATATCGGGGAGATGGCCCTCCCGCATGGCGAACGCGGCGATCTCGTGGACGAGCCGGGCGGCGTCGGCGAACTCCCTGCAGGCGAACCGGGCGGAGAGGCGCCCGCCCACGAGCGACCAGTCCGGGACCTCCGGGAGGAGGCCGGCGATCTCCCGCCGGGTCAGCGGTGCCGTATCTGCGATGCCCGGATGAATCGGCTCGGACGACAGATCCATTGCTTGATCCCTCTCCGGGCAGATGGAAAAAGGTTCTTCTCCGGTCTCCTACCGCAGCTTCTTGATCAGGAACGCCACGTTCTCGGCGAACCGCCGGACCGTCCGCATCCCCTCCTCGTCGCCTGCAGCCTCGCCTGGCGCGTGCCCAAAGACTATATTCCAGTAGGTCGAGCCCGGCACGATCATATCGTTGATGAGGTAGAACATCAGCAGCTCCTGGAGGGTCGTGGTATGCCCGCCCCGGCGCGCCACGGCGATCGGGCCGCCCACCTTCCGCGAGAGGAAGGAGTCCGAGGCCATCGAGACCATCCCTATCCGCTGGAGCGCCGCCGTGACGTCTCCCCGCGCCGTCCCGAAGTAGACCGGGGTGCCGACGATGAAACCGTCAGCCTCCCGGGTCTTTTCGATGATCTCGTTTAAACCGTCGTCGAGAGCGCACTCCCCGGCGCTGCAGAGGCCGCAGGCCGTGCAGGAGAGTATCCGCGTCTGTCCAAGCAGCACGGTCTCGGTTTCAAGCCCCTCGCCCTCGAGGGTCTTTGCGCATTCCCTGAGCACCAGTGCGGTGTTCCCCTCAAGGCGGGGGCTCCCGCAGAGGAGCAGCACGTTTCCGTTCGTCATCTCTTACACCTCGATCAGCCGGTAATCGGCCTCCCCAAGTCCGATAGAGGCCGCGTAATCGATCTGGTACTCGCCGTCCGTGTAGTCCCAGACCCCCTTAAATTTGTCTTCCCCCGGCGCGAAGTTCGCTGCAAGGTGTGTCCGGGCAAACCCCCGCTCGCTGTTGACCAGGTCAAAGCTCGCGTGGTCGATCGCGACCGGGTCGGTCGAGGCAAGGATCCCGATATCGGGGACAATTGCCGCATCGCTCCACGGGACGCAGTCGCAGTCCGGGGTGATGTTGAGAAGGAAATTGATGTAGCCCACCCGCCTGGGTTTGCCGCGGACAGCGCCGAGGGCGTACTCGCAGAGCCGCTCGATGAACGGCCGGATCTCCGTCGTCCAGTCGAAGTCGATCGCCCCTTCAGGGCAGGAGCGCACGCAGTCGCCGCACCCGACGCAGTGCTCAGGGTTGAATTTTGCCCGCCCGTCGACGACCGTCATCGCCGCCTGCGGGCAGACCATGGTGCACATGCCGCACCCTATGCAGTTCCCGCTCTCCAGGCATGGCCGGGCAGCATGCTGCTCCGCCTTCCCCCGGGGCGGGGCGCAGCCCATCGCCAGATTCTTGATAGCGCCGCCGAACCCGGCGGTGTCGTGGCCCTTGACGTGCGAGAGGACGATCATGCTGTCGGCGGCGAGGATATTCCCTGCAATCTTAACGCTCTGGAAGCGTTTCCCCTCGACGGGAATCTCCCCCCAGTAGCCGCCGGCAAGGCCGTCGGCGACGATCACCGGGGCGCCGACGACCGCGTAGTCGAACCCGTGCTCGATGGCGGTGACGGTGTGCCTGACGGCGTCGGCCCTGCTCCCTGCATAGAGGGTGCCGGTATCGGTGATGAACGGGTGGGCCCCCCTCTCCTTCGCCTTATCGACCACCTGCCGGACAAAGACCGGGTGCAGGTAGGTGTCGCACCCCCGCTCCCCGACGTGCAGTTTGACCGCCGTAAGGTCCCCCTGCCGGACCGCCTCGCCGAACCCGGCCGCATCGAAGAGACGGCGGATCTTCTGGACTTTGCTCTCGTGGTGGCTCCTCGCCCGGAGATTCGCGAAATAGACGTCTGCCATTCTTTATCGGCTCCCGTGCGAGTAATCTCTGGTCGACAGGAGATAAGGGTTGCGGGGTCTGCTCACAACCCTGCTCTGCGACGCATCGGCCGGACCTCCGCGCCCTCCATATTCCCCGCCGCCCAGGTGTAGCGCTCCCGGATGGCGGGAGGGAGGTCGCGCTCCGGTATCGAGATGAACCTGAACTCCGCGTAAAACCCCGCGAGGCTCTCGACCGCGTACATGTAGAGATCGTCGTTGTGGCAGGCCACGACGAGAGCGCTCACTGCCATGCGGGCATACCCCCTCCCGCGGCAGGCCTCGGGCGTGAAGACGCCGTCGACCTCCATGCTGCCGTCGGGGTGCCTCCTGCACCGGGCGAGGGAGACGATCCGTCCGGCGAGGAAGACTGCAAAGATCCTGTCCCTGCCCGGATCACCGGTCATACCGTGGTAGTCGCGCCAGACCTCGTCGGCGAGCGGGAACTCTGCGCTTCTGAGCTCACGGACCATCTCAGACAATGCGGTACCCCCCTGACGGCACCAGGAGCTCGAACTTCGCCCCCTCGCCGGGTGTTCCCGTCTCGCGGATCGTGATCCCGGTGATGGCGAGGATCTCGTGAGCGAGGAAGAGTCCGTGCCCGTATCCCTCCGCCTTCTGGACGAAGAGCCCCTCCTTCTCTGCGTCGGGGATCCCGGTCCCGTCATCCTCGACGATGATTGCACAACCTTCCGGGCGCAGGTGGTAGGTGACGACGATCCGGGTCGCCCCCGTTGCCGGAGCGAGCGAGTTCTCAAAGAGGTGGGAGAAGACCGTGCCGAGATGGGGGTCGGCGAAGGCCTCGAGCCGCTCCGTCCACACTTCGAGGGAGACAGTCCCGAAGGTGAGACCGGCGGCAGCTTGCCTGACGGTCTCCTGCACGGGCACCCATGCCGGCGGCGACGTCCCGATATCCCGGAACTCGCGGGAGATCTCGATCTGCCGCCGGATACCGTTCGCAGCGTTGTTCAGGTCGCCGATGAACGACAGGATCTCCGGGTCGTCGAACTTCATCACGCCCACCGAGAGGTGCCCGTACAGGACGGCGAGGCGGTTGGAGAGATCGGTGCGCAGGATCCCCGAGAGGGTGTTGAGCTGGCGGCTGGCGTTCTGGAGCGCGGCCTCCATCATCACCTGATCGCTCACGTCCCGGATGGACTCGATGGCTCCGGCGACATTGCCGTTTGCGTCGATGAGCGCGGTCGCCGCGGATCTGAGGTGCGCTCCCTTCCCGTCGCGGAGACGCGGGATGGTATTCTCCGAGACGAGAACCTGCGGCTGCTCCCCCTGGCTCTGGAGGACCCGGTCTGCGAGGAGTGGCCGCCGCTCCCCGCAGAAGGGTATGGCGTACTCGTGGTCCCCCCGGTTGAGGATGGCCTCCTCCTTCACCCCGGTCATCTCCTCGATCGCGCGGTTCCAGGCGATGACCCTCCCCTCGCGGTCGATGGCAAACGTCGCGTCAGGCAGGAACTCGATGATCTGGTTCATCTGCTGCTCGGACTCCCGGAGCCTCGACGAGAGGAGCGCGACCACCCCGCCGATGAGGATGAGGAAGACCGCACGGGGGAGAATGGTGAGCGGGAGCAGCGGATCAGGCGGAGAGAGGAGGAGGACCGTGACGGCGTAGGCGGCCGCGAGGCATACGGAGAAGAGGAGACCGCGCCGGGGGTACCAGTAACTCGCGAGGATGATCGGGATGCTGAGCGGGAGGGCCGGGAGGGGGAGGAGCCCTTCCGGTGCGCCGAGGAGCAGGCCGAGCAGGTTTCCACCGAGGGTGAGCGCCGTCAGCACGGCGATGGCCGCGATCCGGTTCCGTGTGCCGGAGAAGGAGACGGCGAGGGGGTTTCCGGCGTTCATGAGGGGGCCTGCCGGTGTATGAATAGACCGGATCGGCACCGGGAGTCCCGGCGCCACGCTCCGCACCCGTCAGGCGCCCCGGCCGTCGACACGGATCACCTCCGCCGGACAACGGATCTCGAACCGTGCTCCCTTCCCCGGCACTCCCGTCTCTTTGATTGCGATCCCCGTGATGGCGAGGATCTCCCGGGCGAGGAAGAGGCCGAGGCCGGTGTTCATGCCGTGCGCATAGGTAAAGATCTTTTCCTTCTCGTCGCGAGCGACCCCTACCCCGTCGTCCTCGCAGATGATGGTGAACGCATCCCCCTCCTGCCTGAGGCTGAAGGTGATCGTGGTGATCGTCCCCCCGTAGCGCAGCGCGTTCTCGATGAGGTTTGAGAAGACTTTCTCGATGAGCGGGTCAGCGTAGATCGCCACCCCCACCGGAACGGCGTTCTCGAGGGTTATCGTCCCCATCGTGAGGTACTTCTCCGCTCGCTCCACGAGCGATCGGACCTCCTGCCAGACGGGGGACGCGGCTCCCACATCCTGATACTCGGCAGTAAACCGGAGGGTATTGCTGATCCGATCGACGATCCCCCTGGCGCTCTCGACATGACGCCACGCGTTCGCCGGCTCCCGCTCGTGCAGCGTGAGAGCCAGGTCCAGGTATCCCCAGAGTGCCGAGAGTTGGTTCAAGAGATCGTGGCGGGTGATACTCGCCATGAGCTGGAGCTTTCTGTTCGCATCCGCGAGAGCCTTCTCCACACGTCTCCGCTCCTGGTTCTCCGCCACAAGGCTCTCGTTGCTGCGCGAGAGATCCCCGACGGCCTCCTGGAGTTGATCGTTTAAGGAGTGCAGCTGTTCCTGCACCTCCTGGAGCTCGGTGTTCTTCGTCACCGCGATAGAATACGTTGAGAGGAGGGTGTTGAGGATCTTGAGCCTTCCGGCGGAGATGGTATACACGCTGCCGGAGAAGGGAACCTCCAGTCCTGCCGGAGAACCGTCCGGGTCGGGCATCTCCGCCGTCCGCAGGACAGCCTCGATCTGGGTGCGGACGTGCCCGGGGGTGACGGGCTTGACGATGAAACTGTCGGCCCCGGATTCGAGCCCCTTCATCACGTCGGCAGGGTCGAAGAGGCTGGTGACCATGATAACCGGGATCTCCGCATTCATCTGCTTGATCCGGCGGCAGAGTTCGTACCCGTCCATCCCGGGCATCAGGACGTCGGTCAGAACGATGTCGGGTGGTGCGGCCTCAATCCGCCGTAGCGTCGTGGCGCCGTCTGCAGCCAGGGTGACGTCGTATCCTTCCGTCTCAAGAATGTGGCGAAGATATTCTGCCTGCGTCCGGCTATCTTCCACCACCAGAATGCTCATTGGCGTTCTTTCTCCTCGTTCTTTCATAGTAATTGCTCCCTCTCTGTCAGCGGCGATGCATCAGGCGACGGATTGTCTCAAGAAAGCCTTTCGTCTCAAAACTGCTCTTGACAATATAGGCATCTACCCCGACTGCCTTCCCCTGCTCCCGGTCTTCGGGTGAGTCGAGAGAAGTGACGACTACCACCCGGAGATCGGCAGTCTGTCGGGCTTCGGCACGAATCTTCTCGATGAGCGAAAAACCGTTCATCCGGGGCATATCCACATCTGAAACGAGCATATCAAACTCATGCTGCTTAAATCTTGCGAGTGCGTCGACACCGTCGGCGGCAGTCTCTACACGGTACCCTGCTCTCTCAAGGACCGTCTGAAGCAGGACTCGCGAGGTGATCGAGTCCTCCACGACGAGGATCCGCTGCCCCGTCTCTCCCGGGAGTCGAGGTGCCGGCGCCGGCCGATCTGCCTGCATTGCGTCCTGAATCAGTTCAAGCGGGTCGAGGACGAGTGCCACGCTCCCATCCCCGAGGATCACGGCTCCTTCGATCCTCCGGACGGAGCGGAGCTGGCTCCCGAGCGGCCGGACGACGATCTCCTGCACCCGGATCACTTCATCAACCATGCACGCGATCTGTCCCGCCCCGTATGCGATGATGACCAGGGGTGTCGGACGCCCCTTTTCCGGTGCCGGACCGGCCGCGGGGACCCCCAGGGCGTCGGTGAGCCGGATGACCTCGATCGTCTCCCCCGATACCCGGATCGTCGGCCGGCTCCTGGAGATGGCGAGAGAGTCGGGGCGCACCCGGAGCACCTGCTTCACCTGCTGTATCGGGAGGACATACACCTGCCTCTCCGAGCGCACGAGCAGCCCGCGGAGGGTGGTCATCCTCACCGGGACGAAGAAGGTGATGGTAGTTCCTCTCCCTGGAGTCGAGGAGACCGTCACCTCCCCACCGAGGCGGGATACGGCATCCTCCACGATCGCAAGGCCGAGTCCTCTCCCGGAGAGGTCGGTGACGATCCGGCTTGTCGTCATCCCCGACTTGAAGATGAGCCAGATCGCCTCGCTGTCCGTGAGGGCCGCGTCCTCGTCCATCGTGATCACCCCGTTCTCAAGAGCGGTCCTCCGGATAGCACTGCTGTCGATGCCGGCACCGTCATCGGCCACCTCGATACCGACCCTGCTGCCGGAGCGGGGAAAGACCCGGATCCGGACCGTTCCGCTGGCCGGCTTCTTCCGGGCCAGCCGGGTCTCCGGGTCCTCGATCCCGTGGTCGATGCTGTTCCTGATGAGGTGCGTGACGGGCTCCTTCAACGCGTCGAGGATACGCCGGTCGACCTCGATCTCACCCCCCTCGATCGTGAGGTCGACAGATTTCCCCGAGGTTCGGGAGAACTCTCTCACGAACGCAGAGAACGGCGCGAGCATGCTCGAAGCCGGCAACAGTGCGGCATCGTGAACCAGGTCGGAGATCTCGGAGATGCTCGCTTTGAGCGCCGTCTGGTCCATCTCCATCGCCCGGAGGTGCATGGCGAGATCGTGCTGCAGATTGGCCACAAACTCCCGGTTGTACTCCTGGAACTCGACCGCTCGCTGGAGCGGCAGGATAAGGTCGGGAGGGATCGCCGCCCTTTCTTCACCGAACGCCCTTCTGCGGATCAGGTGCAGGTCGTTGAACGCCTGGGAGTGGTTCCACTGCCAGAGGGTGAACCGGGTCATCATCTCCTCGAGATCGCGTATCCGTTGCGTGATGAAGAGCTGTGTCGTGAGGAGGCTGTCGGCCCCGGCGGTGAGCCGGTCGAGTTTATGGGCCGCAACCCTCACGGTGCCGCCGTCCGACCCCGGCAGGGTCGTTTCGCCGCCGTTGCGGCTTTCAGCCGTCCCGGGAGCGCGGTTCTCCCCCGGGGCCGGACCCGGTTCGTCTCGCCGGCCGTCCCCGACAGGTTTCTCGTCGCCGGCCGACTTCTTGCCTTCGGGAAGGGCCCGGAGCGCCCCGATGATCTCCGCCGGTGAGGCATCGGGTCGCTCTCCCCGGAGAAGCGCCTTCACGACCGCGAGCGTCCGGTGGAAGAGGTCGAAGTCGTCCTCCCCGGGAGTGTACTCGCCTCGTTTCACCAGAGAGGAGACGGTCTCGAGGTTCTGGCAGACCGACTCGATCTCCCGGAGATTGACCGCACGCGCTGCTCCCTTCAGGCTGTGGATCCTGCGGTAGACCGACTCAACCAGTTCGGGCTCGAGCCCCCCCTTCTCGAGTTCGAGCAGTCCGCCGGTGATCGCCTCAAGATACTCGTCCGCCTCCTCGCGGAACGTCTCGAGGAGGCGGGCGCGAAATGCTTCGTCCGATCCCGTCATGGCAGCCGTGTTAGACCCGGTACTGCTGGGTGATCCTCTTCAAGCGGCCACCGAGCTCGTGCAGGTCCCCTGCGGTCTTCTCCGCCTTGTGGGTGGTCTCGAGATTCTTCTGTGCCGCGTCGCGGATGTTCTCCATCGCGCGGGAGATCTGGTCTATCCCTGACGCCTGCGTCTGGATCGAGGCCGCGATCTCGATCACCTCCTGCGAAGTGTCCGCGATCGACCGGGCGAGCACCTCGATCGCCTCCTGCGCGTTGCTCGTCAACCGGGCTGCGTCCGCCACGGACCGGATCCCCTGCTCGGTCGAGACCGCCGTCGAGGAGACTCCCTGCTGGATGTCGGTGAGGATGACCCGGATGTTCGAGGTTGCCTTCTTCGACTGCTCGGCAAGGTTATGAATCTCGTTTGCGACGACCGCAAACCCTTTCCCGAACTCCCCGGCCTTTGCAGCCTCGATAGAGGCGTTCACCGCGAGCAGGTTGGACTGTTCGGAGATATCGGTCACCGTTGCAATGATCTCGCCGACCGCCTGGCTCTGTTCCGAGAGCCGGATAACGTTCATCCGGACGATATCCATCTGCCGCTGGATCTGGTTCATACCCTCGAGGATCTCGCGTACGGACTTCTGGCCGTCCTTTGAGACGTCGAGCGCCCGCATCGCCTTCTCGGAGACACCTTTTGTCTTCTGGTTCACAAGTTCGGTCTTCTTCCTGACGCTCTCGACCGAGTCCGAGGTCTCGTTCACCGTTGCGGCGGTCTGCGAACTGGCCGCGGAGAGCTGGGTCGTGACCGCCAGGATCTCGTTCGATGCCAGGGAGAGGACCGAGACGCCCTCGTAGAGTTCCTCGCTGATCAGTTTCATCAGCCGCGAGAGCTCGATCCCGATGGTGTTGAGGGCGTCGCGGTAAGCGACGAACTCCCCGGCGACCGGGATCTTCTCGTCGAACCGGGCGGTAAAGTCACCGGAAGCGTAGTACCTGGCAAGCCGCATCGCCTCGTTCACCGGTTCCGTGATCGACTCGAGGGTCTTGTTGAACCCGGCGATGATCATCCGGTAGCCGCCGCGGAATGCCGTCTCGTCGCCACGGATGGAGAGGTCGCCCGCGCGTGCAGCATCCGTGAGTTTGATCGTCTCTTTATGGAGGTGGTCGAGCGACTGGACCATCAGCGCGAGCGCAGGCCGGATCTCGTCGCCTTCGTCGGTGACCGGGAACTCCTTGACGTACTCGCCGAGGGCGATCTTTTTGAGGTTCCCGACGACGTTTGTCTGGAGGTCGCCGGCGAATTCGTCCATCGTTTTAGCCATGACCCCGATCTCGTCCTGCCGCTTGATGTTGAGCCGGGCGGAGAGGTGGCCGTTGCGGAGCTCTTTGAGCATCAACACCACCTGCTGCAGCGGCTCAGAGATCGAGCGGCCGAAGAGGATGGCAATCACGACGCCGATCGCGATCGAGGCAAGGAGGACGACGATGATCGTGTTCCGGATGGTATCGATCGGTCCGGTGAAGTCGGAGAGTTCGGCGCGCGAGACGATGTACCAGTCGAGCGGTTCGTAGTAGGTGTAGGCATCGATGATGTCGGTGCCGTCGATCTGGTGGCGGATGACCCCGACCTTGTTCTGGATCATCTCGCGGACGAAGCCTTCGTCCGACCAGTTCTCTCCCTCGAGGGACGGGTGCACGAGGACCTCTCCCGTGCTGTCGATGACGAACATGTAACCGTTGCTGCCGATGACCGTGTCTCTGAGGCTCGCCCTGACGACGTCGAGCGTCTCCCCCTCCTCCGTCCCGACGAAGAGGACCCCGACGATCTTGCCGCTGCTGTCTTTTATCGGCTCGTATGCCGTGACGTAACGTTTACCGAAGAGGTCCCTGCTCCCGTAATAGGTCTCCCCCTGGCTCACCACGACGTCGTAGACGTTCTGAGTCAGCTCGGTCCCGACCGCCCGGCTGCCGTCGGTCCCGATGACGTTTGTGGAGATCCGGACGGCGTTGTTGTCGTTCACCTGAAAGACCGTCGCCGCCCCGCCGACCAGAGACTGGACCTGATCGACGATCTCGAAGTTATCGTTGATGGTATACGGATCGCCGTTGGCGCCCACCAACGTCAGTTTCCCGTCGATGATCTCGGGAGTGCCCCGGGCATAGAAGTTCTCCCGGAGGACGTTGAGGTCGCTGTTCACTTTGTTGCGCGTGAGTTTGTAGACATCGTTGGTCCATCCCTTCGCATCGTGCACCTGTGTCTCAAGCAACGTCTCAATCTGGTCGTTTATCACACCGCTCGAACTGGTATACGCTACCACGCCGAGCATAAGCGCCGGAATGATCGCTAGAAATAGGCAGATGACGAGAATCTTCGTTCCGACCTTCATGTCAGAAAAAAATGTGAACATGGTATATCCGCTCCGCTTGTTCCTCTACGGCTCAATTAAGTGATGAACACGCGGGATTAAATAATGTTCCTTTGGAAAATAAGCGGTTTCGCGTGGATTTTTTCAATAACGATCGTTATGCGGTCTCAGTTTCCGTTTTCGTCCACCACCATCACGGGATCGGCGAGGATCGCCCCCGCGTCGAGGACGATCGTCGATCCGTCTGCGGTCCCCAGGAGATACCGCTGCTTGATCGGTGTCGTGCCGGGAACTATGGGAGCGAACCGGTCGGTCGGCCTGGTACCGATATCCGTGATATAATCCGCAAGGATTCCGAAGGTTATCGTCCCGTTAGTGAGAACGATGACCCGGTTGAGGTCCGTCAGCCCGTGTTTCGGGATCGCGAAGAGCGTGCGGAGATCGACGACGGAGATGATCTCCCCTCTGACGGCACATATCCCGGCAATGAAAGCGGGCGTCCCGGGAACCGGGGTGATCTCGCGGATGATAAAGACTTCCCGGATGTACTGCGTCTCGATGGCGTACTCCCGACCTTCGAGCCGGAACGTGAGGATCTCCGAGAACCGGGTCTCACGCGGCTCCTCGTTCGGCCGGGCGATCGCTTGCGCCCGGCTGGTGAGGATACCTCCGGCTCTCCCGGGATCATCGGCCGACTCCTTTTCACCGGCCTCGACCCCGCCCGGAAGATGGGGGAACTGTCCGCTCTCGTCTGCCGCAAGGAATGCCGGAAGATCGTGGATGAGGACTGTTTCGTCTTCCGCGACCAGCACGCCGGGGAGAGGGGGCGTGTCCCCGGGTAGGAGGGGTTTTGCGCTCATCCGCACCCCCCGAACCCCATCAACCCAGAGGGCCACACAGTCTTTGCCGGGGTGAGCAATGATGAGGACGTCGGTGGAGAGAGGAGGACGTTCCGGGAGACCGAGGAGTCTCCGGATCGAGTAGACCGGGACGATCCTGCCGTGCAGGTTCATGGTCCCGGCGACTCCCCTGCGCCCGCCGGTCTCCGGCTGCAGGGCCACCATGCCGACGACCTGCCGGGTATCGGCAAGCGGGAGTGCACAGGATATCCCCTCTACGGTGAAGTAGAGGAGGTGCGGGCGGTTCATGGATGTTCGAAGGTTGGTCACGTACGGGTAAAAGGTTACGGGGTTCAGAGCCCCGAAAGATCGATATTCCCATTCGAGGTGGTGACGGCGATCGTCGCCCCTCCGTCGCCGAGCGTGCCCGCTATCCGGGTACCCGACGACTCGCTCGCCAGGAGCGGGAGGTCGCCAGCCGCGATTCGACCGTTCGATGTGGTGGCGACGATCCTGGCGTCGAGGTCCTCCGCGAGCCGGAGTGCTACCCGGCCGTTGCTTGTGGTGATCGCCACATCACCCCGGACGGCAGGGATCTCGGCCGCGATCGGGCCGTTCGAGGTCTGCAGTTCTGCAACTCCCGTGGACCCCTCCACCGTGATCCCGCCGTTGCTGGTCCTTGCGGTGACGTAGCCTTCGGCGCCCCGCACCTCGATCGGTCCGTTCGAGGTGGCCGCCGTGATGTCACCGCCGGGAGCGCCGCGAACCCGCACGGGACCGTTTGATGTCCGGAGTTCTGTCGCGTTCACCCGCACCCCTGCAAGGTCGATCGGGCCGTTCGAACTCTCCACCATCTGCAGGACGAGCGTGGGGGGCACCTCTATCGTAAAGTCGACGCTCACCCGCGGGTTTACTGTTCCGGTATACACCGTCTCGATCCGGAGAGGATCGCCCTCCGTCACCTGTATCCGGACCATATCAAGTTCGCCCTGGCCGTAGACGGACCGTTTGACCGCACTGACGACGACAGTCTCCCCTTCCCGGACGTTCACGGTCACGCCGCCGTTCCGGTTGATCACGACGAGATCGCTATCCGGCTCCACCGTGACCGTCTGGTTGAATCCTTCCGTCGTCTCAAGGCCCGGCACCCCGACGCAGCCGGCGACGACGGCGAGGACCAGCAATACCAGCATTGCATACCTGGTTCCCTGCATGTTCACCCTTCTCTTGGTTGTTCTTATGTTACTACCGCTTTCTCAAACGTCCGGCGGGCGAGGAGATACATCACCGCCGCAAAGACCGCGAGGTAACCGAACGATACGAGGACGTCGGTCGTGGTGTAGGAGTAGCGCGCGCCGACGGCGAAGAAGTCGTTCCCGAGGGCGAAGTAGCGGACCCCACTGACCAGGTGGGTGAGCGGGTTGTAGATCGAGAGAGCCTGTAAGAGCGGCGGGAACGCCTGGATGGGGTAGAGGGCGTTCGAGACGAAGAAGAGTGGCAGGGTGAGGAGCGTGATGATCCCCTGCAGCCCCTCCGGGCTCTCGAGGCGCATTGAGATGGTTGAGGAGAAGAGGAGGAACCCGAGCGAGAAGACGCCGACGAAGACGAATATGCCGAGGACCGAGAGGGCGATCTGCGTGGCCGAAAACCCGGGGAAGAACTCTACCCCGAGGAGGAGCCCGAACGCCATGATAATGGCCACCTGGATGAACGACTTCGTCATCCCCGAGAGGCTGACCCCCAGCATGATGTGGGTCCGGGGCATGGGGCTCGCGAGCATCTCCCGCATCAGCCCCCAGTTCTTATCGAAGAGAAGACTGATCCCCCCGAAGAGGCTCGTAAAGAGGGTTGTCATCGCGATCACCCCGGCGGCCATGAAGGTGAGGTAGTCGACCGGGACGATGCCAGCCGGGGCCGGAATGGCGGAGGTGAACCGGTTGAAGTTCGAGGACATCGCGACGCCGAAAAACGCCATCCAGAGCGCCGGCTGCAGGAGCGATGAGAGGAGCTGCGTCCTGAACCGGACAAATCGGATCATCTCGCGCCAGTAGACGGTGAGGAACTCCCATGCCATGGCAGTCATGCCCCTTCATCCCGCAGTTCCCTGCCGGTGTAGTAGACAAACACGTCGTCCATCGTCGGTTTCTTGAGGTTCACGCTCGAGATCCCGATCCCGGCGCCACGCACCGCATCGACGATCCGCGGGAGGCAGTGGCTCCCGTCAGCCGAGATCGTGATCGAGAGGCCGCGGGGTGACTCGGTGATAGATTGAATCTCCCCGACCCCCCGGAGGCTCTCCCGGGCCTTCATGTCGTCTGCCGTCTCCAGGTAGACGACGTCCTCGCCGAGGGTGTTCTTCAGTTCTCCCGGGGTGCCGGAGACAACGATCTTGCCGTGGTCGATGATGCTGATCCGATCCGAGAGCATATCAGCCTCATCCATATAATGTGTCGTCAAAAAGATCGTCGTCCCGGCACCGTTCACCTGCCGGATATACTCCCACATCCGCATCCGTGTCTGGGGGTCGAGCCCCTGCGTTGGCTCGTCCAGGAAGAGGACCTCCGGCCGGGTCATCAGCCCCCGGGCGATCTGGAGCCGCCGTTTCATGCCGCCGGAGAGGTTCTTCGTCCGTTCGTCCCGTTTTGAGCCGAGTTCCACGACCCGGAGCAGGTCGTCGATCCGTCGGCGCCGCTCGTCGCGGGGAATGGCGTAGAGCCGTCCGTGGAACTCCATCGTCTCCCGGACCGTGAGGTCGCGGTCGAGCACATCGTCCTGGAAGACGATGCCGATGGACTCCCGGACTCTCCCGGGTTCCCGTGCGACGTCGTAGCCGGCCACCCGCACCGTACCCTTCTGAAGGGGGAGGAGCGTTGTCAGGATGTTGATGGTGGTGCTCTTTCCTGCGCCGTTGGGGCCGAGGAACGAGAAGATCTCGCCTCTCCTGACGGTGAAACTGATGCCGCGCACCGCAGCAAAACCGTTGAACGTATGTTCGAGGTCCCGCACCTCGATGATATTATCCTCTTCCACAGGTCACCATCTGCCCGGGTACAGAGATTGTCCGCGCTTCTTAACTCTCCATACACGGTGCCGCCATATCTCCTTTTCCCCGCCCGGATGCGCCCTTCCACGCGGGGTCCGCGCGATCTCGGCCCCGGTCGCCCTGCCTGCACCCCGGGGTGCGGTCCCGGGCGGCAAACCCGTTCCGGCCCCCCTCCCCCGTGGGGCGCGGATAGATATTCTGAAATACCTGAACTTCCTCACTCCTCCTCAGAGACGGCATGTACGGCTGCTATTCGCTCGCCCGCAGGGGCAACCAGGGGACTCTATCCGGGTGTAGCATCACTCCCGGCACCGGCGCACCGGAAGGCGGGGAGCGGACGGAGGGGTTGCGGTGATCCCGGCTCTCCGGGTGGTTCTCGCCCTCCTGGCAGTGCTGACGCTTGTGGCGGGGACGGGCGGGCTCGTGGTCGATAACGCCGATATGACCCCGGAAGAGGTGAACCTCCTCTTTGCGATGCGGGAGTATACCCTGACCTACAACGAGTATGCCGGTCGGCTGCCGGGGTGGGTGACCGGGCCGTTCGAAGCCGAGAAGGTCAACCTTCACGTCGTCTCTCCCGACGGCGTTCTGGTCATCGGAATCACCTTTCACGACCGGAAGATCGTGCAGTTCGACGCAAAGGGCTGCCCGGACCCGCTCGTCACGGTGACCGCCGACTCCACAGTGGTGGAGGACGTCATGGCGTCAAACCAACCGTTTGATACGTTCCGGGCGGCGATGCGAAACGGCACCGTCACAATCGAAGGCGAAACCCTCCTCGGGGCGCTACGGTCGGGGATGGTCCTGTTCGGGCTCCGGGTGATGGATCTCATCGGGTTATGACGGGCCCAAAAAAGGCGGTGTTGATGGCGGTCTCACAGCCCTGCAAGGCGGATGCAGACCCCGAGCGTCAGCCCGGACATGGCCGATGTCGCCGAGAGAGCGGCGAGCACGGCGGCGTTCACCACCGGCCCGGTCCTGAGCGGGGTGTAGGTCGGGTTGCGCTGCAGCCGCCGCACTATCCTGAACGGTTTTGCGGTCGTTGAGATGGGAGACTTATAACGTCTGATCTTCAAGGTGAACACCTCCGGGGTTGTGGATAGTATCTCTTGTGAGTCGGTTGTTCCCCCGAATAATAATTATTGCGGTTTCAGACCCCGGGGATGGCTCTGCCCGCCTCCCCGGGAGGCGATGGACAGCGTTGAGAGCGTAGTTTCTTGTTTTGACGGTGATAACTCGCCTGAATCTCCGGTCCCGGTCCGCGGCAGGTTTATCCGTTCACCGGCAAGAGGACTCATACGATGCATCGGTATGCAAGAACCCTCCTCTACGGCATTCTCGTGTTTGCCATCTATTCCGGCATCAGTTTTGCTCTCAGCGGGCGGGTGAACTGGATCCTCGCGGCAGCAACGGCTGCCGGGGTGATGATCGCGTACTTCTTCATTGCTCCCCGGCATGGAGGATGAAGAGTATGATAACGGGCGTGCGGGCGGAGTGGGAGCCGCTCCGGACGGTTGCTGTTCACCGGCCGGGGGTCGAGATGTTCTTCGGGTTGCTCGAGCCGTATACAGCGCTCTACGAGCGGGCGTTCAGCCGGTACGAGGCGCGCCGGGAGCACGATGCGCTCACCCGCACCCTCCGCGAGGAGTTCGGCGTCCGGGTGCTGCACCTCAAGGAGACGGTCCTTGAATCCGCCGACCGCGACCCGGCGGTGCGGCGGCGGCTCGTCGATTGGGCGTACGAGACCGTCACCATCCGGGGGGACGTGAAAGAGGTGGCGGCGGCGCGCCGGAGCATGGAGCAGAACGCCGACGGACTGGACTCGCTGCACTTCTTCACTCTCCTCCTCTTGAACCCGGTCCTCGAGGTGGGACGGGGGCACCCCCGGGGCGGGGTGGACGTCCGGATACCGGGGCAGGAGCCGCTTGCAAACCTCTACTTCATGCGGGACCAGCAGGCAGTGACCGACTGCGGCCTCGTCGTCGCGCGGCCGGCAAAACAGCAGCGAGCCCGGGAACCGGAGATTACCCGATTCCTCTGGGAGATCCTCGGCATCCCGGTCGCCGGGACGGTCGAGGAGCCCGGGACCTTCGAGGGCGGGGACTTCATGCCGATGGGGGAGTTCGCCCTCGTCGGCACCGGAGACCGGACAAACCATGCCGGGGTATGCCAGTTCCTCGACTGCACCCCCAGCTACGACGAGATCGGCGTCGTCCACCAGCCGGGCCACCCGCTCATCCCGAGCGACCGGCCCGACCCGATGGTCGATATGCATCTGGACACCTACTTCAACGTCGCGGGAAGCGGGGTGGTGATCGGCTCTGAGGTCCTCCTTCGACGGGCGCAGGTCGACGTCTATTCCCGGGCGGGCAGGGAGTACGAGCCCGCGGGCGAGACCGTGAGCCTCTACGATTATGTCAGGTCGAAGGGGTTTTCGGTGATCGACCTCTCGATCCTGGAGCAGCTCTCCTACGCCGCGAACATCCTCTGCATCCGCGACGGGTGCATCCTTGCGGTGGAGGGGGAGCGGGTGATGCGGATGGTTCTCCAGAACCTGGAACGGAAGGCCACGCGCGATCCGGAACGCTACGGGCGGCTCCTCCGCGCGGCGGAGGAGGACTACCGCCGGATCAGGAACACCGGACGGTTCTTCCCGCACAAGGAGGAGTTCTCCCGGCACGGTATCGAGGTCCGTCCACTCCGCCTTGAGAACCTGACGGGGGGTTACGGCGGCCCCCACTGCATGACCTGCACGCTGGAGCGGGGGTAGTGGGATGGCGGGAAAGGCCGTGGTAGTTGCGCTCGGCGGGAACGCCATCCTGCGTCACCGGGAGACAGGGACGGCCGAAGAGCAGTTCGCAAATGTCCGCTGCGCTGCGCGGCATATCGCAGAGATAGCAGGCGACGGCTACGCCGTCGTCATCACGCACGGGAACGGGCCCCAGGTGGGGGATATTCTCCTCCGAAACGAACTGACAAAGGATATCCTCCCGCCGATGCCGCTTGATGTCTGTGGGGCGGAAAGTCAGGGGATGATCGGCTACATGCTCGCGCAGTCGATGCAGGAAGCGCTTCTTGCGGCGGGGGTCGACTGCCCGATCGCGACGGTGCTCACCCGGACCCTGGTCGCGGCTGCCGACCCGGCGTTCGAGATTCCGGAGAAACCTATCGGGCCGATTTACACGGCGATGCAGGCAAAACGGCTCGAAACCGAGAAGGGCTGGCGGATGGTGCAGATGCCGGGGCAGGGCTACCGGCGGGTGGTCCCCTCGCCGCGCCCGATCGCCCTCGTGGAGGGAGAGGCGATACGCCGGCTCTCCTCGGCCGGGGTGGTCGTGATCGCCGCGGGCGGCGGCGGCGTCCCGGTAATCAAGGGTCCCGGGGGCACCCTCCGGGGCGTCGAGGCGGTGGTGGACAAAGACTACACCGCGGCGCTTCTCGCCCGGCTCGTCGGCGCCGGCGACCTCCTGATCCTGACCGATGTCGAGCGCGTTGCCCTGAACTATGGGCGGCCGGACCAGCAGGATCTCTCCGAGATGACGGTCGCCGAGGCGAGACGGCACCTTCTCGCGGGGCAGTTCCCTGCCGGGAGCATGGGGCCGAAGATCGAGGCTGCCGTCGGGTTCCTCGATGCCGGGGGGGACCGGGTGACCATCGGATCACTAGGTTCAGCCACCGCAGCCCTTGCCGGGCGGGCCGGGACCCGGATACGCCGTTGACCGGCGCCCGACCCCTAAACTTATATACTACATCTCCGAATTCCCGGCGGTGATGGAACGATATGGCTGATAACTTCTGGACTGGTGTCATCGTTGGGTGGCTTGTGGGGCTTATTCTCGGCTTTCTGCTGCCGGTCATCGGGCCGCTCGTCGGCGGGTTCGTCGCCGGCTGGATGTCGGGACGCGGGATATCGAACGGCGCAAAGGCCGGGCTTCTTGCCGGCATCCTCGGTGCCATCGTCATCGCGGTACTGCTCCTTGTCGGCGGCACGGTCCTGCTCGGGGCGTTCGGGTTCATCGCGGGCCTCGGCACATCGCTCGTCATTATCGTGGCGGCGTTCGTCTACCAGGGGCTTCTCTCCCTGATTGGCGGCGTCATCGCGGGAGCGATCCGGCGATAGGACGGTAACACGGGGTGATCACCGGGGGGCGATCCTCCCCGGCTCTTCTCAACCGGGAGGTGGGTAGTGGCAGAGGACGGCGGTTCGTACTGGGTTTCCACGCTGGTGGGACTCATCTTCATGCTCGTTGTAAGCCCCTTCTTCCCGGTAGGGGGCCCGATCGTCGGGGGGATCATCGGCGGCTACCTCGGGCCCCCGGGAGCGGTCAGGGGCGCTCTCGGTGGGCTCATGGGCGGACTCATCGTCGCCGCAATCTTCTCGATCATCGCCGTCATCGGGGGGACGGCATTCCTCGGCCCCATCGGCACCCTCATCGGCCTCGGGATCGCCGTCCTCCTCTTCGCCCTGGCCCTTTACTTCGGGTTCTTCGGCGCTCTCGGCGGCGCAATCGGGGGGGCGCTCAAGGCATGGACGGAATCGCGCCGCAAGGTTACGAGATGAGGTCACCGATCCCCTCCTGGAACCTCACCGCGATGCGCGAGCGATACATCCAGATGTAGGCGATCAGCGCCGCAGCCTCGACGATGACGACGTACGCGACGATATGCCCGATCGATACGTCGTAGAGGACGCCCATTACGGCACTTCCCACGAACCACGCTGTCCCGAAGACCGCACTCATGGTGCCGTAGACCTGTCCTCTCTGTGCCGCCGTCGTGGACTCTGCAATCGATGCCCGGAGTGATGTCTCGAAGATCCCGACCCCGGCCCCCCAGACGAGCGCTCCCGCGAGCGCTGCACCCGGGATGGGCGAGAAGACGAGCAGGACCGTCGCAGTGCTGAGGGCCGGGATGGCGAGGAGGAGATGGGTGCCGATGTGCTCAAAGGACCGCCCGATGAGCAGCGCCACGACGACTGAGGCCATCATCGCCGAGGCATAAAAGAGGGGGATGGCGGCATCGGGGACGAGCGATAGGGCTTTTAAGTGGAACGAGATGAGCGGGAAGCTGGTGAATCCGGCCATGCTGAGGAAGATGAACGCGGCGTATGGCGTGATCCCGGGCAGACCGCCCCCCTCCTCCATGGTCCCTCCGTTCATCTCCAGGCGTCCCGGCCTCGGCACCACCGACCGGGCGAAGAGGAGCATTATCACAACACCGGCGAGAGGGATCCCGAGGAGGAGAAACCCCGCGGTGTAGCCGCCGGTGAGGACGAGGGCCGCGACCATCACCAGCGGGCCGATGACCGCACCGACCTGATCGAGCGCCTTATGAACCCCGAAACCCCATCCCCTCCCGATGGCCGTCGTCGCGTGGGAGAGGATCGTGTCCCGTGCAGGCGTCCGAACAGCCTTTCCTATCCGTTCGGCGATGATGAGGAAGGCCGCAGCCTCCCATCGTCCGGTGAAGGCGAGGAGGGGGATGGCGGCGAGCAGGCCGTAGCCGGCCATCGCCACCACCCAGTAGCGGTGATTCCGGTCGATGTAGACGCCGCTGACGGATCGCAACGCGTAGCCTATGAACTCGCCGAATCCGGCGACCAGACCAACGACGGCCGCGCTCCCCCCGAGGAGGAGGATGTAGGGGCCGGTGACGCTCCGGGCGCCGTTCGAGATCAGGCTCCCCAGAAGGCTCACCATGCCGAGCAGCAGGATGAGCCGGATCGAGAGGTCGCGGACCTCCTGCCGGGTCTCCGGGGGTGGTTGAGGCATCCCGGGGATGTTGGGGAGGTATTCTCATTAAAAGATACTGCAGGGATCTAAACGGGCAGCAGCAGTGTCCTTATTTGCGTTTGCCGCAAATACCTAGTCATACACTCCCGGCAGGGGGTATGGGCGATGGCAATGAAGCAGGAAGACGAAAAACCCTACTCGCGAAGATTCATCCTCTTGCTGGTCACCGTCGTCACGTTCCTCAACCCGTTCACGGGCTCCGCGATCAACCTCGCCCTCCCTGCTATCGGCGGTGAGTTCTCTGCCGACGCCGCCGCGCTCGCCTGGATCTCCAGCACCTACCTCCTCGCGTCGGTCATCTTCCTCCTCCCGGCAGGGAGGCTCGGCGACTCACGGGGGAAGGTCACCGTCTTCCTGCTCGGGGTCGTCGTCTACACCGCCGGCTCCCTCCTCACCATCTTCACGCCCACGCTCGAACTGCTCCTCGTCTTCCGCTTCCTGCAGGGGACCGGCGGCGCCATGATCTACGCAAACAGCGTGGCCCTGATCACCCACCTCTACCCGCCCGGCGAACGTGGCACCGCTATCGGGCTGAACGTCACCGCCGTCTACGCCGGGCTCTCGCTCGGGCCGTTCCTCGGGGGTGTCCTGACCCAGTTCTTCGGCTGGCGAAGCATCTTCATCATGACCGCGCTCCTCGCCGTCCCGGCTCTCTTCTACGCGAAAAAGTTCCCGGCGTTCTTGAACGAGCAGCAGCAGGAGCACTTCGACACTCCCGGGATGGTCCTCTCCTCCGCCCTGATCCTCTGCCTTTTCCTGGGCCTGGCCTCTGCGACCACCCCGGTCGGTCTGGCGCTCCTCGCGGCAGCCGTCGTCCTTGGGGTGGTCTTCTTCCGGGTGGAGCGGCGGCAGCCCTGCCCCCTCCTCCCGGTATCGCTCATCGAGAAGAACCGGGTCTTTGCCGCCTCGAACGGTGCCGCCCTGATTAACTACAGCGCCACGTATGCGGTCGGGTTCCTCCTCTCCCTCTACCTTCAGTACGTCCGGGGCTACGCACCCGTCGCCGCGGGCACCCTGCTCCTGGTCCAGCCGGTGATCCAGGTCTTCGTCGCCCCGGTCTCGGGCCGCCTCGCCGACCGGATACAGCCCGGGGTCGTCGCCTCGGTGGGGATCGCGCTCTCGGCCGTGGCCCTCTTCGGCTTCTCCCTCCTCTCTCCGACGACGCCGGTCGCCGCGATTGTCGCTCTTCTGGTCCTGCTGGGTGTGGGGGTCGGGCTCTTTTCATCCCCGAACACCACCGCCATCATGGGCTCTGTCACGAAGCGGGATTACGGGTGCGCATCCGCGATGACGGCAATGGTGCGGTCGCTCGGCATGATGCTGAGCATGGGAGCGGTGCTCGTGGTTTTTGCGGTCATCATGGGGGCGACCGTCGTTACGCCGGCGGTATTCCCGGAGTTTCTGCTGAGCCTCCGGCTGGTCTTCCTCGCGTTCGCGGTCCTCTCGGCCTTCGGCGTTCTCCTCTCGCTCCGAAGAAACAACGTCTGATAACGGGTGACGTATATTGCAAACGTGGCCCTCTGGTTCCAAAAGAAACCGTTAAAACTCCCGACATCCTGTGATCTCTTGATCGGATGGAACTCGCAATCGGCAGGGCCGGTGAACGGGAGATTGCCGTCGATGCCCAGGAACTGGTCACGGGAAGGACCTGTATCATCGCGCAGTCGGGTGCCGGGAAGAGCTGGGGCATCGCGGTCCTCTGTGAGCGGCTCCTGCAGGCACGGGTCGGGTTCTGCCTCATCGACACGGAGGGGGAGTACTCCTCGCTCAGGGACCGGTTCCCTCTCCTCTGGATCGGTTCAGGGAACGACTGCGACGTGGATATCGGGCGGGCGAACCTCCGGGAACTGATGCAGAGCGCGATCTGCTCCCGGTCGGCGGTGATCTTCGACGTCTCGGAGACCAATATGCAGGAACAGGTGGTCCTCCTCGCCGATGTTCTCTACGACCTGGAGAGCGAGTTAAAGAAGCCCTTCCTGCTGATCGTGGAGGAGGCGGATAAGTTCATTCCCCAGTCGGGGACCTCTATCAAGAAGATCGAGGAGATCTCCCGCCGGGGGCGCAAGCGCGGGCTCGGCCTCTTAGTCGCGACCCAGCGGCCGTCGCTCGTGACGAAGAATGTCCTCTCACAGTGCAACAGCCAGATCATCGGGAAACTCTCGATCGAGAACGACTTAAAAGCGGTCAGCCTCTTCTTTTCGTCCCGCAAAGAGGTCGAAGAACTCGCGGATCTCGAGCCCGGGGAGTTCTTCGTCATGGGCGGGCTCTCCCGGGAGAAAGTGAAGATGCGCTTCGGGCAGCGGCTGTGCGAGCACCGGGGGCTGACACCCCGCCTCACGCCCGCTCCTCCGGTCATGCCGGCGGCCCTGCCCGAGACCCGTACTCCCCCAAAGAGCGATCCACCGCGTGAGAGCGATCCGCCCCCGAAGAGTGATCCGGTGGACGTGAAGCCGCCCGCCTCCGGTGAGGCGGTGGTCCCGGTGCTCCTCCGCGAGGAGGCACTTGATATTGCCATGGCGAGACGGAAACGCCGATTTTTTCTCCTCGAGCCTGAAGAGCGGATCGTCTCGGGTGTTCTGGTCTACCGGCCGCTTCACCGGGTTGAGGTCCGCTACATCGGCGGATTGATCCGGAAGGCGACAAGGACGGCATCGTTCGTCATCGACGGCGAGACCGGCAGCGTCGTTGAGGTGGACCGGGGGCTGACGGTCAGGCCGGGGTTCTCGGAACTCCTGGGGCTTGACGAGGCCGCGGTGAAGGTTGTCACCGGGCTCGCGAATGGCGGATCGACACAGATCGAGATCGAGGCCGAGACCCGTCTTGCGCCCGACGTGGTGAAGAAAGCCCTAAAAAGCCTGACGAAGGCGAAACTCATCACGGAGATGAAGACGATGGGCGATGCGGTGGTCTACGTGCCCCTGCTTGCTGAAGAGATCCCGGCGCTCTCCGCCCTCCGGCGGGGGGCGGACCTCCCGATGGAGCCGTTCCGGGGTACCCGCCCCGGGGCGAAGGTTACGGAGGCCTCGTTCCGGACCGTCTTGAAGGGGCTTGAGCCGACGGCGGAGATCGTCGACTTTCAGACGATCTACTACCCGGTCTACGCGATCCGGTTTGTGTCGGAGCACGGGGAGCGCTCGATCGTCCTCGACGGCTGCACCGGAAAGGAACTCTACTTCCCGGCCCCCTGACCGGAGCGCTTATCCTCTCAGGGGTCGACGATCAGTCTGTGCCCCCGCCGGCCGCGAGCCGGGAGGGGAAGAAGGTGAATGCTCGATGGATTCCTACCGGTGCAATCTCTGCGGCTACGTCTATAACCCTGCGATTGGCGACTCCGCCCATGGCGTCGCGGCGAATACGGCCTTCGAAGACCTTCCGGACACCTGGCGGTGCCCCCGGTGCGGTGCGCCGAAGAGCCGATTCTCGAAGCTCTGATCCACAGATACAAAATTCTTGATCACTGTTCAGGCCTCCCTGTGAGGGAACGGTTTCCCTCACCTGAACTGGAAGCCCGGAGTTCCCCCCGCAGATATCCCGACCGGCGGGGCGCTCTGCCGGCTGCCTCATCGGGCGGAATTCTGCTGCACGGCCCCGAAATCCGGTGGAACCGGTGTCCTTTGTCCTCAATGGTCTTGCCGGCAGGAGACGTCGTCTCCGTTCTCCTGACCGGAGTACTTATCCCTCCGGGGTACATGGGTGCCGTGCCCCCGTCGACGTTGCGACCGGTCGGGGCGATGAGGTGAAGAGATGATGGATTCATCTCGAACGGGCAAGGAGACCCCCTGCGCAAGCGGGGGGAGGAATTGCCCGCAGCGACCCCCTCCGCGGCGTAGCTCCAGTCGCCTCCGTAGCGGAGCGAGAAGAGAAGGGGGACAAGCGCGTCGGCGTGTATCCCGAGCACCGGGCGGCGAGGGCGGCTTCCCGGGCGACAAAGACGAGTTCTTCCCGGATATCGTCGGCATTCATCGATTCGCCCCTGCGGCCGGGAGCCGGATAAATGCTGTGCCGGTCAGCAGAACCGGTCGTCCGACCGCACGGTGCGGGGGTCATCGCCGGTGGTGGCCAGCCACCCGGACCGTTCGTCAGGGTAGGCGTCGAACGCCGGGACGTAGGGCTTGATGTCGAGGACCGGGGTGCCGTCCAGGATATCCACGTCCTCGACGGTGAGCGTCGTGCCGTCAACGGCGACCAGTCTGAGAATCGAGAGCCCGATGGCGTTGGGGCGGCGGGGCGCCCGGGTCGCAAAGACGCCGTGCGGTGTTTTATCGAGGAACGGGACCACCTCGAGCGCGTACCCCTCCGAGCGGTGGAAGTGGTAGAGGAGGATGATCCGCGAGAATCCGGCGAGATCTCTTAGTCCGGCGGCATACACCGGGTCGAGTTCGATGGTGCCCCGGACCCCCCGGGCGCCAAGGGGCTGGATGGGCATATTGCGGGGGTCGTGGAACGGGGAGCGGACGGTGCCGACGGGGGTGAAGGTGATCCCGGTCATGGGGTACCTCTCTTGCCGGCGAGGCGAAGAGGGTTTGCATCCGGGTTGACATGGGAAACGGTTATTATCGTCCCATGCGTTCACATGCTCTCTATGGAAGACCTGTTAGCGGTTCTCTCCGATATCGAGAAGCGAGCCTGGAAGGCTGCTGACACCCGGGACGTAGAGTTCTACCGTGATTATCTCGCGCCGGAAGCCCTCGTCGTCAGCCCCTGGGGCATCCTGGACAGGGAAGGGATCCTCCGTGATCTCGTGGAGAATCCCAACGAATTTCCGAAGTATGCCGTCATGAACCCGAGAGTCGTGCCCGTCGGGGAGGGGTGTGCCGTCCTCGCCTATACCGTCTCCTTCGGCGCGCAGATGCTCTACGTATCGACCGTATACGCCCGGAGCGGCGGCCGATGGCGGGCGGTCTTCCACCAGAGGACCCCGGCGCTCCGGAAGCCGGAGTCAGAGGGTTAACGCCTTTTCGCCTTTGCGGCGGCGATCCGGGCCCGGAGGTCCCGTGCGGCAGCGGTGACGTCGTCCTTGCCGACGACCGCCGAGATCACCGCGACCCCGTCCGCCCCCACGGCGATGACGTCGGCGATGTTTGCCACGGTGATCCCCCCGATCGCGACGAGGGGAAGGGGGACCGCGGCCCGGACCGCCGCGAGCATGGCGAGCCCGTGGCCCGGGCCCGCGTCGTCTTTCGAGTTGGTCGCAAACGTCGGGCTGAGCGCCACGTAATCGGCCCCCTCCGCCGCGGCCCGGGCCGCTGTGGCGGTGGACCCCACCGAGGCCCCGATGATGAACCCCGGCGGGGCGATCCGTCGGGCCCGCCCAATGGGGAGGTCGCCTGCGCCGAGGTGGACCCCATCGGCACCAGCCGCGAGGGCCACGTCCAGGCGGTCGTTCACGATGAAGAGGGCGCCGGCGTCAGAGGTAATCTCCCGGATGGCGAGGGCTGCCGCGAAGAGGTCCCGCCCGGAGAGGTTCTTGTCACGGAGCTGGACCGCGTCCGCTCCCCCCGCGACGGCCTGCCGGGCAAGCTCCGCGTGGGATCGGCCGCGGCCGATCTTCTCGTCGGTGACTACGTAGAGGTCGTATCCCATCACCGCTCCTCGATCCGGGCGTGCCGGGCGAGGTCGTCGGGCGTGAGCCCGGCAAGCTCGTCAAAGAGTCCTGTCCTGAACGAGTAGGGGCCGCGGGCCCCGGCAACGGCCCGCTCTCCTGCCCGCCCGAAAGCCGCGAGCGCCGCGGCCGACGCGACCGCGTAATCGTCCGCGACCGCGACGAACGCCGCTGTAACCGAGGAGGCCATGCACCCGGTGCCCGAGAGGCGGTCCATCATCGGGTTGCCGTTCCTGACGAGGTAGACCCGGCTCCCGTCGGTGACGACGTCGACCGCTCCCGTCATCGATACGACGGTCCCGGTCAGGCGGGCGCACGCCCGCGCCGTTGCGACGGGGTCGCCCGAGATTCCGCCGGAGTCGACCCCACGGACGCTCCCGCCGGTCCCGGCGAGGACGCCGATCTCCCCGGCGTTCCCCTTCAGGACGGCGACATCGAGAGCATCGAGGAGCTTTTGCACTGTTTCGGTCCGGAACGGCGTCGCCCCCGCACCGACCGGGTCGAGGACGACCGGGATGCCGAGGTCGTTTGCCCGGCGCCCGGCAGCGAGCATCGCCTCGACCTGCGCCGCCGAGAGCGTCCCGATGTTCAGGACGAGGGCGCCTGCGGCGGCGACCATATCGGCAACCTCCTCGGGCGCCTCGGCCATCACCGGGGCGGCCCCGGTAGAGATCGTGATGTTCGCGCAGTCGTTGATCGTGACGCTGTTCGTGATGTGGTGGATAAGCGGCCGCTGCTCCCGCACGGCGGCGAAGAGGCCGGCGGGGATAGCGCCGTCCATCATGCGTGCCGATGAGCCTTCTGTCGTGTTGCCCGGCATAACTACCCTAATTGTTTCTATGGCAACTGCATAAAACCGGTCGCCGGGCAGCGGCGGGCCGCACCTATTTATACCATCCCTGGACAGGGTCGCGCACCTGCCTCCCGGAAAACGCGGGGGCCGGGGCCGGCCGGGCTGGCGGGTCACTCCAGATCGTGCCGCCGGAGAAACTCGCGGACCTTTCGGGACTCCACCCATCCCCGGTCCAGCTGCCGGATATAGTCGTTGATACGCTCGACCTGTTCGCGGATGACCCCCGCTGTCACCTCGTCGTCAAGCAGCTCCGCCCTTCCCAGGGTCACCTGCAGGGGCTGGCGAATGTGGTCGCCGAGGACGGCGAACTGCTCGATGTTCCGCTCAATCTGGTAGAAGGCCTGCTGGCGAAGCAGTTCGTTCTGTTTCCGCTCCGTGACGTCCCGCCCGACCGTCTGGACGCCGACGACCTTCCCGTGCTCCAGGATCGCCGACTCGTTCAGCTCGACGAACGCCGCCGACCCGTCTTTGCGGCGGAACTCGACCTCGAGCCCCTCCACCGGCTCGCCCCGGGCCACCCTTTTCTGCCCCTCCTCCCACGCGGGAAGCGACAGCGGGTTGACGTAGTTGCGGCACTCGCGGCCAATGAGTTCTTCGGGGGTGTAGCCGAGGATACGGGCCACGGCCGGGGAGATGTAGGTGATCCCGGAATCGTAGTAGCAGGTGTAGATCATATCGAAGCTCCGCTGTGCGATCTCGCGGAACTTCTCCTCGCTCGCGAGGAGCGCCGTCCTCGACGGTGACGACGTGGCCGGGGATCTCAACTTCTCCTCGCTCGCGAGGAGCGCCTCTTCCGCCGCCCGACGCTCGATCCCCTGCGCCAGAACGTTTGCCGCCGCCTGGACGAAGTTGATGTCGTCCCGGGTGAACCTGCGGTATGTCCGGGTGTGGGCCCCGAGCACCCCGTAGGGCCCCCGGTCCCCCTGGATGATGACGCTGATCCCGCTCACGATCCCCTCGTCCCGGAGGAGGGCCGGGCCGCGGAACCGTGCCTCGGTTCTGAGATCTTCGACGATCACCGGCTCGCAGGAGAGGAGCGTATACCCGGCCTGGGAATCGGTTCCGCCTTCCACACAGGCCGTGCCGACCCGGGTTCCGTCGAACCCCACCGCCGCTTCGAGCAGGAATGCATCCTGGCCGGGAAGGTATCGGAGCACCTTGGCGTACTCGACCCCGAGGTGCCCGGCCACCGCCCGGACCGCTGCATCCATCTGTTCCCGGGGGCCGGCGCCTGCAAGGGCGAACTGGCCGAGGGCCGCTATGGCAGCCTGTTGTGCCGCCCGAACGGCGGTGAGATGTTCTGCCTCTCTTCTCGCGGTGATATCGAGGTTGATCCCGGCCCAGAGGGCGATCCGCCCCTCCGCGTCCCGGACGGGTGCTCCCCGGGAGAGGATGGTCCGATACCCGCCGCCGGGGACCGGGATCTTCAGCTCGCGGTTCCACAGGCACCCGGATTCACGGCAGCGTTTCCAGTCGGCGAGGGCTCCGGCGGTATCCTCAAGCGGTATGCAGTTCAGCCACCCGGTATGCCGGCACTCCTCGAACGTCGTTCCTGCAAGTTCGAGGAGCGAGACAGAGACGTAGATCGCAGTACCATCCGGCTCGCAGATCCAGATGCCGTAGGGGATGGTCTCCCCGATGCCGGCATAGATCCGCTCAGGCCTGACCGGTATCCCCGCCTCCAGGGTGTTCTGCACTGCCTCGTCGTGTTCGGGCGTAATGTCCCGGAACCGGATGAGCATCATCCCGGTATACTGGTCGCCGGTCATCGCCCGGCAGGAGAACGAGAACCAGCGCACCTCCCCGGCACGGGTCCGCATCCGGCAGGCGACATGCGAGACCTCCCGCCGGTGCCGGAGGGCGTCGAGCACCCGGCAGGTTCTTTCTTCCTCCGGGATGAACGGCGAGAGGCAGCGGTTGATGAATTCCCCGATCTCCATGCCGTGGGCTGCTTCGCCCTCGATGCCGAACGTCTCCTGGAACGATCTGTTCAGCCGCGCGACGGTGTTGTCCCGGTTCAGGATAACGACAGCATCGTCCAGTTCGTCAAAGCAGTAGTACACAGGGAACCACCATTGGCTGCATGTGCGGGAACTCCGGGTAGCGGCGCCGTATATCACTACTATTGGATCAGGTTCTTAAATATCATCTTTTGGAAGTTTCCCGTGCCCGCAGCGATACCGGTGCTGCAGGTGACAGCCGCGGAGAACGGGTCTCTGCCGGTGCGGCCCGGCCTGTGACGGGACGGTGTTGCAGGATGTGTCGGACCCCGGGTGCGGATCTCTGAGGTGCGCTCCCGGATCTGGATCAAGAAATCGAGGGGAGTATGGCAAAGGAGTTCGATTCTTGCGAAGAATGAGGCTCCTGAGGGGAACTTTGCCCCCCTGGAGCTCGTGGCGGCCGGGATGGACCCCGACGAGACCCGGGGCCGGGAGGCCGGTCTCCTATCATCTATTCATTCTGCCCGGTGCTTGTCGTCGGCAGCGCTCACCCGACCGGGTTGAAGTTTCGCCGGATACTGATCCCCACGAACGGGAACGACAATGCCGGGACCGCCGTCAGGTACGGGGCTTGAGTACCTACGTCTCGGGAGCGTGGCCGAGAAGACAATCCGGCATGCCCGCCCCGTCCTCGTTGTGCGGTCAGACGAGATGATGCTCTATAAGAGACAATTTAAGTACTGAGCGCCCTCCGCACCCGTCCCGGAAGGAAAACACCCTTTCTCCTCCGGCAAGCCCTCTCCCGGGACCGGGATCTTCGGGTGCGTACCTGTCTATCGAATCCATGAGGACGTGAACTCTCAAAACGGACGCCGAGGGGGAGATTTGAACTCCCGAGGTGCCAGGCACCAGTGGCTTTCGAGGCCACCGCCTTCCCGGACTAGACTACCTCGGCACAGAATCAGCCTAGAGTATTTAGGCTCTTCGACTATAATAGTATCGAGGTATGTTCTGTCAATTCACCTTCATACGGAGCGGCAGTCTCCTCGTCCTGCCGGGGGCGGCCGGGCGACACCTACGAGGCCGCTTCCCTCTCCTTTGAGATCAATCCGGATACGGTGCCGGCTGTTCATCACAAACAAGGGCCTCAGCCGGATAAAAAGATCGAGGAAGAGGAGGTCGGCGTCGACCTCCTTGCACGGGCGACTTACTGTGCGCCCGGTCTTCCGGACTGGGTGATCATCATGTCGTCGACGCGAACGAGGAGCATGGCCGTCTCGGTCGCGCTCTTGATCGCCTGGGTCTTCACGCGCTGCGGTTCAATGACGCCCGCCTCGCGCATGTCCACGACCTCACCGGTGTAGACGTTGAGCCCGGCGTACTTCGCGCCGTCGGCGTGGGCCTTCCGGAGAGCGACGACCTTGTCGATCGTGTCGAACCCGGAGTTCTCCGCAAGCGTCCTCGGGATGACCTCGAACGCGTTTGCAAACGCCTCGATGGCGAGCTGGACACGCCCGCCGACAGTTGCGGCGTAGTCGCGGATGCGTATCTGGAGTTCGGTCTCCACCGAGCCGCCGCCGACGACAAATTTCCCGTCCTCAATGGCGTCCTGGACGACACGGGCTGCGTCGTAGACTGCCCGCTCGAGTTCGTCGAGCAGGAGCTGGGAGGTGCCCCGCAGGAGGATGGTGACGGCCTTCGGGTTGTCGCAGCCGGAGATGACCGTCAGGTCGGTATCGGGGATCTCCGCTACCTCTTCCGCGTGGCCGAGCGTCGCCGCAGTGAGCTCCTCGGGCTTGTTGACGATGGTGCCGCAGAGCGCCTTCGCAGCGAACTTCATGTCTTCCTCTTTGACGTCCTCGATGGCATAGACGCCGGCTTTTGCGAGGTAATACTGTACCGCGTCGGCGATCCCCTTCTGGCAGAGGAGGGCGTTTGCGCCGGAGGCGGCGATCTGGTCAGCAAGTCTCCGGAGGGACTCGCGTTCCTGCTCGGTGAACGCCTTCATCTGGTCGGAGGTGGTAATCTTGATCTTCGACTTCACCTGGGTCTTCGTGACCTCGAGCGGCATGGCAATCAGGGCAACCTTCACGTCCGTGACCTTCTGAGGCATCTGCTCGAAGACGCGCTTCTTGTCGATGACGATGCCGCGGACCAGTTCGGCGTCGTTCATTGAGTCGCCGACCTGCGTCTTGATCTTGACGTCGTCTTCGTTCACGACGTAGGTCCCGTCGTCGTTCTCGGTCGCGACCTGCAGCACCGCGTCCACGACAATGTTGGAGATCTTGTCCTTGACCGCTTCGATGGACTTGCCGGTCATGGCGGTGTCGGCGATCTTAAGAAGGCTCTCGCGTTCCCCGAACCCGACGGTGATGGCCAGGTCGTCGAGGATCGAGAGGGCCTTCTCCATGCCGAGCTGGTAGCCGTTTGCGACGATCGTGGGGTGAACCTCCTGGGCGAGCAGGCTCTCCGCCTCTTCCATCAGTGACCCGACGAGCACGGTTGCGGTCGTGGTGCCGTCGCCGACCTCGTCGTCCTGGGTCTCGGCAACCTCGACGACCAGCTTGCCGCCGGGGTGCTGCACGGACATCTCGTGCAGGATGGTTGCCCCGTCGTTCGTGATCACTACGTCACCGGTGGAGCTGACCAGCATCTTGTCCATTCCCCGGGGACCGAGCGTTGTCCTGACGGCGGCCGCAATTGCCTTTGCAGCCATGATATTCGAGCGCTGCGCCTCGAATCCGCGCGTGCGCTCAACGTTGTCCCGTAAAATAATGATGGGCTGTCCAGCAAGCATTGTATAATCCTCCTTTGTTCGTTAGGTTTGTTCAGAAGTTCTATATATAATGGTCGATAGGGGTCGATTGTTTCCGGACACCCGGGCCGATCGGCGGGTCGGGATCACCTATCAGTCGCCGCTACGCGCCCGATACCCCGGGCGGGGCATGAGCCCGCCGATGATCTGCTCCCCCTTGCAATTAGCCATGTGCCCGGGGAAAACAGTGAGACCGGGCCTCTCACCCGAGCCTCGATATCCTGAAGAGCGAGTGGACCGGGACGCCGTCGACCTCCCGGACACCCTGCTTGTCGAAGAGCGACCAGACTGCCATCGGTATCGCTCCGTGCCGCCGGAGGAACGCTATCGTCTCTGCAAGCGTCGTCCCGGTCGTGACCACATCGTCGACGATGATGCATCGCTGAGCGGTGATCGAGGAGAACGTGCCCGAGAGGGATCCGGTCGGATTCTCGCTCCGGCTGTGCTTTGCGGGGAGATAGACTGCGAGCCTCAGCCCCTCCTCTGCAGCGATGAGGGTGGCGAGCGGGACACCCGAGAGCGCGATCCCGACGACCGTATCGGGGGCTTCTCCAGCAGGTGCAATTCCCCCCTCCGCCAGGTAGAGGAAGCGCTTGAGCATCATGATTGCCATGTCGGAGAGGAGCATCCCCTGACTTCCAACCTCAGTCCAGTCGATATGAACGTCTTTTGGGGCCTCCATACCCTTCTGCTGGGTGAGCAGCCAGGTGACCGTCTCCATCGAGAGACCGAGTTCGTCGGAAATCTGCCCGGGGGTGTGCCCTTCTGCCTGGAGCCCCTTTGCCTTCGTGATCAACTCTTCAAGGGCGGACATGGAGAAGAGATCGCCAAGTAATCTATTTAAGTTTTCTTTTGATCGGTGCACCGCAGACCTGACAATCCCCCGGCTCCCGCCAGTACCGGCCGCACCCGCTGCACCGGTAACGCCACCGGATCGCCCGGGCAGGCCGTTGCCGGATGCTCCGGATCTCGATGCCGAGGCGGTGCGCGACGTTCTGGATCGCGAAGTCATCGGTAACGAGGACGGCCGCGAGTTCCAGGGCGAGCGCGAGGATGTCCCGGTCGGTCGCGGAGAGCACCCCGGCATCCCCGGTCGCGAGGGCGGCCGCTTCAACCCGGGTGAGGTCCTCCTCACGCGGCTCCCTGACCGTAAGCATCGTGGCGGCAAGCGCCTCAAACCGGCACTTCGCGTGGAGGTCGGCAAGTTCCCCGACCACCGATGGAGTGGTCCATGCGGGGCCAACGACCGGCACCTCCGCGAAGAAGACCGAGGCGTCGAGGACGAGTGTCATGCGGAGAACCCCACAATACCGTTCTCCTGGCACCGGATCTCGTACCCGAACATCTGGAGCAGCCAGCAGGCGGTCTTCGCGTGCATCGAGAGGGTGTGGGTGGTGTACTCCCCGCCGTAGCAGGCGAGGTAGATGAGGAGCTGGTCGGCGAGATGAACGTCGACCGTGCCGGGGCTGCGGCACTCTTCGATCAGTGCCCGGGCGGCCGCCCGGCCCACCTCCTCGGCGGGAAACCCCCTCCGTCCGAGAGCGACGGCGCCCTTTGCCCCGCTCCATACCGTGATGGAACTCCCCGTGCTCGCCCCACCCTCCCGGGGGTCGAGGGTCGCCGTGCAGGAGCAATCGAGGTCGCTCTCGAGGAGGCTCCGGGCGGCTGCCGCCTGGCGCTCCACGACGTGCGCCGGGAGGCCTGCCGAGCAGGAGAGGAGCCCGCACCGATGCTCCTCCCCATCCGGGATCGTGATCGGTCCCGGGCGGGACGGTTCGGCCCGAACCTGCACCCGCCCGCCTCCTTGTGGGTAGTAGCCCCGTTCGAGAACCTCGATCTCGATCGAGGCCCTGGCACGGCGGAGCACCGGCACGAGGACGTGGTTGAGGTAGTCGATGGTCGGGCTCCACACCACCTCGGTCCCGCCTGTAACGGTGATGCTCCCGCCGGCATGGAGGGCGACCGGGAGCCATGCCTGGAGAACTAGGGGGATGCTCCCTGCGGTCCCGGTATCGATATCGAGGTCGGCCCGCCGGGTCCGGCCCGGGGTGAAGGTGATCTCGGTACTCCCGGAGGTAAGCCCCGTACATTCGGCACCGCAGGTCCCGGCGACTGCCCGGACCGCGGCGATGTGCTGGGGCGCGAGCCCGGGCTTCTGCCTGTTCTGCCGTATCCGGGTGACGGTGACCGGTACGCTGCCAATCGCCGAGAGGGCGACAGCCAGACGGAGGACCTGTCCACCCCCTTCGAGATAGGATCCGTCAACAGTGAGCATCTTCCCTGATCGCTGTCGCGATTGCGCTCGCGGCAGATATGAAACTTGAGGCGTTCTCGTAGGTGTCGCTGGAGACGACCGAGGAGACCCCGGCCGCCCGCAGGCGGGTGTAAGCACCGCTCGTGAGCACTCCATGGACGCAGGCCGCATGGATGGACGCTGCCCCCTGCTCCCGGAGCATACAGGCGGCGGTCGCGAGGGTCCCGCCGGTGGATATGATATCGTCCACGATCACGGCGTCCCGGCCGGCGGCGTCGATGGTCTTCGGGGCGATCCGGACCTCCTCACCCGAGAGCCGGGTCTTTTCGAGGTGATCGCAGTCCCACCCCCCGATCGCGGCAACGTCGGTCGCAAACGCGATCGCCCCTTCGTCCGGCGCGAGGACCAGGGGTTTCCTCAGGTGCAGGTCGCCGACGTACCCGCCGATGGCCGGAGCGATGGTAATATCCGTCGCCGGAACGCTGAAAAAGTCCAGCACAGCCGGGTCATGGACATCGACCACGAATGCACGTTCGATGCCGGTCGAGAGGGCTTGTGCGATCGCCCGGGCGCTGATCGGCTCTCCAGAAAAAAAACGCCTGTCCTGCCTTGAGTAGCCGAGGTACGGGACCACCAGCGTGTTTCTTGACCGATCAGCGGCATCGATTGCGAGAAGGGTCTGCACAAACATATCATTATCTACGACGCTGCTGACGATCAGGGTCTCATCGTCCAGTTCTCCGCACCGGAGGTACATCTCTCCGTCGGGAAACCGGGTGAATTTCGTCTCGACCAGTGAGACTCCCAACTTTTCGGCAACGCGGGCTGCGAGGACCTGGGACCGTTCCGTGCTGATTATTCTCATAGGACACCTTTGCTAGAAAGTATTTGAACGAGGATGAATAAATTATATAAGTATCAGTGCAGCAAAGAGGTAAACCCGACGATGGATTCAACGACTCCAGAAGAAATTCCTAAGATTGAGCTCACGAACGATGAACTGGTGGAGACGGACGTCTTCTCGGGTCTCGATCTGAGCGCATCGTCAGATATCGACGTACCTCCGAGTCTCATCGATCAGGTCATCGGTCAGGAGCATGCCGTCGAGGTGATTCGGAAGGCGGCGGTCCAGCGCAGGCATGTGATGATGATCGGCACCCCCGGAACCGGCAAATCGATGCTGGCGAAGGCGATGGCCGAGCTCCTCCCCAAAGAGGAACTGCAGGACATTCTGGTCTACCCGAACGCCGAGGATAACAATAACCCCATCATTAGAACCGTGCCGGCGAGCCGCGGCAAGCAGATCGTCGCCGCCCACAAGGTGGAGGCGAGAAAGAAGATCCAGATGCGGAGCACCCTCATCATGCTCCTCATCTTCGGTATCATCGGCTACGCGATCATCACCTACCAGTGGCTCATGGGCATCATCGCCGCCGCGTTCATCTTCATGGCGCTGAAGTACTCGACGCCCCGCGAAGAGACGATGGTCCCGAAGCTCCTGATCTCCCACGATCCGAACACCCCCGCGCCCTTCGTCGACGCTACCGGCTCGCACGCGGGCGCCCTGCTCGGCGACGTTCGGCACGACCCCTTCCAGAGCGGCGGCCTTGAGACCCCGTCCCACGACCGCGTCGAGGGCGGGGCGATCCACCGGGCGCACGGGGGCGTGCTCTTCATCGATGAGATCAACACCCTCACCCCCCACTCCCAGCAGAACCTGCTGACCGCGCTCCAGGAGGGTACCTTCCCGATCACGGGCCAGAGCGAGCGCTCGAGCGGCGCAATGGTCCGGACGGAGCCGGTCCCCTGCCGCTTCGTCATGATCGCGGCAGGCAACATCGACGCCATCCAGGGGATGCACCCGGCGCTCCGGTCGCGTATCCGGGGCTACGGCTACGAGGTCTACATGAGGGAGACGATGGAGGACACCCCGGAGAACCGGAAGAAGTTCCTCCGGTTCATCGCCCAGGAAGTCAAGAACGACGGGAAGATTCCCCACTTCGACCGCAGCGCCATGCTCGAGGTGCTCCGCGAGGCCCGGCGCCGCTCGAACCGGAAGGGTCACCTGACTTTAAAACTCCGTGACATGGGAGGGCTCATCCGGGTGGCGGGTGACCTCGCCCGGCAGGAAGGTGCGGAGTTTACCACCACAAAGCACGTCCTCGCCGCGAAGTCGGCCTCCCGCTCGATCGAGGACCAGATCTCCGACGAGTACATCCGGCGGAGCCGCGACTACGACATAACCGTCGTAGAGGGCGCCCAGGTCGGACGGGTGAACGGGCTTGCGGTGATGGGCAGCGACTCGGGCTCGGTCCTCCCGGTGATGGCCGAGGTGACCCCGAGCCAGGGAGCGACCGGCTCGGTCATCGCGACCGGTATGTTGAAGGATATCGCTAAAGAATCGATTACGAACGTCAGCGCCCTGATCAAGAAGTTCACCGGCAAGGATATCAGGAACATGGACATCCATGTCCAGTTTATCGGCACCTACGGCGGCGTTGAGGGCGATTCGGCCTCCGTGACCGTGGCAACAGCGGTGATCAGCGCCATCGAGAACATCCCGGTGCGTCAGGACGTTGCGATGACCGGTTCCCTCTCGGTCCGGGGCGACGTCCTCCCCATCGGCGGGGTCACCTACAAGATCGAGGCGGCGGCAAAAGCCGGGATCAAGACGGTGATCATCCCGCGGTCGAATTTAGACGACGTCCTGATCGAGGAGCGCTACCGCGAGATGATCGAGGTGGTGCCGGTCGACCACATTGAGGAGGTCCTCCAGAACGCGCTCGTGCCCGAGAACCGCGAAGGATTCCTCTCGAAGCTCCGGAAGTTGGCGGTCAACCCGACCGCGATCTTCGACCCGAACGTTGGGCGCTCTCCGGTTTGATACCTATGGCTGATGTACGATACTACGACGTCAGGTGCGTACGGGGCGAGATTACCCATGTCGATATCGACAACGGCGTGATCGAGTCCGCAGGCACCTCATTTTTTGATAAAGCTGTGATACGGGTGCTCGGGCCGAAAGGCTGGGGCTTCCTCACCCGCGACCACGTCGATATCGACTCAAAGCGGGAGGTCGACGCCCTGGTGGCGGCGGCGGCACGCCTCGCGGCCGTGACCGCGGACGAGATCGATCTTGCCGACGCCCCGCGGGGTGTGCTTCCCGTCCCGCCCCTCAGGGAGGACCCGCGGGATATCGATCTCGAGGAGAAGACCCGGCTGCTCGCCGGGATCGAGGCCGCGGCACGCATCGAGGGGGTCGCAAACACCCGGGCCCGCTACACCGAAGGGATCGACGCGGTCAGGTATCTCGACTCGAACGGGAACGAGTACTCCTACGAGGCGGTCCGGTCGGGGTTCTCGGTCCTTGCTATCGCGTCCCGAAACGGCGTGATGCAGATGGGAAGCGAGCGCGACCATATCACCACCGGCTTTAACCTCCGCGGCAAGCAGGACCTCGGCAGGAAGGCGGGCGAGGTCGCGGTCTCGCTCCTCGACGCGAAGATTCCGAAGGGCGGAGCGCGGCGGGCCATCCTCGACCCGGAGCTCGCCGGCGTCTTCACCCACGAGGCGGTCGGCCACGCGAGCGAGGGCGACCTCGTCCGCGAGGGCGCATCGGTCCTTGGCGGGAAGATCGGTGAAGCGATCGGCTGTCCTGGGCTCGCCATCGTCGACGACCCCACGCTCCACGAGTTCGGGTTCATGCCCGTCGATGCCGAGGGCGTCGCGGTCGAGCGCACGGAGATCATCCGCGACGGGATCCTCAGATCGTACATCCACAACCGCGAGACCCTTGCGGCGGTGGGCAACGGGATTGCCGGCCACGCCCGCGCCGAGCACGGGGCGCCGCCGATCGTCCGGATGAGCAACACCTTCATCGAGAACGGCGACGCGGGCTACGACGAGATCCTTGCTGAGTGCCGGGACGGCATCCTCCTGATCGGCTCGCGGGGCGGCCAGGTCGACCCGGGGAGAGGCGTCTTCCAGTTCAACGCGGAGTACGGCTACCTGATCGAGGGCGGCGAGACGACCGATATGGTCCGGGACGTCTCGCTCTCGGGCGAGATTCTCTCGACACTCCACAACATCGCGCTCATCGGGAACGACCGGAAGATGAGCCCGGGCTACTGCGGGAAGGGCGGGCAGAGCGTGCCGGTGAGCGACGGCGCGCCGCACCTCCTGCTCGAGAACGCAACCATCGGGGGGCGGGGCGAATGAACGGCGAAGACCTGATCGAGCAGGTCCTCCGGGAGGGTGAACGCCAGGCCGACGAGGTCGAGGTCTTTTACTACCGGGGGGAGAGCATCGCTACCGAGATCAAGAAGGGGATCCTCGGCACCGCCGAGGAGTCCGAGGCCTGGAGCATGGCCATCCGGACCGTCAATGACGGGCGGATCGGCTTTTCGTCCACGGGCGATCCCGACCGGTGGAAGGAGTGCCTGGACGCCGCGCTCGCGAGCGGCCGCCTTGCCACCCCGCAGCAGTGGGGCGGGTTCCCGAAACCCGCCGAGCTCGCGGGCACCGCCTCCTCGGCGGACCGGGACCTCGTCGTCGCGGTCGAGGACGCGGCGGGGATGGTCGAGGACCTCCTTGCCGGTGCCGCGGAGCACCCGGTGGAGGTCGTCGGCGGGGGCGCGAGCCTTGCCAGGGCCTACATGATGGTCGCGAACTCGACCGGCACCCTCTACGGGATGGACCGGACGGCGGCGTCGGTCTCGCTCGAAACGATCCGCGAGCAGTCGACAGGCTACGAGTTCGACGCCTCCCCGTTCCGTGCCGAGCTGGACCCCCGGTCGGTCGGGGAGCAGGCCGCGTTCCTTGCCGCCCGTTCCCTCGGCGGCCGGGACATCGAGACCGGGCGCTACGATATCGTCCTCTCCCCGATTGCGGCCGCAAGCATCATCGGCCAGGTCCTCCTCCCGGCCCTCTCCGGCCGGAACGTGAAGGCCGGCCGCTCGTCCCTCGCCGATAAGGTCGGGGAGCAGGTCCTCGACGAGTCCCTCTCGGTCTACGACGACCCGTTCGCCCCCGGCCTTGGGAGCACGGCCTTCGACGCGGAGGGCGTCCCCACCCGCCGCCTGGTCTTCATCGAGCAGGGGGTGCTCAGGGAGTTCGCCTACGACCTCAAGACCGGCTACCGCTACGGCGAGGCGAGCACGGGGAGCGCCGTCCGTTCCGGGGGCGAGCCGCCCGGCATCGGGTTCCACAACCTCTTCCTCGACGGCCCGCGGACGAACGAGCCCGGCGATGAGCGGGCGGTCTGGATCCACGACGTCGTCGGCGCCCATACCGCAAACCCGTTCTCCGGCGATTTCTCGGTCGAGATCTCGAACCCCTTCTGGATCGAGGGAGGGGACCTCACCGAACCCATCCGTACGGCAATGTTCGCGGGGAACGTCTTTGAGATGCTCGCGGAGATCGGGGGACTCGGAAAAGATGCAAGACGCGTCGGACGGCTGACGATTCCATCAATACGGTTAAATAACCAGCAGATCATTGGTAAATGATGATGGAAGAGATCCTTGCCATCCTTCTTGCCGTAGCGATAGCCGCGGCGCTCTATTACCTCATGAAGAAGGCGATGACGCTCGTCATCAACGCCGTCGCCGGGCTCATCACGCTCTGGCTCCTGAACTATTTCGACGTCCTCAGCTGGTTCGGCGCACCCGATATCCAGATCAATCTGGTGACGCTCATCATCTGCGCCCTCGGCGGGCTCCCCGGCGCCCTGGTCCTGGTCCTGCTGCACCTCGTCGGGATCGCGATCTGAAAGGGTGGTTCCGGGGCCGATACAATGGGCTCACGCGAAAGACGCGAAGCCGCGAAAGGGAGTACCACCCGTCCCCTCAACTTCGCGTTCTTCGCACCTGACGGTGCTCATGCTCCGTCCCTGCGGAACGTCGCACTTCGCGGCTTCGCGTGAGGCTATATCGCTTCTGCACCTGTAAACTCGCGTGGCTTGCGACAGGCCGGGTTGACGTTCCTGAAGGCACACCCGGACGTGGATTTCGAGAGGATTGCACACCCTGGATGCTCTATTCCCAGGATCTCTTCCCTCTTTCTTTGAAGTATCGCGGCCCATACACGGATTCCCACCGGATATCGCGCCAGGGGGTGGGGCTGACGGGGAGTGCGATGGGTGGAACGCCCGGAGCTCGAGCACCCGGAGGGTGCGGAGTGCGAGCGAAGCGAGCTTGAGCACCGTTAGGTGCGAGGGGGCTTGCCCCCCTCCCCTGTTTCCACAATAATGCGAGAGTGTTTCCCCCACCCCTCCC
>NZ_DAXW01000003.1:144494-179276 GCF_002506585.1 Methanoculleus sp. UBA430 | reverse complement strand
TTCCGGCAGTCGTTCCCCGCCCGGCCTCCGGCCTCCTCCTCCGCACCTGCGATGCTCATGCTCCGGCCCCATGGCCCGTCGCAATCTGCACCTGACGGTGCTCCAACTCCTGCCGTTCCGGCAGTCGTTCCCCGCCCCCTGGCGCGGGGGCAGTGCGTGGCGATATGCGATGGACGGGAGCGTCCGGAGCACGAGCACCGCAGGTGCGTAGTCCCCTCGAAATCCGTGCCCGGAGTGCGATCGGGAAATAGTCACACCCCTCTCTCCTCATGATTATTCGAACCCCTCCGAATGCCTGGGGCTCCAAACGCTTGCACGTTGCCCCCCTCACGTGCTCGAACTCCGGATGTCCCCGGCGCCGGCCGGCCCGCTCCCGGGCCACACCCGGGCCGAAACCCTTATCTCTTCTCCGTAACTCTTCAGGAACCATGTCTCTCCCCCGGGCCGGGATGCTCGCTGCCGCCGTCATCCTGGCCCTGTATGCGATCGTCGCTGCAGTGGTGCTGACCACGCCCTACCAGGATCCGCTCCGCGTCGTAGCCCGCCTCCTCGCCCTGTGGGGGTTCCTCTCTCTCGGCATCGCGGTCATCCTGACGCCGTTCCTCCGGGAGATCATGAAAGTCTTCGGCAGGCCGTTTCTTAACGTGCACCACACCTTCGCCGCCGTCGGCCTCCTCCTCCCGACGCTGCACCCCGTGACTCTCGCCATAGCGTCGTTAAACCCCGCCATATTCATCCCGGTCTTCTTCCCCTGGGAGCGGTTCTGGCTGAACGCAGGCCGACCCGCGCTCTACCTCCTCTATATTGCCTTCGCCGCCGTGCTGCTCCGGAAGTATATCCCGAAGTACTGGCGGTGGGTGCACGGCCTGATGTACGTCGTGCTCCTCTTTGCCGTCGTGCACGGGAATCTGATCGGGACCGATTTCGAGAACCCGGTCATCTGGGTGCTCTTCAACACGCTTTTTTCCCTCGCCGTCGCGGCGTTCATCCTCAAGCGGTGGCAGAAGATGCAGAAGAAGAAGGGGGCCGGCCGGGGCAGCGGCGCACGGGGGTGACCCCGGCTGCCGCCGGGGGGGCGCCCTGGTGGGCTCTGGTTCTACAGAACATCATACGCCCCTGTAAATCTGCTCGCGTGAGACCTCTTACCACGTTGCTGGCACTCCGCTTCTGCGAAGCGTCGCCATCGAAAATTGCTGCGCAATTTTCTCAAGCTCCGCCTGCCCCAAAGGGGCACGCGTCGCTTAGAACAAACTCGCCTCTGAGTAGACCCTGATCCGGTCCTGGAAGATCTCGAACGGCTTGATCTCGTGGGAATGGGCCGATCGACGCATCTTCACGACCTCGAGGGCCTGGTGCACCTCGGTGAGCCCCGGGGACCGGACACGATGGAGAAGGATCACCGTATCTCCCAGGTACTCGGCAAGGCCGTACCTGCTCTCCTCCGGGTTTGCCGTGTTGGTCTCGCTCGTCAGCACCAGGGTGCAGGCCTCGTCCCGCATCATCTCGACGAACCCGAACATCTCCTGTCGCCGGACGGCATCGTCCACAAAGAGTCCCTCGAAGAGCGATATTGGGTCGATGATCACTCTTGATGCCCCGAAACTCTTGATGAGAGCAGGGAGCTCGCACTTGATGCTGCTGATAGCGAGGTTGAAGTCGGTTGGGTCCAGCCTCAAGAGGTAGAGCCGGTCGCCGACAACCTCCGGGTCCCACCCCTTCTGCGCGATAGTGGCGCGGAGGAGTTCTTCCCGCTCTTCGAGACTGATGTAGATCACCTTCTCACCCTGTTTGAGTCCCGCATACGCGAACTGGAGAGCGAACATTGTCTTTCCGGTACCGTAGGTACCGACGATCGCGCAGATGCTCCCCTCCAGAAGCCCCCCGAGGAGCATCTCGTCGAGCCCCTCGACCCCGAACTTCACCCGGCCTGCCATTATACCACCACCCTGATGTTGCGCACCTCAAACCCCCCTGTTGCCGAGATCGAGACCGCGAACCTCACCAGGTCCCTGTCCTCGAGGCGGGGCATCACGCCCCGGAACTTCCCGAAGTACATAACCCGCTGCCGGCGCTGCGCGCCGGCCTCCTCCCAGTGGAAGAGGATTGTGGCGTCGACGCAGTCGGCGATCTCAAGTTCCTGCGACCGGTCCAGGATCCCGGAAGTGAGCAGGAGATAGACAGTGGTGTTCCGGCGTTTCGCCGCCCGCTGCAGCCCGCGCAGGAAGGCGACGAACGCATGCCGCCGGACCCCCTCCATCTGCGGCGGGGCGATATCGGTCAGCGAGTCCAGGATGACCAGGCTGTTCTTCGGGCACCCGTCAAGCACCCGGGAGAGTTCTGCAAGGATGCTGCCATCTTCCCTGCGCTGCTTCTTCTGCAGACGTTCGATGACGCTCCCCTCCCCGTACCAGCCCGGGGGGACGATGCTGGCATCGAAGTAGAGCTCCGAGAGGTCGTGAAAGACGATCCCCGTCTCAAGTTGCTCGTAAAGACCCGGGTTGAACGAGAGGGCTATCTCCTCAAGGATATCCTCCTGCATCCGGGTGAACGTCACATACGCGACGCTCTCCGGGAGCATGAGGTGCTCGCCGGCCGCTCCGCTCCGCTTCAGGATGCAGAGGTTCATGAGCGAGGTCTGTACAAACTCAACGCTGCCGGCACCGTGCTCCCCGAGAAGCAGCACCACCGATCCCGGCGGAACGCCCCCGTCCAGCACGGGATCGAGCGAGGCGATGCCCGTCGGCATCCGTAGTTGGAGGCGGTCATGCATGGATATCTACTATATGAGAGTCGCGATTAAAACGTTCTGGTCCTGTGCGGGTTCTCTGGAAGTTGCGGCAGGAGGAGGCTACTCTGCGCGAAAAAGCAGGTTTATAAGGATGCCGCTCCAGATCACACGTATAAATCTTAGCCCGCCCATCCACCGGGAAAGGTGGCCGGGATTGGAGCAAGAGAGGTCACGGGAGCATATGCAGGGGGAGGCCAGCGAGCCAACGGTTGAAGGAGGCAGCACACCGTCCAGCGAGGGTGCTGCGGTGACGGCAGGAAGAGACACGGCCCGGTTCAGTCCGACTGGCCTCCTGGGCCGTCTCCTCCGCCCCCGGAAGGACAACGGGGCCACGGCGCGGTATGACCCCGCAACGCACGGCCACCTCGTGGATGCGGTGGTCCCGGCGGGCTACCAGGAGATCGGCCGCTACTGGATCACCGAAGGGCTTGCCCTCGCCGTGGTAGCCCGGAACACGCAGACAAACCAGGCCGAATACCTTCTCTTCGAGCCGGTGCTCTCGGAGTTCGAGTACGAACTCCTGGAACGGCTCTTCGACGACCTCCGCGACGTTCTGATCCTCGACGACCATGACATGGCCTCCGACCGCCGGGAGGTCCTTTCCGGGAAGATGGAGGGCCTCCTCGTGGAGTACGGCCTCGCCCTCGCCGATGCTTCGGTCTTCCGGCTCCGTTACTACCTCGAACGCAACTTCCTCGGCTGGTCGCGTATCGATGCGCTGATCAACGATAGCCGGATCGAGGATATATCCTGTGACGGCACGCAAATTCCGCTCTTCCTGTATCATCGGGAGCACCAGAACATCAAGACGAACATCCTCTTCGATGAGTCGGCCTTAAACTCGCTTGCGATCACGCTCGCCCAGCGTTCGGGGAAGCACATCTCCATAGGTAGCCCGATCGTAGACGCGACCCTCCCCGACGGCTCACGGTTGCAGCTCACCTTCGGCACCGAGGTCACCACCCGCGGCACGTCATTCACAATCCGGAAGTTCCGCGAGACACCGCTTACGCCCGTGGAACTGATCGAGACGAACACTTTCGACGTCGATCAGCTCGTCTACTTCTGGATGGCGATCGAGAACAACAAGAGCCTGCTCTTCATCGGCGGCACCGCATCGGGAAAGACCACGTCGCTCAACGCGGTCGCTCTCTTCATCCCCCCGCTTGCAAAGATTGTCTCCATCGAGGACACCCGCGAGATCACGCTCTTTCACGAGAACTGGATCGCGAGCGTCACACGCGAGACGGCATTCGAGGGGTCCGGCACCATCACCATCGGGATGTTCGATCTCCTCAAGGCCGCGATGCGGCAGCGCCCCGAGTACATCCTTGTCGGGGAGGTCCGGGGGAGGGAAGCCCAGACGCTCTTTCAGGCGATGAATACCGGGCACACGACGTTCTCCACCATGCATGCCGGCGGGGTCGACGCGGCGATCCACCGCCTGGGGAGCGAGCCGCTCAACGTGCCGAGGAACATGCTCCAGGCGCTCGACATCATATCCGTCCAGGCGCTCACCCACCGGGGGCCCGACCGCGTGAGGAGGTGCCGGGAGATCGTCGAACTGGCCGGGATCGACCCGCTCACCGGCAACCTCCAGGTGAACACGGTCTACGAGTACAACCCCGTACCCGACACCTTCTCGTATTCCGGACGGTCCCGGATCTACGCCGAGATCATGGGATACCGCGGCTGGAATCGGACCCGGCTCGACGAGGAACTGCAGATTAGACGGAAGATCCTTCTTGCGATGCGCGAGCAGGGTATCAAAGACTACAGGGCGGTTGCCCGGATCATCCAGGCCTTCGCGATCGAGCCTGACCGGGTGCTCGCCTCCCTCGACGACCTTGGTGGGTTGATCCGGTGATGCTTCCCGCGGCCGCGCGGTTCCGCCGACTCGTCCGCTGGTGGGTGGGACGCGACCCCCTGCGCTACCGGGGTCTCCACGAGGACCTCATTGCGGCGAACAGTGGGGTGACGCTTGACCGCTACCTCCTGCGAACGTTCCTCATCTCCGGGCTCTTCGGCCTCTTCTGGGCCACTCTGGGGTTCCTGGCGATGCATCTTGCAGTTCTCCCGCAGGTGAGGGTCAGGGTCTACAACGTCTTTGCCCTCCGGCTGCCGGGGTTCGTCCAGACGGACGCCATGATCGATCTCTTGCAGGTCGCCGCGAGCGCAGTCATCTTCGTCCTCACCGCTTACGCCGCCTACGTCTTCTTCCTGCGATACCCGTCCATCCTGAAGAAGAACCGGGCAACCCGGATCAACCTGCTGCTCCATAACGCCGTCTCCTACATGTACGCCATGCGTCAGGGCGGGGCGGAGATGATGGGGATCTTCCGGGCGATCAGTATGAACTCGGCGGTCTACGGTGAAGCAGCCCACGAGTTCCGCCGCGTCGTCCGGGACACCGACTACTTCGGCTACGACCAGATCACGGCGCTCCGGCACCTGCAGGAGACAACCCCTTCGGAGAAACTGCGGGAGTTCGTTCAGGACCTCATCTCCGTGGTCGAGAGCGGGGGAGACGTACTCGGGTTCCTTGATGCCCGGGTGCGGATATACCAGGAAGATGCCCGGTTCGAGCAGAAGACCTTTCTTTCCACGCTCCAGCTGGCTGCCGAGGCCTATGTGACGCTCTTTGTCGCCGGCCCGCTTTTTATCATCATCGTCATGGTCGTCATGGGTCTCATGAGCGGCGCGCCGATCCTGGAACTCTCCATCGTCATCTACCTCCTCATCCCGGTCGGGTCGCTCTTCTTCATCCTTGCAATCGACGCAATCTCGATCAAGACCGAGACCGTCGAGCGGTATACCGAGGCACGCTGGCTCCGTGAGTTCGCCGACGTCCGGGTCGAGGAGCGTACCGGCGACGAGCAGTCTTCCCGGCAACTGGAGCGTTACGATCGGGTCCGGAAAATCCGGGCCTTCGTGCGCCACCCCCTCCAGGCGTTCCTCGTCGAACCGAACCGGACGTTCTACGTGACGGTGCCGGTCGCGCTCGGGTACGTCCTCCTCACCGTCCTTGCGACCCCGGCCTACGCCGACCCCGAGATCCTCGTCGACGTCCTGGACGACCACATGATCGTGGCGCTGTTGATCGTCCTTCTCCCTTTCGGCATCGTTCACCTGTTCTGGCGGAGAAAGGTGATGGGGCTCGAAGCGGCGATCCCCGAGTTCCTCAATCGCCTCTCCGGAATAAACCAGGTGGGCCTGACACTCGCGCAGGCGATCTCGATCCTCGTAAAGGCAGATCTCGGGGTGCTGACCTACGAGATCCGGAAGGTCAAGCGTGACATCGAGTGGGGTGCCAGCGTCCAGGAGGCGCTCGTGCGGTTTGAGGAGCGGATACGCACCCCCACCATCGCCCGGGCGGTGACCCTGATCACGACAGCGAGCCGGATGACCGGATCTATCGGTGAAGTGCTGAACATCGCAGCCCGCGACGCAGCGATCTCGGAGAACCTCAAGCGCGAGAGAGAGGCTGATATGTTCATCTACACCGCCATCATCTACCTGGTCTTCATCGTCTTCGTCTTCGTTGTGACCATCATCGATATCCAGTTTCTCTCCGTGCTGGCCGATGTCAACGCCCTCTCCACCGGCGGCACGGTGGCCGCCGCAGTGCCTATCGGGCACACCCCCATCATAACCTTCGAACGCCTCCTCTACCACGGGTGCCTCATCCAGGCACTCTTCTCCGGCCTGATCGCCGGGCAGATGGGGGAGGCGTCGATCCGGGCGGGCGTCAAACACGCAGCCGTAATGCTCATCATCGCGCTCGTGGTCTTCACCGTCGTTGTCTAGGGCCCTTATACCTTCCGCGCCCCCTCCCGCCCGGGGTGCCGCGATAGGGTTTTATATTCTCCGCCCCCCACTTCTCTCCTGGTGATGCCAGATGTGTACAGTTGGTGGACCTGTCGATATCGAGTTTGATGATGAGCGGGTAAAGGGCACAAGTTACCGGTGCAAAGAGTGCGGCGAGCGATTCAAAGGCGTCGGAAAGCGGCCCATGTGCCCGAGCTGCCAGTCGGAAGATGTCGAAGAAGTCTGAAGGCGGCGCTTCCGGGAGCCCCCCCGCCGGGCCGGGCGGGATGACCGTACCCCTCGGGGGGGACCTCCTGCTCATCCAGGGAGAACGCTCTTTTCTGCTTGTGGGGAACGCCGGTTCCCGGTTCACACTCTGCATCGAGGTCCCTGACGACGAGTACTGCCTCGCAGTCGACCCCGACGACCTGATTGCCGTCTCCATGCCGGAAGGCGGGCCTGTCGAGCAGGCACGCATGATGCTCGAGATGGTCCGGCGATACCATATCCCCCTCGTCGTCCTCCCGAAGGACCACCCCGGGTCGAAGCGGTTATCGATGGTCGTCTCAGTCGCCCCGGAGATCGTTCTCTCCTGCGATATTCGCCGGGGGACCCATCCCGAGCAGCACCTGCTCTGCTCGTCGACGGAGCTCTCCGGGCTCTCGCTTGCCGGAATTCCCGGGGGCGTTTCGATCGAACAACTGCCCTTCGGGGTGACAGTGAAGCATCTGGAAACGGAAAATTCCTCCGCGGACAAACAACAATAAATATATGCTTATTTTCATCAAATATTCATGAGCCGTGAGAAGGAGGGTTTGATGAAGACCGATGTCCTGAAAAGCATCAGGGAAACTGAAGAAGAGTATCAGGCAATGATCCGTGATGCGCAGGCTGAGAGGAAGAAGAGCCTCTCGGATGCCGAGATGGAGGCTGACAACCTGGTCCTGAAGGCACAGAACGATGCCGCGGAGTACAGGAATCAACGCCTTGCCGAGGCACGGGCCCAGGCGCAGAGCAGATATGCAGAGATTGTTAAGGAGGGTGAAGCGCGCGCAGAACAGCTGAAGGCAGCGGGGAACAAGAACCTTGCAAGAGCTGTAGACTTGATTGTTGCACGGTTTAAGGAGCAACTGCATGTTACGGCCTGAACAGATGCGCCGGCTGCTCATCGCGACCCCGAAGGGTGAGATCGAGACCATCATCAGCGAGCTCTACCGTCACAACGTCTATCACATCGAAGACTTCGTGCCGGAGAGCGAGTCCGCTGAAGCGCTCTCGATCGGCCACCCGCTTCCCGGGGCGAGCGATGCGGCTTCGGCGCTCATCAAGGTCAGAGCGATCGAGAATGCGTGCGGGATAGACCCGGATAACGTAGAAATCAGAACAAAGCTCCCCGCATCGAAGGTCAGGGCGATGATAGAGACGGATCTTCCCTCCATCCAGAAGGAGGTAGAAGACCTCGTCGCAACACGCTCGAAGCTGGAGGCGCGGCAGAAGGAGCACGAGCAACGCGCAAGAGAACTGGAACCGTTTGCTGCGGTCCCCCTGGATCTGGAACTCTACCGCGGGTATACGCGGTTTACCGTCTTTACCGGGCATATCATGCACGATGTGTCCATCGACGTCCCCCACGAGAAATATTTTTCCGATAAGGTGGACGGCAACATGATCGTCGTCGTGGTGGCAAACGAGCACCGTGAAGAGGTCGAGCGAACCCTTCTCGATGCCGGGTTCCAGGTGATCCCCATCCCGGAGGAGACCGGGGCGCCGGCTGATCGCCTGGCGGCTCATATCGACGAGACCCGGCAGGCAAATACCGAGATTGCCGCGGTCAATGAGAAGATAGCGGGGGTCCGGGAGAGGCACACCGATCTCCTGGTAGCATGCGATGAACTACTCACGGCTGATGTAGAGCGGGCGGAAGCCCCGTTGCGGTTTGCTACCACAGAGGAGACCTTTATCACTGAAGGGTGGGTGCCTGGCGATCAGGCGGAGAGGATCCGGGATGCACTCGAGCGGGTGACCGGTGGGCGGGTATACATCGAAGAACTGGAGATCGAGGACGATTCCCGTGTCCCGGTGGAGTATGAGAACCCGTCGTTCGCCTCACCGACCCAGGTGCTCATGGATATCTACGCGCGGCCCAGGTACTCCGAGCTCGACCCGACGCTGATGGTAGCCGTTGTGTTTCCCATCTTCTTTGGGTTGATCCTCGGCGACGTGGGCTACGGAGCAATCCTGCTTGCCCTGAGCCTCGGGCTGCGGAAGTTCCTGAAAGGCGACGAAGGAAGGATGCTCCTCAAGGTGCTCAGTTACGCAAGCATCTCAAGCATCATATTCGGCATACTCTACAGCGAATTCTTCGGGGCTGCGCTCCCATGGCCGGCGCTGTTCTTCTCCCGGCACCTCAACATAGGGGTTGCCGCGGGCGGTCACGGCCCCCAGGTAGCCGAGCTCATGGTCCTTGCGATCTGGATCGGTATCCTGCACATCACGCTCGGGCGCATCCTCGGCATGGTCAATGCCCGGAAGTTCCACCATGGGAAGCATGCGGCCAAGGCGGCAATCGCCAACGCCGGATGGCTCGGGACGATGTGGGGGATCATCATCATGATCTGGGCCTTCTACGCCATTCCGTTGATGCCCGACCTGACGGGTCTTCCTGTTGTCGTCATGGGGTTCAACGTTGCCGCCGTAGCAGGAGCAGTCCTTCTGGTGGCAGGCATCATAGGCATCGCCCAGGAGAATCCGCTCGAGCTCGTCGAACTCCCGTCGATCATCAGTCACGTGTTATCTTACGCCCGTCTTGTGGCGGTGGGCTTATCCTCGGTCGCTATTGCGATGGTGGTCAACTTCATCGCGATTGGCATGATGATACAGCCCCAGCTTGAAGCGATCACACCGGTCGGCGTGATCATCATCATCTTCGGCATTCTCGTCCTCCTGTTGGGCCACCTGCTAAACACAGCACTTGGTCTCCTCGGCGGCGGTCTGCACTCGATTCGTCTTCACTATGTTGAGTTCTTCACCAAGTTCTACAAAGGTGGAGGCAAGAAGTACAATCCATTTGGCATGAAATCTAAGTTTATGGAGGAGTAAAAATGGTAGATGTTGGCATGACTCTTGAAATGGTACAGGCATCGCAGTTGGGAATGAAAGCACTCGGTGCAGGCCTCGCTGTCGGCCTCACCGGCATCGGCGCCGGTGTCGCCGAGATGGCGATCGGTTCTGCTGCGGTCGGGGCGACGGCAGAGAACCGCGACGTATTCGGTCTGGTGCTGCTCCTGACAGTTATTCCCGAAACCATCGTCATCTTCGGTCTTGTGGTTGCACTGCTGCTTCTGTTCTGATGGAGTGAACCATGGGACTCGAAGCAGTCGTCAACGAGATCCGGGAGAAAGGGCGAAGAGAGGTTGAGGCGGCCCGGGCAGAGACCCGGGCCGATGTCGAGGAGATCCTGAAGGATGCACAGGCCCGGGCTGCCGCGATCAAGGTCTCGGCTGAAGAGGAAGCAGACCGGGCGACCACCCACACCATCAACCAGGAAGCCTCGGCGGCGAACCTCGTCGTCAAACGACAGGTCTTAAACGCCCAGAAGGTGCTCCTGGATCAGGTCTACTCGGCCTCGCTCGCTGCTGTCGGTGACCTGCCTCCTGAGTTCCACGAGAAGGCGCTCACAGACCTGTTGAAGAGAGCGGCGAAGGAGATTAAGAAAGGTACCGTGCATACAAACGAGCGGGACATCCCGGTTGCCGAAGGAATCATCTCCCGGTTAAAGACTCTCTCGGGCTACGCCGTGGGTGACCCGGTTGAGATTCCCGGCGGCATCATCGTCGAGAGTATCGACGGCGAGCTGCAGCTCGATTTCAGTTACAGCACGTTTCTGGATGAGATCTGGGAATCCGCCCTGAAGGATGCGTCGGATATACTGTTTACATGAGGGGGTTCATACATGGCAGGGATAAGTAGCGGATTGGCGACCAATTACATCTACGCCTGCACCCGCATGCGGGTACGGCGCTCACTGCTGATACCGCGCGAAGATTATCTCCGGATGCTGAATATGAGCCTGCCTGAGATCACCCGGTTCATCGGCGAGACCAATTACCGGTCCGAGATCGATGAACTCGGCACCTCCTTCTCCGGGATCAACCTCGTTGAGGAGGCCTTGAGCTGGAACCTTGCCAAGGAGTACCAGAGTATCCTGGAGCTTGTGCCCGGGGAACTGAAGTACTTCACCGCGAGTTATCTGCGCCGATGGGATATCCAGAACGTCGTCACTATCCTGCGCGGTAAGATGCAGGGTATGCGGCCGGGTAAGATCAAGGAGGTCCTGATCCCGGCCGGCAAGCTGGACAAGATCGCTCTCGACCGTCTGATCGCCGAGGAGTCGCCGGAACGGGTCGCCGAGGCGCTCAAGGGCGAGCGGTTCTACCCGGTCATCGAGCGGGAACTTCCCCGTGCGATGGAGACCGGGTCGTTTGCCCATCTCGAGAACGAGCTCTACAAGGGCTATTACGCACGGCTCGTCGCCGACGCCACGGAAGGCGTCAAAGGCGGTGAGATCTTCCTGAAGTACATCCGGCTTGAGATCGATATCCGGAACATCCAGAATCTCTTCCGTCTCCGGGCGGGGCACATCCGTGAGGATGTCAGGGAACTGATGATCCCCGGCGGCTCCTTTAAGGTGGAAGAACTGCAGCGGCTCTCGGGGCTTGAGGACCAGGACGAGTTCATCGACGCCTTAAAGCGACAGGTAAAGATGACCCCGCTCCTGAATGCGCTCGAGGCGATCCGGGGCACGACCGCCATCCACGAGATCGAGGTTGCGCTGACCCGGGTTCAGCTGGATCAGATGGAGCGGATGTCGAAGCGGTATCCGTTCTCGATCCTTCCGGTCATCGTCTACCTTGAGGAGAAGAAGTACGAGGTCGCGAACCTTCGCGCCCTCGCCCGGGGTAAGGAGGCCGGCCTCCCCGGTGAGCGATTACAGGGCTACCTGGTGATGTAGAATGGAGATCGCAATAGTCGGTACCAGTGAATTCATCCTCGGGTTTCGGCTCGCGGGGGTTAGAAAGACCTACGCGGCCGAGACCGACGAGCGGCTGGTCGAGTACATCAACCAGGTGCTGGATGACAGGGACGTCGGCATCCTCGTGCTGAAGGGCAGCGACATGGAGCGGATCCCCCTGCGGCTTCGCACCACCCTCGAGAACTCCGTCAAGCCGACGGTGATCGCGATCGGCGGAGAAGAGGGCGGCCTGTCGATGAGAGAGAGAATCAAGAGATCGGTGGGTGTTGATCTGTGGAAGTAATGAAGAAAGGAAAAGAAAACAGGGCTCATGGAGCCCTGAAACGGATTTCTGGGCCGGTCGTCACTGCTGTCGGTCTCGACGCACACATGTACGACGTGGTGAAGGTCGGCGATGAGGAACTGATGGGGGAGGTCATCAAGATCGAGGGTGAGAACACCATCATCCAGGTCTATGAAGACACCGCCGGCATCAGGCCCGGCGAGCCGGTGAGCAATACCGGTCTCTCGCTCGCAGTGGAGCTCGGGCCCGGTCTGCTGACCAGTATCTACGATGGGATCCAGCGGCCGCTCGAGGTGCTCGTGGACAAGATGGGCAACTTCATCGAACGCGGCGTCTCGGCTCCCGGCCTCTCTCACGAGAAGAAGTGGGAGTTCGTGCCCACGATGAAGGTGGGTGATGTCGTCAAGGCCGGCGATATCCTCGGGACGGTCCAGGAGACGAACATCGTCCACAAGGTCATGGTCCCGCCCCGCTCGAAGGGCGGTAAGATCAAGAAGATCGTGGGCGGCAATTTCACGGTCGACGAGACCATCTGCACCTTCGAGGACGGCACCGAGATCACGATGCTCCAGCGCTGGCCGGTCCGTGTGCCCCGCCCCGTGAAGGAGAAACTGAACCCGGACATCCCGCTGATCACCGGTCAGCGGATCCTGGACGGTCTCTTCCCCATCGCCAAGGGCGGCACGGCGGCTATCCCCGGCCCGTTCGGGAGCGGCAAGACGGTCACCCAGCAGCAGCTCGCAAAGTGGTCCGATGCGGAGATCGTCGTCTACATCGGCTGCGGTGAGCGCGGCAACGAGATGACCGAGGTTCTGACGGAGTTCCCCGAACTTGAGGACCCCAAGACCGGCAAGCCGCTGATGGAGCGGACGGTGCTGATCGCAAACACCTCGAACATGCCTGTCGCGGCCCGTGAAGCATCCGTTTACACGGGGATCACGATTGCCGAGTACTTCAGAGACATGGGCTACGATGTCTCCCTGATGGCCGACTCCACCTCCCGGTGGGCTGAGGCCATGCGTGAGATCTCGAGCCGTCTTGAGGAGATGCCCGGCGAAGAAGGGTATCCCGCATACCTTGCGGCACGCCTCTCGGAATTCTACGAGCGGGCAGGCCGCGTGGTGAACAACAACGGCACGAGCGGTTCGGTCTCGGTCATCGGCGCGGTCTCTCCGCCCGGCGGCGACTTCTCAGAGCCGGTCACCCAGAACACCCTGCGTATCGTCAAGGTCTTCTGGGCACTGGACGCGAAGCTCTCCCAGCGCCGGCACTTCCCGGCGATCAACTGGCTGAACTCCTACTCGCTCTACCTTGACGCGCTCAACGAATGGTACGACCGCGAGGTCTCGCCCGAGTGGAACCCGCTCCGGGCGTGGGCGATGGGTGTCCTCCAGAAGGAGGCCGAACTCCAGGAGATCGTCCAGCTGGTCGGTTCCGACGCTCTGCCCGACGAGGAGCAGGTCACCATCGAGGTGGCGAGGATGATCCGCGAGATCTTCCTGCAACAGAACGCCTACGATGCGGTAGATACGTTCTGCCCGATGGCCAAGCAGTACGACATGATGAAGGCAATCAAGCGCTACGCCGACCTCGCGCGTACCGCCCAGATCGGGGGAGCGACCCCGCAACAGGTCGTCGGCATCAAGAGCAAGAACGAGCTTGTGCAGATCAAGTTCATCAAGGACTACGAGCCCGTGCTCGATAAGATCCTGAAAGACATGGAAACTGAATTCGAAGCGATGAGGGCGGCGTGACCATGAAGGAGTACAGGACGATTGCACAGATTGCCGGCCCCCTGATCTTCGTTGAGAAGACGGAGCCGGTGGGCTACAACGAGCTCGTCAACATCGTGACCGCCGACGGCACGCAGAAGCGCGGCCAGGTGCTGGACACGAGCGACGAGATCGTGGTTGTCCAGGTCTTCGAGACCACCGCGGGTATCGGCAGGGACTCCGGGATCCGCTTCACCGGTGAGACGATCAAGATGCCGGTGGGAAGGGATATGCTCGGTCGTATCCTCTCCGGCGGCGGCAAGCCGATCGACGGCGGCCCGGAGATCGTGCCCGAAAAGCGGCTCGAGACCACCGGTGCGGCCATCAACCCCTACGCCAGGGCGCCCCCTGCGGACTTCATCCAGACGGGCATATCGACGATCGACGGGACGAACACCCTGGTTCGCGGTCAGAAACTCCCGATCTTCTCGGCATCTGGTCTCCCTCACAACGATGTGGCGCTGCAGATCGCCCGGCAGGCAAAGGTCCCCGGGTCGACCGAAGAGTTCGCCGTGGTCTTTGCGGCGATGGGTATCACCCGGGAAGAGGCCAACTACTTCATGGCCGACTTCGAGAAGACCGGCGCCCTTGAGAGGGCGGTCGTCTTTTTAAACCTTGCAGACGACCCGGCCGTCGAGCGTATCATCACGCCACGGCTCGCGCTCACCACGGCCGAGTACCTGGCGTTCGACCTCGGCTACCACGTGCTGGTCATCCTGACGGATATGACCAACTACTGCGAGGCGCTCCGTCAGATCGGGGCGGCCCGTGAAGAGGTGCCCGGGCGGCGCGGCTACCCGGGATACATGTACACGGACCTTGCCAGTATCTACGAGCGTGCCGGTATCATCAAGGGCGTCAAGGGCTCGGTGACCCAGATCCCGATCCTGACGATGCCAGGTGACGATATCACCCACCCGATCCCGGACCTGACCGGTTACATCACCGAAGGCCAGATCGTGGTCAACCGTGATCTGCACCGGAAGGGCATCTACGCCCCGATCAACGTGCTGCCCTCGCTGTCACGTCTGATGAACCTCGGTATCGGCAAGGGGCACACCCGCGAGGACCACAAGAAGGTCTCGGACCAGCTCTACGCGGCGTATGCCGAGGGTAACGACCTTCGTGGCCTTGTGGCCATCGTCGGCAAGGACGCGCTCTCGGAGCGTGACCGGATGTTCCTTGAGTTCGCCGACCTCTTTGAGGACCGGTTTGTCCGGCAGGGCCTCTACGAAGACCGGTCGATCGAGGAGACGCTCGACCTCGGCTGGGACCTCCTTGCGACACTGCCTGAAGAACAGCTCGTACGTATCGACCGCGAACTGATCCAGAAGTATCACCCGAAGTACCGGAAGAAGGCGCAGGGGTAAGTATCCATGGCGCTGCGAGACATCAAGCCGACCCGATCTGAGCTGATCAACGTCAAACGACGGATCAAACTCTCGGAGCGCGGCTATAACATCCTCAAGATGAAGCGCGATGGGCTGATCCTGGAGTTCTTCAAGGTGCTGCAGCAGGCGAAGGACAGCCGCGGCGCAATGCTGGAGCGGTATACACATGCGATGGAGATGATAGCCCTCGCGGAGACCGTCGAGGGTGCGATCGGGGTGAAGGCGGCCGCATTCTCGACGGCGGACGTCCCCGAGATCTCCCTCAAAAGTAAGAACATTATGGGCGTCGTCGTCCCGGAGATCCAGGCGTCTTCCGTCCGAAAGGGCGTGCTCGACCGCGGCTACGGGATGCTCGGCACCTCTGCCGTCATCGACGAGACCGCGGAGGCGTTTGAAGACCTGCTTGAGGCGATCATCGAGGCCGCCGAGATCGAGACGACCATGAAGCGGCTGCTCGATGAGATCGAGGGCACCAAGCGCCGGGTGAACGCGCTCGAGTTCAAGGTGATCCCCGAGCTCACCGAGGCCAGAGACTTTATCAAGATGCGGCTCGATGAGATGGAACGTGAGGAGCTCTTCCGCCTGAAAAAGATTAAGGCGCGGAGCGTCTGATCAGAGTTCGAGGTGATACCTGGTGGAGATCGGTACGCTTGCTGGTGCGGGGAAACTGACGGGAACGGTGATGCTGCGGGTCGACTTCAACTCGCCCATCGATCCCTCGTCGAACCAGATTCTGGACGACAAGCGGTTCCGCGAGCACCTGCCGACGGTGCAGGCACTCGAGGATGCGCGGCTTGTCGTCCTCACCCACCAGAGCAGGCCCGGCAAGAAGGATTTCACGACGCTTGAGGCGCACGCGGCGAAGCTGGAGCGGCTGCTCGGTCGCCCGGTGACCTACGTCGAGGACATCTTCGGCCGGTGCGCCCGGGAGGCGGTCCGGAATGCAAAGCGTGGGGACGTCCTGATGCTCGAGAACCTCCGGTTTGCCGCCGAGGAGAACCTGACCTTAAAGTCGGAGGAGGCAAAGAAGACCCTCCTTGTCCGGAGATTGGCGTCGATGGCCGACTTCTACGTCAACGATGCCTTCGGCACCGCGCACCGGTCGCAGCCGTCGATCGTAGGGCTGCCGCTCGCCCTCCCGTCGGTCGCCGGCCTCTTGATGGAGAAGGAGGTCGCGAACCTCTCTCGGGTATTCTCCGGCGCCCCGCGTCCCGTCACCTTTGTCCTTGGGGGGACGAAGGTGGACGACTCTCTTGCGGTCGCGGAGAACGTTCTCGCGCGGGGAACGGCCGACCGCGTGATCGTGGTCGGTGTGGTCGGAAACGTCTTCCTGCTTGCGGCAGGCTACAACATCGGGCGGCCTTCGGCCCGGCTGATCGACGATCTCGGTTACCGCGGCGAGGTCGAGAAGGCACGGGGTCTCCTTGAAACCTACCGGACCCGGATCTCTCTGCCACATTCGGTCGCCGTCCGTGAGGACAGCGAACGGGCAGAGTACCCGGTGGACGCCATCCCGGAGGACGCCCAGGTGCTGGACCTCGGGAGCGAGTCGATCGACCGCCTCTCAGGGGAGATCGCCAGCTCCGGGACGGTCGTGGTGAACGGGCCGGCCGGGCTCTTCGAGGAGGAGCAGTTCGCCGTCGGCACGTTCGAGCTCCTGAAGGCGGCCTCCACCGTGCAGTTCTCGGTGGTCGGCGGAGGGCACTCCGGCGCGGCCATCGAGCGGCTCGGTATCGAGGAGAGGTTTACGCACATCTCCACCGGCGGCGGGGCAGCGATCGAGTTCCTGACCGGGAAGAAGATGCCCGCCATCGAGGCGCTGGAGCTCTCCCGGAAGATCTTCGGGTGAAGGGCGTGATGCTCTCCTCTCTCCTGAATTTTCTCCGGCAACACCGGACCTGAAGTTCTCCAATGTTTGACAGTGGCTCTCTTCGGAGCCTGCGGTGAATGGTCGTCCGGCCTTCACGCGAGACCGGGTAAGTGACTGCTCCCGCGACTAAAGTCGCGGGCATCTACGGATGTTAACCGAGAGATTGCAGCCCCAATCTCATAATATTGATTGACGCGTTCAGATCGCGATTCATACTCAATCCGATCATCCGCAGTAAGAACCACCCCTTTCTAAATATCCAAAACCGCAAGATCTTTGTACTTTCAGCAAATAACCTTTCATATGCCTCTCGTTGATGGTTTCGACGACACCTCGATCCTCTCCATCGGCCATCTCGGCATTGTCGCCGGTGCTTACGACTCCCTCCAGATCGCTGATGTGATCGACGCTGCTCTCCCGAAAACCCGTCCCCACCATCTCAGCCACGCCCAGGTGCTCAAAGCCATGGTTCTCAACGGTCTCGGGTTCATCGAGCGCCGTCTCTACCTGTTTCCTGACTTCTTTGACGACATCGCCGTCGAACGTCTCCTCGGGGAGGGCATCACGCGGGACCACCTCAACGACGATGTGCTCGGCCGAACGCTGGACGCGATCGCTGCCTACGGCCCAACTGAGCTCTTCAACGAGATCGTTGCAGCATGCCTTCTTCCGACCGACTTCGGCTCCCACTGTATCCACATCGATACCACCAACTTCAGCGTCACCGGGGCGTATGAGCCCGACCTCGATGTGGGCGAGATCGCGATCACCTACGGCCATCCGAAGGATGGCCGGTGGGACCTCAAACGGTTTGTCCTCGGCATAGCCTCAAACCAGTATGGGATCCCGCTCTTTCTCCAGACATTCTCCGGCAACGAATCCGACAAAGAGACGATCCTGACCATCATCCAACACCTCAAAGAAAACCTGAGATCCGATGAGAAGGTCTACCATGTGGCGGATTCAGCCTTTTACACCGCACCCAACCTGCAGGCCCTGGGGCAGCACACGTTCTGGATCAGCCGGGTCCCGGCCACAATCAAGGAAGAGCGGGACCTGGTCCGGACCGAAGACCCGTTCTTGCCGTGTACCGACGACCGCTACACCTACCAGGAGCACTGCAGTGAGTATGCCGGGATCCGGCAGAAATGGGTGCTGTACCGGTCAGTTCCGATGTATGAGCGGGAAGAGAAGACGTTCGAGAAGAACCTGGCGAAGGATCTGGACCGGGCGCGAACATCGCTCCGGAAGCTCTGTGCCCGGGAGTTTGCCTGTGAACCGGATGCGCGTATGGCAGCCGAGGAGTGGTTGGAACGGCATCCGCGATACCAGTTCCGTAACCTTGACATCGCCACGATCACCCACAAGCAGGAGAAGAAACGGGGGAGGCCGAAGAACGGGGAACCGGTCCAGGTGTCGTACAAGAGTACAGCGGAGATCGAGTACAACCCTGCGGTGCTTGCCGAGGAACGGCGGATCCTCGGGAGGTTTGTCCTGGCAACGAACGATCTGGAGTTGTCAGCCGACGAACTGCTCGCCAACTACAAAGGACAGGGGGCGGTGGAACGGGGGTTTCGGTTCCTGAAGGATAAGTCGTTCCGGGTTGCTGAGGTCTTTTTGAAGAAGATATCCCGGATCCAGGCACTGGCGATGGTCATGGTGCTCTGCCTGTTCATTTACGCACTCACGGAGTTCCAGCTGCGACGAGAATTGGAGCGAACCGGCGAAACGGTGACCAGCCAGACGAAGAAACAGACCCAGCGGCCTACGTTGAAATGGATCTTCTTCCGGTTCCGGAGGGTGCGGGAGTTTGAAATGGTCGAGGAGGGGAGGAGGGTGAAACGGGTGACGAACCTGAATGAGGAGTTGCAGAAGATCCTGCGATTGCTGGGGAGGGAGTTCGAAAAATACTATACATGACGGAAGACATGCGGAATGTGCGCTCAATCCACAGTACGGACAATTATGAACCCGATCCGATAACGTCTTTTTCACGAGTTGACCACATCGCGAACACATCTGTGACGTCTGTTTTGGATTAACAAGAACGACCGTACAACCCTGAGTTCCCGGTGAGTTAAGCACATGCGCTATTTTACCCTGAGCACTACCCTCCAATTTGGTCAAATTTATCCAAAATATCAACAAAATGGCCATATTCTAACAATCTAAACAGGGGGCTGATTCGCTTAATTATTAAGCACACCAACCAACTCATATATCGTCAAATATCCGATAATATTGGAATTTAGGTGAAACCCTGACTGCGAATACGTGATGCTATCGTAACGTCCATATCCTTTGAACCGTGGATAACCGGGATTCTCCCCGTTCTTTACGCGACGAAAGAACGCTTGAAGTGCAAGATCAACACGTTTCATAACATCTTGTAGCACTTGCGAATGCACTGTTTTTAATTCTGGTTTTTCACGTTTCCATATTGGCAACTGGCGCTTTGTTTCGAAATATGAAGTTTGTTTATCAGTTTCCCATGTGTTCTTCCGCATGGCAAGCGTATTGATATACACCCACCGACAAATGTCAAGCGTACGCTTGAGACACGTAACTTGTTTCTTTGTCGGATATAGTCTATAACGATACGCTTTGACTTCCATGTATCACTTCACCTTCTGCGTTTCAATATATCCTTGAATTACATCCTTCGTTACATCACCACAGGTTCCAACGTAATACGATGGATTCCATAGATGACCTTTCCATAATACTTTCCGTAACTCTGGATACGTTTCAAAGAGTTTTTTCGCAGTTACACCCTTCATAATTTTTACAATCGTGGCAGGTGCGAACTTTGGATGTGCCGTGATAAACAGATGAACATGATCGGGCATTATCTCTTGCATATGTAAAATAATCCCGTTGTCCTGTGCAATGGATTCGTGCAGTTCTTTCAACGTATTTACAATCTTACCCGTCAATACTTTACGGCGATATTTCACCGACCATACGTAATGATAATTGACATTGTATACGCATCCTCTCGCACTTATCCACTGCTCTTGTTTGACCATTACAAGAGTAAATATGCACCATGTGTATATACTATTTATGATTGTAGACGGCTGTATCCCGCCATTTTAATGGCGGGGATTAGCCTGCTACGATCCTAAAAATGAGGTGGGTCTGGTCTCATGAAATGAGGGTGGGGGGCCACACCCGAAGAATTCATGGCCCGGTGTAATCTCGCTTGTGGTCGCTGAAACATTGGTGCAGGGCGCCGTACCCGGCCTGCCCCTGACCGAACGCTTGTATGTGTGCTTTGGGTGGGTGTGGTAGGTGGTTGTTCGTGGTGATTGCTGATGGAATTGAATGACTGATGATCGCTGGGTGTGGTTTTCCCCGATCCAGTATCTATAGTGCGCATTATATAATATTTTCTAATAAATATGCGTGGTAATATATCCGCCTGAATACAAAATGAGGTCCTGTAATACTTCCTTTTTTCCGGAGGCTACCCCAAATGCAGGGAACGTCTGACCGACATCCATATATATAATCGTGGGGCCAGGCCATCTCGTCCGGCCTCCTCCGGCCGCACGCGCTCGCCTGGACGTTCACTCCCGGAGGAGGGCGACCCGGGAGCCGACGGAAATACCGATGTCCGCACCGATCGGGCCGCACTTGACCGACATCAGGTGAGCCACAGGAGGCAGGTCGCGGCAGTCGGAGAGCGACTCGTAGTTCGCCATGCCCTTGGCGATAATGAGCGTCGCTCGGTCCAGGGCATCGGTAAGGGGCGGCGGGGCGAGCTCGCGGTTGAGGCCAAGTTCGGCGATGCCGTCCGTGGTGGCGGCAAGCACGTCCGCCCGGCGGTCGAGTCCGAGCGCCACCGCGTCTTCTATCGTTGCGTCGTTTAAGATCGGCGCGCCCCGGACAGCAAACGTGACGTGCGACCCGTGCTCCTTGAGGTAGTCGACGAGAAGGGCGTCAAAGACGATCTCCCCGCAGTTGTCGGCGAGGTAGACCACCCGGTCTGTGAGACCCTCCATCGCGCCGGTATCGTCGACGGTCAGCCCCGCCGCAAACTCCCGGCGGAAGAATTCAACGAAGTTGTCGGTGACGGTGTGGGCCTTTGAGCCGTAGTCCAGCGTGTTGCCGATGACCGCCGCGAGCGCAAGGTCGCGGAACGTCGAGAGGTCGCCGCGTACCGCCAGAGAGACCGCTGCAGCATCCTCGTTGTTTGCCTCCTTCAGGGAGCGGTAGGGGTCGGCGTCGCCGATCATCCGGTAGGCGAGGCGGTGTACCCGGCTCGCAATGACGGGTGCCGGCACCGGGTCGGCGGCGATGCACCGGAGGAGGTCGCGGCACGCCCCGACGATCTTCTGAATACGCGCCGTATCGTCGATGCAGAGCCTGCTTTCGTATTCGACTCGAGAGATCAGACAATCCGTGCAGCCCTTATAGAATCTCATGCTGCAGATCCTTCTATTCGAGAAGAGAAAAATGGTACGATGGGGCCACTGCGATTTGAACGCAGGTCAGAAGACCCCCAGTCTCCTAGGATGGCCAGGCTACCCTATGGCCCCTCCCTTATACTATGTGAGGGAATCACACATATATCTTCGCTTTTGGGAGAGCGGAGATGGGAAATTTATCCTCGCGTTCTCTTGAACTCCTCGACATTCCGTGTCAACTGTTCCAGTTCGGTGCCGGTAAGCTCCATCCTGCCCGTCAACGAGGCGACCTCGGTAAGGAGCTGCTGGATACGCACGTACATGACGTACATAATAAACAGCAGGCAGATGATGGTTACTGAGAGCAGGACTATCATAATGGCGTTTATGTCAATCATATGATACTCTCCTGAATAGTGCGCGGGCGAGCCGTTCGATAAAGCCTTCCTGAGTGGGTCCGGGCTCCTTCTCAACAGGGAAGCCCGCTAACGAGGCTGCGATCTTCCGGAATGCTTTCGACGATTCGGATCCCGGAGACCTGACGACGACCGGTGTCCTCGCCGCTGCCGCCCTCCGCACGTCCGCGTCCTCGGGGATCATATCGATGATCGGGACGCCGAGGGTCTGCTCGATCTTTCTCCGGCTCATCTCGGTGCTTTCTGGCGTTACCCGGTTGAGGATGGCCCCTCCGACGGTACCGCCGATCGTCTCCGTCAGGATCTTGATCTTCAGGGCGTCCACGAGCGAGGAGATCTCAGGGTTCACCACCAGGAGTACCTCGTCCGCCACGGCGAGGGGTATGACGGCATCAGTGCTGATGCCGGCAGGCGCGTCAAAGAACAGGTAATCGCAGCGATCTGTAAGTTCACGCGCCACCTCTTTGAGCCTCTGCGGGTCTGCGTTCTGAAACCCCTGGAGCGACAGGCCGCTCGGCACGACCTTGAGGCCGTAAGGCCCTTCGTACATGGCATCCTGGAGCGACGCCTTCCCTGCCAGGACCTCGTGGAGCGTGACCGGTGTCTCTGCGAGCCCCAGCACCAGTCCGAGGTTGGCCATACCCATATCCGTATCGACGACGCAGGTCTCCCTGCCGTACTGAGCCAGTGCCGTTCCGAGATTCGCAGCCACGGTCGTCTTCCCGGTTCCTCCTTTCCCGGAGGCGATGGTGTAGGCCCTGATCATCTAAAACCGTCTCAAGGATAGATAGTAGTCGTCAAATTTAAACCTATTCGTTTGCTCTTCCCCGTCTGGAGACCAAAATATGTTTTAGCCGACGCAGGTGCTCTTGATAGGGCGGATCCGGCCGATGTGGGACGGCGGGTCTCTTCGCGATTCCGTCATAAGGTACCGTGAGTGTCTCCGTTCACCGGCGTCGCCCCGTCGACCGGTCCGGAGCCTTACAGTGCGCGCTATCAGTGATGCCTTACCCCCGCCAGCAGCCGGAATTGCCACTCTATTGCGACGAAATTGTAGGTAACGGCATCTTCGGGCCGAGGCTTATTCGATATTCATATATGATGCGACGCAGATATGTCTATTGAAGGTGGACCGGGGTCAGCCATATGAATAACTATCCCTTGATGGAAGAGGATGCCCGGAGATACGTCAATGAGATCAGGTCTATCCCCGGTGTCGTCGCATGCGCTCTCGTATCCTGTGAGGGTGTCGTTCTCTGTAAGTACTCCCGGGAAGGCAGCCTGTCATCGCCCCTCTTCGCGGCAATGTGTGCAACGGTTCTTGCATCGGCAGAGGCCGCTTGCGGTAGTGTCCGTATCCAGCGGCCGTCCATGGTCACCATCGCTGCATCCGACTCTGCAATCCTCATCGTAAGCGCAGAAGAGGCCGCCCTGATCGCAGCGGTAATAGATAAGTCTGCGGACCTCTCTACAGTACAGAGGCAATTGTCGGATATAGCAATCAGGATTGGAGGGGTGGCGTGATGTATACGATACTGGTCGTCGATGATAGTCCCATGATCGTCGACGTTTTTGTTACCATGCTGGAGCGTGGTGGCTATCGGCCAATCACCGCTTTTAGCGGTGAGGAGTGCCTGGAAGTCCTGAATAAAACCCCGCCGGATCTGGTCCTTCTGGATATTATGATGGAGCCGATGGATGGCTGGGAGACCCTCGGAAAGATCAAGACCAATCCTACGTCGCGTGATATCCCTATCCTCATGTTGACCGCAAAACCCCTCACCCCGGAGGAGGCCAACGAGTACGGCGCCTACATTGAGGACTATATCCTCAAGCCCACCACCCACCACCAGCTCTACGACGCCATCGAACATGTGCTGGCGCGCCGGCACTCCATCGCTGCCGATATCGAGCGGGCGCGCGAAGCCGGCGTGGACCCCCGGATCATCGATGAGTATGAACGCCTCTCAAAGAGCGTCGATATCAACAGGCGCCTCCTGAAGATCCTGGAGACCACCTACAGCATCAAGGATGCCCGGGTGGGAATGGGTGAGAGCATCACGAGAGCCATCAAGAGTATGGCGGCGAGCATCAAACTCCAGGAAGAGCGCCTGAATGAGGTCCGGGCCCAGTTCGCGGACATCTTCGAGGCACGGTGATCCTTCCTCTCTTCCCTCGCTTTCAAGAACCTTTCTTTTGTGTCTGTGCGCCCGCTCCGGGTGCGCCTTCCTATCGTTGCCGGTTCGGAGCCGTGCAGATGCCCGGGCCGCGCGGGCCGCTTCTGTCCTAATAACTCTCCGTGCGTTCCATTCGTCCGATATAGACGATAGCGATCGTCAGCACGAGGATCGCGACAAGCGTCATGCCGATGTCGATGGGCGTGACGGGCTCGACCCCGAAGGTCAGCACCCGCCGCACCATCGCGGTGATGCCCGCAACCAGGATCGGCGTCACCTGCACCCGGTTGGTTCTGAAGTAAACCGTCACGGTCTCCAGGATCTCTACGATGATGAGGGTCAGGAGGAGCGCGTGCAGCACCTGGAGCACACCCTGCGTCATGTCCTCGGCATGGATGAACGCCGCCAATTCCAGGACCACGTCGTAGAAGGAGAAGATCGCGAGCAGGGAGAGTGAGGCGGCGATGAGCAGGTATACCGCCAGCGTTACTCCGGATATGGCGGATATGGCTGTATCGACACGGATTTTAGAAGAAGTCATACGGGCACCCCGATCCGGGAGAATACGTATATGAACAGGTTATCCCCCGGGCATTAAATATTCCGGTGGGCCCCTGGCGAGAGGAGAATTGAAAGATTTATATCGTTAGACTGCGAATTATATGATACGCCCGAAAGGAATGTTTTTATACTATTCTTGCATTGTAATAATGCTGGATGGCAGTACGCGCGGGGTCTATAGCTCAGTTAGGTAGAGCGCCTGGCTTTTAACCAGGTGGTCGGGGGTTCAAATCCCCTTGGGCCCGTTGCCATGGGCGATGTCTATGGATTTTGATAAGGTGATGCATTCTGATACGCAACTCTTTCGTCGGTGAGGTGTAGGCCGATGGGCACCTCACTTGACGTACTCAGTCATGAGATGGTTCCGGACCATCAGATTATGGACGGCGAAGAGGCCAAGGATCTTCTTGCGACGTACCATATCTCTTTAGAGCAACTGCCGAAAATTTACCATGACGACCCGGCAGTAAAAGCTATTGGCGGCGATGTCGGGAACGTCATCAGGATTACTCGTGACAGTCGCACGGCAGGCAGGGCAGAGGCCTACCGCCTCGTCGTGAAGAGACCAAAGAAATAATGCAAAGGCCGGGGAGCTGATCCATCTGTTAGATAGAAGTGTTTTATCGAGAGCATACTTTTCACGGGAGCATGTGGCGCGTCACCAGTTAGACTCTTATAATAACTTCCTCCTGCACAACCTCCAGAAAGTCGTTGATGAACAACGTGTCATCGAGACCGATATTGAGACCCGTGGGAAAGGTAAAGAGGCTGTATGGGTTGAACTGGGCACGATCGAGGTGAAGAAGCCCCGGGTCCGTGAGGCGGACGGGTCGCAGTCCGAGCTCTTCCCGAGCGAGGCACGCCTCCGGAACCTCACGTATGCGGCACCGATCCAGCTCGAGATGACGCTCGTCCAGGGTGAGGAGCCGCAGGATCCGATCGTCACCATCATCGGGCAGCTGCCGGTGATGGTGGGCTCGGCCGCCTGCAACCTCTACAACCTGAGCGATGCCGAGCGGACCGCGCACGGCGAGGACCCGCTCGATCCCGGCGGCTACTTCATCGTCAACGGCACCGAGCGCGTGCTGATGACGCTTGAGGACCTCGCCTCGAACAAGATCATGACCGAGTTCACCGAGCGCTACAACGAGCGGATCTATGTGGCGAAGGTCTTCTCGCAGTACCGGGGCTACCGGGCGCTCGTGATCGTCGAGCGGAACCGCAAGAACCTGCTCGAGGTCTCGTTCCCCTCGGTCGCCGGGCACCTCCGTTTCGTCGACCTGATGCGGGCGTTGGGGCTCCAGGGCGACCACGACATCGTGGAGGCGGTCTCGACCGATGAGGAGATCCTCACCTTCATGATGCAGAACCTGGAGGAGAGCGAGTGCGACACCGTCGACGACGGCGTCATGTACGTCGGAAAGAAACTCGCCCCCAACCAGACCAGGGACTACCAGAGGAAGCGGGCGGAGTTCGTCCTCGACAACTACCTCCTTCCGCACTTAAATTACCTGATGCCGGTGGGCTTAAAAGAGGAGGACCCCGGCTACCGGTCGGCAGTCGAGGGTGTCCGTCTTGCAAAGGCGCACTTCCTCGGCCGCATGGCCGAAGCCTGTTTCGACCTGGTACTTGATAGGCGCCGGATCGACGATAAGGACCACTACTCGAATAAACGGCTGAAACTTGCCGGCGACCTGATGGAAGACCTCTTCCGGATCTCGCTCAACCGTCTGACAAGGGACGTGAAGTACCAACTCGAGCGGGCCAGCATGCGCCACCGCGACCTCTCGATCGGGACCGCGGTGCGTGCGGACGTCCTGACCGAGCGGCTGCTCCACCCGCTTGCCACCGGCAACTGGGTGGGCGGGCGCACCGGTGTTTCGCAGCTCCTGGACCGGGTCGACCACATGGCGGTGCTCTCGCACCTCCGACGCGTGATCTCCCCGCTCTCCCGTTCCCAGCCTCACTTCGAGGCCCGTGACCTGCACCCCACCCAGTGGGGCCGGATCTGCCCGAGCGAGACTCCTGAGGGTCCGAACTGTGGCCTGGTGAAGAACTTCGCCCAGATGGTCGAGATCAGTAAGGGCGTTCTCGACGAAGAGGAAGTGAAGAACATTCTGTACGATATGGGCGTCATCGCCCTCCGGAGGGAGACGGCATGAGGCAGTCACGCGTCTTCGTCGACGGTGCCCTGATCGGGCTCGTGGACGACCCCCGGGACCTGGTCGGGCGGATGCGCGATATGCGCCGGCGCGGCGAGATCCCCGGAGAGGTCAACGTCTCCTACAAGGAGTTCAACAACGACGTCATCATCCACACCGATCGTGGGAGAGCACGCCGGCCCCTGATCGTGGTCAGGGACGGCAAAGCGCTGGTGACCGAGGGCGATCTCGAACTCATCAAGAGCGGCGAGATGACCTTTGCAGACGTGGTGAAGAAGGGCGCGATCGAGTTTGTCGATGCCGAGGAGGAGGAGGATCTCTTCATCGCCATCAACGAGGCGGACCTCACCCTCGAGCACACCCACCTCGAGATCGACCCCTCGCTCATCCTGGGTATCGGTGCGGCGCACGTCCCGTTCCCCGAACACAACGCCAGTCCGCGTGTCACGATGGGCGCAGGGATGGTCAAGCAGGCGCTCGGGTTCGGTTCCTCGAACATGAAACTCCGCCCCGACACCCGGGGGCACATGCTCCACTACGTCCAGAAACCCCTCACTTACACCCAGACCTCCGACGTGATCGGCTCCGACGACCGGCCTGCAGGCCAGAACTTCGTCGTCGCGATCATCTCCTACGAAGGCTTCAATATTGAAGATGCGCTGGTCATCAACAAGGCCTCGATCGACCGTGGTCTTGGGCGCTCGCATTTCTTCCGCACCTATGACGGCGAGGAGCGGCGCTACCCCGGTGGCCAGGTCGACAGGATCCAGGTTCCGGATGAAGAGGTCTCCGGTGCGCACGGTGCCGAGTACTACGCGAACCTCGATATCGACGGCGTCATCAACCCCGAGACGGTCGTCCGCGAGAAAGACGTGCTGATCGGGAAGACCTCTCCGCCGAGGTTCCTCGAAGAACCGACGAGCGAGTTGATCGCCGTCGAAAAAAGACGCGACACCTCGGTCACGATGCGGAGCAACGAGCACGGTATCGTGGATACGGTCATCATCACCGAGGGCGAGAACTCCTCGCGCCTCGTGAAGGTCCGGACCCGTGACCTCCGGGTGCCGGAGGTCGGCGACAAGTTCGCGTCCCGGCATGGTCAGAAGGGTGTTATCGGGTTGATCCAGTCTTCGGCGGATATGCCGTTCACCGAGTCGGGTATGACGCCCGACCTGATCATCAACCCCCACGCGGTCCCGAGCCGTATGACCATCGGACATATGCTCGAGATGCTGGGCGGTAAGGTCGGATCCCTCGAGGGACGCCGGATCAACGCGACCGCGTTCCGCGGCGAGCGCGAAGCGGAGCTCAGGAGTTCGCTCAAGGAACTCGGATTTGCTCACAGCGGCCGCGAAGTGATGTACGACGGTATCACCGGGCGGCAGTTCGCTGCCGACATCTACATCGGCGTCATCTACTACCAGAAACTCTATCACATGGTATCGAGCAAGATGCACGCGCGGTCGCGCGGTCCCGTGCAGGTGCTCACCCGCCAGCCGACCGAAGGGCGTGCCCGCGAGGGTGGTCTCCGGTTCGGTGAGATGGAGCGGGATGTGATGATCGGCCACGGCGCGGCCATGGCCTTGAAAGAGCGGCTGCTCGACGAGTCGGACAAGGTGACCCAGTGGGTCTGCGCGAAGTGCGGTATGGTGGCGATGCTCGACCGGAAGAGAAAGATCACGCGGTGCCTTGCCTGCGGCAGCGAGACGGATATCTACCCTGTCGAGATGAGTTACGCATTCAAGCTCCTTCTTGACGAGATGAAGAGCATGGGCATCGCTCCCCGCCTGAGACTCGACGATATGGTATAAGAGAGGGGGCGCAATCAAACTATGACCAGTCCAAAACGTGTTGGAAGGATCGAGTTCGGGCTCTTCTCCCCGAAGGAGATCCGTAAAATGAGCGTCCGGAAGATCATCTGGGCGGACACCTATGATGACGACGGGTTTCCCTACCCGCAGGGCCTGATGGACCTGAACCTGGGCGTCATCGACCCCGGCCTCCGGTGTAAGACCTGCGACCAGAAGGCGGCCGATTGTCCGGGTCATTTCGGGCACATCGAACTCGCGAAGCCCGTCATCCACGTCGGCTACACCCGGCTGATCCGGAAACTCCTCCGGGTGACCTGCCGGTCCTGTTCCCGCCTGCTGATGACGGCCGAAGAGGTCGAGAAGATCGTCGGGCCCGAAGACAGCGATCTCGCATCTGAGGTCGTATCAGAGAAAGATATCAAGAAAGAACGGGTCTGCCCCCACTGCGGGGAGCAGCAACTCAAGATCAACTTCGAGAAACCGACGACCTTCTCCGAGGTCTTCGTGGAGGAAGGGCGGAAGGTTGAGCACAAACTGACCCCGGCCGACATCAGGGCGCGCCTCGAGAAGATCCCGGACGAGGACCTGCGGGCCCTGGGGGTCAACCCTGATGTCGCGCGGCCGGAGTGGACAATTCTCACCGTCCTCCCGGTCCCGCCGGTCACGATGCGCCCCTCGATCATTCTCGAGAACGGGCAGCGGTCCGAGGACGACCTGACCCACAAACTCGTGGACATCATCAGGATCAACCAGCGGTTCAAGGAGAACCAGGACGCCGGCGCGCCCCAGTTGATCATCGAGGATCTCTGGGAACTCCTGCAGTACCATGTCACCACCTACCTCGACAACGAGGTGGCGGGGTGCCCGCCTGCGCGGCACCGGAGCGGCCGACCGTTAAAGACCCTGTCGCAGCGTCTCAAGGGGAAGGAAGGCCGTTTCCGCGGCTCGCTCTCCGGCAAGCGTGTGAACTTCTCCGCCCGTACTGTGATCTCGCCCGACCCGAACCTCTCGATAGGCGAGGTCGGCATCCCGCTTGCTATTGCAAACGAGATGACCCTTCCCATCCGGGTGACCCAGTTCAATCTCGAGGAGATGCGGCAGTATGTCTTGAACGGCCCCGGGCGTCCCACCACCCGGTCCCCCTGCGGCGCGAACTACGCCATCAGGCCCGACAACCGGAGGGTGCGGTTGTCCGACGTAAACCTGGAGACGGTCGCGGAGATGATCGAGCCCGGCTGGACCGTGGAGCGGCAGTTGAAAGATGCGGATATCGTCCTCTTCAACCGGCAGCCCTCGTTGCACCGGATGAGCATCATGGCCCACCGGGTCGTCGTGATGGATGGGAAGACCTTCCGGCTGAACCCGGCCGTCTGCCCGCCCTACAACGCCGACTTCGACGGCGACGAGATGAACCTGCATATCCCGCAGACCGAGGAGGCGCGGGCCGAGGCCGAGATTCTGGTCTCGGTGCAGGCGAACATCCTTTCACCGAGGACCGGCGGCCCGATCATCGGCGGTATCCACGACCACATCTCGGGCATCTTCCTCCTGACGCACACGGTTCGCCACTTCGACAAGGAGACGACACTCTATCTCATTCAGCATATGTCCGTCGAGCACCTGCCCGAGCCGGACAGACTGGATGAGAACGGGAACCCTCTCTGGACCAACAAACAGGTCTTCTCGCTCGTCCTCCCCGATGACCTGAACATGGTCTTCCACGCCTCGTCGTGCCAGAACTGCGAGACCTGCAAGCGCGAGCTCTGCGAAAACGATGCGTTCGTCCGGATCGTCGACGGAAACCTGCTCATGGGCACCATCGACAAGAAGGGGATCGGCGCGTTCGACGGCCAGATCCTGCACCGGATCATACGGCAGCACGGCATGAAGCGTGCTGCCCGGTTCATCGACGACGTGACCAAGCTCTCGATTCGGGGCATCATGCTCAAGGGGTTCTCGTTCGGCATCGATGACGAAGACCTTACCCGGACCGAGTACGGCCAGATCGACGAGGTGTTGAGCGGCGCTCTCAGCGACGTCCATCGCCGGATCAAGATCTACAACGAGGGGCAACTCGAGCCGATGCCGGGACGGACACTTGAGGAGACGCTCGAGATGCAGATCATGCAGGTGCTCGGCAAGGCCCGTGACCGCACCGGTGAGATCGCCGGGCGGCACCTTGGTATGGACAACACCGCCGTGGTGATGGCGGTCTCCGGTGCCCGTGGATCGATGCTGAACCTGACGCAGATGGCCGGGTGTCTCGGGCAGCAGTCTGTCCGTGGCGAGCGGATCGTGCGTGGCTACGAGGACCGGACCCTGCCGCACTTCCGGCGCAACGACCGTGGTGCAGAGGCGCACGGGTTCGTCACCAACAGTTACAAGAGCGGCCTCACCCCCACCGAGTTCTTCTTCCATGCTATCGGTGGGCGTGAAGGTCTCGTGGACACGGCGGTCCGGACGTCGCAGAGCGGGTACCTGCAGCGGCGGATGATCAACGCCCTGCAGGACCTCAAGGTGGCATACGACGGCACCGTCCGGACGACGGGCGGCCGAATCATCCAGTTCTGCTACGGCGAGGACGGGACCGACCCCGGCAGGAGCAGTTACGGCGCCCCGGTGGACGTGAAAGGCATCGTGGAGAGCGTCTTAAAGGAGGAGGTCAAGTGAACAGCGATATGGAGCAGCGGATCGATGCCCTCGATCTGCCTTACCGGACCCGGGAAGACCTGAAGGCAAGCCTTACAGGGAAGGACCTCACCGACGAGCAGTTCGACCGGATCCTCACGATGGTCTTCTCCGAGTATAAGAAGAGCCGGATCGAGCCCTGCGAGGCGGTCGGCGTCGTCGCGGCACAATCCATCGGCGAGCCCGGCACCCAGATGACGATGCGAACCTTCCACTACGCGGGTGTGGCCGAGATCAACGTTACCCTCGGCCTCCCTCGCCTCATCGAGATCATGGACGCCCGGCGGGAACCGAGCACCCCCACGATGGCGATCTACCTGCAGGACGACTGGGCGTTCAACCGTGACCGCGCCCGTGAGGTGAGCTGGCAGATCGAGGCCGCGCCGCTTCATGAGTTCGGAGACATCACCATCGACATGGAGAACATGCAGGTCCTCGTCCTGTTAAACAAGTCGGTTTGCGACCGGCGGAAGATCGGGGTGGAGGAGATCTTCGAGGTGGGACCGAGGAAGATCCGGGAGAAGCGGCACTTCCGCGACTTCGATGTCGAAGGAGACGTGAAGAAGGTGTCGCTCACATTCACCCCCAAGAACCGAGAGAGCTACCAGAACCTCTTCCAGCTCGCAGAACATGTCAGGAACGTCATTGTCCAGGGTATCGACGATATCGAGCGGGTCGTCGCCAGAAAGGAGGGCGGAGAGTATATCCTTTATACTGAGGGCTCCAACCTAAAAGATGTCTTCGAAGTCGAGGGAGTCGATACCTCCCGCACCCGGAGCAACAACATCAGCGAGATCGCCGATGTCCTCGGGATCGAGGCAGGCCGGGACGCGATCATCCGGGAGGCCTTGAGCACCCTGAACGAACAGGGTATCGGCGTCGATGTCCGTCATATCATGCTCGTCGCCGATATGATGTGCATGGACGGCGAGGTCAAGCAGATCGGCCGGCACGGTATTGCCGGTGAGAAGGAGAGCGTCCTCTCCCGGGCAGCATTCGAGGTAACGGTCAACCACTTGCTCGATGCAGCAATCGCGAACGAGGTGGACGAATTGAACGGTGTCACCGAGAACGTGATCGTGGGCCAGCCCATTCAGCTCGGCACCGGTGATGTGAAACTCATCGCAAAACCCACAAACCTGAAAATCTAGGAGAATCATAATATGGACTTTAATGCTTCACTACGCAAAGCCGTGAAGACTGGTACAGTGTTCCTCGGACAGAACAAGACCCAGGAATGCATCGAGGAAGGTAAGGCCAAACTTGTCGTGGTGGCCAAAAACAGCCCCGAATCCGTCAAAAATATCGTGAAAGAGATCGATATCCCTGTCTACGTCTACGAGGGCTCGAGTGTCCAGCTCGGGAAAGCCTGCGGTATGCCCTACGTCGTCAGTGCCCTTGCCGTGGTCGAGCCAGGTGAATCCGATATCCTGAATGTTGCGAGAGTGTAGACAATGCCACAGGTCGTGCTGACTGAAGAGTGCATGCGCCTCATTTCGCAGTTCGAGAGCCTCACCGGCGCGGGGAGCCGCGATTGCATTGTTGACAACCGCAATGAGCGCATCATATTCGTGATCAACCCCGGCGATATGGGACTTGCCATCGGTAAGAGCGGGTCGAGCATCAAGAAGGCATCCGATGTGATGGGCAAGAGGATCGAGGTCGTGGAATACTCCGCGGACCCCGGTCAGTTCCTCCGGAATTGCTTCCTCCCGGCTCAGGTCACCGCTATCGACTTCGACACCAACGAGGAGGACCAGCAGGTCGCCCTCGTTGAGGTTCGGGATGAGGACCGGGGCCTTGCCATCGGCAAAGCGGGGAAGAACATCTTCAAGGCAAAGGTTCTTGCACAGCGGCAGCACGACATCGCCGATGTCCAGCTGGCGCAGAACGAGATGGCCTGAACCCCCTCTCTTTTTGTCGTAGTTCTGTATTCTCTCATCGAGAGCGGATTTCTTCGTTCCTGCCCTGCCGGGTGCCGCATCTGGAGAGACTACGGGTGCCGGGGCATCTTCTGACAGAGCCGTTCCCCGCAGGGGGTTTCAGGCGGCCTCCAATCAGGAAATTATTTATACTTGCCCGGGCTCCATGACACTCTCATGAAGAGAGGATCTGGACAGGTGATAGAGCCTCGCGTCGTCTGCAGCAGAACAGCAGAGGTGCCGGGAGTGGCCTCGTTGAGGCGCCTTCTCCCCGTGTTTCTGGTTCTGGCACTCTGTATCGGCATGGCTGCCCCGTTCGCGTCCGCTCTCCCGGAAACCGGGGATGAAAAGTCCGTCACCGCAAGGATGCCGGCGGATCCCGCCCCGGCGGCTGCCTCCGAGGAGAAAGAGGTCACAGCGAGGCCTGCTCCCCTCGTGAGCGAACCCCCCACGCTGACGGAGATGGCAACGCCCATCAACGAAGAGACAACGGCAGTCACGTCTGCGGCGAATGAGACCCCTGCCGCGGAACCTGTGGCAACGGTCTTCTTCGGCACTGCCGATACCGACGATGGCGCTGATGCCGATACCGACGATGACGCTGATGCCGATACCGACGGTGGCGCTGATGCCGATACTGACGATGACGCTGAGGAGCCGATGCCGACCCTGGAACGGGAGGCCCCTCCGCGACCGGGCGCGACGATGGCAAAATCTCATCAGTGGCACGACCGTCCGCTGGCCCTGAGCGACCACCAGCTCGTCAGCCCCATCAGACCGTCTCTCACCCCCGGGGCGAATGAGACCGTGGCACCGCCTGCAGTCGTTGAGCCGCGCGACGGCCTGTTCGTCAAAGGGGTCGGGCTGATCCTCGACCAGACCCCGGAAGACGTCGCCCTCACCCGGAGCGGGGTGGAGATCGCGAACCTCGAATGGCTGCTCGACCCTGCCATGCGCCTTGCCGGCCGACACCCGCGGGCGGTCTTCGAGGGGGAGACGTTCACCGTCACCGTGACGATCGAGGCCCGGAACCTGACGGCGACGGGGACGAGCCCGGCCTATGTCGTCCTGGTGCCCCCCCCGGGCGAGACCGGGGTCTACGAGATCACGCGGACCCGCGAGCCCCCGAGCCTCCGGGACGGAGAACGCGGCGTCTGGGAGTTCTCGGTCGCCACCCGGACCGGGAGACTGACGGTTGTAAACCTCACCCTCCCCGAGGAGCGGCTGGTCACGAACCTGACGTCGAACCCGGACCTCTTTGCCTTCCGGGCATACGCCCTCGTCGGCAACCAGGAGGTCCCTTCTTCGGGCATTTCCGACCCGGTGCTCTCAATCCGGCCTGACGGGGATACGGGCGTTGCGGAGGCATCTCTTCCTGAACTCTACACGCTGGCCGGGATCGAGGCCTCGGATCTCCGGCCGTCGGAGACGATGGCCGGGGCGTGGGAGCGGGGCGTCGGCCACGAGACGATCGTCGCCGGAGCGGTCGGGCACCTTGAGGCCCTGCGCGGTCTTGGAAAGGAGGAGGTGGCGGCCTTCTATGCCGTGGAAGGGGGAACCGGGACGGAGGAGCCGGCCGCGTCCCCGTCGTCGCCGCTTGACTGGCTTCTCCAACTCTTCAGCGGGCTATTTGGATCTTGAGCACCGGAGGTTCGGGTCCCTCACCCTTCGCACCTGACGGTGCTCGAAC
>NZ_DAXW01000003.1:105293-144242 GCF_002506585.1 Methanoculleus sp. UBA430 | reverse complement strand
ACTCCGCTCTTTCAGAGCGTCGCTTCCCGTAACACCTTCCAGAGATACGCGAGCCCGAAGCACCCCGAGAGCATCATGTCCCCGAAGGGTGCCGCCTGGTAGGCATCGGGCAGCAGCCGGAGCCGGTTCGGGCCCGTGACGACGACGGCACGGGTCTTGAGTGGCCTCCGGATCGCCGCCCCGTGACCGCCGTCGTCGAAGACCTCTTCTGAGGTCAGCGTGCCGTCGGCGAGCCGCCGGATGTAATCCTGCAGTTTTGCGGGGTCGAGCGCGCCGGTATGGTGCTCAAAGAGCCCGTGGATCTCCCTGCCTTTCAGGGTGAAGCAGAGAGTGTGTCCGTTCCCGGCGTTGACGAGCGTCACTCCCGTCATTGCCATGCGCCGGACCTGCGGGTCGCAGAGCGCCCCGATGAGGGCGACCGGCCCGGTATCGGTGACGAGCCCGTCCGGTGCCTGGCGCCGGACTGCCTGCATCCGGGTCATATCGGCGAGCGGGGGGTCGCTGGCGAGCGAGGTGAGGTCCCATTCGCCGGCGTCCAGCCGCTCCCGCATCAGCTCGAACCGGTGGATGCGGTTGCTCCGGTGCGGGGAGTAGCCGTGGTCCTGGACCGCTACGGCAACGTTCTCCGGGTAGTCGACGCCGAAGAGGGAGAGCGCCTGCCGGAGTTCCGGTTCCATGTAGTCGGTGGTGCGGACCCTCACCGCGTCCCCCGGCGGAGCGGCCCGGATATCGACACCCATTGCCCGGACCCGTTCCGGGTCATCGTGGAGGGTCCCGGCGGCCTCCGGCGTCGCGTAGACCGGAAGGCCTGCGGCCAGGTGCTCCCGTATCGCGCCGGTGTTCGCGCCGCCGCCCATCAGGAACCCCTCGAGGAAGATCGGGAGCCCGGCCCGGGTTGCCTGCCGGACCTTCCCCGCCACGATCACGGTCGGGGAGGGGAGGACCAGTTTGATGCTGTTCTCGATCGTCCGGCCGGGCTCGTAGACCAGGATATCCTGGGTGCCCCTGCCGACGTCGATGGCGAAAAATGGAGTCGTCAGATCGATCATTCGTGGCCTCATCCACCGCCGTAGCCTCATGGCAGGCGGTTCTTATCTGAATCTTCCTGGAAAGCCAAAAAAGGTATGATTGTGATCAGGCATCCGCCCGGTCCGCCGCCGGAGAGATCCCTGCCCCGGTTCCCCGGTCCTGGCGGGCCGGTTTTAATTCCCGGTACTCCTTGAGGGAGACCGTCAGGTCCCGGGTGAAGGCGAAGTAGCCGATCTGGGTCGTCCGGCAGAGGTTCATCGCCATCTCCATCAGCCCCCGGGGATCGGGACGCGCCTCCCCGAGCCATATGTGGAAGATGTTCCCACCGTCCACGACCGGGAAGAAGACATGCTCGATCTCGATCCGTTTCGTGAGCGGGACCGGGGCCGACGGGGTGACATGGGTCCCGTTGGTGTAGTAGATGGGGAGGTCGAGCGTCTTGCCGAGCATATCGAGCGCTTTGTCGGCGTCGCCCTTGACAACCTTGATCGCGTGGTCCCGGAACCGCTCGTCGAGGAGGTCGGCGACCGCGAACCGCTGGCCGGTCGTCTCCGCCGGGGTGCGGGCGAGGGCGATCGTCATGTTGTGCTTCTTCGAGAGTTCACGGGAGTACATCTCGAGTTCGGTCATCGCCCGGACGGCAAGACGGAACGTTTCCTTCGATTCGTGAAGCTGGTGGCCGGTGAAGTGCTGCACCATCTCGTTGACACCGACGACACCGATGGTGTAGACGAGGCCTTCGAGGTCCACGGCAACCGCACCGCGCTCGCCGGTGTTCGGGTCCTTCGGGCGTTGCATCGCAAACGGCATCCGCCCGTTCGTCCGGATCAGGGACATCCACCGCCGCTTGATCCGGTAGAGGTCGACGGCGATGTCCATGAGGGACTTCAGTTCGGCAAAGAGCCGTTCCTGGTCGCCGTCCGCCTTGTACGCCGCCCGCGGGCAGTTGATGGACATCACCTGCCAGGAACCCATCGAGAAGTGCTTCCCCTCCCGGAAGTAGAGTTTGTCCTCGAACTCGTCGTCCTCGTCGGCGAGGGAAGAGAACTGGTAAGCGCAGCAGTTCCCGGTCACGATGCCGAGCGCGGTCGAGAAGGTATGGGTGCCGGCGACGTCGACGAGGTCGTAGACGTAGCCGTCGTGATCGACCTGCTCGATCGAGCGGATGCGGAGCGGGTGGACGTCTCCCCGGGCGAGCCGCTCTATCCCGGACCCGCGGGTGATGGGCGGGATATAGAGCGAGACCTGGAGCCCGTCCATCCCGCCGGCATGGTATCTACTTGCGCAGGCAACCCCGGTGCACCCGGCAGCGTGCCCGCTCGTCGGAATGTCCGTGAAGGTCCCATCGGTCTGCCGGCCCAGCGGCACCTCTGCCGGGCACCCGGTCTCTGCGGAGAACCGGTCGATCTGGGCCTGGGCGGTGATCCTGCAGGTGTAGGTCTTCTGCGGGGCCTCGCGTTCGGCATAGCTCATCTGGACGCCGATCCCTTTGGCGAGCCAGACCAGCTTCTGGACCGCATCCCGGGAGGCCGCCTTCAGCCTGATGCTCCGGGCACGGCGTCCGGAGGTCGTCCTCGCGTGGAAGGCCGCGCCGAGGTAGTCGCCCACCCGGGTCCGGTCGAGGTTGAAGAGGAGGTCGGGCACCGTCCTGTCGCCTTCGGTGGACCCGCACCCGAGGGCGTCGACCAGGAGGTAGATGAGTTTGCTGGTGATGACGACGGTGGTCCCCGCCGCCGACGTGCGGACCTGCGGCTCGTACCCGAAGGCAGCACGGATACAGGCGGCGGCGTCCGCCGCAACCCCGGACTCGTCTCCCTCAAACGAGAGCCGGACCGCATAGCGCCGCCCGGCATGCTCGCTCGACCCTGTCGCGAGGTAGTACCCGAGGAACCGTGCGAGGTCGCCGGTGACCGCGAGGGTGCGGGGGAGACCGGGGCGTTTTGCGCCCCGGGTATTCACCCCATCTCCGGAGGCGCGGACGGCACCGGCGTGGCCGGCCTGCGTGAGGATCCCGGCAACGTCGATCTCCGCAACCGTGCTCTCGCAGAACTCGCTCGTCTTCAGGACCGGCAGGTAGTCGCCGATATCGAGGTCTCCTGCGGTCTTTCTGACGAATCTCCCGCCTTCCAGGGCATAGACCGGGTGGTCGGGCGTGACGGTGATCCGCCGCCCCGACTCCAGGGTTATCCGGAGGAGGTCTCCGGTGTAGCGCTGGCGCATCACGCCGTGGAATGGGCGGAGCGACGCTTCCAGGGTGGTGAAGTCGACGCTCGGGGCCTTCCCGTCGTAGTAGGCGAGTTCCGTGCCGAACGGGTCGATCCGTCGCCCGTTCTTCGCCGCGGTATCGAAGAGATCCCCGATCGCCCTGACGACGATCCTGCCATCGTGGTCGGCGACCGGGACCAGTTCGTCGCCTGCAAGGCACTGGTAGCAGGAGATCCCCTCCCCGGCGCCCCGGTAGCCGGGAATCTGGTTGTCGTAGTAGGGGGTGCCGAACTTGGACGCGAGCTCGAACGTCATCAGGTAGAGGTCGTGGTAGGTGGGAAGGTCGGGGTGTTCCCGGTTGAACTCCTCGTTCTCGGCGAGGAAGTCGGGCTCGATGCTGATCTCGGGCTTCGGGAAGGAGAAGGGCTTGCCCCAGTAGTCCCCTTCGAGCATCACCTCCATCAGCGCCTTGAAGAGGAGCCGGACCTCCCGCTCGAACTCGCCGTAGGTCCGGAGCGGCGCCTGCTCTCCGTCCCAGACCTTGCCGCGGTAGACGCAGGGTTTGTCCTTCCAGAGGGTGGGGACGCCGGGAGAGAGCTGGACCGACGAGAAGACCACCTGGCCGCCCCGGGCGACCATCATCTGGGTCATCTCGTAGACGAACATCTGCATCAGCTGCTTGATCTCCTCGTAGTCCATCCCCTCGAAGAAGGGCGCCATGAACGTCAGGAAGTTGTAGTAGCCCTGGCCGCCGGCGAAGTTCGTCTGCGCGGAGCCGAGCGCCTTGACCGCGTGGAGGACCGCTACCTCGGCCCTTTTTGCCGGGCCGGCGACCGATGCCTTCGTCCCGTTGCCGTCGGGCATCAGGCCGTAGTAGAAGAAGTAGCGCAGGTCCCAGTCCTGGCAGTTGTGGATGAGGAGGCCGTCGGATGCGTAGAACGTATGGCTCTCCTCGCTCCCGTCGCCGTCAATGAAGAGGTCGTAGACGTACTCGCCGGTGGGCTCCGCCGGAGCGACCTCGACGACGGTCTCTTCCCGCGCCATGGTCCGGGTCTCCTTCACCGCAGAGAGGAAACCGTCGATGTGGTCCTGCCGCTCATCGAGGAACGTGGCATACCGGGCAAACGTCTCGATATTCTTTCGCCCGTTGAACTGGAGCCGGTAGAGGGTCCGCCGCTCCGTATCGCCTTCGTAGAGTTCGACGATGTGGGGGGAGATCCCGAGCGTGGTGAGCAGGAGAGCGAGTTCCTGCCGGAGCGCCGGTGACGTGGTGGTATAGTTGACGATGCAGTCCGACTTCTCCGGGCGGTAGTATGCCGAGCCGTCTCCGGTAAAGAGGGCGGAGAGGAACTCGTGAAGGAGGACGTCGTTTACGTGGTAGACGATCCAGGGGAGGCGTTTTCCCGCCGCTCCCTCGGGGATGCCGAAGACGTAGCGGAAGAGGAGGTAGCCTGCCTTCCCGCCGAAGTAGACCTGCAGGGCCCGGTTATGTTCCACCTCGATGCCGTAGATGTTCGTGGTATCGGGCGTGCCGCCGGCAATCGTTGCGTAGGTGTTCAGGGCGGCGCATGCCGCGGCCTGGATGGCGGGGGCCTGGACGTTCTCGGTGATCGCAAGGTTGTACTGCCCGGCCGCCGGGGCGGCGTTGTAGTTGCCTTCGGCGACGAAGAAACCAAGAAGCCGGATGAGTTCCGGTGTCAGCGTGAGAAGGGCGGGCAGTTCGTGCTCGCTCCCGGCAACGCCGATCGTGACCCCGGCATACTCTTCGACCCCGTAGTGGCAAGAGAAGGCGCTAAAGAGAGCAACCGGCATGATCCCGCGCGTATACCACTGCTTCTGGTGCTCGACGCCGAGGGTCTGCGAGATCTCGGCGTATGAAGCGGCCTGCCCGCTCTGCACCACGTGGCTAAAGATCCCTTCGGCACCGCGGACGTAGACGTTCTCGAGGAGGTGGGCCGGCACCGATGCCGGCAGTTCCCGGACGAGATCGATCGCGTCGATCGTCTCCCCGCGGACGGCATCGGTCCTGGATATCCGGTAGAGGGCGTCCCCGGGCCGGACCTCGTCGGCACGGCGGATGACCATACGATCACCGTCCTGCACTGGTATCCGGTGCTCGCCGGTGACCAGCAGCGACCGTCCGCTTGAAGCCCGGATCCGGAGCATCTCGCCCGGGTTCACCCGCCGGCGGGTCACCTTCCTGACCTGCCTCCAGCCCTTCGGGGTGAGCGCAGAGAGGTCCCGTGGGAGCCAATCGTCGCCGTCGATCGGGAGTTCGTCGAGGCGAACACTCCCGGTGCGGTTCTCCATCCGTAGGGGCACAACCGTGCTTCCGTCAATACAGAACGGGCGCGTCCCGAAGTATTCCAGGTCGTGGATGTGGAGATCGCCGCGGAGGTGGTGGTCCGCAAGCTCGGGAGGGAGCTGCAGGAGGTACTGCTCCTTGCTGATCTTGTCCGCCTTCTTCTTGTGCGAGGTCTCGGCGTTCTCCTGGAGGTTGGCGTTGTCGTGGGCCTCAAAGCCCCGCCCGACGTCGATGAGGTGCGCGTCGAAGACCGGGGTTCCCACCCGGGTGCAGACGTTGCGGTAGGACGTAAGCCCGCGTTCGAGGAGCGTCATGTTGACGATCTCGCGGATCAGGGGGCCGGAGAGCGATTGGAGGCCCAGCATCTGGATCTTCTTCTCGACCCGTCGGGCGATATCCTGCGCCGTCTCCTCGTCGGCCCCCTGGTAGCCGTAGAAGGTCTCGACCAGCCGGGTCTCCTCGATGATCTGCCTGACGATCCGGTCCCGGTTCCAGTCGAGGAGGAAGCCACGCGAGGTCCGGACCTTCGGAAAAGTGGGGACAAACTCCCCGAATATGGTCGTTTGCGTCGATTTGCGCGCCAACCTCATGCCCCCGCGATCAGGTCGGCGACAAGGTCTTCCCGGAGCGCGCCGCCGGCAAAGAGATCGCCGGATGTATAGAATGTGTCGTCTTTCTGCAGCACCGGCGCTTCCTGGACGAATACGCCGTTCATCCGGAGTTCTGTCAGCCCCTCGGCGGACGCCATGTCGCACTCGGTAAAGGGGACCCCCCTGGAGGCCAGGAACTCTTTGAGAATCTCGCAGTTCGGGCAAAATTCCAGTGTATAAACGATAAATTGTGCCGTATAGGAAATGATGATTACCCCCAGAATTGGTCGTAATACTTTGACTCCGGAGGGATATATCCTCTGCCATTTTGTGTGAGGGCGCCGTTCATCGCCGGGTGTCCGCTCCGGTATGCCGGTGAGCATTGAAGCGGTGTCTCGTGCCGGGTTCGCATTTCCGCTGCCTGTACGCCCGGTTTTGCCGGGTGCGCCTCTGCCGGACGATCACCATTTTCTAGGGTGAGACGCGATAGTATAGTGATATGGTCAGGACGTTCGTTGCAATCGATCTGACGGAGGAGATCCGCGAGAGAGCCCGGCAGTCCCAGGATATCCTCGCACGGTCCGAGGGCAGGCTCGCCATCGTCGACCCCGCAAACCTCCACATCACGGTCAAATTTCTCGGGGAGGTTGAGCCGGCGCAGATCGAGCCGATCGTCGAGGCGCTCCGGGCCGTCAGGGCCGGTCCCTTCGAGATGACGGTCGGGCATGCGGTCTGTAACCCGCCGCGTCGCCCGCGGGTGATCTGGTGCGACGTCACGGACACCGGCGAGAGCGCCGCCCTCGCCCGGCAGGTGGACGACCTCCTCGCGCCGTTCGGCTTTCCCCGCGAGACCCGCCCCTTCCGCCCCCACGCGACCCTTGCCCGTGTCAAGGAGTTCCACCCCTCACAGTGCAGGGAGGTCGAATGCCTGCCCCCCGAACCGCTCGGCAGGTGCCGGGTGGAGACCATCCGGCTCAAGAAGAGCACGCTCATGCCCCGGGGGCCCATCTACGAGGACCTTGCGGAGGTACCACTTTGAGCCGGTGCCCCTGCGAGGAGGAGGTGCTCGGACGGATCCGCCCCACGCCCGAGGAGCGGGCCTACGTCCGGGCGATGGGAGAGCGCCTGATCGAGGCGGTGGAGCGGTCGGGAATGGCAAAGGCGATGATGGTGGGTTCGGTCGCCCGCGACACCTTCGTCCGGGGCGACCGGGATCTCGACGTCTTCATGCTCTTCGACCCCGCGCTCTCCCGCGAGGACCTCCAGGAACAGGGCCTCTCTCTCGCCCGCCGGATCGCGGAGGAGTTCGGTGCGACCTGGCGCGAGAAGTACGCGGAGCACCCCTACCTCAACGCGACGATCAACTCGCTCGATATCGATCTCGTCCCCTGCTATGCCGTAGCGAGCGCCACCGAGATCAAGAGCGCCGTGGACAGGACGCCGTTTCACACCCGCTACATTCTCGCGCACATCGGCGGCTACGCCGACGACGTCCTCCTCTGCAAGCAGTTTGCAAAGGCAGGCGGGGTTTACGGGTCGGACCACATGACCGAGGGGTTCTCCGGCTACCTCTGCGAGATCCTGACGATCCATTACGGCGGGTTTCACGCGCTCATCGAGGCAGCCGCCCGCTGGAAGCCGGGAGAGACGATCGATATCGAGCGGCACGGGACGAAGCAGTTCGAGGACCCGCTCGTCGTCATCGACCCGGTCGACCCGGAGAGGAACGTGGCGGCGGCGCTCTCGCTCTCGCGGATGTTCGAGTTCGTCGAGCTCGCCCGCGGCTACCTTGCGGAGCCGTCGCTGACGTTCTTCTGCCGGCCGAACTCCCCGCCGCTCACCGGTGAGGTCTTCTCCCGCCTCCTCTCCGCGCGGGGGACGCATCTCTACTCCATGACCTTCGCGACGCCGGACTACACGCCCGACACGGTGGTGCCCCAGCTCCGGAAATCCGCTGAGTCGGTCCGGGAACTCCTGGAGCGGAGCGGATTTTCGGCCAACCGCATCGATGTTTGTATGGGAAAGGAGCGGTGCGTGATCCTCTTCGAGTTGATGGCCGGGGAGGTTCCTGTGATGCGCCGGCATATCGGGCCGCCGGTCTGGTCACGGGAGAACGCGGAGAAGTTCCTTGCGAAGTATGTCCAGGAGGAGGTCTTCGCCGGTCCCTACGTCGAGGACGGCCGCTACGTGGTGGAGATCGCCCGCCCGTTCACCCGGGCTGTCGACCTCCTCCGGTCAAAGGCGCTCTTCGACGTCGCGCTCGGCAAGCACGTCCGCCGCTCGATGAAGCAGGGCTGGACAGTGAAGATCGGTGCGGAGTGCTGGGACGAGGAGTTTGCCGGGTTCCTCTCGGCATTCCTGGAACGGTCGTCGCCGCTTGCGCGGATCAAGAGGGTGACGGGGAGGTAGGAGGGCAGGATCGCACGGGGGATTAATTCGACCCAATCCCGCTCCTCTCGCAATTCCGATTGGTATATCCCTTCGGAATACGATTCTCCTGGTATGAGCACAGCGAAATACGTGAGGCTCATCGGTTTCGGCATCCTCACCTGGCTCACCCCCTTCCTCATCTCGGTCCCCTTCTATTCGGCCGAGGGGGAGCCGCTCTACGACATCTTCCTGATAAAATCGGTCCTGCTGGTCTTCTCCGCCGCGCTCGGCACCTTCCTCATCCTGGTCTACTTCAGGGGCGTGCATGCCCGGTTCGTCCGGGAAGGCGCCCTGCTCGGCGGCGTGTGGCTCCTGATCAACTGGGCGCTCGACGCCGTCATCCTTCTGCCCCTCTCGGGGATGGACGCCGGCACCTACATGGCCCAGATCGGGCTGCGATACCTCATCATCCCGATCACTGCAACCGGGATCGGGTATGCAGCAGAGCAGGCCGTGCAGGGAACGGGGTAACTCTCCCTGCCTCTCCTTATGCGAGAGGGTCGAGGCCGGAACGGCGCGATCGCGGAGTGATCGATCTACCTGATCCGGGCATGGTTCGGACTAAAAGACCCTACATACCTGGGCGCGTGAGGGAGGAACGGTCGCCTTGTAGTATGTTTCGAAACCGTTGTTGATGATCGTGGCACCCTTGGGGGCCTGAACGGCTACAAGACCTGCAGTTAAAATGTCCACACTGGACCCCATAGCATTGAGTAAACAGAGGAATGCCGTGTAGCCGTTGAGCCAGCCAGGGATTGAAAGGATATACGGCAGCATCACCGAGAGTACCAGGTAGGGCATGACGGAGATGATGAGAAACCGCCCTTTTCTGATCTCCTCGGTGGTAAAGACAAATCCGAATACTCCATTGATCCCCCAGAAGACGTTATCTGAGGTTAGGGCGTTCGGGATGAACACGGCGTGAATACCTTCATGAAGGCCCATTAACAGGGGGATCGCCAGGATAAAGAACAGGGTAGAGAGATCGAAAGAGATCGTGAACGAGAACTGCTGGCCGTCTCCTACGAAAGCATAGAGTGAAGGATCTAACCCGTACGTAATCGCCAGCGTGATCGCCCCGAGCATGAAGGCAAACGGCAGTGACAGCAACGTTGCAGCCGGGAGATTTGTGGGCTCTTTGATCCGTTTCCACCCGCTGGAGAGTAGTTGTCTCCTCAATCCCTCATCTGCAGGGGGAATCTTCTTTGCAAATCTCATACGGTATCCGCTTCTATCTGTGAGCTCTTGCCTGCTGCCGATCGCTCTCCGACGACGCACCGGGCGGGATCTCTTCGAATCTCCGGGACCGGGGTATCCGGATCGTCAAAAAAAAGAGTTATTCAGCCCGGCGCTCTGCCTTCTTCGCAGCCAGACGCTCGACAGCGGCGAGGTCGACACTGCCGCCGGTCGAGAGTTTGCCCTGCCAGACCGCCCGGTCGACGAACCCCTTGCCGATATCGTTCCTGATGACGAGCGTCGTGTAGCCATCCGGCGACCCGACGGCCCCGGCCGAGACATCCGCGCTCAGTGCCGTGAAGTCGGTGCAGACGTGGCACCCGGGCCGAACGGACCCTTCGAGGTCGGCGAGCGGGATGGAGATCTGCCGCTCGTCCTGCAGGTAGACGTCCATTTTACCCTTGATGTCCAGGCGACGGATCTCCCAGGGCTCGATCTTGCGATCGGACTGCAGCCTTCCCTCGACCAGTTTCGCGTAGTCGAAGGTCTCCGTGCAGAAGAGGCCGATTACGAGCCGGATCGCCTTCGCGTAGGGCCGGAGGAGTTCGTGGTCGCTCGTCCGGATCATCTGCGTCGCCCGTGCCACACAGGGCACGCCGACGACGGCGATCCGCCGGTACTTCCGGGTGACCACTGCCTCCTTTAAGGAGGCAAGCAGCGGCACCCACCAGGAGTAGCGGCTCCCGGCGTGCTGGACGAGCGCCTCTGAGGAGGTGATCACCGCTGAGGACGGCTTCATCGTCCAGGGGTCTCTCGTCACCGTGACGACCGCGTCGATCAACCCCTCATCGAGGGCATTGACCAGAATTGCCGTCACCGCGCCGCCGCTCTGCTTCCGCTCAACCGGGAATACCGACCGGGCCGCAACGATCTCCTGGTATGGCCCGAGCATCTTCCCCTGCCCCGCAAGGTTGACCCGGGGACAGGCCGCGTAGCATGCCCCGCAGGGCACGCTGTCGTTCTCAGCCTTGCAGTAACCAATGTTCACCGGCGCATCGGTGTTCCCCGGGGCGAACCGGAGGGCATCCGCCGGACAGACTGCCACGCAGGCCCCGCACCCGGAGCAGAGGCCCGTAGCCCAGACCTCGGCGTCCAGGCCTTTGTAAGTCTTCATCTCCATGCCTATCACTCCCACGTATACTTCCCGGCAAAGGGCCGTGCGCTCGCAGGGACGATCCGGGTGTAATCCGCGTTGACCAGCGGTTCGGGATCGAACCCGAAGTCTTCTGCAAATTCCCGGAGCACCGGGACAATCCGTGCGCGGTCCTCATCGGTGAGCGGCACCTTCTTTGCCCCTGCGGCGAGGCAGGTGTCGTCCACGTCCCCGCGGACGACGATCTCCCCGCCGTGGATCCCGCTCCCGATCTCGCGGGCTTTCATGACCCCGTCGAGACCGAGGACAATCAGGAGGCCGCCAGCCATGTACTCGCCGAGGAACATCTGCGCGGACCCCCCGACGACCAGTATGGGGCGCTGCGTCTCGTACTGCTTCATGTGGATGCCGCCCCGGTAGCCGATGTCCCCGCGGACGAAGACCTTGCCACCCCGCATGCTGTGCGCCACCGCATCGCCGGCGCTCCCATGGATCACTACCTTCCCGGAATCCATCGTGTTGCCGGGCGCGTGCTCCGCGTTCCCGTGGACGACGACGGTCGGCCCGCTCATGAACATGGCGAGGTCGCCGCCCGCAACACCGTGAACGCAGATAGTGGCGTTCCCGCGGAGACCGTCGCCGATGAACCGCTGGCCGAGGACGTTGTTGACGACGACCTCGTCGGCGCCGTCCTTCAGGGCCTCGCGGATCTGCTGGTTTAAGGAAGTGCAGTCCACTCCCTTCGCATCGATTGTGATCTGTTTTGCCATTCTGCTCACGCTCCTATCGGCTTGACGTCGAGGACGTCAAGAAGGCCCGCATCAAGCATATACCCGCGAAGCCGGTCGCGGTTGCCCCGCAGGCTCTCGATGCTGGTGATCCCGGCCGCACCCATCAGCTCGGTGATCTCGAGCGTCCAGGCGTGGATCAGGTTTGCGACCTGCTTTGAGGCCACGTCGGGGTTCAGGCGGTCCACGAGATCCTGGCGCTGGGTGGCGATCCCCCAGGGGCAGAGGCCCTGGTAACAGTTCCCGCAGACCCGGCAGCCCATCGCCGCGAGGGCTGCGGTGGCGATGTAGACCGCGTCCGCACCGAGGGCGATCGCCTTCATGACGTCCGCGCTCTCGCGGATGCTGCCGCAGGCGATAAGGGAGACCTCATTCCTGAGCCCCTGCTTGCGGAGTTCCTTATCGGCGGTTGCGATGGCAACCTCGATCGGGATGCCGACGTGGTCGCGGAAGACCCGCGGCGCAGCACCCGTGCCGCCCCGGAATCCATCGATAGCGATGGCGTCCACCCCGGAACGGGCAACGGCCGCCACGTTCTCGGCGTTGTTGTTGACGGCTGCAATCTTGGCGAAGATCGGCTTCTTCCAACCCGTCGCCTCCTTGACGGACCGGACGAGCTGGGGAAGGTCCTCGATGCCGTAGATGTCATGGTGCGGCGCAGGGCTGATGGCGTCGCTTCCCTGCGGGATCATCCGTGTTTTGGAGACATCCTTACTGACCTTCTCGCCGGTGAGGTGCCCGCCGATGCCCGGTTTTGCACCCTGGCCGAGTTTGAGCTCGATAGCAGCGCCGCGGTTCAGGTAATCGACGTTCACACCGAACCGCCCGGAGGCGACCTGAACGATCACGCGGTCCTGGTAGGGGTAGAGACCCGGATGCAGGCCGCCTTCCCCGGTGCCCATGAACGTCCCTACCTCTTGTGCCGCCCGGGCCATTGCCAGATGGGCGTTGAGGCTGATCGCACCGTAACTCATGTGACCGAGCAGGATCGGCGTCTCGATCATGAGGTTCGGGGTGAGTTCCGTGGCGAGTTCGACGTCCCCGTTCGCCTTCTGCCGGAAGTCCAGCTTCGACGGCTTCTTCCCGAGGTAGGTCCGGAGCTCGACCGGCTCGCGGAGCGGGTCGGTGGGAGGCGTGGTGACCTGGCAGGCGTCCAGCATCAGGCGATCGAATATGACCGGGAGGTTCGCGACGCTGCCCATCCCGGCGAGGATGATCTTCCCCGTCCGGGCCTGGTTGTAGATCGACTCCCTGACCTGCTGGTTCCACACCGGGTGGCTCCGGTAGTCACAGGGGTGCTCTGCGAGCATGATGGCGTCCCGGGGACAGTAGGTGATGCACCGGTGACAGGCGGTGCACTTCCGGGAGTTGATCAGGATCTTATCGCCGTCCTGCCGGAAGACACCATAGGAACAGTTATCGACGCATCGCCCGCACTCCATGCACTGGTCGCGGTCGATCGTGACCCGGTACCGGAGCGGCATGCTGCCAAGGTTGCAGTCACTCATGGGGCAACCCTCCCGATCACCGGCTCACCCGCAGCCGGCCTCGTGATCGACTCGACTTCCGGCTCCATGGTCCGGATCGCCGACTCTTCGCTTGCGATAAAGAGGCGGTCGGCGCACTCCCCGACGACCATCGGCCGGAGTTTGCCCCGGTCGGTGAACCCAACCATCATGTCGGGGCTCGCGGCCACGACAGTGAACGGTCCGTTCATCGTCGCCGCGCCGTAGGCGAACCGGAGAGCGCGGTTCAGCTTCTGCTCGGCCTCAGGCATCCGGTCGATCTCCTCCCAGTAGGGCGGCGCGAGGGCCCGGATGGCGAGGTTGATATCGAGGCCGTGTCGTCGCACCAGAAGGTCGATTAAGTAGGTGATGACCTCGCTGTCGGTGGAAGTCGTGCAGTTGTAGCCGAAACTTTCGACGTAGCGCCGGTTGGTCCCGTAGGTGGTGGTCTTACCGTTCTCCACGACGCTCCAGTCGTGCAGGTTGAACGGGTCGGGCCGCTCCCACTTCTCCGGGCTCGCCGTCGCGTAGCGGTTGTGCGCGAGCCAGAGGTAGCCCTCGTAGTCCTCGATCCGGTAGTAGTCAGCCACGACCTCGGGCCACGCGCCGGATCCTCCGGCCTTGAAGACCCCGACGTTCTTGCCGGAGGAGACGACCTCGGCACCGTTTACGCACCCGTTGATCTGCATCACGAGGTTCTTGACGACGTCCTTCTCGGGCGATGCGCTTCCCGGCGCGAGGGAGGCGTCCGGCCTGAAGAAGTAGCGCCAGGGAGTGCAGGCCGTCCGGAGGTTTTGCTGGTTGCAGGTCGGGATCGCCTCGTCGTGCTCGATCGCCCCCCACTGCTCCAGTGTTGCGTCGACGACCGCTTTGCTCTCGCAGGTATTGTCGAGGAAGACATGGAGCGCGTAACAGTCCCGGTAGTCGGGATAGATGCCGTAGGCAACATACCCCGCCCCCTCGCCGCTGCCGCGCTCGTTCATCATGGAGAGGGCCTGCCGGATACCGGAACCGTCCATCACCTGGCGCCTCTTATCCATTACACCAAATATGCCGCACATGGTTACCACGGTAAGCAACGTTCTGTTGCTGTGTTTTAGAACTCTGCTCGGGTATATTGGTGTCAATAGGTATTTATTTCATCGGAAAGAAGTAGACTTCCACATGTCCCGTGATGCCACTTCTGCGATGCTTGAGCGCATCGAAAAGGATAATGTCAAATTCCTTCGGCTGCAGTTCACCGATCTCCTGGGCATGCCCAAGAACGTCGCTATCCCTGTGAAACAGGCGGAAAAGGCGCTGACCGGTGGTATCGGGTTTGACGGGTCGTCGATCGAGGGGTTTGTCCGGATCGAGGAGTCCGATATGGTGCTCAAACCCGATCTCTCCACCTACACTCTCCTGCCCTGGCGTTTCCAGGAGAACGCGGAGGCGCGCTTCGTCTGCGATGTCTACATGGCCAGCGGCCGGCCGTTCGAGGGCGACCCGCGTTACGTCCTCCGGCGGGTGATGGAGGACGCGGCGAAGGACGGCTACGTCTTCAACACCGGGCCGGAACTGGAGTTCTTCCTCTTCCGGATGCTCGACGGCCGGCCGACGACGCAGTTCCAGGACGTCGGCGGCTACTTCGACCTCGCCCCCACCGACCTTGCCGAGGACGTCCGGCGCGAGATCATCATTGCCCTCACGGAGATGGGGTTCGAGATCGAGGCGTCCCACCACGAGGTTGCCGAGAGTCAGCACGAGATCGACTTCAAGTACAGCGACGCCCTCCACACCGCCGACAACGTCATCACTTTCAAGTTCGCGGTCAAGACGATGGCGCTGATGCGCGGCCTGCACGCATCCTTCATGGCGAAGCCGATCTACGGCATCTGCGGGAGCGGGATGCACACCAACTGCTCGCTCGCAAAAGACGGGGCGAACGCGTTCTACGACCCCGACACATCCCTGCAGCTCTCCGAGACCTGCATGCACTTCATCGGGGGGCTGCTCAAACACGCCCGGGCCATTACCCGGGTCGCGAACCCGACGATCAACTCCTATAAGCGGCTCGTCCCCGGCTACGAGGCGCCCTGCTATGTCAGCTGGAGCGCCGGCAACCGTTCGGCCCTGGTCCGGGTCCCGACACCGCGCGGGAACAGCACCCGGGTCGAGTTCCGCAGCCCCGACCCCACCTGCAACCCCTACCTCGCCTTCGCCGCGATGCTCACCGCCGGGATGGAGGGCGTCCGGGAGAAGATCGAGCCCCCGGCCGGGGTCGACAGAAACATCTACCATATGACAACCGATGACCGGCGGTGTGCCGGGATCGAGACGCTGCCCGCCGACCTTGCCGAGGCCCACCAGGCCCTGCTCGCCGACGACCTCATCTGCCGGGCGCTCGGTTCCCACGTCGTCGAGGCGCTCACGAACGTCGCACAGGCCGAATGGGATGCCTATCGGACGACAGTCCACCCCTGGGAACTTGAGCGGTACCTGGCGACGTATTGAAACTCTTTTTTTTCGGAACCGTTGGGAGGATAGAGCCTCACGCGAAGAACGCGAAGGACGATGGATGGAACATCCGGAGTTTGAGTAATCGTCAGGTTGCGAAGGGAAATCGATGTTTTGTCCCCTGAGGACGGCCTCAAACATTTTAGCAAAGTGCGGCTGCCGGGTCAGTCCGATCCGAGCAGCGTTTTTCCCAGGTTCATGCCGTTGCTTCTTTTTCGTAGAACGGTGATGGGATTGTAGGATAAGCACGGTATATATGACGGTATACATCGTCCGCTCTGGCCTCTACGTCGTCTTCAGTGTAGTGATCTACAGGTAGGCCCGTTGAGTCGCTCCACAAGAAATCACGGATGGCAAGCCGTACGGCGTCGCGGGTGGCTTCCTTGTCGCGCCAGTGATCGATGCGAAGTTTCTCTGCTTTGAGGGTTTTGAGCAGTTCGACGGCCACGTTCTTGATGCGCTGGATCTCAGTGGGCGAGAGATCCGGCCTCGTTAAGAGGTCGAAGATGGCCAGTGACTCCTCGTCAAGCCCTTCACGAAAAGCCCGGCTTTCTTCCTCTCCCATCTGGTTTATGAACTGCACCAGGGCCTCGAATGTCTTCTCGATGGTGACTCGATCTTTCTCCCGGTTGTATCCGGCTACGATCTTTTCGTAGTGTCGTTGAAGATCCGTGCGTAACGGGTTCTGCTGCAGGAGTCGCAGGAGTCGTTTATCGATGGCCTGTTTGAGATCCTGTACGAGTGTGCGTTTTGCCGGGCTCCGTTCGAACTCCTGCCGGAGCCGGTCGAAATCGATCTTGCTGATGTCGTACGGTGCGGTCTCTTCAGTAACGCTATCCGACCGGGTTTCAATCGCTTCATCGACCACCTCGTGCAGCCGGCGAATGATCTCGGAGACATCCGCCCTGTCGCGGTCCTGTTGCAGGCTCCGGTAAACGATGGTGATTGCGTCGTGATCCCTTCGATGAGCGTTGATCCCCTCTACGTTGATGCATGCCTTGAACTTCGTGAAGACCGCCCGGCACATGATTTCGAATCGTTTGCGCGTCTTGTCGTTCTCATTGACCGCTTCCTTGGCGGCAAGGATGGCTGCGTTCCGCGCAAAGCCCGTCCATGAGATGATGTTGTCGAGTGATGCGCCGCGTTCGGCGAGAAACGTCCGGACAAGCCCGGTCGCCTCGCTGAGATCGGCCAGCAGTTCTCCGTCGGGCCTCGCGGGTTCGATCTCTCTTCCCTCCCCGGTTCCTGCAAATGTTGCCAGGGCTTTGCGCAGATTCTTGAGGATGCCGCAGTAGTCCACGATCAGGCCGTTGTTCTTGCCCTCGTTCACGCGGTTGGCCCGGGCGATGGCCTGCATCAGCGTGTGCGCCTTGAGCGGCTTATCGAGATACAGCGTGGAGAGGCTCGGGACGTCGAATCCAGTCAGCCACATCGCGCAGACGATCGCGATCCGGAACGGGTGCTCTCCTTCCTTGAAGGCATCGTCGAGTGCCATTCTCTGCATGTTGCGAAACTGTGGCCGCTTTCGCATGAACTCCGGCAGGTCGATCCCGTCCTTGATCAGACGGCGATGCGGTGTGATGTCCAGGTCCCACCTGCGGAACGTATCTACCTCGCCCTGCTCTTCGCTTATCACGACCGCCATGCGGGTCTCGCGCATCCATTCGATCTGCCGCCGCAGATAGATCTCCTCCTGCACGTCGGTCGTTCGGGCGATCTCGCCCTCCAGATCGGCGATGCGTTTCTTCCAGTAGGTGCTGATAAGGCCGTGCATCCGAACGCAGGTCACCTTGTCGATGCAGACCAGCATCGCCTTGCCGGTTTCCCAGGCCGTCGAATAGTGCTTGACGAAGTCGCGGGCTACCTGGTCGAGCCTTCTCTCGGCGGTGATGATGTGGTAGTCGCGCTTGAGTTCCCGCTCCAGCCGCTGCTCCACGTCGATGTCATTCATCTCCAGTTCTTCGAGCACCCCGGCGATCCGCTCGTTCAGGTCGCCTACGGTCACGCCGAGTTTGTCGCCCCGGGCGTCGTAATACAGCGGAACCGTGGCTTTATCGTCGACTGCACGCTGGAAGTCATACGTCGAGACATAGTCTCCGAAGACCCGCCGCGTGATCTCGTCGTCTTTCATCAGCGGGGTCCCCGTGAACCCGATGTAACTGGCATTGGGGAGGGCGTTGCGCATGTTCAGCGCCAGGGTCCCGTACTGCGTCCGGTGCGCCTCGTCCGTGATGACGATGACGTCGTCCCGCGGGCTGTAGGGCTGCTCCGGTTCGACTTCCCGGTTGAACTTCTGAACGAGCGAGAAGATGTACGACTTGTGCTCCGCGAGCAGGCGGCTGAGGTGGTCGCCGCTCGCCGCCCGGCAGGGGTCGCGGTCGTTATCCACAACGCCGCACCTGGCAAACGTCTTGTAGATCTGCGTATCCAGGTCGTCGCGGTCGGTCAGCACGAGGAACGTGTAGTTCCCGCCGAGTTTGCGGTGAACCTTCCGCGTGAGCATCACCATCGAGTAACTCTTGCCCGCCCCCTGGGTGTGCCAGAAGACGCCGAGTTTGCCCTGGCGGTTCTTGCGGTCCTTTACCGCCTCGATGGCGCGGTTGACGCCGAGGAACTGGTGGTTGCGGGCGAGAATCTTCTTCGGCTCGCCGAGGGGATCGTCGAAGAGGATGAAGTTCTCGAAGAGGTCCATGAAGTTCTTCTTCTCGCAGACCCCCTTGAGCAGGGTCTCCATCTCCACCACGCCCGGTTCGTCTTCTGCAAGGCGTTTCCACTCGTGAAAGTGCTCAAAGCGGCTGGTCACCGAACCGATCTTCGCGTCCACGCCGTTTGCGAGCACGACGAAGGCGTTGTGGTGGAAGAGGTGCGGCACCGTGTCCTTGTAGTCCTTGAAGTTCTGCTCGTAGGCCGCCCGGATATCCCGGTGGACGTTCTTCAACTCCATGAAGAGCAGCGGCAGGCCGTTGACGAACCCGACGATGTCGGCCCGCCGGCGATAGAGGTCACCCCGGACCCAGAACTCCCGCACGCAGAGGAAGTGGTTCTTCTCGGGTTCGGCGAAGTCGAAGACCCGGAGGCGCTGCCGCACCCGCTCGCCCCTGTCGTTACGGAACGTGACCTGGACACCGTCGCGGACGAGGTCGTACTTCTCGCGGTTCGTCGCCGCCATCGACTGTGTGCCCGATGTCGCGATGATCTGCCGGACGGCGTCGTCGTAGGCCTCGCGGGTGAGGCCGGGGTTCAGTTCGACCAGTTTTTCCCGGAGGTAGCGCGTCAGGACGACTTCCCGGTCGGATGAGCGGCCGAGGAGGCTCTCCGGCCCGAAGTCTTCGTTGTTGTAGGCGTACACCGAGTCCCACCCGAGGTGCTGCTCTAGGTATTCGGCCGTGGTCTGCTGGACGAGGGTGTCCTCGGTGTAAGCGCCAGTGGTCACCTGTCGAACCTCTGCTTGATGTAGTCCTGAGTCTCGCTCGCCTTCAACTCGGTTGTGGAAGGACCGGTACGCACATAGAAGCGCTCGTGTTCGCCATCCTTCACGAAAACAGCGGCCGGTGACTTCTGGCAGCGTATGACCATCACGCGTTCTCCGTCATAATCCTCAAAGTGCATGTGCATGGCTGTCAAGGCCTGCGGGCTGATTCGTGCCTTGACGATGTTGACAAGGTGCAGACTCATCTTGTCTTCGCTTGGGAACCCATCGGCTCCAAGGCCCAGCGGTGTACCATCGTCAAGCACGCCGATGACTAGTGTGCCTCCGCCAGTATTCAGGAAACCCGCCAATGTCTTCAGCACCGCCATCTCCATCCGCGTGTCCGTTGCACCGGTATGCAGGTTGGTGCGCAGGGTTGCCTTGAACTCTACTGATTCTGATTCGCCGTAATCGATTATAAAGGACAGATCAAACGCCTCTGTCTTGGGTTTCGACTCATTTCCAACGACCAGCCTCTGATAACCCTCGCGAATGATCTGCGCCATCAGTTCTCGCCGTTGTTCAAGAAACGTATGATAATCCATCTGCTCCCAGTTCTCCGGCAGGGCATGGTAATGATACATATCTGCCAGTTCGGGATGGGTAAAGCGTGCCCTCAACTGCGGGAGGTAGCCCGCCGGGGCCCGATCTGCTATTTTATTGTTATCTCCCCATTCGACGTAGGCATAGTTGGCGATCTGATTGGTCTCGCGCGTATCTGTGACGTTCAGGGTAGCCAGATAACCTTTTGGATAAAGGTGATGCCGTTCGACGGCCGAGCGACTCGCATGGGTAGCCGGATCCAATAGGTCCCCTACTCGAGCATTGGAGAACAATGCCCGAGCGTCAAGCAGGACCTGGGCGGCGTAGTATCCAAACAGTGACGGACTGCGCGGTGATGATGTCGCCAGGTCGTTTGGCAGTGTAGTGGCCCAGAAGTCGTTGGTCAGGGAAATGTCGCAGATGTTCTGAAGGCGGCTGACGAACATCTCAGGGCTGTCTACATCCCGCAGTCGGGCCAAGTCGGATTCCAGCGCTGACTCCGGCGATCCCGTGTACCGCCCGGTCACCGCTGACATAAAGAACCACTGCGCGATCGTCTTGCGAAGGGTAAACTCCTCAACCCCGATCTCCGTGCGGCCAATCAAGTACAGGATGTATGAGAACAGCAGGTTGTTCTGAGAACTGATCATCTTGTCGCTACGGAAACCCGCAAGCCGGATGCAGTTCAAAAAATCATGCCAGTACTGGATATTGAGTACACGTGATTGAGCGTCTTTGAGCCTGTCAAACTGTTCTATCCGACGTTCGTCGCTGAACCGCTCTGTCTCCAGATCCTTCCCCCGCAGGATAGAGTATACATACTGCAAACGTGCACGTTTGAACGCCACCCCGACACTGACACGCAGCAACTGGGCCGGGTCCGGCTCGATGAAGTAGTTGAACGGTGAAGCCGTGCCCCTGGTGGGCTGACGCGCTTCACGGCAGAAGCGCTCCAGTTCAGCCCGCCCCTCGTCCCAGAACACGGACATCAGTGTCAAGATGAAATCGGCCTGGTTGAGCGGAGTGCCCTTGCTATTGATGCGCACAAAAACGTCTGAGACATCTTCTTCGGAGATATCCGCCGCTAATTCCAATGCTGTGAAAGGGAAGGTCGTCAATGACTGCAACTTTGAGATGGCCTTTTTGATGCGCTTGGTTTCTTCTTCCGTCACCTCGCGCGAGGTTCGCAGTCCTTCAAGGTAGTCATCGACCACCTCGAAGATGTCGGTGTCATTGCTCCATATTCGTGAGATGTCCGGGATAAACGCTTTATCCCGCCGGATAGCCGCATCAACGACCTCAAACCGCTCTTCCAGCGGGTTGAAGGCGATGCAGATCTGCTCACTGTCATAGTTTTCTCTGACAACGGGCACACCTTTGACCACCGCATAGAGCGAGGTGAGCCGCTGTTGACCGTCCACGATCACCAACCGCGGCGGTTTTTGCTTGACATCCGTCCCGATAGGCCGGTCATCGGCTAGACCACTGCGCCACAGCAGCAGATATCCCACGGGGTAGCCACGGTACATGGAATCAAAGAGATCTCGTACCTTCGCATTTTTCCATACAAACGGCCGCTGAATATCAGGCAGGCCGATCTCGCCGAGTTCAATGTACTTGACCAGCGAGTTGAGGTCATAGTCAACTTTAGTGAAGACGGTTTCACTCATACAGCAATCTCTCCGTTCATCAGGCGGGGGAGGAGAAGGTCGCGGGCCTGCGCGAGCAGTTTCATCTCCTCTTCTAATACTGAAATGAACTTGTAAATTGGCTCTGCCTTTTCATTGAAGAGTTCTAGCATCTGTTTTGGTGGAACAAGCACTATCGCTCGTTCAAAATCTTCTGGTCGTACCGCCGGATAACTTGCTCCTGTAGTATGGTTTACAAGGTGTCCGACGAACTCATCCGTTGTGACAAATAAGTACAGGTACGTAAAAGGAACGGTTATGGGCGATATTACCGTGAATCCTGTCGAAAAAACATCGTTCTCTTCGGGATCGGGGATCAATGCAAAAGCACGAAGATTTGGTCTAACATTGGACCAGATTATATCCCCTGGCCTTGCTTTCCTGCGTGCCCGTCCTGGAGCTTCAGAGGACGGCATTGTGTTCTTGTTAATTATCCGACCTTGTTTTACCGACGATATGTCGATGTAATTAATTATATCAGGTAATGCACTAGCCTTATAACTCTCGACATTTGTTGCAGCGATCTCCACCAGTGTCTTCTTCTCCCACCCCTCCGGCACGCCGTCTTTGATCGCAACATGCTCGTGGCCGGGGAAACGGAGGTTGACAAACCATTCCCGGTAGAGCAGCCGCGCCGCCTCTTCCAGCAGCTGAATCCGCCGTCGGTTGTTCTCGATGAGGTCGTCGTAGGCGGAAAGCACTTCCACGATTCGTTCCTGGATCTGATACTCCGGCAGCAGGATGTCCAGCCTGTGAATATGATTCCGGTTCAGTGTGGGATTTGAGTTCCCTACGTCGTAACGCTCAAGTCCCAACGTTTGCAGGAAGTAAAAGACAAATCGTGGGAGATTGCCCTTGAAGTCTCTGCTCCATAGTGTCGTATCGTGCGGCCAGTAAGGCCCATCAACATAATGGACTGTCCCAAGCGATCCTTTACGACCTATTACCACTCCTGGCCCGTCCACCTTTGCCTCGGAATGGTAACTATTCACACCAGAAGACGACACCACAGGAATATTGCCCGGCTTCTGTTCCGCCTTTGTGATATCATATCCACGCTGGAAGAAGACGAGGTCCTGCAGGATTGCCGACTGCCATCCTGGTCGACGCCTCGGGGCTGTACTCATACCTTCACCCCTTCACAGTTCTCCCTGCCCATTGCCGCCAGTTGCACCCTCCTGTCAAACCAACCACCCCTCATTCCCCATCCTCCAGCAGCCTCGCAATCTCCTCCGGGCCGGGGAGCTGGTCCCGGAGTTCCCGGGGCAGTTCCCTGACCGTCCGGTAGGTGGCGACGCCGATGGGCGAGGTGGAGGACTGCAGGGCGTACTCGACGATGGTGCGGTTCTTCTCCTTGCAGAGGATGATGCCGATGGAAGGGTTCTCGCCCTCCTCACGGACCCGGTGGTCGAGGGCGGCCAGGTAGAACTGCATCTTGCCGACGAACTCGGGCTGGAACTCTCCGATCTTCAGTTCGATGGCCACCAGGCAGCGGAGCCGCCGGTGGAACAGCAGCAGATCGATGAAGTACTCCCTGTCCTCGACCTCCAACCGGAACTGGCTTCCGACGAACGCAAACAGCCCGCCCATGGCCCGCAGGAAGTCTTCGACCCGGCCAATGAGGGCACGCTCCAGCTCGCGCTCGGAGTGCTCCTCTCCGAGTTCCAGGAAATCGAAGGTGTACTCATCCCTGACCGCGAGTTTTGCCTGCGCCCGCAGTTCCGGCGTGAGCGCCTTATCGAAGTTGGTCTGGCCGAGGAGCGTCTTTTCGTAACTCCTGTTCTCGATCTGGTGGACGAGCACGCTCCTTGACCAGCCGAACTTGCGGGTCATGCGGATGTAGAACTCGCGCTCCAGTGGGTCTTTACACCGCGACATGATGACGAGGTTGTGGCTCCAGCTGATTTCTCCAACCAGTGGTTGGAGTTTTTCGTTGTCGTGGTATTCCTGGTAGAACTGCCGCATATACCAGAGGTTCTGGACTGAAAAGCCTTTGATCCCGGGAAACTCCAGCTGAAGGTCGTCTGACAGCCGTTCGACTACCGACCTGCCCCACCCTTCGTACTCCTGTCTTAGGGCAATCATCCTGCCGATATCCCAGTACAGAGTGATCAGTTCTTTGTTGACCGCCCTGAGCGCCTGGTACTGGCCGGCACGAATGCGCTCTTTGACTTCGAGAAGCAGCGAGCCGTAGTCCTCCGGCAGGTTCGAAGCCGTCATATCTCCAGTTCCTCGAAGTTCTTCTTGATCGTCGCCGCCAGCCGCACCGCTTCGGTGTTGAGGTCTTCCAGTTCCACGTGGATCTCGCGGAGCGCCTCCTCGAAGTCGAAGTTCTCGTCCTCCTCCTCGGGGGCGACGCCCACGTAACGGCCGGGTGTCAGCGACCAGTCGTTAGCCTCGATCTCGGCCCGGTCCACCAGTCTGACCAGCCCTGCGACATCACAGAGTTTCGCTTCGGGGAACCGTTCGGTCAGCCAGTGCGCCTGCCGCCAGAAGTAGCGCACCTGTTTGAGCTGCTCGACGGCCACCTGCCGGGCCTCGTCGGCAGCTTTCCGGGCGCGGGCGAGCTCGCGGCCTACCCACGCGTCGCTGTCCCGGGCGTTGCACTCGTTCTCGCAGGTCTCGATGAGGCGGCAGGCGAGTTTATAGAGGAGATCGCTCTGCTTGATCAGGTCGCGGCTGCACCCGGCCAGCGGAGCGAGACGGTCGACCGCCTTCTTGAGCTCGCCGTTGGTGGTCTTCTGCCCCTGCCACGCCGTCCGCTGCCTGGAGACCGCTTTTTGGAACCTCTCCACGTCGCCCTTGAACACAGGCATCGCATCTTCGAGTTCCTTGAGTGCCCCGGCGTGGGGGGCGTCGCCGGGAAGGGTCGAGAGGAACGGCCCAACCGCCTCTCGCAGTGCATCCAGAGAGGTAATGAAAGACGGGAGCGGCTCGATCTCTTCGCCGTCATCGTCCCTGGCAGTGAAACACCCCTCCCCTTCATCCAGCATGCGCCGGCAGCAGCCTGCCACGAGATTGAGGTATTTCTCGGTTTGGCCGCGATAGAGCCAGACGATCGCGAGGAGGTTCTGCTCCTGCTCAGGGGAAAAGTCGTAGATCTTGCGGGTGACCTTGCGGTAGATGTTCCGCGCGTCGATCATCAGCACCGCATCACGATACTCCTCGGGCTTGTCGCGGTTGAGGAACCAGAGTTCGCACGGCACGGAGCGGGTATAGAAGAAGTTGGAGCGGATGGCAACCATGATCTCCACATCGCCCGTCTCGATCAGTTTCTGCCGGACGCCGGCTTCTGCATGCCCGGCGCTGGAGGCCTGGGATGACATGACGAAGCCCGCCCGCCCGCGCTCGTTCAGGTAACTGTAGAAGTAACTGATCCAGACATAGTTGCCGTTGGAGACCTTGCCCTTCTGGTTAACCCCCGGCAGGCCGAAAGGAAGGCGCGGATCTCTCTTGACCCTGTCCGCGTCGATCTCATCGACGTTGAACGGAGGATTGGCCATCACAAAGTCGGCCTTGCCCAGCAACTCGTGAGGATCCTCGTAGTACGTGATGACCCTCTGGATATCGCCCTCGAGGCCGTGGACGGCCAGGTTCATCTTCGCCAGGCGGATGGTGGTGGCGTTCTTCTCGAGCCCGTAGAACGTGAGTCTATCGACCGGGTTCTCGTGGCGGCGCTCGACGAAGCGGGCGCTCTGGACGAACATGCCGCCCGAGCCGCAGGCCGGATCCAGGACGGTGCCGCCTTCGGGTTCGAGGATGTTGGCGATGAGCGAGACCAGCGAGACCGGCGTGAAGAACTCGCCACCGTCGTGGGCTTTCTGGTCGGCGAACTGGGTGAGGAAGTACTCGTAGATGCGGCCGAACACATCCCCGGAGACATGCCTGAGTTCGTCGGGGTTGAGCGTGCGGAGGAGCTGACCGAGCACACTGTTCTCCAGTTCCTGGTATTCGCTCCTGGGGAGAACTCCCCGGAGGTTGGCGTAGTCGCCCTCGATAGACTCCATCGCCTCGATGATGGCTCTCGCGCGATCGTCGCTGTCGGTGAGGGAAACGAGATGGTCGAACCGTGCCTTCGGCTGCAGAAAGATGGCGCTCTTCTGGGAGAAGTCTTCCTTGGTCAGCGCCCGGGTCTTCCCGCCACGCGTGGGAAGGTTGGCTTCAACGTCCTTTTTCACCGCGAGAAACCGGCTGTATGCGTGCCGCAGAAAGATCAGGCCCATAACAGGCAGGAAATATTCGTTGCTTGCGTAGTTCGAGTTCGCCCGCAATGTATCTGCCGCGTTCCAGAGCCGTTTTTCGATTGCTTCGATATGTTCCAGTTGAGCCATTTGTAACCCTTTTGTTGTGCGGAGCCGGCAATGACCGTTCTGCAGAAGGTGTGTTGTTCTGCCGACCTGTCACATCAGGCCCCTTCGAATCCATAGGTATTGACCCTTCACTCACGTTATTTCGGGTCAATATGTAGCATCGGTCATGATGTCGATTACTTTACCAAAAAGTCCATGTACCGTGCTATAAATATTACTATTAATTATTATAGCCCGGGTTCCCGATCGATATGCGCAGACACATCCAGAATCCGTAAAATCTTATATTCTCCGATATTTTACGGAATCCGGGTTGATGATGCGCTTGATTTTTACGCACATGGACATCCGATTAGAACGGTTGAAATTCAGCCAATCTGTGGATATCCTGCATAACATGACCGGATGAAAGAATCGTTTTCAGGACACCATGGTTCACGGCCTTACCTTCCGGGAAGTCAGGGACGAAAGACAGCCCGGTCGATCAAACCACTGTTCTCACCCGGAGGGGCGTCGCATATTCCTGGCGAACGCCAAAATGGTAGAGGGTTATTCGAAATCCTCTATCTATCAGGTTCCGAAGTACGATGCCTGTATTGTCCCAGGCGTCCGCGTCGTCCGTCCCGGCGTAGCACCTCTGGCCGACCGGCTCATGGTGCTGTCGCGAACCTGGATGCCCCAGGAAGGTGACCTTGAAAGGCTGAACCGTCCCGCTCAGCAGCACTGCTTGCCGCCGGCCTCTTCGCCCTCGAGGAGGAGCCTCCCGAAGAGCATCCGTTCGAGTGTCGTCGCGACGTACTTCATCCGCTGGGCCGCCTCCATGTCCTCGTAGCGGTGGATGTCCGCGTAGACCTGCAGGCGGACGAGGCCGAACCGGAAGCGGTCGAGGTCGTCGTCCTCGAGTTCCGAGACCTCACGGTAGATGGGTTCGAGCAGGAAGGGGAACTCCTCGTAGTTCTCGAGCGCCTCGATGACCTTCGAGAAGGCGGGGAGGGGTCCCGCCTCTCCGGCAAGGATCCGCGAGTACTCCATTCTTTATCCCTCGATCTCGTTCACCAGGGCTTCCATGATGGCGTCGAAGCTCTTCCAGGTCGGGTTTTCCTCGCCCCCGGCACGGCGGATGATGAACGGCCTTCCTTCGTCTGCAGCCTTGCGCATCTCGGGGTCGAGCGGGATGGCCCCGAGGAAGGGCACCCCGAGGGTTTTTGCTTCTTTCTCGCCGCCGCCCTTGCCGAAGATATCGATCTCCTCCTTGCAGTGGGGGCAGACGAACCCGCTCATGTTCTCCACGATGCCGAGCACCCGGAGTTCGAGTTTCTTGATGAACTCGGCGGCCTTGCTCGAGTCGAGGACCGCGACGTCCTGCGGGGTGGTGACGATAACCGCTCCGGCGATGTTCGGGGCAAGCTGGGCGACGGTGAGGGCTTCGTCGCCGGTGCCGGGCGGGAGGTCGACGATCAGGTAGTCGAGGTCGCCCCAGTTGACGTCTTCCAGGAACTGCCGGATGACCGTCATCTTCATCGGGCCACGCCAGATGACGGGGGTGTTGCGCTCCGGGAGGAGGAATGCCATCGAGATGACCGCGAGGTTGCCGCTGACCCTGACCGGCTCGATGATCTTCCCGTCGTAGGACTGGAGACGGGCGTCCTCGATCCCGAGCATCTTCGGGATGTCCGGACCGTGGATGTCGAGGTCGATGAGAGCCGTGTTATAGCCGCGGTTGGCAAGAGCATAGGCGAGGTTTGCCGAGACCGTGCTCTTTCCTACTCCGCCTTTCCCGGAGAGGACGAGGACGACATGCTTTACGCTGACATCGGCTTTCGGGGGGAGATCCCGCGGAGCATCCGCATTTCTCGGGTCGCTGCATCCGGTCGCAGACGGGCAGCCGGCGCAGTTGCCGGCACAGGTTTCCTTATCGGGTTCGCTCGTTTGAGTCATCAGAAGTATCCTCCGTGATAGGGTATCTCATAATCTGGAGTTACTATATATTACTGGTAAACGTCACAAAAAGGTATAGGTGCTGGCAAGAAAGTCCCGTCCTGCCGCCGGAGCCTGGATTTCGGGCACGTTTTCAGCCACCGGCGGCGGGGGGAAAGAGGGCGACGGTGTCCCCGTCATCAAGGGGCGCCTCAAGACCCCCGCTGAAGTGGACGTTCCTGCCGTTCTTCAAGATGTTGACGTAGGCCCGGATCTCCCCGGTGGGGGTGAAGAGGGCGTCGCCGAGCCCAGGGTACCGGGCGGAGAGGTACGCGAGCAGGTCGCCGACGGTCGATCCCCGGGAGATCTCCGCATTGCACTCGGCCGGGATGATGTCGCGGAGCATGGCAAACGCCCTGACCTTCACCGTTATGGCACCCCCTCCGTTCGCGCCCAGGATCGTCGCCACCTCTTCCTCCACCCCGGGTGATAGAGGTCTCCAGCCTTATTGGTATCGCTCCCGGGCGCGTGCCCGGATCGTATCTGATTTCCTCAACGCGAAAGTTAATGAGTCGATATCGTCGTCCGGCAGTCTTATTGCCCTGGCCGGGCCCTGGGGCATGGTGATAACCTATGAACGGCTACGCAGAGAAGATCCTCTACGTCGATCTCACGAGAGAGCGGACGATGGAGGAACCGTTTCCCGAAGAGTGGAGGCGGGCATACATCGGAGGGAGAGGCCTCGGGGTCCGCATCCTCGATGACCTGGTGAACCCGGGCATCGATCCTCTCGGTCCGGAGAACGTGCTGGTCTTCGCCACCGGGCCGGTTGCCGGGAGCGGCCTTCCCCTGGGTTCCCGGTACGACGTCGTCACGAAATCGCCGCTGACCGGGACATTGACCAGCGCGAACTCCGGCGGGAAGTTCGGCACCAGCATGAAGCGTGCCGGGTACGATGCGGTCGTGATCCTGGGGCGGGCGGAACGGCCGGTCTCCCTCCTCCTCGACGACGGGCACGCGGAGGTCCGGGATGCCTCGCCCCTGTGGGGGATGACGACGAGCGAGACGACGGCGGCCCTCCAGGAAGACCTCGGCGACCCCGGCGCAAGCGTCGCCTGCATCGGCCCCGCCGGCGAGCGCCTCGTCCGGTTCTCCGGCATCATCAACGAGACCTCCCGGGCCGCCGGCCGCGGGGGCGTCGGTGCCGTGATGGGGTCGAAGAACGTAAAAGCGGTCGCCGCCCGGGGGAACGGCCGGATTACCGTCGCCGACCGTGACCGGTTCCTCACCCTGAAGAAAGAGATCGCGGAGAAGATCCGGGAGAACGCCATCTCGGGCGGAGGGCTGCCCCGGTTCGGGACGGCCGTCCTCGTGAACATCATCAACGAGAACTACATCCTCCCGACCCGGAATTTCCAGACCGCTCACTTTCCTGCAGCGGAGAACGTCTCGGGGGAGCGAATGGCCGACACCATCCTCTCCGGTAAGATGGGGTGCCAGACCTGCGTCATCCAGTGCGGCCGCGACATCGAGATCGAGGGGAAGCGGACGGCAGGACCGGAGTACGAGACGATCTGGGCTTTCGGTCCCGACTGCGGGATCGACGACCTTGCCGCCGTCTCGGAGGCGAACAGTCTCTGCAACGACCTCGGCCTCGATACGATCTCTGCCGGGTCGACGATCGCCTGCGCCATGGAACTCTCGGAGAAGGGCTACATCGACGAAGAAGTCCGGTTCGGTGACGCAGAACGGATGCTCGACCTGGTCCGGCGGATCGCCTATCGTGACGGCATCGGCGACGAACTTGCCGAGGGTTCCTTCCGCTTCGCCCGGAAGCACGGGCACCCCGAACTCTCGATGAGCGTCAAGCGCCAGGAACTCCCTGCCTACGACCCCCGGGGATTGCAGGGGCACGGTCTTGCCTACGCCACATCGGTCCGGGGCGGCGACCATGTCTACGGCTACATGATCGCCCCCGAGGTGCTCGGGTCGCCGGAGAAACTCGACCCCTACTTGAGTGAGGGGAAGGCGGTCTGGACGAAGATCTTCCAGGACCTCACGGCCTTCATCGACTCGTCGGGGGCCTGCCTCTTCACCTCGTTCCCGCTCGGCGCCGCGGACTACGGGGCGATGGTCTCGGCGGTCACCGGCTACGATATCGATGGCGCTGAGGTGCTCCGGATCGGCGAGCGGATCTGGAACATGCAGAAGATCTTCAACCTGAGAGCCGGATGTACCCGGGAGGATGACACCCTGCCGCCGCGCCTCCTTGAGGAGCCGCTCACTGAAGGCGCTCCGAAAGGCCAGGTCTGGGAGCGAGAGCCCCTTCTCGACGACTACTACGAGGCCCGGGGATGGGACCGGGAAGGCCGCCCGACGCCGGAGAAACTCCGCGAACTCGGCATCGGGGAGGCGGCGGTCCCTGTCCCGTGACCCGATCTACTTTTTGATGTGCCAGCCGCCCGTCGCTTCCGGGATGCAGTCGATCTCGGGCGAGTAGGGCTTGATGTCCAGGACCGGGGTGCCGTCCAGGGCGTCGAGCCCCCGGACGGTCAGGACACCGCCCTCCCGCCGGACCAGATCGACGATCCCGAACCCGATCGGGTTCGGGCGGGCGGGCGAGCGCGTCGAGAAGACCCCGCGTTCCCGGGTCTCACCCGGCGGCTTTGCATAGAGCAGCCCGCGTTCCGCCCGGTCGAGCCAGTAGAGCACGATAAGGTGGCTGCTCCGTTCGATCCCCTCGAGCCCCGGGGCGTAGGTTTCGAGGACGCGGATCTCCGCGACGGTATCCGCGAGGCGCCCCTGGCGGGGGGCGTCGCCCCGGGCCCGGTAGGGCGACCGGACGACGCCGATGGGGATGCATTCTATCGTCGCCATACCGTTACCGCCCCGGCCTCCTTGCATCGAGCGTTTCGTTGCAGAGACGGTCCGCGACCTGGATGCAGGGGTGCTCTCGCGGGACGCTCTCGAACCTGACCTCCGCAAAGTTGCGCATCAGTCCCCGGACTTCGTCCGCAAGGGCTGCAAGGTGCTCTTTGGTGATGCGGTACCGGCCGGTGAGCTGGCGGACGACCAGTTCCGAGTCCGACCTGACGGTCAGCCTGCCGGCGGTGAACTCCCGGGCGGCGTCAAGACCGTTGATGACAGCGTGATACTCGGCCACATTGTTGGTCGCAGTTCCGATACCTTCAGAACGGCCGGCCACGACGGAACCGTCCCGCACGATCACGTACGCCCAGGCGGCGTCTCCGGGGTTTCCCCGTGACGCGCCGTCGGTATACAGTGTCACGGCGTCGGTTGCCATCGCCGGTGCCTCCTCCGGTCACTCTCTCTTCGCATCATCTGCCGGCTAATCATCGATCTGTAGAGAGTTATTGGTATCGCTCCCCGGAGAGGGGGAGCGTCCACCACAAGACGTTAATACCCCGGCGCTGTAAGGGCGGACCTATGCTTGAGTCGAGCCGGATCAGTGAAGATAGAGCGATGCGGGACCGACTGGGCGTCTTTGAGGACCGGACCGATGCCGGGCGGCGCCTCGCCGCGACCCTCTCGCCGATGGAGACGCTCGCCGGGCCGGTGGTCTGCGCCATCCCCGCCGGGGGGGTGCCGCCGGGTGTTGAGGTGGCCCGGGCGCTCAAGGCCCCGCTCCGGATGGCGGTGGTGCGCAAGGTGCAGATTCCCTGGAACCCGGAGGCCGGGTTCGGCGCCGTGACCTGGGACGGGCGGGTCTTCCTGAACCGGGGCCTCATGGCCGGGCTCCACCTCTCGGATGCCGAGGTGAGCGCCGCGATAGCGAAGGCCAAAGCGAACGTGGCGGAGCGGCTGGAGAAGTTCTCCGGCGGGCGGCAGGAGCCGGGGCTTGAAGGCCGGACCGCGATCCTGATCGACGACGGCCTCGCGACCGGGTATACGATGCTCGCCGCCGTCGAGGCGGCCCGGGCTGAGTTGCCCCGGAAGGTCGTCGTGGCGGTCCCCACCGGCTCCCTCCACGCTGTCAACTTCATCGCCCGGAGGGCGGACCTCGTCGTCTGCCCAAACATCAGGACCAGCCCCACCTTCGCGGTGGCGCAGGCCTACGAGCGGTGGCACGACCTCACCGACCAGGAGGTGCAGGAACTGCTGGTCCAGGCCCGGGATATGGGGCTCTTCTGATGCGGGCGGGGGCATGGCGGTGGATCCCCTCGTCGTGATACTGGGGTTTGGCGTCTTTCCCCCGGAGCACACCTGTGACGGTGACGACACCTCGCCGGCAATCACGATCCTCGGCGCGAGGACGCCCTACCTCGCGATAATCATGGAGGATATCGATGCTCCGGAGGGCACCTTCACCCACTGGCTCATCTGGAACATCCCTGCTACAGAGGAAGTCCCCCCGGACCTGCCTGCCGCGGGAGAACTCCAGGAACCGGCTGGTGCGATGCAGGGGACGAACGATTACGGCACCATCGGTTACCGGGGCCCCTGCCCGTTGCGCGGCGAGTCGCACCGCTACCTCTTCCGGGTCTACGGGCTCGCCGGGCCGATCGATCTCGCGCCCGGATCCAGTCGAGTCGACCTCGGGCGCGCCATGATGGACGCGATCCAGGAGTCCGGGGAGGCGATGGCGGCATACGGGAGGGCGGCCGAAACGGGACCGCCCCGGTGCTAGGTCCAATCCCGCCCGCCGCAACAGATTTATGCACCCCTTTCCATGGGGGTGACGGGTATGCAGAACCTGACGATAGAGGTCGACTTCGACCGGTTTCCCCGGGAGCACACCTGTGACGGAGAGGACATCTCTCCGCGGATACGGGTGCTCGGGTCGGATGCACCTTACCTTGCGGTCATCATGGACGACCCGGATGCACCGCGGGGCACGTTCACCCACTGGCTTGCCTGGAATATCCCGTCGACCGGCGAGATTCCCGCAGGCATCCCCCCGGAGCCCCGGGTCTTCCATCCGGTCCCGGCCGTCCAGGGGACGAACGACTTCCGGAAGACCGGTTACGCCGGCCCCTGCTCCCCGAGGGGTGCGTCGCACCGCTTCTTCATCCGGGTCTGGAGCCTCGCGCAGGAACTCGACCTCCCGCCGGGCTCCGGCAGGACCTGGCTTCTGGACGCACTTGCCGGCGCCGCGACCGGCTACGGTGAGACGATGGCGGTCTACAGGCGGAGAACGGTGCCCGAGTCCCCGCCCGGAGCCGGAACCCGGACCTGAAGGCATCCCCGGTCTCGCAACCTTTTTATCGGGACCCGCCTAGAGTCCCTGTATGGGCGCAGAAGTCACCAAACTGATAGTCTCTCTTCACTCTGCAGAGTTCCCTATCTGGAACACCTGCGACGGTCCCGACCGTTCTCCCGGGTTGAGGATCCGGGGACTCGCCCCGGAGACGCAGTCGATGGCGGTCTTTGCACTGAACCCCTTCGAACCCGGGTGCTCGTTTACGACCTGGATCGTCTGGAATCTCTCCCCGGCACCGGTGATCCCGGAGGGTATTCCGCCGCAGGGTATCGTGACCGCTCCGGTGAACGCCGTCCAGGGGACGAACGATTACGGTATCATCGGCTGGCGCGGCCCCTGCCCGCCCCCGGGAGAGACGCACCGGTATCACTTCAAGGTCTACGGGCTCGACGCCATGCTCGATCTCGCCCCCGGCGCGGGCAAGCACGATCTCATCGCCGCGATGCAGGGGCACGTCCTCCAGTTCGGCGACACCGCCGCCATGTACTCCCGGTGACCGCACAAACCCTTTTTATACTTCTCTTCCCGAAAGAGGCTATCGACGGAGTCTGGTACAATGCCGAACCTGGTTGTCACACTGGATTTTGAAGAGTTCCCGCCGGAGCACACCTGCAGGGGAGCGAACCGGTCGCCCGCAATCCGGGTCGAGGGGATCCTGCCGAACATCAAGTCGCTCGCGGTCCTCGCGACGACGAGCCCCGAGGAAGGCCCGTCAAGGGTGGCGTGGGTCTTCTGGAACCTCCCCGCCGTCCCGCTGATCCCTGAAGGGTTCACGGCCGATAAGGTTGTGGAAACGCCGGTTCGCGCCGTACAGGGCACAAACGACTTCGGCACCATCGGTTACCGGGGCCCCTGCCCGGAGGCCGGAAAAACTGAGGCCTACCTCTTCCGGGTCTACGCGCTCGACCTCGATCTCGGTCTTGAGCCCGGCGCGACCTGGGAGGAACTGGTCCGGGCGATGGAAGGGTCGATGAACCAGACCGGGGAGGTCATCGTCTTCGCCACCGGGTAAAGGGCAACAGGCGTGGGGGCGCCGAGCCCCCGGCCGGAGAAGAAAAGATGCCGGTGCCCTCCCTTACATGGGCATGGGCGGGCTCTCTTTCTGCATGGGCGGGCTCTGCTTCTCGATGTTCTTTGCGATGGAAGCCATCTCCTCGCCCAGCATGCGGACGATATCGTCCATGGTGACGATCCCGATCAACTTCCCGGCGTCGTCGGTGATCGGCATCCTCCGGATGCCCTCCGCGGTCATCTTCTGGATGGCCTCGTAGATCCCCATGTTGTCATGGAACGTGACCACGTCCCGGGTCACGATATCCCCTGCCCGGACCTCGCCGGGATTCTTCTCCTGTGCCATGACCCGGATTGCAAGGTCGCGATCGGTGAGTATGCCGGCAGGCCGGTTATCGCCGGTGACAATGACGACGCTTCCGACATTCCTCTCTCCCATAATCCTCGCCACCTCCACCGCCGGCGTATCCGGCGAGACGGCGACGACCTGCTCACGGCAGCACTTCACGATTCCCATAACATAACCTCCGTTGACGGCGTCTGACTCATGCCGGTATGGTATATGAACATAACCCGTGCCGGCGGCCGGGCCTCCTCCTTAAATACGATCGGCGAGAAGATCCTCCATCACAGAGATGGACTGGCTACTGATTATTCTGACCGTAGCGGGCCTTTCAGTCTTTGAGATCGTCTCGAGCATCGATAATGCCATCATCAACGCCGACGTTCTCGTGACGATGGGGGAGAAGGCCCGCAGGTGGTTCCTCCTATGGGGCCTGATCGTTGCGGTCTTCGTGGTCCGGGGGCTCCTGCCGTGGCTGATCGTCTGGGCAACCACCCCGTCGCTTGGGCCTGTCGGATCCCTGCTCGCGACGTTCTCAAGCGATCCGGCGGTAACAGCCGCGATCGAAGAATCGGCCCCGATCCTCCTGATATTCGGGGGGACGTTCCTGGTCTTCCTCTTCTTCCACTGGCTCTTTGTCGAGGAGAAGACCTGGGGGCTCCGGAGCGAGGCCATCTTCTCCCGCCAGGCCGTCTGGTTCTACGCGGTCGTCTCGATCCTGCTTGCCGCAATCGTCTGGTTCGCCCTCCAGATCAACGTCATGATGGGGTTTGCGGCCGTGCTCGGTTCGACCGCCTTCTTCATCGTCCACGGATTCCGGCAGAACGCCGAGGTGCAGGAAGCCAGGCTCCGGCAGCCCGGGATGTCGGACCTCTCGAAGATCGCCTATCTGGAGGTCCTCGACGCGACATTCTCGATCGATGGCGTCATCGGGGCGTTCGCCTTCACCCTCTCGGTCCCCCTCATCCTGATCGGGAACGGTATCGGGGCTGTCGTCGTCAGGGAACTGACCGTCCGTGGCGTCGATAAGATCCGGAGTTACTGTTTCCTCAAGAACGGAGCGATGTACTCCATCCTGGTGCTGGGGACGATCATGCTCGCGGACAGTTTCGGGTTCCACATCCCCGCCTGGCTCTCGCCGATAGCGACGTTCGGCATCGTCGGCTACTTCCTCTACCGCTCGGTGCAGGAACAGAAGAAGGGGGCAGCGGGCGTTGCGTGACCGGGATTCCGGCTGTTGCCCTGCAACCTCTCAGGCCGCCCGAAAAAGTATATCCGGGTCAAGAGACGAAACGTAGTCCATGACGAAGCGATCAATCGGCCCACGGACACTCCTCTATCCCCACCCGGTCCTGATCATCGGGACCTACGGTGCCGACGGCCGGCCGGACGCCATGGTTGCTGCATGGGGCGGCATCTGCTCGTCCCGCCCCCCGGCAGTCGCGGTCTCGGTCCAGAAAGCCCGGCAGACCTACGCGAACCTCATCGAGCAGCGCGAGTTCACGATCAGCATACCCTCGGCGGACTACGTGAAGGAGGCGGACTGCTTCGGCATCGTCTCCGGCCGGGATACGGACAAGTTCGCGGCGACCAATCTGACGCCGGTGAAGGGCGATCTCGTGAACGCCCCGTACGTCGGGGAGTTCCCGGTCGTTCTCGAGTGCCGGCTCCTCCAGACGGTCGAGATCGGTGTGCATACCCAGTTCATCGGGGAGATCCTGGACGTGAAGGTGGACGAGAGCGTCCTTGGTGAAGACGGCAAGCCGGATATCGCGAAGGTCAGACCGTTCGCCTACGACTCGATGCGGCAGGAGTACTACGAGTTCGGCGGCGTGCTCGCGAAGGCTTTCTCGGCGGGGAAGGAGATGCTCCGGTAACTTCTCCGGTATCCGCTCTTGGAATTACCCCTAAATTTACCCTGAATTTCGATATTGCCCTTTTTTTGTAAAACCATGCGGTTTCAATAGACTCTTATAGTTGTTTTGATGTATAGATTGATCCAGTGGTGTTGCCAACGGGCCAATATACCCTGCTCTACGTTGATGACGAACCGGCCCTCCTTGATATCAGTAAGGTGTTTCTTGAGCATTCGGGTACGCTCAGCGTCGAGACCGTGCCCTCCGGCCGGGAGGCGCTGGCCCGGCTGGACGAGGTGGCCTGTGACGCGGTCGTCTCCGACTACCTGATGCCGGAGATGGACGGCATCGAGCTCTTGAAGGAGGTCCGGCAGCGTTTTGGGGACCTTCCATTCATCCTCTTTACCGGGCGCGGCCGCGAGGAGATTGTCGTGGAAGCGCTCAACCGCGGTGCCGACGGTTACATCCAGAAAGGGGGCGACCCTGAATCACAGTTTGTCGAGCTCGAGCACCGGATCGTGCAGGCGGTGGAGGGCCGGCGGGCCATCCGGGCCTTGCGAGACTCGGAAGAACGCTATCGCGCCCTCTTTGAGGGGGCAAACGACCCGATATTCATCTTTGAGGGCGACCGGTTCGCCGACTGTAATTCAAAGGCCCTCAATGTTTTCCGGTGCACCCGGGAGTTTCTCATCGGGAAGAGGCCCTGGGATCTCTCAAACCCCATTCAGCCGGATGGTGTTCCGGCGCTGGCAAGCGCTGTCGAGAAGATGAAGGCGGCGTATGCGGGACAGCCGCAGTTCTTCGCGTGGCGGATCACTGCGCCAAGCGGGAAGGTCTACGATACGGAGATGAGCGTGAGCCGCGTTGACGTGAAAGGCCCGCCCCGCCTCCAGGCGATCGTCCGGGACGTCACCGCCCGGAAACTGATGGAGGCTGCTCTGATTGGTGTGAACCGGAAGATGCACCTCCTCTCCAGCATCACCCGGCACGATATCCTCAACCAGCTGACCATCCTCCAGGGCTACCTGGGGCTGGCACGGGACCAGGCAACCGATCCTGTTCTCCTGGATTACCTGGACCGGCAGAAGACGGCTATCGGGTTTATCCAGCGCCAGATTGCATTTGCCCAGGACTACTCGGGTCTGGGGGACCGGGGCCCGGAGTACCAGGACGTCGGCGAGTGCGTGGCCCGGGCGGCCGCGAACCTCCACTCCGTTCTCACCCTCATGACCGGGGTGGACGGGGTTGAGGTCTACGCCGATCCCATGTTCGAGAAGGTCTTCTACAACCTCTTTGAGAACGCGGTCCGGTACGCCGGGCCGGCCCCGGCGGTCAGGGTCCATTGCTCCTGCCGGGAGGAGAGCCTCGTCATCTCCGTCGAGGACGACGGTCCCGGTATACCGGCAGGCGAGAAAGAGAGGATATTCCTGCAAGGTTTCGGGAAGAACACCGGTCTCGGGCTCTTCCTCGTGCGTGAGATCCTTGCGATGACCGGGATCGTCGTCCGCGAGACAGGAGAGGCCGGGCAGGGCGCACGGTTCGAGATGCTGGTCTCCGGGGGTCACTGGCGGTTCCGGGATGCCGGTGTCCCGGCCGACCGCTGAACCCTCACCGCCGCCGGTCCCGCTTCGTCTCGACCCACCGCTTCCGCTTCCCGCACCGTTCGCACCGCTGCTCCCACTCGATGACGTTCGAGGAGTACTCGTCGTATCCCCGCTTCCTGCCCCAGCGGTGGAGCCCGATCCTGCAGAGGATGAGGCTGATGGTCGTCATGGTTCTCTCAACGTTGTCCCCTTCTGGCTGCATGAATGTTGCCCTTCGTCCCGGGGCAGGCGAGTTCCATGCCGGTTTTTCCTATCTCTGCATCTGGTAAGGTTTTTATGCCAGACTGTGAGATTGACTACAATTGCACGGAGGTAGTTATGGCGTTTGTCTACTACGGCCAGGGAGTGTCGTCCCTTTACCAGGACTTTGTGGAACGGCTGATGTCGCAGCTCGCGCTCAGGGGAACGGAGATCACGCACCAGAGTATCGGGGATACATCGTCGATGATGGATGTCCGGCATACCGGTGAGGAGGGGCGTATGGAGATCGCGGTCGACCGGGAGAACGTCCGGGTGAGTTATACCGTCGAGCGTCAACGCAAGGAGATCAAGAAAGGGCTCATGGGCGCCATCGCCGGGGCGGGCATAGGCAGCATCCTCGGCAGCGTCATGCGAGGCGAGCGGGACCTCGGCGACGCCATCGGCGGTGCGGCGGCCGGTGGGGCCTACGGGGCATACGACGGCTACGAGTCATCCCATGAGGAACGGACGGCGTTTGCGGAAGTGCTCGCGGAAGCGGTCAGGGACGTCGAGAACGAGCTCCAGGCGATCATCGAGGGGCAGGAGGAGGCGCGGGAGGCTCTCCGCGAGCGCGGCCGGCAGAAACGGGAGGAGGATCTCGCCCGGACGGAGGAACTGCGCGAACTCCTGGAGGAGCTCTACGGCGACCTGCTCGCTGTCCAGGAGGAGGTCGAGATTGCGGCCGCCGAGGGGCAGGACGTCAAAAAACCCCGGGCGCGGACGGACCGGGCCGAGGTCCTCTACGGGGAGGCGGAAGCGGCACTCGAAGAGGGCAACCACGCCGTCGTGAAGGCAAAGGTGAAGGCCGCCCGCGCCATGGTGGAGGGGGCAGAGGAACTTCTCGCGAACCTCGGGAACGAGTGAGGCCCGGCCGCTCCGGGGCCTCCTCGTCCCTCCCCCTCACGGGATGATCTCGCAGCTGTTGTACTTCCGGTGGTCGAAGTCCTCCATCCGGATCCTCCCCGCGTCGATGAGACGGCGGATCTCCGGGAGTGCTGCCAAGAGGGCAGAATAGAGGTTCTCCACCGTCCCGCAGACGACCCGCCGCCCCTCGTCGGGCCAGGGGCGGG
>NZ_DAXW01000003.1:0-105159 GCF_002506585.1 Methanoculleus sp. UBA430 | reverse complement strand
GATGTTCGAGTAGAGGCACCGGCCGCCGCAGAAGTCGAGGATGCCGCATGCCGTGCAGGGACCTCCGACGGTCGTCACCGGGAGGTGGAGGGGATCGGCGGTCGCAATATGTCCGACATAATAGTCCTTCATCCCGACCATGATGGGGCAGGGGGCGATATGCCCGTCGGTCATGATGCTGTAGTTCGCGTGGCCGCACCCGCACCGGAGCATGCTCGGCCGGGATAGCAGCATGTCCTGCACCGGGTCCATGAAGGGGTACCACCGGAGCACCCGGCCCTCTGTGCGCATCGTCTCGACCCAGAACGCGACGAGCGACCGGATGCCGGGGTTATAACTCTCCTTCACCCATGCGGCGTAGTCCCGCAGGTGGTAGTCGTTCCAGAAGTTCGCGTCCATCTGCCAGTGGACGGCCGGGAACGGGAAACGGTCGTTTGCCGTGAGGTAGCGGACGGCTTCCACGATATCGGTATCCTCGGTCACGGTCATCCGGGCGATCACCTCGCCGGCAAATCCGCCTGCCGCGAGAACCCGCAGGTTTCTCGTGATCCGACCAAACGTCCCCTCCCCGCGGTGAGCGTCGGTGAGCCCCTCGGGGCCGTCGATCGAGACCAGGATGGTGTCGAACCGGTTTGCGGTCGCGGGCTCGAGGCGGTCGAGGAGGGTCCCGTTCGTGTGGAGGATCAGGGCCGAGACCGGGGCATCGCGGGCGATCTCGCGGACGCGCTCGACGGCGAGGAGAGGTTCCCCGCCGTAGAAGGTCAGCACGGCATCGGGGTCCTTTGCAAGGAACCGGTAGAGATCGGCAAGGTCGATATCGAGGTCGACCGGGAGATCTTCGTCGACGGCGATGTCGCACGTCTCCGGGGGGTCGACGGTGAACGCCTTCCCCCGGCAGTAGGTGCAGCAGAGGTTGCAGTTGTCGGTCAGGATGAGATGATAGTACACGGGTGGTCTCGTACTATTTGGGCCGCCGGGCGAAAAAAATGTGGGGATCTAGGCCCCCTCTCCGCTGGTTTCCGGCTTACCATATCGGATAGTATAGATTCGACGTTTGAGAACGACCCGGCGCTCATGGGTCTTCACAGATCAAGAAACTCCTCTTTCGTAAGGTGGGCCTGCTTCAGGATTGAGAGGAGTGTCCCTCGCGGGATAGGGTCGCGTCGGGGAACGATAACAAGCAGCTTGTTTCCGTCTCCCCGATCTTATAGAGGGCTACATGACTTCCCTTTCCTCGATGGGGGGCGTAGTCGAATCCGGCTGCCTTCGGTTTCTTTATGACGTCGTCGGAAGAGATCAGAGGCAGTTTTGTCATGCCTCAACCTCGATGACCGAGGTGAACTTACGGGGTGATTTCAGTATCGGCTCAAGATCCTGCAATATCCCGAGTTCTTTTGCATTCTCAAGGTAGAGTTCGATCGCTTCACGGATGTTGTCCAGAGCTTCCTCCGGCGTATCGCCGCAACTGGCGACCTCAAGTTCCTGGCACCTGGAGACATACGCCCCTTCTTCTTCCCAGATCAGGATGGTTAACCGTACCTTTGTCAATCATGTCACCTCCAATAATTAACAGTTCATTTGCTCTTTATATTATTCTTCTCACAGAAGTTCGAGCGGCAAGCAGATTAAGCAGATTCTACCTCCTGGTTATCTCCGGGTTAAATCACTGTATGCCTGTTCGTTGCCACCGGCCGCAAAAAAGAATACACCACAGGAGAAACCGACTCGTATGTCTGAAGCAAAAGAAAACCTCGCCGAACAGGTCATCGACCCCCGTGACCTCGTCGCCTACCAGCCGGGCTCGATCGTCAGCCGGATGCTCGTCTACACGAAGGCCGGCACCATCACGGTCTTCGCCTTCGATGCGGGTGAAGGCCTCTCGGAGCATACCGCACCTTACGATGCCGTCCTCCAGGTCCTCGACGGGGAGACCCTCGTCACCATCGCGGACAGGGAGTATCCCATGAAGGCGGGCGACCTGATCATCATGCCGGCAAAGATTCCCCACGCGGTCCACGCCGTTACGCGGTTCAAGATGATGCTGACGATGATCCACGCGTGACCTGCGCCGTTGCAGGTCACTGCCTTCAGGTTTTTATAGGTTGGTGACCCGTCTCCCCCCATGCGCACTCCACGAGAACCTCGCCCGGTGGGAGGTCCGGCACCTGCCGGCTACCTGCCCATATCAGACTACGGAATCATCGGCAACCTCAGGACGGCGGCGCTCGTCGGACGGAACGGCTCGATCGACTGGTGCTGCTTCCCGTACCTCGACAGCCCGAGCGTCTTTGCCGCCATCCTCGATACCGGCCGCGGCGGGCGCTTCTCAGTCTCGGCCGTGGGAGCAAGTTCCGGCGAGCAGGGGTATATCGAAGACACCAACGTCCTGATCACCCGGTTCACAACGGACACCGGGAGACTTGCCGTGACCGACCTGATGCCGCTTGCAGGAGAGATCGCCGGCCGCGGCGGGTCGCATGCCCCGCCGGTGATCATCCGCATCCTCGAGTGCGAGGAGGGTGTCGTGGATGTGGCGGTCGAATGGTCGCCGCGGTTCGACTACGCCCGGATCCAGACGTGGATAGAAGAGGTCCCGGGCGGGTGGCTTGCCACCGGCGGCGGCGAGGCGCTGTTTCTCTGCGGTCTTGAGAGCGACGAGAGCGACGCGAGCAGGCGGGATGCCACCCTTCGCGCCCGGTTTACGATGCGGAAGGGCGACCGGAGGCTCCTTCAGACCCGCTGGGGTCTTGAGGACATGACCTGCGATCCCACCCGCGCCGAAGCGGCGCTTGCCGGGACGGTCCAGGTCTGGCGGACCTGGGCGCACTACGAGGATCTGGCGCAGACACCGCGCTGGGCCGGGGAGTGGCTCCCCTATGTCACCCGGTCCGAACTGACCCTGAAACTCCTGACCATGGCCGACACGGGAGCGATCGCCGCCGCGCCCACGACATCCCTTCCCGAGGAGATCGGCGGGGTCCGGAACTGGGATTACCGCTACGCGTGGGTCCGCGACGCCTCGATGACGGCCCAGGCCCTGGTCTCCCTCGGCCACCCCCGGGAGGCGATTGAGTTCCTTCAGTGGATGGAGCGGACGGCCGAGGCGCACACCGGAGCGCGGCAGCCGCAGGTGCTTTTTGCGTTGCACGATGCAACGGCCGATCTCACGGAGATCGAACTTGAACACCTGGAGGGCTACCGGGGCTCGCGCCCGGTCCGGGTAGGGAACGCCGCCGCCTACCAGTTGCAGCTTGAGATCTTCGGGGAGCTCGTCTCAACCGGCTACGAGCTCGCTCGCCGGGGCGTGAACCTGGGACCCGAAGCCCTCCGGTTCCTCTCTGCCGTCGCCGATTACGCCTGCAGGAGGTGGAAGGAGCCCGACCAGGGGATCTGGGAGATCCGGGGCCCGCCACAGCATTTCGTCTACTCGAAGGTGATGGTCTGGGTCGCTCTCGACCGGGCGATCTACCTCGCGGAGCACCACGGCCTCTCCGGCGACGTGGACCGGTGGAAGAAGGCCCGGGAGACCATCCGGGAACGGGTGCTCACCGAGGGATACGATCCCGAGGTGGGTTCGTTCGTGCAGGCGTTCGGGTCGAAAGCGCTCGATGCGGTCAATCTCAGGATCCCACTCGTGGAGTTTCTCCCCTTCGACGACGAGCGCGTGCAGGGGACGATCGATGCAACACTCGAATACCTGACGAAGAACGGCCTCGTCTACCGTTACCTCACCGACGACGGCCTCCCCGGCGGGGAGGGAGCCTTCGGCCTCTGCACCTGCTGGCTGGTGGACGTGCTGGCCCTGTCGGGGAGGGTGGAGGAAGCGAGGGAGATCTTTGATGGGATCGTGGCCCGGGCAAACACCGTAGGCCTTTTCCCCGAAGAGTTCGACCCCGAGACCGGGGAGTTCCTCGGCAACTTCCCGCAGGCCTACACCCACATCGGCCTCGTCAACAGCGCCCTGTACCTCGCGCATGCAGAAGGGCGGTGGGTCCCGGAGCACGCGCCGGCAGGCATCCCCCGGGAAGGGCTGCGGTGAGGCAGGGGGATCTCATTCTGCTGGCATCGATGCATGGTTTTTATGGCCACGCGTGACAACACGGCAATGATGGCTCCCTCTATCTCTCCCGACGAGTCGAGGACGACGGCGTGGCACGCTCTCCCGACAGATGATGTGGCCGGGCGGTTCGCTTCGCCTTCGGAAGGCCTCTCCGACATCGAGGCCGCCCGGCGACGGGAGATCTTCGGGGAGAATGCCCTCCCGCAGAAGCGGCCGCCGACGGTCTTTGAGGTCTTCCTTCGCCAGTTCATGAGCCCGCTCATCTACGTCCTCCTTGCGGCCGGGATCATTTCCATCCTCTTCGCCGACTTCACCGATGCGGTCTTCATATTCATCGTCATCCTGATTAACGCCGTCATTGGTACGTTTCAGGAAGTGAAGGCGGAGAGGAGCGCAACGGCCCTCCAGCAGATGCTCAGGATCTACGCACGGGTGAAGCGGGGCGGCCGCGAGGCGACGGTCCCGGCGGAGGACCTGGTCCCCGGCGACCGCGTTTCCCTGGAATCGGGCGACCGGGTCCCCGCCGACATCCGCATCCTCACGGCACGATCGCTCACCGTCGACGAATCGCTCCTGACCGGTGAGTCCCACGCGGTCAGGAAGAACCCTGATCCCGTGAATGCAGCCCTCCCTCCCGGCGACCGGCTGGGTATGCTTTATGCCGGCAGCACCGTCATGACCGGCCGCGGTAGGGGGGTCGTGGTCGCGACGGGCCAGCACACCGAGATCGGGCAGATCGCCGAGACGGTCACAGCATCGGAGACGGGCAAACCACCGCTCGTCCTCCGCATGGAGGATTTCTCCCGGAAGATCAGCATCGCCGTCCTTGCTGCCACCGGACTGCTCGCGATCATCGTCCTCGGCCAGGGGGTCCCTCCCCTTGAGGTCTTCTTCCTCGCCGTCGCGCTCGCGGTCTCGGCGATCCCCGAAGGGCTTCCGGTCGCCCTGACGGTCGCGCTCTCGATCGCTACGTCACGGATGGCGGGGCGGAACGTCATTGTCCGGTTCCTTGCGGCCGTGGAGAGCCTCGGGAGCTGTACACTGATCGCAAGCGACAAGACCGGCACCCTCACCGTGAACCAGCAGACCGCCCGTCTGGTCGTCCTGCCCACGGGTGAGGAGGTCTCTGTCATGGGCGCCGGGTATGTGGGTGAGGGGGAGGTCCTCGATACCCACGGCGCCCCGGTAGCCGGCGCTGCCCGTAGCCGCCTGGAGCGTCTGGCCCGGGCTGCGACGATAACCAACGAGGCCGCCCTGGAGCAGACCGATGAAGGAGACTGGGCTCACCGGGGCGACGCGATCGACGTGGCGTTCCTCGCGCTCACCTACAAGCTGGGGCTCGATCCGGCTCATATCCGCGAGAGCGCACCTCCCATTGTCGAGATCCCCTTCGAGTCCGAACGGCGGTATGCCGCCGTCTGGTATCCTGAGGGTGAAGAAGTCATGGTGGCGGTCAAGGGGGCTGTCGAGACGGTCCTCCCGTTCTGCCGGACCATGGCCACGGGGGAGGAAGGGAATGTCCCCCTCGACCCTGGCCGCGTGCAGGAGGACCTCGACAGCCTCACCTCCCGGGGATACCGGGTGCTCGCCGTGGCCCGTGGCCGTGCAGAGGGACCGGTCTCTGCGGAGAACCCCGAGCTGCCTCCCCTCGAACTCCTCGGCCTGGTCGGGTTCATCGATCCGATCCGGCCCGACGTCCCCGATGCCATCCGGCGGTGCCGTGACGCCGGGGTCGATGTGGTGATGGTGACGGGTGACCACCCCGCGACGGCCCTCGCCATCGCCCGGGAGCTTGCTATCGCGGCCTCTCCCGACGAGGTGATCACCGGCGCAGAACTGGGAGACGGCGAGATCGCGACATTCTCTGAGTTCGTCGACCGGGTGCAGGGTGCCCGGGTCTTCGCCCGGGTGACGCCGCTGCAGAAACTCCGGATCGTTGAGGCCTACCGAGAGAGCGGGGCCTTCGTCGCGGTCACCGGGGACGGGGTCAACGACGCGCCGGCGCTCCGGAGCGCGAACATCGGGGTCGCGATGGGTTCGGGGACCGATGTCGCCAAGGATACGGCGTCGCTGATCATCACCGACGACGACTTCGCCTCGATCGTCGCCGGGATCGAGGAGGGCCGGTACGCCTACGACAACGTCCGGAAGGTCGTCTATCTCCTGGTCTCGACCGGATTCGCGGAGGTGCTCCTCTTTCTGGTCGCTCTCCTCATCGGTCTGCCGTTACCGCTGCTCGCGGTCCAGCTCCTCTGGCTGAACCTGGTGACGAACGGTATTCAGGGGGTAGCGCTGGCGTTCGAGGGAGGCGAGCCCGGCGTCATGAACCGGCCGCCACGGAGGCCGGAGGAGGGGATCTTCAACCGGTTGATGCTGGAGGAGACGCTTCTCTCCGGTACGGTGATCGCTCTCATCGCGCTCGGTGCCTGGTATTGGTTTCTTTCATACGGGTGGGACGAGTTTGCGGCCCGGAACCTGATCGTCCTGCTGATGGTCCTCCTTGAGAACTTCCATGTCTTCAACTGCCGGTCGGAGTACCTCTCAGCTTTCCGTGTCCCGATAAGCCGCAACTACTTCCTGATCGCCGGTGTCGTCGCCGCACAGGGCATCCACATTCTCGCGCTCTATGTGCCCATCCTCCAGGACGTGCTCCAGTTGCAGCCGGTCTCCCTGCTTGAGTGGCTCACGTTGCTCGGCCTCGCCTCTCTCGTCGTGGTCGTGATGGAGATCTTCAAGGCGGTGAGGGAACACCGCCCTCCAGGTCACCAGACCGGGTACGGGGTCGGATAGACCTCCCACCGGTAGGGGAGGAGGACCTCGCCCACCCGGCTGCCGTCGGCAAGATCGGTCATGATGACGCTCCTCTTTGAGATCGTGTAGAGGGTCTCGTCCATGAAGAGCGACCGCTCTACCGCGTCGGGTGAGTTCCAGGCGTAGGAGGCGTCCCTCTCGGCATGGGCGACCGTGCCCACGAGAGTGAGCCCCTCCTCAGGGCTCACCCGGTAGATGTAGGCCCCCTGCCAGGTTGTGGTGGCATATGAGCCCGGATACCGTGACGAGGGATTCTCGATCCTTTTGACCTCGCTCACCGGGAGGACGAGGAGCCCCTTCTCCTCGATAAAGAGGAAGGCCTTGTGATCGCGAAGCGCGAGAGAGTCCGTCCCGGCCTCCCCGATCACGACGCTGTCGACCTGAACCGGTTTGTTCACGTCCGAGACGTCGAAGAGGGCAACCTTGAGGCCCGCGACCGAGACGCCGCCCCACTGGTTCTCGCTCGTCTCCTTCCCGACACCGATGATGTGGTCGGTCCCAATGGGGTGGAGGTAGTCGGAGTAGCCCGGGATCTTGAGCTCACCGAGGATGCCCGGGTGCTTCGGGTCCGAGAGGTCGATGACGAAGAGGGGGTCGATCTGCTTGAACGTCACCAGGTAGAGCCGGTCGCCGGCGAACCGGGCGGCGTAGATCCGCTCGTCCGGCGCGATATGTTCGAGTGTCCCGATGGTCCTCATCGCGGGATCGAGGACATAGACGTTGTTGTACTGGACCGACCCTTCCCGCGTCCATCCCTCGACGGTCGTTGCCACACGGAGGTTCCCCTCGTACTCGTCGAGCGAGAACTGGTTTAAGAGGTGCCCGGGGACCTCGCCCATCGCCCGGTAGTCGATCGCTCCCCGCTCGATCGCGAACCGGTGGATGATCGTCCGGTCACGGGTGCCGGTGCCGTCCGGCGGCGCCTCGAAGACTACGTCGCTGGAGACCGGCCCCATGTTCCGGTACCCGATGTAGAGGTTCTCCTGCGACGCAAAGAGGGTGGTGTCGTAGCCGAGGAGGAAGGTCTCGGCGTCGGGAGCGCCCGTGTCGTTCCGGACCGAGAAGCCGCCTGCGGTGTAGAAGACGTAGTTCTGCAGGGGACTTATCGGACGGTAGACGTCGGGCTGGATCGGCTCGCCGCTGCCGCCCCTCACCTCGGGAAGGGCGATCCTGTCCCGCACCCAGACCGGGGGCTCCTGTGTGATGGTGTAGACGTAGTCCCCGACCATCCGGGCGTCATAGTAGTTCCCGGTGAAGGTCACGTCGCGGACCCGCTCCGGGTCTTTTCGGTCGCTGATGTCGTAGACGTAGGCATGCGTCACCGTCCGCCAGACCGGGACCGGCGTTACGCTCCCTTCCACGGCGGTCATCTCCTCATCCGTCGTCGTGGCAAAGACCACCAGGCGGTCGCCGGCGAGGAAGAGCGCCTTCGGGCTCCCGTCGATCCGGGTCTCGGAGATGGTCTTCGCATCCTCCGGAGGGAAGGCCTCGATGATCACGAGCCTCTCGCCCGAGATGATGTAGATGTACTTCCCGTCGTTCTTCAGGAAGTCGGCCTCGTCCACGCCCTTCACCTGCACGTTCGTCGTGGAGTAGTCGCCGGCTGAGGAGGTCGGGGCGGACGTCGCCATCGGTGCCGGTGCGTAATCGCTTTCAGGCATGACGCCCCCGGTGGTCCGGGGGTAGCCGCTGCCGTTCCACCCTCCCTGTGCGTGTTCTTTCAGGAACGCTTCTATCTCCTCGTTCGATGCAAACTTCTGTAAATCTCCGTAGGCTTCTCTCCCCGCGTCCTCCGACGCGAAGGCGGTCCCGATGATCGCGGCGATCACCAGGCAGCCGATGGCGACTACCGTCGCCGGTTTCCAGTTCCCCATAGTCATCACCTTCCGATGAAGGATGATGCACGCGCGTGGGTATCAGGTTTGCGTAACCTACGAATATTTTCGAAGTCTTTTACCGTGGCCCGAAGGGCATATCCCCTCTCCCCTCAAACACCTGTGATAGCGATCCCGGCATTCGTGCCGGGCACGATGACGGAGGCTGCCGGTTACGTTCACATTCGACGAAGAGATTGCTGCCCTCAAAGCAGAACGCGATAATCTCCTCCGGTTCCCGGAAGAGGAGTTCATCGAGATCATCCGTGAGGTCGGGTTCTCCTGCGACTGCTGCGGACGGTGTTGCACCCGCGAGTTCAACGGCCACGTCTTTCTGCTCGAGGAGGACACCGACCGTGTCCGCAGGTTTGCGCCGGACGCCATCATCCCGGCGCCGGACTTCGATGCCTGCGACCAGCAGGGACACTTCTACGTATCGGGTTACGCCCTCAGGACAAAGCCGGACGGCTCCTGCATCTTCCTCTCCGACGGCAGGTGCAGCATCTACGCTCAGAGGTTTGCCATCTGCCGGATCTATCCCTACATGCTCCATCGAGAGGCCGACGAGACGGGCGCCGTCGACTGGCGGCAGATCGGCGGCTTAAACGAGCACGGGTGCTACAATACCCCGATCGACGCGGAAGAGTGCGCCCGGATCGCCCGGGAGACCCGTGCCTACGAGGCGGCCTTCATCGACCAGGCGATCCGGTTCCGGCGGGCTCTCCGCGACCTCTTTGCCGCCGAAGGGTTGCGCTACGTCCGGCGGACCTACGACCTCCTGATGCGGGACTTCCGGAAGGGTGCGGAGGTCGAGGTCCGGGTCTTCCACCGCGGCCAGTTTGAGCCGCATTGGGTCACCCGCGCGATGTACGAGTGATCATCCGGGCCCGACCGTATCTATTTCTGCTTCCCGCACCCTGGGTGCCTGATGGAGACCGTGGTCCTCCTCACCCTGCTGGTGCTCTCCGGTGGCGCCGTCCTCTTCATCACCGGCGTTGTCCGGGTTGACGTCGCCGCCGCTCTCGTGACTCTCGCGCTCGCGTGGCTCGGCCTCGTCACCCCGGTGCAGGCCCTCTCCGGCTTTTCGAGCAGCGCGGTGATTGCCATGCTCTCGGTGATGGTTCTCGGCCGCGGGCTCGACCGCACGGGGGTGACCGTCCGGATCGCCCGCGCGATAGTCGGGCTTGCCGGTCGTGATGAGCGGCGCCTGACCGCCGCCGTCTCGCTCGTCGCCGGCGGGATCTCGGCGTTCATGCAGAGCGTCCCACCGCCGTCTTCCTCCCCCTGCTCCTGCGGGTCTCGTCGCTCACGAGGGTCCCGGCATCGCACCTTCTCCTGCCGGTTGGCTACGCTGCAACTATCGGGGGGACTATCAGCATGGTCGGGGCGGGCACCCTCATCATCTTGAACGACCTCCTCAGACAGCGCGGGTATGTGCCCTTCGAACTCTTTGCCGTCGCCCCCGTCGGCCTGCCGCTCCTGCTCATCGGGATCGCCTTCTTCTACTTCTTCGGGGACCGGGTCCTTCCCCGGCGCGAGGGAACCAGGCTGACGCCTCAGGAGGAGTTGATCCGGAACTGGCGCCTGCCCTACCAGATATCCTACCTGCGGGTCCCTGCTAAAAGTCCCCTCGTCGGGAAGACACGGGAGGATGTCCACATGATATCGGGTTACGCCCTCCACCTCATCTCCATCGCCGAGGGCGGCGAGATCGTCTACACGCCGTGGCGGTATACCCGGTTCGCCGCCGGACAGGAACTCAGCATACTCGGGGAGGACCGGGACATCGAACGGTTCAAAGATGATTTCGATCTTGAATGGGTCCGGGCCGGGGAGAGCACCGCAAATGTCATGGCCGATCCAAACGTGGGGTTTGCAGAGGTGATCGTCCGGCCGTATGCTCCGGTCATCGGCAAGACGCTCCGCTACCTCGAGTTTCGGGTCACCTACGGTGCCGAGGTGCTGATCCTCCTCTCCGGAGAAGAAGAGCGGCGGAAGGACCTTGCCGACATTCCCCTGCGGGCAGGCGATGCGATGGTCGTCCTGGGCCGCTGGGAACGGCTCCGGGCGTTCGGCACGAGCCGGAACTTCGTTCTGGTGACTCCCGTCGAGGGGCGGATGGGGGTTCGCGAACGTGGAGCAGCGGCCGCCGTCCTCTGTTTTGCTGCCGCCGTCGCCCTCACCTACACGGGCCTATCGATCCCGGTGAGCCTCCTTTCAGGGGTGATCGCAATGATCCTCCTCCGGGTCATCCCGGTCGGCGAGGTCTACCGGGCCATCGACTGGCGGACGCTTGTCCTGATCGCCGGCCTCCTCCCGCTTGGCATCGCCATGGATACGACTGGAACCGCACAGTTCGTCGCCGACCGGTTGGTCGGCCTGGTCGCCGGGTACCCGACGCTCCTCATCCTCGTCGCAGTTGCCGTCCTCGCGACCACGTTCTCGCTCGTGATGTCAAACATTGCGGCAACCGTTCTCCTGGTCCCGCTCGTGCTCGTGATGGCGGGCTCGCTCGGCCTCGACCCCCGTGGATTGGCGCTCCTCACCGGGATCTGCACCTCGAACTCCTTCCTCCTCCCCACGCACCCGGTGAATGCCTTGCTGATGGGCCCCGGAGGCTACCGGAACCGTGACTATCTCGTGGCGGGGGGCGCTCTGACGGTCATCTTCATCATTGTCGCCGTCGGGATCATTTCCCTGCTCTATTTCTGACCGCTCCTCCCCTCGAAGGGGTAATCGTCGGTGCTGTGTCAACTCTCTCCGGGTAAACCTTTATGGGGCTCTGTGGCGACCAAGGATTCACTATGGAGCAGGAGTATGATCTCGTCGTTATCGGGACCGGGGTCGCCGGTTCCGACATCGCCTGGCACTGCAGGGATGCCGGGATGCGGGTAGCGATCGCCGATCAACGTGACTACGGGGGGACGTGCGCCCTGCGGGGTTGTGTCCCGAAGAAGGCGCTTGCCGGCGCCGCCGAGACGGTTGCCCGCGTCAGTAATCAGCAGGGGAACGGGATATCCGGGGATGTCTCGATCGACTGGCCGCGGCTGGTCGCCTTCGTGCGTTCGTTCACGGATCCCATCCCCCGGCGGAAGGAGGAGGGGTTCCAGGGGGCGGGGATCGAGACCTATCATGGGTCCGCCCGCTTCATAGGCCCGAACCGGGTCGTGATCGGGGACGATACCCTCACGGCCCGGTACGTCGTGATCGCCGCCGGTGCGCACCCCCGCCCCCTCGGCGTCCCGGGGGAAGACCTGGTGACCCCGAGCGACGACTTCTTCTACCTTGAAGCGCTCCCGGAGCGGATTGTCTTCATCGGCGGGGGCTACATATCGTTCGAGTTCGCCCATGTGGCTGCCCGGGCCGGCTCGTCGGTGACGATCCTCCAGCGGAGCGGGCGGGTGCTCTCGGGATTCGACCCCGATATCGTCGACCGGGTGGTGCTCGCGTCGCGTGAGGCCGGGATCGACGTCCGGGTGGATATGCCCCTTCTCTCGGTCGAGAAGAACGCCGCCGGCCTCCGGGTCCGGGCCGGGAAGAAAGGACAGGAGAAGACCTTCGATGCCGATATGGTCGTCCACGGCGCCGGCCGGGTCTCCGCGATAGAGGGCCTTGACCTTGCGGCCGGAGGGGTCGAGACCGACCGGCGGGGGATCGCGGTCAACGAATACCTCCAGAGCGTCTCGAATCCGGCGGTCTACGTCGCCGGGGACGCGAATGCGAAGAGTCCGCAACTGACGCCGGTGGCGGTGAGGGACGCCCATATCGTCGTCGACAACATCCTGCACGGCAACACCCGGACCGCGGACTACTCCGTCGTCCCGAGTGCCGCCTTCACGACCCCGCCCATCGCGTCGGTCGGGCTCACGGAAGAGGCCGCGAAGGAGAGGGGGATATCCTACATCGTCCATGCCGGGGATCTCTCGGCGCGCTTCACGAACCGGAGCACCGGCGAGAAGCATGCCGGCTACAAACTCCTGATCGACGGCGACTCCCACAGGGTCCTCGGGGCCCACCTCATCGGGCCCCACGTCGAGGAGGTGATCAACGTCTTCGCCCTCGTGATCCGGCACAACCTGACGGTGGAGGACCTGACGCTGGACGCGATCCCGTGGGCCTACCCGAGCCACACCTACGACATCATCCACATGGTCCACCCGCTGGTGAGGAAGTGAGATAAGTGATAAGCTGGAAGGTGATGCGGTTCGACTGATTGGGGACTCTTAGTTAGGGGCGCCAAACGGGTGGGGCAGTCGGCACCCCCGTTTCGGAAAGAGACGGTTTTTCACTTCTGGGCTTATAGCAGGCGTGATTCAGACTGCTGAAACAACCGAAACTATGAGCATATCTGGTCTGGTACACTGGACCGTGGGGATATCGCCACGCGGGGAGGGGCTGACAGGGAGGGGGCTGGCCCCCTCCCCTGTCTCTACCCCGTAAGATTCTACCTGTGACCCCCATTCGAAGACCTCCGGTCTTCTCAAACTCCTGCCGTTCCGGCAGTCGTTCCCCGCCCGGCCTCCGGCCTCCTCCTCCGCACCTGCGATGCTCATGCTCCGGCCCCATGGCCCGTCGCAATCTGCACCTGACGGTGCTCCAACTCCTGCCGTTCCGGCAGTCGTTCCCCACTCCAGGGGCGGGGGCAGTGCGTGGCGATATCCCGTAGAAAACCGTGCATGAGTTGTGACTGACTGAAGGACAGGAACCCGAACATCGGGGTACACAATCTCCACGATCCAGTGTAACGGATTCTCCTGGCTCCAGCCACTTTGACGGTCACAATCGCACTTTTAGCGCTTCCACTGCTCGATAAAAAGTGGCCAAAAAAAGATCGTGCCAGGGGGATTCGGGCCCCGGCCCCCGTTCTCACGCACCGGCGTCGGCGCCTTCTTCCTTTGCGCCCGTGCTCTCTTCAGCCGGTTTCTTCGCGGGCTTCTCGGGCTTCACGTAGGTGATGGTGTAGCGCTCCACCACGTGCTCCACCACCGGCGAGAAGTACTCCGGCTCCATCATGAGGCTCCCGAACGGGCAGCCCTCGACGCAGTCGCCGCAGGCGATGCAGCGCATGCGGTCTATCTCCCAGACCTTCTCTTCCTTATCGAGGCGGATCGCCTCGCACGGGCACCGCCGCGAGCAGAGGCCGCAGGAGCGGCAGGTGGCCGGGTCGAAGGTGACGTGCCCCCGGGTGAAGGGCCCCGTCCGCGCCGGGACTGCCGGGTACGGCCGGGTGTCCGGCCCGCCTGCGAGGTTCCGGAGAACCGTTCTTGTCATCTGAAAAATTCCCATCCCAAACTCACCTCTCCGTGCAGCTGATGCAGGGGTCGATCGAGAGGACGACGACCGGGACGTCGGCAAGCTGGGCGTTCGGGAGCATCTTCACCAGTATCGGGATGTTCGCGAGCGTCGGTGTCCTGATCCGGGCCCTGGTGAGGTGTTTGGTGCCGTTGCCCCGCAGGTAGTGGATGACCTCGCCCCGCGGCTGCTCCACACGGGAGAAGTACTCGCCGTCCGGCGTTCCCCTGACCTTCACGTCGAGGGGTCCTTCGGGAATCTGGTCGATCGCGCGCCGGATCAGGTCGATGGAGGCATAGACCTCCTTGACCCGGACGGCGCACCGGGCGTAGCAGTCCCCGGCGGTCTCCACGACCGGTTTGAAGCCGAGGTCACCGTAGGCGGCGTAGCCGGTCTCGCGGTGGTCGATCGCGACCCCGCTTGCCCTCACGGTCGGGCCGACGGCCCCGAGGGCGTAGGCGTCGTCCTTCCCGACGACACCGAGGCCCTGGAGGCGGTACTTCACCGTCTCGTCGTTCAAGAAGACGTCACCGAGGTCCCGGCACTGCTCCTCGAAGGGGTCGAGCGCGCGGTGCATCTCCGCGAGCTTCTCCGCCCCGATGTCGCGCCGGACCCCGCCGACCTTGCAGGTGCCCTGGATGACCCGTCCCCCGCTGGTGTCCTCGAGCACGTCGAGCACGCTCTCCCGGAGGCGCCAGGACCGCATGAAGAGGTTCTCAAAGCCCATCCCGTCCGCAAAGAGGCCGAGCCAGAGGAGGTGGGAGTGGAGACGCGAGGTCTCCGACCAGATCGTCCGGAGGTAGCGCGCCCGATCGGGGACTTCGATCTTCATGATCTCCTCGATACCCTGACTGTAGCAGAGTGCGTGCATGAAACTGCAGATCCCGCAGATCCTCTCCGCCACGTAGACATACTCCGTGAACTCGCGCTTCTCGATCAGCCGCTCAAGCCCCCGGTGGATGTAGCCGATGGAGGGGATCGCCTCCACCACGGTCTCGTCCTCGAGGACGAGGTCGAGGTGGATCGGTTCCGGCAGCACCGGGTGCTGCGGCCCGAACGGGACGATTATGCGTTCCGGCATTGGTCACCCCCCCTTCTCGTGACGCTGAACGGATACTTCTCCGCAGTCTTGATGAACGTCCCTTTGAAATCGATGTTGATCCCGACAACAGGGATCCCGAAGAGGTCGTGCATCTCGTTCTCGTAGACGAACGCCCCCCAGTAGATACCGGAGATGCTCGGGATCTCAGTATCAGGCCCGAGTGTCAGGCGGAGGTTTCTGTACTGGTAGTCCCTGTCGAACGAGTAGTTGACCTCGTAGGCCCCGCCGATGTCCGTGCACCCGATCTGGACAAGGCGGTACCCGCCGGCCTGGAGCCCTTCGACCTCGCGCATGAGGTCCTCCGGCGCGACGCTTATGGTAGTCTGCTCTGCGTTAACTGTCATGTGCTCTCACCTGCCTCTGCCGCATGCCGCGTTTCTTCTTTTGCCTGGGCGCTTCCGGTCATCTTCGCCCGTTTCTCCTCGAGGATCCCGAGCGCCTTCACGACACCGTCGATGATCATCTCCGGCCGCGCCGCGCATCCCGGAACATAGACGTCGACGGGGATAACCTTGTCGACACCTCCCGCGATGTTGTAGCACTCCCGGAAAATGCCGCCGGTTGCGGCGCAGATGCCTATCGCAACGACGACTTTCGGCTCCGGCATCTGCTCGTAGAGGTTTTTTACCACCGCCCGGTTCAACTCGTTGATCCCGCCCGTGATCATCAGGATGTCCGCGTGCTTCGGGTTTCCGGTGTTGATGATGCCGAACCGCTCCACGTCGTAGAGCGGCGTTAAGCATGCAAGCACCTCGATATCGCACCCGTTGCAGCTGGACGCATCGTAATGAAGGATCCAGGGTGATCGCTTCAGGAATGCCATGGTACTCATGCACCTCCGAGCATCATATAGGAGAGGATCGCCAGGTTCACGATCCCGAGGATCGCTGCGAGCCACCCACTCTTCAATGCAGCCTGCCACCGCGCCCGTGCGGTGACGTTATCGACGAAGATTTCCGCAAGGTAGGTGATAGCGACCGCAACGATCCCGATCACGGGGTTCCAGGCAAAGAAGAGGAATACGAACCCGAGGAGGAAGACGTTCTCGTACCAGTGGGCGATCTCGACCTGCGCGAGCGTGGAGCCCGAGAACTCCGTCGTGATCCCCTTGACGATCTCCTGGTGCGCGTGGTGCGACGTCGATATGTCGAAGGGGGACTTCCTGAGTTTGATGGTGAGAATGACCGCAAAGCCCAGGAAGACGCCGGGGAGGTAGAGGATCGCCGGCACGGTTGTTGTAACGATATCCGCGACGTAGAAACTCCCGCTGACCATGTAGAACCCGACGGCTGCAAGGATGATCATCGGTTCGTAGGCCATCAGCTGGATCAGTTCCCGCCCGGCCCCGACATGGCTGTAGGGCGAGTGGACCGCATAGGCCCCGAGCACCAGGAAGACGTGGGCGAGCGTGAAGGCAAAGACGATCAGCAAGAGGTCCCCTCCCGCGAAGAAGAGCGCGCCGGAGAGGGCGATGAAGATCAGGTAGGCGAGGACGTAGAAGTTCTGCGCCGTGGTGACGACGGCCCGCTCCTTCTCGAAGAGTTTGCCGACGTCGTAGAAGGGCTGCAGGAGCGGCGGCCCGACTCTTCCCTGCATCCGTGCGGTGATCTTCCGGTCGATACCGGCGATGAGGCCGCCGGTTATGGGCGCGAGGATGAGGAAGAGGACTGCGCCGATGAGCCAGTTCATAACGCCACCCCCGCAAGGGCCCAGGAAACCAGGATCAGGACGATGCAGACCGTCGCACCCGGTCGGAAGAGTTTCGCCTCACCGAAGTACTCGGTGAGGTAGTAGTTCCGCGTCTGGGCTTCCCGGGTCATGCCGAGGGAGCCTGCAAAATGCAGGTCCGGCGTCGCGGGCCTCCCGCCCATGTAGGCCGGGAGGTGTCTCGCGGTCCTCTTGAAGAGGAGGAACGAGACGGGGAGGATCAGCAAGAGGGCTATCATCAGGAGCATGATGGCGACGTTCGCATCTGCGAGGTGTGCCGTAACCCCATAGATAGCGAGGACGTAGGGCTCAATCAGTATCGAGGAGATGACCGGGAAGAGGAGGACGGCCGCTATCACGAGGCCGGTGATGATATAGAGCGGGGCCCAGGACTCTTCGAAGAACCCTTTCTCGACCCGTTCCGTGTTCCGGGTGACCGTGACGAGTTTACCCATCCACTTCGCCCAGAAGAAGACCGTGACGGCGCTCCCGTAGGCGAGGATGGCGATGAAGATCAGGCCGAAGGGGACCTGGACGAACGCCTCGATCGCCGCCCACTTGGAGATCAGCATGCCGAACGGCGCAAGGAACATACCGGCGATCCCGATGAACATCATCACCGCCATCTTCGGCATCCGGACGATCAGGCCTTCCATGTCCTCGATGTTGCGGCTCCCGGTCCGGTGCTCGATCGCCCCGGTTCCAAGGAAGAGGAGCGACTTCGCGACGGCGTGGAAGACGATCAGGAGGATCGCCGCCCAGACAAGCATGTAGGTCCCGACACCTGCACAGGCGGCTATCAGGCCGAGGTTCGCTATCGTCGAGTAGGCGAGGACCGATTTCGCGTCGCTCTGGGATATCGCTATCGCGGACGCAACCAGGAAGGTCACTCCGCCGACGAGGCCGATGGAGAACCCGGCGAACGTTCCGGCAAAGACCGGCGAGAACCGGACCAGGATGTAGACACCGGCCTTGACCATGGTGCTCGAGTGGAGCAGGGCCGAGACCGGTGTCGGGGCCACCATCGCCCCGAGGAGCCAGGAGGAGAAGGGCATCAGCGCAGCCTTCGTGATCCCGGCAAACCCTATCAGGACGGCCGGGATCAGGACGACGGCCGCGTCGGAGGAGGCGAGCACCCGGGCGAGATCGATCCCGCCGCTCGTCGCCTCGGTTGCGGCGAGGAAGATGAGCGCGACGACGAAGGCGACCCCGCCGAGGAGGTTCATCACCAGAGCGCGGAAGGCGTTCTTCGTTGCTTCCTCGGTCTCCGAGTAGCCGATCAGCAGGAAGGAGCTGATGGTGGTGACTTCCCAGAAGAAGAAGACCCACATGAGGTTATTGGAGAAGACCAGGCCGAACATCGCGGCAAGGAAGGCAAAGATGACGAAGAAGAAGAACGTCTGCCGGTCGCGCACCTCCGGGTGGTGATGGTGATACGTCTCCATGTACCTGACCGCATACACCGCGATCAGGCTCCCGATGAGCCCTATGATGAGGGCCATGATGATGGAGAACTGGTCGATGAAGAGGTTGTTGACCGCATGAAGGTTCCCCGAGAACGTTGTCTCGAGGTAGACCACCAGCGCCGCCTGGATGACGGCCAGCACGATTGCCAGGTAGTTCCTGAACTTTGCGCCCATGTAAATGATGAAGAGCGCGAGACCCATCTCGATGGCCACCATGGCGAGGCTGACTGTCTCCGACGGCGCGGCAAAGTAGACCGCGCCCTCGAATGCATACCGCATAAGCAGGTATATCGACGCCCCGCCGATAGCGAGAGCTGAGAGGGCGACCACCGCGTACCGCAATGCCGTCCGCTTCACGAACAACAAAAGACATGCGACGAGGATGGGGAACAGTATAAGAAAGAGCAGCGTCTGCAACTATTGTCCCTCGTAGGGTAACTATGCCCTACTGACATAATTAATCATTCTAAATGGGCACCCGGCGGTATCGGTCGGCGCACGTCCGGCACCGCTGCATCCCGGGTCACGGGAGGGGTGGCCGACCGGAAGACCGCGAAGACGCTCGTTTTCGCTTCTACTCCGGCCTGCACGGCAGCACACCCCGCACGCCCCCTTCATGCTCGCCGGGAGCGTCCCCGCGGTAGCGCGGGATGAAGTGGATATGGACGTGCATGACGTTCTGGCCTGCCGCCTCCCCGACGTTGACGCCGATGTTGTAGCCGTCGGGGTGCCGTTCACGATCGGTGAATTCCCTGCAGCCGTCGATGAGCCGCGCCAGAGCCATCCTCTCCTCGTCGGTCGTATCGAAGTAACTCGCCACATGCCGGAACGGGATCACAAGCAGGTGGCCGGGGCTGACCGGGTGGATGTCATAGCGGGCGTAGCAGAGGTCGTTTTCAAGAACAATATCTTCCGGGGCCGGGTTGCAGAACGGGCATGGCATGGCCTCTGCTCTTGTCCGGATAACTCATGAGGGTTTGGGCCGGGCCGCTCTCAGCCGAGCAGGCGGGCGAGGAGTTTTCCGACGAGGCCCCGAGAGAGGGCGATGGCGTGCTCGGTGCAGATCTCGTGGCAACAGTAGCACCGGATGCAGCGCGCAGGGTCAATCGTCGCCTTGCCCTCCGTGACGACGATCGCGTGTGCCGGGCATATCCGCTCGCATTTCCCACAGCCGATGCAGGCCGGCGCGTTCACGCCGGGGCGGGGGGCATAGATTCTCCCGAACCGCTGGACGACGGCGAGCATCACCCGCCGCCAGACGCCCGTCCTGCTCCCGGCGTAGGTCGAGGGTTTCCGGAAGTCCGGGACCGCGAACTTCTCGGGGTCGTCGCCGACCGTCCGGACTGCCTCCGGGTCGAGAAGTCCGCGCGCGGCCGCGCTTCTCGTGCTCCCGATCTCGAGCGGGTCCATGCCGATGAGCCGCGCGAGGACGGTATCCACGGCCGAGTAGTCGCTTCCGGCGAGGATCACCCCGATCCTGCGCGGGCTGCCGGCCTGGGGGCCGTCCCCCTCCATTCCGACAACTGCGTCCACGACCTGGAGCCGGGGCTTCATGCACTCGTTGAGGTCGACGAGCATCCTCCCGAAGGCGTACTCGTCCTGGAACCGGAAGTGGAAGACCGGTTTCTCAAGTCCCGGGATGAGCCCGAAGAGGTTCTTCGCCGCCCCGGTCATCCGGGTCCACATGTGGGTTTTTACCTTCGAGACGACCACGATCGCGTCGGCCTCGACGGCCGGGGTGATGATCGGGAACTGTTTCATCGTCTCCCCCTCCGGGAACGGGACGATCGCTGAGTCGGTATCGTAGTTCAGGACGGCGCCGGTCTCTTCCGCTACCGCTGCAAACCCGCTACGCGAATACGCCCGCCGCAGGTTCGCCTCGCTGTAGATGATCCCGGCTCCCGGGCTGTCGCCGATGACGACCCGGCACCCGTGCTCGATGAGGAGCCGGGCGACGGCAGCAACGACCGTCGGGTGGGTGGTGACGCACCGATCCGGCTCCTGACCCTGCAGGAGGTTGGGTTTGAGGAGGACCTGTTGCCCCGGCGCAACGAACCTCCCGATGCCGCCGGCAAGGTCGACCGCGCGGCGGACGGCGAGATCGACCCTTTCCGGTGTATAATCGTCGCATCGAACGACGGCGACGGTCGCATCCCGCCCGTCCGGCTGCACCACTTCACTCCTCCCCGAGGCGGCCGAGCGCCTCTTTTGCCGCGAGCATCGCCGCCCCCTGCTTTGTCCGCGCCTCCCCCTCGCCGAGAGGCGTCCCCCCGACGGCCACCCGGGCGGCCCAGACCGGGCAGCTCCCGGGCCCGGTCTGGCGGAAGGCGTACTCGAGGCCGCCGAGATTCTCCCGGGCGACGAACTCCTGGAGCCTCCCCCGGTAGTTCCTGTGGACGTCGCACTCCGCGATCTCGCTCTCGAAGATCGCGAGCACTACCTCCCGGGCAGCATCGAGGCCGCGGTCGAGGTAGATGGCGCCGATCAGGGCTTCGAACGCGTCGGCGATGATCGAGTCGGTCGGTGCCTGCCCCCGTCTCCTGATGACCCCATCGATGCCGAGACCCTGCCGCCGCACGATCTCGGCGAGTTTTGTGTTCCTCGTCACCTGGAGCCTCCGGTTCATCTCCCCCGGCGGGAGAACGTACCCGGTGTAGAGGTGGTCGGCGATGACGAAGTCGAGGACGTAGTTCCCGAGAAACTCAAGCCGCTCGTTGTCGTCGACCACCGTTACCGGGTACTCCCCGCCGTTCGCGTACGACCGGTGGGTCAGCGCCCGGTCGTAGAGGGGAAGGGCCGTATCGCGGACGTCGGTGAGCCCGAACGGTGGGCGGGCGAGGAGTGCTCGTACCTCCGCCTCCCGGTCACGGCTGAGGGGGAGCTCCGGGCGTCCGCGAGGCTCCTGCCCGAGGAGGCCGCCGGTACGAAGTTTTTCCCAGATGGTGGAGAGTCTCATGGTCGTTCGATACAGAGCATCTTGCTGCTCTTGCTGCTATAAAATGGCTTATGTCCAGTTGGATAAATCTTTGCCGAAGCCGGGGCCCGGGAAACCTTTTCGTCACCGGAAAATAGATCTCTATTCGTGAAACAGTCCGTAGCAGGTGAGGCGGGCGGCAGCGTCTACCTGGACATCGAGTTTGGCTACGTCTACGGCACCTGCCGGAGGGTCATGATGCCGATCGAGATAGGAGCGGTTGCCCACCGGCCGGAGGACGACAGCGTCCGCTATACGGGCGAACAGTTTCGCTACGATATCGATGTCGAGATCTGGAAGAAGGTGACCGACTCATGCGGCAAGACCGTCGGTGTCGCAACGACCGTGGCGAATATGGGCCATGAGGAGTACGGGAAGGTCTACGACCACGCGTTCCGGGTTCGGGAGAGCGAGATGCCGGCAGCACGGGCTACCGCCCGGCATGCGTCCGCCGACCTCCGCTCCTTCATGGAATCGGTTCTTTCGACGGGGGATATCGGTGAAGTAGTGGTCTTTGCGGCGGATATGGAGAAGAGAGCCTTCAGGACCGCGGGGGTCTCGCTCGACGGGTGCATGCTCACCGACCTCCAGAGGGAGATCCGGCGGCGTTTTGAGATGAAGCAGGTCCTCTCCCTCGACCGCCTCTCCCGCCTCATCGATTTTCGTGCCGACGGCTCCGTCGTCGCCTCGACTCATTTCCGCTACCCCGTTCCCGATGAGTACCGCCACCTCCTGAACGTTCACCGGGGGATGGGCGACGCCGTCCGGACATTCCTGCTCGCGCGGGAGTTCCAGGAGAGGCTCCCCGCTCTCGAGGCGCGGGTCCGGTCCCTGGTGGAGACCTGCGAGAGTGAGGGGTGACGGTTCATCCCCGGTGCTCGGACCCTGTCAGCAGAACGGTGCGCCACTTCTCTCTTGCCGCACAGAACGGTCCGGCGCTGGTTCAGCTAGTTCGGCTGCCTCCTGAATCAGCGTACGCGGTCCGGTCAGGAGGACATCGATCTCCGTGCCCGGCAGGATCTTCCCGGTCCCTGCGGGGACGTGAAGGCAGGCGTTCGCGCGGACCGCCGTCATCTGCGTCCCGGCTTTCCGGGGCAGGGGGGTGGCGGTGTACCGGCCCCCGGTCCGGGATACCGTCAGGAGGATGAACTCGTCGAACCCGGGATCGGCCAGGATCGCACCGTCGAGCCGGGCACGGAGGGTCTCCGGGGGCGGGGCATAAAACCCCCACGTCGCGAGCAGGGGGAGGAGAAGTTCCCGTACCGCGGCCATGGCGGCGATTGGGTATCCCGGCACCCCGATGACCGGTTTGCCGTCGACTTTTCCGATGATCGAGGGTTTTCCCGGTTTCATGGCGATACCGTGGACAAGCACCTCCCCGAGGTCGCCGATGACGCCGGCGGTGAAGTCCCGGGTGCCTGCCGACGATCCGGCGGAGACCAGGAGGAGATCGTTCTCCCGGATGCCTCTCGCGATAGCCTTCCTGAGTACTTCAGGATCGTCGCGGGCAATCGGGTAGCGTCTCGGTGAGGCGCCGGTCTCTGCAACCCAGGCCGCCGCCGCGGCGGTGTTGCTCTCGATCACCTCTCCCGGCCCCGGCCGCACGCCTGCCGGAACCAGTTCGCTCCCGGTCGGGAGGAGGCCGACCTCCACGAACCGGATATCGAGTTCGGTGATCCCGTAGGTGAGGAGCGCCCCGATGTCGCAGGGGCGTATACGGTGTCCGGCAGGAAGGATCATCTCACCCTCGCGGATTTCGCTGCCGGCGGGATGGATATGCTCACCGGGGGTCACCGCCTTCCTGGTGCGCCAGGCACCGTCCTCGCCGACGATATCTTCGATCATGATGACCGCATCGTGGCCGGGAGGAATCGGGTTGCCCGTATTCACCCGGTGAAACGTCCGGAGGGAGACGTCTCTTCCGTGGCCGGCACCCGGTGTCTCGCTGCTTACGACGGCGAAGCCGTCCCGTGCCGCAACATCCGTTGCCGGAACCGTCAGGGGCGAGCAGATGGATCTTGCCGTCACCCGCCCTGCCGCCCCGGCTACCGGGACCCGTATCGACCGGTCCGGGCACTTAAACGCGGAGAGCATCATCTCCCGGACTTCTGCAAGCGGTTGCAGCGTGAGGTATCGCCTCACCATAGTGCCACGTCCAGCCCGCCTGCGGTGCCGGGACTTCTGGAGTCCAAAAAAAGGTTAGTTCCGGGTGTAGAGATTTGCATACACCGTCTTGCCTTTCGCGGTCGGGTGGCGTTCGCCGAGGTCCCCGATGTAGTGGGTGAATGTAGCCGTCTCGCCGTCGACCTCCTGCTCCACCTCGCCGACCATCTGGAACCCGGGGAGCGGGTTTTCTATCGTCCCGTAGACGTAGATGTTGCCTTTCACCATCTGCCCGCCGACGCGGCCCTTGGCGTTGCCCTTGATAATGACCGTGCCACCTTCGCCGTGGGTGGAGACGTGAATATCCGCATCGCCACCGATAACGATCGTCCCGCCGTTGATGAACGTGGCGGTATCGTTGCCGACGGACCCGGCGACCCGGATCAGCCCGCCCTGCATGCCGCGCCACTCGCCGCGAGGCGATGCGCCCAGATGGTGTCCGGCGTTTCCGTCGATGACGAGTTCGCCGCCTTCCATCCCGATGCCGCAGAACGAGTCCACGTTGCCTTTCACGTGGATCTTCCCGCCCTTCATCCAGCCGCCGATATACATGTCGGCGTTGCCTTCGATGACGATCTCGCCGGCGGTCATCTGCTGGCCGATGCGCTTCACGCGGGTGCAGTCCCCACGGAGGATGATCTTCGTCTCGGCCGCCGTCGCGCCGCCGTCGCCGGCAACCGCGAAGTATGTTCCCAGTGCGCTCTTCTGCTTGCCCTCCCAGACGTCGAGGGCGGCTATCTCGGCAGCCTTTTTGCCTGCAACGTTGTCCGGAGTGATATTCTGCCCCTCAAGCATGAGTTCGGGGGGGTTGGTCAGGGTGAGGATTACTGTCTTCATGGTTATCGCCTCATTCTGTTGCGTCGACCTCGATTACCCGCGGGTTGTGGAGGTGTTCTTCGAAGAGCGAGTAGTTATCGAGCTTCACGCTGTAGTGCCTGAGGAAGTGCTCGTAGATGTCTCTCTGCACCTGTGCGTTCTCCGGAACCTTGACATCGACCCAGACGGTCCGCTTTGCCGGCTCTGCGACGACCTCGCCGTCTCTGACGGTCACGACGCCGTCTTTGACAAGCCAGGCGCACCGCGAGAAGGCCTTCTCGATCATTGCAGGGTCGGAGGGCATGTTCTCGGGGTTGAGGGCGTAGACGGCGATGTCGGCGTCCATGCCAGGGGCGAGCCCGCCGTAGGTGTTGCTGATGCCGAGCGCCTGCGCCGGTCCGGCCCGGGTCATCTGCGCGATCTCATACAGCGTGAGTTCGCGGTCGATACCGTCGATTGAGGTCGCGTCGATCGTCTTGTCCAGCCACTTGAACGTCTTCATCGTCGCGTCACGCGCAGCCCTGCTCATCAGCCAGGTGATGACGCGCGGGTAGCGGGTGAACGGCCCGGCGTTCGGGTGATCGGTGGTGATGAACGTCCGCATCAGGTCTTTGGAGAAGAGGGCCAGCTCCAGGCCGACCGCCCACTGGATGGTGCAGACCTTGACCTTCGGGCTGTAGATGTAGGGGACGACGCCTGCGGCCGTCTCGAGCTCGACGTCCACGTTTGCCCACTTCAGGTGGTTGAGGGAGCAGAGGTGGTGCTCGAACGGCCCGTCGGCGGTCATTGTGGTCGTCTCGTCAAGCGTCACCTGGCCCATATCGACGGTGAGGTTGTCGTGGGCGTTCACGTAGTCCATCACGTCTTTTGCCTTCGACTCGAAGTTCCCCCAGGAGTCGCCGCCGTAGGAGTGGAACTGGAGGTGCGTGATGTGCATCACCTGTTTGCGGCCGAAGTCGTTCTTCGGTGCGTAGCCCTCGGCGAGTTTAAGCGACTCAAGGGTGTCGACGTAGTTGCCGGGGTTCCCGAGGTTGTTGCAGTGCAGGTGCACCGAGTGCGGGAGGCCCAGGTGTTCGTTCGTCTCGATGAGGCCCTTCACGATCTCTGCCGGGGTGATGTCGAAGTAGGGAACCGGGTCGTGGATGTTGACACAGTTCAGCCCCCATCCCCAGGCCTCGGAGCCGCCGGGGTTGACGACCTTGATGCCGAACCCGCGGGTGGCCCGGAGGAGCCAGGCGGTGTAGGCGGCGTTGTTCTCGATCTCGTTGTTCTTGAGGTACTCGAGGGTGAACCAGTTGTTCCCGAAGACCGGCATCGCGGCGTTGTCGATGATCGGGGTGTCCCGGATCTCCTCGTGGACGTGCGGGGAGTGGAGCGGGGGCATCGCCGCCTCGTTGACGAAGACGTAGCCCATCCGCGCGTAGTCGTAGCCGGTCTTGAACGTCGAGGGGACCGAGAAGCCCATCTCCATTCGGCTGCACGTAGGGGATTTGAGGGGGCTCTTGAAGAGTTTGTCCTCCGGCCTGAAGAGCCGGCCGACGTTCACCTTCGGCCCGACGACGTGGGAGTGAACGTCCACGCCGCCCGCCATCACGGTCATGCCGGCGGCGTCGATCGTCTTCGGGTTCGAGAGGGTGCCCGTCTCGACGATCTTGCCGTCTTTGACCCCGATGTCCATCCGGTCGCCCTTGATGCCCTGCAGGGGATCAACGACGAACCCGTTCTTGATGATGAGTTCGCTCATGCTTTACTCCTCCGCGCGGACGCCAGCCGGGGCGGCCTTGATCTCGGCCTTCGCGGCCCCCTCTGCTTCGAGTTCGCAGAGCCGCTTGTGGATCCGCTCGAAGAGTTCCTCATCGCTGATGACACCCTCGGGCGGATCGATGACTTTGCGGTACTGGATCGGGACGTTGTCCATCCGGTAGACGATGCCCGGGACCTCGACCCCGACGATTCCGACCGGAATATGGAGGTCGGAGATCTCGCTCGCCATGCAGATGTTCGGATCGATGGTGATCCAGGGGTGCTTTCGGAGATGCTTGACCGCCTCGATCGGGAAGTGGGCGCCGGCATCGGTTCCAATGTTGATGAAAGCGTCGACCTCGTCGCGCATGGCAAGATCGACGGAACTCGTCTCACCGGGGTTCATGTGGGCGATGTCCTTCTTCGTCAGGTCGAGACAGTAGGGGAACCCGTACTGCCATGACCAGACCGCGCCCGGCCCGGTGATGTTGTAGTGGCCCCGCATCGCCATGATCGTCCACTTGGTGTAGTCGTTGAGGTCCCGGGTCAGGCTGATGGCGATATCCACGTTGTGGTTCCGGCCGTCGGAGTGGCAGAGCCCCATGCCGTAGAAGATGGTGCCGAACCGGGCCTTCTTCATGATATTGGCGACCTCGAGGATCTGCTCGCGCTTGATCCCCGCAACCTCCTCGGGGATCTCGTGGCCCCGGACGACGGCGCGGAACGCGTCGAAGAGTTCGTAGTCGTGCCCCTGCCTCACCTGCAGGTAGATGTCCGCCACCTGGGCGGTATCGGTGTGGCGGGGATCGATCACGATGATCTTGCGGCTTTTCTGGCCTTTGCCCGTGAAGAAACCGCGGGGGAAGATCGAGTAGCGGGACATGTGCCGCGGGTGGGCGTGAGCGGGGTTTGCGCCCCAGTAGAGGACGACGTCCGCGCGGTTCTTTGTCTCACCGAGGGTGCAGCTCGGGTAGCCGTTGTCGAATATGGCAAGGAACGAGGACCCGTGGCAGATGGACGCGCAGTTGTCGAGCACGGCCCCGGCTTTCTCGGCGACCTTGGCCGCGGCGGCCATGCCCTCGCAGTTGGTCGATCCAAACCCGTAGATCAGGGGTTTCTTCGCGTTGTAGAGGACTTTTGCCGCGTAGTCGACTGCCTCGTCGTAGGAGATATCCTTGTAGGTGCCGTCCGGCTGGCGGAGGCGGGGAAGCTTAACTCTCTCGCCACCCGTGGCGTGGTGGAAGATCTGGTTGCCGATGGCACAGGCATTTTCCACCTCGATGATCTGCTTTCCATCGTCCGATACGGTCACGACAAGGTCGTCGCAACAGACGCCGCAGTATGGGCATCCAACGTTCTCAACTTTCTTTGGCATTACTGATCACCTCTCCACAACCCGACGGCCCCCTGGACGAGTTCGAGTGCGCTCTTCCGACGTTCGCCGTTCACCGGTTCGACCGTTACGGGGAAACCGCTGTACTGGGGCTCCCCGGTCGCCTGGGTCCGCGGGGGAACAATCTGGTTTGCCCAGACGCCCTGTGGGATGAATGCAAGGCCGGGGTAGAGCGACTGACGCCCTTTGACGGCCTTGACGACCACGCTTCCGCATTCGCTCGTCACCCGTACCAGCTGGTTCGGGACGAGGCCCAGCGCCTTGACGTCGTCATCGTGCATCTCGATGATCGAGCAGGCCTCGAAGTATTCGGGGGTCGTTTTGCCCTTTTCCATCGCAACGCCTTCTTCGATGGAGCGCTGGGTGATCATGTTCAATGTAATCCTGTTCGCCATGGTTTTGCCTCTATGTGGTTGGTGAGATCAGCCTCCCGACACTCCGGCAAATCGGTTCCCGTAGGGCGTGACGCTCCCGATGAGGTGTGTTACGGGGGATCTGCTCGCCTGAATGAGAGGAACCTCTCTTGACGGAGCACGGGTGGATCACTTTGTCATAACTTGTAATGGTATGTATTTAACTATTCCGTATTTGTAAGTTATTTCAGGTGATCAACTTTACATCGCGAACCCTGAAGGGCTCTGTTTTCAAATATGGCGGTATTTTTGTGGGATATTAGGAAAATGGACGTTTTAATTCGGGGGTCTCGCTGTTGCCGGTCTGCCCCGTGTGTATGTCGTTCGGTTAACCTGTCGATGTCGGGGTATGGATCTGCCGGGAGCCGGCATGCGGGTCCGTGTCGGTGGTCTCTCTCAGGAGTCCGGGTAGTGGGGGTACTATATAGATATGCCTCTTTTACTTCTGGCAGTAATAAGGTAAGTTTCTAAAATCGCGGTCAGACATGGTCTGAATTTACAATAATTCCTTTCTGAGGGTAGATTTATATGTCCCGGGGTGCAACCTATAAAGTCGGGTACTTTCAGCCTCTCACTGGTGTGAGTTGTTTTAACTATTGCTATTAGTATTGTCTATTTTATTATTTAATTATACTCTTCCCCTCAGGATCGTCTGACGGATTGTCTGACAGTCCGGGGCGGCGAAATCCTTTTTAAGTTTCGCGTTCAACCATTTGAACCGTTCAATCTCAATTTTAAAATATCCGTTTGGGAATATAATTAATATGAATATTACTTTTTGCAAAAAAGTCCATCTAAATTCGCAAATTTTATTAATAACTCTCCTTCTACTCTTATAGTCCCTTTTGGGACGTGCAGTAGCGGCCTTCAGAGAACCGGAGCGGGTGTTTGCCCCGGCCTCTTTCATGAATGGAATGCATTGAACAAGGGTAAAAGGATGAAATACTATGGCTAAATACACGGAAACAATTGACCTCTATTCTGACGACGGAAAGCTGCTCAAGAGCGGCGTCACCCTCGACAGAGTCAGCCCGCTGGTTAACCCGGCCACAGGTAAGATCATCGACCTGACCAAGCGAACGATCAACGTAAACCTCGGGGGTATCCAGGATGCGCTCAAGGTTGGCAAGCTTGGAAAGGGCAAGATCAAGGGAAGAGAACTGGATCTCCCCATTATGGAGAACAAGGACGCCATCGTCGCCAAGATCAAGGAGATGATCCAGGTTGAGGAAGGCGACGACACTGAGATCATGGAGTTCAACGGTGGAAAGCTCCAGCTCGTCAAGGTCCCATCGAAGCGCCTGATCAACGCGTCCACCTACGACGCCGCGATCACCTCGGTCGCAGCCGCAACCACGTTTGCGATCGTCGACCAGTTTGACATCGACGCCTTCAACGCATCCACCGTCAAGGCGGCCTGCTGGGGCAGTTACCCGCACACCCAGGATCTGGAAGGCGCACTCGTCACGTCGATCCTGACCATCCCCCAGAACAACGAGGGTATCGGCTACGCGCTCCGGAACATCCCGGTCAACCACACCGTCATGATGACCAACCGGAACGCCCTGCAGGGTGCAGCACTCGCATCCACCCTCGAGACCGCCGGTATCTTCGAGATGGGATCCGCCGTCGGGCCGTTCGAGCGCGCCATGCTGCTCGCCTACGCCTACCAGGGCCTGAACGCCAACAACATGGTCTACGACCTCGTCAAGGCAAACGGCCAGACCGGAACCATCGGCACGGTCGTCCAGAGCCTGGTCGAGCGCGCCATCGAGGACAAGGTCATCGTCCCCGGCAAGAAGGGCGGGTACTTCCAGTTCTACGACACCAAGGACCCCATGCTCTGGAACGCCTACGCCGCTGCGGGAACCATGGCAGCCACCATCGTCAACTGTGGTGCCGGACGGTTCGCCCAGGCGGTCTCCGCGACGCTCCTCTACTTCAACGACCTGCTTGAGCACGAGACCGGTCTCCCGAGCACCGACTACGGCCGTGTCATGGGTACCGCTGTCGGGTTCTCGTTCTTCAGCCACTCGATCTACGGCGGTGGCGGCCCCGGTATCTTCAACGGCAACCACGTCGTGACCCGTCATGCAAATGGTGTGGCCATCCCGTGTGTGGTCGCTGCAGCGGCGCTCGACGCCGGAACCCAGATGTTCTCGCCCGAGAGCACCTCGAAGATCTATGCCGACACCTACGGTAAGATCGACGTCTTCAACAAGCCGATCAACCAGATCGCAAACGGAGCCTGAGCAGAGATCCAGAATGATGAAGGCCACATTCCCACGGGCGAGGATCGTGCCCATACGGGTGCTCAACCCTGAGATCGCTGAACACCTGCTCGATATGCCTGCCTGCATCCGCCGGATGACGATCCATGGTCGCGGTGCGATACAGCGCCCATCGGCCTTGCGGACCCCTGGAACGGGGGAGGCCCGGCGGTCACCCGGGACCCGCGGTGCGGCAGGTGCCTCTATACCTGGAAATATGGCTGGGAATCGTTCAAAATCGGAAATAGATAAGATATCAATCACTTTGAGGTGAATAAAACAATGGCATACAAGCCCCAGTACGGTCCCGGGACATCAATTGTCGCCGCGAACCGGCGCAAGCAGATGAACCCCGGCCAGAAGCTTGAGAAGGTTCGTTCCGTAACGGATGAGGACATCGTGCTGATCCTCGGTCACCGCGCACCCGGATCGGCATATCCGAGCGCCCACCCGCCGCTCGCCGAGCAGCAGGAGCCCGAGTGCCCCATGCGCAAGCTCGTCAAGCCCACCGAGGGTGCCAGGGCCGGCGACCGGGTCCGCTACATCCAGTTTGCCGACTCGATGTTCAACGCCCCCTCGCAGCCTTACCAGCGGACCTACACCGAGTGCTACCGCTTCCGCGGCATCGACCCCGGTACGCTTTCCGGCCGTCAGATCGTCGAGTGCCGCGAGCGCGACCTCGAGAAGTACGCAAAAGATCTCATCGAGACCGAGATGTTCGACCCCGCTCTCGTCGGCATCCGCGGTGCGACTGTGCATGGTCACTCGCTCCGTCTTGCTGAAGACGGCATGATGTTCGATATGCTCCAGAGGAACGTCCTCGGTGAGGACGGCGTCGTCAAGTACGTCAAGAATCAGATCGGCGAACCCCTCGACCGTGCGGTTGCCGTCGGCAAGCCTATGGACCAGAACTGGCTCAAGGCCCACACGACGATCTTCCACTCGCTCGTAGGAACCTCCTACCGCAATGACACCGAGTACGTCGAGTACGTCCAGCGCATCCACTCGCTGCGGACGAAATACGGCTTCATGCCGAAAGAGGAGTGATTACAATGGCAAAGATTGAGAGATCCCAGAAACTGTTCCTGAAGTCGCTCAAGGAGAAGTTCCAGGGGCAGGACGTCGAGTCCGAGACCGCCGAGTTCTACAAGTTCAACGGCGTCCGCCAGTCTCCCCGTAAGATGGAGTTCATGAAGGCCAGCCGCGCCGTCGAGATGGACCGCGGTGTCTCCATGTACGATCCCGAACGCTGCCACCTGGGCGGCATCCCGATGGGCCAGCGCCAACTGATGACCTACGAGGTCTCCGGCACCGGCGTCTTCGTCGAAGGTGACGACCTGCACTTCGTCAACAACGCTGCGATGCAGCAGATGTGGGACGACATCCGCAGGACCGTTATCGTCGGCATGGACCTTGCCCACCAGACCCTGCAGAAGCGTCTGGGCAAGGAAGTCACCCCCGAGACGATCAACGAATACCTTCACATCTTGAACCACGCGATGCCCGGCGGCGCCGTCGTCCAGGAACACATGGTCGAGACTCACCCCGGCCTCGTCGACGACTGTTACGTCAAGGTCTTCACCGGCGACCAGGAGCTCGCCGACGACATCGAGCCCCAGTTCCTGCTGGACATCGAGAAACTCTTCACCGCCAAGCAGGCCGAAGAGCTCAAGGCCGAAGTCGGCAAGAGTATGTACCAGGCGATCCACATCCCGACCGCGGTCTCGAGGACCTGCGACGGTGGAACGACCTCCCGGTGGTCTGCAATGCAGATCGGTATGTCCTTCATCGCTGCCTACCGCATGTGCGCCGGTGAAGCGGCTGTCGCCGACCTCTCCTACGCCGCAAAGCACGCAGGCGTCATCCAGATGGGATCCCACCTGCCCGCCCGGCGTGCCCGTGGCCCCAACGAGCCCGGTGGCATCAAGTTCGGTCTCTTCGCCGATATCGTCCAGGCGAACCGGAAGTATCCCAACGACCCCGCCAAGGCTGCCCTCGAGGTCGTCGGTGCCGGAACCATGCTCTACGACCAGATCTGGCTCGGCTCCTACATGTCCGGCGGTGTCGGATTCACCCAGTACGCGACCGCGGCCTACACCGACAACATCCTCGACGAGTTCACCTACTACGGTATGGACTACGCCAAGGACAAGTATGGGGTCGACTGGAAGAACCCGAGCCCGAACGACAAGGTCAAGCCGACCCAGGAGATCGTCAACGACCTGGCCACCGAGGTCACCCTCAACGCCATGGAGCAGTACGAACAGTTCCCGACCATGATGGAGGACCACTTCGGCGGGTCCCAGCGTGCCGGTGTCATCGCCGCCGCGTCCGGTCTGACAACCTCTATCACGACCGGCAACTCCAACGCCGGCCTGAACGCCTGGTACCTCTCCATGCTCCTGCACAAGGACGGATGGTCGCGTCTCGGCTTCTTCGGCTACGACCTCCAGGACCAGTGCGGGTCTGCGAACTCCCTCTCCATGGAGTCCGACCGCGGCCTGATGGGAGAACTCCGTGGCCCGAACTACCCGAACTACGCGATGAACGTCGGTCACCAGGGCGAGTACGCCGCGATCGTCGCGGGTGCCCACTACGGACGCAGCGACGCGTTCTGCTACAGCCCGCTCGTCAAGGTCTGCTTCGCCGACCCGAGCCTGAGGTTCGACTTTGCCGAACCCCGCCGCGAGTTCGCGAAGGGTGCAATCCGCGAGTTCATGCCCGCCGGCGAGCGTTCGCTCATCATCCCGGCGCGGTAAACTCCCCCATTACCCCTTTTTATTTGCACGTCCTCACAATCCGGTGATCGCAAACATTCCTGCCGATCATATGGAGAAGGTGGAGCGAGTGGTTCTCACTCGCCCACGTATTATGAAAGTGCGCGTTTTTCATACAGAATAAGTCGATATTTCGCTATATCGTCGCCTTTTCTAGCGCTCCTGTTCATGAATCGCCCACCCTGCTCACCGGGGGGCGCGCGGGGGTTGGAATGTGACGCGTGGTGCTGGTAGGCGAAACCAATGTTGCAGAGATGCCCTATGCTCGGGGGTGCCTGGAGATCCGGGCAAGTGTGAGAATCGGAGACTAAAGCCCGAAAACGGCTTTGTACAACAGATGGATATGTTAGACTCGTGGAAAGTGCCCCATACCGGACCGTGGGGACTGCGCACCGCTAGGTGCGAGGCAGGAGTTTGAGCACCGCCAGGTGCGATTGAGGAGGCCGGAGGCCGGGTGGGGAACGACTGCCGGAACGGCAGGAGTTTGAGAAGACCGGAGGTCTTCGAGTGGGGGTCACATGCTCCCATAAGTGGCGGAGACAGGGGAGGGGGGATGCCCCCTCGAAGACCAAAGGTCTTCTCATGCTCGCTACACTCGCACTCCCCGTCAGCCCCACTCCCAATGGGGATATCCCCTCGGAAGCCGTTTTCGGGCTTTCACAGATCATTGCCGGTATGATCGGAGGAAGCCGCTCCTGGCCCATGTCCGGCACCCGTGCAATCCTCTTCCAGCCTTGCACTTTCTCTCCCCACCAAACCCCCTATATTGCCGGAGTTCAAACACTCCCTCTGGAGACAGGAGGGGTTCATGGAGGTGACCGGCGACCGGATCGTCCTGCACGTGGATATGGACAGTTTCTTCGCCTCGGTGGAGGTCCGCCGCGACCCGTCCCTTGGCGGGAAGCCGGTTATCGTGGGCGCCGACCCGAAGGGGGGAGCGGGCCGTGGCGTGGTGAGCACCTGCTCGTATGAAGCCCGCCGCTACGGGGTGCACTCCGGCATGCCGATCTCCCGGGCGTATGCCCTCTGTCCACGCGGTGTCTACCTCCCGGTGGACCGCTCGCTCTACTCCCGGGTCTCGGCGGAGATCATGGCGATCCTCGCCCGGCACGCCGGCCGCACCGAGCAGGTGAGCATCGACGAGGCCTACCTCGACGTCAGCGACGCCGGCAGTTTCGCAGCAGCGGGAGCGCTTGCCGCCGCGGTCAAGCGGGAGATCCTGGAAGAGGCCGGGCTCACCTGCTCGATCGGCGTCGCCCCGTGCAAGGCCGTGGCAAAGATCGCGTCCGACTACCAGAAACCCGACGGGCTGACGGTCGTCGCCCCGGATGAGGTCGCGGCGTTCCTCGCGCCCCTGCCGGTTGGAAAGATCCCCGGCGTCGGGAAGAAGACCGGCGAGGCCCTCCAGCAGATGGGCATCCGGACCATCGGCGACCTCGCACGCCGCGACGTCCAGGACCTTATTGCCCGGTTCGGGAGGTGGGGCGTCCTGCTGCACCGCCTCGCCCGGGGCATCGACGATCGCGAGGTGCAGGATAGAGAGGAGTGCAAATCCATCTCCCGGGAGACGACGTTCGATCAGGACAGCGCCGACCCGTCCCTCCTCTCCGGAACCGTCGCGGGGCTCGCGGACGACGTCGTGGGGACGCTCGCCGCCGAAGGCCTCCGGTGCCGGACCGTCACGGTCAAGGTCAGGTATCGCGGCTTTCAGACGCATACCCGGTCCCGGACACTGGAACGGTTCACCGCGGACCCCGGGGTGATCCGGCGGGTTTCGTCTGCGCTGCTCCTGCCGTTCTTGAACGGCACGGCCGTCCGGCTCCTCGGGGTCAGGCTCTCGACGCTCGAGGGCGGCCGCACCCGGCAGACCTCGATCGACGAGTTCTGCTCCCCCTGATGCATTGGATGGGCGAACCTTCTTTACGTGGAGGACGCACTAGCCGGTATGCCCGATGTCTGGATCCTGCTCCTCGCCGCCGTGCTTCTCCTCCTCTTCGCGGTGCCGTTCGTCCAGCAGCAGATAACCAGGGCCCGCCGCCTCCGGGCGATCCGGGACCTGGAGGCGGAGCGCCGGACCCGGGTCATCGCCCTCATCCACCGGCAGGAGCGGGTCGCATTCCTCGGCATCCCGTTCTACCGCTACATCGACATCAACGACTCCGAAGAGATCCTCCGGGCGATCCGGCTCACGGATCCGGAGATGCCGATCGACTTCATCATCCACACCCCGGGCGGCCTTGTCCTCTCCTCCGAACAGATCGCGATGGCGCTCCGGCGCCATAAGGGGAAGGTGACAATCTTTGTCCCCCACTACGCCATGTCAGGCGGGACGCTCCTCTGCCTCGCCGCCGATGAGGTGGTGATGGACGAGAACGCCGTCATCGGTCCGGTCGACCCCCGGATCGGGGAGTACCCGGCGGCGTCGATCCTGCGGGTCCCACACGTAAAACCGCCGGAAGAGATCGAGGATGAGACCTTCATTCTGGTCGATATCGCATCAAAAGCCCAGAACCAGATGCGGGAGTTCGTGGCCGGCCTGCTCCACGACCGGATGGACGCCGGGCGGGCGGACCACCTCGCACGCCTGCTCGCGGAAGGAACGTGGACCCATGACTACCCGATCACCTTCGAGCAGGCGCGGGACCTCGGGCTTCCCGTCACGGTCGGTATGCCCGATGGGATTTATCGACTGATGGACCTCTTCCCGCAGGCGATGTCCCGCCGCCCGTCGGTCACCTACATCCCGATCCCCTATCGGGAGGAGAAGAAGGGGTAACACCCGGGGCATCCCAGCACTTATCCCGTACCCCGAAAGAGATCTTCTCAAGGATGTCTTCTGACCTGCAGCTCAGTCTTGATGCGTTCGACCGCACCCGACCTCCCCTCTGCGACGGCCTCCCGGACCACAATGGCTTCATCAGTCTCTGCTGCCGGTGCCCCTTCGCGGTCCGGGAGAGGGGTGCTGTCTTCTGCGAGGAGTTCGGCGTCACCATCCGGGCGCGGGCGAAGTACGGGCTCCGGGGCTGGCGTGAGGTCCGCGCTGCCGTCGTCGCTCGCGACGATGGGGTATGCTCGGTCTGCGGATCGGCGGGGGACCTCCACGTCCACCACCTCGACCTCGATCCCACAAACGATGACCTGGAGAACCTGCTCACCCTCTGCGGCTTCTGCCACGCCCGGGTGCATACCGAACTCCGCCGTGAGGGTGGGGCCGGGCGGGTGGCGCGGGTGATCCCGACGGTGCGGGGCCGTGCCGACCGGGACCCCGAGCGACGGCCTCCCGGCCGGACCGATGCCGCCTGACCCCCCTATCAGGGGCTGCTTTCTCCATGCCGGTACCGTCTGCAGCAGCGGAACGGTTATATCGTATGCCCGCTACCGATTGCCTGACCACGGGGGGAATGTCCGGAATGAGCATTACGGGAAAGCTCTTTGGGAGAGGTGGATCCGAAGATCGAGAGGGTCCGGAGACCGATGCTGGAGTGAGCAGAAAAGCGGTCTCTCTTGCCCAGCAGGGGCGATTCAACGAGGCGATCGGTTGTTTTGATCGGGCACTCGAGGAAGATCCGGCCAACGTGAAGATGTGGAACAACAAGGGTGTCTTTCTCGACCTCATCGGCAAAGACCAGGACGCGCTCGCCTGCTGGGAGAAGGCGCTTGCGATCGATCCCGGGTTTGCTCCGGCCTGGGTCTCCCGGGGGATGCTCTACCGGCGCCGCGACCGGCTCGATGAGGCGCTCGCCTGCTATGACCGTGCCGTGGAGCTCAACCCGGACTCCGCCGTCGCCTGGTACAACCGGAGCGGCGTCTTTGTCGCGATGCGCCGGCTTGACGAAGCGGTCGCCTGCTATGAACGGGTGCTCTCGATCGACCCTCATTTCGTCGCGGCATGGACCGATCTCGGCTACGCTCACTTCCTCCAGCACCGGCACGAGGAGGCCATCGCCTGCTACGATCGGGCCATCACGGACGATCCCGGGGGCGTCCGGGTCTGGAGCCTGAAGGGCGGTGCCCTGTACGCCCTCGGCGAGTACCGCAAAGCGCTCGAGTGCTTTGATAAAGTGCTCTCGATCGACCCGAAGTACGCCGCCGGGTGGAGCATGAAGTGCAGCGTCCTCTACCACCTTGGTATGTACCGCCACGCACTCACGTGCGCCGACAAAGCGCTTGAGATCAACCCCTCCTGCGAGCTGACCGCACAGGTCAGAAAGATGCTCCTCTCTCTCATCCAGAAATGGTGATGGGCTCCGTCCCCCTTCTTCCGGGTCCGCACCACCCGGATAACTCCGGAAGGTTGACGCCCGGCGCCGTCCAACCGGAGACTGTCATATCGGGCGGGAACTCTCCCCCCGGGGAGACTCCGACTGCCTATTACCCGGCAATGCCAACAGGTGGATGTAATCCATGCCAGTCGACCAGATCCCCATAGGCACGTTCTCGCGGATCACCCGGCTCTCGCAGAAGGCGCTCCGCCTCTACGACGAGCGGGGGCTCCTCGTCCCCGCGGCAAGAGACATCTGTACGGGATACCGTTATTACACTGTCGCCCAGGCTGAGCGAGGCATTCATATCAGGCACCTGCTCTGGCTCGGGTTTTGCCTGCCGGAGGTTGAGACCATCCTCGCGGCCCGGGAACGCGGCGATGCCGGGACAGTCCGGGATCTCTTTGCGCGGCGTCTTACTGCAACCGAGCGGGAGGCCGGGCGGCTGCATGCGATCGCGGAAATCCTGCGGATGCAGGATCCGTTGAACGGAGGATTCCGTATGTCTGTTACCGAACCTGCTATAAAAGAGATCCCGGCCCTGCGGGTGCTTACCCGCCGTGAGCTGGGTGTTTACCAGGAGACCATCCCCAGACTGATCGGGGAACTCTGCGGCTGTCTCTTCCCTGCTGACGGGCGGCAGCCCGCTGCAAAGGTGACCGGGCCGATCATGTTCATCTGCCACGACGAAGAGTATCGAGAGACGGACGCCGATATCGAGATGGCAATCCCTATCGTAGGGCCCATCAACCTCGACGGGTCCCGGATCGAGGTCCAAAACCTTCCGGGCGGCCGATTTGTCTCGGTACTCTACACGGGCCCCTATTCGGGGGTGGGGAAGGCCTACGAGCGGCTCTTCGCCTACATGGGCGAGCACGGTCTTGCACCGGCCGGCCCCTCGCGGGAACTCTATCTCAACGACCCCGCAGAGGTGCCGGAGGAGGAACTCCTGACCGAGGTCCTGTTCCCGGTGATCGCTCTCCCGGCGTCCCCCTGAACCGGGGACGGTCACCCTCCCGCTGCATCGACGTTAAAGACGTGGCAGCCCCATCCGGGGATGTCGAGGTAGAGCCCCGGGACGAGGAGGCTTTCCCCGTCCCGGTCGTACTGCGCCAGCCCCAGGAGGTCGACGAGCCGGACCGTCTTCCCGGCGAGGTCGGCCCACGGGAGCGGGACATAACACTGGCCCCGGTCCGGGGCGTAGTTGACGGCGACGACGAAGCGCTCCCCTCTCCTCTCCCGGGCGAAGGCGATGTAGCCGTCGTGGGACGGGTTCCCCTCCCATGCCGGGTTGCAGTCGAGGAGCCGCCATTCCCCGTCCCGGAATGCCGGCAGGCGGAGGCAGGTCAGGAGATTCCGGTAGAACTCTTCGATAGCCCGATCGGTCGGCTCCTCCGGCTCCCGGCAAAGATGCACGGGGACCAACTTCCGCCGTCCGGTAAACTGCCCCTGGTGGAAGAACCGGAGTCCGGGGCAGAGATAGGCGAGGACGGCGGCGGCCCGATGACGATCGGGAGGAAAGACCGCTGCCGCCCGGTCCTCGTCGTGGTTCTCGAGGAACCGGACGGACTTATCCTGGTATTCGAGGTCAGCCCGGAGGTGCTCCCGCACCGGCCGTGCCACTCCGTTCCGGAGCCGGTCATAGAGCCGTTTGTCGTAGGTGTAGTCGAACCCCTGCTGCTGGAGCGTCCACTCTAGGTCCCAGTAGACCTCCGCCATGAAGACGAAGTCCGGGTGGTCTCCATGCACCGCCTCGATTGCTTTCGGCCAGAAAGGTGCTATACTCCTCCCCCAGGTCTCCCGGAAGACCTCCGGGAGGAGAAGCATCGCCATATCGCATCGGACACCGTCGCACCACTCCGCGATCCTCTGGATCTCGGCGGTCATCGCCTCCTCGAGGGTCGGATTGGCGTAGTCGAGTTGCAGGGTGTCGGGCCAGCTGGAGTTGTAGGGATCCCTGCCGTGGGCGAGGACGGCCGATCCACTGTGGAGGTCCACCCGGGTGAAGTCCTGCGGTCGGCCCGCGAGGTCCTCCTCCGTGCCGCGGATATAGTAGTCCGGGTGGTCCCGCACCCAGAGGTGGTCGAGGGCGGTGTGGTTCGGGACGAAGTCGAGCATGAGGAGGAGCCCCTCTCCGTGCACGCGGTCGCGGAACCTGACGAGCGCCCCCGCATCTCCGAGGTCCGGGTGGAGCCGGTAGTCGGCGATGGCGAACCCGGAGCCGCAGATGTCCTCCTCTCTGAGGTCAGGGAGAAGGCTCCGGTAACCGCTGAGCCACTCCTCGTTCGAGCCCGAGACCCGGCGGCCGGCCTCCCCGGTCTCCCAGACCCCCATAAGGTAGACCCAGTCGAACCCGCAGGCCGCGAGTCCCGTGAGCCAGGAGTCGGGGATATCGTCGAGGGTGGCACGGGGACGCCCGGTCTCGCGGGCGAGACGTCGGAGGTGGATGCGGGCGTTGATCTCGTAGAGGGAGGGGTGGCGGGGGGCGTTCATCGTGGTTCCCCTGGATTCCCGGGATGATAGAGGTATCCCTGGACTCGAACTCTATTTCTCCAGGCGAGTCGTTACTCGAAAACGCTTCGCGTTTTCTCGAACTCCTTCCCCTTCGGGGAAGTCGTTCCCCTCACCAGATGGGAGAATGAAGGTCGTCGTCCCGCTGGAGCCCACGGAATGACCGGTGCCCCTGAACTGCATCGATGACCCGGCCGTTCGTCGCCCGCATCATGGCTTCGAGAGGCAGATGTATCCGGGCATCCAGGCAGTTGTAGAGAAAGTCCCGCAACACTTTCTCCGCCTGCAGTTCGGGGATGAGGCGGCGGTTGAGGAGGCCGGTATAGGTCTCACCGAGCGGCGCGCCGGTGGTGAGGTGGCGATCGACGGCGTGAGCAGCGAGTTCTGCGGTCCGGTGGGCGTAAAAGATCCCTTCGCCGAGGATGGGGCTTGCAAACCCGCCTGCATCGCCGACGAGAACCGTCCTCTCGTGAACCGGGGAGGGGATGTAATTGCCGAACGGCAGCGGGTATGCCGCTGGTTTCCTGTCGACGAACGCCGCAAGGCCGATGGTATTCAGGAACTCCCTGAAGCGCTCGGGGAGGTCTTTCCGGTTCTTCTGCAGCAGCCCCCCAAGCCCGACGATGATCGCCTCCCTGTTCGGGAAGACCCACCCATAGCCCCACCGGCAGGCGTCAAGGACAAGGAGTGGTGTCGCGAGTTCGGCTTCCAGTCGGATCGCGCCGTCACCGCTCATGAGTGCCTGCGCCTCCTTGCGAGGGATTGCAAGTTCCATGGCCCATCCGAGGTTCTCGCGCCACCGGTCATGCTCGACGACGCTCTCCGGGAGGGAACGGCGGACTCCGCTGTGAATCCCGTCAGCCCCGACGAGGACCCGGGCGGCATACCGGTCCCCGTCCGATGTCGTGACGGTGCGGCGGGCGTGGTCGATTGCGGTCACCTCCACGCCCTCGTGGATCTCTGCCCCGGCCTCAGCTGCCTTCCGGGCAAGGCAGGCATCGTAACGCTTTCGGTGGGTGAAATAGAACGGCTCCGCAAGGTCCCTGGCGAGGACGCGACTGCTTCCGATATAAAGTGCATAGTCGGTACCGGCAGAGTCGAGCAGCCCCTCCTCCCTGAGGGCGGGGATGGGCAGGTCAAAGACGCGGTCGAGAAACCGGATGGACTTCTGGCTGAGACAGCCCCCGCAGACTTTACCCCGGGGGTAAGTCTCCTTCTCGATGAGTGCCACCCGGTATCCGAATCCCGCGAGCAGGCAGGCGGCGGTGCTCCCGGCGGGCCCCCCACCGACAACGACGGCGTCATAAGCCGGTGAATCATCCGTGTTCATATCAGGATGATGATATGAATCCGGGATTTCCCTTATTCTTTTCCCCGGGCTGATCCGGTTCGACCGGATCGGTCCCGTGGGGGTGCTGCCATTCTATCGTCCAGCAATCTGTACCAGACGCTCATATCCTCAAGAGAGCCGCATATGTTGACGCAGCCGGGAACCGTCCCCGCGTGGGTGTAGCCTGCCCGGGCAAAGGTGATGTTTGCCGGGTATGAACGGGCCCGGACGATGGCGAATGCGGTCTTAATCCCGATTGAACGCATCTTCGTCTCCATCTGCTGCAGGAGACGGCCCGAAAATCCATGGCCCCGGTACTCCGGTAACGTCGCAAACCCGGTCATTTCCGCAAATTGCCCCTCCGGATCGGCGGCCGCAGAGGCGATCGCGGCGATCTTTTCGCCGTCGCGGATGCAGAAGAACCTGTGGTGCTTCTGCATCTCCCGCATGAGGTAGGCCGGGTCATGGACGGGGATCGGATAGGTCAGGAACACCTTCCGGTAGATAGCCGCGAGTGCCGGGGCGTCCGCCGGCGTGGCGGGGGTGCAGGTGAAGCCGGGGTCGAGTGCCGGGCTCGCGGCATTCTTCCGGCGCTTCTCCTCTGCAACCCCGAGGACGTCGTCGATCCCGTCCAACCAGTCGCTCTGGAGGGGGTCGCGGTAGGCTGCCATGTAGTAGCCGTCCTCCTCTCCCCGGTAGAGCCCGGGAATCCGCGCCCGTGGCAGGTAGCCGGACGATACGAAGTGGCCGCATGCCGCGGCGGGGACCCGTGCGAATAACCGCGAGTAGCCCCGGCCCCTTGCGAGCGCGAAGAGCCGGCCGGTGATCCCGGGAAGATCCACCAGCTCCAGGTGGAAGAGGTAGGCCCGGTCGTTGAACGGGCCGTGGTGGACCTGGCTCTCTCCGAGCATCGTGATGGTGTCGGCGTAGACACCCCGGTCTGGGCGAGATCCAGTCCGGCCCTGGCGTTGAAGAGGAACGTTCTTTGCCGGATGCCGCGTTGAGGCGGTCCCGGCGCCGGTGCGTGATCGATAGTTCTTCTGGTTGTTCTGATCTTGTAGTGAACCAAACATTGTTCTTGGGTGTAACTATAGTTTTCACAATATATAATGGGCTTCTCTATTTATCGTTGCGACTTGAACTATAGGTGCCTCCGTACACTTTCACCCCGCGCGCGGCATCGGTTCTTCTTCTCGGCGAGCCGATACCCTGGTTATGTCCGTTGCTGAGCAGAAACTCACCTACCTTACCGCCGCCGGCAGATTCGACCTCTGCTGCCCTGGAGAATGCATCCGGCCCCTCTCGGCTGCGCATTATGTCACCTACAACCGCCGGGCGGGCGGGTGCGGGCGGATGCTCAAGATGCTTCTCAACGGCACCTGCGCCTACGACTGCGGTTACTGCCCCGTCCGCCTCCAGCGGGAGCAGGTGAGTTTCTCCCCGGGAGAGTTCGCCGACACCTTCCTCCGCCTATGGCGAGACGGACTCGTCGAAGGGCTTTTTTTAAGCTCCGGCATCCCCCGGGACGTCGATCTCGTGATGCACGATCTCGTGGAGACGGGGGAGATCCTGCGGCGACGGGGCTACGACGGCTACCTCCATCTGAAGGTCCTCCCCGGGGCCACCCGGGCGGATATCCACGACGCCGCCCGGGTGGCGGACCGGATCAGCATCAACCTGGAGACGACATCCCCCGACCGCCTCGGGGGTATCGCCGGGGTGAAGGACTACCGTCAGGATATCCTGAAGCGACAGGCCTGGGTGGCGGAGGAGAAGCCCGGCCGTCACACGACCCAGCTCGTCATCGGGGCGGCGGACGAGACCGATGCGGAGGTCCTCGCCTGCCTCGCCGACCAGTACCGGCGGGTCCGGCCCTCCCGGGTCTATTTTTCAGCGTTCCGTGCCATGCAGGGGACTCCCCTGGCCTCGCACCCCGATACCCCGGCATGGCGGGCACGGCGGTGGTATCAGGCCGACTACCTTCTCCGCGACTACGGCGTTGCGGCCGACGATCTCCGGGTGGTCCTCGACGAAGACGGCCTCTTCCCGAACCGCGACCCGAAAGAGGTCCTTGCAGCCTCCCAGGGTCCGGTGAACGTCAACCTCGCCTCACGCCGGGCCCTCCTCCGGGTCCCCGGGATAGGGCCGAAGGGGGCCGACAGGATCCTCTCCTGCCGGAAGGAACGGCCGTTCTCCGGCCCGCCCGACCTTGTGCGTGCTGGTATTCGGGGGCATGCCGCCGGGCGCCACCTCACGTTCGGCGAGCGGGGCACGGTGCAGACACAGCTTCTTCTCTCGTCTGCGGATTCTCCCGGACGTGGTGAAGGTTACCGGACCTTCCCGAACTCCGTGCCCACATCGGCGGCGGATCGGTAGGTCCGGTCGCTGAACTGTTCGAGCGCCGCTATCACGCTCTCCGAGGCACCGTTCTTCCGGGCATGGGTGATCAGGTCCTGTCTGCCTACCGGGTAGTCTATACCCTTGAGGTAGACCTGCAGGTCGGCGGCCGAGAGGTGCGCGAGAGATGGAGCCCTTCTCGGGGCAACGGTGGGCTCTTCGCGGACCCCTCCGACGCCGGTCTCTGCGCGTGCCGGTTGCCCGCCGCGGACCTCGCTGCCGAACTCCGCACTCACGTCGGCGGCGGACCGGTAGGTCCGGTCGCTAAAACGCGTGAGCGTTGTGATCACGTGCTCCGGGGCGTTGTGCTCCCGCGCGTGGGCGATCAGGTCCTGTCTGCCTGCGGGGTAGTCCATGCCCTTGAGGTAAGTCTGCAGGCCGGCGGCCGAGAGATGTCCGGGGGACGGCCCACCGGCCCTAACAGGCCGTTCAGCTGCAGTTTCCTCTTCCTCGCCCCTCACGATGGATTCATACATCGGAGCGTGGGCCTCCGTCACCGGCCGCATCTCCTCCACGACTGCGGGCTTCTCCCGGATCTCCGTCCGTTCCGCCGTAACGGTTCCGCTCCCCGGAACCACCGTCGTCGGCCGCGTCACCTCGGTCCTCCCCTCCACCTCATCGGCTGTTATCGGCATCCCCTCGCGGCCGACCTTCTCCCGGACCTCTACCCGTTCCGTCGTGACGACCTCGCGGGGAGGGGGCTCCGTCCGGGTCACGGCCCGCGCTTCTTCCTGGCTTGGGGGGCCCATGGGCCGCCTCGACTCGATCAGGGCCCAGTTCGCTTCCTTCGGCCACTCGCTCTCCGAGAACCCGGGCTCGTTCTCAATCCTATGCTTGCTGATGTTCACCACGAAGACGTCGTCCCCCGGCCGGTAGACCATGGCCTCAATAGGGACCGCGAAGTGCTTCGCCCCGAGACCGAACATGCCCCCGGTTCTAAGCACCGCGTACGTCACTTTTCCTGTGGGGAGACCGACCCGCAGGCTCGAGATCTCCCCGAGGTCGTAGCCCTCCGGGTTCTTCACCCGCTTTCCCACAACATCCTCGGACGAGAAAAATTCCTGCCCTTCCGTCCTCCGTATCTGCTGCTCAAGAATCGTTTCCGCCATTGCAATCACCATCCTCCGGTATACCTCCGAAGGCGATCTTCACCTTCGCGCAGAGCGGGCGATGCGTGCTGCGACTATTTAAGTTCTACCCGGCCCCGGTACCGGGGCGTCTGCGGAGGGTTTTCCGCCGCAAAACGAGCCCCGGGAGGTGGGCGGTGCGGGTGTTCCCCGGCTGCCGCCCGGAATAAGGAGTTCCTTTCATTATTTGATATTGCCGAACTCCGTGCTTACATCGGTTGCGGACCGGTAGGTCCGATCGCTGAAGAGTTCGAGTGCCGTGATCACGTTCTCAGGGGCGTTATGCCCCCGCGCGTGGGCAATCAGGTCCTGTTTGCCTGCCGGGTAATCCATACCCTTGAGGTAGACCTGCAGGTCGGCAGCGGAGAGGCGTGCAACGGACGGCGCCGCTCTCCGGGTGACGGTGGACTCCCCGTGCATCTCTTCCGTGACGGTCTCCCCGCGTCGTGTCTCCATCCCCGTCGGCTGCTCCCCTCTGGTCTCTCTGCCGAACTCCACACTCACATCGGCAGCGGACCGGTAAGTCCGGTCGCTGAACTGCTCAAGTGTTGCGACGGCCTCCTCCGGAGCGTTATGCCCCCGCGCGTGGGCAATCAGGTCCTGTCTGCTCGCCGGGTAGTCCATGCCCTTGAGGTAAGACTGCAGGTCGGCGGCCGAGAGGCGTGCGAGAGATGGAGCCTTTCTCGGGGCAGCGGTGGGCTCTTTGGGGACCTCTCCGACGCCGGTCTCTGCGCGTGCCGGTTGTCCGCCGCGGACCTCGCTGCCGAACTCCGCACTCACGTCGGCGGCGGACCGGTAGGTCTGCTCGCTGTACTGCTCGAGTACCGTGATTGCGTCCTCCGGGGCATCACTCTTCCGGGCATGGGCGATCAGGTCCTGCTTGCTTGCCGGGTAGTCCACGCCCCTGAGGTAGGTCTGCAGGCTGGCGGCCGTGAGAGGCCCATGGAATGGGGCTGCCCTGGCCGGTTCCGTGCGGATCTCCTCGGAGGTGGTCTCCATCCCGACCGGCCGCCTGCCGCGAGTCTCGCTCCCGAACTCCACGCTCACGTCGGCGGCGGACTGATAGGTCCGCTCGCTGAACCCGTCAAGCGTCGTTGTCACGCTCTCCGGGGCGTTGTTCTTCCGCGCGTGGGCGATCAGGTCCTGTTTGTTCGCCGGGTAGTCCATGCCCTTGAGATAGACCTGCAGGTCGGCAGCGGAGAGGCGTGCAACGGACGGCGCCCTCCTCCGGGTCTCCGGCACCTCCTCGTGGACCTCTTCCACGACAGTCTCCGGGTGTCGGGTCTCCATCTCTGCCGGGCGCTCCCTCCGGACTTCCTCCACGACAGTCTCACCGGTCCGGGCGGGGAACGGGGTCGCCCTCTCCTCGGGGGTATGCGCCCTCTGCTCCCCACCCCAACCCTTTGCGACTGTCTGGACAGCCGGCTGCGGGATATCTCTCTCATCTCTCTGGAGCGTGGATTTCGCTGGTGTCGCTGCCGTTGCCCCTGTCGCCGCTGCTGCCGTGCCCGCCTCCCGGGCCGGCGGGACCTCCCGCTCCTCCTTTTGGAGCGTGGATCTTGCTGCTGCCGTTGCCACTGCTCCTGTCGCCGCCCCCATCGTGCCCGTCTCCCGCATCGGCGGGACCCCTCTCTCCGCAACCGGGGGCGAGGGCTCCATTGTCCCACGCACCGGGGGAGGCGTCCTGATCAGACTCCAGTCCCCCTCGTGAGGCATCCTGCCCCGGGAAAACCCGGGCTCACGGTCCAGTGTCCGCTTATCCGCATCCACGACTGCGACTCCCTCCGCCGGGCGGGTGCGAACCGCTTCCCAGGGGATGGCGAAGTGCTTCTCGCCAAACCCGAGAATCCCGCCGTGGGAGAGCACGGCGTACGCGATACAGCCTGTATCGCGGTCAATAGCGATATCGCTGATATCGCCAAGGTTCTCTCCTTCCGGGTTCCGTACTTTCACATCCCTGATGTCGCGTGCGCGCATCAGTTCTATCGTCTCTTCCGGTCTCGGCCGGGTCTCCAGCACCGACCCTGTCTGTTGTTCAGCCATCGTATTTCCCTCCAGTTCGTTTACCTGCGAAGGGTATCCCTTCAAGGCAGGGTGGGTAGAGGATCGAGGATACTTAAGGGTTTCCTGCTCGGGGAAACCGGACGAGATCCGGGATCGTGAAGGAATGGGGGGGGCTACCTGCCTGGAATTTGTCTCGCGGGGTTGAAGGCCGGAGCGGGAAGACCCCGGCCTTGAGGCCGGGGATGACACGGCACAACCCAGAAGGTTGTGCGTGTCAGGCAAATTTTCAATTTGCCGTGAAGCGGCGTCCGTTCGTCAATAGGATTATAGAAACCTATTTATTACTGTAAGTGTGATCCCCATTTGTATGCTTCGAGCCTACAAGTATCGGATGTATCCGACTCAACCGCAGATTCCGCTGCTCATGAGTCACATCCACGCTTGTCGGTTTGTGTACAACCATTCGTTAGAACAAAAGATCCGGGCATATGAGCAGAACGGAAAACGATTGTCGTGTTTCGATCTGAATAACCAGCTCCCTGCGCTGAAAGTGGAACACCCGTGGTTAGCCGACATCAACTCACAGTCGCTCCAGTATGCGAACCGGAACCTTGACAACGCCTTCACCCGGTTTTTCCGTGAGAAGAAGGGATTTCCGAAGTTCAGGTCGAAGAAGAATCCGGTACAGTCGTTTCAGGTACCGCAACATTACCGTGTCGAGTTCGAGTCTAACCGGGTCAAACTTCCCAAGATCGGTGACGTCAAAACGATCCTGCACCGAAAATTCACCGGGAAGGTGAAGTACGCGACGATTTAGGTGACGTCTACCGGGAAATGGTTCATCAGTATTCTCGTTGACGATGAACAACCCGATCCAAACCCGGTACCATTCACATCTGAGACGACGATCGGGATCGATGTTGGTCTGAAGGACTTCGCAACCTTCTCGACCGGTCGAGAAGGTTGCGAATCCCCGGTACTTGAAGAACTCGTTACAACGCCTGAACGTGTTACAGCGGCGTGTATCGCGAAAAGTGAAAGGATCGAAGAATCGACAGAAAGCAATTCAAAAATTAGCCCGATGTTATGAGACGGTTGCAAACCAGCGGAACGATCTCCTGCACAAACTTTCCTATCAAATTGTGAGCGAGAACCAAGCCATCGCAGTAGAATCGTTGAATGTCGCTGGTATGCAGAAAAACCACACATTAGCCCGGAGTATCAACGACGTATCGTGGAGTGCGTTCTTCACGATGCTAGAATACAAGTGTCGGAAGTATGGAAAGACACTCCTTACGATTGGAAGGTTCGATCCGTCATCGAAAATCTGTAGCTGCTGCGGGTACCGGAACCGCGATCTGAAACTCTCCGATCGCGAATGGATATGTTCCGATTGTGGTACCGTCCATGATCGAGATATCAACGCAGCGATCAATATCAAGAAGTTTGCTGTACAAGAGCAGAACCTTGTCGGCGTATTAACAGGTGCGAAACGCGCCGTCGAGCCTGTGGATTTGCCTCAATAGAGGAAGGATGAAGCAGGAAGCCTCGAACTTTAGGGCGGGGTAGTTCACGCCCCGGTTCGTGGATACCGGAGGAGGAGTTCGGTCGCCGCCCTGATATCCTGCCCCTGCTTCTTCGCCTCGGTGAGGTAAGCATCGTAGACCTCGTCGGTTACCAGCCGTACCTGCGGGCGGAACATATCAGCATGCATCATCAGGTCAAAAGACCGGGCTTCGCTCTCGGTGAGACCGAGCGCCCGGTACTCCCCGGTGTGCGGCATAAATGCCGGGTTTTTGTCTCGGGGCGTCCTGACCGCGAGGTCGGCGAGGGGCGTCCCGGGAATGGGCTCGGCGCTGCTCACGAAGACGTCGTCGAGAGAGAGCGCGGCAATGAGGTCCTTTGTTGCCTCGTAGTCCCGTTTCGTCTCCCCCGGGTAGCCGACGATGAAACTTCCCGCAACCCGGAGGTTGTGCTCCCGGCATCGCTCCACCGCTTCCTCGACCTGCCGGACGGCCACACCCTTGCCCATCAGCCGGAGCACCCGGTCGCTCCCCGACTCGATCCCGAAGAAGACCCACCCGATGGTATACTGCCGGATAGCGTCCAGGACCTCATCGGTGATACAGTCCACGCGGATGTCCGGAGAGGAGACGTTGTGCGGCCCCATCACCTCGGCCATCCCGCGGAGGAGGTTGATGAAGGCTTCCGGGTTCATCTCGCCGTCGCGAGAGCCGTAGAGCGACCCGGTCCCCCCGGAAACCGAGAGCCGCGTGGCCCCGGATGCTTTAAACACCTTCACCTCATCGATGATGCTCGCGAGGTTCCGGCTCCTGACTTTCCTCCCGAAGAACCGGGGCACCTGGCAGAACGTGCATCCCCCGATGCACCCCCGGTGGGTCTCGATATAGGCACTCGCGCCCCGGATGCTCTGGCTCCCGATATCGTCCGGGATCAGCGGGAGCGGCCGGTCGATCGGTGCCGGCGGGGCGGGGGGCGTCACGACCACCCGTTCGTTATCACGGTAGGCAATCCCGGGAAGGGTAGCCGAGACCCCTTCCTCGACGAGGCGGACCACCGTTTCCTCGCCCTCGCCGACGACCACCGCATCGGGAGCGAGTTCCCCGAGCACCATCTCCGGCGCTGCTGAGACCGGCCCCCCGATGTAGACCGTCCCGCCCTGCTTGCGATGGGTCCGGATAAGGCCCCTGATCGCAGGATCGAGGAGGTGCTGGGTGGAAAAGAGGCTCGCGAGCAGGAGCGAGCCGGCCGGGGCCCCGCCCGTCCGCGTGAGGGTCACCCGGTGGCCTGCGTCGCGGAGGACGCCGCCGATCAGCATGGCGCCGTAGGTGTAGATGCCGGGAGAGAGGATCGTGATATCCATGATACAGTATCGGCACAACAGTATACAAATGGTGGGGCCCCGCCGGTCCCCGGTCAGAGCGGCACCTGTTGCCTGAACCGCCGGGCCTCGGCGACGGTATGGGCGTCCCGGTCCGATGCGGCGATCAGCCGGGCCTGAAGCCGCATGATATCGGCGATCATGGGTTGCGGGTGCTGCTCCAGCGTCTCCGTCACCACGGCACGGGCCTCCCTGAGTCTACCCGCCCTGCGGAGCAGGTCCGCGAGGAGCGCTTCGTCCGCTCCCGCCTGGGAGGCCAGGCGTTCGCCCTGATCCCACGCCCGCCGCAGGAGATCGGCAGCGCGTTTCCGGCAGATCCGGGCGGGTACATCCTCCCCCTCGTCGTCGCAGATCCAGGCGGCGTGGAGGGATGCCCACGCCGCCCGGGCCGGGGCACCGAGGTCTTCCTGGATGATCGACCAGCAGAGGAAGGTGTTTGCAATCTTCGGGAACTTCGGGGAGTCGAGTTGCCAGCGGTAGCGCGGGAGTTTCACCACGTCTGCCGCTCTCTTCGGGGCCTGGCCCGGGTCGGGGGCGCAGTAGCCGCAGGAAGGACACCGTTTCACCCATGCGTAGATGGTGGACCGCAGGGGTTCGGCGGGGCGAGTGTCGAGGTCCCGTGACCCGACGCTGCCGGAGGCCTCGGGGATGGTGAACCGGCAGGATTCGCCGCAGACTGCGCAGGCCGTATTGAGGTAGCGAGGGTGGATCATCGATGGGCTGACTTGCATAACCCGGAATATATAATTTTGCATCACTGGAAGACGGGCGGAGGATGAGAGTGCGGGACCCCTCTCTGCCGACCGGCCCGGGACAGTGTATCGGGGTATCCGGTTCCGAAGGCTTCGAGACCGGGATGGACCGCCGGCGACGCAACCCGGCCTCGTCCTTCACCGGGTTCCCGGGGCGGCTTCTCCGACCCGCCGGGCGTAGGCCGTTGCGGCCCACCCGAGGAGCGCCGTCGCGCCCGCGACCAGCGCAAGGACCAGCCAGTGAACCGGGCTCGCGGTATCCACCGCGAGCCGGACGATGAGGTTGAAGGGGTTGTAGGGGACAGCCAGGACGAAGAGGAAGACCACGACGAGAGCCGTCGAGAAGATGAACTGGGCGCTGGTCCGCTCCCGGTAGTGGAGGCCGACGAGAGCCCCGACCAGGATGAGGAAGAGCCCACCCGCCGAGACATGGAGGAGGATCGGGGCGGCGTTGTTGACCGCGATGCCGTTTGCCCGAAGAAGGAGGAGCCACGCCCCGGCCTGGACCGGGACCAGGATTGCGCAGGCGGCGACCTTCCCCCAGACCATCTCCCTGAACGTGACCGGTGTCGACATGAGCGTCTCAAGGGTCTGCCGCTGGTACTCCTCGGTGATGAGATCGATGATCAGGGCTGCCGAGACGACTGCCGGAAGGAGGACGAGCAGCGGGATGAGGAGGCCGTAGACGAACTCAAAGAAGTTCTCGCCGCCCCCTGATTCGGGGAAATTCAGGCCGATGGGGAAGGAGGTCCTCCGGTCGGCCCGGACCTCCCGGAGTTCCTCCTCGTAGCCCTGGAGGACCTCTTTGAGCTTGACATTGATGACGCTCGACTGCAGGTCGTTCTGGATGAGGTAGAGCGTGAGCATAACCGGTTCTTCCGCGTCCGGCGGCGTATCCGGGACGTAGACCACCGCTGCAACTCTCCGATCGCGGAGTGCTCGAAGTGCCGCGTCAAGGTCCGTCCGGTGGAGGACGAGGTCCGGGCGTTTTTCAAACTCGTCGATGAGGGCTGATTCCGCTCCCGCGTACCCGACACCGTAGTTAACCGTCGAGTAGCCCTCGATTGCCTCCGGGTCGTACATGGTGGTGAGCCCCACCATCAGGAACGAGGAGAACATGGCGATGAAGACCTGCAGAAGGATGGCGAAGACGATCGTCTTCTCCGACGACAGCCCGAAGAACTCTTTCTTTGCGATAAGGCCGATATGGCGGGCGTTCAGAGGAGCACCCCCGTGAGGAAGTAGAGATTATAGAGGCAGTGTACCACGCTTGCCACGAGAAGCCCGGGCACGTAGGCCCGCCGCCCCCCGATCATGAGGAAGGTGCCGGTGATCAGCACTCCCGCAATGTGGAGGAGGAGCGGCATCCAGAGCACCTGGAGCGATGCGAAGAGGATACTACCGAAGATCGACTCCGTGATCTGGGCGAGCGTGGCAAAGAGGAGGAGTTTTTCCCCCGCGAGGAACCCGAAACCGATGGCTATCGCACCGAAACAAAGGTTTTTTACTGTGAGGAATCCCGGGCGCTCCCGTGCTGCCGCGTAGAGCCCGGCTGATTTGGCAACCTCCTCGATGAACGCCGCAGAAACGGTCAGGAGGACGAGAGAGAGCGGCATCGGGAAGTTGAAGAAGAGGACGAGCGTCATCATCTGGGCCATGAAGACGAACGGTATCGTGAATGCGGCAATGAGGAAGAGCGAGAGGTGCGGGTGGTCGCGGCTGATCCCGCCCGAGACGAAGTCTGCGAGCCTTGATGCGAGGGGTTTCTCCGAGAAGAGACGCTCCTCCCGGAAGTTGACCGTCCCGACGTAGAAGAGAACGGCGCTTGTAGCGAAGAAGAGCGCGGTCGAGTAGACGTACTCCATGGCGGTGAACCCCTCACCCTGGATCTCGAGGACGACCAGGGTGAGGGGGGAGATGATGCTGATGACATGGGTGTTCGCAAAGACCGTCGGGAAGAAGAGGTACGACGTGGCGAGGGTCGAGAAGAAGATCGAGACGAACGAGAGTTCTTTGAAACTCCGGGCGGCCATCCCGATGATGAGGGCGTTTGCGAGGAAGAAGATGACGACCGGGATGAGCGGGAGAAGGATCGTCACCGGCACCCCGATGAAGAGGGTGATGGCAGCCGAGACGAAGATCATGATTCCGAAGTAGGGGAGCGCCTTCCCGATGACGATCGCCGACGGCCGGACGGGGGTGGAGAGGAGAGGTTCCCCGGTCCGTCCCACCCGCTCGTTCATCACGCTCATCATGAAGAACTGGGAGGTGAAGTAGAGAGGGAAGATGAAGACGAAGACCAGAACGAGCGCGTCGAAGGGAAGCGGGGGCGAGAGTTCCGATGGTGTCTGAAGCTGTGCCCCCTGCCCGTTCTCCGAGAAGATGCCGGTGTAGCGGGCGAGGGGGTGATCGCTCCCCACCTCCGCGAGTTGCTCCCGGAGGTCGTCCTCGGAGACCGGGACGGCCGATGGCGGAAGGGTCACCACCTCGACCGGGCCGGAAGGGGCGGGAGCGACCGGGGTGGTTGCCGGGGCGCCGACCTGCTGCCCGCTCTGGGTCGCCAGGAAGTCGATCTCGCTTTTGACGTACTTCAGATCGATCCAGAGCGGGTAGGCGGCGAAGAGGTCGGGCTCCCCGGCGGCCACGCGGGCGACGTAGGACTTGTAGTCACGCTCGAGCGTTCTGGCCGCCGCCCGCCCTTTCTCCGTGTCGGCGACGTATACCACTCGATTCAGGATGAGGACGTCGTACGCGAACCGGTTCTCACGGAGGGCCGGGCCGTCGGCGAGGCCGATGGTGAAGCGGCTATCGGTGGCGACGACCCGGGCGACGTCGGGGTCATCGATGCCGATGCGGTAGATGCCGTCCTGCATGTGGACGCCGCTCTGGGCGGCAAACACGGTCACCAGCACCAGGAGGACAAGCAACCCCGCCGCGAGCGGCAGGACGTTTCGTCCCATCGTGGTCATCGACCGGTTCAACTCCCACGTGGCGATCGTCCGGATGGAGGAAACGAGACTCATGGTAATCCCAGAAGGCGTCGGAGAACTCTACCTCTGTGCAGCAACCTATTAGTAGTCATCGGAGCCATAGGGAGATCCGATGATTGCCGCCCGCTCTCTTGTCAAACACTACGGCGACTTCCCGGCCCTCGACGGCGTCTCCTTCGATCTCGACGATGCACGGATACTCGGGGTGATCGGGCATAACGGGGCCGGCAAGACTACACTCTTAAAGATTATGGCCGGCCTCATCGCCCCGACGGCAGGCAGCCTCGAGATCGGCGGGGTGGATGTCGTGAGAAGGCCGCTCGACCTGAAGCAGAACCTGGGCTACCTCCCCGAGGAATCGCGGCTCTACGAGACGATGACGACGGATGCCTACCTGGCGTTCTTCGGCGAGATCTACGGCCTCCCGAAGGCGGCCATTCGGGCGCGGCGCGACGACCTCCTCGCTTCGCTTGCACTTGAGCCCGACGGGAAGAAGATCGGGGAGCTTTCGAAGGGGATGAAGCGGAAGGTTGCCATCGCGAGGTCACTGATGCACGACCCGGGACTGCTCATCTACGACGAGCCCACCTCCGGTCTCGACCCCATGACCTCGCGTTCGGTGATCGAGTACGTCAAAGGCCTCCGGGAAGATGGTAAAACGGTGATCTTCTCGGCCCACAACCTCTTCCAGGTGGAGGAAGTCTGCGACCTCGTGCTGATCCTGCGGCGGGGGAAGGTGGTGGCCGGGGGGACCATCTCCGAACTCAGGGAGACCTTCGGTTCGATCACCTACCAGGTCTTCTTTCGGATACCCGGCCCTGCGTCTGCCTTCGCCACGTCGGTCGAGTTCTCCGCCCACGACGGCCGGTACCTTGCCGAGGCACGCTCCATCGAGGAGTTGAACCGGACGACCGCGGCGCTCGCGGCCGACGGCGCGACGATCGACCGGATCGAATCGCACTACCCGACGCTTGAGGAGATGCTCCTGATCATCGGGCGGTGACGCGGTGCATCGAGCCACTTCGCGAACTTCCGCGTGAGCCTGTGGTAAAGACAGGTGACGGGCCGCACGCGAAGGACGCGAAGGGGGTGTGAAATTTCGCATGAATACTCCGTAAATTTGAAAACTGGGCCCCATTTGCGCTTCTAAACGTGACGTTCCGGTGTCTATCACCTTGGGGGGGGCAGGTCCCCCCCTGTCTCCGCCCTCCGTGGCGATGCCCACCACGGCCCACTACACGAGGACAAGCCCGGAGATAAAAGAGCAATAGTCCAGCAGGTTCGGCCCTGTCGTCATTACACGGGGTTTTCCAGCGTTTCACCGGTAGCCGGATATACCCCGGTATAGATCTCGAATCTTCCCGCACCCGGCTGCACAAACGTCCGGCGTGACCACCGGATCGGCGGCTGTTCCCCGTCCTTCGCCAACCCTGGCCTGGTGAACGGCTCTCCGGCACTCAGGGGATCCATGCCAAAGAATTCATGAACCCGCCGGCCGGTCGGGTCATGCCCGGTCAACGCCCTGCACCGTCTGTTGCACCACACGATCCGACCGTCGTCATCCGCAACCACGACCTGGGCATCGATCGCGTCGGGGGCGGCAGCGTTGAATATCCACCCCCGTTTCAGCAGCTCCTCGGTGTGGCACAGCGCCGTGATGTCGTAGACGAACCCGATCGCACCGGCGATCTTCCCTTTACTAGCGTAGACCGGAAAGGCTTTCTCCCTGATCACCCGCGAGTACCCGTTTGGCAGGGAGGCGGTTTTCTCGGCGATGAGACAATTTCCTTCCTCCCGTATGCAGCAGGCATACCCCCCCACCGGCAAGTCACCGGAACCGATCGCCTGGTCGACGAGCATAGGCACCCGCCCACGGTAGAACGGCACCGAGTACTCGTAGTTCCCCTTTCCAAGCATATCAGCCGCGCTGATGCCGGTCATCGTCTCTATGGCCCGGTTCCAGGCCATGACCCTCCCGTCGCGATCGATAGCAAACGCTGCTTCCGGGAGATTCCGTATGGTCTCTTCAAGCAGGGAGCTGGCCGATCTAACCAGAGTTCCGGCTTTTTCATACCCATCTGTATCCTGAACCCTGACCATGTACCCCAGGGGGCGGGTGTTTTTGGGGTCGCACAACGGGGAGATGTTCGTTTCTATCGGCGTGGCACCGGGATTTCCCTCACCGTGGGCAACGGAACACGAAAGTCTGACCTGACGACCCTGCTGCAGCATGCCGATCTCTTCACGGGTGAGGCTGGGATACTGGAATAACCTGGCCCCTGAAGTCGTGAGAGGGACGGAGAGTTCCCGGAAGGCTTTATTGGCGTGGATCAGGGACCCCTCGTGGTCATAGAGCGCTAATCCGACTGGAGATTCGTCAAAAGCCATACCGAACAGGTCTTCGCTCCGCCACCGGATCTTATCTCCTGCTCCGGAGATGAGCCGGAAGACTGCACAACAATACTCTCTCCCGTCCAACTTGAGGTATTTTGCAGTTATCTCAGCCGGGAGGAGCGTTCCATCGAGCCTCCGCAACATCGATCCGGTATAGTAGCAGCCCTCCCGCCGGAGTGTCGCCCATATCTGCTCAAGCGACTCGCGGTCGCACCGGATATCGATCTCCTGGAGATACAGCAATCGCAGGTCGTCCCTGGTATACCCGAGATCCCCGCACAGTGCCTGGTTTGTATGGAGAATGCGGCCGGAGGGATCGAACCAGCAGATGCCGTCCGTAGCCATCTCTACGGCATACCTGGCAAACCACGACGCGCTCTCGACCTTATCGGGGTGTGCAGTATCCTCGTAATACCAGAATTCCCTCTCCCGGGGCGGAGCCCGTCTCCCGGTTTCCTCTCCATATTGCAGGGCTCCGCCCCGGGCCGCCGGGTATTCGTTTACGTCATGACCCACCAGTTGATACTCCAGGAGCGTTCCGGATGAACCGTAGAGCGCCCGCAACGTCCAGGACTGCCACAGGATACCTCCATTCCGGGCGCTGATGCGGCACCTGATCGTCGTTGCCGGGTGCTCGACAGTGAGAGAGCGGAGTTGCCGGTTCCACTGCTCTCTCTCGTCCGCGGTGACCGGTGGCTGGAACCGCCGCCCCACAAGATCTTCTTTCGCCTGACCCGCCATCCTGCAGTAGCCGGGGTTTGCCCGCCTGACATACCCCTCAGGAGAAAGCCTGACGATGTATTCGCTCTGGTCCTCGAAGAGCGCCTGGTAGCGCAGGATGCCAAGTTCATCCCCGTTGCCACCCTGATCGCTCTCCGTGACGTCTTTCAGGACCAGGGAGACCGCAGGGCGTCCGGACTCAAGCACCGTAGGTATGAACGAGACGGAAAACGCTCTCTCCCCCTTGTGCTTGCCGGTCTGGCATCGCACCGTCTGTTCCTCGCCTCGCAATGCAGAACGCAACCGCGTCTCGAGATCGCTGATCCCGCGCAGGCCGGGGAGGAGATCGTCGATACGGCGTCCTGTGCCGCGTTCTCCGGCAGGCATGCCCAGGCTGGCCGGCATCGATGCGGACACTTCGATTACATCGAGAAGGTGATCGAGAATAATGTAATGGCGGCAGAATCTGCGTACGGCTGAAACCGGGATCCGATCTGCTGTGAAGTACATCTTTGCTGTACCTACCTGCCGCATGCCGACCGAACCCTGGCTCTGCATGATCTCCAGGTACTTCACGAGGGTGTTGCGGTTTATCCTGGATAGAGACGATATTGATGTGATGCTCAATCCTTCGGGGTGCAACCTGAGGAGTTCCCGTATCTTCTCCGTAACTTCCACCAAATCCATATCCATAATCGTACCGGCACCCGGTTTCAATGCAACATACTGCAGGTCCAGATAAATACTTCCTATATTGCATGGCGTCTTTGCATGGCAAATCGGAGATTTGAAACCATCTTCAGGAGATTACCAGATTACGAAGGCTTGCAGACAGCTTCCTTCCCGGATCCGAAGATGCGGCACGACGGCGACACGCATGGTGGGGGAGGAGGAGCCGTTCGTTTGCCCGGTCCGGAAAGAAGGATGTGAAGCAAATTGTGCCAGGAACCCTCTCCACTAGAAGAGAAGATGACATGGTATCGGGCAATACTGTATGCTCTGCCTGATGCGGTACTGCTGGTCGAGGACGGCAGATGCATCGATGGGAATACCGCCGCAGGCAGGCTCTTCGGCCTTGCCGGGCGGGAGGAGGTCATTGGACGGGATATCTCCTGGTTCTCGCCCCCACGGCAGCCGGATGGGAGGGCATCCGGAGAGGCGATCCATGCCTGTATCCTGGATGCGATACGCGGCAGACCCGGGAGGTTTGCATGGCAGTGCCGGCGGGCGGACGGCACGACCTTCGATGCTGAGATCGCCCTCGCGGCCGCCCGTATCGACGATGCCGTTGTTATCCTGGCCTCGATCCGGGATTCCAGCAGAGAAAACCTTCTGCTTGCCGGGGCGCGGGCCGCAGAATGGAGGGCGGAGATGGTGATCCAGGGGAACCCCATGCCCCTCGTCATCTGGGATCTGGCTATGACCCTCCGGGCGGTAAACAAGGCGTTCCTGCAGATGACAGGGTATGAGAGAAAAACCCTTGAATCGATGAGTGTCCATGACTTTGAATCTCTCGATCGGACCGCCCGGAAGATCGCGGACGCGACTCTGGAGGGGCAGACGGTACTTGAGGAGGTCACGCTCGACCTTCCTGCAGGAACCCGCACCCTGATCCGGTACAGCACTCCTCTTGTGGACGGAGACGGGAACGTCATAGAGATACTGACCGTCTACCGGGACATCACCCCGTAGGGGCAGGGCGTCAGGGGGTTCTGAGGGACACTGTGATAAATCCGGGAATGCGGGGAGGACCGTTGATCCCGGCGCAGGTATTGCTCCCACCGCCTGCCTCTCCTGTATCGGCGCCGGCTGTTCTACCACTTGTGATGCCCCCGCGCATCGAGGTCAGCAACACATCAGAGTAGCTCAAGGGCCGTGTTCGTAGAGATCCTCTCCTTCTTCAGGACTTCCTTGGCCCGTCTCTGTTCCGTGATGTCCCGGATCGACTCGATGGCACCGGCAACCTCCTCCCTGCCGTCGTAGAGCGGGGCGGCCCTCACCCACCATGTCCGTCGCGAATCACCGCTGTGGGGATCCCGGTTGGATCCTCCATCGCCAGGTTCCAGGTGGTGACGACTCCCTTCCGGTCGATTGCAAACATGGCATCGGGCAGATGCCTGGCGATGCCGGCCAGCCGGTCACAGGACTCCTGGAGTGCTCCTTCCGCCAGAACGCGGCTGGTGATATCGTGTACCTGGATGAGGTAGCCGTCCGGGGATCCACTGTCGGGTGACCTGAGCAGGCTGATGACGCCCCCGATGTGGATGGACCCGGCCCGGGCCGTTGGGAGGAGATCCCGGCTGCGGATCTGGTCGAAGTCGATGCGGCACTCAAGCGGGGTCGCCGCATCTCCGGGTAATTGCACCTCGCAGTTCCCGAGCGCCCTGCAGGCCTGCAAGAGGTTGATCCCCCGTACATCGTCGAGACGGGCGATCCCGAAGAGTTCGAGGCAGGTCCGGTTGACGTGGAGCAGCACCCCCCGGGGATCGCAGACCGCGATCCCGGTGGGGGAATCCTCAAATATCCTCCTGAACCGTTCCGCATGACAGAAAACCGGGTTTCAAGGGGCGCAAGCAAGCCCCCGGCTTGAGCCATGGGGAGAATTGCACCCTTTGGTCCGTTCACGAATCTCCCCGCACGGCATATCGTATAGACTGATGAGGCCCAACTCCTCTATTGGTTCAAGCAATGAGACACGTCACCCGTTACCGTGCATACCCCCTCTCACACCGTTGAACAGCGGTTGTGCACCGGGTTTGCGAGATGCACCTTTGTACGGAACCACTGTCTCGACAACAACGCCTTTCGGGACTCTCTTTTACCGGAACTCAAGAAACAGCACCCGGAACTGAAAGAGGCGCAGAGTCATGTTCTGCAGAAAGTGATCCACCGGATCGTCTCCAGCCTCCGAGCCCTGAGAGCGATGAAAGCGAAGGGGAGAAAGGTCGGCAAGCTCCGGAAGAAGTGGGTTCACTCGATGGAATTTGATTCGACCGGGTTCAAGCTCACGGGCAACCGCCTCCGGTTGAGCAAGATCGGGGAGCTGCCGATCGAGCTCAGCCGCCCGGTACCCGGGCGGATCAAACAGATCGTGATCAAGCACACGCCTGCTCACAAATGGTTTGTGGCGATCATCTCCGAGACTCCGGACACGCCCGAGCCGACGACCGGTACCCGGGCGGTCGGGATCGATCTGAACCTGGAGAACTCCTCCACCGACACTGATGGAGTGGTCTTCGAGCACCCGCACAACGTCAGGAAGTCGGCGAAGCGGCTCCGCAGGGCTCAGCGAAAGTTGTCCCGGGCAGTGAAGGGCAGCAGGAACCGCCGCAAGCAGCGGGTCACGGTTGCCCGGATCCACGAGCGGATCGAGAACCGGAGGGACGACTTCCTGCACACGTGGAGCCGATACTATGTGGATCGATATCATCTTATCGCGCTGGAACACCTAAACATCAGGCCGATGGTCGAATCGCTGGACGCGAAACTCCGTGGCAGATCTAAATCTTTTCTCGATGCCGCGATGGGCCGGAGGGCCGGAGCGGGAGAAGCCGGAGGCTTCGAATCGCGTGGTACAAGGCAAGAGAGTTCATACGCTACAAAGCTGCGAATGCTGGTAAGTATGTCCACATTATTGATCCGGCCTACACGACCCAGGACTGTTTCCTCTGCGGGCACCGCGAAAAGAAGGATCTCGCGCAGCGAACCCATTCCTGCCCGGTCTGCGGGTATACCGTTCCGCGAGATCTGAACGCCGCGCAGAATATTCTGAAACGAGCATCTGTAGGGTGGGGCACACCCGAATCTACGTTTGTGGAGATCAGAACCGCTACACCGCCAAGCCCGGCGGTGCAAGTTCCGGTCAACGAAGCAAGAATCTCCCGGCTAAAGCCCGGGGAGAGTGTCAATCCGCAACGTCTCCTCCGCCCGTTTCGATGCCGTGATGTCGCGGGCGACGCCCATCACGTAGCGGCACGTCCCGTCGTCCGCGCGGACCGGGATGAGCCGCGTATCGTACCAGACCTCACCATCCGGCAACGGCAGCCGACTTACGTTGTTTTTGATCGTGCCGGTAGCCGCCACCGACGCGACGTTCCGGCGGTAGTCTGCACCCTGGCCGCCCGGGAAGAGATCGGGGAGACTCTTCCCGAGGATATCTTCCCCGGGGCGGTGCAGCATCCGCGCCCCGGACGAGTTGACGTAGAGCAGGCGCCCATCCGGGTCGAGCAGGAAAACGACGTCCGGCAGCGACTCGGTCAATATCCGGTACCGCTTTTCGCTCTCCGTCCGTGCCGCCTCGACCTCTCGTTGCCCGGTAATATCGCAGAAGATGACGATTACCTGGAACGGATTCTCTTCGCCGGGTCGGAACCGGGGAACGGCAAGGAGATCAAGCCATCGGTACCCGCCTTCCCGGGGGTTGAAGAAGCCGAGGGTCTTTCTCTTTGGCATACCGGCCGCCAGAGTCGCCACGTGCGGGAGCATGTCCCCCGGGTACCCGGAGTTGTCTTCATCGATAAACCGCCACCGGAGTTCACTGCAGGTTTTGCCCCGCATATCCGAGAGCGGATACCCGAGTACGCGTTCGGCGGCGGGATTGGCATCGATGATCCTGCCGTCATCCCCCAGGTAGATGGCGCCTTCGGCCAGTGCCTCAAAGAGGTTCCGGTACCGCGATTCGGCCTCTTTTGCCGCCGTCCCCGCCCTCTTTCTTCCCGTAACGTCCCGAAATTGTAGTATGAGCCCGGAAGGCGTGCCGTTCTCCCCGGAGAATACCGGCGATGCCGCACCCTCAAGGCAGATCGTCTCCGCGTCGTCCGTTGCACTGGAAGTCCGGTTCTGGCGCTCGTTTCGGGGGTAGGGGATGGTAAACCTGAGCGGCTCTCCGCCCTGTAGGGTGCGCGGCATATCAGGGGGAATGTGCGGGTCTGCAAAGATGTTCCACCCTTCAATCTCTTTCCGGTCCGGGGCGCCTAAAATCGCGAGAAACGCACGGTTGACGCGAACCACGACACCGTCCATGCCGCAGAACGCCATCCCGGCGGGCGACTCCTCGAAGATCGCCCTGAACCGCTCCTCGCTCTCCCTGAGTGCGGCCACCCGGCCGTTTGCCTGCTGCTCAAGGGCCTGCTGTTGCCGACGCAAGGATTCCTCGAGCACCTTGAATTCGTGGATATCAGAGCAGATGTACTGGTACTCGAGGATCTCGCCTTCAGGGCCGCAGAGGGTCCTTCCCCTCCACCGGTACCAGCGAACGTCTTCATCCGGCATAACCATCCTGCAGTCGATCGTCGCTGCCGGGTTCTTCGGCGTGAGGCCCCGGACAAACTTCTGCCACGCCGCCCTCTCCTCCCCGACAAGCGACGGGCGGAATTGCCTCCCGACGAGGTCGTCTCCGCTCTTCCCCGCCACCCGAGAGTAGATCTCGTCGGCCCACCTGGTGCGCCCGTCCGGCGAGACGCGGACGATTCCTTCGGCCCGGTCTTCCCGGAGCGCCCCCTGCCGCAACGCCTCAAGCAGGCGCTCTTCTCTGGGATCGCCATCCTCTGGGACCTTCTCCAGGACGAGCGAGATCGCGGGCCTGCCGGTCTCAAGCACGGTGGGTATCAGGGAGATCCGGTAGGAGGCGGCACCCCTGCGAGAGCCGGGGCGCCACCGGAAGGTCCCCTCTTCTCCCCAGAGAGCCCTCCTGAGCAGGGAGGCAACATCATCTGAAGACGTGCCGGAAAACAGAACCGAAACCGGGCGGGAGGTGAGAGCCTCAGGCGTCGTCCTGAGGATGCTCGCGAGCGTATCGGATACCTCCAGGACCTCCAGGTTGTGGTCGACGACGATGAGGTTCGGGGAGCAGAATCGGCGGACGGCCGCGACCGGCAGGCGCCGGGTCGGGCAGTAGACCTTTGCCGCGCCGACCAGCCGCATATCGACCGATCCCTGCCGTTGCAGTATCGCGAGGTATTTCGAGACCGAGTTCCGGTTCATCGGGAAGAGAGTTGCGATATCGCTTATACTCAGCCCGCCCGGGTGCTCCTGTAAAATCCCGAGTATCTCTGCAAGATTCTTCTCTGTCTGTCTATCGACCATGGAGGACGACCGTGATGTAAGGTCATGCCGGAAATGGTATATATAATTTACGGAAATGCATGGCAAACATGCATGGCATAAGAGTTATTTTAAGTGGTAAAATGAGGATAGCCTTACATTAGCGACGAAAATTGGGAGATCTGATCCGCTGTGTGGAGAGGGCTGGCACGATAGCCGACACCTGGACCGGTGGTCGGGCTCGCTCTGCCCCTCGCCCGGCCCGGCGGAGTCTGCAGAGAATATGTGAAGTCGTACAGGAGGCAAACCATGATATCAAGTGAACAAGGATCAGACAACTTCATCTCAACCGCGGCAGAAGAGAGCCGGCGGCAGGCGGAGACCATCCTGCAGGAGAACCCGATGCCTATCATCATCTGGGACCGGAACCTGCACGTGAAGACAGTGAACAAGGCGTTCCTGCAGATGACCGGCTACGACCGAAAGAAGGCCGAGTCCATGACGATCAAGGACTTCAGCTATATCGGCAACCAGTCCGGCCAGGAAGTGGCGGAGGCTTTCAGGACAAAGCAGACAACATCCGGCGAGATAACGGTTGCGCTCCCGACCGGCGCCTTCTCATTCGTCCGCTACAACGTCCCGCTCCCCGACGGGACGGGCAACATCGATAGCGTGATGACTGTCTACAAGGACATCACCGACCAGAAGCAGCAGATAGAGCGGATGGAGGTGCTTCAGCAGCAGGCCGATGTGATCGTCCAGGAAAACCCGATGCCCATCCTCCTCTGGGACGCCGACCTGACCATCAAGGTCGTCAACAAGGCGTTTAAAAAGGTGAGTGGTTTTTCCGAGGAGCGGTCCGCGCACCTCTCCGTGCGGGACTTCAAGTACATCAGCCAGTCGGGGCAGGGTGCCGCTGATACACTGAAGAGCGGGAAGCCGAGCAAAGGCGAGGTCACCGTCGAGTTCCCTGCAGGCGTCTGCATCCTCGATCGCTACAACATCCCGCTCTTTGACAAGCAGGGTGACATCACGAGCGTGCTCACGGTCTACAACGATATCACGGAAGGGCGGACGCTTGAGCAGAAGCTTCAGAAGAGCATCGGAGAGTTAGGGGAGGGCCTCGCCGCGATTGCCAGCGGCGACCTGACCTGGGTGGTGCCTACCTACCCTGGCGACCCGCTGGGAAAACTTAAGAAGGACGTAAACGGAGCGCTTAGCGGTCAGAAGGAATTATTCCTGCAGATCCTCGAACAGGCCGATGCCCTCGAGCACATTGTCGGCGATGCCGGGAAGGGTGCCGACGAGATCGCCCAGGCATCGCAGCAGGTGGCAAACACCGCCCAGAAGACGTCCGACGGCGCAAAAGAGCAGATCCGGCAGCTTGATCGGGTGACGAAAGAGATCGGGGACCTCTCCGCGGCCGTGGAAGAGATTGCAAGCACCGCCCAGGAGGTCCGTGACCTCTCCACGAATGTGGCAAAGGCCGGGGAAGCGGCCGTCGGGCTCGGGAACGAGGCTGGCGCAAAGATGCAGGCGGTGCAGCGGATCTCCGAGCAGGCCGTCGGGGAGATCACAAACCTGAACGAGAAGATGCAGGATATCGGTCATATCGTGAAACTGATCACCGATATAGCGAACCAGACGAACCTCCTCGCGCTCAACGCCGCGATCGAGGCCGCCCGGGCCGGGGAGCACGGTCGCGGGTTTGCGGTCGTCGCCGGCGAGGTCCGGAACCTTGCCGGGGAGTCGAAGAGCGCGACCCGGCAGATCGAGGAGGTCATCGGCGGGGTAACCGCAAGCAGCGGGAAGACCGCCGAGGCGATGCGGGGAGCGCACACCGAGATCCTCAGCGGGATCGAGAGCGTGAACAAGACCATCGCGGCCCTCAATAAGATGGTCGCCGACGTCAACGCCTCCGTCGGCGGCATCGCCGACATATCCCGGGCGACCGAGAACCAGGCCGATGCAGCAAACGCGGTCACAACGAGCATCGAGGAGGTCTTCTCCCTGATCCAGGAGACCGAGAAAGGCACGGAGAACCTCGCCGCGCTCGCTGAAGAGTCGTCTGCCTCGACCGAAGAGGTCGCCAGCGCCTCAAACGAGATCCAGCAGATGGCGCACCAGCTCCGCGAGAGGGTCGCGGCGTTCAAGTTCCAATGAGGCCGTGAGCATGATCGATGTCGTTGAGTTCGGGCTGGGACAGGAACTGTATGCGATGGACATCCAGCTTGCCCGTGAGATCGTGGAGATGATGCCCATCACCCACATCCCCCGGGCGCAGGACTACATCGCCGGGATCATGAACCTCCGCGGAGAGATCACCACAGTCATCGACCTGAAACGGCTGATCCAGATCCCGGGGGTATCGGGCGACAACCAGAAGATCATCGTCCTCGTGGCCGAGGCGACGGGAGGGTCGAACCTCGGCATCATTGTAGACGACGTGCACAGCGTCATCCAGGTGGCCGAGGACGATATCGAGCTGATGGACGAAGGGATCGCCTCAGGGGTCCATGCCTTCGTCAAGGGGATCATCAAACTTGCAAGAGACGAAGACGACCGGAAGCAGGCCGACGGGAGGGGCCGGCAGGAGGCCGGGCTCATCCTCTGGGTCGATATCAAAAAGATACTCGACGACCTCGTCCGGAACAGCCGGGCATAGGCGCCCTTTCGGCGCGCCTGCAAAACGCGGCGTACTCGCAATTCTCTCTTTTTTTGACCCCGCCGTCCAGCCTGTGGTGGGCGGGTGCGGAACAGGCAGGCCTCCGGGGATCTCTCTCCTGCACAGCGCGCTCCCGGATTTTTTGTCAGAGCTGATTATATATAGCAGCGGCATATACGTGCCTGCAGAACCCCACAAAAATCGCAACAACCGGCCTCTCGTATGAAACCCTGGCGCGGACGGCGGTCGATGGGGGTTGACCGGACGACCGGGCGCCCCGTCCGTAATGCGAGTAACCTCGGAGGGTGATCACGGGAACCGGGCTGATCGTCACCGAGACGATCTCGAGAGAATCCAGGCAGACAATATGCAAAATTGAGAACTCGACGGGCCTGAAGGGATTTGAACCCTTGGCCTACGGATTAAGAGTCCGTCGCTCTGCCGAACTAAGCTACAGGCCCATGCATCTGACCTAGTAATGTAGCACGGGAAGTGGTATAAATCTTACGGAACCCCCCTGAAAATCGCCGAAATGAGATCCCTTAATACTATGAGAAGTTACACCATTGTACGCATGCCTGAGGCGGTCCAGAACGTTTCGAAGGAACGTATCAAATACATCATTTTTGGGTGCGGGAGCACCGGCTATAACGTCGCTGAGGAACTCGAGCAGGAGAGCGAAGACCTGATCATCGTCGATAAGGACGAAAAGCGAGTGGAGGATCTCCGGGACCAGAAGTATGAAGCGCTCGTCCGCGACCTCCGGGACCCGGACCTCATGGAAGGGCTGCCCGTCCCCGAGGTCGCGTTCATCCTCGCGAACGACCGGGACGCCAATCTGGCCGCACTCAAGACCATCAAGAACCGCTACCCGGCGACCTACGTCATCGCCCGCGCCACCGACCCGGTTGGTGTCGACCTCCTCCAGCAGGAAGGCGCCGATATTGTCCTCTACCCGCAGGAGGTGGTGGCCCGGACCGCCATCCACCACATCCGGCAACTCCACTCGTCACGGCTCGCCCTGCGGCTCTACGATATGCTTGCCGCCTGGGAGGGGACGCTCTGCATCGTCACCCACTTAAACCCTGACCCCGACTCGATCTCAAGCGCCATGGCACTCTCGATGATTGCCCGGCATGCAAGCCACAACAAACTCAACTGCCGTATCCTCTACGAAGGAGACATCGGGCACCAGGAGAACCGGGCATTCATCAACCTCCTCGAGATCAAGATGGAACGGCTCACCCCCCAGATCCTCGATGAATGCAACTACATCGCCCTGGTCGACTCATCCGGACCCGGCGTGAACAACGAACTCCCCAAGACCACCCGGGTCAACATCATCATCGACCATCACAAGAACGGTGAGCACCCTTCTACCGTTGCCGACTTCATCGATATCCGGCCGGGGGTCGGCGCCACGGCGAGCATCCTGACCCAGTACTTGATGGAACTCGATATCCCGGTGAGCAAATCGGTAGCGACCGCACTCCTCTACGGCATCAGAGCCGACACGAGAGATTTCAAGCGGAACGTCACCCCCCAGGATCTCAACTATGCGGCGTTCCTTCTCCCCCTGACCGACTCGGACCTCCTCGATAAGATCACGTCTCCGTCCATATCGCAGGAGACTGTGGATATCATCGGCAACGCCATCCGGAACCGGCGGATCAAGAGCGGCTACCTCTTCTCCAACGTCGGTTACATCCGGAACCGCGACGCTCTCCCGCAGGCGGCCGATATGCTGATCCATCTCGAGGGCGTGAACACGGCGCTGGTCTACGGCATCAGCGACCAGAATGTCATCATCTCCGCCCGGAACAAGGATATCAGGCTCCATCTCGGGAACGTGATGGCCGAGGCGTTCGGCCCTATCGGCGAGGCGGGGGGGCACGCCACGATGGCCGCCGCTATCATACCGCTCAGTTTCTTCTCGATGGTGAAGGAGAAGGAGGAACTGCTTGGCCTGGTCATCGACCCGATCCTCAAGCGCTTCTCCAACATCGTCGGCCTGGACAACGAGGATAAACAATGAGGTTTGCAGACTGGGAGCCTCATTATATCGCAATTCTTGAGTATTTCGGGTTTGAGCGCGAGGCGGACGAGGCGGCCGCCCGGCAACTTGCGGATCTGGCGGACCGCGACGACGTCGGGCTGCTCGAAGCCCTCATCCGGGATAGAGTGGTGACGGTCTGCGGCAACGCCCCCTGCCTCGTGGGGGAGCTCGACCGGATCGAGGGGACGGTGCTTGCCGCAGATGCCGCGGCCGGGGTGCTTGTCAGCCACGGGATCCGGCCCGACGCTGTCTTCACCGACCTGGATGGAGCAACGGAGGTCTTCATCGACCTCTCGGCGCAGGGGACGGTGATGGTCGTGCACGCCCACGGTGACAACCTCCCGCTCCTCCGCCACTGGGTTCCGCGCCTCCCCGGGCCGCTCGTCGCCACCACCCAGGCGGCCCCCCTTCCGTCCGTCCACAACTTCGGCGGGTTCACCGACGGCGACCGGGCGGTTTTTGCCGCCGACGAACTCGGGGCGGCAGAGATCCGGATCATCGGGTTCGACCTTGCCGATAGAAACGTCGACCCTGTCAAGCGGGGGAAACTGTACTGGGCGGGGGAACTCCTCCGCCTGATCGGGTATGACCTCTAACGCCCTCATCATCGACGGCTACGTCGACGAGCCCGCGTGCCTCGGGGTTGCGCCCTACATCTCTCCCTACGTGAGAGATGTCGCCGGCGTTCTTTCCGGGCACGGCTACGCTCCCCGCTACGTCACCATCGACCAGGTCCGGGCCGACCCGTCGCTCGCCGCCGCATGCGGCCCGGGCGACCTCGTGGTGATGATCGCCGGCATGACCGTGCCCGGCGCTTACATCGGTGGGAAGCCCGCGACCCTGACGGAGGTCCAGCAGCTTGGAACCCTGCTCCGGGGGCCGACCACCGCCATCGGCGGGCCGATGACCTTCGGTTACGCTCCCGAAGGCGGGAGGAAGGCCATCCGCCAGGCTATTGCCGGGTTCGACGTCACGCTCTCAGGGTCGCCGGCGGTCGCGCTGGATGCCTGGCTCTCGGGTGGGGAGCCCGCCGGTGCGGGCGATTACTCCCTGACCGATCCCTGGTCCGTGGCGGGCGCTCCGATCATCGCACAGCACCCGGCGTTCCCGTATGTGATGTGCGAGATCGAGACCGCGACCGGGTGCTCGCGCGCGACGGTCGGGGGATGTTCCTTCTGCACCGAGCCCTTCTACGGGCTCCCGCGCTACCGGAGTATCGAGGGGATTGCAGAGGAGGTGGCGGCACTCCATGCGGCGGGAGCCCGGCACTTCAGGCTCGGCCGGCAGCCGGACCTCCTCGCCTACCAGAGTTCCGGCGGCGAGTTCCCGGTCCCGCGCCCGGAGGTGCTCGAAGAACTCTTCTCGGCCATCCGGGCGAGTGCCCCGGACCTTGCAACCCTGCACATCGACAACATCAACCCAGGCACTATCGCCCGGCACGAGGACGCAGCGCGGGCGGCACTTTCAGCGATCGTCGCAGGCCACACACCCGGCGACATCGCGGCCTTCGGGATGGAGACCGCCGATCCGGCGGTCGTTGCGGCAAACAACCTGAAAGCCATGCCCGACGACGTCTTCCGTGCGATCGAGGTCGTGAACGATATGGGGGCAGGACGGACGGGAGGAATCCCCGAACTCCTCCCGGGCTTAAACTTCATCGTCGGCCTTGCCGGGGAGACCGCGGCGACGTTCGACCTGAACGGAGCGTTCCTCCAGCGGGTGCTCGACGCCGGGCTTCTGGTCCGGCGGGTGAACATCCGGCAGTTGATGCCGTTTGAGGGGACGACAGCCTATGACGAGAACACCCTCGGGATGCACGACGCCCGGTTCCGGGCCTTCAAGGAGTGGACCCGGACGCACTTCGACGAACCGATGCTCCGCCGGGTCTTTCCCGTGGGCACCGTCCTTTCGGATATCGTCATCGAGATCCCCGGAAGACCTTCCTTCGGGCGGCAGATGGGCTCATACCCGATCCTGGTCGGCATCCCTCTTGAACTCCCGGCAAAGACCGTGCTCGATGCCGTCGTGGTGGACTGGGGAATGCGGTCGGTAACGGCCCTCCCCTGCCCGGTGGAGGTCAACACCCTCCCGGTCGCGGCGCTCCGGTGGATCCCCGGCGTCGGCAAGAAGAGGGCCGCGACCATCGCCGCCTGCCGGCCGTTCCGGAACCTCGCGGAGTTCCGGGAGGTCGCCGGCGAGACGGGGATCGATGGGATGATGATGTTTTAGGCCTCCTCCCGCAGTTCCATCACTCTCAGCACATCCGTCCGGGTGACGATCCCGATCAGGGTATCATCTGCGACCACCGGGATCCTCCCGATATTCATCCCCGTGATGATCTTCAGCGCGTCGATGAGCGGGGCCGACGGCGGGAGGGTGGTCGGGGTCCGGGTCATGACGTCCTGCACCTGCATCGCCTCCCGGTCGAGCGGCGAGATCTTGTGGACATCGGCGAGAGCGACGATCCCCACGAGCGATCCGCGCTCCACCACCGGGAAGCCGAGATGCTTTGTCTCATACATCATCTCCAGCAGCCTGCTGAGCGGCATCGTCGGCTCCACGGTAGTTACCGGGCTGCTCATCGCGTCCGCCACCGTGACGTCCTGGAGCAGGATGTTGTAGCGGAGGTAGGTAGCCTCCTGGTTCGCCCCGATGTAGATGAAGAAGGCGATGATGATCAGGATCGGGTTCAAGAGCAGGAGTCCGACGATCCCGAAGAGGACGGCAAACCCCTTCCCGACGTCGGCGGCGATCCGGGTCGCCCGGGAGAGTGGCATCCTCCGGGCGAGCCACGCCCGCAGCACGCGCCCCCCGTCCATGGGGAACGCCGGGAGGAGGTTGAACCCGAAGAGCAGGATGTTTAAGAGCCCGAGGTAACCGAAGGTGAAGACCAGGACGCCGGCAATGCCCGGGTCGGCGACGACGGCATCAACGGCGTAGACCAGGGCGCTGGAGATCACGCCGACTGCGAGGCTGGTGAGCGGACCCGCGAGCGCCATGGGGAGTTCCACCTTCGGGTCCGGCATCGTCTCCTCCATCTGGGAGACGCCGCCGAGGATGAGGAGCGTGATGCTGTGGATCTCGATCCCCTTTGCTTTCGCGATGAGCGAGTGGGCCATCTCGTGGATGAAGACGCCGACGAAGAGGCCGAGCGCAACGACGGTCCCGAGAATGTACGGGTTGAATCCGGCCGCGATCAGCGTCACGTCGATCGGAACACCGAAGAGGACCGCGATCAACTCGGTCGTGAGCAGAATCTGGCTCCCGATGATCCAGGCAAAGATGGGGATCACCAGGAGGAAACTCCAGTGCAGTTTGACCGGAATCCCGGCCAGGTTTCCGATCTGTAGCGACGCTTCCATGAGAAGGAGTATCTTTTTATCATTTATAGTAATATACCTTCAGAGGATACCGATGAGAACACAGATCACAGAGCTGTTCGGACTGCGGGTCTATACTGATAAGGCCGTCTTTGTCGGGAACGTTGATGACGTCGTGCTCGACGTGGACCAGAAGAAGATCGACTCCCTCGCGGTTGGCGACCTCAACCCCGAGATTGGGGAGGTAAAAGGCTACGCAGGAATGCAGATCCCCTTCCGCATCGTAAAGAGCATCGGAGATATCGTCATCGTCCGTCACATCCCCGGGATCTTCAGGTCGCCGGCAAAAGAGGAGTAACCGGGAAGATCCGGTCTCTCCGGGGATCCTCATACGTCGATAGCATATGGATATCAAAGATCGGGAGATCTTCTCGAACCTCACCATCTTTCCCCCCGTTTTTGTCAGGCTCGACGGCCGGGCCTTTCATCGTCTGACCCGTGCGCTGAACCTTCAAAAGCCGTTCGATCCCGCCTTCAATGCCAGCATGCGGTCGGTCTGCCGCTACCTCCTCACGGAAAGCGGCCTTACGCCCGCGTTCGCCTACACCTTCTCCGACGAGATCAGCCTCTACTTCCGGACGCTGCCGTTCTCCGGGCGGGTGGAGAAGATCGATTCGGTGACCGCCGCGGTTGCGGCGAGCGCGCTGACGATCGAGCTTGGATGCGTCGAACCCCTCGCGTTCGATGCTCGGACCATCCCCGCTGCAGGGGAGTTTGCGGTCGAGTACCTCGCATCAAGGCAGAACGAGGCGTGGCGGAACCACATCAACGCCTACTGCCAGAGCGCTCTGGTCGATGAGGGAATGAGCACCCGGGAGGCCGCCACCACGCTCAAGGGGCTGCAGTCCGAGGCGATGCACGAGATGATGTTTGAGCGGGGCGTCAATCTGGCGGCGACCCCGGCCTGGCAGCGGCGGGGGACGTTCCTCTACCGCGAAGAGTGTGTAAAAGAGGGGTATAACCCCCTGACGGCCGAGACCGTCGAGACGAAGAGGACCTGCATCCGGGAGCCGGAGGAGACGCCCCTCTTCTCCAGCCCGGAGGGCGCTGCCCTGATCCGCTCACTCACCGGCACGTGAGATGCCGATCTGCATCTGCACGCCTTCCACGTCCCAGTCCTTCTCGAGCGCAAAGGGTTCTGCCGGTCTCTTTCCGTCTGCGTGCCGGACGGTGAGGGCAGCAGCCCGCACCTCCCCGGCGATCTCGTTCTGCCACTCCTCTTCCCCGACGAGCGAGGCTACCCGCCCATCGGCGATCTCAACGGCCGCAACGATGAAGTCGTTGACGTTCAGGTCCAGTTGCCGGCGCATATCCTGTATCCGCCGGATCACCTCGCGAGCGTAGCCCTCGGCTTCGAGCGCCGGCGTGAGGGTGACGTCGACGTAGACCGTCGCATCCTTCATGGGGGCGGAAAAGACGCCCGTGGGGAGGGCTTCTGCGAAGGTGACATGCCGCGCGGTGATCTCGTAGCCGTCGATCGTGGCCTTTCCGTCCCGCTCGATAGCGGCCTTCAGGGCGGTGCCGTCCGCGCTCTCGATCAGCGCCTTGACCTTCGGGCCTTCTTTGCCGAACTCCGGGCCGATCGCCCGCATCACCGGTTCGGCCTGCCAGAGGATCCGGTCCCATGTCCCCGTAACGACCCTGACCGCCCGGGCGTTCGCCCGGGCCAGGGCAAGGGCGTTTAAGTCCTGGAGCGCCGTCTTCACCTCAACGCTTTCGGTGACGACCACGGCCTCGCCGACCGGCCACCGGAGTTTCCGCTTCCCGGCCTGCCGGGCAGTGGCGACCGCGTCGTCGAACGACTGGACGACCCCCATGTCGGCCTCCAGATGCGCATCGATCAGGGAGTCTTCCGCCTCCGGCCAGTCGAGCATGTGGACACTCTCCGGGTCTCCCTCGAGGCGGAGGTTCTGGTAGATCTCCTCGGCGATATGCGGGGTAAACGGCGCGAGGAGCGTCGTTAAGCGACGCATGACGTAGTAGGAGGTCTCGTAGGCGTACCGCTTCCCCGGCGAATCCTCCTCGAGCCACATCCTCGGCCGAACGAGCTGCACGTACCAGCGAGAGAGGTCCTCAAGGATGAAGGCGGCAAGCGCCCGGGTCTCCCGGTGGAGGTGATACTCCTGCATATCGTCGTTCATGGCCCGGGCGAGCGAGTTTACGCGGGAGACGATCCAGCGGTCCTCCTCCGGCATCTCCCCGATGTGGGCCCGGACAAACGACCCGTCCCACCGCCCACCGTCACCGGCCGCGGGCTCAAACGCGTCAAGGGCCATGTACGGGAGCGGGAACCGGTAGACGTTCCAGAGGATGTTGAGCGTCCGGTGGACGGTCTTCACGCCGTCCCAGTTGAACTTCAGGTCGTCCCAGGGGGCGTTCGCCCAGAGGACGTAGAACCGGAGGACGTCGACGCCGAACTGGTTCATCACCTCTTCGGGCGTCACCACGTTCCCGATGCTCTTGCTCATCTTGCGCCCTTCGGCGTCGAGAGCAAACCCGTGCATCAGGACACTCTTGTAGGGGGCGCGGCCGAACGCCACGGTGCTCGCCCCGAGCTGGGAATAGAACCAGCCCCTGGTCTGGTCCTGCCCCTCGGTGATGAAGTCCGCCGGCCAGTAACGGTCGAAGGCCTCACGCTGCCGGGGAAACCCGAGGGTCGCCCAGGACGCGACCGCCGAGTCGAACCAGACATCGAAGATGTCGGCCACCCGGCGCATCTCGCCGCCGCAGGAGCACGGGATGGTGACCTCGTCCACGTAGGGTCTGTGGGGGTCGGGGATCGTTGCCCCTGAGCGTTCCTCGAGTTCTGCGATGGTGCCGATGACGGTGTACTCGCCGCACTCCTCGCAGTGCCAGATGGGGATGGGGATCCCCCAGTAGCGCTGCCGCGAGATGCACCAGTCCCGGGACTCCTTGACGAAGTCGTGGAACCGGGCGCTGCCCGCCCACCCGGGGTACCACTTCACCTTCGCGATCTCATCGAGCATCTCGCCGCGGATGCTGGTGGCCTTCAGGAACCACTGTGCCGTCGCCCGGTAGATGATGGGGGTCTTGCACCGCCAGCAGTGGCCGTAACGGTGGGTGATCGTCCGCCGGGCGAGGAGGTAGCCGCCGAGCGCGTCGACGACGACGTCGTTTGCGTCCCGGACGTACATGTCCGCAAACGCTCCTGCCGCCGGGGTAAAGCATCCGCCGGCGTCGACCGGGCAGAAGACCTCAAGATCCTCCTTGATCCCGACCAGGTAGTCATCCCACCCGTGGCCGGGGGCGATGTGGACGAGGCCGGTGTTCTCGAGCGTGACGTAGTCGGCCGCCACGACCCGGTGCCGGATCTCCGCCTGGTGCGGCACGTGGCCGGCGAGCGGAGATGTATACTCCATCCCGACGAGACCGCTTCCCGGGACCTTCTCGATGACCGTGTAGTCTTGATACCGGCCCATCTTCAGGACGGGCTCGACGAGTTCGTCGGCGATCCAGAGGATCTCTTCGTCGTTGTCCTTCTTCGCCCGAACCCGGGCGTAGGTGAACGCGAGATTGATCGCCACCGCCACGTTTGCGGGCAGGGTCCAGGGCGTCGTCGTCCAGATCACCAGGTACTCGTTCTCGCGCCCGACGACGGGGAACTTGACGAAGATGGATGGGTCGGTCTCGTCCCAGTACTCCACCTCCGAGTCGGCGATCGCCGTCTCGCACCGGGGACACCAGTTCACGACCCGGTGGCCGCGTTCGAGGAGCCCGCGTTCGTCGGCCCGCTGGATCGCCCACCACGCGGACTCGATGTAGCCCGCATCGATGGTCTGGTAGGGGTTATCGAAGTCGAGCCAGACACCGAGCTTCCGGAACTGGTCGCTCATGATCCCCATATGCGTCACCGCGAACGTCCGACACTGTTCGATGAACGCAGCGATGCCGTACTCCTCGATGTCCTTCTTGGAGGTGAACCCGAGCTGGTGCTCCACCTTCACCTCGATGGGGAGGCCGTGCATGTCGTAGCCGGCCCGCTCGATGACGTTCGCACCCCGCATCCGGTGATAGCGGAGGATGGCGTCTTTGATGATCTTATTCCAGGCGGTGCCGAGGTGGATGTGGCCGGTGGTATACGGCGGCCCGTCGACGAAAAAGAACGCCTTTCCATCATTCCTCAGAGCCTGGACGCGTGCATAGATATTCTCGTTCTTCCAGTAATCCTGGACTCGCGTCTCGATATCGCGCGGGTTATAACTGCTGGTGACTTCTTTCACCTGGTATCCCTCATCGTCACACTCTGGTGTACCGTTTGTTGCCGTGGGACAAAGTATTTTGTATGTGTCCCGGGTGCCCCGCAGGGCAGCCGGGGCAGGAGCACCGCAGGTGTGACTCGCGTCGGGCCGAAGGGCCGTAGCGGTAGCACCGCCGGGTGCGACTTGCGACGGGCCATCAGGGCCGGAGCAGGAGCACCGTTAGGTGCGACTTGCGACTGTCGGAACGACAGGAGCATGAGAAGCCATCAGGCTTCGAAGTGCGACGTTCCGGTAGGAACGGAGTTCAACCTCTCCTTGGGTGCCCCGCAGGTTGCGACTTGCAACTGTCGGAACGGAGTTCAACCACCCGGGTGCCCCCCGTGCCGGGCCTTTATCCCCTCACAACCCCGACTTCTCCTCCATGCAGATCGCCGTCATCGGGAGGGGGGACTGCTCCAGCGAAGAATACGCAACAGCGGAGGCCGTTGGCCGTCTCATCGCCCGGAATCGCGTGATCGTCTGCTGCGGCGGCCTCGGCGGGGTGATGGAGGCCGCCTGCAGGGGCGCAAAAGAGGCCGGCGGGACGACTGTGGGCATCCTGCCGGACACCGGAGAGGGGAACCCCTACCTCGACGTGGTGATCCGGACCGGCATGGGTCACGCGAGGAACGTCGTCCTCGTCAACTCGGCGGACGCGGTGATCGCCGTTGGGGGCGGGTACGGCACGCTCTCGGAGATCGCCGTTGCCCTCAAGACCGAAAAACCGGTCTTCGGCCTCCTGACCTGGGAGATAGAAGGGGTGCGGGCCTGCGCCGGGCCCGAGGAGGCGGTCAGCCTCGCAGTCCGCGCAGGACGCCGGTCTCGCCCGTCTCGTAGCCACCGAGGTCCCGGAGGATCTGCTTGAACGCCTCCGAAGAGACGGTCTCTACCAGGGCCGCGATCCGGGGGTCGTCGAGCATCGCACGGTGCATCACGAGCTCGTAGCGCTCCGTCGCCACCGGGACGAAGGAAAGATCGAGCGCCTTTGCGGCACTGTAGACTCCCATGCCCGCGTCCACCTCCCCGGTCCGGACGGCAAGGGCCACTGCAAGGTGGGTCGTCGCCTCGCGCTCGTAGCCGGGGATGGATGTTGCGTCGATGCCGCGCTTCGCGAGGCAGTGGTCGAGAAGGATCCTGGTCCCCGACCCCTTCTGCCGGTTGATGAACGTCCGCCCGGGCAGGTCGTCGAACCCGAGCCCGTCGCGGGAGATGACCCCCTGCTGCCGTTCCGCCACACAGAGGAGGGCGAGGTCCGCGCCGGGCATGTAGCGCTCAAGGTAATGGGTGTTGTAGGTGCCGTCGGGGGCGAGGAGGTGCATCGGGGCCGCGTGACACTCCTGCTTTTTGAGCGCGATCACCCCGCCCATGCTCCCGAGGTGGGTGGAGTGGAGGTCGACGCCGCGCGGCCGGACCTGGTCGGCCAGGTAGTCGAGGGCCGGGTCGTGGCTGCCGGTGATGAGCACCGCTTCCTCAGCCTCCGCGCAGGGGACAGTGAGCCGGACGTTAACGGTCTCTCCTGCCTCGGCGCCCTCCTTCTGCGATGGGATCTGGAGGTAGCCGTTCGCCCGGACTGCGCTCATCTGGATACCCGCGCCCCGTGACTGGGGCACCGCCACCCAGCGGTCGCCGATATTTCCCACCGAGAGGAGGACGAACTCGTCGGTCCCGATATCCGACTGGAGGGTCGTGGTCAGCCGGGCCTCGACGCGCTCCCCCTCCCGGGTGGGGAGACCGTAGCGGGCGACGAGCGGCAGGACGATCTCCCGGAGCACGGTCGCCGCCGCAAGAGGATAGCCGGGAAGCCCGATCACCGGCTTCCCGTCGATCCGGCCGATGATCACCGGCTTTCCGGGCTTGATGGCGACCCCGTGCGCCAGCACTTCGCCGAGGTCCCGGACGATCTCTGCGGTGTAGTCGCGGGTCCCGGCGGACGACCCGGCCGAGACGAGCAGGATATCGTTCTCGGCGACGCCGCGCCGGACGGCCTCCCGGATCAGGTCGTAGTCGTCCGGGACGATTGGGTAGCGATGCGCCTCCACGCCCGCCTCCGTGAGGACCGCCGCGGCCATCAGGGTGTTGCTCTCTACGACCTTCCCGGGCGGCGGCATCTCACCCGCCGGCACCAGCTCGCTCCCGGTGGGGATCAGGCCGGCCCGGACGTTTTCGACCGCGACCTCCGTCACCCCGTAGTTTGCGAGCGCTCCCACGTCCTGGGGCCGGATCCGGTGGTGTGAGGGGAGAATCATCTCCGATTCTCCAATATCCTCGCCGACCGGGCGGATGTGCTGCCAGGGGCTGACCGGCTTTCGGACGGTGTAGGTCTCGCCGTCGTGACGTTCCGTGGGAGCGGAGCGGGAGAAGTCGTCAGACTTCGACTCGACCCAGACGTCCTCGATCATCACCACCGCATCGTAGCCGGGCGGGACAATGTTCCCCGTGTTGACCCGTGCCGCTTCCGGGAGGGTCACCGGGTGCTGCTCGCTCGCCCCGTGGGTATCGGCGCTTCTCGCCGCGATCCCGTCCATCGCCGAGAGGTGGATGGCGGGGACCGAGAACCGGGCGAATATGGGCGCGGCGGTTATCCTCCCGACCGCTCCGGAGGTCACCGGGACCCGGACGACCCCCGGGACCGCCGCAAACGAGCGCTCCACGAGCGCTCGCGCCTCAGCGAGCGATATGACCGAGAGGTAGCGCTTCACCACAGGATCACCTCCACCTTCTCGCCGACCTCGAGCCCTTCGCTCGATGCCGGGACCCGTACTAGCCCCTCGCTCTGCACCAGGGTGTTGAGGAGCCCCGACTTCCCGAAGACCGGCGTCGCCTCCCCGTTCCTGAGGCTGACCCGGACGTAGTCCTCCCGCCCGCGGGCGGAGGGAACATTCTGCTTCAGCCGTGCGCGGACGGTCCGCCGGGAGACGGCAGTATCAAGCATCGCCGCGAGCAGGTGGTCAACTATGGCGACGAGCACGACATAGGCCGAGGCCGGGTGACCGGGGAGACCGATGACCGGTTTGCCCCGGGCCGTCCCGATGATGGTGGGTTTTCCGGGTGCGAGGGCGATCCCGTGGACCAGCACCTCGCCGAGTTCCGCGATGACCGCGGCGGTGTTGTCCCGCTCGTCCTTGGAGGACCCCCCCGATACCAGGACCGCGTCGCATTGATCGAGCGCCGAAGCGACCGCCCCCCTCAGCACCGTACGATCGTCCCTGACGATCCCGAAGTAGACCGGGTGGCAGCCTCGTTCCGTCACGAAAGCCCCGGCAAGGTAGGAGTTCGCGTCCCGCACTTCGCCCGGCCCCGGGGTCTCGACGACGGGGACGAGCTCGTTTCCTGTCGATATGATCCCGATTTTGGGGCGCTTCACCACACTCACCCGGTCGGAGCCGACCGCCGCGGCGACGCCGATATCCCGGGGTGAAAGGATGCGACCACGTGCGAGGGCCATCTCCCCTGCCTTGAAGTCCTCGCCCCGAAAGACCACGTTCTCGCCGGGCGCTACCGGGCGGTGCACCAGGATCTCGTCGCCGATCTGCTCGGCATGCTCGATCATCACCGCCGCGTCAGTGCCCCCGGGGAGAGCGCCGCCGGTGGGGACGTATCGGCACGATCCCGGGGAGATCGCCCCCGCATCTACGCTTCCCATCCCGACCCGGCCCTGGCACTGGAGCATCGCCGGGATGGCCTCGGAGGCACCGGTGGTCTCGGCCGCGGCGACTGCGTAGCCGTCGACCGTCGACCGGTCAAACCCGGGGATATCGATATCGGCAGCAACGTCCCTCGCGAGAACCCGGTGCAGGGCGTCCTCGAGCGGGACCTCCTCATACCCGGGCGGTGGCGCGATCCTCCGGACCGCCTCCACGGCCTCGCTGACCGAAACGACTTCGAGGAAGAGGCTCATTTGAAGCAGCCCAGCTGGCAACCCCGGATCTTCAGCCTGGGCTCGCGCTGGTTGCAGTACCGGGCGATATCCATCTTCGGAATGTCGTATTTCTCCGAGATCTCGAACGCCTGCGGGCAGGTGATCTCGTCCGTTATGCCGTACGCTTCAAATGCTTTCCGTATCTTCTCTCTGTCCATAGTACCAACATGGTTCGCTTGCAGGCAGATAGGATTTACTGTCAGGCTGATCGGCACTACCATTTAGCGTGCCGCCCGTCTAAGATAGATACCGATGCGGATCGCGCTGATCAATTCAAGAGAGGATGTTGCGGGAGTGAATATCAGGCACCACCTTGAGATCCTGCTCGCGGAGGGCGGGGAGTGGCCGCTTGCGAACCGGCATACGCTGACGTTTTGCGAGGTCGGGGGAAGACTGATCTACCAGGACCGGATCGACGAAGAGGTCGACGCCGACCTGATCATCTTCATCTCCCGGCACGCGAGCGCGCAGCCAATGCCCGCCCTGACCGTGCACGTGACCGGCAATTATGAGACCGCCGACCTCGGCGGGGAGCCGGAGACGCTTGCGCCGGCAGCCCCCGCGTGGATGCATGCCGTCCTGAGGAACCTTGCCGCCCGGGCCCCGGAGGGCTACCGGGTCTCCTACGAGGTGACCCACCACGGCCCGACGGCGCTCAGGACCCCGTCGCTCTTCGTCGAGATCGGGTCCACCGCCACTGAGTGGGCCGACCCGGCCGCCGGGAGAGCGGTGGCAGAGAGCATCCTCTCCGCGGCGCCGGAGGAGACGATCAATCTTATCGGCTTTGGCGGAACCCATTACGCCGTGCGGCAGACTGAGATCGCTCTCTCCTCACGGGGCGCCTTCGGCCACATCGTCCCGGCCCGGCAGATCCGCGCCGTCAACCCCGGTCTCATCTTGCAGATGCAGGAGGCGAGCTCTGCCGTGGCCGCCCACATCGACCAGAAGTCACTTGCCACCAGCGAGGTCAGACGGATCGAGCGGATGCTCGACGATGCCGGGGTTCTTCTCCTCACCGAATCGGAGATCCTGGAGGCCGCGGGTCTTGCATGGGCGAGCTACCTCAGGGTCAGGTCCCTCGTCGGGGAGATCGCTCCGGGGTCACGCGTCCATATCCACGATCTTGCAGGGGGAGGGACCCCCGTTGCGGTCCGGGTCTCTCCCGATCTGGTCGAAGAAACCGTAAAAATCGACAAAGTCGGGTTCCTTGCCGCACTCGACAAATTACCGGTAGCCCATCTCTCAAAAGGATCGACCGAGGTTGTACCGACGTTCATCACCTTCGAGGAGATGTCCTCCCAACTCGCAAGAGATATAACTACCCTGTGTGTAAAACTCTTACTTATCTGTGAAAATGCTGTTATCGACGGTGATCACCTCGTCCTCCGGAAGGTGCGGTTCGACCCCGAGAAGGCGCGCATGCTCGGGGTCCCGAAAGGACCGCTCTTCGGCATGCTTGCCGGTGGGAAAGCGGTCGAGATCGAGGGACGGAAGATAACACCCGATGCAGTGCAGACAACCAGCGCAAAGCGGATACATATCCCGGGATTGGAGAGGTACATATGAAATCTATCGTAGAAGAGGCACTTTCACGGGCACGAGAAGAGCAGCGCTTTGCTGAACCCGTAGAGGTCGACAAGGATCTTGAAGATATCCTTATGGAACTCCGGACCGAGATCGCGGTCGTCGGATGCGGGGGCGGCGGTTCGAACACGATCACCAGGATGGCGGAGGAAGGCATCAATGGGGCGCGGCTGATCGCCATCAACACCGATGCCCAGCACCTTATCCGGACACGGGCAGAGACCCGTATCCTGATCGGAAGGCAGAGGACCCGCGGCCTTGGCGCGGGCTCGATCCCCCAGGTCGGCGAGGAAGCGGCCCTCGAGAACGAGGACGACATCAAGCGGTCCGTCGAGGGGTGCGATATGGTCTTCATCACCACCGGGCTTGGGGGCGGCACCGGCACCGGCTCCGCACCCGTAGTTGCAAAGTCCGCCCGCGAGGAGGGCGCGCTGACCATCGCCGTGGTCACCCTGCCGTTCACTGCCGAAGGCGCCATCCGCGGGCAGAACGCCGAGGCCGGCCTCGAGAGGCTCCGCGAGGTGGCGGATACCGTCATCGTCGTCCCCAACGACCGCCTGCTCGAGGTCGTTCCCCGTCTCCCGCTCCATGCAGCCTTCAAGGTCTCCGACGAGGTGCTGATGCGGGCGGTCAAAGGCATCACCGAGCTCATCACGATGCCCGGGCTCGTCAACCTTGACTTCGCCGATGTCCGGACCGTCATGGAACGGGGAGGCGTTGCGATGATCGGGATGGGTGAGAGCGACAGTGAAGATAAAGCCGCCGACTCGGTCAAGAAAGCGCTGCGCTCCCCACTGCTCGACGTAGATATCTCCGGGGCGACCGCGGCGCTCGTCAACGTGGTCGGCGGACCCGATATGACCATGTTTGAGGCTGAGGCCGTCATCCAGGAGGTCTACGACCGCATCGATCCCGACGCCCGGATCATCTGGGGTGCTCAGGTCGACCCCGAGATGCAGGGCAAGATGCGGACGCTGCTCGTCGTCACCGGTGTGCGGTCACCACAAATATATGGGAGAAACGAAAAGAGTATGCCGCGCATGATGAAACAGTTTGAGATCGACTTCCTGAAGTGAGCCGGTATGATGGATTATAAAGAGAAGTTTGAGGACGTAAAATCGTTCAAGATCGAAGAGGAACTCTTCAAAAAGTACTGGCGTGTGCTGAAACTGGCACGGACCCCGACCCGGGACGAGTTCTCCAAGATCGCTATCGTGGCGGCTGCCGGGATCCTGCTCATCGGTCTTGTCGGCTTTGTTATCTACGAGATTATGTTAATGTTGCCTAAATGATGGATATGGCTGACAGCGTAAACAGGGTATATGCAATAAAGACGACCGCAAAGCAGGAGCGGACGGTTGCCGACAATATTGAGAAGGTGACCCGCGAGCAGAAAGACATCCACGTGATGGCCGTCATGGTCCCCGAGGAACTGAAAGGCTACGTCCTCGTGGAGAGTCCCGACTCCATCGCCAGGATCGAACAGCTGGTCGAGTTGATTCCCCACGCGCGCGCGGTGGTGCAGGGCTCGACCGCTCTCTCGGAGGTCGAGCATTTCCTGGTGCCGAAACCGGTGGTCAGCGGCATCACCGAGGGCACCATCGTCGAGATCATCGCCGGCCCCTTCAAGGGCGAAAAAGCGGTCGTCAAGCGTATCGATACCGGGAAGGAAGAGATCACGGTCGAACTCTACGAGAGCATGGTTCCTATCCCGATCACCGTTCGCGGCGATTCCGTTCGCGTCGTGGAGCGGTCGGAAGACATGAACTGAAACGTCATCACTCCACTTTTTTTCTCCTGATTGGGGTCGTTGCCCCGCTGTTGATCCGACTCTTCTCGATCGGGCGCGCCCGATCGTGCGGGAGGGGCCCGGCGCTGGAAAGGAACCGCCCTGCACTATATGTGAACTACCCCGCGCTCTCGGGCGGGGCTTCCTGCTTCATGGCCAATACTTGCATCACAGCGATGTGATGTAGCGGTATCGGCTCTACAGGCTCAAAGGGCTGTTCCATCCCCATGCGGTGAATATTCACCGCAGCATTATAGTCTCGATCGGCAATGAACCCACAGTACGGACAATCGTGGACTCTCTCGGAAAGCGTCTTTTTCACGATACTCCCACAGTTCGCGCACAGCTGCGTTGTATCCCGGGGATCGATCTGAATGAAGTTCGTACCAGCACTTTCAGCCTTGTACGAAAGATACGAAAAGAATCGTCCCCATGACGCACTGTGGATACTTCTACGGAGCCCGCGAGATTTGCCGTTCTCTTTAAGATACTTGATATTCAGGTCTTCGACGCAAATCGTCGCATAGGTGTCAGTGTACTGACGGGAGAGTTTGTGCAGGAAATCGTTCTTCTGGTTCGTGATATGCTCATAGACCTTCTCCAGCCTGCATTTCGCCTTCTTCCAATTCTGCGAAGATCGCTTCTTCCGGGCAATACTCTGGTGTAACTTCTTGATCCGGTCAAGTGAGTGCTCATAGAACCGGGGATTCTCAATCACTGCACCGTCACTATCGACTGCAAACGAATCCAACCCGACGTCGATGCCGACTGAACGCCCTTCACGCTTCGATGCAGACACTGTCTGCTCTGCCTGAATAATCACATGCCACCGCTCTCCAGAACGGGTGATCAGAATACCCTTCACGTTGCCCGAGTAGGGCCGGTGCATGTTGAAGGGGATTGTTCCAATCTTCGAGAATGTAATCCTGCTCTGTTCCCGGTCAATCTTGAACCCGGACTGGTTGTAATTGAGCGTCCGGTACCGGACTGCACTTTTGAACCTGAGTTTGCCGATTTTGCATCCTCTCTTCTTCGTCTGTGAGAGCGCGGGGATGTTGCTCCAGAGGGTATAGTTCACCATCTGGAGTGTTTTTGAATACACGCTTTTCAGGGTTGGATTCTCCTCTTTCAGCGTGACGATCCGCGCCTGCATTCCTCGCATCGTCGGAGTGATCCCGGTCTCCCGTGCGGTATTACACTCTTCAAGGAGTTTGTTATAGAGCCATCTACAGGTATCGAGAGCTGCGTTGAGCCGCACCTCGGTGATTGCATCTGGATACGCTCGATACTTGTAGGAAATGAGCATAGACAACAGGATAGTTCATCTGAAATAAGATATACTTGATCCGTGCAGGGTGAAAGTGAAGAAGGACGGCTCCGCTTCACGGAAGATGCTTCGCATATTCCTGTCAGGCACAACCCCGCGGGTTGTGCCGTGTCATCCCCGATCTCTCGACCGGGGACTTCTCGCTCCGCCCCTTCACCTCCACAAGGGTTAAATTCTCTTACGCTGACCTTAGATAACCCAGGCAACTATTCCCCTGAGGAATAAGCTGGAGAATTTGTATGGCAGAAACGGTCGAGGTATTGGTACCCGGTGGCAAGGCAACAGCAGGCCCGCCTCTCGGGCCTGCTCTTGGACCTCTTGGTATCAACGTGAAGGCAGTCGTCGACGAGATCAATAAGAAGACGGCCGATTTCAACGGCATGCAAGTGCCGGTGACGGTCACGGTCGACGATAAGCGAAACTTCACGATTGATGTGGGCATTCCGCCCACGACGGCGCTCGTCATGAAAGAGGCCGGTATCACGAAGGGGTCTGCAGAGCCGGGTGCTTTGGTGGCGGGAGATCTGCCGCTGGAGGCCGCTGTCCGTATTGCCCGTATGAAGTTTGATGGGATGCTCTCGTACGACCTGAAATCCGCGGTCAAAGAGGTCGTGGGAACGTGCGTGAGTGTCGGTGTCACCGTCGAGGGTATGAAACCCCGCGAGATGATCCGGGCCATCAACGACGGAGCATACGACGGCGTACTCGTCGCATAGATGTCAGACAACCATAGAAGATCATGAGGTCGTGTACTATGGAGGCAAAGGATGGTTGATAAAACCAATATACAGCAGGCCGTGACGACGGCCCTCTCAAAGGCTCCGGAACGGAAGTTCAAGGAGAGCGTGGATATCACCGTCAACCTCAGGAATATCGATATGTCCCAGCCCAAGAATCGTATCGATGAGACGATTCTCCTTCCGAACGGTTTTGACAACGTCAGGATCGCGGTTCTCGGGAAGGGCGACATCACCACGCAGGCAAAAGAGGTCGACGTGGACCTTATCATCGGACCTGAGGAGATTGAGCGGCTCGGGGGAGAACCCCGGGAAGCGCGTAAGGTGGCGGAAGAGTACCAGTTCTTCCTTGCCGAGACGGCAATGATGCCTCTCGTCGGCCGGTATCTCGGTGTCAGGCTCGGCCCCCGCGGCCGAATGCCTATGCCGGTTCCGCAGGGAATGGATATCCGGCCCATCGTCCAGCGTCTGAGGAGTTCCGTCAAGATCCGGACGAAGGACAAGAAGGTCTTCCACGCGAAGGTCGGCTCGGCCGGGATGGATCCCGCGGAGATCGCTGAGAATATCGATGCGGTCCTCCGGAGGGTCGAGTCGGTTCTCGAGAGCGGGGCACTGAACATCCACTCGGTCTACGTGAAGACGACCATGGGGCCGGCAGTGAGGGTGATCTGATGGCACTCTATACGCACCACCTGCCCAGGTGGAAGAAGGAAGAGGTAGACGAGATCAAGCGTGGTGTCGAGGAGCACACGCTCGTCGGCGTTGTGGACATGTACGGCATTCCCGCCTCGCAGGTCCAGCACATCCGGAGGAACCTCCGCGGAACGGCGAGGGTGAAAATGGCCCGGAACACGCTGATCGAGCACGCCCTCACCGAACTCGGCGGCAACGTCGGCGGTCTGAAGGATCACGCCGAGGGCCAGAGTGCCCTGATCTTCACGAACGAGAATCCGTTCAAACTCTTCAAGCTGCTGGAGAAGACGAAGACCAAGATGGCGGCGAAGCCCGGCGAGACGGCTCCCGAGGATATCGTCGTCCCCAAGGGTCCGACCACCTTCAAGCCAGGCCCCATCGTGGGCGAGCTCCAGCAGGTGGGCATTCCCGCAGCCATCGAGGGCGGAAAGGTCAAGATCCGTGAGACGAAGACCGTCGTGAAGAAGGGCGAGGTCATCAACAAGAAGGTTGCCGACGCGCTCGTGAAACTCGGTATCAAGCCGATGGACGTTGGTCTCGTCCTGCAGGCCGCATACTACAGGAGCACCATCTTCACGCCGGACCTCCTCGCTATCGATGAAGAGGCCTACGCGAACAACCTCGTGCTTGCTGCCCAGCAGGCGTTCAACCTCTCGGTCAACGCCGTCATCCCGACCCCGCTGACGATCAGCGCGATCATCGGCAGGGCGGTTCGCGAAGCCCGGAACGTGGGCGTCGAGGCGGCCATCTACGAGAAGGGTGTCGTCGACCTGATCATCGGACGGGCACAGCGGGAGATGCTGGTCGTCGCGCTCGCGGCGCAGGGCCACGGGTTCGAACTCGATGAGGCGACCCTGAAGGCTGCCTCAGCCGCAACTGCTGCAGCCCCCGTTGCAGCTCCGGCGGCAGCCGAGGCAAAGCCCGAGGAAGAAGAGACGGAAGAGGAGAAGAAGGAAGAGGAGGAAGAGAGCGGCATGGCCGGTCTCGGTGCCCTCTTCGGCTAATACTTTATCAGACAATCAAAGGTGAATGAACTATGGAGTATATCTACGCTGCACTGCTCCTGCACAACGCAGGCAAAGATGTAACTGAAGAGAATGTGACTGCTGTCCTGAACGCGGCCGGTGTCGCCGTTCAGGATGCCCGCGTGAAGGCCCTTGTCGCCGCACTCGAGGACGTGAACATCGAGGAGGCCATCAGCAAGGCCGCTGTCGCGCCGGTCGCCGCTGCACCCGCAGCCGCCGCCCCTGCAGCCGCTGCACCCGCAGCCGAGGAAGAGGCCGAGGAAGAGTCCAAGAAGGAAGAGGAAGAAGAGAGCGGCATGGCCGGTCTCGGTGCCCTCTTCGGCTAAATCTTTTTTTTTACCGGCGGTTTGCCGGTAGCCGTTACAACATAATTCTTCCGGAACCTTCTCCGGTAGGCCACGCCATGAGTTGTATCTCTCTTTCCTGCCACTATTCGGGCCGGCGGGATGTATGGGTAACTGTGACCGGAGCGGTTTGAGACCTGGAGTGGGAGAACGGGGGAGGTGCAACGCTCCCCCGGATAAGGGATTCTATTCTTTCTTTCCGGCCGTCTCACAGCGCCGGGATCTTCTCGACGAAGTAGTAGGCGATCTTTGCCGCATCCCCGATATCGACCGCGCCGTTCTCATTGAAGTCGGCGGCGGGGTCGGCCGCGGCCTTCCCGACGACCATATGCGCGACAAAGGCGACGTCGCCGATGTCCACTTTGCCGTCTCCTTTGAAGTCACCTTTGAGGCGTGTGACGGCGATGTAATCGGGCCGGGAGAGCGTGTCCGAGCCGTCCGCGGTGCTGACCGTGAGGTTCACGGTGTAGGTGCCCGGTGTTCTGTAGGTATGGACCGGGTGCTGCTCCGTCGAGGAGTTGCCGTCGCCGAAGTCCCAGAGCCAGGTGGTCGGGTCGCCGGTGGAGAGGTCCGTGAACTGGACGACCAGCGGGACGGGGCCAGAGGTGACGTTCGCGGCAAAGTCTGCGGTTGGTAGTTCGACGATGCCGAACTTCGCGACGAAGGCATCGCTACTCCCTCCACTATAGGTGCTCTGGTATGCCCGCAGGACAGGGAAGTCATTAGATCCCGTATACCCCGCGACCCATACTCCGCCGGCGTCGTCACCCGCAAGCGCTTTTCCATAATCATCCCCCTCCCCGCCCAGGTAGGTCGATAAGAGGAGAACGCCCTCCGACGAGAAGTGGGAGACGAAGGCATCGTAATAATCTTCTCCTCCTCCATAGGTGTTCTGGAACGCATCATCCGTGATCGGGAAGGCGGTAGATTTTGTACACCCCGTGACCCACACCCCTCCATCGCCGTCACCCGCAAGGGTATATCGATGATCATCTTCTCTTCCTCCGTACCCATCACAATCATCCTTCTCCCCGCCCAGATAAGTCGATGAGAGGAGAGCGCCCTCCTGCGAGAAGCGGGCGACGAAGCGATCGCCATAAGATGACCCTCCCCTGTAGGCGTTCTGGTGTGCGTTCAGGGTCGGGAAATCGTCAGAGCGTGTATCTCCTGTGACCCATACTCCCCCGGCGCCGTCACCCGCAAGGGCATACCCGGAATCATGTTCGTCTCCACCCAGGTATGTCGAGTAGAGGAGAGTGCCATTCGACGAGAAGTGAGAGACGAAAGCATCATAACTCCCCTCATTGTCCCACTGGTATGCGTTCAGGACCGGGAAGCCACTGTTGGGGTAATCCGGCACATGCACTGACTGTGTCTCTCCAGTGACCCAGACACCTCCATCGCCATCACCCGCGAGGGCGGATCCGTCATCGTGATTCATTCCGCCCAGGCAGGTCGATGAGAGGAGAGTGCCGTTCGATGCGAAGTGGGAGACGAAGACATCCCACCCCCCTCTGTTGCCTCTCTCGAATGCACCACCCGTGACCGGGAAGCCGCCATAATCGTTGCCCCCCATGACCCATACTCCCCCGTCGCCGTCACCCGCAAGGGCCGAACCATAATCATACCCATCTCCGCCCAGGTAGGTCGATAAGAGGAGATCGCCGTCAAACGAGAAGCGGGCTACGAAGGCATCGCCAGAACCCCCTCCATAGTCGCTCTGGTATGCATCCCCCGTGACCGGGAGGTTGGTTGAGGTCGTCAGTCCCGTGACCCAGACCCCTCCTTCGCCGTCACCCACAAGGGCATTGTCGATTTCAGTTTCCCCTCCGCCCAGGTAGGTCGATGAGAGGAGAGTACCGTCCGACGAGAAGTGGGAGACGAAGGTATCTCCACCTCCTCCATAGGTGCTCTGGGATGGGTTCAGGACCGGGAAGTCGGTTGAACCCGTCGTCCCCATGACCCATACTCCCCCGGCGCCGTCACCCGCGAGGACATGTCCATACTCGGCGGTCGCTCCACCGAGGCAGGTCGATGAGAGGAGGGTGCCGTTCGATGCGAAGTGGGAGACGAAAGCAATGTGGCCCCCATTTCCATTGGAGTCGTCCAGGACCGGGAAATCGAGAGAGCCCGTATACCCCGTGACCCATACCCCTCCTTCGCCGTCATCCGCAAGGGCATACCCCATATCCCAATTCTCTCCGCCCAGATAACTTGAGTAGACCAGTTCGGGGTCGATGATCAACTCATGCCCGGCGTCGTACTCCGCCACCGCGATACGAACCGATCCGTCATCGACGACGTACTCCGCGGCCCGACTGACCTTTTCCCCGTCGATCACCTGCCAGCAGACGAGAGGGCTCTCAAGCAGCTCCCCTGCCGGCGACGCAAACCGCAGCACGCCGTCCCCATCCACGCGAGGCATGCTCTCTCCCTCGTAGAGCAGTTCAATCTGCGAGGGGTCCGCGCCGGGGGAGATGTGGAACTCACGTTTCAGCCTGCCGTTCTCCTCGGCATACACGAGATCGATCCCGGGATACAGGTCTTCATATACGATCCTGGAGTACACCGGGATGCCGCTCAGCCACTCCGACGAATCGTTCCCGACGTAATAGTTCACGACCCCCGGACGCTGACGGCAAGCGGTCAGCTGTGTGTCGGGGGATGCACCGGCAAACGACTGCCGGATAACGTCTCGGGAGACGTTATCCGCACTCCCTGAGATATGGGTCAGCACAAGTCCGTCCCTCGTAAAGAAGACCGTTGTTTCCCGGTGCTGCAGGACATACTCCACCCCGGGGTCGCACTGGCCGACATTCGGGATGAAACCCAAACCGAGAAGTCGATAGTCCGCTCCGCCGTCAATTTCAAGAGAACCCGGGGATGGACCGCCCGTTTCTGTATTCGCCGCCGCTACCGCCGGCAGCAACGCTGCCAGTACAATAAGAACCACGAGAGAGAGTATCCGCTTCATCATGACCACGCATCCGCGACACCGATCCTGCCGGCGAGCTCCTGCTGCCCGGGAGTCGAGAAGGGGAAGCGAGGGGTATCGGGATGCCCGGATGTCGGGATGGCCGCGACGGTCGATGAACGCCTCTCGATCGGGGAAGTCATTCCCTCGTGATGCCGGATCGGCTATCTGGCTATGCACGATACTAATCTCCAGACAGTGAAAAACTTTTCTTTGTTATCACTGAAGTGCTAAACCCGTTTTATCAAAACTGCTCTCAAGAAATGACGTTATGCTCGAAGAAAGGCACCGGGGAGCCCCACCGGACAGCAGGCGGGCTCCTCTCCTCTGCGCGCTGCCTGCCGGTCCCGGTGCCCTCTGCGGCCAAACCCTTTCCCCTGTAGATCATCTGCCCGATGCTGATGCACCCGTTCTCGAATGGGTAGGGCTGCCTGGTAGCGGGGGTTGGGCAGGCCGGCCGGGACCGCGTCCCGGAGCCCCCGGCGGGAGGCCGGCCCGCCCGAGAGCGCCACCCGCGCGGTTCTCACCGGCCGGATGGGCGCTCAGGCGTTCGTGTACTCTTCCGGGCTCCCTCCCACCGCCTCACAGCGCCGGGATCTTTTCGACGTAGTAGTAGGCGATCTTCGCCGCGTCGCCGATGTCGACCGCGCAGTTCTCATTGAAGTCGGCGGCGGGGTCGGCCGCGGCCTTCCCGACGACCATATGCGCGACATGGGAGACGTCGCCGATATCGACCTCACCGTTCCCGTTGAAATCACCCTTGACGCGTGTGACGGTGATGTAATCGGACCGGGAGAGCGTGTCTGAGCTGTCGGAGGTGCTGACGGTGAGGTTCACGGTGTAGGTGCCCGACATTGTGTAGGTGTGAGTGGCGTGCTGTTCGGTCGAGGTCGCGCCGTCGCTGAACGACCAGAGCCAGGCGGTCGGGGCGCCGGTCGAGGTGTCGGTGAACCGGACAGTGAGCGGCGCTGTGCCGGCGGTGACGTCAGCGGTGAAGTTTGCGACGGGGGCATTCACGTGGAGCTGCGCCCGGGTCACGGCAGGGAAATACCTGCCGCCATGCCGGTCTTCGATCCTGCCGGGGAGGACCGTGATGTTCGTCGTGCCGGGGGCATCGGCACGGATCGTTACCGTCACCAGCGTGATATTGGCGTTCCCGGAAGCCCCCGTGGAATCCCTGGCGCTGCACCAGACCGTATCGGCGGGCATCGTGCCGTTTGCCGGGATAACCGACCACGGCGGGAAATGGACTCCGACAATCTCGCCGACGGCCGGATCGGTCAGTTGCACGGTGAGGTTATAACTGAGGAGTTCCGCAGGGGCGGCATCGAGCGCCACCGTGTACGCCCATGTCTGCCCGACTGTCAGCGTTGAGGCTGCCGGCAGGATGGCGATCTGGTTGATTGTGTCGGGTGGACCCCTCAGCATGAGTGAGGTTGTTCCATACGCGGCATTGGCCAGATCGTTTTTGGCATTGGGAACTGAAGCGGCGTAGACGGTGCAACTGGCATGTGTACCGCTCTCCGGTGCAAGCCCGCAACTGCTGGTGTTCCAGCGATACTCCCAGGTATCATCCTGGTTTACATCTACCCGTGTAAACGTGCCGGCATCTCCGGTTATGCAGGGTATGGCCGTGTCGTCAAGCCTTGTTCCGTTCGCTGCAAGTTCCGGTCCCGTGATGAAGAGATATGTCGTTGCACTGTCGGTGTTTGTGCCGGAGAAGACAACCTCGTCACCGGTATAGTGTATGCCGGTGCCGGCCGATGTTATGGTCACTGCTCCCCGTTCCACGCTCACCGTGGCGCTTGCCGAGCGCGAAGGATCGGTCCAGTCGATCGCTTCGATGATGTAGTCCTGCGCCCTCGTTGAGGTGTTCGTCTCGAACCAGATGGTGCGGGTGCCGGAGGATCCGACAGTGACATTCGCCTGCGACGCCGCGGTCGCGTTTGCCACGCTCCGGGGGCCGGAGGTCCCGATGCTGCTGATGCCGGACTGTCCGGACACGATAGATGGATACGCCGCCGGCGGGGTGTCCCCGGCCGCCTTGATGTAGATGAAGTATGTCCGGCCGCTCTCGCCACCGACGGTCAGATCAAACTGGTTGCCGCGCATGACGGAATCCTTCCCGGCGGTGAGGGTGAGGGCGACCGGGGTCCTGACGGTGAAGCCCTGCGGGAGTGTGGCGGACTGCCCGTCGGGGTTCGTGACGACGACGTTCCAGGCGCCCGCCGCCCGGCCGGCGAGGTCGAACGTGCATGCAATCCGTGACGACGAGACGACCGAGACGCCTGTCGCCATGATATCGGGCTGCCCCGAACTGGTGAGCTTCACCGTCGCGCCATTCTGGAAGCCGGTTCCTGCAAGGTCGGTGATCTGGACGACGCTGCCGGCATACCCGGTGTTCGGGGTGATCCCGGCGATCGCCGGGGCCGGGGTCTGGCCGGGGTAGATCCAGCGTGCTCCGTCAGCATCGGATTCGGTCAGGGTGCGTTTGGTCTGGCCGGAACCGGTCCGGCCGTACATCACCTTCCCCGTGTCGGAGGGGTATCCCGGGACGTTCCCGTAGAGGTCCTGCAATTGGACCCAGTGGCCGAGTTCGTGGAGGCAGACCGTCTCGATATCGTACGCACCGGTCTGGGGGGTCGTTGACCAGGTATAGCGGGTATTGAACTTGATGTCGCACTCGGCAACCTGCTCCCCGTACAACCAGGTGCTCGCCTGGGCAAGCACCCCGTCGATGGCGATATCGCCCCAGAGGATCTCATTTTTGGAGTTGTATCCCCTGTCCGTTGAGGATGTGGTTCCGGCATACTGGAAGGAGAAGTCGGAGCCCTGGACCGCTGTCCATGTCCCGGCGGCGTTCTGCGTCGCGGCGAGAGCGCCCGATACCGGGGGTGGGTTGACGTAGTAGGAGACGACGGGCGCGGCCCCCTGCCAGCGTTTCTTGCTCCACCCGAACGGAACGCTGAGCGAGTATGGTCCGAAGGTGGTCGTCCCGTCATCATGGAGCACGTAGACCGGCCCGCTGCTTGCCGATCCCCAGTACATCTGCCCCCGCCAGGCGATTCCGGTCGGGACCTTGCAGATGATCTGCGAGCCGGTCCAGGAGACGATGTCGTTTGAGTTAGCGCTCTGCCATCCCGTAACCGGCAGGTATCCGCTCGCATAGATCCAGTAGGACATGCCGCCGGTTGAGGTGAAGAAGAATGCGACATCTGCGTCACTCTCCCTGGACGCCTTGGTCCCGAACCCGGTCCCGGTTATCGTCACCTCCGTCCCGGTCCCTGCCGATGTGGTCGTCGGGGCGACGGCGTCGATGGAAACCGCTGTGGTTCCGACAGGCGCTGGCATCGATGTTGTCGTCGTCCACAGAACATCGGCGTCGCCCTGCAGCGCGGCGTCCACCCGGTCCGCAAACTCGTCCGGCGTGAGCAGGCCCGCTTCCCTGGCTTTCGCTGCGGACGTTCCGGCGAGGGGTACGACGCCCTGTGAGAGGCCGACCGGCTGATAGGATCCGTCGGGACGCTCTCTCAGGAAGAGCCCGACGTTCTCGCCCGGAAAGAAGATCGGGACATCTTCCACCCACTGCGTGATCCCGTCCACCGTTCCGCCCGGAACCACGAGGACGGTATCGTTCTGGAGCTGGCCCGCAAGGGTCCGGTCGACCGAGAAGGAGACGACAGTCTCGATTGCCATGCCGGTCCCATCCCACCGACTCTCGACGGAGGTGACCGTTCCGGTCGCTATCGCGTCCGACTGCTCCGCGAGATACGAGGGGGCGAGCTCGACCATGAGGGCCGATGCCGGAGATGCGAACGTTGCTGTAAGGAGACTGAAGCAGAGGATAAAAAGAGCAATCCTGCACTGTGGAGAAGCATCTCGCATATACGGTCATTATCGCCGGAAAATTTATATTTTCGCATTTTTATTACTAATTTTACCTTATTTTGACAAATGTCCGATTTAACAAAAAGCATTCCTTATATATGATTCGGGGAGGTTATCCCTCGGGAGTGTCTTCAGCCCCGCCCCGGCTGTCGCCGGAGCTACTGATGTGGCCCCGCGGCCGGGCATCCATGGGATGGATTGGCGGAGCACTCTGAGCGGTGCCCCTGATGCAAGGCCGAGGACAGCCCGGGGCTGTTACCATCCAGTTCCGCCCTTGAGTTCCGGCGACGCAGTACGGCGAAAAGAGGGGGGTGAGATGTTCTTCAGGGGTTCTTTGCCTATCTCCCTCACAATGCCGGGATCTTCTCGACATAGTAGTAGGCGATCTTTGCCGCATCGCCGATATCGACCGCGCCGTTCTCGTTGAAGTCGGCGGCGGGGTCGGGCGCGGCCTTCCCGACGACCATGTAGGCTACGCGGGAGACATCGCCGATGTCGACGATACCATCTCCACCGAAATCACCCTTGACCATTACGGTGATGTAGCCGGGCCGGGAGAGTGTGTCCGAGCCGCTCGCGGCACTGACCGTGAGATTCACGGTGTAGGTGCCGGGGGCGGTGTAGGTGTGGACGGGGTGCTGCTCTGTGGAGGTCGCGCCATCCCCGAACGACCAGTTCCATGCGGTCGGATCGCCGGTTGAGGTGTCGGTGAACTGGACGGTGAGCAGAACGATGCCGGTGGTGGTGTTTGCGGTGAAGTTTGCCAGTGACGTTGTGCTGGCGATCTCAAAGGTGACGACATTCGAATCGTATCCTTTTCCGGCAAAGTCGCTCGCCGACGGCCAGACAGCCTTTGCGGTGTAGGATCCAGGATCGGCACCGCTCAGGGAGATCCCACGGATGTACACCCTCGAAGCCTCGATGGGGATGCCTGACAGGTCTGTTGCGCCGAACTGCGTGAGTTTTCCGCCGCCGGGCGTCGTGATCTCGATGTCCATAAAGATGACTGCCGGGGTTGCGTAGAGACCTTCAAGGTTGTTCTCCATTGCAACGTCGAGAATGGCGTTGCAGGTGAGGGAGGTGCCGCCGACGGAAGTGTTCGTGCCACCCAGGAGAACGTCCAGGCCGGTGATCGGCTGCCGGATCTCCACCCAGGGCCTGCCGTTGATGAGACCGTCGTCTCCCCATGCGTAGTAGCGCCCGGTGATCGGGCTTCCCCCGGCTACCACGTTAAATGAGTGGCAGTCGGGCACGTTGAGGGTTGCGTCCACTGTGCCGGCCGAGATGTTGCTGTAGTGGACCAGCCGTTGCGCACCGCCCAGCCGGGTGAGGTTCAGGTTCTCTTCACCGAAATAGAGCGTATTTCCGCTCAGGATGCCCTTGTAGAGGCCGTTGGCGTCGCGGTACCGGATGGGATCGGGGGTATCGGGGTACAGCACCTGGAACTCACCGTGGACCGGCAGGGCGGCAAACGAGAGGTCTTTGCCACCATCATCTATGAGCTCATCTACTGTGATGTTCAGCGGGCTAATATCGCCGGGTTCTCCGGTTGCTTTCAGAGTCACGGTGCAGATGGGCACATCCCCGCTCTGGCCGTAGGTAGTGAAGTAAACTATGCGTGCCTTGCCGTTCGCGGTGTCGATATTTGAAGTGAGATGCCAGGGTGAAGCACCGTTTATCGCATCCACCGTCACGATAGCGGGATCATAGGTCAGGTTGAGACTCCCGCCACCGATGGCCGATGCGTTGCGGATGGTCAGCAGCGCCTGGGTGGTCTGCCCCTTCGCCGCCCCGGCATCGCCGAGACCGATGGTCATGGCGTCGAGGACGGTTATGTGCCTCTCTCGCGAGAGGGTATCTGACCCGGTGGCATTCGTGGCAGTCAGAGTTACGGTATAGATGCCTGCTGCCGTGTAGGTGTGGATGGGGTGCTGCTCGGTGGAGGTTGCGCCGTCGCCGAAGGTCCAGTTCCATGCGGTAGGTTCGCCGGTTGAGGTATCCGAGAACTGCACCGCAAGAGGAGCGGTGCCGGAGGTGATATCAGCAGTAAAGTTTGCGACCGGCGGAATCGATACGCCTCCTCCGGCAAGATACATCTCCAGTGCGTCTGCACGGCCATATCCGAACATGGTGTCCCAACCGGGAGTTCCCAGATCAACAGCAGTTGTATACAGCATCGTTCTGATCTGCGCTGACGTTTTCGCCGGATAGGCGCCCCAGATCTGGGCCACCATCCCGGCTATATGCGGGGCAGCAGCACTGGTTCCGTAGAACGGCTTAGAAAATCCGCCTGCTCCGGTGATGGAAACACCATCGATCCCTGCGATATCCGGTTTATGCCTGGATTCCGCGGATGGGTAGGAGATGGTAACCGGACCCTGGGAGGAGAAGGGCTCGATAACGTCGTGTCCTGGGTCATTTGCGGCGATCGCGCCTACAGAGATGACATCCTGCACAGCAGGATGTCCGAATATCGAGTCGGAGGGCTGGATATTGTCTGTATAGACGTAGGTACCTCCAGCGGGGTAGATGAATACTTCGAGAATCCGCGAGCTGGCAGCCCCCTGATAGTTTTGAACGAGAATGGCATAGTCTTCCGCGATACTTTGGGTATTCGTGTAGGCGAGAGCTTCAAGCGGATCATCGTCACCGTTCTGTGCAGTAGTACCGGACGCAACAACGGCTCCCGTAGCATAATCACAGAGATACAGATCGTAATCGTTTCCCGACGAGCCGAACATATCGTTCCACTGGAGAACAACGCGGACCTGACCCTCCGGAGGGATATTTACATACAGCTCCTGATACGTTGGATCCGAGCCTTCACTGAAATCATGGCAGTTATCCCACCCATTGTAATATGTCCCCTGGTAATGTTTCGTAGCAGCGTTCCCGGCAGAAGAAATGTAAATAATATTGTTTGCGGCGAGAACGCTTTCGATGTGGGATGCCACAATACCGTCTTCAAAGAAAGGTTCCCCGATCCAGCTGATATCGTCGCAGACGACGGTGCATCCTGATGCAATCAGGGCGTCAATACCATTGTTGAATGCGAGCCTGTTTGCGCCACAATCATGGAAGACGAGATCTGCATCCGGAACCATATCGTGGACGATCTCAAGCATCGCTGTTCCTTCGTCCCCACCCTTGCTATTGCTCAGCACGCGAACGTCTCCGGGAAGGTCGCCTGATGCCTGCGAGGATGCAATATGATCGACACCGTCCGAAATGATGCCCACGCAGACGCCATTGCCACGAAAGCCATACTGTGAGCGAACCTGATCCGCCCGGAGGATAGCGTCTCCCTCTGTCGTCACCGATCCCCGGTTCAGGATCGGAGGCATCACGGTTCTGATACTACGGACGCTATCCAGAGCCGCAAGCCCCTCGAGTTTGGATACTGGTACCCACGCAACCGCCAGACTATTTTCCTCATCCCGGTCAGTGACGGTAACGGCAAAGGGGTCAATGATATCCGTCGGGAAACCCGGCTTCATGAAAATGTAGACATACACGCTCTCTGACGATTCCTGAAACAGGACCCCGCTTCCGGAACCGTCCGCCGAGGAGAGTTGCTGGAGATTCATCATCTCGGCTTTATGCTTCTCCGGTGTCATCACTTCTGGAAGGAAAGCGGAATCCAGCAGCTGAAGGAGATCTGTAGAGAGTTTTTGCTGCCCTTCAGTTAGATTCGATTTATCTGATCCCGGAAAATCGCTGTTTCCAGTACTTGAGGATGCATCCAGTATTTTTTTAAATTCACTGTTCGTTTCTTGGAGAGCGAACAGTGTGTCGTCAGATATCGCCGATGCGGAAGACGGAACAACTAAAAGTACTATAATAAGTGCATGAAGGATTCTTAGCCTTGTTATTGCTGTCAAACGGTTTTTCATCCAGAGCCACCTTCTCCTGACTTATTCTGGTGAGAATCTGCATTTAAACCGATCTGAATGCCTAAATATATACTTTACGGAAAAAAAATTTGCCCTGGAACGCCTCTTGAAAAAATCCAGAGATTTTGAAAAGCAATTAGAATTGCCGCTCGATTTAGGGTGTAGATCACGGTTTTATGTCACCCCGGTATAACCGAGTAACCCCCTCCCCGCTTCACCGCACCGTGAGACTCCGAATGGGTTATTTGTTCATCCTGCAAGAACAACCCGCCCTATCAAAAGTCGATGCAGAACGGTAAATTTTACGAAAGACAGCCGTGAATACCGGCGCAATGCTCAAAGAGAGAAGGCTTCTTTGCCCGACTTGAAGAGGTTTTCGACCAGGACCTGGTTTGATGAGAACCTGTCCCGCTGCTCCAGCAATGCGAGCGGCTACGAGAGATCTTTATCCGGGTGCTTGCCGGAGAACCGCCCTAATCCTCCCCGCTCCCCCCGTAGACCACCTGTCCGAAGCTGATGCACCCATCCCCGAGCGGATACTCCCGGTTCATAACCACCTCAAGCCCCGCAGCCCGGACCTCCCCGACGATCGCCTCCCGGATCGCCCGGTTATAGGCCACCCCGCCCGAGAGCGCCACCCGCGGGATCCCCCGCTCCTCCGCCGCCCGGACAGCCATCGCGGCGACGCCTCTCGCCAGGTTGTACTGGACCGACGCGGCGATGTCGTTCACCCGTTCCCCGGCCGCGGCCCGCCGGTATGCCTCGGCGATGAGCGACCGGGTCGAGAGGACCTCGCAGCCCCCGTCGCGCAGGAACTCAAGATCCCAGGCCGACGCCCGCCCGGCACACGCCGCCGACTCGAGTTTCATCGCCGGCTCGCCGTCGTAGGTCCGTTCCCGGCAGATACCGAGGAGGGCTGCGGCGGCGTCGAGCACCCTCCCGGTGCTCGAGGTCGCGGCGACGTTCAACCCCCGCTCCACCTGCCGGGAGAGGACCGCGAGCTCGATATCGCTCCACCCCCGTGACGAAAGGAGGTCCCGGACCCCCGGCGTCGGCAGGATCCCATACAGCATCCGCTCCGGGAACCGGGTGGCAAGGTCGCCGCCCGGCATCGGGACGACCTCGAGGTGGGCGACCCGGTCGAGGTGGGGAACCTGCCCGGCAAAGACCTCGCCACCCCAGATCGTGGCGTCGTCCCCGTAGCCCACGCCGTCGATCGCGATCCCGACACACTCCTCCCGGGTCGTCGCAGCGATGTGCGCCCGGTGGTGCTGGACAGCCATGACCTCTGCCCCGACCGCCTCGGCAACCTCCCTCGCGTAGCGGGTCGAGAGGAACTGCGGGTGGAGGTCGTGGACGATCAGGTCATATCGCGCCCCGACAAGTCCCCCGATCTTCTCCGCCGTCTCCTGCAGGTAGGCGAGGGTCTGGGGGTTTCTGACGTTTCCCACATGGGGCGAGGTGATGCAGAAGCCCGCTTTGTAGACGGAGACGTTCGCGTTCAGCTCCGGCCCGACGCCGAGGATACACGCATCTCCGAGGTCGATCGCCGTCCGTTTCGGGGCGAGGCCCCGTGAGAGACGGATGATGTAGCCGTCTCTGACGACGGAGTCGTCGCAGCGGTTGACGATCCGGCGGTTGTGGGTGAGGATGTAGTCCACCTGCCCCGAGAGCCGGCCGAGAGCGATCTCAAGATCGGTGATCATCGGGTAGCCAGGCAGGTTCGCGCTCGTCATCACCAGGAGCGGGTGGGCGAGGTTCGCAAAGAGGAGGTGGTGCAGCCCGGTGTAGGGGAGCATGCACCCGATGGTATGGAGCCCCGAGATCCCCGGGTGCGACGTATGGTCCTTCTTCTCGAGCACCACGATCGGCCGTTCCCGGGACTGCAGGATCCGCCGCTCTTCTTCCGAGACGACCGCGATCCGCTCCACCTCCTCCGGGGTTCCCATCACCGCGAGCGGCTGCTCTGTCCGGCCCAGCCGGCGTTTCAGTTCGGGGGCCGCCTCCTCGGTGCAGGCGATATGAAACCCCCCTACCCCCCGGATGGCGACGATCGAGCCCCCGTCAATGAGGGCTGCCGCCTCCCGGATGGGATCTGCGGCCGCAACCAGCGTCCCGTCGGCCTTCAAGAGAGCGAGTTGCGGCCCGCAGGCGGCACAGGCGATCGTCTGGGCGTGGTGCCGCCGGCAGGACGGGTCGGTGTACTCGCTCTCGCAGGCGCCGCACATGGGAAACTCCGCCATCGACGTCCGCTCCCGGTCGTAGGGGATGGCAGTGATGATGCTGTACCGCGGACCGCAGTTGACGCAGGATGTGGCCCAGTAGCCCTCGTACCGTCCCCCCGGCGTGAACATATCGGCGACGCAGTCGTCGCAGGTGCCGATATCGGCAGGGATGAATCCGGAGAGGCTCCCGGAGCCGCTCTCAAGGACAGTAAACGTATCGGGCGGGTTGTCGCGCAGATCCTGGACGTCCACGGAATCTATGTGAGATAACAGCGTTCCCCGGGAAACGGCCTCGAGGAACTCCTCGAAGCGGTCACCGAACGCATGGATCTCCACCTCGCTCCCGAGATTTTTGACGGTCCCGGTGATCCCAAATTCCCGGGCCTTTGCATAGACAAAGGGACGAAATCCGACCCCCTGAACGACGCCCCGGATGATGATCGTGCCACGTATACGCATTGAATATTCAGCAAAAATTTATGGAGTTATACAACGATATAACAATAGGGTATCGCATTGACGGGACATATTAAAATTCTTAATGATCCGGTTGAACTGGTTCCTCTTCTTATAACGTTCAATAATGCTGATTATAAAAAGATCTACGAGCTCTTAAACAAAGCCTGGCTGACCGAGGAGGAGCTCGGGACCTACGCCGGGACCTCGATGGTGACCGAGTGCCTCTCCATCCTCAAGAAGGGAAACTTGATCGAAGAACAGTGGCGGATGCCGAAGCCCGGAGAGAAGCCGACGAAGGAGTACCGGGCTACATACAGCAAATTCCGGGCCAGCTTCCAGTGTTCCATGGGCGATATCGGAGACCTGCTGCACATCGCCATCTCAAACGACGAGAGTCTTCGCACAATTGTGGATTCGGTTGAACAGGAGATCCTGGGCGGAACCACCTCGATCAGCGACATCTCCAGGAAGTACGGCGTGAGTCCAACCTTCATCAAGGGGCTGGCGAAGAGGATTCCCGGCCTTGATCTGAAAGGGCAGGGAATGGTGTTGCTTGACCGACTTCACTGACGATCCCCTCTATGTGATCTTACGTAGCAAACGGGAGGCCACGCGATTCCAGATCCTGGTGGAGATCGCCGAGCACCAGCCGGCCGTCCGCCAGCAGGAGATCGCCGGAAAACTCGGCGTGACACCCCAGGCCGTCTCCGAGTACATCCGGGAACTGGTGGATGAGGGGCTGGTCACCGCTCACGGCCGGGGCCGGTATGAGGTGACGAAGAACGGGATCGAGTGGGTCCTGCGGCACGCCGAGGCGCTCGAGGCCTATGCCCGTCACATCAACCGGGACATCATTCAGCAGGTGGCGGTCTGGACGGCTATCGCCCGGGATGAGATCCGGAAGGGCGATACGGTCGGCGTCTTCATGCGGGACGGCTGGCTCTACGCGACGAAAGAAGAGCAGAGCGCAACCGGCCTCGCGACCATGGACGCGGAGCCGGGAGAGGATCTCGGTGTCGCCCAGTTGAACGGCATCATCGAGCACGAGGAAGGACTCATTCATGTCTGCAAGGTGCCGCGGGTCGAGCGGGGCGGCTCAAGGCACGTCAGGACAGACCTTCTCCGGGACGCGGTCCGGGACGCGGAGATGGTGGCCGCAGTGGGCCTCGAGTCCTACGTAGCCCTCAGGAAGGCTGATATCGAGCCGGATATGTTCTTCGGATCCCGTGAAGGGGTTATCGAGGCGGCATTCCACGGGCGGGAGTGCGCAATACTTATCGTTGATGAGGAGTTTACCGACTTCCTCAAGCGACTGGAGACGGTGGGGCTCACCTATACGATCCACGACCTGATCGCACCATGAAGGTTATCGTCCAGCCCCAGAAAGGCACGTATAAACTGCTGTTTGTCGAGGGCGGCCGTGTCGAGGGTTCCGGGTTCGTCGACCTGACCGCAACCCCGAAGGGCCAGCGGCCAAAGAACTTCAAGATGCGCCGGCGGGGTAAACAGCTCAAGCCCACCCCGACCCGGGACCTGATCACGCTCTTGCGCCGGTCTTCGGTCCACCTTGCGGGGAAGAGCCCGGAGTTCGAGTCGTTTCTTGCCGACCTCCAGATCCCGGTGTCAAGGATCAACATCTGTCGGTTCTGCCAGCTCGAGGACCGGTTTGTTCCCATCGATAAGACGACCGGCGTCCGCTACGGCGGGGAGTGGATCTGCCTTGAGTGCGCGAAGCGCGAGATGCGCCGGGAGCTCGGCTACATGGGCAAATTCGGCGGCTCCGTCCTCGTCCACCTCGAGAAACTCCTCGCCCAGGTCCGGGACCTCGACCGGGTGCTGGGATCGGTGGGTCCCGACCATCCTGACCGGAAGCGGACCCTCTTTGACCGGCTCGAGGCGCACGAGGTCCAGAAGACGGCTCATATCACCGAACTCCCGCTGCCCGCGGCGTTTGCGAAGGCCGCCGGGGTCGAGTACTTGATGCCTGTCCAGCAGCTCGCCGTCCAGAACGGGCTCCTCGAGGGGCAGCACCTCCTCGTCGTCTCCGCCACCGCGAGCGGCAAGACCTTCATCGGTGAGATGGCCGGAATGAAGAACTTCCTTGAAGGGCGGGGGAGAATGCTCTTCCTGGTCCCGCTGGTCGCGCTCGCGAACCAGAAATACCAGCGGTTCCGCGACCGTTACGGCCACCTGGTGAGGGTCACCCTCCAGACCGGGATGAGCCGTCTCAACCTCCCCGAGACCCGGCCCGCGGGAGACCGGGACGTCCATGCTCCCGTCGTGGTAGGGACCTACGAGGGGATCGATCACGCTCTCCGGACCGGGAGATCCTTAAAGGACATCGGGACCGTCGTCATCGATGAGGTCCAGATGCTCGAGGACCCCGATCGGGGCCACCGTCTCGACGGGCTGATCGCCCGGCTCAAGCATATCGCCCCGGAAGCCCAGTTCCTCTACCTCTCGGCGACGATCGGGGCTCCCGGGCTGCTCGCGGAGAAACTCCGGGCAAACCTGGTCCGCTACGCCGACCGGCCGGTTCCGCTCGAGCGGCACCTCATCTTCGTGGAACGGTCTAAGAAGATCGGGTTCATCAAGCAGATGGTCGCCGAGGAGTACAAGATACGGTCGTCGAAGGGCTACCGGGGCCAGTCGATCGTCTTCACGAACTCCCGGGCCCGCTGCCACGTCATCGCCGACGCTCTCGGAAAGATTGCCGCCCCCTACCATGCGGGGCTGACCGCGCAGGAGCGCCGGGACGTAGAGCGGCGGTTCGCGAACGGGGAGGTCGGCGCCGTCGTGACCACGGCCGCGCTTGCCGCCGGCGTCGACTTTCCGGCATCTCAGGTGATCTTTGACGCCCTTGCGATGGGCATCCAGTGGCTCACCGTCCAGGAGTTCCACCAGATGATGGGCCGCGCCGGTCGGCCCGATTTCCACGACCTCGGCCGGGTGGTCATCCTGGCGGAGCCCGGGGGTTCGTACTCCAGATCGTCCGGGAAGACCGAGGAGGAGGTCGCCGTCGGCCTTCTCAGTGGCGAGATGGAGGAGGTCGCTCCCGAGTACGACATGGAGCAGAGCACGGAAGAGTTCGTGGCGAACGTCGTGGTCTCTAGCGGCGACGAGCAGGAGGTGATCCGCATGACCCACACGATGGTCGGGGCGCTGGAGCCGGCCCTCCCGACACTCCTTGACTACGGGCTGGTCCGGCGGAGGGCCGGCCGCATCGAACTCACGGATATGGCCCGGGTGATGGCCGAGCACTTCATCGGCGTCGAACGCCTGGTCGAGATCAAGGACCTGGTCCGGCGGATGGACGATGCGGCCGATGTCGTCGCGGAACTCGAGTGCGCCGAGGAGAAGGAGCCGTAGGGGACGGCACCCGGCCTCCCTCACCGGTACCGCTCAAGGTACTCCCGGACCTTCTCCGACTCAACCCACCCTTCGTCGAGCTGCATGAGAATCTTCTTAATCTGCCGGACCTGCTCCCGGATCTTCTCCGCCCGCTCGTCCTCGATGAGGTCGGCCATCCCCTGGACGACCTGAAGAGGGTTTCGGATGTGGTCGGTCAGGACCGCGAACTGCTCGATGTTCCTCTCGATCTGCCGGTATGCCTCCAGCCTCTCCCGCTCCATCCGCGCCCGCTCTCTCATTTCGCGCCTGAGACTCTCGTTTGCCGCCTGGAGTTCGTTGGTCCGCTGCGTCACCAGTTCCTCCAGGCGGTAGCGGTAGTCCATCAACTCCTTCTCGGCCCTTCTCCGCTCCGTTACGTCCCGCGCGATGATGAGGATCGCCGGGGTGCCCTCGAGGCTGATGCGGTGAATGGTCGCCTCGGCGGGGATCCGTTCGCCCTGCCGGGGGATCAGGTCGGCGCTGTAGAGGTGGTGGTCGTCTCGCTCGAAATCGCTCCTGATGAGGATGACCGAACGGGGAGCGAGGGCGAGGAGATTCTCCCGGGCATACCCGAGAGTCCGGCAGGCGAGCGCGTTTGCGTCCAGTATCCGGTAGGGCGTGCCCTCCCTCCCCACTGCGCAGACGAGCAGGAAGTCGTTCCCGCTGTCGAAGAGGAGACGGTAGCGGTCCCTGCTCTCCAGGATCTCCTGCCGGGAACGCTCCAGATCGTCGAGCATCCGGTTGACGTCGCCGGCAAAGCGTGAGACCGGGTCGCCCTCGCCTGCGGGGAGACGGGTGCGGGCGTCACTGCCTGCCCGGATGGCCTCGATGCTCGCCCCCATCCCGGCGATGCGGGCAACCACAGCCCGCTCCTTGAGCCAGATCCCGAGGAGCCCAAAGGCAATCCCGGCGATGAGGAGTTCGAGGAGCAGGATGCCCACGGCGTCCCCTATCTCTCCCGGAATCCCGGACGGCAGGGCGACAAGAAGGAACGAGGCCGGAAAGCGGGCACGAAGCGTACAGAAGTCCGCAGGGGGGGCGGCCGGAAGCAGGAGTGTATGCTTGCAGTGGTCCATGAGATGTTGTACTCTTGCGCCGGGCAGAGAGATGCCCGTAAGCCTGCAGGGGTCACCCGGCCGCGCTGCAGATGTTTGACACGACGGTTCCGGCGCGCTATCCCACCTGCACGCCTTTGTATCCCATGATAGTAAAAAAGGTATATTAATTTATCTCATGTGAGAGAATGACATGCGGTCAGAATGGCTCTTTTGGGCCGGTAGAGTTAATGTTTCGGGGAATCCGAACGACGAACGGCCGCCGCTCCCCTGGAAGAGGGTCTATCCGTGCCCCGGCACCTCTCCGGCAGCGCATTCACGAGCGTTCCGTTGCATCATCACTGCAAAGACTCCCGTTCCGATGAGGCATACCGCTCCGCCCACGTAGAAAACGGCGCCGATCCCGATATAGTCCATGAAGACCCCCCCGATCAGCGGTGCGATGATCATGCCGATACCAAAGACCGTGTTGTAGGCGCCCATCGAGGTTCCCATCCCGATGGTCCGGCCTGCATCGACCGTCAGAGCCATGATGGCCGGTTGCTGGATGGCGCCCCCGACGCCCACGGCGGAGGTGATCACGAGCAGAGGCCAGAACGACCCCGAGAGGGGGATGACGGCGAGCGCCACCGCGGCTACGGTCGATCCCGCGACGATCAGGGTAACTTTGTTCCCGGTGTCGGTGAGCCTCCCGATCGGCATCTGGAGGAGCGCCATCAGGAAGGTGTTCACGGAGAGGACGACGCCCACCTCGAACGGGCTGATCGCGATCAGCGGCCCGAAGACCGGGATAAAAACCATCATACCCCCGCGGCCGAGGGCGCTGATGAGGGTGAAGACCAGGATCCCCCGCATGATCGGCAGCGTGAAGATCTCCCGCATCGGAGCGGGTTCCCTGGCCGGGATTGTCAACGAGCCCGGTCTCGCCTCCGGAAGAGAGGCGGCGACGAGAAGTGTGGCGAACGCCGAGAGGCCGGCCATGACATAGAAGACCGAATCCATGCCGAACGCGTCGTTTAAGAATCCCCCGAGGAGCGGTCCGACCCCCATCCCGAGAAACATCGAGATGGAGAAGTTTCCCATCTGACTCCCTTCCTTGCCCTTCTCCGAGAGGTCCGCTATGTAGGCCATGGCTATCGGGACGACCATTGCTGAAGCGATCCCGTGGGCGAAACGGACTGCCGAGAACTTCGAAAAACCTCACC
>NZ_DAXW01000006.1 GCF_002506585.1 Methanoculleus sp. UBA430 | reverse complement strand
CACATGACCGAGGAGACCATGCCAGCCTACATCGACCGGATCCGGCGGTTCAAACCCCGGTTCATCCAGGCGTACCCGTCGATCGCCGCGATCCTGGCCCGTTACATGGAAGAGCACGATATCGAGCCGTTCCCCACGGTAAAGGCGGTCCTCTGCGGGTCCGAGAACCTTTACCCCTGGCAGCGAGACCTCATCCGCGAGGCGTTCGGGTGCCGGGTCTTCTCCTGGTACGGGAACTCCGAGCAGACGGTGCTCGCCGGAGAGTGCGAGGAGAGCACCCGATACCATGTCTTCCCCGAGTACGGGATCGTGGAACTGATCGGGCGGGACGGCCGGCCCGTCGAGGGACCGGGCGAGACGGGCGAAGTGGTCACGACGAACCTCACGAACTTCGTCTGCCCGCTCATCCGCTACCGGACCATGGACGCCGCCGTCCTCGGGAACGCGCCGTGCTCCTGCGGCCGCGCCTACCCACTGCTCGAGAAGGTGGAGGGAAGGCTCCAGGAGTTCATCGTGACGAAGGACCGCCGGCTCATACCGATGACCGCGGTGAACATGCACTCCGGTGTCTTTGACAACGTCGCGCAGTTCCAGTTCTACCAGAAGCGAGAAGGGGAGGTCCTGCTGCGGATCGTAAAAAGACCCAGGTATACTGAAGAGGACACGGCGTGGATCCTTCGGGAACTCGGAGAGAAGTTTGAGGGCGACGTGGATGTGACCATCCGCTTCGTCGCGAAGATCCCCCGCACCCGGCTTGGGAAGTATCAGTTCCTGATACAGGATCTACCGCTGGACCGGTGGGGCATATCAGAGGATGAGAAAGAATGGAGAACGGAATCAGGTTGATAGCAGCCGGCGACATCTGGCTGCGGACAGAGGGCAACCGGGACCCGTTTGCGGAGGTCCGGCATCTCCTCGGAGATAAGGACATCCTCTTCGGGAACCTGGAGACGACTCTCTCGGAGACGGGGGAGCCGGCAGAGAAGCATCACGTCATCTCCATATCGCCCGATGCGGCCCGGTACCTCGTGGATGCCGGGTTTGACGTCCTGAGCGTTGCAAACAACCACTCCGGCGACCGCGGCGCCGAGGGGTTCAGGAACACCCTCGACTCCCTCGAGAGCCGGGGCATCCTCCCGCTCGGGGGCTCGGCGACGGAGAGCCGGCAGGAACCGGTCATCCTTGAGCGGAACGGCATCCGGGTCGGGTTTGCCGGCTACACGATCGGCAAACTCGTTCTCTCCCGCGAAGTCTCGATCAACCGGCTCGTCGAGGAGGAGATCATCGGGGATATCGCCTCGCTCGCGGGCCGGTGCGACCACATCGCCGTCTCGCTGCACTGGGGGGCGGAGATGGTATACTACCCGTCGCCCGACCAGGTCGACCTTGCGCACCGGCTCATCGACGCGGGGGCCACCCTGATCCTCGGCCACCACCCCCATACCATGCAGGCGATCGAGCGATACCACGGGGGGCTCATCGCCTACTCGCTCGGGATGCTCCAGTTCGAGCACCGCTGGCCTCACAACCTCTCGCGAGAGGCGATCGTCCTCGCGGTCGACCTCGAGAAGAACGGCGTCGTCGGGGAGTGCCGCGTGACCCCGCTCCTCGTCGACGACAATTTCATCCCCCACATCGCCACGGGATTCGAAGGCGAGAATATCAAGAATTTCCTCGCCGAGATCTCGCGGGAGGTCGCCGAGGGCGAGATCACCGAGAGGCGGTGGTTCGAGGAGGTCGCGCCGGTCTACATGAGGATGAACATTGAGAGTTACCGCTACCGGATACGCCACAACGGCCCTCTTACCATCCTCGAGATGATGGTCTGGTTCTTCACCCCGTTCTGCTTCAAGTGCTTCGCCGGCCTGGCCCGCAGGGCGCTTCGGCCGGACTCGGCGCCACAGAGGCGCATGCCCGGGAGCGGAACCGGGAACTGAGACGGGGTGCGGGGGGTCGGCGGACGTTCCGGGCCCCTGACCCACCTCATTTTTTGCGCATATCGCGTTTCGACATCGTGTCACCGCCCGTTCTGCCAGAATTCCTCTGGATGCAGGAAGTTGATACCGCAAAACTCTCATTACAAATGGTGACAGATTAGTGAGGAGAGGAGTGTAAACATTTGTCCGCGATTCCAAAGGAGGAGTATCTCTATAAGTGCACGTCCGCGTGTGCGGGATGCAGCTCTTCCCTCTGTCTGCGCTATGTGCTGAAAGCGGCCGGCCCCGATACCGTTCTGGTCGTGCCTGCCTGTTGCACCAGCGTTATCCAGGGGGCGTACCCCGGCACGGCGATGGGCGTGCCTGTCTATAACATAGCATTTGCCGCAGCCGCTGCCTGCGCCTCCGGCATGAGCAACGCTCTTTCCACCCGTGGGAAGAAGACCAATGTCATCGTCTACGCAGGCGACGGCGGAACGGTCGATATCGGGATCCAGTCGCTTTCCGGGGCTTTTGAGCGTGGGACCAACTTCCTGTACATCTGCTACGACAACGAGGCGTACGGCAACACCGGCATGCAGCGGTCGGGCGCGACACCGCTCGGCGCGCGCACCACCACGACGCCCGGCGGCAAGCCCACGGCGAAGAAGGACCTCGACCGGATCGTCGAGGCGCACAACCCGCCCTACATGGCGACCGCCTGCAGCGCCTACCCCCTCGACCTTTACAAGAAGGTGAAGAAGGCGCTCTCGATCGAGGGGCCCAAGTTCATCCACATCCTCGCGCCGTGCCCGCCGGGGTGGCGCTACCCCACGGAGAAGACGGTCGAGATAGGGAAACTGGCTGTGAAGACCGGGACCTGGATCCTCTACGAGCGCGAGTTCGGGAAACTCACGATCAACGGCCCGTCGAAGACCGCGATGAAGAAGCCCGCGCCGCTCGAGGACTACATCCGTGGCCAGGGCCGGTTCAAGAACGTGAACCCTGAGATCCTCGACCTGATGCGGCAGCAGGTGGAACAGAATATCCAGCGTCTTTCCCGCGAGGAGGCCGGCGTATGCTGACGATCGCGACCGGCAACAAGGCAGTCGCGGCCGCGGTGAAAGCCGCAAAGCCGGGCGTCGTCGCCGCATACCCGATCACCCCCCAGACCGAGATCGTGGAGCAGATCGCGGAGTACGTCACCGACGGCGACCTTGAGAGCCGGTATATCCCCGTGGAGAGCGAACACTCGGCGATGGCCGCCTGCATCGGGGCGAGCGCCGGGGGCGTGCGCACCTTCACGGCGACGAGTTCCCACGGCCTCCTCTACATGCACGAGATGGTCCACTGGGCGGCGGGCGCGCGTCTCCCGGTCGTGATGGCGAACGTCAACCGCGCCCTCGGCCCCGGCTGGAACACCTGGGCGGAGCACACCGATGCCTTCTCCCAGCGCGACACGGGCTGGCTGCAGGTCTTCGTGGCCACGGTCCAGGAGGCTTACGACACCACCCTGATGGCGTTTAAGATCGCCGAGGACGAGCGGGTCCTCCTCCCGGTGATGGTCAACCTGGACGGGTTCTCCTTGAGCCACATCACGCAGGCGCTGGAGACGGTCGATATCGGCGACTTCCTGCCTCCCTACCACCTCCCGCACGCCGTCGATACGGAGAACCCCTGCGTCTACGGCCCCATGACCTTCTCAAACGACTACTTCAAGTTCCGCTGGGATATCGAGCGCTCGATGCGCGACGCAAAGGGCGTCATCGCCGATGTGGAGCGCGAGTTCGCGGAGCGGTTCGGCCGCTCATACGGTCCCACGGAGGACTACCGGTGCGAGGATGCCGATGTCGTCGTCGTCGCAATGGGAACGCTCGGCAAAGAGGCCGAGGTGGCCGTCGATCTCCTCCGCGACGAGGGGATCAAGGCCGGGTCCATGCGCCTGCGCTGGTTCCGCCCCTTCCCGGACCTCGACCTTGCCGGCCGGGAGGTCGTCGTCATCGACCGCGACTACTCCTTCGGCTTTGGGGGCGTGGTGGCCCACGCGATCCGGTCGAAGACCGGCATCGAGCCCTACAGCGTGATCGCCGGGCTCGGCGGCCAGGAGGTCACCTACAACGATATCGCAGGGTTTGTCCGGGATCGGCGTCCCGGTGAAGAGATGTGGTTTGGGGTGAGCGAGCATGTATGAGATACGGATCCACTCCCGGGGCGGGCAGGGCGGCGTCACCGCCGCAAAGCTCCTCGCCCTCGCGGCGTTCAGGGACGGCAAATACGCAACCGCCTGTCCGTTTTACGGGGCGGAACGGCGTGGAGCGCCGGTCGTCTCGTTCGTCAGGATCGATGACGAACCGATCAAGATCTACAGCCAGATCCACGAGCCCGACCTCGTGATCGTCCTCGATGCGAGCATCATGGACGTGGTGGATGTCCTGCAGGGCTTGAAGAAGAATGGAACGGTCCTCTTAAACAGCGCCCACCCGATCTCCGGGTGCAACGGGATCTGCCGTCACGTCGACCTGACCGGGATCGCGCTCGCAACGAACCTGGTCGTTGCCGGAAGCCCGATCCTGAACACCCCGGTGATCGGGGCGCTCGCGAAGATGGGCGTCGTCAGCCTCCCTTCGGCGCGGGCGGCAATCCAGGAGATGTTCTCCGACGAGAGGAACGTGAAAGCCGCTGAGGCGGCGTACGAGGAGCTGAAGGTATGAGAGAGAGACTTGCGCTCAGCAGGCCAAGAGAGGCCTCTTCGGGAAAGACAGGGTCCTGGCGGACGTTCCGGCCCGTAGTCGACAAGGAGGCGTGCAACGCCTGCGGGCTCTGCGCCCAGTACTGCCCGGATGGAGTCATCGACGAGGAGCTCAACGTTGACCTTGACTACTGCAAGGGGTGCGGCATCTGCGCAAACGAGTGCCCAAAACAGGCCATCACGATGGTCCGCGAGGAGCGCTGACCTCGTCGGCTCCGTCGACAGGGCATTTCGCCATATATTCCAGGTTGAACCGGTAGAAGTGCGTGTAGCCGCAGTTGCGGCACCGGGTCGTGAAGTGGCCGGACCCGATCGCGAGGTCGTGGAGGCCGGTCACCCCGCAATGTTTGCACCGCCCGTCGGCCTCGATCTCCCAGAGGTCGTGCCGGCCGAGGGGCGTGCAGATGCCGAAAGCCCTGCTGTTCTCAAACCGGGGGATGAAGATCCGGGTCGCGCCACATGCAGAGCAGATCACCTGCGCCTGCGTGGAGACCGCTTTTATGACCTGGGGGGCGTCCTCGCCGCAGTGGTAGCAGCGGGTGCGGTGCCGGGTGAAGATGAACCGCTCGCTCATGCATGATACTTGACGCCCTCCTGATAAAACCTCCCTCTACCGTCCACGTGCTGCACAGCCCGGGATCCGCCGCCCGGAAGCGCGGGTGCGAGAAGGCCGAACAATGCTAAACGTTAAATAGCACACTCACTCCTCTGTTGCCGAATAGGAGGGTATGAGATGGCAGCGTTAAGAGTCGCACCCTATGTCTGTGCTTACTCGGATGAGAACGAAGAGAACCTTCACATCGAGATCGAACTCCCCGGCGTTGATAAGAAGGATATCACCTTCAAGATGCAGGAGACGAGCTTCTCGATCGACGCCTCCCGCGGCGACGTCCGCTACGTCGGGACCTATGCGATCGGTTGCCCCGTCGATCCCAACGCGGCGAAGGCAACGTTCCGAAACGGCCTCCTGGCCGTGGACGTCCCCTATGTCCAGCCGGTCGCTGAGGAGACGAAGGAGATCCCCATCGCGGAGTGAGCGGGGCCTGTGACCGAGATCTCTTCTTTTTTTGACCCCATACCAGCCCCATCTGAAGCCGCGCTACCGATCTCAATCGATGACGGGGCGAAGGGTGCGATTCGCGAATCCGCGAAGGGGGGTCCCGGCGGTCCCGCGCGGAGCGTCATTTCTACCGGGAAGAGTCACCTTTATTAGGCTGCATCCGCACGTCAGGAGTATGAACCCGGCACGCGGACACGACCCGGAAGCGCCAGAAGCCCCGGTGCGGGAGGAGTCGCCTCCCAACCGGCTGATCCACGAACAGAGCCCATACCTGCTCCAGCATGCCCATAATCCCGTCGACTGGTATCCCTGGGGTGAAGAGGCTTTTTCGCGGGCGCAGGAGGAGGGCAGACCGATCTTCCTCTCCATCGGCTACTCGGCCTGCCACTGGTGCCACGTCATGGAAGAGGAGTCGTTTCGCGACCCTCAGGTCGCAAAACTCTTAAACGACGTCTTTGTCTGCATCAAGGTGGACCGCGAGGAGCGGCCGGATATCGACCAGGTCTACATGGCGGCCGCCCACGCGCTGACGGGAACGGGGGGGTGGCCGCTCACCATCTTGATGACTTCCGACAAAAAACCGTTCTTTGCAGCGAGTTACATACCAAAAGAGAGCCGTTACGGGATGACCGGGCTCCTCGACCTCATCCCCCGGATCAGCAAGGTCTGGCAGAGCCAGCGTCAGGACCTCGAGAACGCCGGCGGTCAGGTGATGGAGGCGCTCCAGGGCGCGGCCCGCACCCCGCCGGGGGAGAGCGATCTTGACGAGGCCGTTCTCGATGAGGCCTACGAGACCCTCTTCCGGGTCTTCGACGGTGAGAACGGCGGGTTTGGGGACGCACCCAAATTCCCGACTCCGCACAACCTCATATTCCTGCTCCGTTACGGGAACCGGACCGGGAAGGAGCCGGCCTACACGATGGTCGAGAAGACGCTGCACGCCATGCGGCGGGGCGGGATCTTCGACCAGGTCGGCTACGGGTTCCACCGCTATTCGACGGACGCCGAGTGGTTCGTCCCGCACTTCGAGAAGATGCTCTACGACCAGGCGCTCCTGGTGATGGCATATACGGAGGCGTATCTTGCGACGGGAAGGGAGGAGTTTGCCCGGACCGCACGGGAGACGATCGCCTACGTCCTGCGGGACATGACCGATCCTGCCGGCGGGTTCTACTCGGCGGAAGATGCGGACAGCGAGGGCGAGGAGGGGAAGTTCTACCTCTGGACGAAAGACGAGATCGTCGGGGTCCTCGGGGAAGACGACGGCGAACGGTTCTCGCGGGTCTTTAACGTCACGGAGCCGGGGAACTACCGGGAGCAGCCGGGCGCGAGGCGGACGGGCAAGAACATCCTCCGCATGCGCCGGCCGCTGGCATCCTGGGCTCACGAGTTCTCGATGTCGGAGGAGGACCTCTCCTGGTTCGTGGAAGGCGCCCGGCAGAGGCTCTTTGCAGCCCGCGAGAAGCGGGTCCGCCCGGCAAAGGACGACAAGATCCTGACCGACTGGAACGCCCTGATGATCGCGGCTCTTGCCAAAGCCGCCCGGGCCTTCGACGACCCGGCGTACCTGGCGGCGGCGGAGAAGGCGACGGCATTCGTCCTCGAGAACCTCCGGCGGCCGGACGGGCGGCTCCTCCATCGCTACCGGAACGGCGAGGCCGGTCTTGCCGCGACCCTCGACGATTACGCCTTCATGCTCTGGGCTCTCATCGAGGTCTACGAGGCGTCGTTTGCCCCCCGCTATCTCAGGACCGCCACCGAACTCGCCCGGGACCTCGTCGCCCGCTACCGGGACTGCGAAGGCGGGGGGTTCTTCTTCACCCCCGACGACGGGGATGCTCCCGTCCGGCAGAAACCGGTCTACGACGGGGCGATCCCCTCCGGCAACAGCGTGGCCATGCAGGCCCTCTTTGCTCTCGCACGGATGACGGCGAACCTCGAACTCGAGGAGACGGCCGACCGGATGAAGTTCACCTTTGCCGGGACCGTCCGCAAAAGCCCTGCCGGCCACACCCACTTCCTCACCGGTCTTGAGTTCATGCTGGGGCCGAACTTTGAGGTGGTCGTCACCGGGATGCCGGGCGCTGAGGATACGACGGCGATGGTCCGTGCCATACGTTCACGGTATACGCCCGATTCCCTCGTCATCTTCCGCCCGTCCGGGGAGGAGAGACCGGAGATCGTGGAGGTCGCCGGATTCACCCGGGATATTGTGATGATCGAGGAGAAGGCGACGGCATACGTCTGCACCAACTACGCCTGCGACATCCCGACGACCGATATCGATGAGATGCTGCGGCTCATGAGGTCGCGGGAGAGGTCGCCGGAGCCGATCGTCTGACGGCGAGATCCTGTGAGAGGCTCTACGTTGTTGCGAAACGGGGTCGATATGAAAAGTGTGAATGCCCTTACGGGCGCAATGCGGAGGGATGCGGCGGCGGGCAGACGGACCCTCTCCGGCATCACGAGCTGGAACGGCGGTGCGCACTCGACCACGATCGTCCGGAACTTCGCCATCCCGGCCGACGAACCGGCCGTCGTCGGCGGGACGAACCGGGGGCCGAGCCCGACGGAACTGGTGCTCACGGGGCTTTCCGCCTGTATCGCGGTCGGTATCGCCTATAGCGCGGCCGAAGACGGGATCGAGGTCGACCTGATCGAGATCGACGTTGCGGGCGACCTCGACCTCGGGGGATTCCTTGAAGTGCGACGGGCCGAAGGGCCGGAGCTTGAGCATCGAAGGTGCGATTCGCGACAGGATATCTACCCGGGTCTTGAAGAGATCCGCCTGACCGTCCGGGTGGACGCCGACGCCCCGCGGGAGAAGATCGAGGAACTCGTGGACCACGCCTACCGGCGCTCGCCGGTCGCGGCAGCGCTCGGGGAGAGGGTGCCGATCAGGGTTTGTATCGAGTGGGAGGAGGCGAAGGCGAGATGAGGGAGCGGTCAGCCCTTATATCCACCCACCTCCTCTTACGTGCGGGAGCCTGCCCGGGGCCGGCTGACCCGACCCCGTTCTTTTCAGCACCGACAACCACGATCCGCCCGCATTGTTCTACATCGCCGGAGCGGCGTAAAGAGGCTCCTCCTTCACCAGCGGATAGTTCGCCGCCTCCCACCCGACGGTGCCCCCGAGCAGGTTGATGACGTTCGCAAAACCGTGCTTCTCGAGGATGCTTGCCGCAAGGCTCCCCTTATACCCGACATCGCAGTGGACGACGACCTGCTTATCCTCCGGGATCTCCGCGAGGTGCTCTTCGAGGTGCCCGACGTAGATGTGGTGGGATCCCCGGATGTAGCCGTCCTCCTCCCGGTGGTTGACGTTCCGCACATCGAGGACCCAGATTGAGGGGTCGTCCAGGTGCTCGGCAAGGTCCGCAGGGGACCAGATGCCGGCCCGCTCGATGCTCTCACCCTGCTTGAACCAGGCGGCAAACCCCCCGGCGAGGTAGCCGGATATATTGTCATAGCCGAGCCGGACGAAGTGGCGCACCACGGTGTCCAGGTCCAGGTTGAAGTCGTCTACCAGGACGATCGGATCCTCGTAGTTCAGGTAATAGCCCATGTAGAGGGAGAGGCCCTGCCGCCAGATGTTCAGGGTGCCCGGGATATGCCCGCCGGCGAAACTCGTCGGCGACCGGATATCGACGATCTGGGCCTTCCTGTCGAGGAGAGAGCGGATCTCCCGGGCGGAGCAGGGCCGCAGGTTTGGGAGGTTGTAGATCAGGGGCGGACCCTCCCGGTTGAGGTTCCGCATCATCACGAAGTACCGGGGTTCGTAGAGCCGTTCGTGCACCTTGCGCTCGACGAACTCTTCCTCTTCCACCGAGAGCAGCCGGTTCGTCGCTTTCTCGTAGCCGATCGTCGTATACTCCCGGTCGCTGATATTCCCGCCGCAGACAGACCCTGCGCCATGGGCGGGGCAGACGATCACCCCGTCGGGAAACGGGAGGAGTTTCTCGTGCAGGCTCGCATAGAGCATCTCCGACATCTCCCGCCGCTTATCCGCGCCGGCAAGATCGGTCCTGCCCACGTCCCCGGCAAAGAGGGCGTCGCCGGTAAAGACCATCAGCGGGTCGTCGGAGACCGACCGGTCGCGGAGGAGGAGGGATATGCTTTCTACGGTGTGGCCCGGGGTCTCCAGGACCTCGAACTCAAGCGGCCCGACCCGGAAGGCCTCTCCCTCCCGGACGCCGGTACCGAACCCGAACTCCTCCCGCGCCCCGTGCAGGATCTCCGCGCCGGTCGGCCGGGCGAGCTCGCGGGAACCGATGACGTAGTCCTCGTTCTTGTGCGTCTCGAAGATCTTCGTGATCTTCATATTCTCGCGCTCGGCGATCTTCGCGTAGATCAGGCAGTCGCGTCTCGGATCGATCACCACCGCCTCTCCGCCCGCCCCGATGATGTATGAATTGTGAGCAATAACATCGGACTTAATCTTCTCAAACAGCATCCGTATGCATCTCCTCGGCGGGGTTCCGCCATTCGTTCCGATCTGCCGGAACGTGGGAGAAACATAAAAGGTTTCCGGAAATACAGGAGGGGAACGGGCATTACCGCCCGCCGCCCGGACACTGTCCGTCACGGGGTGGGCGGGACTGCTCACCCGGCCGTGCGGTCCTGACCGAAAGGATGCTCCCTACCGCCTTGAACGCATCCTCAAGCTCCTCGAAGTTCGGGATCCGGCAGCCCCGGAGGATGTGCAGACCGCTCCGGATACTGTCGCCGCCGAGCATGCAGCCCACCACCATCTTCTCCGTGTTCCGGGAGAGCCGGACGATCTCGTTTGCAACGTGTGCCGGATCGACGAGCGTTGTCGGCACGGCGATCACGAAGACGATGTCCCAGAACTCCTGGTGCCGGATCAGCACGTTAAAGAGGGCGGCGAACCGCTCGGCGTCGGCGTCCCCGAGGATATCCATGGGGTTTGAGTGGTTCCAGAACGGGGGCAGGAACGCGTTGAGGTCGCGGAGCACATCCTCCGGGAGGTCGACCATATCGATCCCGTGCAACTCGGCGTAATCGGAGGCGAGGACGGCGAACCCGCCCGCACTGGTGACGGCGATCGCCCGCTTCCCCTGCGGGTAGCCCTCGGACGCCAGGAGCTCGGCCAGGTTGAAGGCATCCCGCAGGCTCCGGGCCGGGATCACTCCCGCCTGCTGAAACGCCGCGACGTAGATGTCGTAACTTCCGGCAAGCGAGCCGGTATGGGACGACGCCGCGGCCCTGCCCTTCCGCGACGACCCGGACTTCACCGCCACCACCGGTTTTCGCCCGGCGACCTCGCCGACGATCTGCATAAACCCGCGCCCGTCCTGGATCTCCTCGACGTAGAGGGTGACCGACCGGGTCTTCTCGTCCTGCTCGGCAAACCGGAGGTAATGCTCAAACCCGAGATCCGCCTGGTTGCCGACGCTGATGACGCTGGAGAACCCGAACTCCTCCGGAAGGCTCCAGTCGACGACGGTGGTGATGATCGCGCCGCTCTGGGAGATGAAAGCCACATCGCCCGCCCGCGGCGAGACCGGGTCGAACGTGGCGTTGATCCCCATATGAGGCATCATCACCCCGAGGCAGTTCGGGCCGATGATCCGGATCCCGTATTTCCTGGCGATCGCCACAACCTCCTCTTCGAGGGTCGCGCCGGGGCCGCCGATCTCGCGAAATCCGGCGGTGACGATGACGGCGAGCCGGACACCTTTCTCCCCGCACTCCTCCATCACCCCCGGGACGAGGCGGGCGGGGACGGCGATGACTGCCCAGTCGACCGGGCCCGGGATATCCACAACAGAGGGGTAGGCCTTCCGTCCGAAGACCTCGGCCCGGGCCGGGTTGACCGGGTAGAGGTCGCCGGGGAAGGAGAGCAGGTTCCGGAGGACGGAGTAGCCCACCTTCTTGGGGCTTGCGGAGGCACCGATCACGGCGATGGAGTTCGGGTAGAAGAGGTCCGGGGGCGCCCGGATGCTGAGGCGGGCGGCGGCGCCCCCGGTGGTATCCCCGACGATGATCCTCGCATCGACGACGCTGGCTCCTTCTTCGTAGAGGATGACCGGGTTCAAGTCGAACTCCCGGATCCGGGGGTCCTCGATGAAGATGCGTGCCATCGCCGCGATGATACGGACGAGCGCCCCCTCGTCCTTCGGCGGCTCCCCCCGGTACCCCCGGATGAGCCGGTAGCCCTCGATCTCGCGGATCATTGCCCGGATCTCGTCGTCACTCGCGGGAAGGACCCGGATCGAGACGTCCTCCAGGAGCTCCACCAGTTTCCCGCCGAGGCCGAACGTGATGACCTTCCCGAACGACGGGTCGGTCTTCCCGCCGATCAGGACCTCGAGCCCCTCCGGCATCTGCTTCTCGACGATGATGCCGGTGACCGTCGCCTCCGGAGCACGGGCAGTGCTGTTCTGCAGGATCGTGCGATAGGCTTCTTCGGCGTCATCCGGCCCCTCGATCCCGGTGACAACCCCGCCGACGTCGCTCTTGTGGACAATCTGCGGTGAGATGATCTTCATGACGACCGGGTAGCCAATCTCTCCCGCCGCAGTCCGTGCATCCCCGGCGCTGGTGGCGAGGTGATGGGGCGGCACGGGTATCCCGCATGCTTCCAGCAGGCGGTATCCTTCAGATTCGGTTAACATCCTCTCCGGCATGCGTATCCCTCAACCGTATCCCGCTCATGCGACCCGGACACGACCGGTCTCCCTGTCAGGGGAATTGGTCCGACCGCCCATAATAGTTATCCACCTTCCCGCGCCCGGGGGTCAAGGTCCATGCACCGGCCCTGGTAGTACAAATGGGAAATACATCATATATCGTAGGTCGTAATTCGATAACTATAATAAAGTGTGTTACGAGTACAGATATTTGTATGTTATCGCCCCGATACACCGGATTGCTCACGGCCGTGGTGCTTGCGGCCCTCGTTCTCGCCATGCTCGCCGCCGGGTGTACCGGCACCGATACCGATCCAGCCGTCGTCCAGGGCGGCACCGGCCAGACCGCCGCGGTCATCGACGGATTCGGCCGGGCGGTCACCGTCGCGTCGTCCCCGGAGAGCGTCGTCTGCTCGGGCTCAGGGTGCCTCCGCTACCTCGTCTATCTCCAGGGCCGGGACCTCGTCGTCGGCGTCGACGACCAGGAGAAGAAAGAGCAGGTGAGGGAGGGCCGTCCCTATGCCCTCGCCCACGGGTCACAGTTCAAGAACCTCCCCCTGATCGGCGAGTTCCGGGGCAAGGACGACCCCGAGAAGATCCTCGGCATAGGCCCGCAGGTCGTCTTCAAGACCAGCGTGGCCGGAGCAGCGCACGGGACCAGTATTGCCGAGGCCGACAAACTCCAGAGGAAGACCGGCATCCCGGTCGTAGCGCTCCCCTACGGCTCGCTCACGAACGACGCCGAGAAGGCCGAGGTGTACGGGACCCTCCGCACGATGGGGCAGGTTATCGGGAAGGAGGACCGGGCCGAAGAGGTGATCGCCTACATCGAGGCGACGGTGGCCGACCTCGAGCGCCGGACCGGCGATATCCCCGAGGCTGAGCAGAAGAGGGTCTACGTCGGCGGGGTCTCTTCATCAGGAGCCCACGGCATCGTCTCCACAGAACCGTCCTACCCGCCGTTCTCCTGGGTGCACGCGAAGAATGTCGCAGCAGGCCTCGGCACCGCCCACGCCGACGTCGCGAAAGAGGCGCTCGTCGACTGGGACCCCGAGTATATCTTCATAGATGCCGGCACGACCCAGCTGGACAACGGCGGGGCGATCGGCGAGCTGAAGACCGACCCCGCGCTCCAGGGGCTCTCTGCCGCGAAGGAGGGCCGGGTCTACGGCGTTCTTCCGTACAACTTCTATTACACGAACTACGAGACCGTGCTTGCCGACGCCTACTTCATCGGGAAGACCCTGTACCCGGACCGGTTCGCCGAGATCGACCCGGCGGAGAAGGCGGACGAGATCTACACGTTCTTTGTTGGAAAACCGGTCTTTGCCGAGCACAACAGCGAGTACCAGAACCTCGGCTTTGCGGAGATCCCGCTGTAAGCCCGGGTCCGGGCAGGAGGAGATGACGGGATGCACTTTGCAGACGGGGCCATCCCCGCAGACTACCAGGGATACGTGCGGAAGAAACGCCTCTGGATACTCGGGGGGACCGTCCTCCTCTTCCTCCTCCTGATCGTCTCCATATCGATCGGTGCGGTCAACATCCCCCCTTACGATGTCTTCCTCTCGATCGCAAACGGCATCGTCGACCGGATCAACGCGCTCCTCCACCCCGGCGCCGCCGTGAGCACGACGAGCACGGACCTGATCGTCTGGAACATCCGCCTCCCGCAGGCGCTTGCCGCGATCGTCGCCGGTATCGGCCTCTCGGTGGCCGGCGTCGCCATGCAGTCGATCCTCCGAAATCCGCTCGGATCCCCGTTCACGCTCGGGATATCGAACGCCGGCGCCTTCGGGGCTGCCGTCTCGGTCATCGCGGCACCGGACAGATGCAGTCGACGATCGCCGACGCCGTCACCCTCAACAACCCCTACCTGACGACGATCGTGGCGTTCCTCTTCTGTCTCCTTGCGACGCTGGTGATCCTCCTCATATCCCGGATACGCGGGACGTCGCCCGAGGTGATGGTGCTTGCCGGCGTCGCGCTCTCCTCCCTCTTCACGGCGGGGACGATGTTCCTCCAGTACTTCGCCGACGACACACAGCTTGCCGCCGTCGTCTTCTGGGCGTTCGGCGACGTCGGAAGGGCCAGCTGGCAGGAACTCGGCATCATGACCCTCGTCGTCACGGCGGCCACGCTCTACTTCATCGCAAACCGGTGGAACTACAACGCGATCGATGCCGGCGACGAGACGGCAAAGGGGCTCGGCGTCAGCGTCGAGAGGGTCCGGGACGTCGGGATGGTCGTTGCGGCGCTCGTCTCTGCCGTCATCGTCTCGTTCCTCGGCGTCATCGGCTTCGTGGGCCTGGTCTGCCCGCATATGGTCCGGAGGGTCATCGGCGACGACCAGCGCTACCTGATCCCGGGTTCCTGCGTGGCGGGGGGGCTCCTCCTCCTCGCCTCGGATACGGTCGCCCGGGTCGTCGTGGCACCCTATGTCCTTCCGGTCGCCGTGCTGACGGCGTTCCTCGGCGCACCGGTCTTCATCTATCTGCTTGTCGTGGGGTACCGGCGATGATCCTCGATGTCAACGGCGTGGACTTCACCTACCGGAGCACGCCGGTCCTCCGGGAGATCACGTTCGACCTCGCTCCGCGCCAGGTCCTCGCGATCCTGGGCCCGAACGGTGTCGGCAAGACGACGCTCTTGAAGTGCATGAACGCCATCCTGCGGCCGAAGGCCGGGTCCGTCCTCGTCGGGGGGATGGATCTCCTCGAGGCAGACCGGATGGAGATCGCGCGAAACGTGGGCTACGTCCCGCAACGGTGCGAGGCGGGCCGGATGACCGTCTTCGACGCCGTTCTCCTCGGCCGGCGGCCGCATATCGGGTGGAACGTGACGGAGACGGATATCCGGATCGTCGAGGCGGCTATCCGGATGCTCCGCCTCGAAGACCTCTCGCTCCGGCACATCGACGAGATGAGCGGCGGGGAGCTCCAGAAGGTGAGCATCGCGCGGGCGCTTGTGCAGGAGCCCCGGGTGCTCCTCCTCGACGAACCGACGAGCAGCCTCGACCTGAGGAACCAGCTCGAGATTCTCGGGATCGTCCGGCGCGTGGCGGAAGAACACAACGTCGCCGCCGTGATGACGATGCACGACCTCAACATGGCGCTCCGCTACGCCGACCGGTTCATCCTCTTAAAAGGCGGCGTCATCCACGCTGCCGGAGGGCCCGAGGTGGTGACGCCGGAGAGTATCGGGGCGGTCTACGGCGTCCCGGTCACGGTCGAGCGGTATAACGGGTTTTCCGTTGTCGTCCCCCTCGCACCGGAGGGGGACTGACCGGAAGCCGGCTGCCGTGAAGGCCTCCGGGAACCTATAAACTCCCCGCCGCCGATACACCCGCCGGCCATGGTGCTCGAGATGTTCATCGAGATCGTGGAGACGGCCCTCGGGTCATTCGGGGCGCTCTTCATCGTTTACGGCGCGGTGATCGCGATCGTCGAACTGCTGGCGCGGGAGACGCGCCTCAGGGAGATGAGTTACCACGACATCCGGTGGGCGTTTACCACGCGCATCCTTATCGGCCTTGAGTTCTTCGTCGCCGCCGACGTCCTGAAGACGATCCTCGAACCGACGCTCCAGGACCTGGTCATCCTCGGGTCGCTCGTCACCATCAGGACCGTCGTGAGTTACTTCCTCGGGAAGGAGGTGAGCGAGCTCCCGGAAGACAGGAAGATGTGAGAAAGGGCGGAGGGCCCGGAACGTACGGTCACTTGCCTCTCCGATTCCGGACCGTGACCAGGCGCTCGTGTGCTCTCGCGACAACCCGCTTTGAGTTCCCGAAGGTGATCGTATGCAGCGCTTCGCCGTAGGGGAGCCAACGGTAGGCGATATGCTCGTCGGAGAGCGTCACTTCCTCCTCCGGGGTCTCGATCAGGAAGTAGATGACCTCTTTATAGACCGTGCGCCCGCGGCGCTGGAAGAAGTAGTGGATCTCCTCACGGAACCCGGGGACGAACGCGGCCCGGGTGATCCCGGTCTCCTCCTCCAGTTCGCGGAGTACGGTCTCCACCTCGCTCTCGCCGCGCCTGCCGTGCCCTTTCACCAGGTCCCAGTGTCCGGCCCCATACTGCAGGATGAGGTACTGGAGATCCGTATTCCACCGGACGACGACCGCCCCACATGACCGCTCTTTTGCCATTCTTCCCTCAGTCTTCTATCGCTGATCCTCCTGCTCCCGCCAGTTCACGCCTGATCACGCGGAAATCCTCTTCCAGGGACTCCCGGTATCCCGGATTGTAGAGCGCAGCGGCGGGGTGGAGGGTGGGGATGAGGCGGACCGGGTGACCGAAGAGGAGGCCCCGGTAGACCGTCCCGCGGATCTCCGTGATCCGGTCGAACCGGACCGGCAGGAAGGAGAGAATATACCTGCTCGAGTGCCGGCCGAGCATCACGATCACCTCCGGCGCGACGAGCCGGATCTGTTCCTCAAGATAGGGGGTGCAGGCCAGGATCTCCTCGTCCCGCGGGTCACGGTTCCCGGGCGGCCGGTGCTTGACGATGTTCGCGATGAAGACGTCGTCTCGCGCAAGACCGATACCCGAGAGGAGGCTATCGAGGAGTTTTCCCGCCCGCCCCACAAACGGCCTCCCGGTGAGGTCCTCCTGCATTCCCGGCGCTTCGCCGATGAGCATGAGGTCGGCCCCGGGGTTCCCCTCCCCCGGGACCGCATGGTGGGTGTTCTCCCAGAGAGGGCACTTCCGGCATTCGCCGATGACAGCGGCAAGCCTCCCTACCGCTGCCTCTCTCTCTGTCTCCCACTCCATGTTCACACTATAGACGATAACTCGTATAACCTTCTTACGCATTGGATTTGTCGCCGGCGACGAACTCCAGCACCCCCGTCGTGCGCGTGATGATACACGGGGCGACCGGCATCCCGTCCCTTCGTGACGGGCAGATCCGTCCTCCGGCGTCTATGCACGGCAGTAACCGTGAAGGCACGGGTCCGGACGCAAAGACGCTTCGCGGTTGCTCAAGCCACAGCCCTTCGGCCTGGGGCTCCTCACACCTGACGGTGCTCGAGCCACAGCCCTTCGGCCTGGGGCTCCTCAAACATTAATAGCACCGGAAGGAGATGTTATATAGGATTCATCCGTGAGCATACGGCCCGACCTCCCCTGAGCGTGGCCTAACCCGGATTTACAGAAGAATATGGGGCTGCAGGCTGAATGGAGCGTTTACACTATGAGTGATATGGATCGTCTCTGTTTTGATACGACAAAGATCGATAAGATACAGGAACTGCGCGGGCGCGGGGTGACGGTCTACCCCTACACCTTTGAGCGCAAGGATACCGTCGAGGAGATCCGGGAACGGTTCTCCGCAATCGGGCACGAGAAGAGCGAGGAGGCGGTCAGCACCGCGGGCCGCATCTACATCGTCCGCCAGCACGGCAAGACGATCTTTGCGGATATGGGAGACTCGTGCGGCAGGATACAGCTCTATCTCCGGAAGAACGACCTCGGCGAGGAGCAGTTCGAGTTGTTCAAGCAGTATGTCGACGCGGGCGACATCATCGGCGTCGTCGGCCACGTTTTCCGGACAAAGATGGGGGAGATCACCATCTGGGTCGACCGGTTCGAGCTCCTCACGAAGTCGGTCTGCCCGCTCCCGGAGAAGTTCCACGGGCTCAAGAACGTCGAGACCCGCTACCGGCAGCGCTACCTCGACCTGATCATGAACGACGAGAGCCGCGAGACCTTCCGGACCCGGAGCAGGATCATCGCGCTCCTCCGGCAGTTCCTCTTCGAGCGGGAGTATCTGGAGTTCGAGACGCCGACCCTGCAGCCGATCTACGGCGGCGCGAACGCCCGGCCGTTCACCACCTACCACAACGCCCTCGACCAGAAACTCTACCTCCGGATCGCCCCGGAACTCTACCTCAAGCGCCTGGTCGTCGGCGGGTTCGACAAAGTCTTTGAGATCGCGAAGAACTTTCGGAACGAAGACATCGATACCAACCACAACCCCGAGTTCTCGATGGTGGAGATCTACGAGGCCTACCGCGACTACAACGACATGATGGACCTCACCGAGGAGATCTTCGCCCACCTTGCAGAGAAGGTCTGCGGGAACACGACCGTCCTGTTCGCCGGGCAGGATCTGGACTTCTCCCGCCCCTGGCGCCGCCTCTCGATGGAGGAGGCGGTGCGGGAGTACGCCGGTATCGATTTCCAGGCCATGAGCCTCGAAGAACTCCGTGCGTTCGGCCTCGAGCACTGCGTCGAGGGCTGCGAGAGCGCCACGACCCGGGGCGAGTACCTGGTGCTCTTCTTCGAGCACTTCGGCGAGAAGCAGCTCATCCGGCCGACGTTCGTCTACGACTTCCCCGTCGAGAACTCGCCGCTCGCAAAGAAGCACCGCACAAAGGAAGGGTTCACGGAGCGGTTCGAACTCTTCATCGCCGGGATGGAGATGGCAAACGGCTTCTCGGAGTTAAACGACCCCCTCGACCAGAAGGCACGGCTCGAACTCCAGGACGCGAAGCGCCGGCGGGGCGACCTCGAGGCGCAGATGATCGATTATGACTTCATCAACGCGCTCGGCTACGGGATGCCCCCGACGGGCGGCGTCGGGATCGGGATCGATCGCCTGGTGATGCTCCTCACCGGAAACGACTCGATCAAGGAGGTCCTCCTCTTCCCGCAGATGAAGACCATCCCCGGCTCGAACGGCTCGGAGCCGGAGCAGGACGGCGGCGAGGAGTAACCCCGCGCCGCCCTTTCCTCTATCATGAACGGACAGAACCGGGCCGCCATCCGCCCCGGGATGACGGTGGATATCGTGCTCAAACGCGACCAGAAGACCGGGAAGCGCACCCGCGGCGTCGTCGCCGAGATCCTGACGAACTCCTCCTTTCACCTGCACGGGATCAAGGTCCGGCTCCAGGACGGCCAGGTCGGCCGGGTCCAGGAGATCATCGGATAAGGGGCCTCAGGCAGCCTTCCTGAGCGTGAACCTGACGGCCGCCCCCAGGTCCGGCCGCCCTTCCACCCGGTCTTCCGCCCGGATCGTCCCCCCGTAGCGCTCGACAAGCATCCGGCAGATGTAGAGGCCGAGGCCCAGGCCGCTCTTTTCGCTCTCGCCCCCGCTGAAACGGTTGAAGAGGCTTCGTTTCCGTTCGTCGGGGATGCCCGGCCCGGTATCCTCGACAAAGACCACGACATCATCCCTGCGCTCCTCGACACGGACGGCGATCTCGACTGCGGGGCCGCCGAACTTCGCCGCGTTGCCGATCAGGTTCGTGAAGATCTCGGAGATCAGGTCGTCAGCAAGGACAACGGCCGTGCTGCCCGGATACGCGATCTTTGCGTCCGGGTAGTGCTCGATCTCCCCCCTGATGACGGGGTCGAGCGCTATCGGCCGAAGGACGGTGGTTTCCTCCCGGATCTGCCTGATGGTATTGACGTTCCTGATGATCTCGATACTCTTGCCGAGGCTCTTCTGTATCTTCCCGGTATAACTCCGCGGCTCTCCCTCGAGTTCTTCCATGAGGAGCTCCGTGTAGAGGCTCGCGGTGTTCGTGGCGTTCTTAATATCGTGCGTCATGATATCGAGGTACAGGTTCGCCCTCTCCGTCGACTCCTGCAACTCGGCCGTGCGCTCGCGGACCTGCTCCTCCAGACTCTCGCTGTACTCCCGGACCATCTCCTCCGAGTCCTGGAGACGTCGCATCCCCGCTTTGAGGCTCGCGACCATCGTGTTGATGCTCCGCTCAAGCCTCATGACTTCGCGGGTCGCCGAAACCCGGATCGTGTGGTCAAGATCCCCATGCGCGATGATATCGACATCATCGATGATCTCCTCGATCGGGCGCGTGAGCCGGCGGGCAACCAGGAAGATGACCGCGCTGCAGAGAACGATCGCAAGGGCCGCAACGGCAGCACGGTAGTAGAGCATCCGGTCGAGCTGGCTCTGGATGAGCGCCGTGTTGTAGGTCAGCTCGACGACGACGCTCGGGTCCGAGGGGTAATCCGGGTCTTTTAAGTCGATGAAGAGGTACCGGATCTGCTTTCCGTGCTCGTCGCGAACCTCGTAATCGGTCCTTTTGGGGATGATCGTCCCGGTAAGGAGTGCCCGGGTCGCGGGATCGGGAGGTTCGTCACCCTCCCCGACAGGGTTGCCGAAGATGTCGTAGACGCGGATCGATTCGAGATACGGGTTTAAGGCAACAAACTCCTGCGCACTCTCCTGTGCACGCAGCCGGTTCCGTTCCTCCACGAACGCGCTCGGCACGAGCCCGATCTCAAGGAGGTACCGGTGGTCCGGCGTCGGCATATAGGCATACTTCCAGACCTCCCCGGTTGTGCGTTCGTACACCACGCGATCGGGCGAGAACCCGTTTCCCAGGCGCATCCGGGTGATCTCGGCGTAAAAGTCCGGGTTCTCTCTGAAATCAAGGCCCCGGTCGCGAGAGTTGGTGGTATACTCGACGACCCCCGACGCGTTGATGACGTAGAGGTCCATATCGCCCCCAAGCTGCTCTCTGAGCGCAAAGAGATCCATCTCTGCCGGGTTCCTCTCCGTCCGCTCGTACTCCTCGACAAAGAGAGCAAGCCCCCTCTCCAGCCGCAGGTTGAGGGAATCGTCGAAGAGCTTGAGGCCGGTGTCTACGTCCGTGATCGATTCCCGGATGCTCTTCTCGGTGACATTCTGGAGGGTATTCAGGTCGGCGGTCATCCTCGCCTCAGCCTGGATGTAGTCGTAGACGGAGAGGAGGCCGATGGTCGGGATGACGATAAGCAGGATGGCTATGATGAGGGTGGTCGCGAATGGCCGGTGCTCCGGAACCGGTGCGGGGGCGCTCGTCATAAGCCTCCATCGCGCGAGGGGATGAGGCGCGGAAGCGGGGGTTCAGTGCGCATCCCCCGGCCGGACCGGCCGCCCCGGATCGTGTTCACCCGCGAGAGTAGGGTCTCCATTTCAGCACTCACACATGGAGATCATCCCACCTAAATCTTCGTGCGAAGGGAACCTCTGATTGTGAGGGAACCAGTCGGAATGATGGGAGAACGATAGGATAGTCCGGGCGGCGGCTACTCCCGCGGCGCCTTCCGGAGCATGAACCGGATCGCCGCGCCCAGGTCCGGCCGGCCGTCCACCCGGTCTTCTACCCGGATCGTCCCGCCGTAGCGCTCGACAAGCATCCGGCAGATGTAGAGGCCGAGACCCGTCCCCGCCGCCATGTGGTCACCCCGGCTCAGCCGGCCGAAGAGCCGGGGTTTCACGTCGTCGGGGATCCCCGGCCCGCCGTCCTCGACCGAGACCCGGACGAACTCGCCCTCGTCCTCAACCCGGATGGCGATCTCGACTGCGGGGCCGCCGAACTTCATCGCGTTTCCGATGAGGTTCGCAAAGACATCAGAGAGGAGGCCGTCGGCAAGGACTTCAATCGGCCGGCCCTCGTAGCGGATCGCCGGCTGATCCGCCACCTGCGTCCGGATCACCGCATCAAGGTCCACTCGCGTCAGTGCCGCCCCGGTCTCCCTGACCCGCCGGAGCGTGACGACGTTGCCGATGATACCGGAACTCTGCTCAAACCGCGCGAGCATCTTCCTCGCCATCTCCTGCCGCTCCCCGTCGAGCACGTCGACTAACACCTGGGTATATCCGATGGCGATGGTGTTTGCGTTGTTGATGTCGTGGACCATGATATCCAGGAAGAGCGCTGCCGCCCGGTTGGACTCCTCCAGGTCGGCCGTCCGCTCCCGGACCTGCTCCTCGAGCCGGGCGCTGTACTGCCGCGAAGTCGCTTCAGACTCCTGGAGCCTCCGGATGTTCTCCTTGAGGGAGTCGACCATGGCGCTGATGCTCTTCGAGAGACGGGCAAACTCGGTCCCGGCGGGGAGACGGATCCGGTGATCGAGGTCGCCGCGGGCGATCCGGTTGACGTCGTCGGCGATCTCCCGCACCGGCCGGGTGATCCGCCGTGAGACCGGGATCGCGATGCCGCAGGCGACAAGGCTCGCCAGGATCACGATGAAGGCATGGCTGAACCGCATCTCCGCGAGCCGTGCGTCGAGAGGAGCGGTCGTGGAGGTCAGCTCGACGATCCGGCTCGCATCGGAGGGGTAGCGGGGATCGGAGAGGTCGACAAAGATATACCGGGTGATCGTCCCGGCAACCGAATCGGTCAGCGTCCGATCTTCCTTCGTCTCGAAGACCTCCACGGCGACCGGGTTGACGGCCGGGACGCCTACCGGGTCGACCGGGTCGGTCACGTTGATGAGCCTCCCATAGCAGTCGAAGATCCGAATCCCCGTGACTGCCGGGTGCAACCGCACGAGTTCCTCTCGCAGGGTCTGGTAGCGGGGATCGTAGCGGTCGATATCGGTCGAACTGCAGACGAGACCGAGCTCGAAGAGGTAGCGGTGATCGGGCGAGGGCATATACGCGTACTTCCGCAATATCCCGCCTGCCGGCTCCGCAACGACCCTGTCGGCCGCAAAGGCGTCGCCGAGCCGGAGTTCCGTTATCCGGTCGTAGAAGTAGGGGATCTCCCGGAAGTCGAGGCCGAGATCGGGAGCGTAGGTGGTGTACTCGATGACCCCGCTTGCGTTGATGATGTAGATGTCCATCTCCCCGCCGATCTCCTCTTTGAGCGCGATGAGATCCATCCTGCCCGGGTCACTCCCCGCCCGTTCGTATCCGGCGAGGACCAGGCCGAACCCGTCCTCCATCCGCTGATCCAGCGTGCCGTCGAAGAGCCGGAGACCCGCATCCACGAGAGAGAGCGACTGGACGACACTCTTTTCCGTCTGCTCCCGAAGCAGGTCCTCCCCGGCAATCAGTTCCTGCTCGACCTGCTGGTAGTCCAGGACCGTAACGAGCCCGATCGCCGGGAGCGTGATCAGGATCATGGCGAGCGCGAGATACGTGCCGAAGCGGCGGGGGCGGACCCCGCGGCCGTGCCCGCCCGTCATGGCCCGTCTCCTGCCCCGGCCTTCCTGAGCGTGAACCGGATCGCCGCGCCCAGGTCCGGACGGCCTGCGACCCGGTCCTCCGCCCGGATCGTCCCCCCGTAACGCTCGACAAGCATCCGGCAGATGTGGAGGCCGAGGCCCGTCCCGGCCGCACGGTGCGTGCCCCGTTGCAGCCGGTCGAAGAGCCGGGGCTTCTCGGCATCCGGGATCCCCGGCCCGTTGTCTTCGACCGAGACCCGGACGAACTCGCCCTCGTCCTCAACCCGGATGATGATCTCGACTGCGGGGCCGCCGTGCTTCACGGCGTTGCCGATGAGGTTCGCGAAGACCTCAGAGAGAAGGTCGTCGGCGAGGGCAACGGCTGTGTTGCCCTGATAGGTGATCCTCGAGCCGGGAGCATGCTCGATCTCGCGCCGGATGACCCGGTCGAGGGCGACCGGGGCCGGCGACGGCAGGCCGCCCTGGATATGCTGGATGGTGTTGACGTTCCGGACGATCTCCATACTCTTTGCGAGCCCGATCTTTGCCTTTCGGAGGTACTCGGCTTCGGGCTGCCCCTCAAGCTCGGCGGCAAGGAGGTCGGAGTAGAGGTTTGCAACGTTGTTGGCGTTGTTGATGTCGTGCCGCATGATGTCGAGGAAGAAGGTCGCCATGCGGTTGGAATCCTCCAGGTCGGCCGTCCGTTCCCGGACCTGCTCTTCAAGGGTGTGGCTGTGCCGGATGATCTCCTCCTCCGATTCCCGGAGCCTCTGCATCGTCTCCTTGAGGGAAGCGACCATGGCATTGATGCTCTCGCCGAGATGTACGAACTCCTCGCTCCCGCCCACCCGGATAGGGTGGGAAAGGTCGCCGCCGGCGACGGCATCGACGTCCTCGACGAGGCTGCGCACCGGCCGCGTCAGGATGAATACGGCAACGGCAGAGAGGCAGCCGATGAGGGCAAACCCGATAAGCAGAATCCCGACCTGCCGGGCAAGCAGACCCGCGATCTTCTCCTCTGCGGCCTTCGTGGTGTAGGTCAGCTCGACGACCATGCTCATATCCGACGCGGCACCGCTGTCCGTCAGATCGACGAAGAGGTACCGGGTCAGTTCGCCTGCGGTGGCGTTCTCGGCTTCAAGCGTGGTCCTCTCCCGGTATGCCTGCCGGACCAGGGGCAGCCGCCGGTCGTCGTCGGGATGCGCTTCACCCGTGATCCGCTCGCCCAGGCAGTTGAATATCCGGATCCCCAGGATCTCCGGGTTCAGGTTCACCAGTTCCCGGACAGTATCCCCGTAGTTCAACGCCGTGCGATACTCGCAGAACTCGGATTCCACGAGGCCGAGCTCGAAGAGGCAGCGGTGATCGGGCGAGGGCATATACGCGTACTTCCGGAGTTCGCCGGCGGCAATCCCGGTGACGACCCTGTCGGCCGCGAAAGCGTCACCGAGCCGGAGTTCCGTTATCCGGTCGTAAAAGGAGGGGATCTCGCGGAAGTCGAGGCCGAGATCAGGAGCGTAGGTGGTGTACTCGATGACCCCGTTTGCGTTGACGACATAGATATCCATCCTGCCGCCGAGTTCCTCCCTGACCCGGAGGAGGTCCATCTCTGCCGGGTCACGTCCCGCCCGTTCGTATTCGGCGAGGACCGGACCGCATCCCTCCGCCATCTCGTGGTTTAAGGTGTTGTCGAAGAGTTTCAGCCCCGTATCCACCAGGAGGATCGAGAGAGTGACACCGGACTCGGTCTGGTTCCGGAACTCCCGGGTGTGTGTCTCCAGTTCCTGGCGAACCCCGACAGAGTCTACGAGCGAGATCAGACAGATGAGGGGGGCCATCGCGAGCAGGATCGCGAGCAGGAGGTAGAGCATGAAGGGGAAAGAATGCCGATCCGGCCTCTTTTCTGCCATTCAGTCATCGTCTCCGCTCTTCATGCCTCTGCTTCCTGTCGGGCTGGAACAATCTTAAAAGAGGGTATCCCTCGGAAATATTTAGCATGACCGATCTTTGCACGGAAATCCCGGTTCAGGAAACCAGGATCTCACAGCGGACCAATCAGCGTCAAGATCGCACGGTTGCGCGAGATACCCCTGCGGACGCCTGCACGTTGCACGAGGGCCGTATCATGGGAAAAAGAGAGTGCCGGGGCCGTGGATCACGGTCCCGGATGATATCGTGGGACGGTACGGTGATCTTACATCGGGGGCATGCCCATGCCGCCCATGCCACCCATGCCGCCCATCTCGTCTATGCCCGGACCGCCTGCAGGAGCGGCGGACTTGGATGCGGCGATGACGTCGTCGATCCGGAGGATCATGATAGCAGCCTCGGCGGCGCTGGAGACCGCCTGGGTCTTCACCCGCAGGGGCTCGACGACACCGGCCTTGAGCATATCACCGGAGACGGCGTTGAAGACGTCAAGTCCCATGTACTTCGCATTCTTGCCGCCCTTCTCGTGGGATGCACGGAGTGCGACGAGCATGTCGATCGGGTCGAGACCTGCGTTCTCGGCAAGCGTTCTGGGGATGATCTCGAGCGCGTTTGCGAACGCCTCGATGGCGAGCTGGGCGCGTCCGCCGACGGTTGCGGCGTATTCCCGGAGCCGGAGCGAGAGCTCGATCTCGGGCGCACCGCCGCCGGCGACGAACTTCTTGTCCTCGACGGCAACGCTGACGACCCGGAGAGCGTCTTCCATCGCGCGGTCGAGCTCGTCGACAACGTGCTCGGTGCCGCCGCGAATGATGATCGAGACCGCCTTGGGATTGTCGCACTCGGTGACGAAGATCATCTCCTCGCCGGAGATCTTCTTCTCCTCGACGTTGCCTGCCTTGCCGAGCTCCTCGGCGGCGATGGCGTCGATGGAGCTGACGACAGCCGCACCGGTGGCGCGGGCGAGTTTCTCCATGTCGCTCTTCTTGACACGCCGGACGGCAAAGATACCGGCCTTGGCGAGGTAGTGCTGGGCGATGTCGTCGATACCCTTCTGGCAGAAGAGGACGTTGGCGCCGGAGGCGACGATCTTGTCGACGATGCCCTTGATCATCCGCTCCTCTTCATCGAGGAACATCTGGAGCTGGTCGGGGCTCGTGATGCTGATCTCGGCGTCGACCTCGGTCTTCTTGAACTCGACGGCGGCGTTTAAGAGCAGGATCTTCGCGTCGTTCACGACACGGGGCATCGCGGGGTGCACACGCTCCTTGTCGATGAGCATGCCTTCGACGATCTCGGAGTCCTCGATGGACCCGCCGACCTTCTTCTCGACCTTCACGAACTCGGTGTCGACGGCGCCGTCGGCGTCCGCGACCATCGTGATTGCCTTGACGACGAGCTCCGTGAGTTTCTCCTTTGCGGCCTCGGCGCCCTTGCCGGTCATGGCGGTGTCGGCGATCTTCCGGAGCAGCACCATGTCGTCGGGCCTGACGTCGATGGCGATCTCGTCGAGGATATCCTGCGCCTTATCGGCAGCGGTCCGGTAGCCGTGGGCGATGACCGTGGGGTGCACGTCCTGGTCGAGGAGGTCCTCGGCACGCTTCAGGAGTTCGCCTGCGATCACGACAGCCGTCGTGGTACCGTCGCCGACCTCATCGTCCTGGGTCTTTGCGATCTCGACCATCATCTTTGCGGCAGGGTGCTCGATATCCATCTCTTTCAGGATTGTTACGCCGTCGTTCGTGATGACGACGTCGCCGATGGTGTCGACAAGCATCTTGTCCATGCCCTTGGGGCCGAGCGTTGTCCTTACGGCACTTGCGACGGCCTTTGCGGCAGCAATGTTGCCTGACTGAGCGTCACGACCGCGGGTACGCTGGCTACCCTCTTTCAGAATAAGGATTGGTTGTCCTCCAAGACTTGACATAGGTATCACCGTTGTTAAGCGATAGAAAGGTAGGTTTGTAGTTCTATATAAAACTACTCACTCGTTTATCATATCTATGAGTTCTGAGCCGTCTTCGAGGGTGTGAAGATGCTTTTCGCCGATAAGGAGGGTTTTGCCGATCTTTTTCTGCTTTTTGTAATCCGTGACGACGCACATGGCAAACGTCTTCGTGATCTGGGATATGTTGCCGATGAGGGAGGCGCGCTTGACGACCTTCTGGGAGGTGCCGTATGCCGTCAGGATCGTATGCTTCTCAAAGAGCGCCAGAGCCTGGAACGGGGCCTGCCGCATGGCGTGGATCTCCATTCCCATGCGCTCGAGATCGACGAGGACATCGCCGGTCGCGGATTCGGGAGGCCCCTCGGGCTCCGGGGAACGGTAATCGACGAGTTCGATCGTCTCGACGAGCTGGGCGCTGAAGAGTTCCTCAAGCCGGATGGCGATATCAAGCGTGGTCCCCATACCGCTCTCGTACTTGCTGATCGTCCGGCGGGAGACCCCGAGGTGCGACGCGAGGTCGCCGAGCGACATCCGGGAGCGCTCCCGGACCTCCCGCAGGAGGTCGCCCTTGATCTTCACGTAGAGGCCGCCCGGTGAGGCGTAGACCATCGGTGAGAGCCCTTCCGCGAAGTAGTCGTAGAGCGTCTCGGGGCTGAGGGCGAAGAGGCCGTAGCGGATGTAGACGACCCCCCGCTCCAGTTCCGTATCGCGCGCCCGCTCTCCGACGATGAGCGGGGTGGCCTGGAGGTGCCGGGCGATCAGGTTGAGGTCGCGGGCGATATCGGCGCTCACGCCGTCGATGTGGGGAGCAACCTTGATGATGACGAGGGTGTCGCTTTTCTTCGCGATAAGGTCGAAGCTCCGCGGACGGATGTTGCATCGCTCCGAGACGTCGAAGCCTGCAAGGAGCATGATGCTGATGACCATCTGGGGGAGGCGATCCTGTGTCATAACCCGTAAGAATCGATATAGCCGGAGAACATATAAAATATAGGTTCATGTGGATCGGGATCGATGATACGGATTCCCCCGCGGGGATGTGCACTACCTATATCGGGGCGGTCCTGGTGCGGCGGCTCGCGCAAGTGGGTATGCGCATCCTCGATGTCCGGCTGATCAGGCTGAATCCGAACGTCATCCACAAGACCCGGGGGAACGCGGCGGTCTCTATCGAGGCCGAGGGGAATCTGGAGACGGGGTTCCGGCTCGCCTCGACATGCGTCGAGGAACTTGCGGAGTTCGACGCCCCCGCGACCAACCCGGGCGTGGCGGTCTCCCGCCTCCGGCCGCCGCCGGACTTCTACCGCGCGGCGCTCCGGGAGTTCTGCACCGTCGAGGAGGCAATCGAGGTGCTGGAGTCGGTCGGGGCCCGGTATCGCGGCTACAAGAACCGGCGCGGGCTTATCGGCGCAACGGCCGCGATTGCAAGCGATCTCCCCGACCGGACCTACGAACTGCTCGCCTACCGGAAGCAGGAGCGGTGGGGCGCCCCGCGGCAGGTGGACCGGGCAAGTTTCTTTTGCGCCGAGGAGGCGACCTACCCCCGTACCTGGGATACGGTGGACCGGGCAAACGACGTGGTGGTCTGCGTGCCCCACACGCCCGATCCGGTCCTCTTCGGGATCCGGGGGGAGAGCCCGGCGTGGGTCAGGGAAGCCCGCACGTACGTCGTCGCGGAGGAGCCTGCCTGCGAGCAGGTGTATGCCACCAACCAGGGGACAGACGCCCACCTGGCCCCGGGGACGGTCGGAGAACTCCGGGAAGGCCGTTCGTACCTGGTGCGGGGGACGGTCGCGGGCCCGGCCGTCACCGGGGTCGGCGGCCACGTCTCGTTCCCCCTTGTGGACGAAGAAGGCGAGGTCCGGTGCATGGCCTACGAACCGACCAAGGGCTTCCGGGACGTGGTGCGAGCCCTCGTCCCGGGCGACGGGGTGGCCGTGGCCGGGAGTTACAAGGGGGGAAGCCTCAATCTCGAGAAGATCGGCATCTGCCGCCTTGCGGACACCGTCCGGATCCACCCGCCGCTCTGCCCGGTCTGCGGGAGGCGGATGACGAGTGCCGGGGCGGGGAAAGGCTACAAGTGCCGGGTCTGCAGCGAGCGCAGCCGGGAGCCCGAAGTCGAGCAGGTCGAGCGCCGGATCAGCCCGGGCTGGTATGAGGTCCCCCCCACCGCCCGCCGGCACCTTGCACGGCCGCTGGTGCGCGGCGTCCCTGCGTGGGAAGAGGCCGTGCTCCGGTCGGGCGGGGAGTGCGGCCGGGAGCCCGGCCAGGTAAAATAAATAGACTTTACAAAAAAAGATTTATAATGTTTGTGCGTTAACTAATCCCTGGTGATCCCGTGCCGACTATCAGCGGTGAGTACGCATTCCGGCAATGTCCGCCCGCAAGGCTGCCACCCGCGGGCGACCAGGGCCGAGAGGATGCCGTACGGATTCGCGGTCGAACATGCACGGAACGGAGACGAAAAAAGCCCTCTGGATGCTCCTTTCGTTTTCCGGCCCCGAAAGTCCGCTCATAGAGAACGCTCCGGTACACACCCGGACTTCCCGACACGGCGGGACAGGCGGGATCATCCCGTGTCGGATAACCAGTTATCCCCTGTCTAACAGCGGGAGTCCATCCCCGGATTCCCGCAAGAACCCAACACTTTTTACCGGTTGCCTCGTTTCCGTCCCGGTCTCCCGATCATACTCCTCGGGCGGCACGCCGGGGAGCGTTTCGCGGCGACCTCTCCAGGAGACGATCTATTATCGTGCATGACCGCCAACGATCCCGTAAGAGACTGGTGTACATTATCATGACCTTCGAATATGGGGATGCGGTACAACAGGCACGGGTGCGCCCCGGTATGACGGTCGGCGAACTCGTCGACGAACTCGGGAAAGCCGGCGCCTACAACGGGGGTTCCCTCTGGCAGGCGGTCAACATCTACGAGCGGATGCTCCGCGACGAGAAGGCCCTGAAGTTCTTCGGCCTCTCGGGGGCCATGGTGCCCGGCGGCATGGGCGGGATCGTCGCCGACCTCATCAGGCAGGGGCACATCGACGTCCTCGTCTCGACGGGGGCGAACCTCACCCACGACACCATCGAGGCGATCGGCTGCCACCACTACCATGGGACCTGCCAGGTTTCAGATACCGAACTCTGCGAGGAGGGAGTCAACCGGATCTACGACATCTTCCTCCCGAACGAAGCGTTCATCAGGTTCGAAGAGTTCATGCAGGACGTCTACTCCTCCATCCCGGAAGGCTCGACGGTCTCGATCTCCGGCCTCCTCAACCGGATCGGCAGCAGGCTCACGACCGGGATCCTGGCCGAGGCGGCGAAGGCCGGGGTGCCGGTCTACTGCCCGGCGATCCAGGACTCGATGATCGGGCTGCAGTACTGGCTCTTTTCGCAGACGCACAAGGTGACGGTCAGCGCGTTCGACGATATGCCCGGGCTCCTTGACAGGTGCTTTGAGGCTAAACGGGCCGGAGCCCTCTTCGTCGGTGGCGGCGTCCCGAAGAACTACATCCTGCAGAGCAAACTGATGACCGAGAGTGGGTTTGACTACGCGGTGCAGCTCACCGGCGACCGGCCGGACCTCGGCGGCCTCTCGGGCGCGACGCTCGACGAAGCCCGGTCGTGGGGCAAACTTACCCGGGAGGCGACCGCCGTGACGGTCTACGGCGACGCGACGATCAACCTGCCGCTCCTGGTGGCCGCGACCCTGGAGAGGCTGGAAGGATGACCGAGCTCATCCTCTCTCTCGACGTCCTCGACCGGAAGCAGGCGGCGAGGATTGCCGGGTCCTGTGCGCCCTTCATCGACGCGGTCAAGATCGGCTACCCCCTCGTCCTCGCGGCCGGCCTCTCGATCGTTCGCGACCTTGCGGACCTCGGTCTCCCGCTCATCGCCGACTTCAAGGTCGCGGATATCCCGAACACCAATCGCCTCATCTGTGAAGCGGTCTTTTCAGCCGGCTTTGACGCCGTCATCGCCCACGGTTTCGTGGGGGCCGATGCCGCCCGGACCTGCGTCGAGGTGGCGCACAACCAGGGTGGGGCCGCCTACATCGTCGCGGAGATGAGCCATCCCGGGGCGACCGAGTTCTTCCATGGGGGTGTGGCCGAGCGGATCGCGACGCTCGCCGTCGCCTGCCGGGCCGACGGGATCATCGCCCCCGCCACCCGCCCGGACCGGATCGCCCGGCTCCGCGAGATCGTCGGGGAGAAGGCGATCTACTCACCGGGCGTGGGGGCCCAGGGCGGCGACCTCGATACGGTGGCCCCCCTGGTCGACGGGATCATCGTGGGCAGGAGCATCTACGAGGCGGAAGATCCGGCAGCCGAGGCCGAACGCCTCTCCCGCATCCGCCGGTGATGAGTTCTCCGTTCCGATCCCGCCAGGGAGATGACGAGCCCTATGAGTGGTCTGAGGCGGATGCGGCTCACGCCGCACCATCTGAAGAATTATATGTTCGCCTGACGATACTGCTATCATGAACTGGAGCCACGAACAGCAGAAATTGGCGGAAAAGTACCGGAGCCTCGACGAAATCCCGACAGAAGAGCGGCGGTACAAGTGCCACACCTGCCACTTCGTCGTGGACGAGACGCCCTGCCCCCACTGCGGCGAGACAACGCTGGAGGTCATGTGCCCGCTTGACCACTGCGACTGCCACCACTCCATCGTCGAGACGATCGAGTACTGCCCGCTCTGCGGCCATGCCGTCTGCCCGGAGTGCGGGAGCCACGACGTCGTGCAGATCAGCAGGGTCACCGGATACCTCCAGGATGTTGCCGGCTGGAACGCGGGCAAACAGCAAGAATTAAAAGACCGGGTTCACTACACCGTCGTATGAGGCATTTTGTCAGAGACGACGCTCTTTTCCTGCGCGGCCGGTTCCGGGCGGCGAGCACCGGCATCAACGGCGGTCTTTCCGACGTCACGACGGTCTTGAACCAGACGGTGCCGCACGATTTCAAGGACGACCCGCGGCGCCACCTCGACCTTCTCACCGCACGATACGGCCTCTCCCGCAAGTGCTTCGGGCTTCTGACCGCCGTCGATATGCGGCACCTCTGTGTACTCCAGTACGACTTCGTCACCGTCTTCGTCACCGCCGGGGTGACGAACCCGACGGGGGCACCTGCCTCTCCGCACACCATCAACATCATCGTCTACAGCCGGGAGGGGTTGTGCGACGCGGCACTCCTCGAGACGATCATCACCGCGACCGGGGCGAAGGCCCAGGCGCTCCACAACCTCGGCTACGAGTTTCCCGGCACCACGACGGACGCGGTCGCCGTCGCCTGCGAACGTGACGCCGCTCAAGCGCACACCTACGCCGGGACGCTGACCGAAGTCGGCAGGCGGGTCCATGCGGCCGTCCTGCACGGGCTCCCGGAGGCCCTCGCGCGGCAGCAGGGGAAGGTCCGGCGGGACGGTCCGTCGTTCTTCATCTACAGCCGCTACGGCGGGGAGCACTGGGTGGAGTGGCAGAAGGAGGGCTGCCCGTACTACCCCTGCCACTTCCCGGGCCAGCGGTGCGATTACTGCTACTGCCCCCACTACCCCTGTGCCGACGAGGACCTCGGGGAGTGGATCGAGAGTTCGAGCGGCGGCAGGGTCTGGGCGTGCACGGGATGTACGCTCCTGCACGTCCCCGAGATAGCAGACTACGTGAAAAGAAATCCCGAGGCAGCTCTCGCGGAGCTCAAGCGCCTCAGGAAGCGGTTGTAGGGTGCAGTTCACGCCTCGGCGATGCCGAGGGCAGAGAGCATCTCATCGAGGGGGACGCCGTGCGCCTGGGCGGCTTCCCGGATCGTCTCGTTATTTGCAATGGCGCAGCCAAGGCAACCCATCCCGAACCGGAAGAGAACCTGTGCTGAGTCGGGCTTCTCCCGAAGGAGGTCCGCGATTGTACTGTCCGCATTTAATACCATACACCTGATGTTGTCCCTGCCCCTATTTATACGTTGAAGGAGCGGGCACGGAGATCGCACGATCCTGCCGCGAACCCCGGAACGGCGCATCCGGCCGTCCCGGCCGGGTGCGGATACCTCTGCCGGGCAGAACGGCCCCGTCTCCCCGGCGAGGAGACGCCTGCCGGCTCTCCCGTCCGCACGCATGAAGCGGCAGCGGAGACAGACTCCCGCCGGCGCGCTCTTTGCCCATCGGCCCCACCGGCGGCGGTTCCGGAGAGGGACCCGGTTTCACTTTCACACCGCACGCCGAGGCTTAATACCCGGGGGAGTCACAGTATAGACTGGAGATGTAAGTATGAACCTATCAGAGGTAACAGAGAGAATCTCCCGGAAACTTGAAGCAAAAGGCGCACAGCCCGATCGGCAGAAGATCGAATCACGCCTCCGCCGTCTTGTCGAGGAGTTCGGCGTCAACACCGCCGAGGCCGAGCGGACGGTGACGGGTGATCTCGCCCGCGAGTACAACCTCACCGGTGTCGGGAGCACTTCCACCGAGCTCCGCCCGATAAGCGAGATAACCCCCGGTGAGTGGGTGACGATCGAGGGGAAGATTGTTTCGCTGACCCCATCACTCTCACCCTCGATCGCGCAGAACGGGATCATCGCCGACTCGAGCGGCGCCATGCGCTTCGTCGCCTGGGCCCGGGCGAACGCCCCCGTGATGGAGTACGGCCACTGGTACCGGATCGAGTCCGCGGTCGTCGACGAGTACAAAGGCGCACCGAACCTGAAGATCCACTCGGGCACCACCATCTCCCGGATGGAGAAGGATGCACCGCTCCTCCCCTCGATCACCCCGGTCGCCGAACTGAAGCCGGGTGTAGGGAGCGTGCGGGCCAAGGTCATCCAGAACTGGGAGGTCTCCCACGACAGGATGCTCCAGACGGGGCTCCTCGGCGACGAGACCGGCACCATCAAGTTCGTCATCTGGAAGGAAGAGGGCAAAGATCAGTTGGACCTCAATACGGTCTACAACATCTTCTACGCCACTGTTGACGAGTACAACGGCAGGCTCTCCCTCGCCCTGAACACCGCGATGTACATATCCGACGAGGGAGACATCGAAGTCGGGCGGAACGAGACCGAGATCCAGGGTGCGCTCGTCCATATCGCTCCGGGCTCGGGCCTGATCAAGCGCTGCCCCGTCGAGGGCTGCAACCGGACCCTCTCCCGGCAGAACTACTGCCCGGTGCATGAGATCCAGCCAGAATTTCGCTACGACCTCCGGCTGAAAGCGGTCTTAGACGACGGCATCCGCGCCAAGAACATCCTGATGCAGCGCGAGATCGTCGAGAAACTCGCAGGGATCACCCTCGATGAGGCCGTCGGGATCGCGGAGACGAACCCGCTCGGTATGGACGAGATCTTCTACCGGATCCGGAACGCAGTCCTCGGTCGCTACTACACCTGCAGCGGGAACGAGTTCGGTGGCAGGCTGCTCGTCGACTCCTGCTCCCCGGTCACGTTCAAATCCGAGGAACTGGCTTCACTGCTAAACCGTGCCGGGGGTGAGGCGGCATGAAACCCCAGAGCGCATTCGAGCGTGAGCCGGCCCGGCGGGTCTTTGCAAACGAACTCCGCGAGACCCGGTACCAGTTCAAGGAGAGCGAGGACGAGAAGAGCCCGACCTATGTCCTCCTCCCGAGCGGCATCCGGAGCAACCGCATCTTCATCGTCGGGACCCTCACGGAGAAGCAGCGACAGGGCGACCAGAACGTCTTCTACCGCGGAAGGGTAGTCGACCCGACGGGGACGTTCTTCATCATGGCCGGGTCCTACCAGCCCGAGGCGATGCAGCAGCTCGCCCGGATCGAGCCACCGGCATTCGTCGCCGTCGTCGGCAAGCCGAACCTCTACACGACCCCGGACGGGACCTGTCTCGTCTCGGTCCGTGCGGAGTCGATCTCGGTCGTGGACCACGAGACCCGCGACATCTGGGTTCTCGACACTGCCCGCGAGACCCTGGACCGGCTTGACGCCTTCGGGACCACCGAGGACTCCAACAAGGCCCAGGAAGAGTACGGGACGCGGCCGGACGTTTACCGGAAGATCGTCTACGACGCCCTCTCGCAGGTTCAGCTGTAGAGGCTCTACCTCCGAAAACCCTTTTTTGCGGAACCGCCGCATTATTCGCTTCCGGCGGCAACCTTCACGGCGCGATACCGGTGCAATATCGTCCCCTCTGCTGTACTACCGCAGGGACCCGTCCGGGCTTACGGGAAATGCCTGACGAGGGACCGGGAGGAGGTCCCGCCATCCAGAAATGATGGATCTTGTCCTCTCACAGCCTGAAGACGAAGAGGTTCCAGAAGTTGACCCACCACGCCAGCATGATCAGTCCGATAACGACGATGCTGTAATGCACCCGGTGCCATACGGACCAGGAGCGCCGCCTCCAGACCGGGACGGCAGAGGTGGCGGCCACGGCCGATAAAAGCACGGCAATGACCGGGACGGTCATGACTGCGCTCAGGGCAAGAGGAACCGTCCGGCCGAACATGTACGACTTGAGGAGTGTCATATCGCCCATCACCGCCGGGAGGAGAACGAGCACGAAGACGACGAAGAGCAGGAAGGCCGCTCCGGCCACCAGGCGGACATACACGGAGAGTGGCGTATCGCGTTCATCTGGTAGCACCGTAGACCCGCCGGGATACGGCCATGATCGGCCATACGAAAACCGTCAGGAGAATCGCGAGGCCGGTATTCTTCACGCCGTCGGTGAACGGATCGGTTGCAAACCATGCTACCCGCTCGAACGCGAAGATAGGCAGGTTTTCGAAACAGAGGAAGTCTATGGTGCCCTGCTCGTCCTCACGAAAGACCAGGTTCCCGTAAGATGTCAGTTGACCGCTCGATTGCGCAAAGACACCGGGAGCGACCTCGCCGTATTCGGACGGAGGGCTTCCGCTCGGTGTAAACAACAGCGCCTTCTCTCCCTGTTCGATACGTATCTGCCCGGGCGGCGTGAGATAGAACTCGAACGTCTGGTAGTTGTGACGTGTCGGCTGGTAGGTCCCGGTATATTTTCCGGCGGGCGTTCCGGAATCTTTTGCGGGCGCGGTGGATGCGGAGGCGGGATAGAACCGATCGACAAACTTCATCAGGAGATCGTCTCTCGCTGTAACTCCTCCGCGACTGTTGTAGGAGACGAAGAATCCTGTCGCCCTCTCGGGAATTATTGCAAGAAGGGAATGGAACGTATCAATGTCGCCGCCATGCCCAATTATTCTCTCGTTGTTCAGGCGTGTCTCGTCATCAGCCGTCTCCGGCCGGAGAGATGGTTCAGTGTCCTCTTTGCCGACCGGGTGCCCTTCGACTACGTCACTCCTCCGGGGACTCCTGCCGGGCCCCCTTCCACTCCCCCTTCAGTTCGGGGTAGTCCGCCAGGATCTTGCTGACCGTGCTCCTGCTGACGTCAAACATCCTGCAGATCTGGCTGATGCTCGTCCCGGCCTGTCGTATCGTGATGAGGGCCTCGACCTGGCCCTCGTTGAGCGCCTTCGGCCTCCCGATGGGCCGCCCGTCTCCCCCCTTCTCCGTCTTCTTCGAGGGGAGGAGCGCAGTCTTGTGGGTGTTCTCCCGGTACTGGCCCATGTACGCGACGAAGTTTGCGACGGCCTCTCTTCTCTGCTCCGGGTCGTCGCGGGACCCCAGGAAATCGTTATGCACGCAGTAAACCGTGTATCGGTCGTTTAAGGCGTTGAGGGTCGCAAGCCCGACGTCCATATCCCGGGCAAGATCTGCAAGACTATAGATGACGATCTCGGGACAGTTCTTCGCGGCGCAGTACTCCAGCATCTCGGCAAAGCCCTTCCGCTTCTCGGGAGGCGTTGCATTCGCCCGGTGGTCATGGAAGATATTGACAATCTGGAATCGATATTTGCAATAGTTCTCGACTTCACTCTTTTGTGCTGCAAAATCCCCCTTCTTTCTTGTATTCAAGTATGCCACGGCATCTCTTTTCATCCGTTTATGATGCCGTACAATTATATATATTGTTTTTGGAAACGCACGGGCAACGCTTCCTTACGGCATCGCGATGAATCCCACGCACATTCCGGCACTCTCCCGGCAATGTGTAAAAAAGGCCCTCCCGGAACATTTCGGGAGGGAGAACCCGGAGGGGCGGGAAGAGGAGGAGGTCAGACGTTCGGCTTTTGAGATTCCCAGCGGTCCAGGACCTCCTGTCCCTCGACGAAGACGAGCCCGTGCTTCCGCGCATACTCCACCGCATCTTCCTTCTTGAGGGCAAACCCCGTCTCGTCGTCCAGCATCTCGCAGATGGTGACCGCCGGCGTGATATTAGCCATGGCGGCAAGGGCGATCGAGAGTTCGGTCTGCCCCCGCCGCTCGTCGAGCAGCCGGTCGGCGGCCCGGAGGAGCGCCATATGCCCCGGCGTTCGGAAGTGCGCGGCAAAGTCGTGACCCCCGCCGTTGAGCGACTTTCTCACCTCGTCCGCGATGGCGGTGACCGTCAGGGCCCGGTCCCGGTCCGTGATCCCCGTATAGGTCTCGCGGTGGTTCACCCAGAGGGAGAACGAGGAGTGGTTCTTCGGGTCGTAAGGGACCTCGCCGTCCTTCTCGACGAGGCTGCAGGCTCGCAGGACGTCGTGGGCGAACGGCAGACCGAGCCGCTTTGCCGCCTCGGGATGCACCGCCGTGCAGATCAGGCCGCCGCCGTCTTTGCGCATCTGCCGGATGTGGGCGGGCGTGACGGCGTCGGACCGGATGGCAAAATCGGTCTCGCGCTCCCGGTTGTCAAAGTCGTATAGCAGGACGAATTCGCCCCTTGCGAGGGCCTCTATGGCTGCATCAATCATGGGTAATCTCCACCTCGATTGTATCGTTATCATTCAGGTTCAGGACGTTCCGGAGTTCGCATCCGGCGATGACCTCGATGATGTCCTCCGGGTAGTGCGTGCGAGAGGGCTCGACGATCGCGCATCTCCGGCCGTCGATGCGGCAGGGAAGAACCCTGGCGCCGCCGAACGTCCGCTCATCGGCGGTAAATCCCGGAACGTCGATCCATCCGGCGTGGTCGAGGTGCTTGCGGACCTCGATGCTCGCCGCATCGAGCCTGATGTTCAGGGTGCCGGGGAAGGGTTCAAATCCCAGGCATTCACCGAACAGCTCCTTGTAGTGAGGGATGCTCATGTAGTAGCGCCCTTCGCCGAGGCCGCTTATCACGGTCCCGGCGAGGACGTACTGCCTCTGCTCCGGGTTGAATATCCTGACGTAATCCGTGTACTCCCGCTTCAGCGCCTGTCCGCCCTCCCGGGTGACGGCGACATACTGGCCGTCGGGTTTCATCGACCGGATGATGAACTGCTGCCGCTCAAGCGCGATCAATCGCCGGGAGGCGGTCTGGGGGCTGATCCCCAGTTCATTCCCGAGAGACTGCGATGAGAGCCAGATCGGGCCCCGGCATCCGCCGAGCAGGGCAATCGTCTTCAAGGACTGCAGGTCTTCCGCTTCAACCATTATACCATAATTGAGATGCATACTATATACGGGTTGCGCAACGATCCGGGTCGGCCCACTTCGTGAAATGTCGAAATGGCATACGCTAATTATTTAAGTCGGAGTGTCAACAGTACCTGCATGAAATCCGGAGTGCGGCATCAACTTGCCGAGAAAATGGCAGGAGAGATCACGCTCTCGGACTCACCGGGTCAGGCCCTCAAGAAGTGGCGGCAGAGCTTCAACATCCCTCCGGGGGTGCTCGCCGAACGCCTTGAGGTCTCGCCTTCAGTTATCAGCGATTACGAAAGCGGACGACGAAAAAGTCCGGGAACCGCCATCGTCGGCAAGATCGTCGATACGATCCTCGCAATCGATGAGGACAACGGCGGCCGGTTCATCAACAAATTCGCAAAAATCCTGTACAGCGAATTCGACGAAGACGTCATCTACGACATCCACGAGTATGCCTCTCCCGTGAGCCTCTCCGACTTTGCCGGGGCCATCGACGCCGCAACACTCTGCGGCCCGATGGACCAGACGGTCTATGGGTATACAGTGATCAACAGCCTCAATGCGATCCTCCAGCTCTCGTCGAGCGAGTTCAACCGCATCTACGGCTGGAGCACGGAACGTGCTCTCATCTTCACCGAGGTCTCGACCGGCAAGTCCCCCATGGTGGCGATCCGGGTCACCCCCTTCAAGCCCCGCTGCGTGGTGCTGCAGGGGATAACCCCGGAACAGGTCCACCCGCTGATACCGGGGCTTGCGGAGCGCGACCGGATCACCGTCCTCTGCACGCAGATGGATGTCGAGACGATCATCACTTCACTACGAGGAAAACTATGGTAGGCATCTATTCATACGGCGTCTATATCCCGCGATACCGGATTAAAGTCCCGGAGATCGCCCGGGTATGGGGTGCCAACGCAGACGACATCACCAGAGGCCTCGGGGTCTTTGAGAAGTCCGTCCCGGATCTCGATGAAGATACCGCAACGATCGCCGTCGAGGCGGCCCGTGCCGCTCTCCGGCGGAGAGCCGTCGATCCCGACGCGATCGGCGCCATCTACGTGGGCAGCGAGTCCCACCCCTACGCGGTCAAGCCCACGGCCTGTACGGTCGGCGAGGCGATCGGGGCGACCCCGAACATGACCGCCGCCGACTACGAGTTCGCGTGCAAGGCAGGAACGGCAGGCATCCAGACCTGCATGGGCATGGTCAAGAGCAAGATGATCCCGTTCGGGATTGCCATCGGTGCCGACGTGGCCCAGGGTGCTCCGGGGGACGCGCTCGAGTATACGGCGGCAGCCGGCGGGGCGGCGTTCGTCATCGGCGACGCCGACCCCATCGCCGAGATCCACCGGACCTGCTCGTTCACCACCGACACGCCCGACTTCTGGCGGCGTGAAGGCCAGAACTATCCCCGCCACGGCGGTCGGTTCACCGGCGATCCCGGCTACTTCAAGCACGTCCAGGGCGCCGCCCGGCTGATGCTCGAGCAGGCGGGGACGACCCCGAAGGACTACGACTACGCGGTCTTCCACCAGCCCAACGCGAAGTTCCCGCAGCGCGTGGCAAAGATGCTCGGGTTTACCGACGCCCAGATCCGGCCCGGTCTCGTCGTGCCGAGGCTCGGCAACACCTACTCCGGCGCATCGATGATCGGGCTTGCGGCGACGCTGGATGTGGCAAAACCCGGCGAGCGGATCTTCGTCACCTCCTTCGGGTCCGGGGCCGGGAGCGACGCGTTCGATATCACGGTCACCGATGCCATTGAGTCCGGAGAATTCAACAGGGCGGCGGCACCGAGCGTTGAGAAACTGCTCGCCAACCCGACCTACCTCGACTATGCACTGTATGCCAAACACAAGGGAAAGATCGTGATGCAGAGATGAGAGACGTAGCAGTAATCGGTATAGGGTGCACGGAGTTCGGGGAGCACTGGAGCACGTCGTTCCGGGACCTCTTTGTGAAGGCCGGAGCGCTGGCGCTCGAGGATGCCGGGCTCTCCGGCGAGAAGATCGACGCCCTGTACGTGGGGAACATGAGCGCCGGGCGGTTCGTCGAGCAGGAGCACATCGGGGCCCTGATCGCGGACTACGCCGGGCTGGCAAGCAACAACACCCCCTCGACGAGGGTGGAGGCGGCCTGCGCCTCCGGCGGACTTGCCTTCCGGCAGGCCGTGATCGCGGTCGCGAGCGGCATGGAAGACGTCGTGGTCGCCGCGGGCGTCGAGAAGATGACCGATGTCGGGACCGGGGCGAGCGTGGATATGCTCGCGAGCGCCGCGGACCGCGAGTGGGAAGGGTTCGCCGGGGCGACCTTCCCCGGCCTCTACGCGATGATCGCAAACGATTACATGCACCGCTACCCGCTCACCCGCGAGCAGCTGGCCGAGGTCGCGGTCAAGAACCACGAGAACGGGGCAAAGAACCCGATCGCCCAGTTCCGGAACCGGATCACGGTCGACACGGTCCTCAACTCCTCGCTCGTGGCCGACCCCCTGCGGCTCTTCGACTGCTCGCCGATCACCGACGGTGCGGCGGCGGTCGTTGTGGTCCCGCTCGAACGCGCCCGTGAGTTCACCGACTCGCCGGTGCGGGTGCTCGCAAGCGCCCAGGCGAGCGACACCATCGCGCTCCATGACCGGCGGGACATATCCACCCTGGACGCCTCGGTCGCCGCAGGCAAACGGGCGTTCGCCCTGTCAGGCCTCAGCCAGAAGGATATCGACCTCGTCGAGGTCCACGACTGCTTCACGATCGCCGAGATCTGCGCGATCGAAGACCTCGGCTTCTGCAAGAAGGGCGAGGCCGGGAAACTCACCGCAGACGGAGTGACGGCGCTCGGCGGGCAGATCCCGGTGAACACGAGCGGCGGGCTGAAGGCCTGCGGCCACCCGGTCGGCGCGACGGGGATCAAGCAGATCTGCGAGGTCGTCACCCAGCTCCGCGGCGATGCCGGGGCCCGGCAGGTGGATGCGGAGATCGGGATGACCCACAACGTCGGCGGCACGGGTGCAACCGTCGTCGTGCACATCCTGGGGGTGTAAAAATGTCGGTATCACGGTTCTGGAGAAAGATCCCGCAGCGGTATAACCTGGTCGGGACGCAGTGCACGACCTGCGGGCGGTACTTCTTCCCGCCCCGGTCGCTCTGCCCCGACTGCCGGCGGAGCGGCAATATCGTCGACCACCAGTTCACCGGCGAGGGGACGGTCGTCACCTATACGGTGATCCGGTCGGCAAGCGACCAGTTCGACCACACCACGCCCTACGTCCTCGCGATTGTGAAACTCGACGAGGGGCCGAGGCTCACCACCCAGGTGGCCTGCCTCCCGGAGGAGGCGAAGATCGGGATGCGGGTCAAAAGCGTCTTCCGCCGGGTGACGGCGGACGGCGAGAGCGGCACCATCCACTACGGCACGAAGTTCGTGCCGGTGGAATAATATTCAAATTTTTGTCTCCGGGGCTTTTTCGGGCTTCGGACTAAAAGGGATCACGCTCGATACTCTTTTTTTTGACGCCCGCACCCACCCTTCCGGCTAGTCGCGCTTCGCATGAGGCTCTAGCGCCCCTTGCATTGAAAACTCACACGAAGTGCGACTGTCCGCAGGGTGCGGTGGTTTATCAAAAAACTGGATGGAACCGAAAGGTTGCGAGCCGCGAAGACCGGTACCTGTCCCCTTCGCGGCTTCGCGTGAGTCATGCCGCGGCCCAATCCACCTACACCGAAGACTCGCCCGAACCTTCTTTCTCAACAGTAATATCGTACACCGCGTGCCACTTCCCCGGCGAGTAGGTCCTGACCACGCGTTCGACGACCTCTCCCCGGGTGACCGCACGGATCAGGGGGAGGTACTCCCCTTCCCGCTCCTCCAGGGCGTAAAGGTGGATGGTCCCGCCGTCCCGGCAGAGCCGGGCGGCTGTCAGGAGGAACTGCGGTGCGGCCAGGGGGAGGTTCATGACGATCCGGTCGAAGGGGGAAAAATCGAGCCGGAGAAGGTGTCCGGCGTCCGCGAGCATCGGGATGACGTTTTCCGCCCGGTTGAGCGCGATGTTATGGATCATCAGGTGGACAGCGGCGGGGTTGAGGTCCGCGGCGACGACGAAAGCGGCCCGGCGGGCCAGGGTGATCGCAAACGGCCCGACGCCGGCGAACATATCGAGCACCCGCTCCCCCTCCTCCATCGCGCGAAGGACCCGCTGCCGTTCGGTCGAGAGCCGGGCCGAGAAGTAGGCGTGGGCGAGGTCCACGTCGAAGCGGAGACCGTACTCGGTCACCCGGGTGCGGGTGGACGGGACCCCTGCAAGGACGGCGAACCGGCGGATGCGGTACTCCCCCTCGACCGGGGTCTCCGGGAAGAGCACCGTCGCGAGGGACGGCCGGGCGGCGAGCAGCCGCCGGGCGCCCCCGGGGTCGTTCTCCTGCATGATGGCTATCCCGCCCACGAGCTCGTGGCGGGGGAGAACGACCTGTTCCGGCACAGCCTCAAACTCGCACCGGAGAGCGCCCGGGACCTCTCTTACGACCGGAAAGAGGACGGCGCCCCCCTCGGGGCGCGGCTTACAGCGCCGGTCAAGGAGCCCCTCGCCAAGCAGCCGGTGCCGTGTCTCTTCAGCCTCCCTCTTCTCCACCGCAAGGCACCACTGTTCCTTTCGCACGCCGACCACCAGCCATCTTTAGGTATGAGTCCTCATACTATTCATGGATGATTACACGAGGAGGCTGAAAGAAGGCTCCCTCAAACTCTACGCGCTCGAAAAGGAACTCCCCCCGGAGGAAGCGGTCCGGGTGCGGCGGACCTTCATTGAGGAAGAGACCGGCACCGCCCTTCCCGCGGTGGGGTCGTTTACCATCGGGATCGACCGGGTGGTGAAACGCAATATCGAGAACATGATCGGCGCGGTGCAGGTGCCGATCGGCGTCGCGGGACCGCTTCCAGTGAAGGGGGAGTACGCCCGCGGGTCCTACTACCTCCCCCTGGCGACGACCGAAGGAGCGCTCGTGGCATCGGTGAACCGCGGGTGCTCCCTGATCACCCGGGCGGGGGGTGCGGACGTGCGGATCATGCGCGACGGGATGACCCGGGCGCCGGTTTTTGCCGCACGCGACGTCGTCCACGCCCGTGAAGTGGTCGCCTGGGTGGACGAACACACCGCCGAAATCCGCGAGACGGCGGAGAGCACCACGAAGCACGGGGAGTTTCTCGAAGCCGTCTCCTACGTTGCGGGGACGAGCGTCTTCGTCCGGCTCGAGTTCGACACCAAGGACGCCATGGGCATGAACATGGTGACGATCGCAAGCCAGAAGGTGGGCGAGCTCATCGAACGGGAGACCGGGGCCCGCCTCGTCTCCACTTCCGGGAACATGTGCACCGACAAGAAGCCGGCGGCGATCAACCTGGTCCGGGGCAGGGGAAAGACCGTGGTCGCGGGCGTGCGACTGACCGACGAGATGGTCGCCGACCTCCTGAAGACCGATTCTGAGACCCTTGTCGCGGCAAACTACCGCAAAAACCTTGTGGGCTCGGCGCGGGCGGCCTCGTTCGGGTTCAACGCCCACGCAGCGAACGTCGTCGCCGCCATGTTCATCGCCTGCGGACAGGACCCCGCCCACGTCGTCGAGGGGAGCACCGCGATCACCACCGCCGACCGGGTAGACGGCGGCGTCTACGTCTCGGTCACCCTCCCCTCGCTCCCGGTGGGAACGGTCGGCGGCGGCACCGGGATTGATACCCAGCACGAGTGCCTCGCGATGCTCGGCGTCGCCGGAGGCGGCGACCCGCCGGGGACCCACGCGAAAGCGCTTGCCGAGATCGTTGCCGCCGGGGTGCTCGCCGGAGAACTCTCCCTCCTCGGCGCCCTCGCGGCCCAGCACCTTGCCAGGGCCCACCAGGACCTCGGCAGGGGATAACATCCCCTTTCTAAAACCGGAACCACTTCATCATGACGAGGGCGTCTTCCTCGTTCGCGTAGTAGGAATCTATCTGGAAGACCTCCTGGTAGCCGAGGCGGTGGTAGAACTCCTGAGCGCCGGTATTGGTGATCCGGACCTCGAGCTGGACACCGCTCGCGCCTAAAACGGCATACTCCTGTTCCAGGCGACGGATGAGCTGCCACCCGACTCCCCGGCGCCGGTATCCCGGAGCGACCGCGAGGTTCATAATATGCCCATAAACCTCTTCTCCGGTGTCTTCAACGCCCCCGGCAACGAATCCCGCCAGGTTGCCGTTGTTTTTGGCCACAAAAAATGTCTCGGGGTAGTAGGCGAGCGATTCACGGAGCGTCCTCTCATCCCACGGGTCGACGAACGCCGCTTTCTCGACGGCAACTATCTGCGGGACATCGACGGGTTGTGCCCGGTGAATGGTGAATTGAAGCGGCATCATAGTTACCGGCCTTTCCTTTGCGGAGTGCCTTATCTAATATAATGTCAGGAGACAAAATAATAGCCACATACGAGTGGCGGTTTCCATGGTTCAAATCTATCGGTTCGCAGCGGTTCGCCCTGAACGTCGGTACTCTGAAAAGATACCTTCTGTGCCGTACGATGTGGTGACGGCGGATGAAGCCCGGGAATGTATTGAGAAAAACCCTCTGAGTTTCCTGCGGGTCAGCCGGCCAGACGCCGAACTCCCCGACCTCCCCCCGCACGACGACCGGGTCTACCGGCGGGCGCGGGAGGTCTTCGACGGCATGCTTGCAGACGGTCTTATGCAGCGCGACCCGGACCCCGGGATGTACGTCTACCGGGCCGTCCAGGGCGACGAGGAGTTCGTCGGGCTGGTCTGCTGTGTGGCGACGGAGGACTATGAGAACCGACGGATCCGACGGCACGAACTCACCCGATACGACAAGGAGGAGGACCGAACCCGGCACATCGACGCGGTCGGGGCCAACACCGGCCTTGTCTTCCTGCTCTACCGCGACCCCGGCGAGATCTTCCCCTACGTCCACTCTCTCATCGACGGAACGGGGCCCGTCGGGAGCACCGTAACCGGATCTGGCGCGCTTCACGAGGTCTACCGGGTCACCGACGGGGCGGCCCTTTCGCACCTTGAAGACCTCTTTGCGACGGTGCCGGAGGTCTACATCGCGGACGGACACCACCGGGCCAAATCGGCGGTGAACGTGGCGGAACGGCGACGGAAAGCAGGAAGGTTCACCGAAGAGACCGGGAAGTTCATGGTGGTCCTCTTCGCCCACGACCGGGTCCGCATCCACGGCTACAGCCGGCTTGTTGCGGACCTCGGCGGCTACACCCTCCCGGGATTCATCGACGCGCTCTTCGCGGCAGGCTGGGACGTCCGGCCCTACGGGAAGGTCGACGATACGGGCTACCAGATCCCGCCGCTCGCGACCGGGAACGGGCCGGTGCATGTCATGCACTTCTACCTGCAGGGGACCTGGTACGAGGTCTCCCGGCCGGTCGCCGACCCCGCCGACCTGATCGGGTCCCTGAACGTCTCGGTGTTGCAGAAAAAGATCCTCGAAGGGATGCTCGGCATC
>NZ_DAXW01000013.1:387-6197 GCF_002506585.1 Methanoculleus sp. UBA430 | reverse complement strand
GGGTGAGGTTTTTCGAAGTTCTCTGGAATATGTGAGAATAGAATTTAGCCCACTTGCCCCGGGTGGAATAAAGAACAGCATCACGGGGGCAAATAAACGACAATATTCTGTTGGAAAACACAAATCCTTTGTTCGCCTGCACGCATATCCCCTGGGAGGGCTGCCTTGCCCCATCTATATGCAAATGAAAGTCTTTATCCAGTATTTTCCATACCTCTTGGACCCGAATATTGGCAAAGCAGTGTGCTTCGACCCAGTTGTCTGTTGCCCACAGGTATCCAGGATAACAGGTGTTAGCCTGGCGATCATTGATATTGACAAAGTGGAACCAGTCTTTGTTCCATTCTCCAGGGATCTCGTTCAATACCAAGTCTATGCCTCGAATTGCCGAGAGCAGACCTGCGAGAACCATATAGTGTGATTATCCCCGTTGGGTAACATGGGGTACTCTTAACATTTGCAGGTACAACGGAAACCGTATATCCGCCAAAAAAGAAAAGACCTCCCGATGCCCCTCAGGACTTCGAGATCTCCGCGTAGTAATAGTCCCCGGCCGCGATCTGTTCCCTGTCCAGGAACGAACCCGGCTTGTTGATCCGCGGTCTCCCGCTCTTGTCCCGCCGGAAGGTGATCCCGAGCGCTTGTAAGAACCGGTTCATGCCCGGCGCCATATCGAACGGCCCCGCGGCCTTGCCGTGCAGGCCCGGCTCGCCCTCGAAGACAAGGATCCGGTCGCTGATCATGTCGATGACGTAGATGTCGTGGTCGATCACGAGCGTGCTCGCGTCCCGCCCTTCGGCGTGCTTCCGGATCATCCGCGAGATCTTCACCCGCTGCTCCACGTCGAGGTGAGCGCTCGGCTCGTCTAAGATGTAGAGGTCGGCATCACGCGAGAGGCAGATCGCGATCGCCACACGCTGGAGTTCGCCGCCGGAGAGCGTGGTTATGGGCGCCTGGAGGAGCTGCGAGAGCGAGAGGGGTTCTAAGATCTCGTGCTGGTAGTATGACGTGTCGAACTTCACCGTCGTCTGCCGGAGCATCTCCTCGACGGTCGCCTCCGTGTCGCCCTTGAGGTACTGCGGCTTGTAGGAGATCCGCACCCGGGTGTCCATCGCCCCGGTATCGGGTTCGAGCACCCCGGCAAGGAGCTGGGCAAAGGTGCTCTTGCCGATACCGTTCGCCCCGAGGACCCCGAGGACCTCGCCGCTCCGGATCTCCCCGCCGTCGATGGTGAGCGAGAACCGGTCAAAGCGCTTTGTCATCGCCGGGAACTCGAGCAGCACCTCCCGGTTCGAGTCGGCGGCATGGGCCCGGGTATCGAACGTCACCGGATAGGTCCTGAACCGGACGTTCTCCTCCGGGAGGAAACCCTCCAGGTACTGGTTGATCCCTATCCGGACGCCCTTCGGGTGGGTGATGACACCGAAGACCGCCGGTTCTCCGTAGGCGATGTGCACCGTATCGGCAAGCATATCAAGGATAGCGAGGTCGTGCTCAACGATCACGACGGGCCGTTCCTGGGCGAGTTCGCGGATCAGGTTTGCGGCGGCCATCCGCTGGTAGACGTCGAGGTAGGGCGTGATCTCATCCAGGAAGTAGAAGTCTGCATCCCGCGCGAGGCAGGCGGTGATCGCCACCCGCTGCAGCTCGCCGCCGGAGAGGGTCGTGATCGGCCGGTCGATGACGGCACGAAGCGAGAGCCGGTCGACGTAGTGATCGAGCTTCCCGCGCTCGTCGGTCGTCGCGAGGAGATCGCGCACCGACCCGGAGAAGACCTTCGGTATCTGGTCGATGTACTGCGGCTTTACGGCGACCTTCACGTTCTTCTGGGAGAGCACCTGGAGGTAATCGAAGAGCTCGGTTCCCTGGTAGAGGTCGAGGACCTCCTTCCAGGAGACTGCAGAATCGGTCCTCCCCAGGTTCGGGATGAGCGTGCCCGAGAGAATCTTCACCGACGTGCTCTTGCCGATACCGTTCGGGCCGAGGATGCCGGTGACCTTCCCCTCGACGGGGATCGGGAGGCCGTAGAGGACGAAGCCGTTCTGGCCGTAGCGGTGGGTCGGCTGGTCGAGTTGTTCGGGGAGGTTGACGATATCGAGAGCCTCAAACGGACACTTCTTCACGCAGATGCCGCACCCGACACAGAGCTCCTCGGATATGACGACCTTCTGGTCTTCGCCGATGACGACGGTCTCGTCGCCGGTCCGGACACGCGGACAGTAGATGATGCACTCGGTGCCGCACTTTACGGGGTGACACCGATCACGGTGTACAACAGCAATACGCATGGGGAATCACAGAACAGTGGTGGTTAAGAGGATCGTCCAGGTCATGAACCAGAGCGCAAACGTCATGAAACTCTGATAAAACCAGTCTTTTTTGTTCAGCTCCATGTAGTCGATCCGGATGAGCATGAAGACGTGCTTCTGGAAGACGACGCCTGCCGCGAGAAGGAGCAGGCCGATGATGGCGTTTGGCTGGAGCCCGGTGACCGGGTCCGCGGTGCCGGAGAGGTAGAACGAGAGTCCTCCGGTCAGAATACCCATGAAGCAGGCTACAAGCGTCCGTTTTATTCGATTCCTGTGCTCGACCTGTTTCTCGGCACGTGTCCGCGGCCGTGTTTTATCAACCTCTGCGGCTACCGCATTCTCACTCATCTTGACACCAATGTTACGCCGTTCCTGGAAGGGGAGGTCGCCCCGGCACGGCGGCCCGGCGAAAAGAACGGGCCAGCGGCCACTTCCCGGATTGACGGAATTATTACATTATAGGGTGTTCTCCGGTTATAAAGATAGGTACCTCCGGCCCTGCGGAACCGGCGGCCCTGACCGATCAACGTGATCCGCAGCAGTCCTTCAGCGGGAGGAGGCGCAGTGAAGAGACGCCGGATAACCCGGGATCATTCGATCGTATACCGCAGGAGCGCCGCAACGCCGCCGAGGGCTGCGAGGCGCTCCCCGGGCTCGAACTCGGTGCTCAGCACCACGACCGATGCGTTGAGGCGCTCGGCCCGCTCGATGAGCATCGTTGTCCCTTCGTCCCGGAGCAGGGTGTCGGAGACGAGGACCGTCTCCGCCGCACCGTAGGCGATCGCCTTTTCGACCTCGTCGATACCGTAGGCGACAGCCCCTCCGGTAGCAACCCGGAGCAGGACCTCGTCCATCAGCCCGACTTCCCGGGCAAGGTGGAGGTCGCCGAGCAGCCGCTCGATAATCCCCTGCCCGATCACCTCCTGCACGGCGCCCCGCCCGATACGCCGCGTCTCGACGACGACCATCCGCTCCGCGAGGTCGGGTGCACGGGCTCTCACGTAATTCGCGAACTCGTCCTTCACGAACCCCGGACCCGCCACGACGAGCGGTCCCGTAACCGCGGTGAGGGCCTCGAGCGTCTTCTCGAAGAGCACCGACCGGGTGCCGGTATCGGCACCCTTGCTGCTCCCGGCCGTGACGGTGGTCACCCACTCCGGGCCGAACTGGCGCAGGCGGTAGACCTGCGCTTCCCCCTCCTCAACGCTCACGATGTGGACCACGCCGTAGGCCGAGGCATCGACGGCCCGCCGTATCCGCTCGCAGTCGACGGACCGCCACCGCTTGATGACCGAGATCTCAAACCCGGGTTCAACGTTGAGGGTGTGGTGCGCTGTGACGTCCACCCCGCTCTCGATGACCCCGGCGATGCGGAGGCGGTTCGTGTGCTGGTGAAACTCCACCTTCTCGACCCGGATCCCGAGCCGGACCGGCCGTTTCTCCACCTTCTCCGGCCGGAGTTTGTCGGTTGCCGCCTCCACGCTCCGGAACGTCGTCGCAAAGACGAGATCCCCCGGCCCGACCAGGTGGGAGAGGTGCCAGATGTCGTCGAGCGTCTCAGGAAAGAGGCGTATCTCGCCGAACTGATTCCTCAGCTCACGCACTTCAGATTTCATGATTCCACGATATCGGAGCCTCCCGGCGGGACGAACGCGGCGACCGCCTCGGTGTTCAGGGCGTTCTTGAGCCCTTTCCACTCGTCCTCCGAGAGTTTCTCCCTGAGCGCCCGGACCACCTTCTTTGCCGTGTCGTTTTGCTCGAACTGCCCGGGAAGGAGTTCCACCCGGACCTTCGCACGTCCGGCGACGGCCGAGGGCGGGCCGCCGATGACGGCGACCGCGGGTGCCATCGCAAGACCGATCGCCACCCCGAGGGGGACGTTCCGGAAGTACTGCCGCTCTCCCCGGACGATGAAGGCGCCCCGGGCCACGTACTCGCCGGACTCGGCCGTCTTGCTCACCTGGTCGGGGCGGGCTGCGTAGACGTCCGCCGTGAAGTGCCCGGCCTTCCAGGCATTTGAGTAGGATGCGGCGAACTGGACGGCCTCGTCCAGGTGTTCGGTCGCGCCCTTTACGATGACGACGCTTCCACCGTGGACGTCGGCGTGGACGAAGAGGTCCCCGCCTTCCATATACTTCTTGACGAGTTCCTCGTTCTGGGAGGCGTCCCGGCCGCCGATGACAAGGACGCCGTCGGAGGTGGTGAACCAGCGGAACCGGTGATACCACCGCTTCTTCAGGAGGGCAAGGGTCTGTTTCTGCCGGGGCTTCTCGGGGACCATCCGCTCCATCGCCGCGAGTGCGCCCGTCTTCTTCTTCCGGAACTTCTTGATCTGGTCGTAGTAGCGGCCGAGGTTCTGCTCGATCGTCTCGTGGACGTAGATCTTCACCCGCTCGCCCGAAAGGTCGAGTTCCACCGCCGCCTCGGCAGGGTGGACCGCCCGGACCATCTTCGCCGCCGGGTTATCGCCGTTGGATTTGAGGATCTGCTCGATCTCCTGCCACGAGCGCTCTTTACTCGCGTCATCGAGCGTCGTTATGATTCCGGCAACAGCAGTGTAGTTCTCGTAGATCACCTCTACGACCCGCTGGTAGCGCTCGACCTTCTTCTCAAACCCCTTGATCGCCTCCGCCTGGCGCCGGCGGATCACCTCCGCCTGGGAGAGGCGGGGTTTCTCGGTGGCTGCGGCCTCCTTCTCCCCCGCGACCTCCGGGTAGAAGGCATCCAGAGCCTCGCTGAAGGTCGCAAACCGCTCGCGAACCTCCTCGCCGGCAAGCACCACCGGCCAGCACCCGGACGGCGTTATTACCGGATCGCTCCGCCCAGAGACCGCGGCCATCAACCGTTCAAATGCCTCCCGGACCGCCGCCGCGTCCACCTCGGCGGCCGCGGCGCTCTTCTCGACACCCGCGATCCGGCAGACCTCTTCGGCGTACGCCCCGCCGAGCATGCACCCGACCGCGAGCGTCCGGACGATGTCGCGGTCGGACCCATCAAGCATCCCCTGGAACGCTTCCGGGGAGAGAGACGAGCAGTCGGCCCCCTCAAAGGCGTAGACGGCGCCGGGGACCACCTCCCGGGTCTTGAACCGGTGGTGCCAGAGGGGTTTGATGATCGTGTAACGTTCGTCGCAGAGGATCGCGTTCCCCTCGTCGAAGAGCTCGAAGATGAGATGGTAGGTCGTATCCCGCTTCCCGACGTCGATGCTCATGGTGCGCTCAAGCCCGAGCTGGCGGATGCCGAGCACCTTCCCGCCCTCGAGGTGCTTTCTGAGCAGCATCGCAAAACTCGGCGGGTTCTTCGGGGGTGTGGGGAACTCCGCAGTGAAGTGGGCGCGCCGTCCGGTCTCGATGAGCAACAGGTATTTTGCCCGGTCCTCCCCGTTTAGCCTGATACCGAGGGTCTTTGCGTCGAACTGGTAGATCTTGCCGACCCAGAGCGGGAGGCGATCGGCAGACTCCGCCACCAGCGCCCGAAGATCGACCCCGCTCATTCCCTGTA
>NZ_DAXW01000013.1:0-225 GCF_002506585.1 Methanoculleus sp. UBA430 | reverse complement strand
CCGGTACCTAAAGAAGGGTACGGGCAAGCGGCACAGGATCCGGATTAGATGGAGATCGGGCAGATGGATGCGCTGTGTCCTGGGGGAATAGAAAGGGATCGACGACTTCGGGGATTTTGTAACTCTTTGAGATCCTTAAGCGGATCACATTGCTGATGTCGGTCGCATGTCACTGTCTACGGATTTCAGGTGGATATCACCACGCGGGGGGTGGGGACAGGGGAG